>NZ_JBITLV010000014.1:0-1107 GCF_044465595.1 Spongisporangium articulatum | reverse complement strand
GCCTAGGTGTAACCGGCCAGGACGTTGGTGACGGTCGGCGCGGCAGCTTGATCACGTAGTGAGACCTCCGGTGCGGTGGTGATTGCGAAGTCAGTCACCACAACCGGAGGTCTCATGTCCCACGCTAATGCCCGTCTGACCGTGCACGGGCGCCTGCTGTTGGTTCTGCGCGTCGTGCGGGATGGTCGGCCGGTCGCGCACGTCGCCCGGGAGTTGGGGGTGTCTCGGCAGTGTGCGCACCGGTGGGTGGCCCGCTATCTGTGCGAGGGCGAGGCGGGCCTGCGGGATCGCTCCAGCCGCCCGCACCGGATGCCGTCGGCCACGTCGGTGAAGGTCGAGACCCGGGTCCTGGCGGCTCGGGCGAAACTGCGCGCCGGGCGGGATGTCGTGGCAGCGGCCACGAAGGTGCCGGCCCGGACCGTGTCGCGGATCCTGGCCCGCCACGGGGTGCCCCGCCTGGCTGAGTGTGACCCGATCACCGGGCTGCCGATCAGGGCGTCGAGGGTTACGACCTGCCGTTACGAACGCGACCATCCCGGTGATCTGATCCATGTCGACGTGAAGAAGCTCGGCAAGATCCCGCCCGGCGGCGGCTGGCGTGTTCACGGTCGAGCGGTGACTACCGCGGACAAGCACAAGCGGCCGAAGATCGGGTTCGACTACGTCCACGCCGCCGTCGATGACCACTCGCGCCTGGCCTACGCCGAGATCCTGCCCGACGAGAAAGGTCCGACCACAGCGGAATTCGTCCTGCGTGCGGCGGCCTGGTTCGCCGCCCATGGCATCACCGTGCGTGAGGTGATCACGGACAACGCCTTCAACTACGTCCACTCCAGGGACTTCGCCGCCGCGATCGAGGCGATCGGCGCCAAGCACCGCCGGATCCGGCCACATTGCCCGTGGCAGAACGGGAAGGTCGAACGGTTCAACCGGACCCTGGCCCTCGAGTGGGCCTACCGCCGTCCCTTCGCCAGCAACGCCGCCCGAGCTCGGGCACTAGCTCCCTGGCTGAAGACGTACAACACTCAGCGAGGTCACCACGCCCTCGGAGGCCAGCCCCCGATCAGCCGCGTCGTGTCACCAACCTGATGGCCGGTTACACCTAGG
>NZ_JBITLV010000013.1:0-1474 GCF_044465595.1 Spongisporangium articulatum | reverse complement strand
GAGACTGTCCGATTTCCGGTGTAACCGGGTCTGACGGTTTCAGTTGGTGGTGCTCGGTGTGAGCCGTCCTTCGAAGGTGATCGCGAAGGCGTTGAGGGCGGCTTTCCACCGGATCACCCATCGTGCCCTGCCCCGTCCGGTCGGGTCGAGAGAACGGGTCACGAGGTAGAGACACTTCAACGCCGACTGCTCGGTCGGGAAGTGCCCTCGGGCCCGGACGGCCCGCCGGTAGCGGGCGTTGAGCGATTCGATCGCGTTGGTCGTGCAGATGATCTTGCGGATCTCGACGTCGTAGTCGAGGAACGGCACGAACTCGGCCCAGGCCTTGCGCCAGAGCGCGATGATGGCCGGGTAACGAGACCCCCAGGCCTCGGCGAACTCCTCGAACCGGGCCGCGGCGGCCGGCTCGGTTGGGGCCGTGTAGACGGGTTTCAGGTCCTTGGCGATCTTCTCCCAGTCATGCCGGCCGGCGTAGCGGAAACTGTTGCGCAGCAGGTGGATTACACAGGTCTGCACGGTCGTCAACGGCCACACGTTGCCCACCGAGTCGGGCAGCCCCTTCAGGCCGTCACAGACCAGGATCAGGACGTCGTCGACGCCACGGTTCTTGATCTCGGTCAGGACCTGCAGCCAGAACTTCGCCCCTTCGCCGCCGTCGCCGACCCACAGGCCGAGGATGTCACGTTCGCCGTTGACGGTGACGCCGATCGCGGCATAGACGGGTCGGTTGGTGACCTTCCCGTCGCGGATCTTCACCACGATCGCGTCGATGAAGATCACCGGGTAGACGCGGTCCAGTGGCCGGTTGGCCCAGTCGGTCATCTCCGCCACGACCTTCTCGGTGATGGTCGAGACCTGATCCTTCCCGACCGAGGCGCCGTAGACCTCAGCGAAGTGGGCTGATACCTCGCCGGTCGTCAAACCCCTTGCCGTCAAGGACAATACGATCTGGTCGATCGACTCCAGTCGGCGTTGACGCTTCCGCACGATCTGCGGCTCGAAGCTGCCGTCCCGGTCACGGGGAACCTCGATCTCGACCGGCCCGAGATCGGTCAGCACCGTCTTGGAGCGCTTCCCGTTGCGGGAGTTGCCACCGTCCCGGCCGGCGACCTGGTGGGCCTCGTAGCCGAGGTGCTCGACCATCTCGGCTTCCAGCGCGGTCTCCAACACCCGCTTCGTCAGTCCGGCCAGCAGGCCACCCGGGCCGATCAGGTCCAGACCCTGCGCCCGGGCCTGCTCGACCAGTTCCTCCGCCAACCGTTGCTGCTGCTCCTGATCGAGCAGCGACAGCGACACCGGCGAGGCTGCCGAAACCCCATCGGACTGCCCACCTGGATCGCTCTGCTCATCCCTGCTGTCATCCCCGTCCATGGCCATAGACGAGATCGTGTCCGACATGCCCAGCTCCAAACCGCCAAGCATCACGCTCGGCGTGTCGAGCCAGACCCAGTTACACCGTTAATCAGACAGTCCC
>NZ_JBITLV010000012.1:0-30149 GCF_044465595.1 Spongisporangium articulatum | reverse complement strand
AATCAGCCAGGCCACATCGGGGCAGGACACGATGGGTGATCCAGTGGAAGCCCGCCCTCAACGCCTTAGACGTCACGTTCGACGGCAGGCTCATACCGAGCACGACCAACTCAAACCGTCAGACCCGGCTTTGCCTGCAGCTGGGTAGTCTGACCGCGGACGCGAATCGCGCGGACGGTGAGAACAGCAAGTGATCGCCTACCAGCAGGGAGCCGTTGGAAGCCATTCAGGTACGCCGGGTTTCAGCTCTCCCTCTTCACCGGATGTCCTGCGGGCCTGAATGATGGCCTCGGCATAGGCCAGGAAGGCACCGCGAACTTCAGCCACGATGCGCTCGCCTACAGAATTCAGGACATCTTCTATTTCTACAATGGGCCGCCAGTCCAGCATGGCGAGTGGTCGCTGAATATAGGACTGGAAAGGCCGAAAGCCGGTTCCGTAAACTTCACGATCTTCAAAAGCACGTAGCAATTCCCGACGATCGGCAAGGCGGTCCAACACGGGAACCAACTCTCGCGCGATTACCGTCGCAAGATCCTCACCCGCCGAGGCGAACTCTGCAGCGTCAGTCAGGCCGACCGCCCAACGCCGAGGCGATTGATTGGCCTGAGCCCAGGCTGACGGTGCATCCGGTCCATAGATGCCCGCCATGTGATGCTGCGTGAGGGATCCGATAGAACCATCAAGCCATAGTTGCCAGAAGCGCACCATGGCCGGTGGAGCCACAGCCCCGGTAATCACGAATTCCGTGAAATGGCCCTGGTTTCGGCCGTTCAGGCAGACGAGCACTTGGTCGCCCGTCGGAAATTGCTTGACCAGACCATCCCCCTGCAGCTGGTACCCGTATTGGATCAGGGCGGGCGCGATGTAGTCGCGGGTCAAGCTGGACAGGCCGGGCCGCATCATTAACTCCTCGTGGCGCCACGGTTAGACCGCTAGGCGAAAGGCCGGAAAGGGATCCACCCAAGGCACGATACCCAACGCTGGAGGAGCGACGGCGCCGACGGGCACCGGGACCCCGCCCGGCTCGGGAACACCCACGGGGCGGGGTATCTCCCCGGTACCGCCTCCACCGCCCGTGCCCACACCTCCAGACATACCCCCGACGATTCCCGCAGCTATAGCCAATGCGATTGCATCGCTGGCGTTGAACCCGCCGGAGCCCTGAACCCGGCTGCGTTGGCTGTCCTTGCCGTACAACACCACGCCCTCTCCGGCTCCCCAAATTTGCTTGCCATCCGCTGAATAGGGATAGGGCCCCCCGATGTCCCATCCGAGGTGAGCATTGTCACCCCTGAGGCGAAGCTTCGACACGTAGTGCTCCGCTTCCTTTCGCGCCTTGGCGGCACCCTGCTTTGCAGCTTTCACTTCCCATACCAAGAGGACGCCGTCATTGGTCTCAAAGATGATGTCCGCGTAGCCATTATTGCAATTGGACTGGCCGCCATACAGGCACGGCTTCTTCGAGGCATTCATAATGGGATTCTCCCAATTGTCATTGAAGTCGCCATAGATGCCCATAGCAGCGGCTTGCGCCTTAATGACCTGCTTGGCCGCCGTCACCGCATCATTGTGGGGAGTAGTGAAGTTGTGCCCCGATGTCGTCGGTACCCGCTTGGAGTTGGGGTTGTCGGGGTCGACGCGCCCGCCGAGGACTCGACCATCGCTGGTGGGAATCCCCGCTCCGCACTTGTCCGGAGGGCAAAGACCCGTCGGGTCTGAGGAAGTAACAGGGTTCGATGCCGCATACGTGTAGGGGTTAAGCGTCGATGGATCAGTCGGCTTAGACAAAAGGTCAGGTGTAAGGAATCGACCGGTACTGGGGTCGTAGTAGCGGTTGTTCAGATAGATGAGTCCGGTTGCGTCGTCCTCAACCTGGCCGAGCCATCCACGCTCGACCGGCAGCTGGTTGGCCGCGCCGCGAGCCGTACCATAGGGCATGTACCGCTGCCGTTTGACGGTTGCCGTCGCCGGCGCCCCTGCGGTCACGGACAGTGTGGCCGAACCTTGTACGTCGTTGAAGAGGTAGGTCGGCGCTGCCGAACCTGCCCGCGTCGCCACCGTTGCGTCACCGAGACGGTAGTAGCGCGTCCCTGTCAAAGTGGTCAGGCCCGTACCCGTTGCGGTCACCTCAGTGGTGCCGAAATAGGCGGTTGCGCTGCTCGCAGTGACCTTCAGAGATCGTTGGCCATCGGCGTCGTAGGCGTACCGGAAAGCCGTTCCGGCACCGACTCCTGCCGTGACATTCGTTGAGGTGAGCTGGTTGAGCGGGTTGTAGCCGACGGATGTGCTGGTGCCGTTGACCGCCCTGGTCGTCAGGCGGCCACCCGCGTCATAGGTGAACGAGTCGGATCCAGTCGAGGCGGCTGTCGATGGCACGATCCCCGTGACAGCAGCGGGATGGGCTGTGTCTGCATAGGTGTAGGGACGGTTCGTCCATGTAGCCGTGGAACCATTGATACCGGCCGTGTTCACGGCGGTGATGTTTTGGGTTGCCCCGTAGGAGTACTTGACCCGGTAGGGGCTCGGGCCGGTGTTCCACGTCGTCGCCGTGTCGGCCGGCGCTGAACTGCAGGGGTTGGTGCCGGGGTTCGTCGTCCACGCCTGGGTGAGTCGGCTCCGCGCGTCGTAGGCGAAGCACTGCGACTGCAGGGCAGTGCTCTCGGCGATCGAGGTGACGTTGCCCAGGAGGTCGCGGCTGTAGTTGTCATTCTGCCAATACACGCTGGCGGTGCCGCTGGTGTAGAAGGTCTGCACTGCTGAGGGCAGACGTCGACTCATGTCCCAGTCGATGTTCCGCTTGGCGCCGGAGGCGAACGTCCGACCGTCATAGAGCCCGGAACCGGTGTAGATGGTAGAGCTGACCAGACTCGTGCTCCCCGCCGAGAGGGTGTTCGGGGTGCCGAAGTTGGTGTAGGTGCTGGTGGCGGTCTCCGCGGGTAGGCCACCGATGGCCGGGTAAACGGTGGTCAATCTGACCGGCCCCCTGCGGTTGGTCCAGTTCTTGTGAGAGTCGGGCCGGCCGGGCGGCCGTCGCGTGGCCCGAGGAACTGGTCCAAGGCTGATGTTGGCAGATCCTCTTATCCGCTGCCCTCATAACCGTCGCTCGAGCCAACCGCTATCCGGGCTCGTTCGGCCTTGTCGAACGCGACCGGCGTGATCATTCCGAGGCCGCGGTGCGGGCGACGGTGGTTGTAGTCGTCGATCCAGCGGCCGATCACGACCTTGGCCTCCAGGACGGAGTGAAACAGCTCGCCGTCGAGGAGCTCGTCGCGCATGCTGCCGTTGAAGCGTTCGACGTAACAGTTCTGCTGCGGGCTGGCTTTCGCGACCGGGACCGCGGTCACGCCCTGGTCACCCAGCCACTGGATGAGGCCTGAGGAGATGAATTCCTTGCCGTTGTCCGAGCGGATCAGCTGCGGCGGCGGGTGGGTCTGGAACAGGCCCTCCAGGACCTTCTGAACAGCGCGGGTGCCGATCGAGCGGGCCACGTGGAAGCCGACCGCGACCCGCGTGTATTCATCGACGACGTTCAACACCCGCAACGGTCGCCCGTCCTGAGTGCGCAAGGCTACGAAGTCGTAGGACCAGGTGTGACCCGGCCGCAGAGCCGGCCGCGCCCACGCACTATTACCGGCCTGGCCTGGGCCTTTCCCGCCGGGGCGGTTCTTCCGCCGGGGTGGGACTCTCAAACCCTCGGCTCGCCACAACCGTTCGATCCGCTTCAGATTCACCGCCCAACCCACGTCCACGAGCAGGGCGTGGATGCGCCGGTAGCCCCAGCGCGGGTTGGCCTCGGCGAACGCCTTCATCTCCTTGACCAGCCGCGCCTCGAAGTCCGAGGGCACCACCACGTAGCGCTGAGTCGAACGCTGCTGGCCGACAACCCGGCAGGCCCGGCGTTCACTCACCTTGAACTTCCGCTGCAGATGCGCCACGGCGGCCCGGCGGCGAGCCGGGCTCAGAAGTTTCCCCGCTGCACATCCTTCAACATCGAAATGTCCAAAGCCTGCTCCGCCACAATACGTTTCAGCCGCGCATTCTCCTGCTCCAACGCCCGCAACCGGTGCGCTTCGTCCTCCTTCAACGCCCCGTACTTCTGCCGCCACCGATAGAACGTCTGATCGCTGACGCCGAGCTTCTTGCACACCGCGGGGATGGTCGCACCCTGCGCCTGGAGCTTCTCCGCCTCCCGTAACTTGGCGATGATCTGCTCCGTCGAGTACCGCTTACCAGGCATTGCCACTCCTATAACTGGTCACAACACTCGCGGCACTCTCACACGAACTGGACCAGAAAACGGGGGGCCGGACAGCTTCGTCTGCCGGTCCCATCAGTCACGACCGCGCAGCGCCTCGCGATGTGAGGTCCCTGCGGCAGCGTCCTCACGAAAGGAGCCCCTACGCGGTCATTCCAGTGACACCCGTCTACGACGCGGAGCACGGGTGCACTGACCGTGCCGCGCAGATCGAAGGAGCCTCAATGACCGTCTTCATCCGAATCGGACTCGCCATCTTGCTCCTCGAGGAGCTGGTGGTCGGCGCGTGGAACGCGATCTCTCCCGAGACCTTCTACCGCCACTTCCCAACCGTCGACCTGACCCCGCCGTTCAGCGAGCACTACGCCCGAGACTTCGGCGGCGCGACCCTCGGCATCGCACTCCTGCTCGGCATCGCCTTCTTCAATCCGAAGGCACACTTCGCCATCCCCGCGGCGCTCGCCTACTCGATCTTCGCCGTGCCGCACTTCCTCTTCCACGTGGCACATCTCGAAGGCGCCACCCTCGGTGAGGCCACCGCCCTCACCGCCGCGAACGCCTCGGTCGCCCTGCTCGGCATCGCGACCATCCTCGTCACGATTGCCCGCGACCGGCGCATCGCCCAGCATCAGACGGAGACCCCGGCGCACCCGACCTACTGACAGCGAAGGCTCAGGGCATCCCCAGGATCGTCGTCGGAGGCGCCTGCACCGTAATCCACACCCCTTCTCAGTTCCTCGTAAGTCGAAACGCCCGGTCGGGAACGTGGATGTGGCCTGGGCAAACGACAGCCTCGATCCTCTGCTCAAGCGACCCGTCGCTGAAAGCCCAGGCTGCGAAAGCCCTTGCGGAGGCAGCGTTCACTGTCACCATGCGCGGCTTCGACCGCCGGCAGGTGGAGGCCTACCTCGACGAGGCGAGGTCTCGGTTGTCGTAGTAGCAGCCGAGCCCCGTCGAATCCGGAATCGGTTGCTGAGCACCTTCAGAGGCGACGCGCCACAAGGAGCTTCACGGCGTCGAACTGGTGGCGCGTCCCGTGCTGCGGGTGTCGACCAGGGGGACTAGCCCGTCCGGCGCTGAGGTCGTGACGACGAGCGGCGCGGTGCCGGGGCGTGTCAGAACGCACGAGCCGAGCCTGCCAGAAGGCCTCTGACCGGGGGCGCAGGCACAGCCCTTCGCTGCTTGAGCCTAACCGGCGTCGGACCCACCGGGATCTGTGGACCACTGCCAGATCTCCAACGCGACCGCCACCTCGACGGGGTTGGACCGCAAGGGGCGCGGCAGCAGCTCGTCCGCGCGGGCCAGCCGGCGGACCACGGTGTTGCGGTGGGTGAACAGGCGTTCGGCGACCCCCTTCACGTTGCCCAACTCCTGGACGAAAAGCCTCACCGTCCCAAGAATCTCGGGCCCGGCGTCCGCCAGGTCGCCCAGGACCTCTCGGGCGTAGGCGGTGGCGTCGTCGCGATGGCGGCTCAGCAGGGCGGCCAGCCGGGCGTCGTCGGCACTCGCGACCTGACGCAGCCGGGAGCGGCTGAGCAGACGCTGCACGGCGACCGCCGAACGGTGGCTGGAGCGGAAGCCCTCGACCCCGGTCCCCGTGGTGCCGATCGCCACGTGGATGTCCGGCCACTGCCGCAGCCGTCCCTCCAACTCGCGGACGTCGGGGCCACGGCCGGACACCCACATCCAGGCCAGCCCCGTCTGGGGCAGGACGGAGACGTACTGGCGGGCTTCCGTGACCTGCAGGATGAGGTCGATCACCGGCTCGAGGGCATGTGCCGGCGGCGTCGTGTCGTCGACCCAGATCACGACAGCGGTGTGCGGCCGGTCGAGCCTCAGGCCCAGCCGAGCGGAGGCGCGCTCCTCGGTCACCGGCGCGCCGTCGAGCAGGAGGGCGACCGTCTCCCGGCGTTCCGGGCGGCTCCCGCGCCGCAGGTGCTCGCGCTCGGCGGCCATGATCTCCCCGATGTGCTGCAGGGACCGTTCGGCGAAGTCGGTGATCGAGGCCGAGGTGTGCTCCAGCACGCCCTGCACTACGGCGGGGTCGTCGCTGAGCGTGAAGGCGATCCGGATCCACTCCTGCCAGACGAAGGCCTGCACGACCCGGTAGGCCACCAGCACCGTCTCGTCCAACCCCCGACGGACCAGGTCTCGGGCGATCCGTACGTTGTCCCAGTCCTCCGGCGGGCCCACCGGCGCGAACGGCTGGTTGATCACCGACGCCGTCCAGTGCGCGAGCGTCGCGCGGATCGCCCGGACGGAGGACTCGGCCAGCACGGGGTCGGCCGCCACCCGCTCCATCCCCGGAGCGTCCAGGTGCACGGTCGCGATCCGGGCCAGCTCGTCGTCGAGCCTGCTCAGAGCCACTTTCGCACCGGCCTGGATGAGGGCGCCGACCTCCTGCCGGACCTGCTCCGCGGTGGGTTCCTCCGCTCTGATCATGGTGCATTATGCACCGTGATCCAAGATATCTGGGCCATTGTGAACCTTCAGCCGCGCTCAATCACTCGCCACGCTGGGTCGGCAGGCGGTGCCTTGATGACGAGGAGAGCGACATGGCGGAGACCGACGGAGGGTTCGCCCCCGGATGCCCGATGGCCACGAGTGCCGGGCGCTCGACGCCCCGGAATCCCCGGTTGTCGGGGAGGCCGCGCGGCCCCGTCGCCGGGGTCCCCGTCTACCGGCCGGACATCTACTCGGCGGCCGCCATCCGCGACCCGTACCCGCACTACGCCGCCCTGCGCGACCTGGGCTCCGTCGTCTGGCTGGCCAAGCAGCGGATCTACGCGCTGCCCCGCTACGCCGAGGTCCGCGCCGCCCTGGCGGACGACGCCGCCTACCGGTCGGCCCACGGGGTGCCACTCAACGCGATCGCGCGCCGGATCGGCCGCACGAGCACCCTGCTGAGTGACGGCGCGGAGCACGATCAGCGCCGCAACCTGCTGGCCCACCGGCTGACCCCCCGCGCGCTGCGCCCGTTGCAACCTCGGATCGACGAGCTGGCCGAGCGGACCGTCCGCGGGGCCGTCGGTCGAGGGGTGGTCGACGGCGTCGACGACATCGCACTGGCCATGCCCCTGAGCATCGTGCCCGACCTGGTGGGTTGGCCGCAGCGCGGTCGGGACAGGCTCGTGCACTGGGCCGGGGCGATCTTCGACAACCTGGGCCCCTGGAACCTCCAGACCGTCCGGTCCGGCCCGGCCGCCCTGTCGATGCTGGCCTTCGTCCACTCCCTGGCCCGCCGGCGGGACGTCCTGCCGGACAGCATGGCCGCCGAGGTGGTGCGGCGGATCGAGCGCGGGGAACTGACCACGGCCGACTGTCGCGGCCTCTTCATCGACTACCTCGCCCCGTCGATCGACACCACTGCCGGGGCGATCGCCGCTGCCCTGTGGTTGTTCGCCCGCCACCCCGACCAGTGGGAGTTGCTGAAGCAGCGTCCGGAGCTGGTGCCCGGCGCGGTGAACGAGGTGATCCGGCTCGAGTCCCCGCTGCGGGCCTTCGGCCGGCGGCTGGCCGCCCCCACGCCCGTTGGCGACGTCCTCCTGCCCGCCGGGGCCCAGGTCCTGATGATGTACGCGTCGGCGAACCGCGACGAGCGGTTCTGGGCCGACCCGGAGCGGTTCGACATCACCCGCGACGCGACCGGCCAGCTCGGGTTCGGCTACGGCGTCCACGGGTGCGCCGGTCAGGGTCTGGCCCGGTTGGAGACCTCGGCGGTGCTGCGTTCGCTGCTGGCGCACGTGGAGCGCATCGAGGTGGCGGGCGAGCCGGAGCCGGCCCTGAACAACGTCATCCACCGGTTCGGGCGGCTGCCCGTCCGGCTCGTCCCGGCGAGGGCGGCGGCATGAGGATCGAGGTCGACCGCGACCGCTGCGAGGGGCACGGGCTGTGCGAGGAGAAGGCTCCCCAGGTGCTGGAGCTCGACGGGGACGGCTACCCGGTGCTGCTGACCGGCGACGAGGTCCCGGAGGAGTTCGCGACGCAGGCCCGCGAGGCGGTCGCGGTGTGCCCGGTGGCGGCCCTGCGATGGGCCTGAGCGCGCCCGTCGTCATCGTCGGCGGCTCGACGGCCGGGTTGGCCACGGCGCGCGAACTGCGCGACCTCGGCCACGACGGCCCGCTCACCGTCGTCAGCGACGAGGCCGAGCCCGGTTATCAACGGCCACCCCTGTCCAAACGCGGCCTCCGGGAAGAGCTTCCGCCCGCTGACGCCGCCGCCGGCCTGGACCTCGAGGTGGTTCTGGGCACCGCGACGGGCCTGGCCCCGTCGGTGGTCGAGCTGGCCGGCGGTCGGACGCTGCCGTTCGATCGCCTCGTGATCGCGACGGGCGCCCGCCCGCGCCGGCTCGCCGCGCCGGGGCAGACCGGGGAGCTGGTGCTGCGCAGCCGAGAGGACGCGGCCGACCTGCGCGCCGCGCTGGCCCGTGCGTCCTCGGCGATCGTGGTCGGGGCCGGGTTCCTCGGCATGGAGGTGGCCGGCGCCTGCCTCGCCCACGGGCTGGCGGTCACCGTCGTCGACGTGGACCGGCCCCTCGAGCGGTTGCTGGGCGGGTTCGTCTCCCGACTCGTGCAGGACCGGCTCGCGGCAGCGGGCGGGCGGTTTCTCCGGGGACGGGCGACGCTGCTCGGCAGCCCCGTGAACGGGGTCGACGTGGACGGCGGTCGGGCGCGACTGAGCGCGGATGTCGTCGTCACCTGCGTCGGGGACGTGCCCAACGTCAAGTGGTTGGCCGGCAGCGGCGTCCACCTGGCCGACGGCGTGGTCGTGGACGGGCGGGGCCGCACGAACCTGCCCTCGGTGTTCGCCGCGGGCGACGTCGTCTGCGCCGCCTGGGGCGGGAACCTGACCCGGCGGCCCTTCTGGGCGAACGCCATGACCCAGGGGCGGCTGGTGGCGCACTCTCTGCTCGGACTCGAGACCCCGGTGCCGCTGTGGGACGACTACTTCTGGACCGAGGTGATGGGCTGCGCCGTGAAGGTCACCGGACCGACTCCGCTCGCCGGGGAACCGGATGCGGTGGAGGGCACGCCCGAGGAGGGTGCCCTGTTCCGCTGGGACGGTCCGCACGGCCCAACCCTCGTCGCGTGGGGTCACCGCCTCTCGGCCGCCCGGTTGCGCCGGTTGCGCCTTGAACCGCCTGAACCGGCACCCGCCGCGGCCGAGTCTGCCCGCTAGGGCGTGTTGATCACTGAGGCACGGTTCTGCGACCCGGAGTCAGACCGGATTGCCCGCCCGCAGCCAGGCCACGTAGTCCGCCGCGGCCCGGTCGACGTCGTAGGCAGGCTTGTACCCGGTGTCCTCGTGCAGCCGGGAGATGTCCAGCCAGACCCCGGGCCCGCCACCCCCGTCGGGCAGCTCGAAGGCGAACTCCGGCACGACACCGCGCAGCGCGGCGATCACGTCGGCGTTGCTCGTCGAACGCCCGGACCCCACGTTGTACGTCCGGTGCTGCAACGTCCCCGCCAGCATCAGCAGGGCGATGGCCCGTCCGGTGTCCTTGACGTAGCAGAGGTCCAGAGCATCGTCGGCCCGGGCCGGCGCCCGCAGGCCGGAGAGGTCCGGCGCCGTGCCGTGTGCAGCGGCGCGAGCCAGGTAGGGCGCCGGGAAGAACGGGTCGTCGTGCCCGCGCGGGCCCCAGGTGCCGGAGACGCGCAGGTCGATGATGTCGAGACCGGTTGCACTGCAGAGATACCCGTTCAACTGCTCGCCGATCTTCTTGAACGTGGGGATCAGGTGGGGACTCGTCGTCGGCAGGGGCAGGTCCTCGCTCAGCCCGCCCTCGGCGTCCACCCCGGCGTAGACGCCGATGGTGCTGGCCACCCCGACGCGCCGGACCCCCCATCTCTGCGCGGACTCCATCACGTTGAGCAGCCCGCCGAGCGCGCGCCGGGTCTGACCGATCGGGTCCGCCGGGTCCGGCGGCCAGGGCATGGAGCCGGCCAGGTGCACGACGGCGGTGATCTCGTGACGGTCACCGAGGGCAGCCAGCGACGCCGCGTCCGTCACGTCACCCTGTTCGACGACCACGGAGGCGCCGTCGAGGTAGGGCGGCAGCTGCGCGGGACGGCGCTGCAGCAGGACGCACCTCTCGCCCAGATCGAGAAGGGCCTGCACGGTGTGCGAACCGATGAAGCCGAGGCCGCCGGTGACCAGGATCATGACCGCTCCAATCGTGTAGAAACGCTGATCGTCAGTGTTACTGACAATCAGCGTAGCGATACGATGGTCCGATGGCCAACGCGGCGCCGAAGCTCACCGACAACCTCGGCTACCTGCTGAAGCACGCCTACCTCCAGCTGGAGGCCCGGCTCAACGAGGCCCTGGCCCCGTTCGACCTGGATGCGCGCGAGCTCGGCGTGCTGGTCGTCATCGCCGGGTCCGCACCGCTGTCCCAGCAGCAGATCTCGCAGCGGATGGGCGTCGACCGCACCACGATGGTCGCTCTCCTCGATGCGCTGGAGCGCAAGGGTGTCGTCTTCCGGCATCCGGACGTCGACGACCGCCGCCGCAACGTCGTCGAGTTCACGACAGCCGGCCGCAGCACCTTCGAGCGGGCCGTGGCGGCGCGCCATGCCGCGGAACGCGCGTTCCTCCACCGCGTCGACGCCCGGGGCGCGGACGCGCTGAGGGACACGCTCAAGGTGCTGCTGGAGATCTCGGACTGACCCTGCGGCCGAGATCTCGTGATCAGCCGCCCGCGAACGGGGGCAGGACGTCGACCGTGGCCCCGGCCGGCACGCTGCGCTCCCGCGACCCGGCGACCCCGTCGATGAGGAACGACGACGACGCCAGCACCAGGGACAGTTTCGGCCCGTACCGGAACGACAGCTGCTCGACCAGCGCGGTCAGCGGCAGGTCGGCGGGCAGGTCCAGCTTCTCCTCGTCGCAGCCGGCGGCCGCCGCGGCGGCCGCGAAGTACCGCACGGTGTTCATCCTCAGCCTCCGATCGCGCTCATCGGGCGGTCCGGCTGCAGGAACGACGGGTCGTCGATGCCGTGCCCGGCCTCCTTGGTCCACATCCCGGCCCGCCACGCCTCGGCCACCGCCTCGTCGTCCGCGCCGGAGCGCAGCAGCCCGCGCAGGTCGGTCTCGGTGCGGGCGAACAGGCAGTTGCGGATCTGCCCGTCGGCGGTCAGCCGGGTCCGGTCGCAGTCCCCGCAGAACGGCCGGGTCACGGAGGCGATCACCCCGACCACCGGACGGCCGGACGTCGTCCCCCCCACCTCGGGTGTCCCGCTCACGAACCACGTCTGGGCCGGGGCCGCACCCCGGCGGTCGGGGTCGGTGGGTTCGAGCGTGAACCGGGTGCGCAAGGACGCGAGGATGTCGGCCGCCGTGACCATCCGCTCGCGGTCCCAGCCGCCCTGCGGGTCGAGCGGCATCTGCTCGATGAAGCGCAGCTCGTAGCCCTCGGCCAGTGCCCAGGCCAGCAGGTCGGGCGCCTCGTCGTCGTTGATCCCGGGCATCAGCACGGTGTTGAGCTTGACCGGGGCCAACCCGACGGCCACCGCGGCCCGCAGCCCGGCCAGAACGTCCGCGTGCCGGTCGCGGAGGGTGATCCGGGCGAACCGCTCGGGGTCCAGCGTGTCGAGGGAGACGTTGATCCGGTCCAGTCCGGCAGCCCGCAGGGCCGCGGCCCGGCGCTCCAGCCCGAGCCCGTTGGTGGTGAGGGCCGTGCCCACCGGGCGGCCGTCGTCCGTGCGCAGCGCCTTGGTGGCCGCGACGATGGACTCCAGTCCTTTGCGCAGCAGCGGCTCGCCGCCGGTGAACCGCACGTCGGTGACGCCCAGACGGGTCACGGCGACCTCGATCAGGCGCACGATCTCGTCGTCCGTCAGGGTCTGCGCGGTGGGCATCCAGTCGAGGCCCTCGGCCGGCATGCAGTAGGTGCAGCGCAGGTTGCAGCGGTCGGTGAGGCTGACCCGCAGATCGGTCGCCGCACGGCCGAACCGGTCGACCAGCCCGGGCGCGGCAGGACGCCCGCCCGTCGAGGGCATGCCGAGCGCAACCGGTCTCACCGCCTCAGGGTAACCCTCTGGAGGACCAGCACCCGCGGGGTTACCGTGGCGGGAGCCGACGACGGCGTCGGTGGCTGTGCGGCGAGGAGGTCTCATGCGCGACATCGCCGAGGGGTTGACCACCTGGGTCCGGGACGGCCACGACTTCGCCGTGGCCACCGTCGTCCGGACGTGGCGGTCCGCGCCCCGCCAACCCGGCGCCGCGATGGCCGTGGCCGATGACGGCACGGTGATCGGCAGCGTCTCCGGCGGGTGTGTCGAGGGGGCGGTGTACGAGGCCGCGCAGGAGGTCATGCGCACCGGCGAGGCCCGTCTGGAGACCTACGGGGTCAGCGACGACGACGCCTTCGCGGTCGGGCTCACCTGCGGCGGCATCATCCACGTGCTGGTCGTGCCCGGCGGCCCCCGCTACGCCGACCTGCCCGACGTCCTCGCCCACATCGAGGCCCGCCGTCCGGTGGCCGTGGCCACCCTCAGCTCCGGACCCGGTCTGGGGCGGTACGTCGTCGTCACCCCGACGGACGTCACCGGGTCACTCGGGGACGAGCAGCTGGACGCCGGGGTGGTCGAGCAGGCGCGCGGGATGCTCGCGCTCGGCAGCACCGGCACCATCCATATCGGCGCGCAGGGCGAGCGGCGGATGGACGACGTGTCGGTGTTCGTCCAGTCCTTCGCGCCCCCGCCCCGGATGATCGTGTTCGGAGCCATCGATTTCGCGAGCGCCGTCGCCCGGATCGGGTCGTTCCTCGGGTACCGGGTCACGGTGTGCGACGCGCGGCCGGTGTTCGCGACGAAGGCCCGCTTCCCCGACGTCGACGAACTCGTGGTCGAGTGGCCGCACCGCTACCTGGCCGGGCAGGAGATCGGGGAGGACGCCGTGCTGTGCGTGCTCACCCACGACCCGAAGTTCGACGTCCCCCTGCTGCAGGAGGCGTTGAAGACGCCCGCCCGCTACATCGGTGTGATGGGCAGCCGGCGCACGCACGACGACCGGCTGCACCGGTTGCGGGAGGCGGGGGTCGACGAGGCGTCGTTCGCGCGCCTGGCCTCACCCATCGGGCTCGACCTCGGGGCCCGGACGCCGGAGGAGACGGCCGTCGCGATCGCCGCGGAGATCATCGCGCTGACCTGGGGTGGTACGGGTGCCCGGCTGACCGGTGGCGACCTGCCGATCCACTCATGAGCGTCGCCTTCACCCGGGTCGGGCCCGAACCGCTCGACGTGGCCGAGCACGCGCGGGCGGTGGAGCGGGCCGCGTGCGGCGCGGTCGTCACCTTCACCGGGGTCGTGCGCGACGTCGACGACGAGCGGGCCGTCACGGGCATCGAGTACGTCGCACACCCCACGGCCCCCGACGTCCTGGCCGAGGTGGTCGCCGAGGTGTTCGCGTCGGGATCGGCTGCCGCGGCGGCGGTTTCGCACCGCGTGGGGCAGCTGGACGTCGGGGACCTCGCCTTCGTGGTCGCCGTGTCCGCCGGGCACCGCCGGGAGGCGTTCGAGACGGCCGTGCGGCTCGTGGACGAGGTGAAGGCGCGGCTGCCGGTCTGGAAGCGGCAGCAGTTCCCGGACGGCCGCGACGAGTGGGTCGGGTCGGCCTGACCTGCTCGTGCCTCAGTAGACGTCCCGCACGTAGCGCTTCTCGGCGGCGAGCCGCTTCACGTAGGCCCGGGCCGCGTCGACACCCAGCCCGCCGTGCGCGGCGACGATGTCGTGCAGGGTGCGGTCGACGTCCTTGGCCATCCGCGACGCGTCGCCGCAGACGTAGAGGTGGGCGCCCCGCTCCAGCCAGGTCCACAGCTGGTGGCCGTGCTCCAGCATCCGGTCCTGGACGTAGATCTTCGTGCGCTGGTCGCGGGAGAACGCCGTGTCCAGCCGGTCGAGAACGCCCTCCGCGCAGAAGGTCTGCAGCTCGTCGCGGTACAGGTAGTCGCAGGCCTCGCGCTGGTCGCCGAAGAACAGCCAGTTCGGGCCCGGGTGACCCAGCGCGCGGCGTTCGCGCAGGAAGCCGATGAACGGGGCGATCCCCGTGCCCGGGCCGACCATGATCATCGGGGTGGTCCCGGCATCCGGTGGGCGGAAGTGCGGCGAGGGCAGCACCCGCACCGGGACCTGCGTACCGAGTTGGGCGTCGGCCAGGAACGTCGAGCAGACCCCACCCCGGCAGCGACCCAGCGGGCTCTCGTAGCGGATCACCGAGACGGTCAGGGACACGGTGCTCGGGTCGTCGAGGGGGCTCGAGGAGATCGAATAGGACCGGTTGCGGAGTCTTTTCAGGGTGTCGGCCCACTCCTGCGCCGAGGCCTCGACCGGGTGTTCGGCCAGCAGGTCGGCGGCCTGCCGCCCCCACCGCCACTGCGAGAGCTCGTTCGTGTTGTCGGGTCTGAGCAGCTTGGCCAGCCGCCGGTCACCGCTGCGTTCGGCGACCAGGGTGAGCAGATCGGTGGTGACCGCCGAGATGTCGAGGTGCCGGTGCACCGCCTCACCGAACGGCACCACCCCCGGCCCCTCCAACTGCACGAGCGTCCGGCCGTCGACGCCGGTGAGCTCGAGCCACTCCGCGACCAGGGCGAGGTCGTTGACGGGCTGCACCTCCAGCGAGTCGCCGACCCGGTAGCCGACCGGATCGTCGCCGAGGTGGAAGGTGAAGCGCCGCACCTCCTTCGAGGCGCCCGGCCCGCTGAGCAGCGTGTTGCCGGCCAGCTCGGCCAGCACGAGCGCCGGGCGGGCCGGGGCGGCCACGACCGGGAGGGTGGCCGCGGGGTTCGACGTGGGGGCCAGTTCGTCCAGCACCCGGTGCAGCCAGGCCGTCGCCGTGCCCTCGTAGTCGGGTTCGCAGTCGGCCCGCGGTGAGAGGCGGGACGCGCCGAGCTCCGCCAACCGCTCGTCGAGCCGCCGCCCGTGGCCGCAGAAGTCGTCGTACGAGGAGTCGCCGAAAGCCAGTACCGAGTAGCGCAGCCCGTCCAACCGCTTCCCCGACGACAACGCCTCCCAGAACGAGCTGCCGTTGTCCGGCGCCTCGCCGTCGCCGAACGTGCTGCTGATCAGGAGCACGTCGGACGACGGGAGCGCGGCCGGGTCCGCATCCTCCATCCCGCGCAACGTGACCCGGTGCCCGGCCCGGCCGAGCCCCTCCGCGACGACGGCGGCGAACGCCTCGGCGGTCCCGGTCTGCGACGCCCACAGCACACTCACCTCCCGGCCGGACGGCGCGCTCGGCTCGGGCGCCCGCGCCGCAGTCTGCGGAGCCCGCGAGAACCGGCCCGCCAGCAGCCCGTTCACCCACAGCGCCCGGACCGGGTCGAGGGGCGCGGAGGGGGGCAGGACGGGGACTCCCGTGGGGTTCTGCGTGACCCCGGCCAGGAAACCGGCCAGGTAGCGTCGCTCGTCGGGGGTGAGTTCGGGTGCTTCGACGCCGCCCACACCCAACGCCCCGGCGAGCGACCCGGCGTCGGGGCTCCCGCCGTCCGGACGTCGCTCCAGGTCGGTCGACGGCGAGAAGTCCACCGGGACCGCCGATTTGACGAGCGAGACCGCGCACACCTTCAGCTCGGGCTGGAACGAGAGGGGGTCGACCTCGTCGTTGGTGACGGCGTTGACGGCGAGGCTCTCGCCGAACAGGTCGTTCCAGTGGAACGGGGCGAAGCAGTTGCCGGGACGGACGCGGTCGGTCAGGGCGGCGGGCAGTACGGCCCGGCCGCGGCGGGAGACGACCTCGACGGCGTCCCCGTCGACGACGCCGATGGACGCCGCGTCGTCGGGGTGCAGCTCGATGAATGGGCCGGGGTTGGCCTGGTTCAGCTTCGCGACCCGGCCCGTCTTCGTGAGCGTGTGCCACTGGTGTTGCAGGCGCCCGGTGTTCAGCACGAAAGGGAACTCGTCGTCGGGCATCTCGCGCGCCGGCAGGTGCGGGCGCGGGTGGAAGACGGCCCGGCCGGACGGCGTCGGGAAGCGGGGGCGGCCGTCGGCCCCGACGTAGCGGATCGGGTTGCGGTCCGGGCCGCCGGGCGCCGCCGGCCACTGCACCGGTGTGGCCCGGAGGCGCTCGTAGCCGACCCCGGTCAGGTCGTACCCGGTCGCCGGGTTGGCCGCCCGGCGGAGCTCCTCGAAGACCTCCTCGGCCGACGTGTGGTCGAACCCGGTCGAGAAGCCCATCGCGCGGGCCACTCTCGCGATGAGCAGCCAGTCGGGCAGCGCCTCGCCCGGCGCGTCGACCGCCGCTGAGGCCAGGGTCAGGGTGCGCTCGCTGTTGATCAGCACCCCCTCGGCCTCGGTCCACAGCGCGGCGGGCAGGACGACGTCCGCGTGGGCGTTGGTCTCGGTCTGCGCGAACGCGTCCTGCGTGACGACGAATTCGGCGCGCGCCAGCGCATCGATCACCGTCTGCCGGTTGCCGACCGAGGCCACGGGGTTCGTGCAGATCACCCAGCACGCCTTGATCCGCCCCGCGGCCATCTGCTCGAACATGTCGATCGTGCCCGTGCCCACGTCGGTCCGCAGCGTGCC
Organism: Spongisporangium articulatum; assembly: GCF_044465595.1. Taxonomy (NCBI): domain Bacteria; kingdom Bacillati; phylum Actinomycetota; class Actinomycetes; order Kineosporiales; family Kineosporiaceae; genus Spongisporangium; species Spongisporangium articulatum. The sequence goes on along the minus strand of NZ_JBITLV010000012.1, from coordinate 13,367 downwards.
CGGCGGCAGGTCCCAAAGGTCCTCGACGAAGACGCGCTCGGCGTCCACCAGCACCGATCGCTGGCCGGGCAGACCGGGCCCCATGTACCCCATCTCGCGCCCGCCCATGGCGTTGGGCTGCCCGGTGAGCGACAGCGGCCCGCTGCCCGGGCGGCAGATGGCGCCCGTCGCCAGGTGCAGGTTCACGAGGGCGTTCGTGTTCCAGGTCCCGTGCGTGGACTGGTTCAGGCCCATGGTCCAGCACGACATCCATTCGCCCGCCTCGCCGATCCACCGGGCGGCGGTGCGGAGGTCCTCCGCGTCGAGGCCGGTCAGCCCGGCGACGACGTCGGGTGCGTAGTCGGCCAGGAAGTCGGGCATCGCCTCCCAGCCCTCGGTGCACGCGGCGACGAAATCGTCGGCGATGTGGCCGTTCTCGACGAGCAGGTGGAGCAGGCCGTTGAGCAGGGCGAGGTCCGTGCCCGGTCGCACCTGCAGGAAGAGGTGGGCCTTGTCCGCCGTGGCGGTCCGGCGTGGGTCGACGACGATCAGCTTCGCCCCCGCCCGGACCCGGGCCATCATCCGCAGGAAGAGGATCGGGTGGCAGTCGGCCATGTTGGAGCCGATGACGAGGAAGACGTCGGCCCGCTCGAAGTCCTCGTAGGAACCCGGAGGCCCATCCGCGCCCAGCGACAGCTTGTACCCCGTTCCGGCGCTGGCCATGCACAGGCGCGAGTTCGACTCGATCTGGTTCGTCCCGACGAACCCCTTGGCCAGCTTGTTGGCCAGGTACTGCGCCTCGAGGCTCATCTGGCCGGACACGTAGAGCGCGAAGGCGTCCGGCCCGTGCTCGTCGACGATGGCCCGGAACCGGGCCCCCACGGCCGCGATCGTCTCGTCGAGCCCGGCCGGTTCGAGCGCGCCACCCCGCTCCCGACGGACGAGCGCCGTCTCGAGGCGGCCCGGGGCGGCCAGCATCTCGGCCGTGGTGGCGCCCTTGGTGCAGAGCTTGCCGTGGTTGGCCGGATGCGCCTTGTCACCGGACGCCTTGGTCACCCGCCGCCGCCCGTCGGGACCGACCGCGACGTCCAGCACCATCCCGCAGCCCACCCCGCAGTAGGAGCACACGGTCCGCACCTGCGCCGGCTTCGACGCGCTCGCCGACGACATGTCACTCCTTCCGGATGAGGGGCCCGCTCCGACGCTAGGTCGGGCCCGTCAACTCCGGATGTCGCCCGCGGTTTCCAGGGGTTGCGGTTCCCTCACACCCCCGGCGGGCCGGTGTGAGGTCGGCCGTCAGTCCCACCCGTGCAGGGTCAGGTTCGTCCCGTCGAGGTGCCCGAGCAGGCCCGCCGCCTGGTACGGGACGACGTCCGCCGGCAGGTCGTGCGGGTCGACCCACACCAGTTCGGAGTGCTTGTGCGGCTCGGCGTTCACCGGCTCGCCGTCCACCGCGTCGATCTCGAAGTCGACCTCGAAGAAGAACCCGACCCGGTCCCCCGCGCCCCGCACCCCCTCATCGGTGTGGTGCACGACGTGCGCGAGCCGCAGCGCGGCCGGGTCGACGCGGACGCCGATCTCCTCACCGGCCTCCCGGACCATCGCCTCGACGACCGTCTCGTCCCGCTCCAGGTGCCCCGACGGGAAGCAGAGCATGTCGTTGGCGAACGAGGCGTTGGCGCGGCGGAGCATGAGCACCCGCCCGTCGCGCCACAGGATCAGGCTGACGTCGACGATGCTGCGGTGCCGTTCGCTCATCCCACCGATCATTCCGCGCCGTTCCCGGGATCGGGTGGATTCAGGCTCGCTCTGCGACGCCAGATCCACCCAATCTCGTGAGGACGCCGGTGATCCAGGCCGGGTCGAAGCGCGTGACGACCTCGCCCACGGTGTCGGAGTCGAGCACCGCCGGTTCCGCGGAACCGTCGACCACGTTCACCCACCGGACGCCGGCCCCGGTCAGCGTCTCGACGTGACCGGCGAAGGCGGGGTGACCGGCCAGGTGGGTGTTGACCATCGGCACGGCCACGAACGGCACCCGCTCCCCCAGCAGTTCGGCCAGCGTGCTGTGCGCCTGGGTGTCGGCGATGCCCAGGGCGAGCTTGGTCAGGCTGTTGAACGTCAGGGGCGCCACCACGAGCGCCGTTGACCGGGGCGTCACCTTCGGCTCGTCCGGGTGCCGCAGGGCGACCCGGACCGGGTTCCCGGTCAGCGCCTCGAGCCCCTCCGCGTCGACCCACGGCTGGGCGGCCGGCGTCAACATCGGCCGCACCTCCCACCCGGAACGCACCAGGGCCGAGGTGACGTCGAGCGCGCGCACCGCCAGCGGCGCCCCGCAGACCACGAACGTGCAGACGTCACTCACGCGACTCATCCCACCAGAGATCGGGGAAGATCCAGGCCGTCAGGGCGGCACGAATCTTCCCCAATCGAGTGATCTGGCGTTCCAGTCGGAGCGTTCGGCAGCACCACCAGGAACGTCTCGAGCAGCGCCGCGGCCTCAGCGGCATCGGCGGGGCAAAGCCGGCCGTCACGCGACGCGCCACCCTTACCGTGAGCGCCGGGCTCATCCGGGAGACGCTCCCCCGTCCAACGGCTCGAGGAACTCCAACCGGTTCCCGAACGGGTCGGCAGGAGTTGCCCGCGATCGATGAGCACGGCGCCTGACCGGCCTGGCCGGGTCTCGCCGGGACGACACGCGGGGTTTTCCCGCTCGGCGCAGGGGTGCCACCCGCCCTCCCGCGGGCGGGTCAGCAGGCTGTCGGTCGTGGGCCCGCGTTCCTACGCTCGGGATCATGAGCGAACCGGACGATGTCGACACCGCGACGGTGGACGACGACGAATACGCGCAGGACCTGGCCGACGAGGAACGCGAGCGGCAGGCCACCAGGGGTCGCACCAACGTGGCCGTCAACGATCTGACCGAGGACGACCCGGGCGACGAGGCGGGCGGGGAGCCGGACGACCCGTACGCCGAACCGACGCCCGAGCAGGTCGCCGAGATGGACCGGGCCTCCGAAGGGGGGCGGATCTGATGGGCAGCGTCTCAGGACTGGAGGGCAGTCAGCGCCGCCGGGCCCGTGACCGGGCGGTCCAGGCGGCGGAACTGGCCTGGAACAACGCCGACGACATCCGCTACACGCAGGATCCGCGCCGGTGGAACGGGATCCGCAACAACCGCGACGCCCGGCTCGGCAAGTACCCGAAGTGGGCCGACTGCTCGTCCTTCGTCACGTGGTGCCTCTGGAACGGTCTGTTCCTGAAGTACGGACTGCCGGACACGGTGAACGGGGCGGACTGGACGGGCGGCTACACGGGGACCCTGCTCGACAACGGCCGCAAGGTGGCCGACGCCGACAAGGCCCTGCCGGGCGATCTCGTCCACTACCCGCCCACCGGCAACTGGCCACGGCACGTGGGCATCGTGGTGGGGCGCAACAGCAGCGACCACCTGATGGTCATCGAGCACGGCAGCGACGCCTCTCCGCTGCACCTGAAGTACGACTACCGCCGGGTCGGGCAGATCCGCCGCTACATCTGACCGGCGATCCGCGCCACCTCATCGATCACGCTCGACCACCGCGACGGCGGGATCGCGTGCGCCATGTCGGGGTAGGACACGAACCGTGACCCCGGGACGGCGCGCGCGGTCGCCCGCCCGCCGCTGACCTTCATGATCGGGTCACGTTCTCCGTTGATCACCAACAGGGGCATCGAAAGCGTCGTCAGGGCGGGCAGTTTCACGCCTCGCGCGGCGCTCATCTGCCGTTGCACGGCGGTCGGGTCGATGGGCGCGCGATCGATGCTGCGCTTCGCGGTCTCCCGCACCCAGTCCTCGTCGTACGGGGCGCCCGGCCGGGCCAGCAGCGCGTACTTCCTGGCTCAGGGCCTGATCGCCCCGCTGCTGGTCGGGCTCTACGCACCGGACGACGCCCGCCGCCTCCTGCGCGCCCGGCTCGACCGGATCTTCGCCTGACTGCGGGAGATTGCCGTTCCGGCAAGGATGTTTGCCAGGCCTCGTGACACGGTCCACGCTGCACCCATGAGCGAGCACCACCATCACCACGAGGGCCACGAACCCGCACCCCAGCCGCACAGCCAGGCGGAGTGGGACGCGCGCTACGCCGAGAAGGACCGCCTGTGGAGCGGCAACCCCAACGCCCAGCTGGTCCACGAGGTGACCGGTCTCGAGCCAGGCCGCGCGCTCGACGTGGGCTGCGGCGAGGGCGGCGACGCGCTGTGGCTGGCCGCCCAGGGCTGGCAGGTCACCGGGGCCGACATCTCGGCCGTCGCGGTCGAGCGGGCCCGCAGCCACGACCCCGGGAACCGGGTCACCTGGGTGCACGTCGACTACCGGCACGAACGTCCCGAGCCGAACGCCTACGACCTGGTCAACATGCAGTACTTCGCGATGCGTCGCGAACCGGGCGACCCGTCCCTGAAGGCCCTGATCGCCGCCACCGCCCCGGGTGGCACGCTGCTCGCCGTCCACCACGACCCGGCCGAGCTCGGGCACATCCCCGACGTCGCCGACTACTACTTCCCCGCCGACGTCGCCCGCCTCCTCGGCACCGGCTGGACCATCGAGGTCGACGAGGTCCGCGACCGCCGCTCGGTCGCCCCGTCGGGCGCGCACCACACGAAGGACGTCGTCCTCAAGGCGGTCCGCAGCCTCTGACCAGCAGCTCAAGTGATCTGCAACCGGGGTCCCGCACGCTGGGACCATGATCGAGCTCCACGGGGTGACGAAGCGTCACGGCACCGTCGTCGCCGCCCATGAGGTGACGTTCGCGGCCCACCCGGGCCAGGTCACGGCCGTCGTCGGCCCCAACGGTTCGGGCACGTCGACGGTGCTCCGGCTGGCGGCCGGGCGGCTCGAACCGGACGCCGGGCGGGTGCGGGTCACGGGTGCCGTCGGCGCCCTCCTCGACGGGCGGGCGGCGCCCACCGGGACGACGGTCCGCGCCGTTCTCGAGGCCCGCGCGGCCGCGCTCGGGGTGAGTCACTGCCAGGTGGACGACGTCCTCGCGGCGGTCGGGTTGCTCACCTGCGACGAGCGCCGGGTCGAGGACCTGTCCCCCGGCGCGCACGGGCTGGTCGGGCTCGCGGCGGCGCTGCTGGGCGACCCGCCGCTCCTGGTCCTGGACCAGCCGACGACCGGGCTCGACCTCGAAGGGGCCGACCGGGTCCGGCGGTTGCTGGTGCACCGGGCCCGGGCCGGACGCACGGTGCTCGTCGCGGCGCACGACCCGGCCGACGTCGTCCCGCCCGCCGACCGCCTGGTCGTCCTGCGCGCGGGGCGGGTGGTGGCCGACCGGCCGACAGGCGACCCGAGCAGCCCGCCGCCGGTGCGCGTCCGCACCCCCGACCTGCCCCGACTGGCCTCGCTGTTCGACGCGGAGCAGGTCCGGTTCGCGGAACCGGACCTGGTGATCAGCGGGCACGCCCCGGAGACCATCGCGCAGCTCGCGGCGGCCTACGGGATCCCGCTCTACGAGCTGACCCCGCTGCGCTCAGCCGTCTAGCGCGGCGCGCAGCTCGCCCGCCGTCACGGCCCCGAGCCGGGCCCGGATGGAGTCGAGGGCGGCCCGCACCGAGCGCGGGGTGAGGAACAGCGAGTCGGCGATCTCACGTTCGGGCTGCCCGGCGAGATGCCGCTCCACGATGCGCCTTTCGGTGGACGAGAGGGTGCTGGCCGGTTCGGGCCGCAGCGGCGCGTCGAGGCCGCGGCCGGTCAGCGTGGCCGTCGCTTCGCGGTACAGCCCGTCGGCCCCGGACGTCCCGGCCAGCGTGGCGGCCCGGCGCAGCATCACCTCCGCCTCGCGCGGGCTGCTCAGCTCGGCGAGCGCCAGCAGGCAACGGGCCTCCTCGACGGTCGCGGTGCCGGCCAGGCCGCCCGACAGTCCGGAGCCGAGCAGGTCGAGCGCCTCCTGCAGGTCCTCGACGGCGCCCGGCCGCTGCGACAGGGCCCGCGCGGTGCCCCGGCGGCGCAGGGCCTGCGCGACCGTGCGGGGCGCTCCCCAGGCCCGGGCCCGTTCGACGACGTCGCCGAAGAGCTCGAGCGCCTCGTCGGTGCGCCCGAGACCGTGCAGCGCCCAGGCCCGCATCGCCTGCGAGGACCGCCAGGCGGGGTTGTGCACCGTGTCCATCACGTCGCGCACCTCGTCGAGGCTGCGCAGGGCCGCTTCGGGTCGGCCCTCGAGCAGGAGGAGCCGGGCCTGCACCTCACCGAACATGCGCGCCCCCTCGGCGACCCGCCACGAGGCGCGGATGTGTTCGAGGAACGCGCGCGCGGCGGCCAGGTCGCCGATCTCGATCAGCACGTTGAGCAGGAACGTCTCGCCGTACCCGGAGGCGATGCCACCCTCCGCCCAGGTGTGGGACATCTCGTTGCCGGCGGCCAGCACCTGGTGCGCCTCGCGCAGGTCTCCCCGTCGCGACAGCATCCACCCACGCCACAGCTGCATGCCGAGCCGGGTGAACAGGTCGCCGCGCTGGTCGGCCTGCACCAGCCCCGCCGCCCACAGCGGGGCCGCGTCCTCGTCGCACAGGTCGAGGACCTGCCCGGCGATCACCCACAGCAGGCCGGTGTCGGCCTCCAGCAGCGTCCCGCCGTCGATCCCGAACCGGACGAGTTCCAGCGCCCGGTCGCGGTGGCGGCCGTCCATCACCTCTTCCCAGGCCAGGGCGACGGACAGCATCCGCGCCCCCCGCCCGGTGCCCACCACCTCGGGCGGCGGCGTGGTGCGCCACCGGGCCGGGTCGACGTCGTGCAGGTAGCCGGCGATCCGCTCGGTCGCCACCAGCGCCTGCCGGTCGTCCACGACGGCCGCATCGCCCGCGTCGGCCGGCAGGGCCGCGACCGCCTCCCGCGCGAACCGGTGGGCCGACCCCGGCTCGCCCACGAAGATCAGGATCCGCCCCAGCGTCAGGGCCAGCTCCACCCCCGCGGGGGTGGAACCGAGCCGGTCGTAGGCCTCCCGGAGAGGCTCGATGGCCGACGGGGCGTCCGAGATCGCCTCGGCCTGACCGAGTTCCAGCAGGACGGCGGTCCGCTCGGTGGGGATCGGCGGTTCGGCCAGCGCCCGGCGCAGGAGGGTGGCGGCCGCCTCGGGGGCGGCGCGTTCACGGGCCCGGGCGGCGGCGGTGCGCAACGCCGAGACGACCCAGGCGTCGCCCCGGGGCGGGACCTGAAGCAGCTGGGCGGCGACCGACTCGGGCGCGGCCCCGGCGTCCGCGAGGACTCGGGCGGCGCGGGCGTGGTGGAGCTGGCGCCGGCCGGGGGCCAGGTCGCGGTAGACGGCGTCGGCGACCAGCGGGTGCACGAACCCGAGCGGGTAGCTGTCGCGGAGGATCTCGGCGCGGGCCAGCCCGGCCACGGCGTCCGCGGCCGCCTCCTCCCCGACCCCGGCGAGGACCGCGACGACGGGCAGCTCGGCCCCGGACCCGAGCACAGCGACGGCGGCCGCCACGGCCGGGGCGGGTTCCGGCATCCGGCTCAACCGCATCAACACGAGGCTCGACACGGCACGCGAACCGATCCGGGTGACCACCTGGGCGTGGGCGGCGTCGGGGCTGACCCGCTCGCTCTGCAGGGCCCTCAGCAGCTGCCGCAGCAGCAGCGGGTTCCCCGACGTGGTCGCGTAACAGGCCTCCACGAAGGGTCGCTCAGCGGTGCCGAGGCGCGTGTCGACCAGTTCGGCGACACCCTCGCGGGACAGCGGACCGGGCCTCAGCCGGTCGGTCACCGGGTCGTGCAGGAGGTGCCCGATCAGCTCCTCCTCCTGGTGCGGCTCCCCGGTGCGGAGCGTGGCCACCACGAGCAGCGGCAGCCCCTCCATCCGGTTGGCCAGGTAGACCAGGAACCGCAGCGAGGCGGCGTCGCACCACTGCAGGTCGTCGACGGCCAGCACCAGCGGCACCGCCGCGGCCAGGTTCAGGGCCAGCCGGTACAGGGCGTGGGTGACGACCGGCGCGCTCTCCGGCGCCGTCTCGTCGCCGGTGCCGAACAGCGCGGCGGCCGGGGCCGCCGGCCCGGTCAGGGTGCCGGGGGCGTCCGTCACGGCGTCCTCGAACAGCTGGCGGACGGCGCCGAACCCGTACTCGCGCTCCAGCTGGCTGCCGCGGGCGAACAGCACCCGTCCGCCGCTGTCGGCGGCCAGGCGCCGGGCCTCGGCCAGCAGCCGCGTCTTCCCGATCCCGGCCGGGCCCTCCACGACGAGGCAGCGCGCCTGCCCGGCCAGCGCGTCGGCGACCGCGGCCTGCAGCTCCCGCAGCTCGACGTCCCGGTCCATCAGGTCCTCGGCCGGACGGGGCCCGGCGGGCTGGACAGCCGTCGTCACCGTGGCCACGGGCACCACGGGGGCGAGAGCGGGCGACTGGGCCAGTACCTCCGCCTCGAGGGCCAGCAACGCCGGCCCGGGGTCGACCCCCAGCTCGTCGGCCAGCACGGCCCGGGCCCGGCGCAGCGTGGCGAGCGCGTCGCCCTGCCGCTGGGCCCGGTACTGGGCCAGGACCAGGAGCCGCCAGCGCTCCTCCCGCAACGGGGTGGCGGCCACCAGCGCCTCCAGCTCGGGCACCAGGACGGCACTCTCGCCCTGCGCGAGCCGGGCCGCCGCGAGCTCGTCGCGGGCGACGTCCCGCAGCTCCGCCAGCCGCCCGGTCTCGACCTCCGCCCACGGCTCGTCGGCGTACCCGCCGTAGGCGGGGCCGCGCCACAACGCCAGCGCCTCCCGCAAGATCGTATCCCGCGCAGCGGGTTCCGCGGTGGCCAACGCCGTGCCGACCAGCGCCTCGAACCGCCAGGCGTCGACCGCGTCGTCAGGCAGGGCCAGGGCATAGCCCAGGTCGTTGCTGACGATCGTGGAATCGCGCGAACGGGCCTTCCGGTCCGGTTCCAGCGCGCTGCGCAGCCGGGACACGTAGGCCTGCAAACCGCTGGTCGCCCCGGCGGGCGGGTTGCCCCGCCAGGCCTGCTCGATCAGGCGGTCGGTGGCCACGGTCTCGCCGCGGGCGACGAGGAGGAGACAGAGCACGGCCCGCTGCTGCCGGCCGCCGAGGTCGACGGGGGCGCCGTCGCGGGTGGCGACGACGTCGCCGAGCACTCCGACCCTCAGCCCGATGGACACCCCCGGATCGTAAGCGCCCGGGCCGGGTTGGATGAGAGTGTTCTCATCGACGGGTTGTGGTGCCGCGCACGACCAGCCGCGGCGGGATCACCACATCGGGCTCCGTGACGGTCTCTCCCTCGATGCGTTCGACGGCCCGCCGGACGGCCAGTTCGGTCATCCGAGCGGTGTCCTGGGCGACGGTGGTGAGGTCGACGTGGCTGAGCCGGGCCAGCCGGTCGTCGTCGTAGCCGACCACGCTCAACCCCTCGGGCACCGCGCGTCCGGCGCGGCGCACGGCGTCCAGGACGCCGGTGGCACACCGGTCGTTGAACACCGTGACCGCGGTGACGTCGGCGGCCAGAAGGGCCTGCGCCGCGGCGGCGCCGTCCGCCTCGGTGGCCCCGCCGGGCAGGACGAGCGCGGCGTCGCGCAGCCCGTGCGCGGCCATCGCCGCCCGGTATCCGCGCCGCCGGTCGGCGGCGGCCGGTGAGCGGCCGCCGTCCACGTGGGCGATGCGGGTGTGGCCGAGCCCGACCAGGTGGTCGACGGCCAGGCGCAGGCCGGCCCGGTCATCGGTGCGCACCACGTCCACCCCGGCCACCTCGCTGGCGTGGGCCAGGACGACGACGGGCGGGACGTCTTCGCGGCCGGTCAGGTCGGAGGGTGGTTGGGAACCGATCAGGACGAGGGCCTCGCACCGGTCGTTGAGCAGGTCGGCGACCGCGGCGCGCTCGTCGCGGGCCGGGGTGGTGGCGCTGAGAACGATCTCGTAGCCGAGCTTCTCGGCCGCCGCGTAGAGCCCGGCGACCAACTCGCCCTGGTAGGCGTACTCGACGCCGAACACCACCCCGAGCAGGCGGCTGCGGCCTGAGCGCAGCAGCCGGGCCCGAGCGTCGGGGCGGTAGCCGAGCCGGTCGGCGACGTCGCGGACCCGTTCGCGGGTCGCGTCGCTGGCCCCCGGCACGCCGCGCATGACGATCGAGACGAGCGCGACCGAGACGCCCGCCTCCGCCGCGACGTCGGCCAGCGTGACTCGCCCGCTCATAGGGCCGCCGGTTGCGCCTCGGGCACCGGGTCGGTCGGGGTGCGCTCGACCCGGAAGCTGACCGCGGCAAGCCCGAGACCGACCAGCCCGAGCACGATCCCGACCACCGCGGGCGACCGGTAGCCGAACCCGGCGGCGATCGTTGCGCCGCCCAGCGCCGCGCCCAGGCTGTTGGCGATGTTGGTGGCCGACTGATTCATCGCCGCGCCCATGAGCTGGGCCTGCGGGGCGACGGAGATCAGCCGGGCCTGCAGGGCGGGGGCCACGAACAGGCTGGTCGCCGCGACCGCGAAGCCGCTCACGAACACGCCGACCGGGTTCCCCGCGGTCAGCGCGAACAGCACGAGACTGGCGATGATCGCCGAGAGCCCGCCCAGCAACGTCAGTTTCAGATTGTGATCGGCGGCCACCCCGCCGACGAGGTTGCCCAGCGTCATGCCGCACCCCATCACGACCAACACCCACGGCACGGTCGATGCGCTGAGCCCGGCCAGGTGCGTCGTGACGGGGGCGATGTAGCTGTACGCGCAGAAGAACCCGGCGAAGCCGATCGAGGCGACCAGCGACACGAGCCAGACCTGGCCCGAGCGCAGCGAACTCAGCTCGGCGCGCGGCGACCCGCCGGGGGCCGGGGCCATGCCCGGGACGACGAGCGCCACGGCGGCCAGGGTGAGCGCGAAGGTGCCGGCGATAGCCAGGTACGCCACCCGCCAACTCGTCGCCTGCCCCAGCGCGGTGATGGCCGGGACGCCGACGATGTTGGCCGCGGTCAGCCCGCCGAGCACGGCCGCGAAGCCCTTGGCCTCGCTGCCCTTCCCGATCAGAGTCGCGGCGAGCATGCCGGCCGCCCCGAAGTAGGCGCCGTGCGGGAGGGCTGCGAGGAACCGGGCCACGAGGACGAGCCCGAAGTTGGGGGCCAGCGCCGAGAGCACGGTGCCCGCGACGAACATGGCGAGCAAACCCAGCACCAGTTGCTTGCGGGCGAACCTTGCGCTCAGTGCGGCGATCGTAGGGGCGCCGACCACGACCCCCGCCGCGTAGACCGTGATCATCCAGCCCGCGTGCGCGACGGCGTCCGAGCTGGAGCGGGCGTACTGGCCGGGCAGAAGGTCCTGCGCGATGTCGGGCAGCAGCCCCATCGCGACGAACTCGGTCAGCCCGATGGCAAAGCCCCCGAGGGCGAGGGCGAGCAGGGCGGCCCGGCGGTGCTGGGCGGAGAGATCGTGCACATCAGCAATTCTAGAACGTTCTAGGCTTGCGCCGGGCAAGCAGTTACGTCGCCTGAGTCGACACGCGAATCTCACAGACGCCCGGCCGAGTCATACACCCGGAGAAGCAGAGGGGTCGTTGCACCGATTCGAACCCGCTCTTGCTCGTGGTCAGGCTCGACGCGGGTCTGATTACAACGGATACTCGATGGAGGCCGTAGAAACAGTGGGCGCGCGGTCAACGACCGAGTTCACTTTCCCGTTCGCCGTCAAGAAGCTCGCTCTGCCCTGCCTGCCACTCCCAGGACAGAAGCTCATCGTAAGCCTCGCGGGCTGTACCTCTGAGGTCTTCTCGCCCGACGGCGCGAAACTGCTTCTACATTTCATGAGGGAGGCGGTCATGTTCCCCGATTCCGCGAGGGCATTGAGTTCAGCCTCGATGGCTTCTTCTTCCGATTCCCCCAGGGCCAACCAGAGCAGGATCTGTGCGATGGCAGTCGCCTGCTCATCCGAGAAGTCCGCGACTCGACCGGTGACGCTGTCTATGTGATTGACCCGGCGAGGGTTTGATACGTCGAGGAGTTGACGAATCAGGGAAAGGATTTCCGGGGTATCCACTGTCAAGGCGGTACCTTTCGTCAAGGGACCAGCGGCTGCAGGCCGGTCAAGGAGGCCTACCTCCCGTATTCTCACCCTCACAGCTTCGCGATTTGCCGCTCCCACGAACACCGCACCGGATACTCAGCCTTCCATATCCAGTCACAAGACCCCGGCACTCTCGCAGGAACCGGACCGGAAACGAAGTCGGACAATTGGCTCAGGTCATAAATTCCGACCGAACGTTCCCAACGAATTCCTCGACAGGAAAGAAAGGAATGGCAGCGTGAGCATGGAATCATTCGCCAAGCCGGGTCGCAATGTATCATCTGGCAAGAAATCACACGGCTGATCATCCGAAGAACACTCACGTCTCATGTGCTTGATTCCAAATCCTCTCGAAATCTGCGGCGCCAATCTCGCGGCCCATGAACTCCTCACTGGAGTTGATCTCCTCCAGCGTTGGGATCATCCCTTCGCCCAGCACGGTGCCGCCCCGACTGGTCAGGGCGTCTGCGTAGCCCATCTCGCCGCTTCGGAAGATCTCTACTTTTCGCACTTCTTGACCACACTCGACTTCGCTAAAAAGAAGGACAGGCTCGTCTGCGTGATCATGACGCCATTCGACCCTCATATAGCGCATCAGTTCGCACCTGTGCTAATGATCCGACCGGAGAGATCAAGGGAAACATTGTTGGGGACGACGAACACCCCAGGCCGACCTTGCACAACATTCAAGCCGGAAACATTGATCTCCACATAGTTGGTGAATCGCTGCGGGGCAAACGGGTGCCCTAAGAAGGCCCTACTCAGTTGCGTGCTGGTCATGGTTCCTGGGGCAATGTCCGAAAGGTACTGCCCATCACCATAGCGAGCGTCCTTGGGATTAGCGCTCTTCAAGGAGGGCCGCAGCTCGCCACTGTCCACGATTCCCTTTTGTCCCGCCTCGTCTGTGTAATGGAAGAGAGACTTGATGCTACCGCCCAAGCCGCCACTCGCGCCGAGGCCAGCACCGGCTTCCGTGGCTGCAGCGGCATCTGCGCTAGCACCGGCCCCCTTGGTGCCAAGAATCGCAACGACGACCTCAGTCAGTCCGTACCCGGCAGCACCAGCTCGGTCGCCAGTCTTCCATCGACTTATTACCGGTTCCGTGAGGCCGGCGATGAGGCTGTTGGTCATCCCGACAGGCCCGAGTGCTGGACAGGTCAGCAAATTCTGATAGCAACCGTTGAGCGTCGCCATTTGTGAATCCCACGGATGCGCGATTGTTGTAGCTACGGACTGGTAGGTATCGACGAAGAAGTCCCCAGCGCCGCCGAAGAACCGTCCTACGCCGGAGCCACCGCCGGAGCCACCGCCTGAGCCACCTCCCGAGCCACCTCCCGAACCCCCGCCCGAAGCCCCGCCCGAAGCCCCGCCAGAGGTCGG
>NZ_JBITLV010000011.1:0-31799 GCF_044465595.1 Spongisporangium articulatum | reverse complement strand
CCGCCTTCCGAATCAGCGCGGCGATCTTCTTCTCGACCGCCGGCGTCCAGTTCACCAGGGCGAACGCCACGGGCCACATGTCCCCGTCGTCGAGGGCGGCGGAGGTCTCGAAACCCAGTGTGGCGTAGCGGTCCTTGAATTTGGACGCCGGCTTGAAGAAGGCCACGACCTTGCCCGCGTCGTTGGCGTAGGACGGGAACCCGTACCAGGTCTTGGGGTTGAGCCCGGGCGCCGCCTTCGTGACCGTCACGTGGAGGCGCTCGGCCAGCTCGCGATCGAGCCCGTCGAGCTTCTCGATGGCCTCGAGCAGGGCGGCCAGGCCGTCGGCCTTGGTGGCACCCTTCCTACCCTCGGCGCGCAGCTCGGCGGCGCGCTCCTTCATCGCGGCGATCTCCTCGGCGCTGAAGCCACCGCTCGTCTCGGCCTTCTTCGTGGGCATCTGAGCTCATTCCCTCCGGAGTCCTGTCGGTTCGACTCCCCAGAAGGTAGGGCTCGAGCGCCGAGGGGCGCTTCTCCGATCCTGACCGGATCGAGGAAGCGCCCCTCGGTGAGCGGAGTGGGTGCGAGCCCGCTGGCTCAGTACCAGTGGTTCCGGCCGCCGACGGCACGCCCGGTCTGGCCGAGCGCGAACAGGATCACACCGATCACCAGCAGGATGATCCCCAGCGTGTACAGGATCGACACCTTGAGGATGATCCCGAGGACCAACAGCACGAGTCCGAGGACGATCATCTAACGCTCCCTGGGTTCAGGTCCGACATATCGGGACCATTGGGACTGCCAACAGCTCCACTAGATCACCGACTTCTCAGGGCGGCATCTGCAGATGTCATCCACGGGCCGCGGCCGGTTCAGATCGGGTCGAGGGGCGGCAGCCCGTCCGCCTCGCCCCGCTCCCCCACGGCGTCGGCCAGGGCGACCAGCTGTTTCCGCAGGGCCCGCACTCCGTCGGGGCCCAGCGCGGACTGGATCCGGCGGTCGTGCGCGATCGCCGCGGTCCGCATGCCCTCGAAGACCCGCCGACCCTCGGGCGTGAACTCGATCAGCTGCACGCGCCGGTCGTCCGGGTCGCGCCGGCGGGCGACCAGCCCGCGGCGCTCCAGCGCGTTCAGGTGGTGCGTGAGCGTCGACTCCTTGATCCCGATCTCGCGGGCCAGCTCGCGCTGCGTCTGGTGGCCGCCCTCGGCGAGGGCCAGGAACACGAACCAGACCGGGCGGTTGCCGCCGTGCTCGGCCAGCACCGCGTCGAACGCGCGCGTCATCCGGCGCGTCGTCTCCCAGAGCGTGATGCCGATCGGCGTCACGTCGCCCTCGTCCCGCACGTCGCTCAGTTTAAGCCCGCAATCGTTTGACAGCTAATCATTCGATCTCTAATGATTAGACATCGAATTATCTCACGGAGGCACGGATATGACCCACCTGGACGACGTGACCCGACTCCTCGCCCCGGCCCTGGGCGAGCGCCTGCTCACCCCGGAACGCACCGGCTTCGACGAGCTGAGCGCACCCGCCCTGGCCGCCCCCGGCGTCCGACCGGCCGTGCTCGCCCGCCCGCGCGACACCGCGGAGGTGGCGTCCGTCGTCCGGGCCGCCGCCGAGACCGGAGCGCCCCTGGCCGTGCGCTCCGGGGGCCACAGCTACGCGCGGTTCGGGACGGCGGACGCGGGGCTCGTGCTCGACGTGCGCCTGCTCGACCACGTGGAGGTCTCCCCGGCCACCCGGGTCGCCACCGCGGGCGGCGGCGTGCCGGCGGGCGCGTACACGGCGGCGGCCGCCGAGCACGGCCTGGCCACCGGCTTCGGCGACACCTCGACCGTGGGGGTCTCGGGGATCACGCTGGGGGGCGGCATCGGCTACCTGAGCCGGCGCGACGGGCTCACCGTCGACAATCTCCTCGCCGCCGAGGTCGTCCTGGCCGACGGTCGCACCGTGCGCGCCGATGAGCACGAGCACCCGGAGCTGTTCTGGGCGCTGCGCGGCGGCGGGGGCAACTTCGGGGTCGTCACCCACCTGGAGCTCCGGCTGCACCCGACCCCGACGGTGACCGGTGGTGCGCTGGCGTTCGAGCCCCGGCCCGAGACGGTGGAGGCCCTGGTGAGCGCCGCCCGCGTTGCCCCCGACGAACTGTCGCTCATGGTCAACGTCATGAAAGCCCCTCCCGCACCGTTTCTTCCGGCCGAGCGGCACGGGACACCGATCGTCGTCGCCCTCGTCTGCCACTCCGGTCGACCCGAGGACGCGGACGCCGCATTGGCCCCCTTGCGCGCGGCCGGCCCGCTACTGGCCGACGTCGTCCGCCCGCAGCCCTACCCCGGCCTGCTGCGCGCCGAGGAACCCGGGCTGCAGGCGAGCATCCGCACCGGCTTCGCCGACACGTTCGACGCCGCCCGCGCCGCCCGGGCGATCGAGCTGGTCGGCAGCGCCCCCACCCCGGTGGCGGTGGTCAACCTCCGCCCGATGGGGGGCGCGATCAGTCGAATCCCTCCCGAGGCAACGGCTTTCGCACACCGCGGTCACGCCCTGATGGAGTCCGTCTCCGCGGTCGACCTTCCCGGCCGCGACCCGGCGCCGGTCCGGGACTGGGTCGCCGGCGCGGCCGAGGCCCTGACCGTGGGCCGGGGACCGGGCTACGTGAACTTCCTGGAGCAGACCGGGCCCGACGTCGTCCACCGCGCCTACCCTGACGCCACGCTGCGCCGGCTGGCCGCGGTGAAGGCCGCCTACGACCCCCAGAACCTGTTCCGGGCCAACCACACCGTGCTGCCCGCACAGGCATGACCGCTGCGCTGAGCCCGCGAACGCGTGGAACCCCGGCCGACCGCTGTGGTCGACCGGGGCTCCACCCGTACGGGTCCGGTCTCAGGCGAGGTCGAACCGGTCGTTGTCCATGACCTTGACCCACGCGGCCACGAAGTCCCGGACGAACTTGTCCCGCGCGTCCGCGCTGGCGTACACCTCCGAGAGGGCCCGCAGGATCGAGTTCGAGCCGAAGACCAGGTCCACCGCGGTGGCGGTGTGCTTCACCTCGCCGGTCGTCACGTCGCTGATCTCGTAGACGTTCTCCTCGGCCTGCGACGCCTTCCAGGTGCTGCCGGTGGCCAGCAGGTTCGTGAAGAAGTCCTGGGTCAGGACGCCGGGGGTGTCGGTGAGCACGCCGTGCCGGCCGGAGCTGATGCCGAGCGCCCGCAGGCCGCCGACTAGCACGGTCATCTCGGGGGCGGTCAGGTCCAGGAAGTAGGCGCGCTCCACGAGCAGCTCCTCCGGCCGGGCCTTCTCGCCCGCCCGCAGGTAGTTGCGGAACCCGTCGGCCTTCGGCTCCAGGACGGCGAACGAGTCGACGTCCGTCTGCTCCTGGGTGGCGTCGGTGCGGCCGGGGTGGAAGGGGACCGTCACGTCGACGCCGCCGTCCTGGGCGGCCTTCTCGACCGCCGCCGAACCGGCCAGGACGATCAGGTCGGCGAGCGAGACCTGCGCCCCGCCGGCGGCGTTGAACTCCTGCCGGATGCCTTCGAGCTTCTCGAGCACCGGCCCGACGGCCGCGTTGACCTCCCAGCTGCGCTGGGGCTCGAGCCGGATGCGCGCACCGTTGGCGCCGCCGCGCTTGTCGGTCGAGCGGAAGGTCGCGGCCGAGGCCCACGCGGTCGAGACCAGCTCGGCCACGCTCAGACCCGACTCGAGGACCTTCGCCTTGAGCGTCGCGACGTCGGCGTCGGAGACCAGTGGGCCCTCGACGGCCGGCACCGGGTCCTGCCACAGCTGCGGCTCGGCGACCCAGGGGCCGAGGAAGCGGCTGACCGGGCCCATGTCGCGGTGCAGCAGCTTGTACCAGGCCTTGGCGAAGGCGAGCTGGAACTCCTCGGGGTGCTCCAGGAACCGGCGGGAGATCTTCTCGTAGGCCGGGTCCACGCGCAGCGACAGGTCGGTCGTGAGCATGGTCGGGCGGTGCTTCTTCGACGCGTCGTAGGCGTCGGGGATGATCTCGTCGTCGGTCTTGGCGACCCACTGCTTGGCCCCGGCGGGGCTGGTGGTCAGCTCCCACTCGTAGCCGAAGAGGATCTCGAAGAACCGGTTGCTCCACTGGGTGGGCTTGTCGGTCCAGGTGACCTCGAGCCCGCTGGTGATCGCGTCCGCGCCCTTGCCCGTGCCGTTGGTGCTGAGCCAACCCAGCCCCTGGGCCTCCAGCGGGGCACCCTCGGGCTCGCGCCCGACGTGGTCGTCGGCCGGGGCCGCGCCGTGGGTCTTGCCGAAGGTGTGGCCGCCGGCGATGAGCGCCACGGTCTCCTCGTCGTTCATGGCCATCCGGGCGAACGTCTCGCGGATGAACCAGGCCGCCGCCAGCGGGTCGGCGCTGCCGTGCGGGCCCTCGGGGTTGACGTAGATGAGGCCCATCTCGGCCGCACCGACGTTGGGCGCCATCTCCTGGTCGCCCAGGTACCGGTCGCCGCCCAGCCACTCCTGCTCCTGGCCCCAGATGATCTCCTCGGGCTCCCACACGTCGGGGCGGCCGAAACCGAAGCCGAAGGTCTGGAAGCCCATCGACTCCAGGGCCACGTTGCCGCCGAGGACCAGCAGGTCGGCCCACGAGATCTTCTGGCCGTACTTCTGCTTGACCGGCCACAGCAGGCGGCGGGCCTTGTCGAGGTTGGCGTTGTCGGGCCAGCTGTTCAGCGGCGCGAACCGCTGGCCGCCGTCACCGGCGCCGCCGCGGCCGTCGGAGATCCGGTAGGTGCCCGCGGCGTGCCAGCTCATCCGGATGAACAGGCCGCCGTAGTGCCCGAAGTCCGCGGGCCACCAGTCCTGCGACGTGGTCAGCACGTCGGCGATGTCGCGCTTGAGCGCCTCGACGTCGAGCTTGGCGAACTCCTTCGCGTAGTCGAAGTCCTCACCGAGCGGGTTGCCCTTCGACGAGTGGGCGTGCAGCACGGACAGGTCGAGCTGGTTGGGCCACCAGTCCTTGTTGGTGCGCGGCTTGTCGGTCACCGGGGTCGGCGCGTCGATCGCCGGGTTCTCGCTCTCACTGCCGCTCGCGGTCGCGCCGTGCGGGACGGGGCAGCCGCCGGCGTCCTGGGTCTCGCTCATCAGATTCCTTCCGAACTGCTGCTGACATACGGGGATTCATCGAGGGGTGGTGCTCGCCGCGCACTCGGGGCAGGTGCCCCAGAACACGACCTCCGCCTCGTCGACCGCGAATCCGTGGTCGTCCGAGGCGGTGAGACAGGGGGCGTGGCCGACGGTGCACTCGACGTCGGCGATGGTGCCGCACGAGCGGCACACGACGTGATGGTGGTTGTCGCCGACCCGGGTCTCGTAGCGGGCCGTCGCGCCGGCCGGTTGGATGCGGCGCACCAGGCCGGCGTCGGTGAGGGCGCGCAGGACGTCGTAGACCGCCTGGTGGGAGACCGTCGGCAGGCCGGCGCGCACGAGCGTGATCACCGTGTCGGTGTCGACGTGGGGGTGTTCGTGCAGGGCCGACAGGACGGCGAGCCGGGGACCGGTGACGCGCAGCGAGGCCCCGCGCAGCTGGGCCTCGAAGTCCGTCGTCACGCGGTCGACCCTAGGCCACCTTTCTGGACCAGTTCAAGTTTATGAGCTGTGTCCACCGGATGAATTTCTCGCCGCGCTCGCGACCTCCGGTCAGCCCGCTCCGCCCCCGCCCGGCCAGTAGTGGCCGGGCGGGGGGACGTAAGCGCCGTAGATGGTCGCCTGCTGGCGTGCGACGTCCGGGTTCCGGAGACCGGCCCGCTCCGGTCGGACGAACTCGTCCCCCACCCGGGCGTTCGCCGCCCACTCCGCGCTCACCCGCCGGTCACGGCGCCGGCCGAGCACGACCACGGTCGCGCCGAGCACCGCGACGACCGCCAGGACCAGGACCCCCAGATATGCCCCCATGAAGCCATGGTCGCCCCGGCGCCCGTGCTGCACAAGACCCGCCCCGCGGGCCGCAGTAGCGTCGGTGGATGGCCAGCTTCCTGATCGTCCACGGTGCAGGCGACCGCGGCCGGTCGTGGCGTCCGGTGGGTCTCGAACTGGCCCGGCGCGGTCACGTCGTCGTGGCTCCGGACCTGCCCGCCGGCGACGAGTCGCTCACACTGCCGGACTACCGCGACGCCGCGGTCCGGGCCTTCGAGGATGTGGCGCGACGGCCGAGACCGCTGGTGGTGGTGGGTCACTCGTTCGGTGCGTTCACCGCTCCCCTGGTCGCCGACGCGCTGGGCGCCGACCACCTGGTGCTGGTCAACGCCATGGTGCCCGCGCCCGGGGAGCGACCGGACGACTGGTGGTCGAACGTCGGGTACCGGTCACAGGGGTACACCGATCCCCACGACCTGTACTACAACGGCGTGCCGCGCGCCCTGGCCGACGAGGCCCTGACCCATGAACGTGCGCACCCGTCGTCCGCCGCGGGGGCCGCGCCGTGGCCGCTTCCGGCCTGGCCCGACGTGGCGACCCACGCCATCGTCTGCGCCGAGGACCACGTGCTGGCCGCCGCCCTCCAGCGCGAGGTGTGCCGCGATCGGCTGGGCGTCGAGCCCGACGAACTCGGCGGCGGTCACTGCGCGATGCTCAGCCACCCGGTCGAGCTCGCCGACCTGCTCGTCGGCTACGTCGCTCAGCCGACCTGAGTCCGGTCGAGGATCGCGTCGAGGTCGAGGCCGCTCGGCAACGTGCCGAACACGGACCCGCGGTCGCCGCCGAGGCGCGACGCACAGAAGGCGTCGGCCACGGCGGCCGGGGCGTGCCGCAGCAGCAGCGAACCCTGCAGGAGCAGCGCCATGAGCTCGGCGATGCGCCGGGCCCGCAGCTCGACGTCCTCCAGGTTGCCGAACTCCTTCTTCAGCTGGGCCAGCGCGTCGTCGAAACGGTGATCGGTCCCGGCGGCCAGCTCGACCTCGGCGAAGAAGGCGCCCAGGGTCGCGGGTTCACGGCCGATGGCGCGCAACAGGTCGAGGGCGGCGACGTTGCCCGACCCCTCCCAGATCGACATGAGCGGCGCCTCGCGGTAGATGCGGGCCAGGTCGAAGTCCTCGATGTAGCCGTTGCCGCCCAGGCACTCCAGCGCCTCGCCGACGGCCATCGGCGCCCGCTTGCAGATGAAGTACTTGGTGACGGCCAGACCGACCCGGCGCAGCGCCGCCTCGGTCTCGTCGCCGCGCACCGCGCGGTCGTTGGCCCCCGCCAGCCGCATCATGGCGACCGTGGCCGCCTCCGACTCGACGGCCAGGTCGGCCAGCACGTTGCGCATCAGGGGCTGGTCGATCAACGACTTCCCGAACGCCGACCGGTGTCGCGCGTGGTGCGCGGCCTGCACGAGCGCCGACCGCATCGCTGAGGCGGAGCCGATGACGCAGTCGAGTCGCGTCATGTTGACCATCTCGACGATGGTCCGCACCCCCCGGCCCTCCTCCCCCACCAACCAGGCCTCCGCGCCCTCGTACTCGATCTCCGACGAGGCGTTCGACCGGTTGCCCAGCTTGTCCTTCAGCCGCATCAGACGCAGCTGGTTGCGACTGCCGTCGGGCAGCACCCGCGGCACCAGGACGCAGGAGAGGCCCCCCGGCGCCTGGGCCAGGGTCAGGAACAGGTCGGACATCGGGGCGCTGGTGAACCACTTGTGCCCGTCGAGGCGGAACCGCCCGTCCCCCAACGGTTGCGCGGTGGTCGTGTTGGCCCGGACGTCGGAGCCGCCCTGCTTCTCCGTCATCGACATTCCGGCGATCAGACCGCGCTTAGTGGCCGGTGCCCGCAGGCCGAAGTCGTACTCCCGTGCGGTGAGCCCCGGCTCCCAGGTGGCGGCCAGCGCGGGTTCGGCGCGCAACGCCGGGACGACGGCGTAGGTCATCGAGATCGGGCACATGTGCCCGGCGTCCACGCTCCAGGCCATGAACTTGGCGGCCCGGGCGACGTGGGCGCCGGGTCGGTCGTCGGCCCAGGGCGCGCCGTGCAGCCCGTGCTCGACGGCCACCCGCATGACCCGGTGGTAAGCGGGGTCGTACTCGACCTCGTCGACGCGGTGCCCGGTGCGGTCGTGGGTGCGCAGCACCGGGGCGTTGCGCTCGGCGCGCCGGCCCTCCTCCCGCCACTCCTGCGACCCGGCCAGTCGGCCCAGGCCGTGCAGTTCCGGCAGCGCCCACTGTGCGCCCTCCCGCACGACGGCCTCGAGGAGCGCCGGGTCCTCACTGGTGTCGTGGTCACCGAGCGGCGGCGCCTGGTTGAAGACCTCGTGCGTAGCCACGTCACCCTCCGCAGGTCGTGTAACAGTTGCCGGACGATTGTAGCTCCCATTGTAATATCGCGACCATGGCATCCGCTCTCGGCCTCAAGCCGCTGTCCGCGCGTTCGGTGGTCATCAGCCTGTTGCTGGGCGCCCACCCGCGGGGCATGAGCGCCCGTCAGGTGGTGCGGGCCGGAGAACACTTCTCGGTGCCCGAACCGTCGGTCCGGGTGGCGCTGACCCGGGCCGTGGCCAGCGGTGACCTGGTCCGCGAGGGCAGCACGTACCGGGTCGGGGCCCGGCTGTTGGAGCGTGGTGAACGCCAGGCCCAGCAGGCCGCGCAGGTGCCCTGGACGGGTGACTGGGAGATGGCGGTCGTCATCACCCCGGGCCGGCCGAGCACCGAACGCGCCGCGCTGCGCCAGGCGCTGGCCCGGGCCCGGCTCGGCGAGCTGCGCGAGGGCGTGTGGCTGCGGCCCGCCAACCTCGACCGGCCGGTCCCCCGGCCCGACGACTCGTTGCGCACGTTCACCGCGGCCCCGGTCGAGGACCCGGCCGCTCTGGCCGCCACCCTGTGGGACCTGGCGGCCTGGGCCGCCGAGGCCGAGGCCACGCTGGAACGGCTGGCCGGCGACGCGCCGCCCGACCAGCGACTGGCCACCGCCGCGCACCTGGTCCGGCACCTGACGTCCGACCCGCTGCTGCCGCCCGAGCTGTGCCCGACCGGCTGGCCCGGCCCACGGGCCCGGCAGGCCTACGCGGGGTTCCAGGAGGAGGTCCGTCGGGTGGTCGGCGCATGAGCACCACTCCCGGGCCGACGACGGACGCCGAGATCCGGCCCTACCTGCAGGCCCTCGGTCTGCCCGGTCTCGTCGACGTGCACGTGCACTTCATGCCCGACCCGGTGCAGCAGGCCGTCTGGCGGTACTTCGACGGGCTCGGCCACAAGCTCGGCATGCCGTGGCCGCTGCAGTACCGCCACGACGAGGCCCGGCGGATCGAGATCCTGAGCGAGCTGGGCCTTCTCGCCATCCCGGCGCTGACCTACCCGCACCGGTCCGGCATGGCCCGCGGGCTGAACGCGTGGTGCGCGCAGTTCGCCGCGCGGGTTCCCGACGCGGTGCACAGCGCCACCCTGTTCCCCGAACCGGACGTCGCCGACTACGTGCTCGAGGCGGTCCTGGGCGGCGCTCGCCTGTTCAAGCTGCACGCCGAGGTCGGCGGGTTCACCCTGGACGACCCCCGCCTGGCCCCGGCCTGGGAGATCCTGGCCGCCCACCGGGTGCCGGTGGTCGCGCACGGGACGACGGGCGTCGAGAGCCGGGGGGCCGGCCCGGTCGACATCGCGAACGTGCTGGCCCGGCACGAGGGCCTGCGGCTCGTCATCGCCCACCTGGGCATGCCCGACTACCACGCCTGCGCCGACCTGGCCGAGAAGTACCCCGACGTCATGCTCGACACGGCCCTGGCCGCAACCGATTTCGCGGTCCGGATGGCGCCCGCGCCGACGGACTACGTCGAGCGGCTCGGGCCGCTGCGCGACCAGATCGTCCTCGGGTCGGACTTCCCGGTGATCGCCCACCCGTACGCGCACCAGTTGCGTGCCCTGGCCGACCTCGGTCTGGGCGACGACTGGATGCGCGCCGTCCTGTGGCGCAACGGTGCGCGGCTCCTGGGCCTGCCCCGCGAGTAGCCGGGCGTCCGAGCCGTCGGCGACCAGCGCCGCTTCGCGCAGGGCCTGCCGCTACCTGAGCAAGAACGTCTGACCGTCGCCGACCGTCTAGGTGCCGCCTCCGGCGGCCAGGACCCGTCGCTCCCGGACGTCGGGAGCCTGCCGCGGGCAGTTGGCGCACTTCCCCTCGCCGGGCACCTCGTAGAGGAGGCAGCACGAGCCCCGCCGCACGTACTCGACCGGTCGCGACTCACCGAGCACCTCTTCCAGGACCTCGTCCCGGGTCACGGACAGCCGCGCCGTCGGCGCGTACGGAGCGGCCCCGGTCACCCGCGCCGACAGCGCGGCGAGCGCGTCGACGTCCGGGCCCCCGAGCTTGCGGGCCACCACCAGCAGCCGGTTCGCAAGCGAGTCGGTGAGGACCGACCACAGGGGCCGGTGACCGGCCCCGCTCACGCCCGCCAGCACCCGCATCACCGGGTCGAAGCCGTCGTGCAGCGCCGCCCCGAAAGCCTCGGCGGCACCGCACATCCGGTCCGAACGCACGCGGGCCGGATAGCCGGCGTATCCCGTCCGGCGCAATGTCATCCGCAGGGTCTCCGGCCGCGGGTCGGGGGCCGCACCCGTCACGAGCAACGCCGTCGCCCCGGTGGCCACGAACGTCGAGCTGGCGTTGTACCACCACAGGGTGGCCGCGACCCGCCGGTCCGCCGTGCCCCACAACCGCATCGCCTCGTCGACCCGGGCGGTCAGCCATTCGCGGTCCAGGAGCAGCGCACCGTCCACGGGCTCGGTCTCGACGTGGGCACTGGGGTACGGGCCGAGCAGGACGTTGCGCAGCAACGGGAACGCCCGCAGCGAGGCCTCGTGCACCTCGTCGACGTTCACGCCTCCGATACTGCCAGCGGGACGACGCGACCGTCCCCGTGCGCCACCCGGCGCGTGAGCCCGGTCGCGGGGTCGATCAGCACCAGCTCGGCGTCGCGCTCCGCCAGCCGCAGCTGGTCCCCGTGCAGCACCCAGGCGTAAACACCCTTCCGGTCCCGGGCCAAGGCCCAGACGGCTTGGAGTTCCGCCCCCAGACCCTTCACCTCGACCGAGGTCTCGGATCCGCCGCTCGTGGTGACCAGGGCGATCTTGCGACCGAGGCTGAGCCTGCTCACCCGCCCGGCGTCGTCGATCAGCAACGTCTCCGAGGTGACGTCCCCACCCCAGCCCGTCGTCGACGTCGTCGGCGTGCCGACCCGCACCGGCGACCGCTTCACCCCCGGAACCGGCGCGAACCGGGCTGTGCTGCCCTGCCACAAGGTGCCGTCAGGTGACACGCCGAAGGCGGTCGCCCGGCACGTGCAGACCGCGTGCACGTCAGCACCGGCCTCGGGTGTCCAGCGCCAGACGTGCTCCTGCTGCGGTCGTTGGACGTTGTTCCGGTAGCGAGTCCCGACCAGTACGCCGTCACCCTCGCGGCCGGTGAACGAGACCTGCGTCGGCCACTCGTCGGAAGCCTCGCTCGGCAGTACGGCGCTGTGCAGCACCGCAGCGTCGAGCTGCAGCCAGTACAGGGTGGTGGTCGCCCGTCGGTCCCGTTCGGACATCGACACCCAGGCCACCCGCCGGCCGTCCTTCGAGAGCGTGAGCAGCTCTGAACCCGTCGGCCAGGGCAGCGCCGCGTAGGTCCTCCCGTCGGCCGAGGCCAGCACCGGCGCACGCCCCAGGGAATGTGGCGGGAACGACCCCACGTCGGTGAGGGTGGCGCCCCGCTGCACCGGCATCCCCAGCACCATGGAGGCTGCGTCCATCATCCCGGCGCGCAGGGGCGGCACCTCGGCCGCTGAACGCCACACCCACCGGCCGGGCCCGGGCTGCGGCTCGCTGGGCACCGTGACCGGCCGGAACAGGGCGAAGATCAGCACCGTCGGGAGGGCGACCAGGACCGCGGCGGCCGCGGCCGCCCACACCGTGGTCCGAGTGGTGAAACGGGACAGTCGCAGCCGGCCGGACGACGTCCGGGCTGCCACCGCCCGGGCCGCGGCCACGTCCAGTCGCAGCCCACGCACTTCGTCCCCGGCCAGGTCGTCGAGCGCCTCACGCAGGTCGGTGGTCATCGGGTCACCCTCTCCTCGGCTCGCAACCGGGCCAGCGCGTCGTGCGTCGTCGACTTCACGGTGCTCACGGAACAGCCCATCAGCCGGGCGGTCTCGGCCTCACTCAGGTCTTCGAAGTAGCGCAGCACCAGGACCGTGCGCTGCCGGACGGTGAGGGCGGCCAGCGCCGCCCGCAACGCCAGCCGGTCGTCGACCTGGGCACCGGAGTCACCCGGCTGGGCGACGTCGGGCAGATCGGGGACGACGTCCAGCCGTACCCGGGCGGCCCGTCGCCGCAGCCCGTCCACCCACGTCGAGCGGATCGCCCGGCGCAGGTACGCCTCGTGCCGGCCGGGCCCGATCGAGTCCCAGCGCGGCAGCACCCGGGCCAGGGCCTCCTGGGCCAGGTCCTCGGCAGCGCTGCGCTCCCCGGTCAGCAACCAGGCCAGCCTGAGCAGCGCGTCACCGCGTTCGGCCACGAAGTCCTCGGCCGACGGGCTCCCGTCCCCGTTCGTCGTCACACCCCCTCAGACGCGCGGCGGACGGATCAGGACGGGTCGCCGGGCGGGATTTCTCCGGCCAGCAGCTGGGCCAGGTGCACGGCCCGGCGACCCCGCAGGTCGGCGACCTGGGTACGGCACGAGAACCCGTCGGCCAGGACGAGGGCGTCGGGTGCGGCATCGAGGGCGGGCAGCAGGTTCTGCTCGGCGACCTTGACCGACACCTCGTAGTGCCCGCGCTCGACGCCGAAGTTGCCGGCCAGGCCGCAACACCCGCCGAGCGTCCGGACCGTCGCGCCCGTCGCCTTCAGGAGCGCCGCGTCGGCGGCCCAGCCGAGGACGGCGTGCTGGTGACAGTGCGGCTGCACGATCAGCGTGGTGCCGCTCAGGTCCGGCGCGCCCCAGCCCGACGCCTCGGCGAGAAGCTCGGAGAGGGTGCGGACGCCGTCCGCCACCTGACGGGCGTCCGCCTCGTGCTCGGTGCCCGTCAGCAGTTCGAGCGCGTCGGAGCGCAGGACCGCGGTGCACGACGGTTCGAGCCCCACCACCGGGACGCCGGCCCGCACCTGGTCGGCCAGCGCCGAGACCGTACGCCCCAGCAGGGCTTTCGCCTGGGTCAGCTGACCCGTGGTGATCCAGGTCAGCCCACAGCACAGCGACGGCCCGGGCAGCTGCGGCTCGAACCCGGCCTGCCGCAACACCGTCACGGTCGCCTGGGCCACCTCGGGCGAGAAGGCGTCGGTGAAGCTGTCGACCCACAGGACGACGGGCCGGCCGTCGCCGACCGGCTGCGACTCGACGTTCCGCTTCCACCAGCGCCGGAACGACGTCGGCGCGAACTCCGGCACGGAGCGCCGGGCGTCGACGCCGGCCACGAACAGCGCGAGTGGCCGGACGACGGGGACCCGGGTGGCGAGGTTGGCCAGCCGGGGCACGCGGCCGGCCAGGCGGCTCCACAGCGGCAACCGGCCGAGGCTGTAGTGCGAGCGGGGGCGCAGGCGGCGCCGGTACTTCTGGTGCAGCACCTCGGACTTGTAGGTGGCCATGTCGATGCCGGTCGGGCAGTCCGAGGCGCAGCCCTTGCAGGACAGGCACAGGTCGAGCGACTCGGCCACGGCCGGGGACCGCCAGTCGAGGGCGCCGCGCACGACGTCCTGCAGCACCCGGGCCCGGCCGCGGGTCGAGTCCTTCTCCTCGGCGGTCGCCAGGTAGGACGGGCACATCACGCCGCCCGCGGCGCTGTTGTCGGCGCGGCACCGGCCGACCCCCGTGCACCGGTGCACGGCCTGGGCGAGGTCGCCGCCGTCGTGCTCGTAGGCGAACGCCAGCCGTTTACGGTAGGGCGCCACCTCGACGGTGCGGACGGCCGCGTCGAAGGGGTCGGGGTCGACGAGAACGCCCGGGTTGAGCAGGTTCTCGGGATCGAAGGCGTGCTTCACCTCGGCGAAGAGCCGGATGGCGTCGCTCGAGTACATCCGGGGCAGCAGCTCGCTGCGGGCCCGTCCGTCGCCGTGCTCCCCCGACAGGGATCCGCCGTACTCGGCCACCAGGTCGGCGGCCGACTCGAGGAAGGCGCGGAAGGCCTTGGGCGGGTCGCTCGGTTCGAGCGGCAGGTCGAGGCGCACGTGCAGGCAGCCGTCGCCGAAGTGTCCGTAGGGCGCCTGGGTCAGGCCGTGCTCGGCCACCAGCTCCTCGAACCGGGCCAGGTACGGACCGAGCTTCTCGGGCGGCACCGCGGCGTCCTCCCAGCCCGGCCACGCGGGCTTTCCCGAGGGGGCGCGACCGGCGAAACCGGCGCCGTCCTCGCGGATCCGCCAGATCCGGGCCATGGTCGGCGCGTCCTCGAACACCTCCGCGCCCGTGCCGAGCCCGGCGTCGGCCAGGGCGCGGGCCCGGTCGAGCACCTCGGTCCGGTCGTCCCCGGAGATCTCGACGAACAGCCAGGCGATGCCGGCGGGGAGGGCCGGCAGATCGTTCGCGCCGCGGCGGCGCAGGATGTCGATCAGTCGCCCGTCGAAGCCCTCGCAGGCCGTCGGGCCGTACGTCGTGACGGCCGGCGCCGCCTCACCGGCCCGCACGATGTCGGCGAAACCGAGGGCGACCAGCACCCGGTGGGCCGGGTCGCGCACCAGCTTGACCGTGGCCTCGGTCAGGATGCCGAGCGTCCCCTCCGAGCCGACCAGCGCCTGGGTCAGGTCGAACCGTTCGGGCAGCAGGTGCTGGACGGCGTACCCGCTGACCTGCCGGCCGAACCGGTCGAACTCGGTGCGCGCCGTGGCCAGGTGCCGCGACATGATCTGGTGCAGAGCCGCTTCCAGCTCCGGCCGGCCGTGCACGACGGCCGCGCCCGAGGCGTCGTAGCCGGTGGTCAGCGTCTGCCCGGAGGCCAGCAGGTGGGTCATCGCGGCCACGTTGTCGGACGTCCGCCCGTAGGCGACCGCCCGGTTGCCGCAGGCGTTGTTGCCGATCATGCCGCCGACCGTGCAGCGGGTGTGGCTCGACGGGTCGGGGCCGAACCGCAGGCCGTAGGGCAGGACCGCCTTCTGCAGGGTGGCGTGCACCGTACCCGGCTCCACGACGGCCGTACGGGCCTCGGGGTCCACCGACAGGACGCGGTTCAGGTGGCGGCTGAAGTCGAGCACCAGGCCGGGCCCGACCGCGTTGCCGGCGACCGACGTCCCGCCGCCCCGGGCGGTGAGCGGCACCCCGGTGGCGCGTGCGACCTCGAGGGTCGCGGCGACGTCGCCGGAGTCCCGGGGCCGGACCACGGCCGCCGGGACGACCCGGTAGAGGGAGGCGTCGGAGGCGTACATCGTGCGGGAGCCCGGGTCGTCGAGGACCTCCAGGCCGACCGCTCGGAGGCGGGCGACGGCCTCGTCGTGCTGCTCAGTCACGTGTAACATGTTACACGTGACCGCCCCAGTCCTGGCTCATCCGCCGACCCTGGCCGACCGGGTCGTGGGCGCGTTGCGGGACGAGATCCGAGCCCGACGTCTGGTTCCGGGCGAGCTGTACTCGGTGCAGCAGGTCGCCGAACTGCTCGGGGTCTCACGCAGCCCGGCCCGCGAGGGGCTGCTGAAGCTGGCCGAGGCCGGGCTGGTCCGGTTCACCCGCAACCGCGGGTTCCGGATCGTGCTCCCCGAACCGCGCGACGTCGCCGAGATCTTCGCCGTGCGGCTCGCGCTCGAACCCGCCGCCGCCGCGCGGGCGGCGAGCCGGGGCGCCGTCCTCACGCTCGAGCAGTTGGACGACGCCACGCACCTCGGCGACGAGGCCTCCTTCTGGGAGGCGGACCGCGCGCTGCACGACGCGATCCTGCGGGCCGGGGGCAACCGGCGGGCCGCCGAGATCGTCGCCGGGTTACGGGCCACCACGGCCCTGCTCACTCCCCCGACGTCGGCCGGCGACCGCAGCCTGGCCGCGATCCGCGACGAGCACGCACCCGTCGTGGCGGCCGTCGCGGCCGGGGACGCCGCCGGGGCCGAGCGCGCCATGCGCGAGCACCTCGAGCACACCGGGCGGTTGTTGGTGGCCCGGGTGGCCGACCGGCCGGTGGAAGATCCTGCCGTAGAACGGATCTGGAGTGAAGCGGTGAACTAGGCGCGGCGGGGCAGCACCCAGCCCGGGCGCGGGAAGTGGCAGGTGTAGCCGTTCGGGTACTTCTGCAGGTAGTCCTGGTGCTCCTCCTCGGCCTCCCAGAACGGGCCCGCGGCGGTCACGTCGGTGACCACCTTGCCCGGCCAGAGCCCCGAGGCCTCGACGTCGAGGATCGTCTCCTCGGCGACCCTCTTCTGCTCGTCGCTGGTGTAGAAGATCGCCGAGCGGTACGAGTCCCCGATGTCGTTGCCCTGCCGGTTCAGCGTCGTCGGGTCGTGCACCTGGAAGAAGAACTCCAGCAGGTCGCGGAAGCTGTACACCTCCGGGTCGAAGAGGACCTCCAGCGCCTCGGCGTGCCCGGCGTGGTTGCGGTAGGTGGCGTTCTCGACGTGGCCGCCGGTGTAGCCGACCCGCGTGCTCAGGACGCCCGGCTTCTTCCGGATCAGTTCCTGCATGCCCCAGAAGCACCCGCCGGCCAGGACGGCCCGCTCCGTACGTTCAGCGCTGTCACTCATCACTACCTCCGTCGGTCGCACGACTGCCTCCAGCGTAGGTCAGCCGGCCTTCCGCGAGAGGTCGCTGAACAGCCTCTCCCAGCGCTCGGCGATGCCGGCCTGGCTGTAGGACTCGACCAGGTGCCGGGCGTTGCGCCCCATGGTCCGGCGCAGCTGCGGGTCCTCGATGGCGCGCAGCATGGCCTCGCTCAGACGACGCTTCGACTTGGGCGGGACGAGCAGCCCCGTCACCCCGTCCTCGATCAGGTCGGCCGGACCCGTGGGGCAGTCGAAGGCCACGACCGGCAGCCCGCAGCCCATCGCCTCCAGCAGCACCAACGGGAACCCCTCGAACCGCGACGACAGGACGTAGAGGGACGCCTGCGACAGGTGCCGGGGCAGGTCGTCGGAGAAGCCCATCAGCCGCACCGACTCCGCGAGGCCGAGATCGTCGATCTGGCGGCGGAGGTCCGCCTCCAGGTGGCCGCCGCCGTAGATGTGCAACTGCCAGTCCGGATGCGCGGCCACGACCGGTCGCCACGCGCCGATCAGCAGGTCGAACCCCTTCTGCCTGGTCAACCGCCCGGCCGCCACCACGATCTTGCTGTCCTCGCTGCGTTCGTGGGCGGGGGCCACGGCCCCGAGGTCCGGCACGGCGTTCGGGATCGCCTGGACGGCGGCCTGCTCCCCCAGGAACGCGCGGTAGTCCTCGGCGTCCCCCTCGGTGAGGGTGACCAGGGCGTGCAACGTCGGGTAGTGAGCGCGGAAGCCCGCCCGGAGCGGCTCGCCGTGGCGGCGGAGGTTCATGTGCTCCTGCGCGATCACCACGTTCGAACGGGGTGCGTACCGGGCCAGGGCCAGGTTGATACCCGCCCGGGTGCCTACCAGGACCACGTTGCGCTGGCGGCGCAGGTAGCGCCACAGCGCCAGGTCCGACTCGAACGAGAAGTTGGCGTAGCGGACGTCGCCCGGGTGGATCAGCCGGCTGCGGAATCGTCGCAGCAGCGCCTGCGCCACCCGTCGCGGATCCCAGCGGGACCGGGCCGCGCGCTGCGGGCCGCCGGTCAGGGTCACGAGCCGGACCCCGGGTGGGATCTCGAACACGGGCGGGCTCGGACGGCCGAGGACGCTGGCGATCTCGACATCGTGGCCGCGCTCGGCCAGCGCCCCCGCCATCGTCAACGTCGTACGGATCGTGCCGCCGCCTCCGTAGGCGTTGCCCAGTACGAATCGAATACGCAACGTCCACCCCGTGTGCGCCGGCCCGTCCGGGTGCAGGGTCGTCACATCGGCCACGGTAGGTGACAACTGCACCTTGAGGGACCCAAAGCCTCAGAGATCACACCCGGACGGCGGCCAGCACGTGCTCCAGGGCTGCGGGGTCGGCCAGGGATCCCGGCGCGACCGCCCGCTCGAGCGGGGTGCCCGTCAGGATGCGCTTGACCGGGACCTCGACCTTCTTGCCGGACAGGGTCCGGGGCAGGGCCGCGACGTGCAGGATCTCGTCGGGAACGTGCCGCGGTGACAGCTTCGAGCGCAGAGCGGCTCTGATCTCGTCGTCGACGCCGGATGCCGGGACGGCGACGACGAACAGCAGGAGGCGACCCGCCCCGCCGTCCGGGTCCTCGAGGTGGACGACGAGGCTGTCGGTCACCCCGTCGACCGCCTCGACGACGGCGTAGAACTCGGCCGTACCCAGGCGCACCCCGCCGCGGTTCAGGGTGGCGTCGGAACGACCCGTCAGCGAGCACCGGCCCGCCGCGTCGATCGTGAGCCAGTCGCCGTGCCGCCAGACGCCGGGGAAGGTGTCGAAGTAGGCGGCCCGCAGCCGCTCCCCGTCCGGGTCGTTCCAGAACCCGACCGGCATCGACGGCATCGGCCGGGTGACGACCAGCTCCCCCACCTCGCCCACGAGCGGGCGGCCGGACGGGTCGAAGCTCTCCACGGCACACCCCAGCTGGCGGCAGGCGATGAGTCCCGCGTGCACGTCGTGCAGCGGCGTCCCGCCGAGGAACCCGGTGCAGACGTCCGTCCCGCCGGCCAGCGACGTGAGCTGCACCCGGGAACCGAGGGCGTCGAGGACCCAGCGGAACCCGTCGGGCGACAGGGGCGAGCCGGTCACGCCGACCGCGCGGACGGCGTCCAGGCCCCGACCCTGACGCGGTTCGACCCCCTGCTTCAGGTTCTGCTGGACGAAGGTGGCGCTGGTGCCGAAGTAGGTCAGGCCGGTGCGCTCGGCCAGCCGCCACAGTTCGGCGACGTCGGGCGAACCGGGGTCGCCGTCGAACATCACGACGGCGGCACCGACGAGCGGCGCGGAGACGAGCAGGTTCCACATCATCCAGCCGGTGGTGGTGAACCAGAAGAACCGGTCGCCGGGGCCGACGTCGAGGTGGAGGGCCAGGGCCTTCAGGTGCTCGAGGGTGATGCCGCCATGGCCATGCACGATCGGCTTGGGCAAACCGGTCGTACCCGAGGAATAGAGGACGTAGAGCGGGTCGGCGAACGCCGTCGGGACGAAGGACGGTTCGGCGGCCACGGCCGTGAACGCCGACCAGGTCGAGTCGTCCCCGGCGTCCCACGAGGCGTCGAGATAGGGCAGCCGGACCACGGTCTCGATGCTGGACACCCGCTCGCGGATCTGCCGCACCTGCTCGCGGCGGTCGACGGCCCGGCTGCCGTACCGGTACCCGTCCACGGCCAGCAGGAACCGCGGCCCGACCTGGCTCCACCGGTCGACGACGCTGTCCGTGCCGAACTCCGGTGCGCAGGAGGTGAACACGGCCCCCAGCCCGGCGGCGGCGAGCAGCAGGACCATCGTCTCCGGGACGTTCGGCGCGTAGGCCGCCACCCGGTCGCCGCGCCCGATCCCCGCCCGCCGCAGGCCCTCCTGAGCCCGGCCGACCGCGTCCCGCAGCTGCGCGGCCGTGTACGTGACCGGTGGGCGGGTCTGCGACTCGGCGACCACGACGACGTCGTCGGGCGCCCGGCCGGGCATCCGCAGGACGGTCTCGGCGTAGTTGACGGTGCGGTCCGGGAACCAGACGGCTCCCGGCAGCGCGTCGACCGCGAGCACCGGGCCGTCCGCGGGCCCGAGGTCGAAGTACCGCCAGATCGATTCCCAGAAGGCGTCGAGGTCGCTGACCGACCACCGCCACAGCTCGTCGTACGAGCCGAACTCGCCGATCCCCTCGCGCGCGAGCCAGGCGAGGTAGTCGCCGATGCGGGACGTCGACGCCGCATCGGGCGCGGCGCGGCGCAAGAGCTGCCCCGTCTGCGTCGTCATCGGTCACAACATAGCGAGGCCGGGCTCGGTGAGGAGTTCGGCGGTGTCGGCCAGCAGCTGTGACGCCTGCTGACCGTCCAGGACCCGGTGGTCGAACGACAGGGCCAGCTGGACGACGTCCCGCGGCTCGAGCCGCTCCCCCGTCACCGTCCCGTCGGCGCGGTCCTCGACCACCCAGGGGCGGCGCCGGACGGCGCCGACGGCGAGGATCGCCGTCTCGCCGGGGTTGAGGATCGGGGTGCCGGCGTCGATCCCGAAGACGCCGATGTTGGTGATGGTCGTCGTGCCGCCGGTCATCGACTCGGGGGTCGCGGTGCCGGCGCGGGCCCGGGTGGTCAGGTCGTCGAGGGCCCGGGCCAGGCCGAGCAGGTCCAGGGCGTGGGCGTTCTTGATGTTGGGCACGATGAGGCCGCGCGGGGTGGCGGCGGCGATGCCCAGGTTGATCCCGGCCGGGATCACGATGTCCTGGGCCGGCTCGTCCCAGCGGGCCGTGGCCAGCGGAGTGCGGGCCAGCGCCCGGAGGTAGGCGCGGGCGACGAAGACGAGCGGCGTGACCTTCACCCCGTCAAACTCCGTTCTGCGCTGGACGGTCTCGCGCAACCGCATCGTCCGGGTGATGTCCACCGTCACGAACTCGGTGACGTGCGGGGCGGTGAACGCGGACGTCACCATGGCGGCGGCGACGTGCTTGCGCACGCCCTTGATCGGGATGCGGGTCTCGCCCACCGGCTCGGGGGCGCGCAGCTCGGGGGCGCGCGGCTCGGCCGCGGCCAGGACGTCGTCCCGCCCGACGATCCCGTCGGCGCCGCTCGGCGCGACCGCGGCCAGGTCGACGCCCAGGTCACGGGCCAGCTTGCGGACCGGCGGTTTCGCGCGGGGCCGGGTCCGGGGGCGGGGCGGTCGAGGCTCCCGGGCGCCGTACCCGACCAGCAGTTTCGGGGAGTCCCCGTCGTCGTCAGGTTCGTCGTGGGGCCCGGTGCGGACGGCGATGATCGGGGTACCGACGGGGACCGTGTCACCCTCCGCCGCCAGGAGTTCCACCACCTCACCCGCGAACGGCGAGGGCAGTTCGACGAGGGACTTGGCGGTCTCGATCTCGACCAGGACCTGGTTCACCGCGACCGGGTCGCCGACGGCGACCCGCCAGGTGACGATCTCGGCCTCGGTCAACCCCTCGCCGACGTCGGGAAGTCGGAACGACTCCACGGTGGGGGCGCTCATGCGTAGGCCAGGCTCTCGTCGCACGCCGCGACCAGCCGGTCGGCGTTGGGCAGCCAGTCCTCCTCGAGCCGGCTGACCGGGTAGGGGGTGTCGTACCCGGTGACCCGCACCACCGGCGCCTCGAGGTCGTAGAAGGCCGCGGCCTGGACGCGGGCGGCCAGCTCGCCGCCGATCCCGCCCGACTGCGACGCCTCGTGCGCGACGACGAGATGCCCCGTACGCCGGACGGATTCGATGACCGTCCCGTCGTCCAGCGGTGACAGCGAGCGCAGGTCGATCACCTCGACCGACCGTCCCTCGCCGGCCAGGAACTCGGCGGCCCGCAGCGCCACGGGCACCAGTGCGCCGTAGGTGGCGACCGTGACGTCGGTCCCGGGTCGCACGATGCGGGCCGAGTCGAACGCGGTCGTCGGGCGGGACGGATCGGTGTCGAGGTCGCCCTTGACCCAGTAGGAGCGTTTGGGTTCGAAGAACACGACGGGGTCGGCCCCGGTGATCGCCTGGCCCAGGAGGTCGTACGCCTCCTGCGGCGTCGACGGACAGACGACGCGCAGGCCGGGCGTGTGCGCGAAGTACGCCTCGGGCGACTCGCCGTGGTGCTCGACCGCGCCGATCCCGCCGCCGAACGGGATCCGGACGACGACCGGCAGCGACACGAGACCGCCCGTGCGGTGCCGGTAGTGGGCCAGCTGCGTGACGAGCTGGTTGACCGCCGGGAACACGAACCCGTCGAACTGGATCTCGCACACGGGCCGGTACCCGGCCAGGGCCAGGCCGACGGCGCTGCCGACGATCCCCGCCTCGCCCAGCGGCGACGTCATGACCCGGTCGGCGCCGAAATCCTTGGCCAGGCCGTCGGTCACGCGGAACACGCCGCCCAGCGGGCCGATGTCCTCGCCCAGCAGGAAGACCTTCGGATCGTCCTCCAGGGACCGGCGCAGCGCCCGGTTCAGGGCCTGCACCATGCTGCTCGTGCCGGTGCTCATGACGGAACCTCCTCCCGGCCGGCCACGAAGGCCAGGTGCCGATCGCGCTGCCGGGCCAGTTCGACGGGCATCTGTTCGTAGGTGGTCCGGAAGGGCAGCTCCGGGTCCGGTTCCGGCAGGGTCCGGCAGCCTGACCGCAGGTGTTCAGCAAGGGTCTCGGCCTCCGCGTCCAGCGCGGTGAGGAACCCGTCGTCCACCTCGAGCTCGGCCCGCAGCCTTTCTACGGGGTCGCGTCCGGCCCAGTCGGCGGTCTCGGCGGCCGAGCGGTAACGCCCGTCGTCGTCCGACGTGGTGTGCGGGTTGCGCCGGTAGGTCACGGCCTCGATCAGGGTCGGCCCGCCGCCCGAGCGGGCCCGGTCCAGGGCTTCCCGGGTGGCCGCGTGGACGGCGACCACGTCGTTGCCGTCCACCCGCACCCCCGGGAAGCCGAACCCCTGCGCCCGGTCCGCCGCCGGGACGCGGCTCTGCGTGCTGAACGGTGCCGAGATGGCCCACCCGTTGTTCTGGCAGAAGAACACGACGGGCAGGTTCTGGGCGCCGGCCCACACGAAAGCCTCGTTGGTCTCCCCCTCGCTGAGCGCGCCGTCCCCGAAGAACGCGACGACCGCCCGGTCCCGGTCGGGGTCGCCGGTGCCCACGTCGCCGTCGCGGACGACGGCCATCGCGTACCCGACGGCGTGCAGCGTGTGCGCCCCGATCACCACCGTGTAGAGCTGGAAGTTGCGCTCCCGCGGGTCCCAGCCGCCCATCGTCGTCCCGCGGAACATCCCCAGCAGGGCCAGCGGGTCCACACCGCGGCACCAGGCGACGCCGTGCTCGCGGTACGTGGGGAAGGCGACGTCCTGCGGTCGCAGCGCCCGGCCGGCCCCGACCTGGGCGGCCTCCTGGCCGAGCAGCGAGGGCCACAGCCCGAGCTCGCCCTGCCGCTGCAGGGCGATCGCCTCCGCGTCCAGGCGGCGCACCAGGACCATGTCGCGGTACGCCTGTCGTAGATCGAGCGTGTCGGCCGTCATTGGCTGCTCCTTGCCCGAGGCTGCCCGGGTGATTACGCAGCAGCGTCGCAAGGCGCACGGGGGCGAGCAACGATCGCGCGCGATACCATCCGGATGCGCTGCAACAGTGCGGGCTTCGCGCCCCGAGCGGCTGGAAACCGGCGCCCGGCGCGCGAATCGGTCTCGACGAGGAGAGCGGTTCGATGGATCCCACAGATCGGCACATCCTCGACATCCTGCGCGTCAACGCCCGGACCCCGGTCAGCGAGATCGCCCGCCGGGTCGGGCTCTCCAGCGCTCCCGTGGCCCGGCGGATCGAGCGGCTGGAACGCCAGGGGGTGATCAAGGGCTACGTGGCGATCGTCGACGACACCGCGACCGGCGATCTCGACGCGTTCACCGAGATCCGGCTGGCCGCCGGGGTCGACACCCGCCGGATCGAGGAGATCGCCCGTCAGGTGCCGGAGGTCGTCCAGTACTTCGCCATCGCCGGTGACCCGGACGCGCTGCTCCGGTTCCGGGTGCCGAGCGTCGACGACCTGCAGCGCGTGGTCAACGCGATCCGCCGCACCGGGGTCGTGACGAGCACGAAGACCCTCATCGTCATGGGCGAGTGGGACCGGGCGACCGAGCTGCGCTGACTATCCGATGGGCCTGGGCGATGATCGGCCCGTCGACCATCCGGCCCTCGAACCGGAACACGCCGCCCTCGGACTCGGCGGCCGCGAGCAGTTCCCGGGCCCACCGGACCCGCTCCGGGGACGGCGCGTAGGCCGCGCGGATGACCGGGACCTGCGCCGGGTGGATGGCGACCGTGCCGTCGAACCCGGAGGCGACGGCGTCCTCGCACTCGGCGCGCAGGCCGTCGGCGTCGTCGATGTCGAGGTGCACGGCGTCCAGGGCGAAGCGGCCGTGCGCCTTGGCGGCCACCAGCACCCGGGCCCGGGCGAACCGGGCCACGTCCCGGTACCGGCCGTCCGGCCACCGGCTGCCCGTTCCACCGAGCCCGGCGACCAGGTCGTCGGCCCCCCACATCGCCCCCACGACGCCGTGGGCGGCGACGAGGCCGCCGGCCCGTTCGACGCCGAGCGGAGTCTCGATCAGCACGACGACCTCGAACCCCGCCAGCGCCAGGACCTCTCGCGGATCCTCGGCCTTGGGCAGCATCACCCGGGGCCGGCCGGCGTCCCCCACCGCCTCGACATCCCCCACCGCCTCGACATCCCTCAGGGCCTCGACGTCGCGGGCGTGCTCGGCGGTGCCGGCGGCGTTGACCCGGACGACGGTACGGGCGGGGTCGAGCCCGGTCCCCAGCGCCTCGGCCACGGCCCGCCGGGCCTCGTCCTTGCGGTCGGGGGCGACGGCGTCCTCCAGGTCGAGGATGACGACGTCGGCCCGCTGCGCCGCCTTGGCGAACCGGTCGGGCCGGTCCCCCGGGCAGAACAGCCAGGCCGGGCCGCCCTCGACGGGACTCATGCGGGCCGCAACCGGACCAGGACCTGCCGGACGGCGAAGGCCACGACCTCGCCGTCCTGGTTGCGCCCGGTCTGCTCGAGGGTCACGACACCCTCACCCGGGCGGGTCTCCGACTCCCGCTTGTCCCGGACCAGGGTCTCGGCGTACAGGGTGTCGCCGTGGAACAGCGGGTGCGGGAAGCGGACCTCGGTGAACCCGAGGTTGGCCACGACCGTGCCCTGGGTCAGCTGCGCCACCGACAGGCCGACCAGCGTCGCCAGCGTGAACATCGAGTTCACCAGTCGCGCGTGGAACGGCGCCTGCTGCGCGCTGAAGGCCTCGTCGAGATGGATCGCGGCCGGATTCATGGTCAGGGTCGTGAAGAGCACGGTGTCGGTCTCGGTCACCGTCCGCCCGGGGCGGTGCTCGTAGACCGTGCCGATCTCGAACTCCTCGAACCAGAGACCGCCCTTCTGCACCACCCGCTTGCTCACAGGCCCAGCTCCCGGGCGATCAGCATGAGTTGCACCTCGGTCGTCCCCTCCCCGATCTCCAGGATCTTCGAGTCCCGGTAGTGGCGGGCCACCGGGTACTCGTTCATGAACCCGTACCCGCCGAACACCTGCGTGGCGTCCCGGGCGTTGTCCATGGCCGCCTCGCTGGCCACCAGCTTGGCGACGGCCGCCTCCTTCTTGAACCGGCGCCCGCCCAGCATCAGCGCCGCCGCGTGATGGTAGGCCTGCCGGGCCGCCTGGGCGCGGGCCTCCATCCGGGCGATCTTGAAGGCGATGGCCTGGAAGCCGGCGATGCTGCGCCCGAACGCCTCCCGGTCCTGCGCGTACCGGACGCTCTCGTCGACGCACCCCTGCGCCACGCCGACCGCGAGCGCCGCGATCGCGATGCGCCCCTCGTCGAGCGCCGCGAGGAAGTTGGCGTACCCGCGACCCTCCTCGCCCAGCAGGTTCGCGGCCGGGACGCGCACGTCGGTGAAGGTGAGGGGGTGGGTGTCCGAGGCGTGCCAGCCGACCTTGTCGTAGGCCGGTTCCACGACGAGACCGGGGGTTCCGGAGGGGATCAGGAACGTCGAGATCTGCGTCTTCCCGTCGGCCGTGCCGGTCACGGCGGTGGCCGAGATCAGCGCGGTGACGTCGGTGCCCGAGTTGGTGATGAACTGCTTGCTGCCGTTGATCACCCATTCGTCGCCGTCCCGCACCGCGCGGGTCCGGGTGCCCCCGGCGTCGCTGCCCGCTCCGGGTTCGGTCAGCCCGAAGGCGGCCAGTTCACCGCGGGCCAGGCGGGGCAGCCACGTCTGCTTCTGCTCCGGCGTGCCGTGTCGCAGCAACGGCATCGCGCCGAGCGAGACGCTGGCCTCGAGGGTGATGGCCACGCTCTGGTCCACCTTGCCGAGTTCCTCGAGGGCGACGCACAGGGCGAAGAAGTCGCCGCCCATCCCGCCGTACTCCTCCGGGATCGGCAGCCCGAACAGCCCGAGATCGGCCATCCCGGCGACGATCTCGTACGGGAACGTGTGCTCGGCGTCGTGCTGCGCCGCCCGCGGTGCGACCTCCTCCCGGGCGAATTCGCGCACCGTCTTGGCCAGCTGGACGTACTCGTCCGGCAGTTCCGCGATCAGACTCATCGTCACTCCTCCGTGAAGCTCAGGTCCTCGTGAAAGCTCAGACCGGACGTACCCCGTGGTGTTTGGCCGGTACCTCGCGCTGCTTGTCGGTCAGGACGGCCAGCCGGGCGGCGATCTCGTCGCGCAGGTCCTCGGGCTGGACCACCGCGTCGATCACCAGCTCCGACGCCAGGCGCAGCAGGTTCACGTCCGCCTCGTACAGCGCCCGCTGCTCGGCCGCGAACGCGGCCCGCTCGTCCGGGTCCTCGATCTGGGCGAGGCGACCGGCGTACACCGCGTTCACCGCCGCGTCCGGCCCCATCACGGCGATCTTCGCGGTCGGCAGGGCCAGGCAGGCGTCGGGTTCGAACCCCGGGCCGTCCATCGCGTACAGCCCGGCCCCGTAGGCCTTCCGCAGGACGACGCTCAGCTGCGGCACGGTGGCCGCCGCGACCGCGGTGATCATCTTGGCTCCGTGCCGGATGATCCCCTGCCGCTCGACGTCCTTGCCGATCATGAACCCCGGCACGTCGGCGAGGTAGACCAGCGGGACGTTGAAGGCGTCGCACAGGTCGATGAACCGGGTCGCCTTGTCGGCGGAGTCGACGAACAGCACCCCGCCCCGCACGGCGGAGTTGTTGGCCACGACGCCGACCGCGCGGCCGTCGATGCGGCCGAAGCCGACCACGAGTTCGCCCGCGTACGAGGGCTTCACCTCGAAGAAGCTGTCGGCGTCGACGATCCCGTCGATGACCGTGTGGACGTCGAAGGGCACGTGCTCGTCGGCGGGCACCGACCCTTCGGTCAGCCGGGCCGCCGGTGCCTCGGGGGCGAATTCGGGCGCCGTCCCGCGCCAGTTGGCCGGCAGGTACGAGAAGAACAGCTGGGCCAGTTCGATCGCGTCGGCGTCGTCGGTGGCCAGCAGGTCGCCGCACCCGGAGACCTCGGTGTGCATCCGCGCGCCGCCCATCTCCTCGAGGGTGACCCGCTCGCCGACCACCACCTCCGCCATCCGCGGCGACCCCAGGTACATGGAGGCGTTGCCCTCGACCATGACGACCAGGTCGCAGAACGCCGGGATGTACGCCCCGCCGGCCGCCGAGGGCCCGAACAGGCAGCAGATCTGCGGCACCTTGCCGGACAGCGCGACCTGCAGGTGGAAGATCCGCCCGGCCCCCCGCCGTCCCGGGAAGAGGGCCACCTGGTCGGTGATCCGGGCCCCCGCCGAGTCGATCAGCCAGAAGACCGGCAACTCCTCACGCAGCGCCCGTTCCGCGGCCCGGACGATCTTCTCGACGGTGCGGGCGCCCCACGACCCGGCCTTGACCGTCGGGTCGTTGGCGACCACGAGCGCGGGCCGCCCGCCGACCCGCAGGGCCCCGGTGACCACGCCGTCGGCGGGCAGCCCGGAGGCCTCGGCGTTGGCCAGCCGGCCGTCCTCGACGAACGAGCCGTCGTCGGCCAGCAGCCGGATCCGGTCCCGCACGTACAGCTTGCGCGCCCCAGCGAGCTTGGCGGCCGCCGCGGGCGAGGGGGCGAGCGCGGCCTCGGACGCCGCGGCGATCCGCGCGCTCATCCCGGCTTCGAGCGTCATCGCTCCCCTTCGTCCGACCGGTCGGTCAACAGATTGACGTTTACGTCAACGTCAACCACGCTACTCCCCATGACCCCGGCGAAGGAACCCGCTGACCGGACCTGGTCCGTCCGGGAGCTGGCCGACGAGCTCGGCGTCTCGACGCGGACCCTGCGCTTCTACGAGGCGGAGGGGCTGATCTCGCCCGAGCGCCAGGGCACGGTCCGCATCTACCACCCGCGGGAACGGGCCCGGCTCAAGCTGGTGCTGCGGGGCCGCCGGTTCGGGATGTCCGTGGCCGAGTGCCGGGAGATCATCGACATCTACGACGGCGCCGAGACGTCGGAACGGCGCCAGCTCGAGCTGCTGCTCGACCGGCTCGGCGGCATCCGGGCCGACCTCGAGCAGCGCCGGGCCGACCTCGACCGCATCCTCGCCGAGGTCGACTCCGTGGCCGGTGACTGCCGGGAGCGGCTGTCCCGCCTCGGGTGACCTTCGGAGGCTGACCACCGGAACCCGACTCGGCGCCCGGCCGTTCTATCCGGCACTGCGGGTGTCCGATCCGCCAGTAACTCGGCAGTGAGGAGACGACGTCCCGGTGGGCGGCTACGGCGCTCAGCTCGCGTTGGTCCTGGTCCTCGTCCTGCTCAACGCGGCCCTCGCCGGGAGCGAGATGGCGTTCATCTCCTTGCGCGAGAGCCAGGTGCGCCGGCTGGAGCGGCGTTCGCCCTCGGGGCGGGTGCTGGCCCGGCTGGCCCGCGACCCGAACCGGTTCCTGGCCACCATCCAGATCGGCATCACCCTGGCCGGGTTCCTGGCCTCGGCCGCCGCGGCGGTCGCCCTCGCCAAGCCGCTGGTCGGCCCCCTGGGCTTCCTGGGGGCCGGCGCCGAGGCGGCGGCCGTCGTGCTCGTGACCCTGGTTCTCACCTTCCTGACCCTGGTCCTCGGCGAGCTGGCGCCCAAGCGGATCGCGATGCAACGCGCCGAGTCCTGGGCCCTGCTGGTCGCCCGGCCGCTCGACGCGCTGGCGCGGATCACCCGGCCGGTCGTCTGGCTGCTGGGCCGCTCCACGGACGCGGTGGTCCGGCTGACCGGCGGCGACCCGCAGGAGGCGCGCGACGAGGTGAGCGTCGAGGAGATCCGGGACATGATCGCCGCACGCCGCGACGTCACGGCCGAGCAGCGCACCATCATCAGCGGGGCGTTCGAGATCGTCGAGCGGTCGCTGCGCGACATCCTGGTCCCGCGCCGGGCCGTGCTCACCGTGCCCCGGGGAACTCCCGCCGCCGACGCGGCGGCCCGGCTCGCGGCGTCCGGGCACTCCCGGGCCCCGGTGACCGGGGACCAGGGGCTGGACGACGTGCTGGGGGTCGTCAACCTGCGCACCCTGGTGGGGGCGTCCGGTGTGGTGGAGGACCACGCCCGGCCGGCCATGGTGCTGCCCGGCTCCGTGCGGGTCTCCGACGCGTTGCGCCGGATGCGTCTGTCGCGGCAGCAGATGGCGCTCATCGTCGACGAGTTCGGCGCCGTGGCCGGCATGGTCACCATGGAGGACCTCGTCGAGGAGGTCATCGGCGAGATCTACGACGAGACCGACCGCGACGTCCAGAGCGCCGTCCACGAACCCGACGGCGCGGTGCTGCTGCCGGGTGCCTTCCCGCTGCACGACCTGCCGGACGTCGGCATCGACCTGCGGCCTCCGGAGACCGGCGACTACACGACGGTCGCCGGGCTGGTGCTGGCCGCCCTCGGGCAGGTGCCCACCGCGCCCGGCCAGCGGGTGCCGCTGGCCGGTTACTCGGCGGAGGTGGTCGCCCTGGAGGGTTACGCCATCACCCGCGTCCGGCTGAGGCCGACGGCCCCCACCTGAGCGAGGTCAGTCGCCGCAGGGGGCGCCGTCGAGATCGAGGTCACCGAGTCCGGCGGGCCCCAGCCACTCCGGCAGCCCCCGCGGGTCGGGGACCGGCAGGTGGTCGCCGTCCGGCCCGGCGTACGTCCAACCGGGCCCGCGCTCGAGCAGCGAGCGCAGTGCGCCGAGCAGGCGGTCGACGTCCGCCGCACTGCTGCCCAGGCCGAGGCTGGCCCGCACGGCCGTGGCCCCGGAGGCCAGCCGGTCGAGCAACGGGTGCGCGCAGAACCGCCCGTCCCGCACGCCGATCCCGTGCTCCGCGGACAGGTACTGGGCGACCAGCTCGGCCGGGTAGCCGTCGACGGTGAAGGTCACGACGCCGATCCGCTCGACATCCTCGCCGGAGCCGGCCCACAGCGTCAGCGGACGCACCCCGTCGAGGCCGCGCAGCCCGGCGTCCAGCCGCTCCAGCAGCGCCTCCTCGTGGGCCTGGACGGCGCCCGCGGGCAACGCGGCGATCGTCCGGCAGGCGGCGGCCAGGGCCAGGGCGCCCAGCACGTTCGGGGTGCCGGCCTCGTGCCGGGCCGGGGCGTCGGCCCACGTGGTCCCGTCGAGGGTGACCCGGCGGACCGCTCCCCCGCCGGCCAGGTACGGCGGGGCCGCGTCGAGCCAGTCCCGGCGCCCGACCAGGACGCCCGCGCCGAACGGCGCGTACAGCTTGTGCCCCGAGAAGGCGAGGTAGTCGATCCCGAGCGCGGCGACGTCCACCCGGCGGTGCGGCACCAGCTGGGCGCCGTCGACCGCGATCCGGGCCCCGTGGCGGTGGGCCAGCTCGGCGAGCGTGGCCAGCGGCAACACCTCGCCGGTGACGTTGGAGGCGCCCGTGACGGTCAGCAGGGCCGGTCGGGTGGCGGCCAGCTCGGCCTCCAGCGCGGCCAGGGTGCCGGCCAGCGTGGGGGCGGCGGTGACGGCCCGCGCGCCGCGCAGCTGCCAGGGCACGAGGTTGGCGTGGTGCTCGACGTCCAGGTGCAGCGTGGGCCCCGCAACAGCGCTGGCCAGCAGGTTCAGTGCGTCGGTGGTGTTGCGGGTGACCACCACGACGTGCTCCCCGTCGACCCCGCTGCGGGCCCCGACGAAGTCGCCGATGCAGGCCCGGGCCGCCTCGTAGGCCGCAGTGCTCACCGCCGAGGCGTACCCCGCGCCGCGGTGCACGCTGGAGTACAGCGGCAGAGCCGTGGCCACGTG
Organism: Spongisporangium articulatum; assembly: GCF_044465595.1. Lineage (NCBI taxonomy): Bacteria > Bacillati > Actinomycetota > Actinomycetes > Kineosporiales > Kineosporiaceae > Spongisporangium > Spongisporangium articulatum. The sequence goes on along the minus strand of NZ_JBITLV010000011.1, from coordinate 1,015 downwards.
GTCGGCGACGGCCCGCAGGGCGGGGGCGCTGGCGGCGTAGTCGAGGTTGGCGTAGGGCACCGTGCCGCCCGTGACCAGCGGCACCGGGACCCCGGCGCCGACCACCTCGGCCAGCGGACCGGGGGCCGGGTCGGCCAGGGGGGCGGCCAGGGTGTCGGTCGTGAGGCTGTCGAGCAGGGTCATGGCAGGCTCCAGGTCAGGGACCTGGTCGGCAGGCCCGCGCTTGCCCACCCTGGTCCGGGAGGGCCGTGTCATCACCCGGGGCACCCCACCGCGGAGGAGGGTTGCCGGCCAGCTAGCCGGGGCTTGTCGCTGGCGCTCGTGACGCACGAAGACGATACCAGGGCCTGTCCCCGAGGGGACAGGGGCCGAAATCGGTGCGGTGGCCGACCGTCGCTAGGGTCGGCACCGATGAGACCCCTGCCGATCCGGCCCGCCGACCTGGACCACGTCCGGGCCGTCGCCGCCGGGACTCGGCCGCCCGCCGCGGCCCGGCTCGCGGCGACGGTGGCTCTGCTGCGCAACGGCGCCGCCGGGCTCGAGGTCTACCTGATGCGCCGGCAGCCCACGTTGGCCTTCGCGGCCGGGATGTACGTCTTCCCCGGGGGCGCCTTCGAACCGGGCGACGGGACCGTCGCGGCGGCCGGCGTCCGGGAGACCGAGGAGGAGTGCGGGGTCCGGCTGGACCCGGCGCAGCTGGTACCCGTCGCGCACTGGGTGACCCCGGAACTGCAGCCGAAACGGTTCGACACCCACTTCTTCGCCGCGGCGTTGCCGGGCGGGCAGGAGTGCGTGGACGTCGGCGGCGAGGCCGACGTCCGGCTCTGGATCTCCCCCGCGGACGCCCTCACCCGAGCCGCGACCGGCGAGTTGTCGCTGATGCCGCCGACCCTCGCCGTGCTCGGCGACCTGGCCCGGTTCGACGACGTCGCCTCCGCGCTGGGCGCCGAACGTCGGATCGTCACCGTCCAACCGGTGCTGCGGTTGGTGGGCGACCACCTGGAGTTCGAGACCT
>NZ_JBITLV010000010.1:0-94453 GCF_044465595.1 Spongisporangium articulatum | reverse complement strand
ACGAGATCGTGTCCGACATGCCCAGCTCCAAACCGCCAAGCATCACGCTCGGCGTGTCGAGCCAGACCCAGTTACACCGTTAATCAGACAGTCCCGTTACAGATGCTGTGCGCGGAGGCGCAAGGCATTGCTGATGACGCTCACGGACGAAAGGGCCATGGCGGCAGCGGCGATCATCGGGGAGAGCAGGAGCCCGAACGCCGGGTAGAGAATGCCGGCCGCGACAGGAATTCCGGCGACGTTGTAGACGAACGCGAAGACGAGGTTCTGGCGGATGTTCGACATGGTCGCCCGGGACAGCTTCCGGGCCCGGACGATCCCGGTCAGGTCGCCCTTGAGGAGGGTGACGCCGGCGGACTCCATCGCGACGTCGGTACCGGAACTCATCGCCAGGCCGACGTCGGCGGCGGCGAGCGCGGGTGCATCGTTGACGCCGTCGCCCGCCATCGCGACGACACGGCCTTCTGCGCGGAGTTGTTTGACGATGTCGCTCTTCTGGTCGGGAAGGACGTCGGCCTCGACCCGGCTGATCCCGAGTCGACGACCGACCGCCTCGGCCGTGACCCGATTGTCACCGGTGAGCATGACAACCTCGATGCCTTCGGCCACGAGAGCTTTGAGCGCTTCCGGGGTGGTGTCCTTGACCTGGTCGGCGATGGCGAAGATCCCTGCGACCTGGTTGTCGACGCCGATGAAGATGGCGGTCGCTCCGTCGGCGCGGAGCCGGTTGGCGTCAGCGGTGAGATTGCTCGTGTCGAGTCCTTCCCCGCCCAGGTAGCCGGCGCTGCCGATCAGGACCCGGCGGTTCTCGACGATGCCGACCGCTCCCTTGCCGGTGGGTGAGTCGAAGTAGGTCACATCGGGGATCGGCAGACCCGAATCGGTAGCTGCCTTGACGATCGCGCGGGCGAGGGGGTGTTCGGAGGAGCGCTCCACTCCGGCGGCGAGCCGGAGCAACTCCCGGTCGTCGAAGCCGGCCAACGGGACGACCCGGGTGACTGAGGGGCGACCCTCGGTCAGGGTGCCGGTCTTGTCGACGACGAGGGTGTCGACCTTCTCGAGCAGTTCGAGCGCTTCGGCGTTCTTGATCAGGACGCCGAGCCCGGCGCCACGCCCGACGCCGACCATGATCGAGACCGGTGTGGCGAGGCCAAGGGCGCAGGGGCAGGCGATGATCAGGACGGCGACGGCGACGATCAGCGCGTGCGCGAGCCGGGGGTCGGGCCCGACGAGGGCCCAGATGACAAAGGCGATGACCGCGGCGGCGATGACGGCCGGGACGAACCACGCGGCGACGCGGTCGGCCATCCGCTGGATCGGCGCGCGGGAGCGCTGGGCGTCGGCGACCATCTGCACGATCCTGGCGAGCATGGTGTCGCGACCGATCTTGTCGGCGCGGACGATGAGCGACCCGGTCTGGTTCAGGGTGCCCCCGATGACGGCGTCACCCCTGGCTTTCGTGGTCGGCATCGACTCGCCGGTGACGAGGGACTCGTCGAGCAGGGACCGGCCGTCCTCGACGATCCCGTCGACGGGCATCTTCTCGCCGGGGCGGACTCGGAGCCGGTCACCGATCTGGACCAGGTCGAGGGTGATCTCCTCGTCGGACCCGTCGGCGGCGAGCCGGTAGGCGGTCTTCGGGGTGAGGTCGAGCAGCGCACGGATGGCTCCGGAGGTCTGCTCGCGGGCGCGCAGTTCGAGGACCTGCCCGAGCAGGACCAGCGTCGTGATGACGGCTGCGGCTTCGAAGTAGACATCGACCGCGCCGTCCATGCGGAACGCGTCGGGGAAGATGCCGGGTGCGATCGTGGCGACCACGCTGAACAGCCAGGCGACACCGGTGCCCATCGCGATCAGCGTGAACATGTTGAGTTTCAGCGTCCGTACCGAGACCCAGCCGCGCTGGAGGAAGGGCCATCCCGCCCACAGCACCACCGGGGTCGCCATGGCGAACTGGATCCAGGTGGACGCCGTCGCCGAGACGAGGTCGTGGATCGCAGGGACCAGGTCTCTGCCCATGCCCAGGACGAGAACGGGTACGGACAGGACGACGGCAGCCCAGAAGCGCCGGGTCATGTCCGCGAGTTCAGGGCTGGGTCCGGAGTCCGCGGTCACCGTGACCGGTTCCAGAGCCATCCCGCAGATCGGACACGAGCCCGGCCCGGGCTGCCGGATCTCCGGGTGCATCGGACAGGTCCACTCCGCGACCTGGTCAGCTCCCGTGGGGGAAGCGGCGGGCCGGTTAGCGAGGTAGGTGTCGGGGTCGGAGGTGAACGTCGCCCGACAGTGCCCGGAGCAGAAGAAGTACTCCTGCCCTGCGCGCTCGAAGCGGTGCTCAGCGGCAGCCGGATCCACATCCATCCCGCAGACCGGGTCCTTCACGAGCGCATGCGCCTGCGATGTATTCGATCCCGTGCTGGTACTCATACCCTCACGGTACCCCCCGGGGGTATCTTGTCAAGGCTTGGGTCACAGGCGATGTTGAACGCCGGCTTTACCGCGAAGTGCGCCCCGCGCGGTAGATCCGCACCCCGGCATCACGGGGTGCGGATCTACCGTCTACTAGCCGATCGAGTTCAGAAGGCCTTGCATGTCTGCGATCTCGGCCGTCTGGGTCTCGATGATCGAGGTTGCCAGTTCCTTGGCTGCAGCGTTCTGTCCGCTGGTCAGTTCTGTCTTGGACATCTCGATGGCGCCGGCGTGATGCTTAGACATCAGGGTGAGGAACTCGGTGTCAGCTTGAGTTCCTTGCGCCTGCTTGAGCTGGTTCATCTCGGAGTCGCTCATCATGCCGTCCATCGACATCCCACCCATGTCCTGGCCAGCCATGGTGGTGTCCGGCACTGGCTCGCCCCAGCCCTTCAGCCACCCGCTCATTGTGGTGATCTCAGGCGTCTGAGCGTTCCTGATCTGGGTGGCGAGGGCCCTGACCTTGGCGTTCTGCGTGCTCGCGAGGACGAGGTCGGTCATCTCGACGGCCTGCGCGTGGTGGGAGATCATCTGCGTGCTGAACGTGACGTCGGCGGCATTGTGCGGGCCCGAGGCCGGCATCGCCGGACCGGATGAACTCTGCCCCATGCCTTTCATCGGGGTCATCGAGGTCCCAGACGACATCGTGCCGTCACTCCCGCCACAGGCGCTGAGAGTGACGACAGCCGCAGCCAAAACGGCGGCAGCGAGGGCGTGCTTGGCGTGCTTCATGAGAGGGATTGCCTTTCAGGTTCTGGACATGGACAGGGCTTGGCGATCCGTTCGGAGCCGTACTGAGCAGCTCGCGCGGTCGGCCCTGTCACACCCGCAGAACGCAGAGACTCCCCAGTATCGGTGGACGATCCGGCGGCCGTGTGATGACGGCTTCGAGAGGTGACCCCGCTGCCATCCAATGGCTGGACCTACGGCCGGTAACGACCATGAGCGCCAGCAGGAGAAGGACGGTGGACAGGAGGACGGCCAGGCAATCGGCCATCAGCTGGTCCATCGGACTCGCAGCGAGCGCAGGGACATGGAAGCCGGTGTCAGCGCGGGGTGACTCGACGACCCCCAGTTCGGCCGGCGAGTGCATGCCGTCAGTTGAGGTGGTCATCGCCGTCGTATGCGTCATGTCGGCGGGAGCGAACATGCCGGCCATGGAGTGCTGCGAGCTGAGACCGTGCATGGCCAGGAGACCAAGCAGCAGGGCAAGAACTGCGAAGCCCCGCAGACGAGCCCGCCAGAGATGATCGCCGATACGCATTGGCAGAAACGGTAGGCGCGTCCTATGCCGGGAACCCGGGTTCGGGGCCCTCTGACCACCCATCTTCACCGAATCTTCAGATTCGACGGGGTGCTCGGTTGACCACTGCTTACCCGGTCACGCGGGTGAAGACCACATCTGCACTCCAAATGTCGCGCTTGGACACAGACTTGCCGCTGCGTGGAGAGTCGTACATCAGGTTTCCACCGGCGTAGATTCCGTTGTGGTAGGCCCGGCCGCCGGAGACGAAGAAGACGAGATCTCCGGGACGGGCGTCGGCCCGGGAGATCTGCCGGGTGGCGTTCAGCTGCTGGTCCGCCGTCCGCGGAAGGGATACTCCGAGCTGCCGGTAGACGTATCCGGTGTACCCGGAGCAGTCGAAGCCGTTCGGGGTCGTGCCGCCGTACAGGTATGGCGTTCCCACGTAGCGGGCAGCGATGGCCAGCACTGCGGAGCCGTTGACAGCGGCACCCGGAGCAACGGTTCCCGCAGACCCAGCGGAACTCCCGGCTGCGCCAGCTGAGGTCTCTGCCGAGGCAGGCCGAGCGGAGCTCTTGATCGCCTTGAAGGCTGACTTCTCGAAGGTGACCTGGGCGGCCGCCGGGGCCGTCAGCCCCGAATTCTGAACCGAGAGGGACGAGGCCATGGCCAGCGCGCTGGCCGGCATCGCTGCGGTCACCATCCCGCCTTCGGCAGACCGGCCCGTCGTAGCCGCCGCGGTAGTCCCTGCCAGTGCGGGTATCGCACCGCCGGCGATCAGACCGGACGACATGGTGAGGACGAGGCCGGTCTTGCCGACTACCGTCAGCGGTGACGTCAGCGCGGTGAGCTGGCCGGTGATGGCGTCGGCCACGTCCGACATCGGTGTGGTTGGTCGGTGGGGTGATCGGTGGCGTGCGGAGGCGCGCTCGGACAACGGTTTCCCTCTCCGGACGCCTACGAGGTCAGCTGTCGGGTTCGGATGGGAGTTCACCCGGCCTGCCGCCCCTGAATGCGGCGGCGAGCTTCACCCCAAGGCCGAGACGCAGGTACGCGCTCGGCCGAAGTTCTTGGGTCCCCCGCCTCTGCCATGCGGAGTGTCGCAGCCCGACGCGGTGGCAGAGCTCGGCGTCCGATCAGGCACCACCTCGCGGAGCGCGAGGAGGCGAGGCTAAAGTTATCCGGGAGGCAGTGGGTACGTCACGTTCCGATCACGGCACTGACCGCCTCTGGACCCGCCGCACGCATGATCCGAGCGGCGTCTGCGCAGGTCAGCAGGCCGTGGATCAGCCTTCTTGAAGGTTCTCTGAAGAAGGCACCCGGACGTGCTCAGAAGTGTTCTCGATCGGAAACTCCAGGGTGAAGGTCGACCCCAGACCGGGTCCGTCGCTGACTACGGAGATCCGTCCGCCGTTTGCTTCGACCAGGGACTTTGCAATGGCCAGTCCGATGCCGGATCCACCGCGGAGCCGGTCGCGGGCGGTGTCGACCCGGTAGAAGCGATCGAAGATCAGGGGTTGGTGCTCTGCCAGGATGCCGTCTCCGGTGTCCGTAACGGACAGGTGCACCCGCTCCGATGATGCCCACGTCGCGATCGTCACGGCGCCGGTCGGTGGCGTGTGCCGTAACGCGTTGTCCAGCAGGTTGCCCAGCACCTGGCCGAGACGCTCGGCATCGGCCCGGATCGTGGGTGTCGGCTCGATCGTGGTGAGCAAGTGGACGCCCTTGGCCTCGAAGCGGCTTCCCGCTGCGAGAACTGCTGATTCGACCAACCGCGCCGGGTCCACGGAGCCGGCCTCGGGCCGGGGCCGATCAGCTTCGGCCCAGGAGACCGCCGCCATGTCGTCGGTGAGCCGGGCGATCCGGGCGATCTGCAGCGTAAGCACCGCCGCCGTCGAGGCGTCGAGTTCGACGACGCCGTCGAGGATGCCCTCGATGTAGGCCTCGATCGTCGCCACCGGCGTGCGAAGCTCATGCGCCACGTCTGCCAGGAGTCGCGACCGGGTCCGTTCGTCGCGCTCCAGGCGTGCCGCCATGTCGTTGAAAGCGATCACGACATCGTCCACCTCAGGCCCGAGCCCCCCGGTCTCCACCCTGACGTCGTACCTGCCCGCAGCCACCTCGGACGCGGCCTCGGTCAACGGACCCAACGTCCGCGACAGCCGGCGGCTCAGGTAGAGGGCGAGAATTGCCGAGAAGAGCAGAGCCGCAAGCAGGGACACCGCGAAAGCGATGGAATTGGCTGTCGTGAAAGCCTCGTCGGCATGGACGAGAACGCCGGTCGCGACCTGCGGCAGGGCGTTGTGCAGATGATGGTGGAAGATCCGCGGAGCGATCAACGCTCCGACCACCCATCCCACGATGGATCCGAATGCCGTTACCGCGATGATCACGACGAGAAGCCTTGCCGCCGTGCTGTTCACCTTGCCTGGCATCTCACTCACCGATCCGGAACCCGACGCCCCGGACGGTGTGCAGGTACCGCCGATTGCCAGGGCCGTCGGACAGTTTGCGCCGCAGATGCCCGATGTGGACATCGACCAGATTCTCGTCCCCGACCCAGCTCTCGCCCCAGACGATGTCCAGGATCTGCCGGCGAGTCAGCACGGTGTCACGTCGGGCCCCGAGGGCGGCCAGGACGTCGAACTCGATCGGCGTCAGCTCCAGAGGTGCTCCTGCCAGACGCACCTCACGCCGAGGCCGATCGATCGTCAGGTCACCGATCACCAGGTCGCCAACGGGTCGACCTGATCGAGGCCGGCGGAACATCACCTCAACGCGGGCCACCAGTTCTCTTGGACTGAACGGTTTCGTGATGTAGTCGTCGGCTCCAGCAGCCAGACCGCGGAGCTTGTCCGCCTCGCCTGCGCGAGCGGTAACCATGATCACGTAGCAGTCGGAGAATGTCCGAAGCTCGCGACACAGCTCGACGCCATCCAACTCAGGCAGCCCGAGGTCCAGGATGACGAGGTCCGGATGTTCAGCGCGTGCCTTGTCCAGCGCCTGCTGACCGTCGCCGGCCAGGTCGACGTCGAAACCCTCTCGGCGCAGGTAGCCAGCGATCATCGACGCCAGGTGGATCTCGTCATCGATGACGAGTGCGCGCCGACCGCGAGAGGAGCGCGCGCTCAGTCCCGTCGAGTCGTCCACCAGAACATCATCGACCACACACGTCCGCGGGTGTGCGAGGGATCACCGATCGGGGGAAACCGGTCCGCCCGCGTGCTGGTGAAGGACGCCGAGTCGATGGCTGTACTCGCTCTCGTCGATGTCGCCACGAGCGAAGCGGCCGGCCAGCACCTGCTCGGGCGTGCCCCCGAGCGGCTGGCCAGATGATGCTGCCGAGGCGCCCCTCGAGCGGTAGACGAGGACGACCCCCGCGACGAGCGCACCCCAGAAGGCGACCTGACCGAGCCCCATCAGCAGCCACATCCAACCGCTCATCTGATCGCTGTAGCCGTACATCATGGTGAATCCTCGTGTTCGTCGAACCGAATCGCTCCGGTCATCGTCGTGGCTGGGTTACTGATGAACGTCTTCCACTGTTCCGGTCGATGGCCTGCGCCGGTAGGGACCTACGGCCCTGCCAAACCGGGACTCGGCCCTGTCAGCCCTGGTGCGCCCGGCCCGAGGGGGCCCGATCGGTTACGGAGCAATCGAACGGGAGCGACATTGCCCCGCCGCTCAGTGCGCAGGGTAAGCGTGGACCAGAGCACGGGTCAGCTTCGGGACAGCGCGAATGAGAGTCTGTTCGGCGGCATGAGCCACCCGGTGCGCCTGGTCAAGGGTGGTGTCGTCGGCGACGGTGAGGTCTGCCTCGGCATGCAGTTCGTGCCCGATCCAGCGCATCCTGACCCGACGAACCACCACTACGCCGGGCTCCTGGGACAGCGCTGCCTCGGCATCGTCAATCAGTGCCGGATCAACTGCGTCCATCAGCCGCCGGTAGATGTCGCGGGCTGTGCTGCGAAGCACGGCGAGGATCGCGACGGTGATGAGGAGCCCGACGATCGGGTCGGCCAACTGCCATCCGGCGGCCACTCCGCCAGCACCGGCGACCACTGCCAGGGACGTGAATCCGTCGGTGCGGGCGTGCAGGCCGTCGGCGACCAGCGCGGCCGAGCCGATCCTGCGGCCCACCCGGATCCGGTACTGGGCGACCAGTTCGTTGCCGGCGAAACCGAGCAGGCCGGCAGCGATGACCCAGGCGAGATCGGTTACCAGATGCGGATTGAGCAGCCGGTCGATAGCTTCCCAGCCCGCGATGATCGCGGACAGGGCGATCATGGCGACGACGAACAGGCCGGCGAGATCTTCGGCGCGCCCGTAGCCGTAGGTGTAGCGGCGGGTGGCCGGCCTTCTCCCGAGGACGAACGCGGTCCACAACGGGATCGCCGTCAGTGCGTCCGAGAAGTTGTGGATCGTGTCTGCCAGCAACGCCACCGATCCCGACATCACCACCACCATGACCTGCAGGGACGCGGTCAGTGCAAGCAGGACGAGGCTGATCTTGACCGCGCGGATGCCTTCGCCACTGGCTGTCAGCGCGCCGTCTAGGGAATCGGTGGCGTCATGGCTGTGCGGGGCGAAGATTCCGGCCAGGAAGCCACGTACACCACCCGCGTGCACGTGTCCGTGATCATCGGCGTGGTCCACTGCGTGGCCATGTCCATGCCCGGCGGCTACCAACTGATCTCGCTGTCCGTCATGCCGATGGGGGTGGTAATGGCGGGAGGGCTGGTTCATCGGGACTGGGCTCTAACGTCCGTGCCCAACGGCGTGACGTCCTCGCTGTGATGGCCCGGAACACCGGGGCCTGCATGCTCGGCGTTGTACACAGCATCGGTGATCAACCGTCCGACATGGTCGTTGTCGAGCCGGTAGAAGATCGTGGTGCCCTCGCGGCGGGTCCGCACCAACCGCGCCATCCGCAGCTTCGCCAGGTGCTGCGACACCGATGCGGGCGCCTTCCCCGTCCACTCGGCCAGGTCACTCACCGACCGCTCCCGGTCACGCAGACTCCACAGGATCTGCACCCGGGTCGCATCGGCCAGCATCCGGAACACCTCTACCGCGAGGTCCACCTGATCGACCGGGAGCCGCTCACCGCGTGTGCAGCTATCCGCATCCATAAACAGATAGTAGAGCTATGCATCTTGGTCGGCAATCGGGGTGGCTTCAGGCGCGGTGGACCACTAGGCAGGAACCAGCTCCAGGTCAGGCGTCTGCGTGGCGGGTAGCTGCACAGCCATGGGCACCCGAGCGGCGCGGATCCCGTTCAGGATGATCACCACTTCGGCGACCTCGTGGACCAGGACGACCTCGGCGAGACCGAGGACGCCGAAGAGGGCCAGCGGGAACAGCACGATGATGATCGCCAGCGCCAGGCCGATGTTGCCGGTCCCGGACTCCGCATCCGGTGCCGAAGGCGCTCCCACTTAGGTGACCTCGCCTTCCGACCATCCGCCTCAGCGAGCCGATGCCGTGCCTAAGATTCTGGCCGGAGCTAGCGATATGGCGGCGGAGATACTGGCCGTTCCTGCCGTGATGCTGCGCAGATCTGTGGTGCGCCCCGCCGGGGGCACAAATCGAAGCCTTGGTCGCGCCAGCGAACCAAGGCTTCTCTTGTGCCCGCCGGCAGGATGACGGGAGACGGAGCGGGCCGGGGCGACGCAGGAGCCCCGGGCCGCGACGGTGGCTCCGGCCGGGGGCACACGACAGATCTGCGCGGAGCCATCCACCAGATCCGCCAACTCCCCACCGTTTCCGCTGATGTCTCGGCGAGGGCAGAGCTCATCGGAGACTCGCCGATTCGGCTCGACGCATCGGGCTGGGCGGCGCGGGATGCGGGCTGACGTCGTCCGCCGCGCCCTCGATCGAGACGTGCGGCAGGAGCCGGTCCAGCCACGCCGGCAACCACCAGTTGGCCCGGCCGAACAGGTGCATCACGGCCGGCACCAGCACGGTCCGCAGGACGAAGGCGTCGATCGCCACCGCCGATGCCAGGCCCACGCCGAACTCCGCGATGGTCCGCTGGCCGCCGAAGACGAAGGCCATGAACACGCAGATCATGATGACGGCGGCGGCGGTGATCATCCGGCCGGTCTCGGCCTGACCGACCCGCACCGCCTGCCGGTTGTCGCCGGTGCGCTGCCACTCCTCGTGCATCCGGCTGACCAGGAAGACCTGGTAGTCCATCGACAGGCCGAAGAGGATCGCCAGCATGATCACCGGCAGCACGGCCTCGACCGGGCCGGCCTTGCCGACGCCGAGCAGCTCCGAGCCCCAGCCCCACTGGAACACCGCGACTACGACGCCGAAGGACGCCGCCGAGGCGAGCAGGTTCATCACGGCCGCCGTCAGCGGGACGACGATGCTGCGGAACGCGATCATCAGCAGCGCGCAGCGGCGAGGGCGAGTGGTTCGGTGACGCCGACGAGCGGCTCATCGACTTCCTCGGCGAGACGATCTCGACCCAGGATGCGGTCCTTCTGGGCCGCCGTACCTACGACAAGTGGGCGCCGCACTGGCCCCGCTCGACGATGCAACCCTTCGCGGACTTCATCAACTCCGCGACCAAGTACGTGTTCTCCTCGACGCAGCCCGCACTCCCGTGGTGGGGCACCACCCGCGTCGACCGGCCGGCCCCGGCGTTCGTCTCCGAGTTGAAGGGACAGGACGGCAAGGACATCGGCGTCCACGGCAGCCTCACGCTGTCCCGCACCCTGCTTGCCGCGGGCCTGGTCGACGAGCTGCGTCTCGTCGTCGCGCCGAGCCTGGCCGGCCAAGGCCGTCGGCTCTTCCCCGACGACGCCGCGCTTCACCACTTCGAGCTCCTGACCTGTGAACGCTCGGGCGGGTGTCTGCTCCTGCACTACCGCATGCGACGCCACCAGGCAGACGTGACCTGGGCCGGACCCGACGGTCGGTGAGCGCGCACGGCGCGCCGGGATCAGCCGGGATCAGCCTGTGACGGCCGACTCGGCGGCGATCGCGAAGTTGTCGCGGAACAGGTTGTCGGGGTCGACCCGGGACTTCACCGCGCGCAGGCGCTCGAGGGTCGCCGGCGGGAATGCCTCACCGACGCGCTCGGGGCGCAGCGACGTCTCGAAGCTCAGGTAGAGCCCGCGCGAGTGCCCGGCGACGTCGCGCCAGGCCGCCTCCAACCGGGCCTCGTTCGCGCCGAAGGTCGCGATCGAGAAGGCCGCGGAGCGGTGCGCGAAGGCCGTGGCGTCGTCCGGCACGTCGGCGACCGCCCCGCCCAGCGCCCGCACCGAGAAGAAGTGCGTCGCACCGCTGTCGAGCAGTCGTGCCGCGCCGGCGGCCACCTCGGGGGTGATCGCGTCGACGAGCGCGGAGCGGGACACGGGCTCGCCCGCGCCCTGTTGCGGGCCGAGGTCGGCGTTGGCCATCACCTGCGCGTAGGTCGTCAGCTGGACCGACTGCTGCAGGAGGGGCCCGAGCTGCGCGAACGGCTGGAGCCGCTCGATGATCGTGTCGGAGTCGGCGCTGTCGACCATCGCCATGACGAACGCCGTCTGCGGCTGTCCACGCCGGGCTCCCGACATGATGAGGAAGCTGGTGAGGTCGCGCGGCGACGCCTGCACCGCCGCACCCCACCCCTCCAGGAAGGCGGCCGCGTCGCTGCCGTCGAAGACGAGCTGCGCCCAGCCGACCTCGCCCACCTCGTCGACCTCGAAGTCGAACGACGTCGCGATGCCCATGTTGGCGCCCGCCCCGCGCACCGCCCAGAACAGATCGGGGTCGTGCTCGGCGTCCACGCGCACGATGGAGCCGTCGGCCAGCACCAACTCGACCGCGCGCACGTGGTCGATCGTGAGCCCGTGCTCCCGCGCGAGCCAGCCGATGCCGCCCGCCGTCGCGAGCCCGCCCACCCCGACGCCGCCGTAGTCACCGGAGCTCAGCGCCCAGCCGTGCTCGCCGAGCGAGGCCGCGACCTCGGCCCAGCGCGCACCCGCGCCGACGCGCACGAGCCGCCGCCCGTCGTCCAGCACCTCGATCGCGTTCATCCGGCGCAGGTCGATGACGATGCCGCCGTCGTTCGTGCTGCGCCCCGAGATGCCGTGCCCGCCGCTGCGCACCGACAGGGGGACGTCCGGATGCCGCCGGGCGAAGGCGACGGCGCGCGAGACCTGGACGGCGTCGGTGGGCTGGAGCACGATGCCCGGCCGGCCACCGCGCATGTAGGTGTTGGCGACGTCCGGGTACTCGAAGTCGCCGGGTTCGATGACGGGCACGCCCGCGGGGGCGGCGTCGTAGTCGATGCCGGCGCGGCGTTGCGAGAGCGCCGCGCGCGACCGGGTCGGCGCGGGCGCGGTGCCCCGCGCGTTCCGTTCCCGCGCGACCAGTTCGCGCACGGCCGGGGCGACCTCCGCACCGAAAAGCTCCAGGGCGCGAGGGTCGTCGCCCGTCGCGATGAACGCCGACACACCGTCGGTCAGCGCGTACCCGGCGAGTTCCTCCGCCCAGGCCCGCGAGTCCTTCGGCGAGGAGCCGACATTGAGCAACCGGCGGATCGCCCGCGGATCGCGCCCCGCCGCCTCGGCGGCCTCGTCGATCCGGGCGTTGCCGCGGGCGTAGTCGCCGGGTTCGAGCCACGGCAGCGACGGGAGCCAGCCGTCGGCGGCGCGTCCGAGCAGCGCCAGCATCCGGGGTTTTCGCGCTCCGAGCCAGATCGGGATGTCGTGGGCCGGACGAGGGCCCCGCTTGGCGCCGTGCACCGCGTGGGTCGTGCCGTGGGTGAACAGGCCACCGCGCTGCGTGGTGTCCCAGCGACCCCGGATGATCTCGATGGCCTCCTCGAGGGCCGTGACCGCCTCCGCCGGGCTGAGTTTGGGAGTGCCCATCGCCTCGACCGCGTCCCAGAACCCGCCGGCGCCGAGGCCGAGGTCCAGGCGGCCGCCGGAGAGGAGGTCGAGACTCGCCGCGGCACCCGCGAGCACCGCCGGCGGCCGCAGGGGCACGTTGAGCACGTTCGGCGCGATGCGCACGCGGTCGGTGGCGGCCGCGACGTAGGACATGAGCGTCCAGGTGTCGAGGAAAGAGGGCTGGTACGGGTGGTCCTGGAAGGTGACGAGGTCGAGGTCCGACGCCTCCGCCCGACGAGCGAGTGCGACGGGGGTCTGCGGGTCCCCGGCGGTCGGGGTGATGAAGGCCCCGAAGAGGAGGTCGTGTCCGTAGTCCATGGGTGGTCCTTTCAGGTCCGGATGTTTCAGGTCCGGATGTCTCAGGTCCGGATGGCTCAGGTCCGGATGCCGGCGATGAGAACCTCGAGGAGTAGCGGCCGGTCGGCCGGTGAGCCGAGGCGCACGGCGTGCTCGACGCCGCACACGAGCCGCTGCAGCTGGGCGGCGGAGAGATCGGCGCGCACGGCGCCCGTGGCCTGGGCCCGGGCCAGGACGGCGCCGAAGCCTTGGTGGATCTGCGCACGGGCCGCGGTGCACTCACTGTGCACGGCCGGGTCGGAGGCCTCGAGGTCGACGAGCACGGCCTGCAGACCGGAGTCGGCGAGCTGCAGCGCCAGCGCGTCGTCGAGGAACCGGCGCAGCGCGACGAGGGGGTCGGGCTCCTGGGCCGCGGCCTCAGCGGCCTCACTCAGACGGCGGAGCGACTCGACGCTCAACGCCTCGACCAGGGCCCGGACGTTCGGGAAGTGCCGGTAGACGGTGCCGACCCCGACCCCCGCGTCGCGCGCGATCTCGTTGAGCCGCAGCTGCGCCGCGTCCCGCCCCCGGGCCACCTCGAGGATGCGTTCGCGGCTGCGCACCGCGTCGGCCCGGGCGGAAGGACTCATGTGCAGCACAGTACCCCTGAAACGGATAACTAATCCGTTTCAGGGTTCCGCCGTTGGCGAAACACCGACCGCCAGGTGACCGGCCCGCCCCGGCCCCGTCACCCGTCGGTGTCGAGATCGCCCACTATCCGCCCGATGGGGCGTCGTTCGACCGGCCCGTGGCCGGGCACGAGCACGTCGGCCGGCAACTCGCCCAGAACGCGCAGGCTGCGGCGCATCTCGGTCTCATCCTCGTTGAAGAAGTGTGGCAACAGCTGGGGTCTGGGCGGGCCGGGCAGGAGCGGGTGGGCGGTGACGAGGGCGTCCCCGGTGAAGACCACGCCCTCCTCGTCGAGGAGATACGCGGTGTGCCCGGTGGTGTGACCGGGGGTCGACACCGCAATCGGGGCACCCGGGAGGTCGAGGCGCTCGTCGAACGCGACCGGCGCCGCGGAGGGGACCGACATGTTCGCATGCGGCAGAACGGCTTTGAGGGTCTGGGCGACCCAGACGATCCCGGCCTTGTGGCCGCACTGCCGCAGCATCTGGACCGGGCTGATCTGTTCCAGGTAGTCGCGGTGGGCGTGGGCGACCTCCGTGGCCCCGGTCAGGACCGGTACGGGATGCTCGGCCCGCAGCGTCGGGATGCCGCCGAGATGGTCGAGGTGGGCGTGGGTGAGCAGGACGGCCTGCACGTCCTGCGGCCGACGGCCGATCGCCTCGAGGGACGCCAGCAGGGCGGCTCCGTCGTTGGGGTAGCCGGCATCGACGAGGGTGACGGCGTCGCCGTCGCTGATGATCGCCCAGTTGACGTTGGTGCCGGTGACGAGGTGGACCTTGCTGGTGACCTGCGTGACCTTCACGGCTGCCCTCCGGGCGCGACGGTGTGGCGGATGGTGCCGATTCCCTCGATCTCCAGTTCCAGCAGGTCACCGGCGTGAAGCTGGTGACCCGCCTCGAGACCCGAGCACCCCGGCAGGGTGCCCGAGCCGAACAGTTCGCCCGGGTAGAGCTGCTCGCTGCGCGAGGCGAAGGCCAGGGCCTCGGCCAGGGAGTGTTTCGGCGCCCGGGTCGAACTGGTCGTCACGACGGCGCCGTTGATCGAGACGCTCGCCGCGAGGTCGGTGACGTCGACGGTGTCCGCGGCGACGAGTTCGGCGGACATGGACGACAGGAAGTGCTTGGCCTTCTGCGGCCCGAACCCGCTGCGCATCTCCCGGAGCTGGACGTTGCGGGCGGAGAAGTCGTTGAGGACGACGTATCCGCCGATCGCTCGGGCCGCCTCGGCGGGGGTCGCGTCCCGCAGCGGCCGGTTGAGGACACACCCGAGTTCCAGCTCGTAGTCGAGACGGTCGGCATAGGCGGGGGCCGCGACGGCCGACCCGGTGGGCACGAAGGTGAGCGCGTTGCTCATGTAGTAGATCGGCTGCTCGTACCAGAGGGCGTTCGGCTTGAACATCGGAAACGTCGAGCGGGTGACCTTCTCGTACAGCGCGGTGACGAGGTACTGGCGCGGCAGGTACGTGCGGGCCATCGCTCGGGACGCGGCTATGACGTGCTCCTCGTACAGCATGAAGTCACGGAACGAGAGCGGGGCGAACGGCAGGAGGAGGTCCGCCTCCGCTGCCGAGCCCACAACGCCCTGCGGGCTCGGATCGCGCCGGGTAACACCGGCCGGGACGCCGAGGGGGTCGGCCGGCCCACCGTCCCAGGGCACCCAGGTTCCGTCGATCATCACCTCGGTCACCGCCCGGTCATCGATGAGCCGGCGCCGGACCCGGGAGGGCCGACCGACGGGGTTCGAGCTCGGGTTCATGAATGCCTCCGGGAGCCGGTGAGGAGCAGGTCGACCTGCTCGGCGATCTTCAGGGTCGGGTCGTCCCCCAGCAACAGCTGACGCAGGTGAAGGGGCGCGACCACCATCTCCAGGAGGAGGCGGGGGTCGGTTTGCGGGTCGAGCTCGCCCCGGTCGATGCCGCGCTCGACCATGACGCGCCCGAGCGCGAACCGCTCGTCCCAGAAGCGGTCCTGCGCGGCCCGGAACGCCTCCGACCGCTCACCGGTGGAGACGGCCCGCAACAGCCCGGCCCCGCGCGGCGTGGCCAGGAACCTCGCGAGGCTTTCGGCGAACGCGATCAGGTCGCCGCGGACCGTCCCCGTGTCCGGGACGGGGACCGTCGCCTGACTCTGCTCCAGGAGCGCCTCGCTGATCAGGTTCTCCCACGTCCCCCACCGGCGATAGAGCGAGGACGGGGCGACCGCGGCCCGTTCGGCGATCTCCGGCAGGCTCAGCTGGGTGCGGCCCTCGTCGAGCAGGGCCAGGGCGGCCCCGAGGACGGCCTCCCGCACGCGCGCCGAGCGTCCTCCCGGCCGGCTGCCCCTCGCGTCCATCGCGGCAGTCTAAGGCGAACCAGGTTGCTTTAGCGTCCGGGTCAGGCTCAGCCTCCAGGTCACCTGCCTAGACTCCCGACCATGACGCTTCCGGGGGAAGAGGGTCGCCCGACGCTGTACGACTGGGCGGGCGGCATCGAGGCGCTGGGCCGCATGATCCACGTGTTCTACGACCGGGTCGAGGCGGACGAGCTGCTGTCACCCGTGTTCGGCGGCGCGGTCACGGCCGAGCACCGCGACCACGTGATCGCCTGGTGGAGCGAGGTCTTCGGCGGCCCGACCCGCTACACGGACGAACTCGGCGGCTACCCGCACATGGTGGCCAAGCACCGCGACCTGTCCATCACCGCCGCGCAGCGGCACCGCTTCGCCGCGCTCATGAGCCTGGCCGCCGACGACGCCGGGCTGCCCGCCGACCCGGAGTTCCGGGCCGCGCTGGTCGGCTATCTGGAGTGGGGCACCCGGCTGGCCATGGCCAACTCGCAGCCCGGGGCGGACGTCGTCCCCGACGCCCCGGTCCCGCGCTGGGGGTGGGGCGTCGCCCCGCCCTGGATCGCGGAGGACTCGTGACTGGTCCCGCTCGCCGGGCCCGCGCGATCCTGCGGGTCGCGCTCGTGGTGGGCGCGGTCGCCGTCACGGCGGTGGCCGTCCAGGACGCCACCGGCCCATCCCACGACACCCCGAGGTCATCCACGGCACCGGCCGGAGCGCCGGCGACACCCGTACCGACGCCGGCCACCGCCCCCCGTCCGACCCCGTTCGCCGCCGGTGACGTGCCGGGCCTGCTCGCCGTCGGCATGCCGTACGCGGACGACGCGGCCGGCGCCCTCGACGTGTTCTGGCCCGACGGGCGGACCCAGCACCTGACCTACGCGGGCCTGAACCTGCCGGCCCGGGAGGAGGGGACGTTCTTCGGTGCCTCGTCGGTCCCGGCCGACCTGAACGGGGACGGCCGGACCGACCTGGTGGTCGCCGCTCCCGGCAACGCCAAGGACGGGTACTACGGGCGGCGCGGCTACCTCACCGAGGAGCGTTCGAAGCAGCCACCGGGCCGCTCGGGTCGCGTCTACATCCTGTTCGCCTCCCGCGACGGATTCGACGGTGAGGACGTCGTCACCCTGCCGTTGCCCACCCACGAGTACGACCTGATGGGCAGGGCGATCGCGGTCACCTCCCGAGCCGGCGGCGCCCACGACGTGTGGGTCGGGGCCCCCGCGCTCGGGGTGGACGGGAAGCCGGGGGCCGGTCGCCTCTACCGGGTCGCCGTCTCCCCGGGCGGGAGACCCCGGCTGGCCGACGAGCTGACCGAGGACAGCCCCGGGATCGAGGGAATGTCGCACTGGGGCAACGGCTTCGGGAGGGCGCTCGCCACCGCCCCGGGCGGTGTGCTGGTCGGGATGCCCAACCGGACGGTCGACGGCCAGGAGGGCGCGGGTGCCGTCCTGCAGATCCGGACGGACCCGCGAACCGGCGCACCACGGGCGAGCCGGCTGTTCGTGCAGGGGACGTACGGCCTTCCGGACACCCCGGAGAAGGACGATTTCTTCGGCAGCCGGATCACGCCCGGCGGCCAGGCCGTCGGCGTCCCGGAGGAGAATCTCGGGAAGACGGCCAATGCGGGCGCCGTGCAGCTCTTTTCGGTGCCGCCGGACGGCAGCGGTTGGCTCACCCCCGGCCCCCTCCTGACCAGGGACTCACCCGGCGTTCCCGACACGGCACACCCCTACGAGTCGTTCGGCATCTCGCTGGCCGTCGGGACCTTCGCCTGCCCCGGCGTGGCGACCCTCGCGATCGGCACCAGCCGGTGGAGCCGGCGCGGGGAGACCACGAGGCACGGCGGCGACGTCCTGGTGATGCCGCTCGGGGCCGGGAACTGCCCGGCCCGGACGCTGACTCGCGCGGATTTCGGACTGCTCCCGGACTCCTCACTCACCGACGCGGGCGAGCTGGCCACCGTCGGTGCCGCCGACCGGCAGCAACTGGTGATGGGGCGCCCCAGCGAGCACGCCGACGACGAGCCCCTCTTCACCGGCCGGGTCGTCCTGTGGCGGATGGACCGCGCCGTCGTGGTGTCGCCGCTGAACAGCGTTCCGGACTCCTTCGGCACGACGCTCAGCGAGGCGTGAGCCGACGGCACCACCCTTGGCGTTCTAATGCGAATCCGTTTGCTTTAGTGAAGGCTTCCGGCCTAGCCTCTGCCGGACCCGTCGCCGAGGAACGGAGAGGCCATGTCGGCGCTCACCAAGGACCTGTTCGTGACCTGGTGCGCCCTGACCAGGACCACCGAGAGGGCGACCCGACGTCGGGGCGCCCGATACTTTCTGCCGGCTCTCTTCGTCGACCGCTTCGCGAACATGGGCGGGATCGACAAGGACCTCTTCGCCGGTCAGCTCGACGCCTGCCGGACCTTCGAGGACGACGGGTGGGTGAGCTACTGGCGCGGGCTCGCCCAGACGCATCTCGACGCGGCCGACGCCGAACTCGCGAGCCTCGGCGCCCCTCGCGTGGCGTCGATCCTCGCCGCGGACGGCGAGG
Organism: Spongisporangium articulatum; assembly: GCF_044465595.1. NCBI lineage: Bacteria > Bacillati > Actinomycetota > Actinomycetes > Kineosporiales > Kineosporiaceae > Spongisporangium > Spongisporangium articulatum. The sequence goes on along the minus strand of NZ_JBITLV010000010.1, from coordinate 76,022 downwards.
CCACCGCACCCGACGTCGGCGCGGCCCTGGCCCCCGCCGTGCCGGTGTTCGCCGACCGGACGCCGGAGAACGGACCCGCTCTCTTCGCGGACTTCCTGGCCGAGCACCCCGAGCACCGCTCCGCGGCCACCGCGGTCGACCACCTCGTCAAGGCGATGACGTACCTGTTCGCGGCCTCGTGGCCGGGCTGGTCGCCCGCCCGCCTGCGCGCCTACGACGACTCCCGCCGCCTGCTGCACGTCCTGCTCCTCGGACTCGCACCGGCCATGAACATCCACGCCGAGCGGATCGAGCTGAACATCGCCGGGGAGAAGGCGATCGCCTACGGCGTGTTCCCCGATGTCGACCGCCCGCTGCCGACCGTGCTCGTCACGAACGGGTTGGAGGGAACCATCCAGGAGGTACTCGTCCCGGCGGCGCGGCTGCGCGACCGCGGCATGGCCATGATCGCGATGGAGATGCCCGGCACCTTTCAGTACCGCCGGCCCCTCTCGACCGACACCGACGGCATGTACGACGCGGTCATCGAACAGCTCGCCGCCCACCCGCGCGTCGACGCCGAGCGCCTGGGCATGCTGGGCCTCAGCTTCGGCGCGCTCTGGTCCACCCGGATGGCCGCCCGCAACCGGCGCCTGAAGGCGGTCGTCGCCAACGGCGGCCTCTACCACCGCAGCTTCGGCCCGGCCGCGTTGTTCGGCATGCCCGAGATCATGGTGCGGACCCTGAAGCAGACCGTGGGCGCCACGTGGCTCCCGGACATGGGCCACAAGCTCGACAAGCTGTCCGTCAAGAAGCTCTACCCGACGATCCCGATCCCCGTCCTCGCGATCAACGGCGACCACGACACCCTCGCCAGCACCCGGGACACGGTCGACCTCGCCCAGGGCGCCCCCCGCGGCGAACTCCTGCTCTACCCGGACGACGATCACTGCGCCATGGGCCACTACACGCAGTGGCTCGACCACGCCACGGACTGGCTCCAGGCCCACCTCGCCTGACCCCCTCGGCCGTGATCATGCACGGAAGGGCACCTCGAGCAGGTTGGGCCCGCCGTCCGTTCGGCATGGCACGATCCTGCTGTGCGCCTCACCGTGCGGGTCCACCCGCGGTCCCGCCGTCCGGGCGTGGGCGGCGAGCACGACGGAGCACTCGTCGTCCGGGTGCGCGAGCCCGCCGTCGACGGCCGGGCGACCGCCGCCGTCCTCGAGGCCCTGGCCGACGCCCTCGGCGTCGCCCGCCGGGACGTTCTCCTCATCCGCGGCTCGACCAGCCGGACCAAGACCGTCGAGGTGCCGGACTCGGCCGCCGCAGCGGTCACGCAGCTGCGCTCTCTCCAGGGCTCGTGAGGTGACCCGCGGCGGAATTCATCTTCCGGTGACCTGACCGCCACCGGCCGGGGGGTCGCGCGTGGCCGGCGGTCATGAGGATTGCGGCTCATCCAGCCACCGCGCATCCGCCGAGGAGCAGTCCGATGCCGATCTCCCGACGCAACCTCCTGACCGCCGGCGCCTCCGGTGTGGGACTGGCCGTCGCCGGTTCGACCCCGTCGTTGGCCTACGCCTCCCCCGCCGACGCCGGTCGCGGGGGCGCCGCCCGTCCCGCGGGGCGGCCGTTCCCGCCGCTCGTCGACGACCCGCAGGGCATCCTGGCCCTGCCGCCCGAGTTCGACTACCAGGTGGTGACCTACGCCGGGCGCACGTCGCTGCGCACCGGTGAGCCGACGCCGTCCAACCACGACGGCACGGCGGTCTTTCCCGGCGGCCGGGGCGGTCTGCGGCTGATCCAGAACCACGAGCTGGGTGCGGGCGCTCTGCTGGGGGTGCCGCACGTGGCGGGCACGGTCTACGACCCGGGCGCGGTCGCCGGCGGTGGCTGCACCGTGATCGAGACCGACCGCCGCGGAAGGAATCTCGGCGAGTGGGTGGGCATCTCGGGCACCGCCGTGAACTGTGCCGGGGGCCCGACGCCGTGGGGCACCTGGCTGACCTGCGAGGAGACCGAGCTCAAGGCCGGCGCCACCTGGAGCGCCAACGGGAAGACCGGCACCTACACCAAGGACCACGGCTACGTGTTCGAGGTGTTCGCCGACGGTCGCTCGAACCCCAAGCCCATCAAGGCCTTCGGCCGCTACGCCCACGAGGCGCTGGCCGTCGACGCCGACCGCGGGCAGGTCTACCTCTCCGAGGACGCCAGCAAGCCCAACGGACTCTTCTACCGGTGGACCGCCCCGCGCGGCGTGCGGCTGCGCGCCGGGCTCGCCGACCTGCTCGGGCCCACCGACGGCACCCTCGAAGCGATGGCCATCGTCATGGACGACGGCTCGGTGCTGCCCGACGTCGCCTACCTGACGTCCGCCCAGCTCGGCCGGCCCTTCCCGGTCCGCTGGGTCGCGGTGCCCGAGCGCGACGGCCAGACCACCTCGGTGCGCAAGCAGTTCACCACCGAGATCACCCGGGGCAAGAAGTTCGAGGGCGTGTGGGGCACCGACAAGGGCGTCTACGTGGTGAACAGCTTCGCCTTCAACACCGACGACCTGCCCGCCGACGCGGTCAAGCACGACGGCATGGTCTGGTTCTACTCCTACGCGGAGAAGACCATCACCCTCGTGACGTACTTCCCGCACCAGACCACGGCCGAGACCGGTGCGAGCCCCCGCTACGACGGGGTCGTCTTCGACGGTCCCGACAACGTCACCGTCACCCCGTGGGGGACGTTGGTACTGGCCGAGGACGGCGTCGGCGCCTCGCACGTGCTCAGCACCACCCCGGGCGGCCCCACCTACGCCATCGCCCGCAACCAGCTCAACATCGGCACCGACGCCGCGCCGGAGTACTCGGAGTTCACCGGCCCGACCTTCAGCGCCGACGGCAAGGTGCTGTTCGTCAACATCCAGACCCCGGGCATCACCCTGGCCATCACCGGCCCCTGGTCGAAGTACCTCGGCTGAAGGCGCAGGGCCCGGTCGCAGCCGCGGCCGGGCCCTCGAGTCCGGCCCTCAAGTCGGCGCTCCGCCGGCCCGATGGAAGCGCGTGAACACCTGGCAGGTGGCCAGGAATCTGGACTGGCCACGGTTCCTCGGCACGTTCGTCTTCGCGGACGTCGCCCTGCTCGTCATCGCCCTGTGGGATCTGGGCCGCCGGTCGGCGAACCTCGTGGCGGAGAGCCCCGCGCTGGAGAACCTCCGGCACCTGTCCGTGGTCGCGCGCGAGGAACTGCGGGACCTCCTGGACGACGCCCGCCGGCCGAGCGGTCTCTGAACCCGCTGTCATGATGGCGTGGTGAGCACCCGCGGCGCCGGTGGTCGACGGTCCGTGCGCGCAACGGTTCGTGAGGCCTGGGACGAGTTCGTGGCCGACACCCGCGACCGGATCCGCACGCGCGGCGAGGCGGCCGTGTTCCGGGCGTTGCGGCTGTCCGGTGCGGCGACCGCCAGCTATGTGGTCGCGCACTCCCTGTCCCCCGAGACCGTCCCCATCCTGGCCCCCCTGACCGCGCTCCTGGTCGTGCAGGTCACGCTCACGAGCACGTTGCACAGTGGCGTCGAGCGCGTGGTCAGCGTCGTGGCCGGCGTGCTCCTGGCGATCATCTTCTCCGGGGTCGTGGGGCTGGTCTGGTGGAGCCTGGCCCTCCTGATCGCCGTCTCGATCGTGGTCGGGCAGCTGCTGCGCCTGGGCCCCAACCTGATCGAGGTGCCGATCAGCGCGATGCTCGTGCTCGCCGTCGCCTCGGCTGAACAGGGCGACGTCGGGTTCGACCGGATCTACGAGACCCTCATCGGCGCGGGCGTCGGGGTGGTCGTGAACGTGCTGTTCCCGCCGGCGGTCCGGCGCTACGACGCGGGTGAACGGGTCGCGCAGTTCGCCGAGCGGATCGCGTCCATCCTCGACGTCGCGGCCGACGACCTGAGTGCCGGACCGGTCGGGAACCGGGCACGGAACTGGCTCGAGGAAGCTCGTCGGCTGACCCGGCACGTGCCGTCGATCTACGACGAGATCTCGAGCTTCGAGGAGAGCCGGCATCTCAACGTGCGGGCCCTCGGAACGCCGAACACCGCGCACGGGCTGCGGATCGGTTTCGAGGCGCTGGAACACTCGTTGATCGCCGTCCGCAGCCTCTTCCGGTCGATCGTGGACGGCGTCCGCGCCGGTTCGGTGGCCGGCGACGACGAGGAGTCCCCCCGCCAGCCGCAGGAGGAGGACGACTACGCCGAGGACGTCCGCGAGGTGTTCGCCGTCCTGCTGCGCGACCTGGCCGCCTGCTTCCGCTCGTACGGCCGGATGCTGCAGGTCGAGGTCGAGCACGAGTCCTGGTACCAGACGGGGCAGGTGGGGCAGGCGCTGACCGACCTGCGCGAGGCCCGCGCCCGGACCGCCGAGATGCTGCTGATGGGGGCGCGCGAGGACCCGGAGTACTGGGAACTGAACGTCGCGCTGCTGGCCACCGTGGAACGGGTGCTGCGGGAACTGGACGTCGACGACTACGCGCACCGGCGCAAGGCCGCGCTGGAGGCCGAGCGGGGTCCGCTGGTGCGCTCCACCCACGAGGCGGCCCGGCGGTGGCGACGTTTCGGCCGGCCGCTCGGTTCCTGACCGGTCGAGCAGGCAACGTCACCGGCCGAGGCCCGGCAGCCGCCCGAGGCTGGCGGAGGTGCCCAACTCGGCACGGTCCTCGGGATGCTCGACGTAATGGGTCAGGAAGGCCCGCACGGCGTCCTGGTCGAGCGCCAGCAGCGTGCAGTCGATGTCGAGGACCGGTTCGTCCAGGCGCCGGTCGATCCGCCAGAACCACGTCGTCCAGCGTCGTTCCAGGGCGCCGGCCGGGGAGCAGCCGATGAGCAGGTGCGGCGCCGGACCGGCCTGGACGGCCGCCACAGCGGTGACCGCCGTCCACGGCAGAAACACCTCGCCGGCGCGGCCACGCTGCCGGATGCCGGCCCGGTCGAGGACGATCTCACCCCGCACGATCCGACCGCGGGCGACGGCCAGCAGGAACCACCCGAACAGCAGGGCCCCCAGCGCAGGCAGCACGGAAGCCCCCATCCCGTCCCCGGTCGGGCGAGTCACGGCCAGGTCCACCGCCCCGACGGCGAGGACCACCGCCGGGACGCTCGTGACCACCAGCAGAAGCCGCCACTGGGTACCGGAATAGCGCAGTTGCGTGCCCGGTCGGCCGTCGCGCTCGACCAGCCGGGCGTCGGCCGGTCGGTTCTGGGGCGCCACGTGCGACACCCAGCCGTAGCGCAGCACGGCGCCGAAAGTCACCGCCACCGCCAGCGGGTAGACGGCGCGCGGAGGCGACTCCCGCGCGACGACCAGGGCCACCACCAGCGCGACGGCGCTGAGCAGACCCAGACCGAGAGCCGACAGGACCTGCCGGCGCCCGGCCCGCCTCGTCGTCCACGGAAAGGATGTGTCCACCGCCGGTGACCGCCTCAGAAGATCGTGTCCCAGGCGTCCTCGGCCAGGTGACCGATCGCCTTGCCCGCGTCGCCGACCTCGGAGACGCCGTCCCCGATCGCGTCCGCGACGTCGCCGTGATTCTCGAACAGGGAGTCGACCATGCCTGAGGTGAACACGCCCACCGCCGCCCCGCCGAGAGCGCCCACGGCGGTGCCGACCACGGGAACGGGGATGAAGCTGCCGATGACCGCGCCGGCCGCGACCGAGGCGCCGAAGCTCGCACCACTGGAGACGACGGCCTGGGCGACGGGCTTGCCGTTGTGGATGTCGTAAGCGGCGTCGGCCACCGCGAGCGCCCCTCCGAAGCCGAGCATGAGGCGGCCACCGACCTTCTCGGCGCCCTCCGCGCTCTTGGCCAGCCCGTCCGCGTCCCGGGCGGCGGCGGCCGATCGGTCGAGGTCGTCGTAGAACTGACCCCGGTCGAGTACCCGCCCGGGCTCGGCCGACTGGCCGTAGGCGCGGGCCCTCAGGGTCTTCGCGTAGTCGTCGAGCTCGCCGGCGGCGGTCTTCAGGTTCGAGACGTGTGCCTCGGTCAACAGGTCGCCGGCCGTTCCCCCGATCAGGTCCGCCGCCGTGAAGAACCACTTCTTCCGGAGGTCGGCGAGCGCGTTGCGCAGCGCGTCCTGCAGAACCTTCACCTCCAGGTTCACCCGGTCGGTGTCGGCCAGGGCCTGGTTGTACGTCTGCACCCGGGTCTGCAGGGTGGCGGACGCGGCCGGGGAGGCGCCGGCCCCGAGCGGGGTCGGCTCACCGATCACGTCCCCCGCGACCGGTAGACCGGCGGCGGCCGCGTAGTCCCGGATCAGAGCCAGGTTGCGCTGGGCCGCCGCAAGACCGTCGGCGTAGCTGGTGACTGCGTCGGCCGCCCCGCCGGCGCCGTCTGCGAGCCGGCCGGACGCCGTTTCCCCCGCGACCACCCGCCCCGCGAAGGCCTCTCCCGCCGCGCCCCGCCAGCCAGTCGAGGCATCGCTGACCACGGTGCGGTAATCGGCTGCGGCCCGGTCGATCTCGCCCCGGAGCGAGCCCGTGAGCCACCCGGCGAGACTGCGCAGGGCACCGGCATCGCCCGGGAGGCCGGTGTCGATCGGCACGGCTACCTCCCGCCCGGCCCGGCGGCGCCGGACGCCGACAGGCCGGCCTCGGCCTGCCGGTCCGCGGTCAGGTAGGTGCGCAGGCTGCGCCGCACCCCCGCGGCGGCCGCGGCCGACCCGACCGACAGCTCGCCGACCTGGGCGAGGAGATGCCCCAGTGCCGACGCGAGGTCGGCGGTCACGGCCCCCGCCTCGGGAATCGCCGGGATCGAGCCGGCCAGACCCTCCAGACCCTGGGAGACGCCGTCGAGCGTACGGGCGATGCCGTCCAGGGCATCGGTGGCCACGTGGAAACCGTCGCTCATGCCCGAACCTCCGCGGGCCGGCGGTACTCCTGCGGGATCACGACGTCCATGAGCAGCAGCTGGAACGGGTCTAACCGCTGCAGGGCCTCCAACATCGTGACCGGGACGACGATCCAAGGCTGTCCCTCGCCGCAACAGGTGCGCAGCCGGTCCAGGGCTGAGTAGGCGAACAGCGCGGTGCGGCCGTCCCGGGTCTGCCGCAGCAGGAGCCTGGCCTCGGCCGGGTCCGGTACGTCCTCGTGGCAGGGCAGGTAGAGGTAGGGAGGAAAATCGCGGGGCAGCCCCTCGGTGTGCAACACGACCCCCTGATGATGACCGTCGCTCTCGCCGGATCGCCCCGATCGTAACCGTGTCGACGCGGGCATCACCGACGATCGCCCCGAGTCGGGTCGGACCGACCGTTAGACCGTTAGATTGCCCGTGAGGTCGCGGCACGGGGCCGCGCCACGAGACAGGACGCGAGGGACGCAACGGGATGGTGGGGGGCCGGACGGCGACAGGGCCCGTGCTGGCGGGGCTCGTACTGTCGGGAGTTCTGCTCGTTGCGCTGCCCGCCACAGCACGGGCGGAGTCGCCGCCCGACCCGAGGGCCTGCGCGTACGAGAACCCCGACAACCGGAAGTACCTCGTCGACGAGGGCGTCGCCGCGCAGCCGAACTGGTCGCAGACGCGGCTGCAGTTCGAGCAGGCCTGGACCTACAGCCGCGGCGATGGAGTGACCGTGGCCGTGGTCGACAGCGGCGTCGACGACAGCCGCCCGGCCCTGAAGAGCCGCGTCGTCGGCGGGTACGACGTGACCAGCGGCAAGCGGAAGTCCGGCGGGGACAGCGACTGCGCCGGGCACGGGACGATGGTCGCGGGAATGATCGCCGCCCAGCGCCGGCCCGGTCGGGCCTTCGTCGGGGTCGCGCCCGCGGCGAAGATCCTGCCGGTCCGCGAGACGTGGGGCATCGACTCGTACGGTAACGAGATCACCGGCACCGCGGACAATCTCATCCTCGCCCTGCGCACGGCCGTGGAGTCGGGCGCGCAGATCGTCAACGTCTCGGTCACCACGAACTACGACCAGTTGAGCGGTCGCCAGCGCGCGGCGTTCGAGGACGTGATCGGCGAGGCGCGGGCACGAGACGTGCTGATCGTCGCCGCCACCGGCAACCGCGACGACCGGCAGGCCGACGGAAACGACCAGGCGGAGCGCGTGACCTGGCCCGCCGCGCTGGCCGCCGACCACCCGAACGTCGTCGCGGTGGCCGGCATCACGCGGGACGGCACCCCCGACCCGAACGCCGTCACCGGGCCCTACGTGACACTGGCCGCACCGAGCCAGGACCTGGTCTGCCAGTGGGCCGGCCCCGAGCAGAAGTCCGGCCTGGTCGCCTGCAAGGGAACGAGTTTCGCCGCCCCGTTCGTCAGCGGGATCGCGGCGCTGCTGCGGGCCCGCTACCCCGACGAGACGGCCGCCCAGATCCGGCAGCGGCTCGTGCTCACCGCCGAGCACCCGTCGACGACTCTGCCCGACGCGGCCCTGGGCTACGGCGTGCCGAACCCGCTGGCGGCCGTCACCGCGGTCCTCGACGACTCCGACCCGGCCCAGGTCACCACGCCGGTCGTCGGGGCCCCGACCGCGCTACCGGCCTCCGCACCGGACCACACCGTGCGGACCGTGGTCGTCGCGGGGGTCGCGCTGGGCGCCACCCTGCTGCTGCTCGGGCTGAGGGCCGCCGTCCGACGGGGACGTCGCCGCGGCTGGCGTCCCGGCGTGGTCGACCTGACGGTCGCGGAAACCTCCCCCGACGAAACGCCGGCCCTGGAGGCGACCGCCCTGGCCGCGAGCGACCAGACCTCGTGGACGGCGGACACGGCCGGTCCAGGACCAGCGGGCGCTACACCCGCCGCTCCCGTCACCGGACGTCGCTGATCGGGATCGGTCCCGTCGGGGTGTTCGCCGCGGTCGGCGGCAGCTTGGCGGTCTGGATGAGTTTGACGCCCTGCCGGGTGGCCAGCCGGGCGCGCCCCGGGGGCAACGGCTCGGGCCGCACGCCGTGGAAGAGGTTCCCCTCGTCCTTGGCACCGGAGAGGATCACAGCCGGGCTGCCGGTCTCGCGCAGCTTCTGGACCAGGGGCTCGAACATCGACCGGCCGGCCCCGCCCATCGCCCGGGCCAGGATCAGGTGCAGCCCGATGTCCCGGCCGAGGGGGGCCAGGTCGAGGAACGGCAGCAGCGGGTTCGAACTGCCGGTCGCCACCATGTCGTAGTCGTCCACGATCACGAACAGCTCGGGCCCGCTCCACCAGCTCCGGTCGCGCAGCTGCTGGGGCGTGAGATTGGCCGGGGGAAGACGCTTCTGGAGACCGGCCACGGTGTTGTTGACGATGTCGGGGGCCTGCGGCGAGGCGAATCCGTAGGCCAGCATGTGCGGGGCCTGGGCCAGGTCGATGAGCTCGTGCCGGTAGTCCAGCACGATGATCTTGGCGCTCTCGGGCGAGTACCGCTCGATGATCTGCTGGGTGATCACGCGCAGCAGGTTCGACTTGCCGGAACGGGTGTCGCCGAAGATCACCAGGTGGGGGTCCTGCGCGACGTTCAGGTACACGGGCGCGAGGTCGTCCTCGTCGATGCCGATCGGCAGGCCCTCCCCGCTGGCCCGGGCGGCCGCCCGGGGACCGCCCGTGAGCTGGGGCAACGCCGAGTAGGGCAGGTCGGCGGGCAGCAGCCGGACGCGCGGGGCCTCCGGGCCGTGCCACGCGGCCCGGACCTTCTCGACCAGGTCGGCGACGCCCGCCACCAGCGTCTCAGGCTCGGTACCGCCGTCGATGCGCGGCAGGACGGACAGGAAGTGCAGCTTGGCGGCCGTGATGCCGCGACCCGGAACCGATTTCGGCACATTGGCCGCGGCCCGGCGGTCGACGTCGGACTCGGTCGGGTCCCCCAGACGCAGCTCGATCCGGGTGCCGATCAGGTCACGTAGCGCGGGGCGCAGCTCCATCCACCGCTGCGCGGTGATCAGGATGTGCAGGCCGTAGCTCAGGCCGCGGGCGGCCAGCTCGGTGATCTGCTGCTCCAGCTCCTCGAAGTCGCTGCGGATCGAACCCCAGCCGTCGACCACGAGGAACACGTCGCCGTACGGGTCGTCGGGGATCTCGCCGCGCGCCTTCATCCGCCGGTAGGTGGCCATCGAGTCGATGCGCAAGGCGTCGAACATCTGCTCCCGGTCGGCCAGCAGGCTCCGCATCTCGGCCAGGATCCGGCGCACGGAGGCCCCCGCGAGCCGACCCGCGACCGACCCGACGTGGGGCAGCCCCTCGAGCGAGTTGAGCGTGCCGCCGCCCAGGTCGATGCAGTAGAACTGCGTCTCCAGCGGGGTGTGGGTCAGGGCCAGGCCCGCGATCAGGTCGCGCACGACGGTGCTCTTGCCGCTCTGCGGACCGCCGACGACCACGATGTGACCGCCCGCCCCCGACAGGTCGAACCAGAGCGGGTCGCGGCGCTGGTAGTAAGGCATGTCGACCAGGCCGACCGGCACCTGGAGCCGGCCGCGGCCGGGCCAGCCCACGGGATGCAACCCGTAGGCCGGATCGGGGCGCAGCCCGGGCAGCAACTGCCCCAGCGACACCGACTCGTCCAGCGGCGGCAGCCACACCTGGTGGGCCGGGACGCCCCGGCCGGCGAGCTGCGAGACGACGACCTCCAGCACGGACTCGGGGTTCTCGTCCGGCGCGGGTTCGGCGACGACCGGACGGACGGAGGTCTCGTCGGGGGCCACGTAGCCCGCCGTGAACGGCACCACCCGACGGGTGGCCAGTTCGATGGCCGCCGTGTCGGCCACCCGCGTGCCCAGGTAGGGGCCCGACACGTAGGCGGCCTTGAACCGCTGCATCGTGCTGGTGTCGACCTTCAGGTAGCCGTGCCCGGGTGCCGAGGGCAGCTCGTAGGCGACGGGCTCGCCGAGCACCACGCGCGACTCCAGCGCGGAGAAGGTGCGCAGACCGATCCGGTACGACAGGTACGTCTCCAGGCCGCGCAGCCGGCCCTCCTCCAGGCGCTGACTGGCCAGCAGCAGGTGCACGCCCAGGGACCGCCCGATCCGGCCGATCGCGATGAACAGGTCGATGAAATCCGGCTGGGCGCTGAGCAGTTCGCTGAACTCGTCGACGACGATGAACAGCGTCGGGACGGGCGGCAGGGCGGCGCCCTTGTTCCGGGCCTCCTCGTAGTCCTTGAGGTTCGCGTAGTTGCCGGCGTCGCGCAGGAGCTCCTGACGGCGGTTCAGCTCGCCGTCGATGGCGTCGCGCATCCGGTCGACCATCGCGAGGTCGTCGGCGAGGTTGGTGATCACCGCGGCGGTGTGCGGCAGGTCCTCCAGGCGGGCGAACGTCGCACCGCCCTTGAAGTCGACCAGGACGAAGTTCAGGGCCTCGCTGGAGTTCTTGACGGCCAGGCCGAGGACCAGGGTGCGCAGCAGCTCCGACTTGCCGGACCCGGTGGCACCGACGACGAGGCCGTGCGGGCCCATCCCGTTCTGGGCCGCCTCCTTGATGTCGAGCTCGATCAGCTCGCCGGCCTCGCCCACCCCGATCGGGGCGCGCAGCCGGTCGCGCGGCGGGCGTGGTTGCCAGGTGGTGGCCACGTCGAGGCGGCGCGCGTCGCCCAGGCCCATGAGCTGCAGCAGCCCGCGGTCCATCGAGAGCACGTCCTCCGACTCGGCGCCCGCGTTCGTGCGCAGCGGCGCCAGCAGCCGGGCCAGGCCCTCGGCGGCGCCGCGTTCGAGCCGGTCCGGCGTGCCCAGCACCTGGCGCACCTCCGCCCCGAGGCGGTCGTGCGTGATGCGGGTCATGGTCGAGGGATCCAGCTCCAGCACCAGGGCCTGGCTGCGCGCGGCCCGCTGAGCCTGGGTGCGCGCGAGCTCGACCACCGTGACGCCCTCGACCTCGGAGGTGGCCAGGTTCGACGTCCCGAGGTCGACGTCTCCGTCGATCACCACGACGATCTGCGGGACGGCGCCCCCCTCGCCGGTGAACCGGCCCCGCTCCTGCAGTTCGGGCACCAGCTCCTCGAGCTCCGACATCCGGTGCGAGAAGAGCCGGACCGGGCCGGCGGCGTCCGTCCGCACCGGGTGCAGCGCGTGCGGCAGCCACTTGACCCAGTCCCACTCGCCGAGCCGGTCGGGATTCGCGCACACGACGACGCGCAGTTCGTCGGGCGCGTGGGCGACCACGGCCTGGGCGACCATCGCCCGGGTCAGGCCGCGCGCCGCGGCGGGGTCACCCTGGAGGACGAGGCGGCCGAACCCGCGTAGGGACACCGAGACCGGCAGCCCGTTCACGGTCGAGTGCGTGCGGATGAAACGGCGCAGCGCCCCGGCCGACAAGGGCTCCAGGTCTTCGACCGGCTTCGTCTCCGGTGGCACGAGCCGCACCGTCAGCCGCTGCACCCCGGTGCCGATGCGCACCTCGCCGAAGTCGCCGTCGGCGGCCCGCCGCTCCCACAGCCGGGGCGTCATGGCGAGGCTCCACAGGGCGTCCGGCGCGGGGTGCCGCCAGGTCAGGGCGTCCCGCTGTTGCCCGGCCGCCCGCCGCACCTGCTTGCGTACCTGGGTGAGATACCGCGCATAGTCACGCCTTTCGGCGTTGAGCTTGCGCTTCTTCTCCCCCGCGCCGCGCCCGATCTGGCCGACCATCATCCCGGCCATCGACGCCGCGTACAGCACCCCCGCGACGATCGTGATGGGGCTCGACCCCTGGCCCACCACCAGGAACGCCATCGCCCCGCCGCCGGCCAGCATGGGCAGGTAGGTCATGGCCGCCCCCAGGCCGCCGCTGACGGTCTCGGTCAACTCGGGCGGCGGTTCCAGCGCCACGGTTCCCTGCGGCAGCTCCGGCGGTTGGATCCGCGGCGGCCGCCGGAAGATCGTGATGCCCATGTGACGAAGCCCCCCTTCTGTGACACATGTGGCCGACAGGGCATTATGACCAGTTCACGACGCTCGCGCGGTCAGGGGGATCGGCAATGGACAGCGAGATCCAGGGTGATCTCTGTCGCGTCACGGTGGTGTCGCCCTCGGCGCGCATCGACGTCGCCCTGCCCGAGAACGTGCCGCTGATCGACGTCGTCCCGGTGCTCGTGCGGCAGGCGGTGGAGGCGCCGGGCGCCAGCCCGGAGACCGCCCTGCCGAACACGACCTGGTCGCTGCAGCGACTGGGCGACACCCCGCTGGACGTCGGGCTCACACCGGCCGAACTGTCGCTGCGCGACGGCGAGATCCTCTACCTGCGCCCGCGCGAGGCGGAGCTGCCGGAGCTGGCCTTCGACGACGTCGCCGACGCGATCGCGACCGCCAAGGCTCAACACACCCGCAGCTGGACCGGCACCGACACCCGCCGGGCGGGGCTGACGGCGATGGTGGTCACGTCGGGCGTGACCGCTCTCGTGCTGGCCCTGTCCGGGCCGCCGTGGCTGGCCGTGGGCGGGGCCGCCGCCGGGATCAGCGCCGGCCTGGTCCTCCTGGCCACCGTCCTGTCCCGGTCCTTCTCCGACGCGCGCGCCGGCGCCGTGGCCGGGTTCGTCGCGGCCGGCTTCGCCGGGCTCGCCGGGGCGCTGCTGGTGCGCGGCGACGGCCCGTTCGACACCACCTGCGTGGTCGCGGCGGCGGCCGCCCTGCTGCTGGTCGCCACGGCCGGCGGGGTCGGCACGGCCGCCCACCTGCCGGCCTACGTGGGCGTCGGCACGGCCGCCCTCGTCACGCTCGCGGTGGCCGCGTCGTCGGCGGTCTGGGAGCTGCCCACGACCGGGGCGGCCGCCCTGGCCGCCGCGCTCGCTCTCGCCCTCACCCAGGCCGCGCCCGCTCTGTCGCTGCGGTTGGCCGACCTGCCGCTGCCGACGATCCCGTTCACGGCCGAGGACGTGCGCGCCGACGACTCCTGGGTCGACGGCACGGACATCGTCCTGCGGGCCCGGCTGGCCGACCAGTACGTGACGGCGCTGGTCGGCGGCACGATGCTCGTCACGGGGGCGAGCAGCATCCTGCTCGCCCGCGCCCAGACCGGCACGGCGCCCTGGCTGCTCGGCGTGCTGGCCCTGGCGACGGCACTGCGCGCCCGGGTGCTCGACGGGCGGTGGCAGCGCGGGTTCCTGCTCGCCACAGCGGTTCTGGGCGGCAACGCGCTCGCCGTCGCGACCGCGGCCGGGGCGTCGCCGCTGCGCCAGGTGCTCGTGGTGCTGGCCCTGCTGGCGTCCGCCGGGGCGGCGGTGACCGCCGGGCTGATGCTGCCCGGGCGCACCGTCTCGCCGGTCTGGCGCCGGCTGCTCGACATCGTCGACGGGCTGGCCGTGACCGCCGTCGTCCCGCTCACCCTGTCGGTGATGGGCGTCTTCGGCTACGTGCGCGGCCTGGCCGGCTGACCCGACCGGCGTCGCGTCAGTCGGTCGCGTCAGCCGTCGAGCCGGACGGGCTGCCCGAACAGGTTGGTCTCCGACCACGTCGGCGACAGGTTCACCAGCCGGGCGGTGCCCGGCCCCAGCAGCGCGACCACGTCGTCCGGGATCATCGGCAGGACGTCCACCACCTCCGCAGGGATGCCCAGCACCGGCGCGAGCAGGGCCAGCATCTCCGGCCGCAGGCGCTGCACCATGACCAGGTCGAAAGCCCTCAGTGTGCCGACGTTCTCGCGGGTCACCCGGTCCTGCAGGACGAGCCGGGTCTGCCACGCCCCGAGCTCGCTGCGGTCGATGGTCGTGGCCAGCCCGGCGTCGTCGATGCGCAGGAGCGGCGCGGTCAGCCCGCTGCCGAACTGCGCCACGGCCCCGCGCGGCACGGGCCGCGCCCGACCGTCCAGCACCTCGACCAGCCGCGACCAGTGCGACTCCCGGGGGGAGACGACCTCGACGGAGGCGCCGGCCACGGCGGACCGGTAGGCCAGCAGCTTGGCGACGTAGCCGGACGTCATCAGGTAGATCCGCACCGGGGTGGGCCGGAACAGCCGGACGAGGACGGGCTCGCCCGCGGTGTCCGTCCCCACGGTCAGGCCACCGGAGCGGACCGGGACGTCGAGCGCCGTCAACTGCGCGGTCGGCACCACCTGCGCCCGACCGAGCGGCGTCGTCCGCCCCACCGGGACCCGGGCCAACGGCAGACCGGCCAGCAGGGCGGGCCGGTGCCGGCCGTCCAGCCGGGTCAGGCCGAACCCCTCGGCCGCGAGCCGCTCGGTCAACCGCGCCGCCGGCGCGTTCGGCCCCTCCTGGTCCAGGGGTTCCCCGGGCAGGCCGGTCAACCGCACCAGGGCCTGGACTTTCACGGCCGGGGCCACCGGGACCGGCGAACCCAGCGACGCCGGCGGCGCCCCTGGCCCCACCAGACCCGCCGGACCGCCCGGACCCGGCGAGCCGTCCGCACCGGTCGACCGCACGGGTTCGAGGGTGATCGACGTGGCGGTGCTGAAGGCCGGCACGGCGGCCACGGCATCGACCAGGCGGGCCACCGGGACGTCGTCCACCGGCCAGCTGCGCACCCGCCAGCTGACGTGCTCGCGACCGTCGGCCTCCCAGTTCCGCCAGTGCTCGGCGCTGCGCCGCATGCCCTCCGGCGCCGCCCCGGTCAGCCCGGACAGGTGCGCGATCGCGCTGGCCGCCGCCTCGGCGCCGAGCGGGACGACGGTCACCTCGGCCGCAGCCAGCAGCTCGGAAGCCCTTGCGACACAACGCTTCAGCGCCCGTTCGGCGCCGGTCCGCCCGCCGCCGCGGGCGTTGATGGCGCTCGCTCCGGTCGTGGCGTCGATGCGCAGCACGATCCAGGTCTGGCGGGCCCCGGGCACCCGCCCCGGGTTCATCATCCGGTAGGACGCGACGGCCCCGGCGTCGGTCGGCAGCCCGAGCGGGTTGTCGCTGGCCTGGGTGACCACCTGGACGGCGGCGAGCCGGATGTCGTCGACGCGCAACAGGCGGGCCAGCACCTCGACCGGCAGCCGCGCCGGCGTCCCGTGGTGCACGAGACCCGCCCCGTCGTGGACGGCCAGCACGGCGGCCCAGCCCGCGCCGTCCGCGCACACCCCGAGCAGGGAGCCCCCGCGCAGGCCGATCGAGGAGATGCTCAGGCGCGGCAGGACCTCCTGCAGCCCGGCCAGTTCCGGAACGCCGTCGTGAGCCCCCGGCTGCGGGGCCCGGGCGAGGGCGTAGCGCACCCTGGTCCGCGCCCAGGCCCCGACCGCGGGAACCAGCAGCAGCACCGTCAGGAGGGCGAGCGGGACGGCGAGCACCGCCGTCCAGTCGCCCCGGGCCCCGGCGACCACGACGGCGGCGACCGCCAGCTCGAGCACGACCACCCGCCAGAGCAGCCGCGGACGTTCGGTCCCCCAGGTGACCGTCGCGGGCACCGGCACCTCGGCGGCGGGTACGTCACCCGACGCCGGCGCCGGCGGCGCCGGGATCACGGGTAGCGAACGAGTGTCGGGATCGGTCGGGTGAATTCGCGGCGTCTGCACGGGTTGCTCCCCCATGCCGCTTATCGTATGGCCCGTGCAGTCTCGCCGTGATCAGGTCCAGGCGTACCGGTTCGCCCAGGTGCGCATGCAGTCGGCCCTGGTGACCGGGGAGACCGACGGGCTCGACGTCCCGCTGCGCCGGGCCGGGGTGTCCACGTTCGCCGGCGTGATGATCGCGGTGCTGCTGCTGGCCGTCGCCGGGGTGATCGGGCTGATCCGACCGGGCGGGAAGACCGGCTGGGCGGACGGCGGCGTCCTGGTGGTCGAGAAGGAGACCGGCGCGCGGTACGTGTACGACTCGAACGACCGGGCTCTGCACCCGGTGCTCAACTACACGTCGGCCCGCCTGCTGCTGAACGAACCCGAGATCAGCGTGCGCCGGTTCTCGGCGAACTCGCTGGCCGGGGTGGCGCGCGGGCGCGCCCTGGGCATCGCCGGGCTGCCGGACTCGCTGCCGGACGACGACCACCTGGTCTCCGGGCCCTGGCTCACCTGCGCGGGGCGGGACTCGAGCTCCGGGCCCCAGTCGATCACCGTCAGCGGCGGGTACCGGCCCACGGGGCGCGCCGTGGGGGCCGACGAGGCGGTGCTCGTGCAGGTGACGTCGGGCGACCTGTACGTGCTGTGGAACAACACGCGCCTGAAGGTCATCGACATGGACGTCACAGGCGCGGCCTTCGACTGGTCCCGCTCCGACGCCGTCACCGTGCCGGACGCCTGGGTCAATGCGATCCCCGCCGGCCCCGACCTGGTCGCGCCGCACCTGTCGGGGATCGGCAGGAAGGTCCCGTACGCGGCCCTGGACGGTACGGCGATCTTCCTGGGCCAGATCTTCAAGGTCGACGCGCAGGCCGGGCAGCCCGACCGCTACTACGTCGCGGTGGACGACGGTCTGGCGCGGATCTCGACGTTCGTGGCGCAGCTGATGCTGGCCGACCCGTACCAGCGGGCCGCCTACTACAACGGCGACCAGAGCCCGGTGCCGTTCTCGACCTCGACCGAGACGATCGCGCGGATCCCGTCGAGCCGCGTCGTCGCCCCGGGCGGCTTCCCGGCCGACCGCCCCGACCTCATCCGGGCCGGGAGCCTCCCCGACGGTGCCTCGAGCGCGGTCTGCGCCGCCTACGACGACCCGTCGGGCGCGTCGACGGCGAGCCGGATCTATCTCGGCGGCCGCGGGCCCGGTTCGTGGCAGCCGCCACGCGAGGAGGCCGGCACCGGCGGCGTGAACGTGGTGGTGCCGCCCGGCGAGGGGGCGTTGATCCGGCCGCTGGCCCACGCGGGACAGGACGGCGGCAGTACGTTCCTGCTGACCGACGGGGGCGTGAAATACCCTGTGCCGTCGGCGAAGACGAAGGAAGTGCTGGGTTACAAGGACGCCGGGCGCGCGCCGGTTCCGGCCGGCGTGGCCGCGTTGATCCCGACCGGCCCGGCACTCTCCGAGGAGGCCGCGTACCGCGCCGGAGCCAGCGTCATCAGCCCCTCCGCCCAGGCCTCCGCAGCCGTTTCGTGACCTATCCGGCACCGGTTTTCCCGGCAGTCCCTTGCGCGCGCTTCACTCCCGATTGATAACTTTTGCCCCATCAGTGAGGGGATGGCCCGTGCTCTGGCCGGGCCCGATGAGGCGGGGGTAACCCACATGGCAGGCGAGTACTCACTCCAGCAAGAGGCGATGGCGAAGGGCGCACAGGCGGTCGACGACGCCTCGGTCCAGATCGACGGGCACCTGAAGAAGCTCGACGCCGAGGTGCAGACCATGTTCGGCGGCTGGAGCAGTGACGCGCAGCGTTCGTTCGCCACGCTGCACGCGAACTGGGTGGCGCAGCAGAACAAGCTGACGACGGCGCTGCGCGACATGCACACCGCGCTGGTCTCGACCGCGAACACGTACGCGCAGCAGGAGGAGCAGCAGTCCAGCGCGTTCAACCACATCGCCGGGCAGCTCTGAGCTGGTCTTCCCGCCCGGGCAACCTTTCGGCCCTGGTCCGGCGTCATCGACAACTGAGCGCACATTTCTGAGGTGGGGTAATCGTGGGAGAGATCAAGGTCAACTTCGGGTCGCTGAGCAGCGGCGCCGCCGGCATCGGCGCGTCGTACCAGGCGCTCCAGTCGACGCTGGACGGGCTGGAGTCGCAGCTGGCGCCGATGGTGTCCACGTGGACCGGTGACGCGCAGCAGGCGTACTACGCGCAGAAGACCAAGTGGGAGCAGGCGTCGGCGGCGATGGCGACGATCCTGGCCCAGATGGGGCAGGCGGTCGACCAGGCCGGCAGCAACTACCAGCAGGCGGAGACGTCCAACCGGAACCTCTGGGCCTGACGCCCGGCCCGCAACGGGTCTCGGAGCTTGCGCTTCGAGACCCGTTGCGGGGTAACGGGACACGGGGTCCCAGGCCGGTTCGTACCGGAGGGGAAGCACGATGGCGGAAGGCCCGAAAGACTACCTGTACGGCCAGGATGAGAGCGTCAAACTCACCAACGTAAAGTCCGAGAACGACGTCAAGCCCCTCGAGGGCTATCCCCTTGACCTGCGTCCGGACCAGAACTGGCCGGGGCTCAAGAGCCCGGCCGGCTCCATGTACATCGACACCGACGCGGTCGAGCAGATCTCCAACTGGCTCCTCACACAGCTGGACGCGATCACCAGGGCTTTGACGCTCGCCAAGGACGCGGGAGGCGCCTCGTTCGGACCGACCAGCTGGCACGAGGCGAACCAGCTGGCCACCGCGAGCCTGATAGTTGCTCAAACTGTTTCGGACTACACACGGTCCCTGCGGGAGAGCATCCAGGTCGCATCCAAGTCGGTGGCCGGGGCATCCGAGACGGTGCGCCTGGCCGACGGAACTTCCGAGCAGGACATGTCGAACGTGGAGTCGAACATCGGCGGTGGGTCGGCGCAACCGTCGGCGAACTCTTTGTGGAACCAGTGAGGACGAAGCGATGAGCGACCAGGGGGACGGCGGCGCGCCGCAGATCGTCGAAAGGACCGCGGCGATCCCGAGAGACAGCAGTGGGCACCACTACACACGTACTGCCGAGCAGGTGGCGGCTGAATTCGCACAGCTGAATCCGAAATCGATCAGCGCGGCCTGCGTGAGCTGGCGGCAGGCGGCGAGCCTGCTCGGCGAACTGGCCAACGGGCTGAAGACCCAAGCAGCGATACCCCTGCAGGACGCCTGGCAGACCCCCGAGTCCTCCGCCAAGGCCCAGGAGCAGTTGCAATTGGCGCAGGCCACAGCCGCGGCGCTGGCCGATCAATGCATGCAGATGGCCCATGCGACCGATTACGCCGCGAAGTACGCCGAGTGGTACAAGGCCAATCTTCCGGACGCTTCGTTCACCCGCGCCGTCGGGGCTGCTGTGGGTGCGGCGGCAAGCAATGACCAGGTCGCCGTCGACTACATGACCGCCTTCCTCTCTCGCTATAACGAGGTGACTGCCAGCCTCCCGGCAGAGGTGCAGCAGAAGTTGTCCATGTCTGTCGTACAAGTTGACGACTGGAAGGCCAAGCAGCCAGAGAAGGTCGGCAGCACTGAGACCGGCACCATTCCCGGTGCGGGCGGGGGCGGCATCGGCGGCTCGGGCGCCCTGGGCGGCGGGTCCGGAGGCGGCGCTGGGGGCGTGCACATACCGGCCGGGATCGCCGGTGGCGGAGCCGGTTCCGGCAGCGGAGGTGGCGTCGCCGGCGGAGGCGGGGCCGACGGCCTCGGCGCGGCCGGTCCCTACGACGCGGGCAGCTCGCTGGCCGGTGGCGGCGCCGCAGGCGGTCTGGGCGGTGCGGGCGGCCTCGGGGCCGGCGGCCTCGGTGCCGGTGGCGCCACTGGCGCCGGCGGAGCCGCCGGACTCGGAGGTGCCGGTGGAGCCGGTCTCGGTGGGCTGGGTGCGGGACTAGGGGCCGGTGCGCTCGGCACCGGAGCCGGTGGTGCGCTCGGCGGCGGCAAGATGGCCGGTCTCGGTGGCCGGCTCGGGCTCGGTAAGGGTGGCGCCGGAGCAGGCGCCGGAGGCATCGGCTCGGGTGGCGGCCTCGGCGCCCGGCCCGGGGCGCTGGCCGAAGAGGGCGGTGTCCTCGGGCGCGGCGCCGGTCGCGGGGGCGTCGGTACCGGGCCGGGCGGGAACGCGGGTCGCCTCGGTGGTGGCGCCGCAGCCGAGGAAGGAGCGGCCGGTCGCAACGGCATGATGGGCAACCAGGGTGGCCGCGGCGGCCAGGACGAGGAAGAGCACGAGCGGTCGACCTGGCTCCAGGAGGACGACGACGTGTGGGGCGGCGACGGGGACGAGCCTCCGCCAGTGATCTCTCAGTAGTCTGCTCGCGACTCTGCGGTCTCTTCCGCACCAGCCCGGACGACGGAAGTAGGCAACGTGGCGTCGAAGCGTCAGGTTCGCACGACGACGACGACGGCGGCCCTGGCCGCATTCCTGATCGGACTGTCGCTCGCCGTCGCGCCATCCGCCACTGCGCGTTCCCTGCCGAAGGCGGGGAACGAGCAGTGGTGGTTCACCGCCCTCGGCCCCGAGGGCCGCGACGACTCCTCCGGTTTCGGCATCGCCCGCCCGCTGAGGGCGATCGTGGACAACGTCCCGGCCGACGCCCCCACCCCGATCTTCGACGAACTCGGCCTCGCCGCCCTCCTCGTCGCAATCGCCGGCGGCGCCATCGCGTTCATCCGCACCCGCCGACGACCCCACTCAGGTTGACCATGACGCGACGACTCACCGCCCTCACCGCCGCCCTGCTCCTGGCCGCGACCGCACTCGGCATCGGAACCGCCGCTCCGACGTCCGCCCGCGCCCTGCCGAAGCCTGACGAGGACCAATGGTGGTTCACGGTCTGGGGCATCGAAAAGGTCTGGGCCACAGGCGCTCGCGGCCAGGGCATCACGGTGGCGGTGATCGACGACGGGGTCGACGCCTCCCGGCCCGAATTGAAAGGGCGCGTCCTACCCGGGCTCGGATTCGACGGCAGTAACCCCTGGAAGAACTCGACGTCACGCGGGCATGGCACCGCGATGGCGGTCTACATCGCAGGCCAGGGTCACGCCTGGGCCGGCGCAGGAGTAGCCCCCGAGGCGAAGATCCTGCCGATCACCAACGGCCCCGGTCTGACCGATCTTGGCAAGCAGATCCGCTACGCCGTTGACCACGGTGCAAAAGTCATCAACATGTCCATCGCCACCGAGAACCCCTGCGACGACGCGATCGACCTCGACATCCCCGCAGCAGTCAGGTATGCCGTCGACCACGGAGCGCTGCTGTTCGCGGGCGCCGGCAACGATGGACGAAGGACGGACAACGTTCCTGCGGACTGTCCAGGTGTGGTCTCCGTGGCAGCCGTTGACGATCGGGCGAAGGTCTGGACCAAGTCGACCAGGAGCAGCAGCGTGGCGCT
This sequence comes from Spongisporangium articulatum, assembly GCF_044465595.1. Lineage (NCBI taxonomy): Bacteria > Bacillati > Actinomycetota > Actinomycetes > Kineosporiales > Kineosporiaceae > Spongisporangium > Spongisporangium articulatum. The sequence continues at coordinate 54,308 of NZ_JBITLV010000010.1, read as the reverse complement.
CGCTGCGCCAGGAGTGCACATGGCCAGTCGGAACTCCAAGGGTGCCGAGGGTTACTCGGACGGCACGAGCGACGCCACCGCGCTCATGTCAGGAGCTGCCGCTCTCGTCTGGTCCAAGTACCCCGACCTGACCAACCGCCAGATCCTCGCCCGCCTCTTGGCCTCGGCCAAGGACATCGGCCCGAAGGGGCCCGACGACGCCTCCGGTTTCGGTATCGCGTTGCCCCTGACCGCGATCCAGAAGAAGATCCCCGCCGACGCCCCCAACCCGGTCTTCGACGCACTCGACCGGGCTCTTCCCCCAGGCAGCGGAAATCCGACGTCCAGCCCGACGCCCGACACGGACACCGGCGGCGTCCCCGGCGCCTCCAGCGGGACCGCAGCTTCCTCGGGCCCGAAACCGGTCGTCATCATCGGCGGACTCGGCGCCCTGCTCATCGCAATCGCCGGCGGGGCCATCGCGTTCATCCGCACCCGCCGACGACCCCACTGACACTGAGCCGAGGGAGTCCACCGACCGAAGCTCCTGCAGCCTCAGTCGGACCAGTCACTGGGATGTGCCCGACGAGCATGACTGGCGGCCCGTCCTTGCCGCTGGCACCCCCTGCGTCGCAAGACTTCCTCGACCATCTTCTCGTAGCTGATGGTGTCGCCGTTCATGGCGTGGAACTTGGTCGGCAGGTCGTTGATCGAGCCCTGTCGTCCGTGACCCACGGCTTCGGGTTGATGTCGTCCGGGCCGGGAACGTCGACGACCACGCTGCGGACCTGCCCGTCCGCACCGCGTAGCACCTCGACCGCGATCTGGCCCTCGTCGTCCTTCTTGGAGGTTTACGGTCATGGCTTGTCAGCCACTGGACGTGGCCCGTACTCGCGGTCAACTGCGATCGACCGGTTTCCTCGGACAACGGTTCGTCGCTCCACGTGCCTCGCGCCTGCGAGGCGTCGCCGGAGGCTCCCCAGCCGATATAGATGGTTATGGATCGCAGAGGCGTGATTCGGCTGCGCCAGACAAGTTCTGTGGCCTTGTCGGACCAGCTCCCTACCCGGTCCTGCTGTGAGGCCGGGATGGTCAGGCTGACGGCCAGGACTCCTTGATCCGGCCAGGAGTCCTGATACGCGACATCGGCCGTTGTGATGCCCAGCTCACTCGCCAGTTCCGATTGAATGCGAAGCCTCTCGCGCTCGTTGGCGGCGGCGTCCGGACCGTCCCTTCGACGAACAGGCCGAGGCGATCGCGGCGCAAGCGACTACCTAAGGGATGAGCATGATCACTCGGCGTCGAATCAACACCTTGGTCATGCGTCGTCCGCCACCGGACGCGCCCCATACTTCGCCTGCAGCGCAGTCCGCCCGGTGTCGCCATCGAGCGGAGTCACGGTCTGTTGCCCCTGGATCTGCGGCTCGCCCGCCATCCCCCAGCTGATGAACAGAGTGATGGTTCTCAGAGGGCTGATGGTGCTCCGCCAGACCAATTCGGTCGCCTTGTCGGCCCAGACCGTCAGCCGATCCCTCTCGGAGGCGAGCAGGTCCATGCTGACGGCGACCAACCCGGTGTCCGGCCAGGCGCCCTGGTAGGCCACGGAGATGCCGGCTACTTGACCGGGAGGTCGCCGCCTGCTCACCGTGGCCAGCGCCACGGTCAACTCCTGCTCGACCCGATGGGCCTCGGCGACGTTCTGCGCAGTCCGATCCGGTCCCTTCGGGCCGGCCCCGGCCGAGGAGCAGGCCGTGGTCAACAGGAGTACGCCCCATCCGACCGGCGCCCCGAGCAGCGTCCTACGACTCATGGTCACCGAGGCACGCTCCCTGCTGCTGCACCCGGGTCCCGACTTGCCTGGTACCGGTTCGTCGTCACGGTGGTGCCCGAGGGGTTCTCCAGGAAGGGCGACGCACCGTCCTTGAATGTCTTGACCGAGGCGCTCGGTGACGCGTCGACCGCCTCGGCTCCGGGGATGTACGACTCCTTCATGCTGTGGGCCGTACCTGCACGGTGCTCCTGGCCGAGGACATCGAACGTGACGGTGGTGCGGTTGGCCGTGTCAGGGTTGTCGACAGCGTCCAGGTGAGGAACGACATCGGAATTGTTCTCGAGTGAAAGCACCTGAACATCACTCGGAACGGAGATCGCGGCGACCGGTGACCCGGCGGTCACGACGTGGGTCACGTTGTAGGGGGTGTGGCCGGCCATAGCGGTCGCCACGATGCCGCCCTGACTGTGCCCAACGAGCATCACCGGCGGTCCGTCCTTGCCACCGGGTACCCCGCTGCGTCGCAAGGCTTCCTCGACCATCTTCTCGTAGCTGGTGGTGTCGCCGTTCATGGCGTGGAAGTTGGTCGGCATGTCGTTGATGGTGCCGCTGTCGTTCGTGACCCAGGGTTTCGGGTTGAAGTCGTCGGTGCCGGGGACGTCGACGATGACGCTCTTGATCTGCCCGTCCGGCCCGCGCAGCACCTGAACCGCGATCTGCCCCATGTCCTGCTTCTTCGTCTCGTTGACGTAGTCGAGGCCCCGGATCAGGTCCGCGACGTTTCCCGGCGGCGTCCCCGGGACGGCCGGATCCTGGGACCGGTCGGCGAGATACCCGGGGCTGTCGGGGTATTGCGCAGCGAGCAGGCGCTGCGCCTCCAACTGGCTGACCTGGATACCCGTCGTGTTCGAGATGAGACTCGGCAGACCGCGCAGCAGGTGGTCGACGACACCGGGATGCTCCGTCACCAACCACTGCATACCGTCGACCAGCTGGTCCTTGCCCAGGTAGGCCGCACCGCCCGTGGCCAGCAACGCCAACGGGTTGACCAGCAGGAACGCGGCCGTCCCCAGCCCCGTCGCGGCCAGCATCCCGTCCAGCAAGCGCATCGACTCGGCCTCGAGCGCATCGGTGGCCTGGTACTTCAGCGACGTCAACCGGATCGTCGCCGCGTGCGCCGTCAGCTCCCCCGCCAGCAGCGTCAGACCGTGCGGCCCATCAAGCGCCTCCAACAACACGGCCTCGACCCTCGCCGCCCCACCCGGGTTCAGCACCGCAGACGCCAGCAGGTTCGGATCCACCAGGACGGCGTGCCCGCGCGCGACCGCCGCCAAGAACGTGGCCGCGGTGTCCTCGCTGAACAACGCGAGCCGCTCCAACTCGGCGTACTCCACCCGGACACTGGCCGCCCCACCGGTCACGTTCTCGACGACGACCGGCGGCTTCGGCTGCGAGGGCGCGTCCGGCAGGACGAACGGACCACCGAACGGCGAGGGTTCACTCACGCCGGGCCCCCTTCGCCCGCACCCAGATCGAGGGCCGTTGTCATCAGCGGGGCCAGCCAGCCGGGCAGGTCGGCGGCCTTGGCCGGGACCAGAGCGACCGGCTGCCGCGGCGTCCCGTCGGGTCGGGGCCGCAACCCGACCCACCCGGCGTCCGTCGCCAGCCACACCACCCGCCCACGCAGGCCCTCGGCGCCCCCGGGCCCAGGGACCGCCGCGAGCACGTCGACCAGCAGCCGACCGACGACGGCGTAGGGCAGTGACCCCGGCTCGTCCAGCGCCTCCAGGGGCACGACCTGCTCACCTGACGCCTCGGTCGCGGACTCGAGAACCGGCACCAGCCGGGCGATCTCGGAACCCAGCCGGACGGCGGGGGCCAGCGAGAGCTCGACCCCGCCGGCGTCGTCCGTGCGCACCAGGCAGACCACCAGCTCACCGGCCAACGCGACGTGCGCGAGCCGGCGCCCGGCCGGCACCTGGGCGTCTACGCGCAGCAGCACCTGCGGGGCGGCCAGGACGGCGAGGTCGGCCTGCACCGACGGGTGCACCTCGGGCTCGGCCTCGGGCCCGACCAGGACGCCGGACGCGCGCAGCTCCTCGTCGGGGTTCCGGACGTCCCCGGGCGTGGCCCCCTCCAGGGCGGCGGCGATGCGGGCCGACTCGGAACTCGATCCCGGCATCGACTCCGGGTCGGCCGCCAGCAGCGGGGGCGGTTGCAACTCCCCGGGCAGCGGCCGGGGCGCGAACTCGGCCAGCCGGCGCCACGCCAGCGCCGACAGCGCGAGCCGCCGCGGCTCCGCAACCTCCCGGGACGTGAACACCACCTGTGGTCCGGTCACTCTCAGCCCCCGATCTTCAGCTCGAGCCAGCGCGCGTCGCCGGGCGGCGGCAGCGACGCCCACCCGTCGCGCAACTCCTGCGCCGCCGTCTCGATGCCGCGCACCGCGTCGCCGGTGGCGGTCGACGCGACCCGCTCCAGGTCGTTCCACCGGTCCTTGAACCAGCCGGTGACCGCCTTCTCGGCGGCCGCGATCGCCGCCAGCCGCTCGCGCACCTCGGCCGCGTGCGCGATCAGGGCCTGAGCGGCCTCGTCGAGGGTGTCGGCGCTGGTGTTCGCGTGCGTCGTCTCCTCCCGCACCCGCTGCCGCCACTCCTCGGCCGCCGACGACGCCCACGTCGCCTGCTCGCTGCGCTGCAACCGGGCCTGCGCCTGTTCGCGCACCCCCTGCGCCTGCTCGCGGATGCCCACCGCGAGCCGCTCCAACTCGTCCGGGTCGCCGTACACGTCACTCCCCCACCGACGACGAGGACGACGAAGACGACGAAGACGACGGGGTGGGCGACTGCGCGAACGGGTCGGGCGGCACGTAGGGCGTGGGCTCCACCTGCCGGATGAAACACGCCCCGTAGACGGAGAGCACCACCCGACTGCCGTCCAGGAACCCGAACTCCACGGTGTCGCCGTAGCGGCCGTGCAGCACGACGTAGAAATTCGTCGGGCCCTTCTGCATGGCCTGCGACCCGGTGAACCCGTACCTCGCCCCCACCGCCGCCACCGCCTGCTCGGTCCGCGGCCAGTCCCCGACAGCGATCACCCCGACCGCATCCCCGCTGTCGTAGGTGGCCGAACCAGCGCCCTCGACCTTCGTGAACGGCGGCGCGCAGAGGCCCTGGTTGAAGACGGCCGACATGGTCGTCTTCCACCGCAGCGACGGCGTCACCTGCGAGAACGCCTCGCGCATCGCATCCAGCATCGCCAGATAGTCAGCCTGCGCCGACTCGAAACTCGGCCTACTCCGCAACTCCTGCTCGGCTTCCACGGAATCCATCCCTCTCGAACACCCGGCCGCCAGAACGACGGCGATCACGAGAACCGTCCAGGTTCGAAGCGCCCGACTCATGGGTGCCACCAGCCGTCCTGGTCGGTGTAACCGAAGTTCGTTCCGCGGACCGCCACGTCCTGCCGGTCGGCCACGACGGTCGCCAGGTTGTACTGGCTGGTGCTGCCGTCGTTGAGGTAGGCCGTGTGCAACGTGACCCCGTCCAGTTGGTGCCCGGCATATGCGGACCCCGGCGGAGCCATGGCCGCGCCCGTCTGCAACTGGTTCATCCCGGGCATGACGGTCGGGTCGGCACCGAACCGATCGAGGTCGCCGACCGGGTCCCACTTCGCCTCGGCGTAGGAGGCCGTCCCGGTCGGCACGTTCAACTGGTCGGTCGTACTCACGCCGAGCCCAGGTGAGCCGAAGAAGGCCGCTCGGTCGACCCCGGTGCCCGGCTGCTGCAAGGCGTACCCCGTCGTCGTCGACCCGTAGGAATGCCCGAGGGCGGTCAGGTCGGGGTCGGTCGACCGGGAGGCGTTGATCCCGCGGTAGAACTCGGCCAGGTGGTTGCCGCCGTCCTTCGCCGCCCCGGCCAGGGCGACGGAATTCCCCGAGGCAAGGCTTCCGGGGTCGACCTGCGGCGACTGGTACCCGATCCATGTGACCGCTGCGACAGAGTCACCATTCGCCAGCCTCGAGGCCCGCAACTGCAACTCGCGCATGTGGCCGTCGTACCCCTCCATCCCGGCCACCGACGACCCCAGCCCCGGGGTGAAGACCGCCACGTGCTTCGCGGTGTCGACATCGCCCACCGCAACGATCGCCTGCGGCCGACCCCGGGTGAGGTCCAGCCCCAGGATCTGGTGGCCTGGCTGCCCCGCCAGGGTGGTCACCGTGGCCAGGGCGGCCTTCTGCTCGCGCAGTCGGTCGAGTTGCTTGTCGAGATCGGCGTAGATGTCCGGGTCGTCGGCACCCACGTAGCCCCCGCCGCCCCCGTGGTTGCGCATCGCCTCGATCACCTGCTGCCTGCGGTAGTCCCGCTGGGCTTCCAGCACCGCGATCTGCTGGTCCACCGACGCACTCTCCTGACCGAGCCGGATGCGGTTGGCCTGGTCCCGAAACCGGGCCGGCACCCCGTCCCGGTTCCCGATCCACTCCGGATGCTTGTAGACCACCGCCCGCTGCTCGGCCGGCGAGAGACTGTCCCACCAGCCTGCGTTCTGCGCCGCCGTCCCCATCCCGTCCGGACCACCGCTCGGCGGCGCGTACAACCCGTCATCCCCGAACGCATCACCCACCTGCGTCGCCGCGCGCAGACTCGCCGGGTCCTGCGCCGCCAACTGGCTGCCCAGGACGCCGGAACGCAGCACCCGACACAGGTCCGCGTCCACCTCCGCCGCCTTCCGCACCGCCTGATCCATCCTGGTCACGCACTCCTGCACCAGGCCCCGACGCTCGGCATCGGCCACATCCGCATCGTGCTGCGTCGCATATCGCCGGCCCGGCCCCTCGACATCCGTGACCGTGCCCGTCTCACTGATCGACAGGCCGTTGGCCCGCGCGAAGGCCTCCACCGCCTCCACCGCCGCGCGCACCCCCGTGATCGCGTCCGCCGCCTCGAACAACCCCCGCCGTACCGCCGAGATCTCCATCAGCCGGTCCTCCAACTGCTCCCGCAGCCCGGCCAACTCCGCAGCAGCCCCCTCGGCGGCCCGCCCCACCCACCGCCGCGCGCCCGCCCGCCGCACCTCGTCGTCCAACGACAACAGATGGTCCTCAACCCTTTTCAGCCCTTTCCCGGCCGCCTCGACCGGCCCGGCATCCCAGCTCCGGACCGTCGACCACCCGGCACTCACGGCACGTCCCCACCGAGATCCGCGAACGCCGTGCCGCTCACGTCGTCACCGCGCTGGTAGCTGCGCGCCGAGACGTCGAGCTTCTCGCCATAGCCCTCCATCCGGGCCGACCAGACCGCGAACTGCTGCCGCCACCGGTCACCGACCTGGTGCATCAGCAGCGCCGCGTCGGCCCCCGGGATGCCGACGACGGCCCCCACCAGCGCGTCGTCCGGGCTGAGCCGCCTGGCCTGAGCGGCGGCCGAGGTGGCCGCACGGTCGCACGCCCGCAGCTCCTCGACGACCACCTCGAAATCCATGTGTCCCCCACTCGATCGGTCGAAACTACAGGCTGTCGAAGCAGGCCCGGATGGCCCCTTCGCTGGCCGGATACCCGGTGAAGTCGAGATGGCCCCGCTCCGTCGGGATCTTCGTGTGCGCGCCGTCGCCGAAATCGACCTTCCAGAAGTAGATCCCGCCGACCCGGCGGTCCTTTGTGACCCGGCACACCGCCTCGTACCAGGTCGGCTGGATCGTCGGGTCGTAGCTGCCGTGCGGCGAGAAGCTGCTCGGCTTGGTGTAGGCGCCCGACCAGGTGCCGATGCCGACCTCGCTGAACAGGATGTCGGGCAGCTTCCCCTTCGAGTGCTTGTCCAGCCACCGGTTCCAGGACGTCACCAGGTCCTTGACGTCGGCGTCGGCGTCGACGTAGGCCGGGAAGTAGGCGTCGACGCCGTGCACGTCGGCCTTGGGCGGCTTCAGCCTCAATGCGTACGAGTCCCAGTTCGCGTCGTAGGCCAGCTCGCCCGAGAACCGCTTCCGGGCGCTCTTGACCAGCCACTTCCAGTACCCGGACCTCTCCATGCTGTTCAGCTCCGTACCGAACGACACCGTCGCGACCCCTTCGCGCTCGGCCAGGCCCAGGTACGGCCACAGCATCGCCAGGTAGCTGTTGAACCAGTCCGACGGGGATTTCGGCTTGATGTTCCCGCGCCAGCCGACCGGTGGGTCGAGCGACTTCTCGTCCAGGATCGGGCGCAACGTGACCCGCAGGCCGGCCTTGCGGGCCTCCTCGACCAGGATCTGCATCCGCTGCGCCGACGGGGTTCCCGTGCGCGGACCGACCCGGCTGGACCAGCGGTTCTTCGTGTAGAACGGGAACGAGACCGACAGCGCGTTGGCGTGCAACCCGACGACGTAGTCGACCGTGGTCCGGGCCCGCTTCGCCACGACGGCAGCCGAGGCCCCGTCGTCCTTCCAGTAGACCTGGATGCCACGCTGCACATCGCCCGGCCGCCAGGGGTTCTCGACCCGCGGGCCGGGCGGCGGGGTCGGCTTCGGCTGAACCTTGACGACGCCCGCGAGGTCGGGGTGGTCGGTCCCGATCCGGACGCCGAGGCTGCTCGCCACGTCCTTCGCCGGGCCGGTCACCGCGGAGAGGGTGACCGGGTGGTCGCCCCAGACGAACGGGACGGCCACCACGACCGAGACCACGGCCGCGGGCAGCAGCATCAACCGACCCAGCATGCGCTCAGACCGGCTTCGCGATGACGGTGAAGCTGTTCTCCTTGCGGCGCAAGAACTTCAGGAAGCCGCGCAGCCCGCCGGCCCCCTCGAGCAGGGAGAACACGGGGATCAGCACGATCACGAGGATCGGCTCGTACCAGCGCCGCTTGCGCTCCCGCGACGACAGGGCGTTGAGCCGCAACCCCTCCCAGTAGGTCCAGATGATGTACCCGAAGTTGATGCTCCACAGCAGCACCGCCGACTGGGTCACGGGCGAGGTGTTCATCGACCCGGTGGCCCAGGCGATCAGCAGGACGACGCCCAGATGCTGCAGCGGGCCGAGGATCCAGGTGAACACCGACAGGCCGAGGAAGGCGCGGTACCGGAACGGGATCGACCGGTTGAACGCGAGCCCGACCAGACCCCAGGCCCACCGCTCGCGCTGCCGGACGAAGTCGCGCACGGTCGCCGGGGAGGCGCCGTAGCAGCGGCCGTTGAACCAGTCGCTGCGACCCGGGTACCGGTAGCAGAAGTTCAGCGCGAACTGCGAGTCCTCCACGATCGACGACGGGCCGAAGTCCCAGCCGATCGTCGCCTCCACCGACGCGCGGATGACCAGCAGCTCGCCGTGCACCCCGGCCACCGGAGTGCCTGTCCCGGTCAGGGCGCGGAACCGGGCGAAGTCGTCGGCCGGGCGGACGGCGTCGGCCAGCCACGTGAAGTAGTTGGCCGCGTTCTCGCGCGGGTAGCTGAGGATGCCCTGGGCCAGGTGCTTGGCGTCGGCGCCGGCCCGCCGCTGGCGGTGCACGAACTCGGCCAGCGCCTGCGCCGTGTCGGGCCCGACCCCGGTGTCGTCGTCCATGTGCAGGACCCAGATGTCCTCGCGCGCCTCGCCTTCGGTGATGCGCAGTTCGTGCGCGTAGTGGTTCGCCCGGGACTTGAACCGGGTCCCGGCGGGGGTGGCGTAGGACGCCGGGACGGTCAGCACCCGCAGCTGCTTGTGGCGCCGCGCGAGCCGCCGGATCTTGCCGCCCGCTTCGCAGCCCTCCTCGACCACGACGTCGACCCGCAGGTGCATGAAGTGCGCGGGCAGGTGCTTCACGAAGCTCAGCAACGACCGCTGCAGGGCCGGGTAGGTGTCGTCACGCGCGATGCTCGGCACCACCACGATCAACGACTCCTGCGTCACCAGCAGGGGCGGCGGGCTGTGCTGCTGCCGGCGCCAGCGCCACTTGAGCATGGCCACGCCCTGCAACCCGACCAGCACGCCGACGATCGGGAAGCACCACACGATCGTGACCGCCCAGCCCAGCGGCGTGCGGTTGACGTGGTACGAGCCGATGTACCAGACGAGCAGGATCGCGAAGGCCACGAAGAACGGGCTCAGGTGCGGCCGCCAACGCGCGTACTCCTGGTTGATCCGCACGGCCCGCCCCGACGACACCCCGACCAGGGGCGGAGGTGGCCAGCGGTCGGACCAGCGGGCCGGCCCCGCCTCGCCCGGGGCCGAAGACGGCGGCTCGGCCCGTGCGTCGGCGAGCTCCGTCATCCCCCGGTCTCCCCCAGCTCACCCGTCACAGAACACCACGAACCCACGCGAACCGCGTGGACGGTGTGAAATCTGCTCCGATTATGACCAGAGGTGCCGACGGGATGCCAGCGGTTCGCGGGCGAGCGCCGTCACGTCAGCTCGCGGACGGCGCGGGTGAAGACCTCGGCGCGTTCGCGGTAGTCGCGGAAGACGCCGAAGCTCGGGGCGGCCGGTGAGAGCAGGACGACGCCGTCCGGCACCGCCCAGGCGTGTGCCAGACCGACGGCCGTCACCAGGTCCGGACATTCGACCACGTCGACTTCCGCTGCACGCGAACGCAACTCGGCCGCGATCCGGGGCCCGCTGTCGGGCACCGTGAACACCCGCAGCGCTCCCCCGCGGGCCGCCAGCCCGTCGGCCAACGGCCCGTAGTCGATGCCGCGGTCGTCCCCACCGGCCAGCAGCGCGAGTCGACGACCGGGGAACGCGGACACGGCGGCGAGGGCGGCCAACGCGTTGGTGCTGAGGCTGTCGTCGACGAAGTCGACGCCGCCGACGGTGCCGACCGGGGTGAGCCGGCTGGGCAACGGCTCGTACGACGTCGCGGCCTTCTCCAGCAGGGCGGGGTCGTCCGCCCCCGGCACCCCGAGCCGCTGCAGGACGCGGGCGGCGACCAGGGCGTTGCGCCGGTTGTGGTGCCCGAGCAGGGGCAACACGTCGACCCACGCCGGGTGGGCATCCCCCACGAGATCCACGGACGGACCGAGCAACGACCGGTGGCGCGTCAGTTCGGCGTCGGCCGCGGGCACCACGACGGTCTCGACCCCGGGCCGGGTGCACAGCGAGAGCTTGTCGCGCACGTAGTTGTCGTACCCGTGGTGCCAGGTCAGGTGGTCCTGGGCCAGTGACGTCACGGCCACGACCCGCGGACCGGCCGTCACGCTGTACGCCTGGTAGCTCGACACCTCGACGATGTACCAGTCGGCCGGCGTCTGCGACGGGTCCCAGGGCGGCGTCCCGAGGTTGCCGCCCACGAAGACGCCGGCCCCGAGCCCCCGAGCCAACGCCCCGGCGACGGCCGTCGTCGTGCTCTTCCCCTTGGTCCCGGTCACGCAGGCGACCCGCGACCGCGGCGCCGACTCCAGCCACAATCCCAGCCCACCGAGCACCGAAACCCCCGCGCTCGCAACGGAAAGCGACTCGGCACCGTACGGGCTGATCCCCGGGCTGCGGACCACCACGTCGCACGCCACCAGGGCCTCGAACCCACCGGCGCCGAACCCGAGAACCGGGCGGTCGTCGTCCAGCCGACCGCCCTCCCGGTCGACGACCGCGGCCACCTCGACGCCCTCGGCGGCGAGCCGTCGCAGGGTGGAACGGCCCTCGACACCGACTCCCCACACCCCGACCCGCAACCCGCGCAGGCCGGACCAACCGGGAGTACGGGCAGGAGTCACACCCCGAGCCTACAAAGGCTCAGGCCGTCGGCTGGGCGATGCGTTGCTCGGCGATCGCGCCGTGGCGTTCCTCGGAGAAGTCCTCGACCCGGTTCTTCCCACCCGCCTTGGCCGCGTACATCGCGATGTCCGCGCACCGCACCAGGTCGGTCGCGGTGCGCTCACCGTCGCTCAGGGCCAGGCCGATGCTGCAGCCGACCGTGACCGCCGCGTTGCCCATCGCCACCGGCTCGAGCAGCCGGGCCCGCAGCGCGTGCGCGAGCCGGGTGGCCGCCGACCGGTCGGTGCTCGGCATCAGGACCGCGAACTCGTCACCGCCGAAACGGGCCGCCATCCCGTCCTTCCCGACGACTTCGACCATCCGGCGGGCGATCTCGACCAGCAGGGCGTCGCCCCCGCCGTGCCCGTAGGTGTCGTTGACCGTCTTGAAGTCGTCGAGGTCGATGACCATCACGGCCGCGGTGACACCGCGCGCCGCGGCCTCCTCGAGCGACACGGCGAGCCGGTGAAACACCACCGCCCGGTTCGGCATGGCCGTCAGCTCGTCGTGGTGGGCCCGGTGCTCGAGCTCGGCGTGGGCCCGGCAGGCGGTCTCGGCCATCGACATCTGCGCGGAGAGGGAGCTGAACGCATCGATCACCGACTCGGGGATCCGGCGGTCCAGGCCGAGCAGCAGCAGGTCGCCGTCCTCGCAGGTGTCGCCGTGGACCGCCCCCAGCACGTCGTGGTCGAGTTCGATGACGCGCCAGTGCCGGCGCCCACCGACCAGCCCGTCCAACGACTCCCCCGCGCCGCGCGCGGCGGCCTCGATCGGCACGGACAGGCCGACCAGGTCCTCGGCGACGCCGTAGGCCCGCAGCACGCGCGCCCGGACCCCGTGACGGACGACGGTCAGCACCACCAACCCGGGCGTCCGGGTTACCAGCTCACCTCCGGCCCTGGTGACGATCGAGCGCACCTCGTCCAGGTCCGTGCAGCCCAGCAGGCGCCGGCTGGTCGCGGCCAGCAGCGCCTCCCGGGCGCTGGTCTCGACCTGCGACTCGAGCGACCCCTTGAGCACCCGGATCAGCAGCGTGAAGATCATGAAGATCGGGATCAGCGACAGCACGCTCGGGTCGAGCGCACCGAAATCCGCATTCGGGTTGAACCGCACGGCCAGCGGCAGCACGGGCACGAGGAGGCCCGCCCGGACGGCGGCCCGCCGGGTGGAGCCGTAGAACGACTGGGCCACGACGATGCCGACGCACACCCCGGTGGTGGCCCGCGGGTCCTGGACGGCGGCCCCGAACACGACCACCAGCAGCGGCAGCAGCGGGTCGACGACCAGGACCTGGCCGCGGGCGTAGGTGAGGACCATCGTCAGCGCGATGGTCGCCATGGCCGCGAGCGCGACGCCCACTTCCGGGCCCGGCCGGGACGTGTCGAGCTGGCCGGTCAGCGCGACGGTCGCCAGCACACCGAAGACCACGGTGATCAACCGGATCCGGTTCAGGACCGGCATGGCGCTCAGGCGCCGGCGCAGCGAGTTCACATTTCTTGATCGGCCGCCGAAGCGCCGGAGTCAAGCGCTCAAGCGGGTTGACTGGCCGGGGTCACCCGGTCCCCGAGCAGCTCAGGGTCGGACGGCCGGCCCAGCAGGTAGCCCTGGATCAGGTCGCAGCCGAGCTCGTGCAGGACGGCGAGTTCCTCCTCCGTCTCGACCCCCTCGGCCACCGTCTTCAGGTTCAGGGCCTTGGCCATCTCGACGAGCGAGCCGAGCAGCGCCTTGCCGCGCTCCTGGGCCATGCCGACGACGAAGGACCGGTCGATCTTCACGATGTCGACGGGCAGGTGGGTCAGGTGGGCGATGGACGTGTACCCGGTGCCGAAGTCGTCGACGGCGATCCGGACGCCGAGCTCGCGCAGCTCGGTCAGTTCGGCGGCGGCGTCCGAGAGGTCGGAGAGCAGGACGGTCTCGGTGATCTCGATCAGCAGGCGCTCGGGGGCCACCCCGGCCTTGGCCAGGGCCGCCTTCACGTCGGGGACGAGCCGGTTGCTGCCCAGGTGGCGGCCCGAGATGTTGACCGACATGTAGATGCCCGGCAGCTGCCCCGCGGCGTCCCAGGCGGTGAGCTGGCGCAGCGCCTCGGCCAGCACCCAGCGGTCGAGTTCCAGCACCAGCTCGGACGACTCGGCCGCCTCCACGAACACGTCGGGGGCGACGACGCCCAGCTCCCGGCTGGTCCACCGGACCAGCGCCTCGACCCCGGCGGTCCGCCCGGCCGTGTCGACGATCGGCTGGTACTGCAACCGCAGGTCGGCGTCGTCGAGGGCCTGGCGCAACCCGTCGTGCACCTTGTGCCGCAGCTCGACCAGGCGGCGCAGCTCGTCGTCCAGCAGTTCGATGTGCCCGCCGCCCTTGCGCTTGGCCGAACGGATGGCGTCGGCCGCGTCACGTAGCAGCGCGGTGGCGTCCTGCAGCCCGTCGAACGCGACGACCACCCCGGCGCTGGCCCCGACACCCGGTGGCAGGCCGGCGTCGCGCAGCCGGGTGGCGTTCAGCGGCGCGAGCTCGGTCAGCGTCAGCTCGCCGAGCCGGTCGAGGATGCGCCGGGCCAGCTCCATCAGCACGTCGACCGAGTCTGTCTCGGTGATGATGACGAACTCGTCGGAGTCGAGCCGGGCCACGATGTCCCCGGTGCGCACGGTGGTCGAGATCGAGGTGGCCACGTGCTTCAGGACGGCGTCCCCGGCGCCGGGCCCACCCAGGTCGTTGATCAGCCCCAGCCGGTCGAGGTCCACGTGGATGACGCCCAGCCCGCCCGCGGTCCGGTTCACCCTGGCCAGGCCGTGCTCGAGGGCGACGAGCGCCGACGCGCGGTTCAGCAGGCCCGTGAGCCCGTCGTGGGTGGATTCGTAGCGCAGCTGGTCCTCCAACTGCCGGCGCGCGTCGAGCGACTGGGACAGCCGCTGGACCGACGCCTGCACGGCCCGGCCCATCGCGCCCGGGACGGTCTTCTGCAGCGACTCGTGCCGGGTTTCACCGGCGGCCAGCGCGTCGGCCTGCTGCTGAAGCAGGATCAGGTTCTGGGCCATCTCGTCGAACGCGCTGCTCACGTCGTGCACCTCGCGCGGACCGCCGGTCGCGGTGACGGGTTCGAGATCTCCGTCGGCGATCCGGCGGGCGCGGGCGGCGACCTGGGCCAGCGGCCGGGTGACGACCCGGGTGAGCAGGCCGACCCCGGCCAGGGCCCCGAACGCCGCGGCCAGCATCACGAACCAGATCTGGCGGTAGGCGTCGTCGGCCTGCGTGCGGATCGCGCGGGCGTCGCCGCTCACCTGCTGCCCGGCGACCTGCACCAGACCCTTCAGCGAGTCGAAGTGCCGCAGGCCGATGGACAGGAAGGCCCGGGTCAGCAGGTTGGTGCCGGCGAGGTCGCTCCTGGGCGCCACGCCGTCGAAGGACTTCGAGGCCCAGCGTTTACCGAGCCGGTCGAAGAAGACGCCGATCAGCCGGGCGTCGCCGCTGTTGTCCACCTCGGTGAACTTCTTGGCGATGGCCCCGGCCGACGACAACCGCAGCTGGTTCGAGTAGGAGCGGTAGAGCGCGTTGGCGGTCACGTACGCGAGCCGCGGGCTGGTGACGTAGCTGTTCGGGTCGATGGCCGGGAACTTGGTGGCCACGGCGACGTCGCCCAGGGCGAACACCGAGGCCCCCTCGTTGGCGAAGGCGACGACGAGCTCGTAGGCCTGCCGCAACGACTCGAGGTCGCGCCGCAGCGCCGAGATGGCCGAGCCGGTCACGGCCAGCGCGTCCACGCTCTGCTGCATGTCGTCGATCTCGGACAGGACCTGCGTCTGGACCACCTTCTGGGCCTCCCACAGCCCGTCGAGCGCGATGTTGCTGCGCGCCCGGGTCAGGGGCCCCTTCATGGCCGCGCGGGCCGCCTCGGTCCGGGCGCGGACCGGGGCCACCCAGGCGTCGTCCGGCAGGGTGGCCAGCGCGGCGTCGGTCGCGGCCTGGCTCTCGCTGAGGAACCGGTCCACGTCCAGCCCGATCGCCTGGCCCACCTCCCGACTGTCGACCTTGCCGAGGTTGGCCAGGACGATCGTGGTCGGGATGCGCTCGCGGGCGACGGCCGCGCCCAGCGCGACCACCTTGACCAGGTGGCTGGTGCTCACCTCGACGACGCGGGCCTGCCCCCGGGCCTCGGAGCGGCCGGCGGCGGAGACGTAGAGCTGCAGGCCGATGGCGGTCAGGGGCACGAGGACCAGCGCGGTCAGCCATACGGCCAAACGCGCCGGCCGTCGGCGGCCCAGCCCCACGAACCTCACGCTGCGTGAATCGGCTGATCTCCCCCGATGCTTGAACCGAAGCCGGCCCGCGGGGGACACGCCGCACCGTTCCTTGCCCGGCCCGGCGCCCGCCGGGAGGCTGGGCGGCGACGGACACGGAGCACGAAGCACGGCGCACGGATGCCCGATTCGGACGTGAGGGCATGACATGGGCTGGATTGCGGCACACGCCCGGACCCTGACCGCCGCCCTGCTGGCGCTGGCACTGGCCGCCTGCGGCGGCGGAGGGTCGGGGACGACGCCGCCCACCTCGAGCGCCCCGGCCTCGCCGGAGCCGACGGTCGCCTCGCTCGAGGGCAGCTTCGTGGTGAACGGCTTCGGCGGGCACGGCCTCTACCTGAGCTGCCGCGGCACCGGCTCGCCCACCGTCGTCTACCTGCACGAC
The DNA here is from genome assembly GCF_044465595.1 of Spongisporangium articulatum. Lineage (NCBI taxonomy): Bacteria > Bacillati > Actinomycetota > Actinomycetes > Kineosporiales > Kineosporiaceae > Spongisporangium > Spongisporangium articulatum. The sequence goes on along the minus strand of NZ_JBITLV010000010.1, from coordinate 38,184 downwards.
AGCGTCGCCGCCGGCGCGGGATCGGCCCCCCGCAAGGCCGGCACGGCGTTCGCGTCGATCGTGGAGGACGATCAGCGGGTCTGCCTCTACGACCGGCGCGGAGTGGGCGACAGCGACCGGGTGACGGGGCCGCAGACCCCGGCCGACGCCCTCGCGGACCTGCAGGGCCTGCTGAAGAAGGCCGACATCGGCGGACCGTACGTGCTCGTCGGCTCCGGGTTCGGCGGGCTGCTGGCGTACCTGTACGCGAACGGGCACCGTCGGGCGGTGACCGGGCTCGTGCTGCTCGACTCCCCGTTCCCGGGCCAGGCCGGCACCGAGGCCCTGCAGGCGGCCTCCGGCAGCGACGAGACCGACAGCCCCGAACACCTCAGCCGGTACGAGACGCTCCGGGCCGCCCAGCGCTACGCCGGTCGCGAACCGAGGATCCCGCTGGTCTACCTGACCTCGACCGCAGGCACCGGCACGACGTCGAGCACGCCCGCGACCACGGCGGACGTGCGGGCCGTGGCCCGGCGGGCCGCGTTCGTGAAGCGGTTCCGGCCCGGGAGCCTGATCCCGGTCGCCGCGGCCCGACCCCTGGAGACCACCGCGCCCAAGAGGGTCGCGGACGCCGTGCGCGCGGTGTCCGACTGACCGCCGAAGCACCGCCGAAGCACCCGTCAGGGCACAGGGACGCCGGCGATCACCACCGGGCCGAGCGTCGGGTCGAGCTCGGTGGCCTGGTCGACGCCCGCCGGCGTGATCACGTCCATCGCCTTGGGGGCCGTCCCCGGGTCGATCGCGCAGACGGGGCTCACCCCGCCCGGGGCGCACAGGCCGAACTGGAACGGCTGGGCGGTGGGGGCGAACGAGCGGGCCTGGTCGCCGCTGAAGCCGTCCTGCCCGTGCAGCACGACGGCGAACGACCACCCCGGACCGGGGGTGCCGAGCGCGGCCAGCGGGACGATCATCGTGATGTACCGGGACGTCTGGCCGGCCTGCACGGTCACGTCGCCCAGCGAGGCGCCGGCCGCGTCGACGAACACCGGCGCCGCGAAGCCCTGCACCTCGATGCGCCGGCTCCAGGCCGAGCCGGCCGCGATCGTGTAGTTGCGGGAGGCGAAAGCGGCTGCCGTGGAGGTATCTCCGGCGCCCGGCGTGTGCACGTAGACGTCGAGCAGCTGAGCGCCCAGTGCCGATCCGAAGGTCGGTGACAGGTCGCGGGTCTGCACCCGCAGGACGGCGTTCTGGCCGCTGACGATCACCTGGAACCGCTGGATGTCGAACGCGCCCGGGGTGAAGTCGCCCGAGGTCGGGTACGCGAACGGGCCTGGCCCGTGGTCGTCGCCGGTCGGGTCGGTGACGTCGAGCACGGTGGTGCCGGTGATGAAGTCCGACACCACGGCCCGGCGTGCGTAGCCGGTCGACCCGTCCGGTGCGGTCACGGCGACGGTGATCACCGACGTCCCGAACGGCGACGGGACGGTGGCCGAGAACGACCCGTCCGCAGCCGCCTTCACCGTGACGGTGGACGACGCTCCCCCGGTGTCGACCGCCGTGGAGGCGACGTCGACGGTCGCGCCCGGCGTCGTCGTCCCGGTGATCGGGACCGTCGCGGTGGTGACGACCGCGCCGTCGGCCGGGGCGGTGACGGTGACCGGCGCCGCGCCCGGCGCGGTGGGCAGGTACCGCGCGCGGACGGCGTCCGGCTGCTCCAGCGGGCGGGTCCCGCCGGCCAGGCTCAAGGTGAGCCGGACCTGCTGCGCCTGGGCCCAGGTCAGCGGCGACGCCGAACCGGCCGCCTGCCCGGCCCGGAACCCGATGGACGCCGTCGCCGGGTCGGTGCCGTACGGCGAGGCGGCGAGATCGGGATTCTCCCAGTCCTGTTCGGGCACCAGCCCGACGCCGGAGGAGTACCGGTTCATGCTGAGCAGGAGTTGCGCCGCACCGGCCCGGTCACCGGTCTGCAAGCGCTGCTCGGCGCGTTCGCCGTTCAGCACCGGCCAGAGGTGCCCGGAGCCGGAATTGCCTGCGGGCCAGGGCTTCCCGGTCGGGGCACAGTCGGTGGGGTCGGGTTCGTAACAGTCTCCGTAGCCGTCCTCGGTGCCGGCGCTCGACGTCCCGTAGCGGTAGTACCCGACCCCGCTCGGCGTGGTCCGGGCGATGGTCGAGTCGACGACCGGCAGCGACGCCTGCACGTCGGGATCGGTGGGCGACAGCGCACCCAGCCGGGTCAGTTCGAGGAACCCGGCGTCGATCACGGACCGCTGGTCGGCGGTCGGGCCGCCGTTGCCGAGCCCGTACGAGACCGCGGCGTCCGGGTCGCCGGACTTGGACAGCCGGATGAAGTACCGGCCGGTCGCGTACGGGCCGGTGGTCGTGACCGTCCAGCCCTTGATGCTGCGCTGGAAGTGGTCGGCCGTGGCCCGGTACACGCGCGCCGACGCATGGTCGCCCTGGGCGTCGGCGATGCGGCCCGCGGCCACCAGCCCGGCGATCTCAGCGGCGATGGTGGACGGCGAGTAGCCGCTCTGCTCCTCCCACCGCTCCGAGCCGAAGCTCGGGCCGTGCGCGACGACGAAGTCGGCGGCCTTCTTCACGTGGTCCGTCCACAGCGCCGAGTCACCCGAGAGCCCGGCCTGGTAGGCCATCAGGATCGGGTAGGCGGTCTCGTCGAGCTGATCACCGCCGGAGTCGTTCGAGAGCTTGCCGTTGACCAGGGAGTTGCGCGGCATCCGCCCGTCGGCCAGCTGCTGCCGCTCGAACAGGAACCGGGTGGTGGCCCGCGCGGTGGCCAGGTCCCCGTCGGTGAGGAAGCCGGTGAACGCCTCGTACAGGTCGCGGGCGAAGATCTCGCGGTACGAGCCGAACCAGACGCCCTTGCCGTCGGGCGCCTCCCCGGCCGACACGGCCTGCCCCCAGGGGCTCGCGAGCGAGGCGACGACCGCGCCGGGGAACGTCTTGTCCTCACTCGCCTTCAGCACGTTGGCCGACAACCAGTACGCGGCGCGCAGTTTCGAAGCGTCGGCGGCCCTGAGGCCGGGGAAGGAGGCCGGCGGGCGCTTGAGCCGGGCGTCGTAGGCCGCCCACCCGGCGACGTACTTCGCCGCGGTGCGGGCGAACGGCGCCTGCGCGGCCGCACCGGCCACGGAGACCGCCGACGTCTGCGTCTTCCCGTAGCCGAGGGCGAGGGTGAAGCGGCCGTCGCGCCCGACGTCCACCTGCCCGGTCTGCACCACGTTCCCGTGCGTCGCGGTCGTGTACGTCGTGCCCAGTGTGTGGTCGGCGTCGAGTTGGGTGAGACCGTCGCTCGCGGTGCCCGCGAACCCGCTGCTGGCGGCCAGGAACGGCTTGTCCGCCCGCAGCGCCCCGAACAGCGGGACCGCGTAGTCCCGGTTCGGCGCGTTGGTCTCGGTGACGGTGTCCGAGCTGACCAGGGCGGTGGTGGCGTCGACGGCGGCGTCGTCCGCGCCGCCGTCGGGTGCTCCCCCGCCACCGTTGCCGTTCATGGTCGCGTCGTAGCGCACGTACACCTTGAGCCCCGCGACGCCCCGGGCCGGCACCAGCCGGGTCCGCACGACCACCGCGTCCCGAGCCGGGTCGGTGACGAAATCGCTGACCAGCGAGTACTTCCCGCTCTTGGCGGTGCTGGTGACCTGGCAGGCCATCCCGCCCGGGTCGAGGCTCTTCACGGTGTACGTGGTGTCGCGGGTCTGCAGGTCGGTGAAGGTCGAGCCGTCGGTGACGACGTACTGCATCGTCTCGACGTTCGTGGTGTCGATCGTCGGCGCGTAGACGTCGGAGAGCACGCCACCGGCGACCGTGTACCAGACCTTCGACGTCGTGTTCCGGGCCGTGCCCAGGCAGTCCTTGCGGGCCAGGTCGAAGTGCGAGAGCGCCCCGGGCCCACCGGGCGCCGCCGGGACGACGGCGGCCCCGGCCGGACCGCCGGTGACCACCAGTCCGAGCGCCGAGGAGAGGGCCGTGCCGGCGCTCAGCAGCAGAACCAGGACACCCGATCGCCGACCCCGTCGTCGCATGTTCCCCAGCGTCGACCCGCCGTCACGGAATGTCTAGGTGCTACCCATGGGTCACATTCGCCCGGTTCTCGATCAGTAGCGGAAGCCGGAGACGATCCCGGCCAGCTCCTCGCTCATGGTCTGCAACTGCTGGGCGTTGGCGCGCGCCTCACCCATCGACGACACCGTCGCGTCGGCGGCCGAGGCCACCCCGGTGATGCTCTGCGCGATCTGCGCCGAGCCCGTGGCGGCGGTCCCCACCCCGGCCGTGATCGACTGCGTGGTCGCCGTCTGCTCCTCCACCGCGCTGGCGATGGTGGTCTGGAACTCATTGATCCGGGTGATCACCGTGGCGATCTCGGCGATCGAGCGGGCCGCCTGCTCGGCGTCGCCCTGGATCGTGTCGACGCGCTGGGAGATGTCGTCGGTGGCCCGCGCGGTCTCCTGCGCCAGCTGCTTGACCTCCTCGGCCACGACCGCGAAGCCCTTGCCTGCGTCGCCGGCCCGGGCGGCCTCGATGGTCGCGTTCAGCGCGAGCAGGTTGGTCTGCTCGGCGATGCTGGTGATCAGCCGCACCACGTCACCGATCTCGCGCGACGAGTCGCCGAGCTGGTTCATCGTGCCGGTGGTGGTGGCCACGGCAGCCACGGCGCCGGTCGCGACCTCGGCCGCCTCCTGCGCGTTGCGGGCGATCTCCTCGATCGAGGCACCCATCTCCTCGCCGCCGGTGGCCACGGACTGCACGTTCTGGGACACCTCGTCGGCGGTGCGGGCCACGACCCCCGCCTGGTCCGAGGTCTCCTGGGCCGAGCGGTCGACCCGCTCGGCCACCTCGCCGAGCGACAGGGCCGTCTGGTTCAGGCTGCCGCTGGTGCGATCGATCGAGGCGAAGACGCTGCGCAGCCTGGCGGCCAGGCCCTCGACGCTGCGGGCCATGGCGGCCACCTCGTCGCGTCCCCGCGTGTCGACCTCGACCTGCAGGTCACCGGCCGCCACCGACGACAGGGCCGCGTCGAGCGCACCGATCCGCCGCACGAGCGCCCGGCCGAACAGCACCAGGCCGCCGCACAGCACCAGGCCGCCACCGACGGTCAACAGGAGCAGCACGAGCCGCATCCGGGTGACCGCGCCGTGGACCCGGTCCTGCTGCTCGGCCACGCCGCTCTGGAGCAGGCCCTTGGCCTTGTTCACCGCGGCGGTCTGCTTGGCGGTGGCCCCGTTGTAGGCGGCGCTGGCCTCGGCGAGCCCCTTCGGGGTGCTGAGGTCGAACTTCGTCACGTCGAGCTTGTTGTACTCGTCGCGGGCCTGCTGCACGGCGTCGATCGCCGCGTGCTCGGCGGCGCTCAGGTCCGCCTCGTCGAGGCTGGACACCAGGCGGCCCATCTCGGCCGACTCCGTGGCCATCAGCTTGTCCTGCTGGGCCTTGGTCTGGGGGTAGGCCGTCGCCACCACGCTGTCGTACTTCACCGACAGGTCGAGGAAGGCGTACCGCTCGATCTGCTCCTTGGCCGCCAGGTACGTCCTCAGCCGGGCCTCGGCGTGGGTCGCGTGCCGGGACTCGATCGCCACCAGCGGGGCGATGACCGCGAGGCAGAGCAGCATCCCGACGCTCAGGACGGCCATCAGCCGCTTGATGGACAGGGCGGCGAAGGACACGACGACTCCTCGGGGGGTGCGCTGGGCTGCACGACAACTCGGGAGACAAGATCGGCAGCCGGGACCGCGGCCTTGATCCCTGAGGGTGGATCCGCCGGGCCCGCCGGGGTGGAACTCCCGCAGTGGCGGCCTCGTTGCCTCGTCAGGAATTCGGCAGCGGCCGGGCCCCGGGAGGCTTAGATTGAGCCCGTCGCACGGGGTACGCGGCACGAAGGGGGATCGTCGGTGACCGGGTCGGAGATCGTGTTCGCGTCGGTCGGCGCGACGGGATTCCTCCTGCTGCTGGTCAGCCTGCTGCTCGGCGAGTTCCTCGAGCACGACCTCGGGGCCGGTCACGGGGCCGAGCTGCCGCACGGGGTCGAGGTCGGGCACGAAGCCCACCTGGAGCACGCCGGCGGCGCCGCGCGCGATGTGGAGCTGCCGAGCGAGACCCGGGCCCTGCAGAACGGTCCCGGCCTCTACGAACCCACCTGGCGCAGCATCCGGGTGCTGGCCGCCGCCGCCGTGGGCTTCGGGGCCTGCGGCTACCTCGCCGCGAGCGTCGGCCTGCCGACCCTGCTGAGCTGGCCCGTAGCCTTCGCCGGGTTCGTCGCGGTCGGAGCCGGGGTGTACCAGGTGATTCTGAAACCCCTGGCCCGCCAACAGTTCAACTCGGTGATGAGCCGCTACAGCTACGTCGGCCGGGATGCCGTCGTGACCCTCGACATCCTCCCCGGGGGCACCGGTCAGGTCACCTTCCACGACCGCCAGGGTGCGCGCGTCACGCAGCAGGCGAGTGCCGACCTGCCCGAGGGTGTCACCAAGGGCTCGCTCGTGCGCATCGTCGACCTCATGGACGGCGGGGTCGTCGTCCACCACAACACGTTCGGCTGAGCCGAACCACTGACTTCACCACCCCAGGAAGCCCGTCACCGGGCAGAGAGAAGAAGGAACTTCGATGAGCGTCACCTCCCCAGTCGTCATCGCCCCCGTGGCGGTGGTCGTCGTCTTCGTCCTCGTCGCGGCCCTGTACGCGAAGAACTACGTGAAGGTGCCGCCGAACATGGTGGCCGTCTTCACCGGTCGTGGCCGGCCCAAGATCGTGCGCGGCGGCGCGCGGTTCCGCGTGCCCGTGCTGGAGCGGGTCGACTTCATGAGCCTGGAGCCGTTCAACATCCAGGTGAGCGTCGGCAACGCCATCTCCAGCAACGGGGTGGGGATCGCCGTGGACGTGGTCGCGCTCATCCGGTTCGGTTCCACCGACGAGGCGATCGAGACCGGCACCCAGCGGTTCCTGACCGCCAACCGGGAGGAACTGAAGAACCAGCTCACGGAGATCATCTCGGGCAACATGCGCGCGATCTGCGCCAAGATGACGGTCGAGGATCTCAACAGCAACCGTGACCAGCTGACCCGCGGGGTGGCCGAGGAGGCCGGGGCCGCCCTGGGCGCGATCGGCATGGAGCTCGACGTCCTCACCATCCAGGACGTGCGCGACAAGAACGGGTACATCGAGGCGCTGGGTCGCAAGCGGATCGCCGAGGTCACCCGCGACGCCGAGGTCGGCGAGGCGCAGGCCCGCCGGGACGCTCGGATCGCCGCGGCCCAGGCCTTCCAGGAGGGCCAGACGGCCGAGACCAAGTCGCGCGAGGCCATCGCCGAGGCCGAGCGGGCGCTGGCCATGAAGCAGGCGGCCATCGACACCGAGGTGAAGGCGGCCCAGGCGCGGGCCAACCAGGCGGGACCGCTGGCCGAGGCGGAGGCGCGGCGGGCCGTCGTCCTCGCCGACGTGCAGACCGAGAAGGAGCGCACCGAGCGGCAGATCGCGGTCGAGCAGCAGCGGGCCGCCCAGCGCCAGCAGGCGCTGCAGGCCGACGTGATCGCCCCGGCCGAGGCCGACCGCAAGGCCGCCACGGCCAAGGCGGAGGGCGCCAAGGCGGTCACCATCGCCACCGCGGAGGCCGCGGCCCGGCAGCGGGAACTGCAGGGTGAGGCCGACCTGAAGGCCCGCACCGCGGGCGCCGCCGCCCTCCAGCGCGAGGGTGAGGCGCAGGCCGAGGTGGACAAGGCGAAGCTGCTGGCCTCCGCCGAGGGTCAGAAGGCCGCGCTGCTCGCGGAGGCCGAGGGTCAGAAGGAACTGGCGGCCGCACTGAGCGCCTTCAACGACGAGGCCGCCCGGCTGCGGGTCCTGCCCGACCTCATCGCCGCGCTGCCGCTGATCGCCCGCGAGGTGGCCGCCCCCATGGGCAACATCTCGAACCTGACCGTGCTGTCGGGCGGGGGCACCGGAGACGACGCCCTCTCCCGGGTCGCGGGGTCGGTGCCGACCCTGCTGCTGCAGGTCCTGGAGACGGCGAAGGCCGGCGGCATCGACCTGCCGGCCCTGCTCGGCGAGGTGACCGGCCGCACGGGCCAGCCCGAGCCCGGTGCGGTCGCCGCCAACGGGTCGAAGCCGCACACCCCGGCGAAGTAGTCCCGAGGAGGAACGATGTCCGAGGCCACACCCCTGCCTGCCGACACCTCGTCGCTCGCGCTGACCCCGCCGGACCCGGTGCCCGCCGTGACCACGACGCAGGCTCCGGAGCTGGCCCCCGCCGTCGATCCGGCGGCGGTGCCCGGGCTGGACGCCATGGTGGACCGCTACCTCGACTCCGTCCTGACCGCCGAGGCGAGGTCGCCCGAGTTCGCGGCCCGCGCGGAGGACGTCCGCACGATGGGCGACGTCGACATCCGCAAAGCGGCCGAGACCTCGAACCGGCTGCTGAAGGTCCCGGTCCGGGCCGTCGACTCCGGCGGGTTGTCGAGCGGTTCGCAGGTCGGCCAGACGCTGCTCGACCTGCGCCGCACGGTGGAGGACCTCGACCCCCAGGGGGCCGGCGCTCCCCGGAAGCTGCTCGGCGTGATCCCGTTCGGCGACCGGTTGCGCAGCTACTTCCAGCGGTACCAGTCGGCGCAGACGCACCTCAACGCGATCATCCAGGCGCTGTACCACGGCCAGGACGAGTTGCGTCGCGACAACGCCTCGCTGAACCAGGAGAAGCAGGCGCTCTGGCAGACGATGGCCCGGCTCCACCAGTACGTCTACGTCGCCGAGCGGCTCGACGCGCAGCTGAGCGAACGCATCGCCGCCCTCGAGGCGGGCGACCCGACGCGGGTGAAGGCGCTGCGCGAGGACGTGCTCTTCTACGTGCGGCAGAAGCACCAGGACCTGCTCACCCAGCTGGCCGTGAGCATCCAGGGTTACCTCGCGACGGACATCGTCATCAAGAACAACCTCGAGCTGATCAAGGGGGTCGACCGAGCCACCACGACCACGGTCTCCGCCCTGCGCACCGCGGTGATCGTCGCCCAGGCGATCGCCAACCAGCAGCTCGTCCTCGACCAGATCGCGGCCCTGAACTCGACGACGTCGGGGATGATCGAGTCGACCTCGAAGATGTTGCGCGACAACTCGATCCGCATTCAGGAGGGGGCTGCCTCCGCCGCCGTCGGACTGCCCGAGCTGCAGAACGCCTTCGCGAACATCTACGCCACGATCGATGCGATCGACACCTACAAGGTGCAGGCCCTGGACACGATGGCCGCGACCATCGGCGCCCTGGAGGCGGAGACCGTCAAGGCCCGCGGCTACCTCGACCGGGCCCACAGCGACGGTTCCCGCCCGGCCACCGCCGCCGGCACCTTGGAGATCGGAGGCTGAGGCCCGGTCGGAGGAGACCCGGTCAGAGACCGGCGACCGGGGCCAGGACGGCGAGCGCGGCCTCCCGACCGAGGTTCACCGCGCGCTGGAGCAGCCGGGGGTCGCGGGCCGTGCGACTCACGACGGGGGACCCGACCGGCGGCCGGATCTGCACGGCGGCGGGCAGGGCGAGCAGGTCGGTCTCGTCGACCCCCCGCAGGGCGTGCCGGGCCAACCAGGGCTCCAGCGCCCCGGGGGCGCGCCGGGCCAGGTACCGGCCGGCCACGCGCAGCTCCGTGCGCGACGGCGGCGGCACGACCTCGTCCGGGCGCCGGGTGCGCAGCACGAGCTGGTGCGTCGCCCCGCCGGCCGCGGCGCTGCGGAAGGGGATGTTCTCCACCACCCCGGCGTCCACCCACGAGCGCCCGGCGAACTCCACGGGCGGCCCGGCCAGCACCGGCATGCAGGCGCTGGCCATCAGGGCCGTGCGCAGCGACCGCTCGTCCGACACCCAGGGCGCGAGGTCGACCGCGGCCCCGGATCCGCCGTCCGTGGCGATCGGGTGCAGGGTCACCGGGTTGGCCAGGGCGGCGGCCGCGTCCAGCGGGACCAGCTCCACGTAGGCGGTGTTCAGCAGGTAGTCGATGTCGGCCACGACGCCGCCCCGCAGTACCCGGCTCGGCCTGATGAAGGTGCTCATCAGGTTCGGGTGCAGCCAGCCCGCGATGCTGAACTCCGACTGACCGGCCAGCAGGAACGCCCCGATGATCGCCCCGGCCGACGAGCCGTACACCGCGTCGAAGCAGGGCAGCAGGCCGAGCTGCTCGACGGCGATGGCCATCCCGTGCGAGTAGGTGGCCCGGGAACTGCCGCCCTCGATCACCAGGGCCAGGCGTGCGCCGTCCGTGCGGTGCCCGGGCCGGCTGCCCTCCCGCAGGCGCCGGGCCAGCAGGTCGAGCACGGGCTCCAGCGCCGCCGGACCGGCGACGGAGGTCTCCTCCACATCAGTCATCGCGGACAACCTACGACCCGGGCCATACTGCCGACCATGGTGGGGAGCGTGTACGTGGCGGCGGGCGGGGACGACGGGGTGCGGCGGCTGGCGGAGGCCTGGCACCGTCGGGTGCTGGCCGACGAGGTCGTGTCCCACGCGTTCAGCCACGGCTTCCACCCGGAGCACACCGAACGGCTGGCGGCGTACTGGGCCGAGGCCTGGGGCGGGCCCGCCACCTTCTCGACGCGCTACCGCGGCGACGACACGCTGGTGCTGCGGATGCACGCCGGGCAGGGCCGCCACGAGGAGATGGACGACCGCGCCGTCGCCTGCTTCGACCAGGCCCTGGCCGACGTCGAGGTCACCGACGAGCGGCTGGCCGCGACGTTGCACGACTACTTCGCGTGGGTCGTCGCCGAGATGGCCGGCTATCCCGAGTCCCCCGACCAGGTTCCGGACGGTCTCGCCGTGGCCCGCTGGTCGTGGGACGGGCCGCTCGAGAGCGTCTAACCACCCGTCGAGGAGAAGTGCATGAAGTCCTTCTTCGACGAGTAGTCGCCGCCCCAACCCCACCCGATGGACCGGAAGGCCTTCACCGGCGCCGAGTTCCGCGTGATGATGCCCGGCCAGCCGCGCCGACGGTCCGTGTACGAGCGGGCCAGCTCGGGCAGCACGGTGGAGCCGGAGACGTACGGGTTCTGGAACGGGTCGAGGTCGACGGCCAGCCCGTAGGCGTGCTGCGACCAGGACGTCGCCCCGCGCACCGGGCGGCACGCGAACGCCGCGGTCACGTTGCCGTCGCCGGTCGGCTTCGCGTCGAGGTCCGCCTGCGACGTGATCCGCATCTGCTCGATCGGCCACCCGGCGGCGAACAGCTTCCGGAACACGGTGACGAGGTCGGTCGCGACCGACCGGTTGACCAGCAGTTCGCCGGTGTGGGCCCGGCCGTCGAACCCGCGGAAGCTCACCGTCACGTACCGCAGCTGGGACGCCGCGACCGGGCAACGCGCCGACCAGGTCGAGCGGGCCAGGACGTCGGCGGGCACCTTCACGACGTGGGCGTGGAACCGCCCGTCCGCCGGCGGGGGCAGCAGGTCGACCGTGATGATCCGGCGCGGGGCAAGGGATTTCGGCGTCCTCCCGGTCCAGATGCCGAATCCGCTGGAACCGGTCTTCAGCACCCGGGTCCCGAGCCAGGACGGCGCGGGCGTGGCGCCGTTCAGGGCGGGCGTCGGGCTCGGGGTGGTCACGGCCGACGGGCCGGTGGACGACGGGAGCGCGGGGGTCGTGGTCGCCCCACTCGAGGGGGTGCTCGGTGCGGAACCCGCCGAACCGCAGGCCGACGTCGTCCCCACCAGAACGGCGAGCGCGACGGCCACGGCGCAGCGCGAGCGGTTCACCGGGTCAGCCTCGCAGTTGTCGGTGCCGGGTTCTAGGTTGGGGTCGTGGCTCTCAACTCGGCATTGATCGGTGCGCATGTCGACTCCGCCGACCCGCTCGTCCACGGCGCGGCCGTGGGCGCGGAGGCGGTGCAGTTCTTCCTCGGCGACCCGCAGGGGTGGAAGAAACCGCCGCCTCACCCGAAGGCCGAGGAGATCAAGGCGTCCGAGCTGGGCGTCTACATCCACGCGCCGTACCTCATCAACGTGGCGAGCACCAACAACAAGATCCGCATCCCGAGCCGGAAGATCCTGGCCGAGCACGCCACGGCCGCCGCCGGGGTCGGCGCGAAGGGACTGGTCGTGCACGGCGGCCACGTGACGCAGAAGGACGACCCGCAGGTCGGCGTCGAGAACTGGCGCAAGACGTTCGAGCGGATGCCCGAGGGCGGCTACGGCGTCCCGATCCTGATCGAGAACACGGCCGGTGGCGAGAATGCGATGGCCCGCACCTTCGACCGGCTGGGCCGGTTGTGGGAGGCGGTCGGCGAGTACGGGCCCGGGTTCGTGCTCGACACCTGCCACGCCTGGGCCGCGGGCGAGGAGCTGGCGGGCGTCGTCGAGCGGGTCAAGGCGATCACCGGCCGCATCGACCTGGTGCACGCGAACAGCTCCCGCGACGAGGCGGGGTCCGGCGCCGACCGGCACGCCGCCTACGCATCGGGCACGATCGACGCCGAGCTGATCGTGCAGATCTGCCGGGAGGCGGGCTGCGACGTGATCATCGAGACGCCCCTGGAGACCATCGCCGACGACGTCGCGTACCTGGCGAAGGCCCTGCGCTGACCGTTCCGCGTGGTCAAAACCTGCTGTTCACCTGGGACGTGTCGCGAGTGGCGGAAGTGCCGGGCCCGCGCGGGTACGATGGTCAAGGAGATTTAACAGTGGTCGGCAGCGGCCACCCCGAAAGGACGGCCCGCACTGATCCGCAGGACGCACGCCTCCGGCCCGGAGCGCCACCGGCGCCCGGGTCGGCTTCTGTCTGCCGCCTCCATGATCACGGCCGCGGCCCTGAGCGCCGTCTTCCTGGCCGGCTGCAACGACTCCGGCCCGACGGGGGGCGGCGGGGCGGCGGCCTCCCCCTCGCCGACGAACCCGACGGTCAGCCTGTCCAAGGAGAAGGTCTCCTACCTCGACCCGGTCAAGCTCGTGGTCGCGAACGGCACCTTCCAGTCGGTCCAGGTGCTGACCGCCGACGGTGAGCAGCAGCTCGAGGGCTCCGTCTCGGCCGACAAGACGTCCTGGGTCTCCGAGGAAGCGCCGCGCCCGGCGTCCGCGTACTCGGTCGTCACCCAGGTGACCGGCGCGACGGGCGGCGCCGCGCAGACCAAGACGCTCGACTTCACGGTCCAGAAGGTGCCGGACGCCAAGAAGGTGTCGTTCACGGTCACCCCCGACGACGGCACCACCGTCGGCATCGGTCAGCCGATCGACGTCCGGTTCCTGGTTCCGATCACGAACAAGGCCGGCATCGAGCGGGCCATGTCGGTGACCACGAAGACGCCGTCGGGCGAGGCGGTGCAGGGCTCGTGGTCCTGGCTGAACGACCAGGAGGTGCACTGGCGGCCCAAGGAGTTCTGGACGCCGGGCACCAAGGTCACGCTCGACATGAAGATCGCGGGCGTGAAGGCCGGCAACGGCCGTTACGGCCGCAAGGACTACTCGGAGACCTTCACGATCGGCGCCTCGCACGTGACCCGTTACGACGCCAAGAAACTCCAGGTCAAGGTCTACCGGGACGGCAAGCTGAAGGACACCTGGCCGTCCGGTTCCGGCCGTCCCGGCCTGGAGACCTACAGCGGTACGTACGTCGTGCTGAACAAGTCCAAGGTCATCAACATGGACTCCTGCTCGGCGCGGATCACCTGCGACAAGAAGGACCCGGACTACTACTCCGAGAAGGAGTACTGGGCGACGCGGATCACGGCGTCGGGCACGTTCCTGCACGCCGCCGACTGGGACCCGCAGTTGGGCAAGGCGAACGTCTCGCACGGCTGCATCCACCTGTCCGGCACCGACGCCGAGGACTTCTACAACCACGCGGTCCCCGGTGACGTGGTGATCGTGACCAACACCGGTCGCGGCCCGCAGGAGCGCATCGCCACGCAGGACCCGGGCCTCTACGACTGGAACCTGTCCTGGTCCAAGTGGACCAAGGGCTCGGCCCTCAAGTAACCCGTCCCCTCTCCGGCCCGAACACGGCCAGGCTTGACGTATGCCTATATAGGCATACGATGGCGTCATGGCCAGGGCAGCGACCACGACGGACGCCTTCAACGCGGTGGCGGAACCGCGGCGACGGGAGATCCTCGACCTCCTCGCCACCGGCGAGAGGCCGGTGACCGACCTCGTGGTCGCGCTCGACCTGGCCCAACCGCAGGTGTCGAAGCACCTGCGGGTCCTGCGGGAGGTGGGGCTGGTGGAGTTCCGGGACGAGGGCCGGTTGCGCATCTACCGGCTGAACGGCGCCCCCCTGCGCCAGATCTACGAGTGGGTGTCCGCGTTCCAGGCCAGCTGGGAGCAGCGCTTCCGGCAGCTCGACGCGGTGCTGGAAGACCTCATGACCACCGAGAAGGCGAACGAGCAGTCCGGACGAAGGGAAGACCGATGACCGTCACGAACGGCACCACCACGCACAGCGCGGTGGTCACCCTGCCGAGCGACACGACCATCCTGATCGTGCGCGAGTTCGCCGCCCCGCGGCCCCTGGTGTGGCGGGCCTGGACCGAGCCCGAGCTGATCAAGCGGTGGTGGAGCGGGCAGCGCGGCGAGACCACACTGGTCGAGAGCGACTTCCGGGTCGGCGGCCGGTGGCGTCAGGTGATGGTCGCCACCGGCGGCTTCGAGGTGGCCTTCCACGGCGAGTTCCGCGAGATCGTGGAGCCCGAGAGGATCGTCCAGACCGAGACCTTCGAGGCCTTCCCCGACGCCTACTCGGTCAACACCCTCACCTTCACCGACCTCGGCGGCGACCGCACGCGGGTCGAAATGCTGATCGAGCACACCGAACCGGCCCACCGGGACATGCACGTCCAGTCCGGCATGGAGGGCGGCCTCCAGGAGGCGCTCGACCTGCTCGAGCAGCTCGCCGTCACCCTGGGGTGATCCGAGCGAACTGACCGCCCGGCCTATTCGGAGGCTGCATCCGGAATGGGCCGGGCGGTCCGCGGGTTGCCACTGGTGTGACGAACAAGATGGTGCTGCTGCCCGGACCCAAACACCCCATCACCGTCGTGCCGTCGCCCACCCGCGTGGTCGTGCGGGTCGGGGACACGGTGCTGGCCGACTCCCGCCAGGCCCTGGTGCTGCGCGAGGCCGACTACGCGCCCGTCGCGTACATCCCGCGTGCGGACGTCGACCTGACGGCCCTGGAACGCAGCGACCAGACGAGCTACTGCCCGTTCAAGGGCGAGGCCGCGTACTTCAGCGTCCCATCCGCCGGGGAGCGCGGCACCGACGCGGTCTGGACCTACGAGGAGCCCTACGAGGCCGTGTCGCAGATCAAGGACCACGTCGCGTTCTACCCGAACCGGGTCGACGCGATCGAGTACCTGCCGCTGGACTGACCTTTCGGCTCTTTCCGCGTCAGCAGGCTCAGCGGGGTACGAGCCGGAACACGCGGGGCACCCGCTCGCCCATCCGCCCCTTGTAGGCGGTGTAGAGCACGGCCATCCGCTCGAACCGGTCGTACAGGCGATCGCGTTCGGCCCCGGTGACCGGCTCGGCCCGTACGGCGGTGCGCTCACCGCGCACGAGCACCCAGGCGTCGGCGTCGGCCAGCAGGTTCTCGGTCCAGAGCGGGTGGTCGGCCCCGCCCCAGTTGGTGCCCACCACGACGAGCTCCCCCGCGTCGTCGCGCACGTAGCAGAGCGCCTGCTCGACGGGCCTCCCGCTGCGCCGGCCGGTCATGGTCAGCATCAGCGTCGGGATGACGTGGTCGGTGAAGTTCGCCCGGCCCTTCGTCAGCCGGACCAGGGCCCGGTCGACGGGCGGCAGCACCCGCCGGAACACCTGCGAGCCGTACCTGGTCGCGGCGATCCGCCCGATCGCGCCCCGGTACGCACCGACCACCCTCGCCGTCACACCCACGGGCCGATCGTCGTCCGGCCTGGCCCGCAGCGCAAGGCGTGATCGGCGCAGCCGCCGGGTTCGAGCGAGCTTCACTCACCCGGGTGCGGCACCCACCGTGATCTTGTCGACGTCAGGCCGTGGGCACGATGTCGGGCGCCCCGAGCCGCGCCGCGTCGGCGGTGGCGTCGTCCGGCTGCTTCTGCGACTCCCGCTCGGCAGCCACCCGCGACTCGTAGTGCTCGATCTCGCGGTCGACCTGCGCCTGGCTCCAGCCGAGCAGCGGCGCCATCAGCCGGGCCGCGGCCGGGGCGGCCGCCAGACCCCGGTCCCACGCCTCGATGGAGATCCGGGTGCGCCGGGCCAGGACGTCGTCCAGGTGCCGGGCCCCCTCGAACAGCACGGCGTACGGGATCTCGGCCAGCAGGTAGTCGTCCGCACCCGGCACCGGGTCGGCCAGGCCCGGATCGTCGGTGACCAGGGTCAGCACCTCGTCCACGAGCGACCCGTAGCGGCGCAGCAGGTGCTCGATGCGCGCCACGTGCAGCCCCGAGGCGCGGGCCAACTCGTGCCGCTGGTTCCACAGCGGCTTGAACCCCTCGGCGCCGGCCAGCGGGACGTCGGCCGTGCACGAGTCGGGCACCCGGGCGTCGAGCCCGCGGGCCGCCTCGTCGACGGCGTCGGCGGCCATCACCCGGTACGTCGTGTACTTGCCGCCCGCGACGACGACGAGGCCCGGCACGGGGTGGGCGACGACGTGCTCGCGGGACAGCTTCGACGTCGACTCCGACTCCCCCGCCAGCAGCGGCCGCAGACCCGCGTAGACGCCCTCGACGTCCTCGTGCCGCAGCGGGCTGGCGAGCACCGAATTCACATGCTGCAGAATGTATTCGATGTCGCTGGCGCTGGCCGCGGGGTGCGACTTGTCGAGGTCCCACTCGGTGTCGGTGGTGCCGACGATCCAGTGCCGCCCCCACGGGATGACGAACAGCACGCTCTTCTCGGTGCGCAGGATCAGCCCGGTCTGCAGCGGCAGCCGGTCGCGCGGGACGACGAGGTGCACGCCCTTCGAGGCCCGCACCCGGAACTGCCCGCGGGTGTCGGCCATGGCCTGGATGTCGTCGGTCCAGACCCCCGTCGCGTTGATCACCTGCTTGGCCCGGACGGTGAACTCGCGCCCGGTCTCGAGGTCGACGACGTGCGCGCCGGAGACCCGCTCGCCGACCCGGTCGAAGCCGACGACGCGCACCCGGTTCGCGGCGAGCGCGCCGTAGCCGACCGCCGTCCGCACGACGGTCATCGTGTGCCGCGCGTCGTCCACCTGCGCGTCCCAGTACTGCACGGCCCCGGTCAGCGAGTCCTTGCGCAGGGCGGGCGCCTCGCGCAGCGCGCCGCGGCGGGTCAGGTGCTTGTGGCGCGGGAGGCCGGCGCCGTAGCGCGAGGACGCGGCCATCGCGTCGTAGAGCGCGATGCCCGACCCGACGTAGGGCCGCTCCCACGCGGCCTGCAGCGGGTAGAGGAACTTCACCGGGCGGACGAGGTGCGGGGCCAGCCGGTTGAGCAGCAGGCCGCGTTCCTGCAGGGCCTCGCGGACGAGCCCGAAGTCGAACATCTCCAGGTAGCGCAGGCCCCCGTGGATCAGCTTGCTCGAGCGGGACGACGTCCCGCTCGCCCAGTCGCGCGCCTCGACGATGCCGGTGCGCAGGCCCCGGGTCACGGCGTCGAGCGCCGCCCCGGCGCCGACGACGCCGCCGCCGATCACCAGGACGTCGAGCTCACCGCCCGACTCCAGTTCGCGCAGCGCAGCGGACCGTCGCTGCGGCGACATCTCGTTCTGCACGCCCTGCACGCCGTCCACGTCCCTTCACGAAGCTTCCGCCCCGCTCACCATCCTCCGCCCGATTCGTTTCGGTTTCCCACCGGGACGGCTTGAGGCCGGTGAACAGCGTGGGAAGTCAGCGTTCCGGCAGCTCGGCGTAGCGGGCGTCGACCCGGGCGTCGAACTCCGCCACGGCGGGCGCCAGCTCGTGCCGGCTCAGGACACCCGCGACGCCCTCGGCCGCGGCACCCACCGTGCGGTCGTCGTCCACCGGGTCGTCGTCCTCCCGGCGCACCAGGCGCCGGGCCGCCTTCACCGCCGCCCCCGTGAGATCCCTCCCCCGCGAGAGGCTCTCCCCCAGAGCACCGGTGAGGACCTTCAGGTCGAGCTCCTCGAGCGCGGCGTCGTAGGCCCGGCGCAACCGGCGGGCCTCGGCCTCGCGCGCCTTCTCCGGCGCCGCCTCGGGGAGGCCGCCGCGGGCCAGGTGGCGGTGCAGGGTGCGGGCCAGCAGGACGGTGGCCAGCACGTCGGAGGGCACCCCCTTGACCGAACCGAACAACGCCACGTACTTGCGCACCGGGAAGAGCAGGACCCGCCGCGGGATCGAGGCCACGTAGCGCCGGACCTGGTGGGCGGTGCCCTCGGCGCCGCCGTAGACCGGCTCGATCTGCGACACCCCGTAGCCACGACCGTGCGCCTTCAGGGTCCGCGAGACGGCCAGCCGGGTGGCGCGGTCGCGGACGAGGTCGTCGACGAGCGGGACCGGCACGAACCGGGCCGCCGCCACGACGATCCCGTAGGCCGCCCACTCGGTGACGAGGCGGGCCGGTGGCTCCGAGGGGCCCGCGTCCTCGCGCTGGTTCCGGCTGTCGATCATGGCGCGAGCCTAGGCGGGGGGTGGCGCGAGGGCCCGTCGGGAGGCCCTGCTGAAACGATTCGCTGAAACGATTCGCGATCCTCGGGTGTCCCAGACTGAAACGATTCGCCCGCCATGTGCTCGCTGACCTGGGCTAATGCCAAGCATCCAAAAAAGTTGAACAACTTCTGCGTCGAAAGGGTTGAACAACTTACGACGCGGTGGCTAGAGTCCTGATCACTCGCACGGCGGCGGCTCCAGAAACGGGCAGACCAGCACGGCGGCTCACCAGATTCTGTGATCGAATTCGGAGGACCCTGAGATGGCTGAGCTCTCCCGACTTCCCGTCGCCGTAGCCGATGTCTGGGAATGGCAGCTCGACGGCGCGTGCCGCGAGGCCGACCCCCGCCTCTTCTTCCACCCGGACGGCGAGCGCGGCCCGGCCCGCCGCAAGCGTGACGCCGCGGCCGTCGCCGTCTGCGCCGGATGCCCCGTGATCGAGCAGTGCCGCCAGCACGGGCTGAGCGTTCGCGAGCCGTACGGCGTGTGGGGCGGCCTCACCGAGGACGACCGCGAGGACATCTACCGGGCCGAGCGCGTCGCCGCCCGCCAGCAGCGCCTCGCCAGCTGACCACTGCGCTGATCATGCACAAACGCAGCATCTAGCTCAGGTGAGGAGTCCACTCACCGGCCGGAGATGCTGCGTTCGTGCGTGATCAACGCACAGAGGGACGACGTCACTCGCCGGCGACGTACTCCCAGTGCCACGGCTCGTACGGGCCGCTGCCGCCGGAACGGGCCCAGTCGGGGTTCGCGAACCCGTAGGCACCCGCGTTCTCGCGCAGCCACTGGAACCGCGAGCCGTACCCCTTCTCGACGCCGTCGCACAGGTCGACCGCCAGGCCCCAGCCGTGATTGCTGGTGCCCGCCGGAGCGGCCAGGCCCGGCTTCTGCGCCCGGAGGGCAGCCTGCTGCGAGTACGAGCGGTAGGCACTGTTCAGGCAGATGTTCTCGCCGAAGTGCCTCTTGTAGGCCACGTTCATCTTGGCCAGGGCCACGGCCGCATCGCCGCGCAGCTTGTACCGGCCGTCCCACAGCGTGCACAGCGCGCTGCTGGGCAGCTGGCCGTTGCGGGCGCCCTTGGCGTGGTTCTTGCCGTCGCAGCCCGGCAGCACCGAGCGCTCCCCCGAGCGCGAGGCCCGGCTGACGATCACGGTGCTCGGCGCGGCCAGCAGCCCGCCGTCGCTGCTCAGGGTGGTCGACGGGACGACGCTGAGCGCCTCGACGCCGGTGGACGACGTCACGCTCGTCATCGGGTTGAGCGCGGTCTTGGCCGCCGGGCCGGCCATGGCCCCGCTGATCGGCGCGGCGATGGTGGCGATGCCGAGGACCCCGGCGATGCCCGCCTGGCGGCCGCTCAGCGCGAGATTCGGCGTGCGCCGCCCCTGCGGGCGCTGCGCCTGCTCGGGCCGCCGGGCGCTGCGCCGGGTGCCGACCGGGCGCGCCGGGCCCGGGAAGGCCGGGTAGCTGTACGGGTTGGGCGGGACCGGGCCGGGCTGCGTGCGCTGCCGCTCCGGACGGCCCGACTGGCGCGACTGCGGACGACGGTCCTGCCGCTGGTCCTGCCGCTGGTCCGGGCGCTCCTGGCGCGACTCGGGGCGTCGCGACGCCGGTTGCGGGGCGCGCGGATCGGTGCGCAGGTCGACGCGGGGCAACCGGCCGGTCTCGATGGCCCGCTGCTCGCGCCGCGTCATCGGCTGACGGGCGGGCTGCGCAGCGGGACGCGGAGCCGGACGGGTGCCGGTCTGGAGGAGGTCGCGAGTCCGCGGAGCCAGGTTGGCCGGACGGGGGCCGAAGTTCGCCGACGGGATCGGGCGACCGTGCCCCGAGGAAGCGTCGGCGCGATGCGACGGCACCTGGCGTCCTCCCTGGTGTTGCTCGGCCGACAACGGCCCCGCGAACGGGGAATGACCACATCCTGCAAGGACTGGTCACGGAACTATAAAGGGGTCTCCAGTACCGGAATCAAGTCGCCGAGGGACACACTTCACTCTGCGTTGCCTCGTGAGCACAGCGTCACCAAAAGGTGGGGCGTCTCACCACCGCGCTTCGGATGAGCCCGCTGCAACGCTTGCCCCTGGATTCCCCCCGGACGCACGCGTCCCTCACACGCCGACGTCGTCGCGTCGGGTCGCGTCCCGGACCTCGCCGACGAGCTCCTCCAGGACGTCCTCCAGGAACACCACGCCGGCCGTCGTCCCGTCACGGTCCGCGACGCGGGCCAGGTGCGTCCCGGCCCGTTGCATGGTCTCCAGCACCTCCTCCACCTCGGCCTCGGTGAGCACCGTGGTCAGGCTGCGGATGCGCTTCTCCGGCACCGGTTCCTCGTGCCGCCCGTCGTCGGCGTAGAGCAGGTCCTTGATGTGCAGGTAGCCGACCAGCTCCCCGGTCGTCTGCGGCGTCCCCTGCGGGTCCTCCGCCGGGCTGACCGGGAACCGGCTGAAGCCCGTCCGCGCGACCATCCGGTCGACGTCCGCCGGAGTGGCCCCGAACGGGACGGTCATCAGCCGCTCCACCGGCACCATCACATCGCCCGCGCGCCGGTCGCTGAACTCGATCGCGCCGGTCAGCAGCCCCTGGTCGACCAGGCCCTCACGGGCCGACTCGTTCACGAACGAGGCGACCTCCTCGAGCGTGAAGGCGCTGGCCACCTCGTCCTTGGGGTCGACCCGCAACAGCCGCAGGCACATGTTCGCGACCCAGTTCAGCACCACGATGATCGGCGAGACCGCCCGGGCGATCGCCACCAGCGGCGGCGCCAGCAGCAGGGCCGCGCGGTTCGGGCCGGCCAGGGCCAGGTTCTTCGGGATCATCTCGCCGATCACCACGTGCAGGTAGACGACGAGCGTCAGCGCGATCGCGAACGCCACCGGGTGCAACAGGTCCTCGGGCAGGCCGAGCGCCCCGAAGGGCCGCTCGATCAGGTGGGCGACCGTCGGCTCGGCCACCGCCCCGAGGCCCAGCGAGCAGACGGTGATGCCCAGCTGCGCGCAGGCCAGCATCAGCGAGACCCGCTCCATCGCCGACAGCACGGTGCGGGCGCGCATGCTGCCGGCCTCGGCCAGCGGTTCGACCTGGCTGCGGCGCGCGGAGATGACCGCGAACTCGGCGCCGACGAAGAACGCGTTCAGCAGCAGCAGGCCGACCGTGATCAGGATGCCGTTCAGGTCACTCATCGCCGGCCCCCTCCGACGTAGCCGACGCCTCCGGAGCGGTCTCCGGCACCGGGACCAGCCCGACCCGGTCGACCCGGCGGCCGTCCATCCGCTCCACCTTCAGCACGGCTCCGGGCACCGACACCTCGTCGCCGACCGTCGGGATCCGGCCCAGCTCGGCCATCACGAACCCGCCGAGCGTCTCGTAGGCCGGGCCGTCGGGCACCGGTAGTCCGGTCACGTCGCGCACCTGGTCGGGGCGCATCAGACCGGGCGCGGCCCAGCTGCCGTCGCGCCGCTGCACGAGCCCCGGGCGACTGCGGTCGTGCTCGTCGGCGACCTCACCGACCAGCTCTTCGACGACGTCCTCGAGCGTGACGACCCCGGCCGTACCGCCGTACTCGTCGACGACCACCGCCAGCTGGTAGCCGGGCTGGCGCAGCTGCAGCAGCAGCGGGTCGAGCCGCACGGTCTCGGGCACCCGCAGCGCCTCGGTCATGAGCGCGGCCACGGGGACGCCGTCCCGCTTCTCCTTGGGGACGGCGACCGCACTCTTGAGGTGCACGACCCCCAGGACGTCGTCGAGCTCGCCGTCCACGACCGGGAACCGGCTGTGCCCCGAGCGGCGGGCCAGGGCCAGGACGTCGGCGGCCGGGTCGTCACGCTGCAGCACCAGCGTGCGCACGCGCGGGGTCATCACGTCGGCCGCCGTGCGCTCGGAGAAGCTCAGCGAGCGGGTCAGCAGCCGGGCCGTGTCCCGGTCGAGGGTGCCGGCCTCGGCCGAGTGCCGGACCAGCGAGGCCAGCTCCTCGGGCGAACGGCCGCCGGACAGTTCCTCCTGCGGCTCGACGCCGACGCTGCGCAGGAACCGGTTCGCCGAACCGTTCAGGACGACGATCAGCGGGCGGGCCGCGGCCGTGAAGGCCCGGTGGGCGCCCGTCACGAGCTTCGCGGTGCGCAGCGGTTCGGAGATGGCGAGGTTCTTGGGCACCAGTTCGCCGAACACCATGGAGAAGGCGGTGGCCACGGCCAGCGCGACCCCGACCGAGACGCCGTCCGCCGCGTCACCGAGGCCGACCGACTCCAGCGGCCCCCTGAGCAACGCGGCCAGCGACGGCTCGACCAGGAAGCCGACCACCAGCGTGGTGATGGTGATGCCGACCTGGGCGCCGGACAGTTGGGTGGAGAGCGTCCGGACGGCGGACAGCACGCCCACCGCCCGCTTGTCCCCCTTCTCGACGGCCCGCTCGACGGTGGAACGGTCGAGCGCCACGAGGGAGAACTCGGCGGCGACGAAGATCGCGGTGCCGGCGGTGAGCAGGACGCCCAGACCGAGCAGGAGCCAGGCGGTCACCGGCAGATCGACTGTCTCATGGGGTGTCTGTCAGGCACCTTGGTCATCGTAGTGGCGGCAACGCCCACCGCCCGCCCGCGGTTCCCTCTGAAGTTGATCATGCAGAAACCTCGCGCCTGGCTCGGGACGGGCGTTCGCCCACCCCGGGGAAGGCGCGAGGTTTCTGCATGATCAACTTCCAAAGGTGGGCAGGGGGCGGCCCTCGTCGTAGCCGGCGTGCGACTGGACGCCGACCACGGCCCGCTCGGCGAACTCGGCCAGGTCGCGGGCCCCGACGTAGGTGCAGGCACTGCGCACGCCCGACGTGATCTCGTCGAGCAGGTCCTCCACGCCGGAGCGGCCGGGCTGCAGGTACATCCGACCGGTCGAGATGCCCTCTTCGAACAGGGCCTTGCGGGCCCGCTCGAACGGCGAGTCACCCCGCGTCCGGGCGGCGACCGCGCGCGCCGACGCCATGCCGAAGCTGTCCTTGTAGGCGCGGCCCCGCTCGTCCAGCAGCACGTCGCCGGGGCTCTCGTGGGTACCGGCGAACCACGAGCCGATCATCACCTGACTGGCCCCCGCGGCCAGCGCGAGGGCGACGTCGCGCGGGTGCCGCACGCCGCCGTCCGCCCACACCGACTTGCCGAGTTCCTTTGCAGCGCGGGCTGTTTCGAGCACCGCGCTGAACTGCGGACGGCCGACGGCGGTCATCATCCGGGTCGTGCACATCGCCCCCGGACCGACCCCTACCTTCACGATGTCGGCGCCGGCGGCGACCAGGTCGCGCACCCCCTGCGCGGTGACGACGTTGCCCGCCACCACCGGCACCTGCGGGTCCAGCCCGCGCACCTCGCGCAGCGCGTCCAGCATCTTGTCCTGGTGGCCGTGCGCGGTGTCGACGACCAGGCCCGAGACCCCGGCGTCCAGCAGCGCCTTGGCCCGCGCGGCGACGTCCCCGTTGATCCCGACCGCCGCCGCCACCCGCAGCCGGCCACCGGCGTCCGCCGCCGGGGTGTAGATGGTCGAGCGCAGCGCCCCGGTCTGGGTGAGCAGGCCGACCAGGCGGCCGTCCCGGACGACGGGTGCGGCCTTGCGCCGGGCCCCCGACAGGGCGTCGAACGCCGGCTGCAGCCCGCCGTCCGCCTCGATCCGGGCGGCCTCCAGCACCAGCGGGCGTTGCGACATCACCTCGTGCAGCTGGGTGAACCGGTCGACGTGGCGACAGTCGTTCTCGGTGACCACGCCGACCGGGCGCCCCTCGCCGTCCACCACGACCACGACCCCGGAGGCCCGCTTGGGCAGCAGGGTGAGGGCCTCGGACACGGTGGCGTGCGGGCCGAGCGTCAGGGCGGTCTCGAAGACCGGGTGGCAGGCCCCGACCCGGGCCACGACGTCGGCGATCACGTCGGCGGGGATGTCCTGCGGCAGCACTCCGAGGCCACCGCGGCGGGCGATCGTCTCGGCCATCCGGCGGCCGGTCACCGCGGTCATGTTGGCGGCGACGACCGGGACCGTCGTCCCGGTGCCGTCGGCGGTGGTGAGGTCCACGTCGAGCCGCGACGTGACGGACGAGGCGTTCGGGACGAGGAACACGTCCGAGTAGGTCAGGTCGTGGTGAGGCGTCTGGCCGTCGAGGAATCGCACGTTCGCCCAGTCTAATACCGGACCGCGGGGACGCCGATGGGCCACGTGTCGGTGATCACCGTGAGACGTGTTGATCGCCTACGGCGAACCCGACACGTCTCATACCTGTCCGGACACCGAATCGCGTTAAGGTTGATCCGACGAATTTCTCACCCGGAAGAAGGCGAAACGCCGGTGTCGCAGTTCTCGGAGCAGTCGGCCACCGAGTTCGGTCCCAACGAATGGCTCGTGGACGAGCTGTACCAGCAGTACCTGGCTGACAAGTCGTCGGTGGATCCGGCGTGGTGGGAGTTCTTCGCCGACTACTCGCCACCGGACGCACCGGGCGGCACGAGCAGCGCCCGACCGACCGCCGGCGGGTCGGCGTCCAACAGCTCCGGCGACTCGCTGATCGGCGTCCCCGGCGGCGAGACCGGCCAGCGGGTCGCGCCCGCGGGCAACGGCACCGCGCCCCGGCCCAACGCCCCGGCCCCGAGCGCCGCGTGGCCCGCCGCCCGCCAGACGGAACCGGCCGCGTTCACCCCGGCCCCCGCGCCGGCCGCACCCGCCGCGGCTCCCACGGCGGCGCCGTCCCCGCAGTCGACCCAGGCCACACCCACCCCCGAAGCTGCCGCCCCCGCGGCCCCCGCCGCGAAGGCGGCGCCCGCGCGGACCCCGCGTGACGTCCAGGCGCCGAGCACCGCCCCCAAGGAGACCCGCGAGGCCGAGGTCGTGCGGCTGAGGGGTCCGGCCGGGCGGGTGGTCGCCAACATGGAGACCAGCCTCGAGGTACCCACCGCGACCAGCGTGCGCGCCGTCCCGGCGAAGCTGCTGATCGACAACCGCATCGTCATCAACAACCACCTCAAGCGCACCCGCGGCGGCAAGGTCTCCTTCACGCACCTGATCGGCTTCGCGCTGGTCGAGGCGCTGGCCGAGATGCCGGAGATGAACGCCAGCTACACCGAGGACGAGGGCAAGCCCGCCCTCGTCCGCCCGGCGCACGTCAACCTCGGCATCGCGATCGACCTGGCCAAGCCGGACGGGTCGCGCCAGCTGCTGGTCCCGGCCATCAAACACTGCGAGACGATGGACTTCTCGGAGTTCTGGGCCGCCTACGAGGACGTCGTGCGCCGGGCGCGCACGAACAAGCTCGGGGTCGAGGACTTCCAGGGTGTCACGCTCAGCCTGACCAACCCGGGCACCATCGGCACCGTGCACTCCGTGCCGCGGCTGATGAAGGGCCAGGGCGCGATCATCGGCGTCGGGGCGATGGAGTACCCGGCCGAGTACCAGGGCGCCTCCGAGGAGACGTTGGCCCGGCTGGCGGTCAGCAAGATCATGACCCTGACCTCGACGTACGACCACCGCATCATCCAGGGCGCCCAGTCCGGCGACTTCCTGCGGATCGTGCACTCGAAGCTGTTGGGCGAGGACGGTTTCTACGACCGCCTGTTCCAGGCGCTGCGGCTGCCCTACGAGCCGGTGCGCTGGGTGCGCGACATCTCGGTCGCGCACGACGACGAGATCAACAAGACCGCCCGGGTCCAGGAGCTGATCCACTCCTACCGGGTCCGCGGCCACCTGATGGCCGACACCGACCCGCTCGAGTACAAGCAGCGCCGCCACCCGGACCTGGACATCACCTCGCACGGGCTGACCCTGTGGGACCTCGAGAGAGAGGTCCCCACGGGCGGTTTCGGCGGGGTGCCGCACGCGAAGCTGCGGCACATCCTCGGCGTCCTGCGCGACACATACTGCCGCACAGTCGGTATCGAGTACATGCACATCCAGGACCCGGAACAGCGGCGCTGGCTGCAGGCCCGTCTGGAGCGCAAGTACGAGAAGCCCTCCCGGGAGGAGCAGTTCCGCATCCTCGGCCGACTCAACGCGGCCGAGGCGTTCGAGACCTTCCTGCAGACGAAGTTCGTCGGGCAGAAGCGGTTCAGCCTTGAGGGCGGCGAGAGCGTCATCCCGCTGCTGGACGAGCTGCTCTCGGCGGCCGCCGAGGCCGACCTCGACGAGGTCTGCATCGGGATGCCGCACCGCGGCCGGCTCAACGTACTGGCCAACATCGCGGGCAAGAGCTACGGCCAGATCTTCCGCGAGTTCGAGGGCCAGCAGGACCCGCGCTCCGTGCAGGGTTCCGGCGACGTGAAGTACCACCTGGGCACCGAGGGCGAGTTCACCGCCGCCGACGGCCAGACCACGAAGGTCTACCTGGCCGCCAACCCCTCCCACCTGGAGGCGGTGAACCCGGTGCTCGAGGGCGTCGTGCGGGCCAAGCAGGACCGCCTGAACCTGCGCGGCGAGATGTTCTCCGTGCTACCGGTTCTCATGCACGGCGACGCGGCCTTCGCCGGGCAGGGCGTGGTGGCCGAGACGCTGAACCTGTCCCAGCTGCGCGGCTACCGCACCGGCGGCACCGTGCACGTCGTGGTCAACAACCAGGTCGGTTTCACCACGGCGCCCTCGTCCTCGCGGTCGTCGGTGTACGCGACCGACGCCGCCCGGATGATCCAGGCGCCGATCTTCCACGTGAACGGCGACGACCCCGAGGCCTGCGTGCGCGTGGCCCGGCTGGCCTTCGACTTCCGGATGGAGTTCGACAAGGACGTCGTCATCGACATGGTCTGCTACCGGCGCCGCGGTCACAACGAGGGTGACGACCCCTCGATGACCCAGCCGCTGATGTACAACCTGATCGAGGCCAAGCGGTCGGTGCGCAAGCTGTACACCGAGGGCCTGATCGGCCGCGGCGACATCACCGTCGAGGAGGCCGAGCAGGCGCTGCGCGACTACCAGGGCCGGCTGGAGCGGGTGTTCACGGAGACCCGCGAGGCCCAGCAGGCGCCGGCCCCCGAGCGCACCGACGTCACCGCCGGGCTCGACCTGCCCATCGCCCAGCAGCACGCGGACGACGAGACGGCGCCGCACCCGACGGCCGTGGAGCCCGCCGTGCTCAAGCGCATCGGCGACGCCTACGTGTCGCCCCCCGAGGGCTTCACCGTGCACCCGAAGCTGATGGCGCTGCTGGAGCGGCGGGCCTCGATGGCCAGCGAGGGCGGGGTCGACTGGGGCTTCGGCGAGCTGCTGGCCCTCGGCTCGCTGCTGATGGAGGGCGTGCCCGTCCGCCTCACCGGGCAGGACACCCGGCGCGGCACGTTCACCCAGCGGCACGCGGTCCTCACCGACAAGATCACCGGCGACGAGTGGACCCCGCTGGCCGAGCTGACGGAGGAGCAGGCCAAGTTCTGGACGTACGACTCGCTGCTGAGCGAGTTCGCGGCCATGGGCTTCGAGTACGGCTACTCGGTCGAGCGGCCCGACGCGCTCGTGCTGTGGGAGGCCCAGTTCGGCGACTTCGCGAACGGCGCGCAGACCATCATCGACGAGTTCATCTCCTCGTCGGAGCAGAAGTGGGGTCAGCGCTCGTCGGTGACGCTGCTGCTGCCGCACGGCTACGAGGGTCAGGGGCCGGACCACTCCTCGGCCCGGATCGAGCGGTTCCTGCTGCTGTGCGCCGAGAACAACATGACCGTCGCCCAGCCCAGCACCCCGGCGTCGTACTTCCACCTGCTGCGCCGCCAGGCCTACGCCAAGCCGCGCCGGCCGCTGATCGTCTTCACCCCGAAGTCCATGCTGCGGCTGAAGGCGGCGGCCTCGGCCGTGGAGGACTTCACCAGCGGGACGTTCCTGCCGGTGATCCCCGAGTCGCAGTCGCTGGGAACCGTCGACCGGGTGCTGATCTGCTCCGGCAAGATCTACTGGGACCTGGTGGCCGAGCGGACCAAGCGCGGCGACACCAGCACGGCGATCGTGCGGTGCGAGCAGCTCTACCCGCTCGACGTCGCCGGGCTGAAGGCCGCGTTCGCCCCCTACCCGGACGCGCAGCTGGTCTGGGTGCAGGACGAGCCGGCCAACCAAGGCCCGTGGCCGCACGTCGCGCTGACGCTGCCGCAGGAGCTGGCCGGGCGGCCGTTGCTGCGGGTGTCGCGCCCGGCGTCGGCGTCGCCCGCGAGCGGTTCCCCGAAGAAGCACCAGGCGGAGCAGGCGGCGCTGATCGCGCAGGCCTTCAACCGCTGACGCTGCGTAGGTAGCTCGGCCGGGCGCGTGCCGTGCCGAGCTACCTACGGTCACGTCCGCCACAATGTGCACATGTACTTCACGGACCGAGGGATCGAGGAGCTGGCGGAGCGTCGCGGCGAGGAGCAGGTGACGCTGTCGTGGCTGGCGGACCGGCTGCGTGACTTCGTCGACCTGAACCCCGAGTTCGAGACCCCGGTCGAGCGGTTCGCCACCTGGCTGGCCCGCGCCGACGACGAGGACGAGTGACGATGCCCGCGGCCCCGCGCGAGGAGATCCGCATCGTCGTGCTCGGTGACGAGCTGGTGGCCGGTGTCGGCGACGCGAAGGCGTTGGGCTGGGTCGGCCGGGTGGCCGCCCGCACGCCGCACGACGAATGTCCGGTGAGTGTCTTCCAGCTCGCCGTGCCCGGCGAGAGCACCGCCGACCTGGCGGCCCGCTGGTGGGGCGAGAGCTCGCTGCGCTACGGCGACGCCCCGGCCGCCGGTGGCGACTGCCGGCTCGTGGTCGGCCTGGGCCACCGGGACGCGCAGGCCGGGTTGTCGGTCCCCCGGGCCCGGCTGAACCTGGCCAACGTGCTGGACGACGCCCATTCGCGCCGGTTGCCGGCGTTCGTCGTCGGCCCGCCGCCGGTCGCGGACGCCGAGACGAACCGGGCCGTGGAGGAGCTGTCCCGGACGTTCGGTGACGTGTGCCGCCGCCGCGAGGTGCCCTACGTCGACACGTTCACGCCCCTGGCCACCCACGAGACGTGGCTGACCGACCTCGCCTCCGGTGACGGGCTGCGGCCGGGGCAGGCCGGCTACGGCCTGATCGCCTGGCTGGTCCTGCACAACGGCTGGTACGACTGGCTGGGCCTCACCCGTCCCTGACCTGCGCCCGTGGTTCAGCTGACGTTGAGCTGACCCGCGAGGCGTTCGTGTCGCCGGGCCGAGTCGTCGTTCAGGCCCACGAACTCGACCGTCGTCCCGTGCCGGGCGTATCGGGCGGCGACGGCGTCCATCGCCGCGACCGACGAGGCGTCCCAGACGTGCGCGCCGCTGAAGTCCACGACGACGCACGCCGGGTCGCCCGCGTAGTCGAACTGCTCGACCAGGTCGTTCGACGAGGCGAAGAAGACCTGCCCCCGCACGGCATAGCGGCGCGTGCCGTCCTCGACCGCCGACGGCACCACCTCAACGAGGTGCGCGACCCGGCGGGCGAAGAGCACCGAGGCCACGAGCACCCCGGCGATCACGCCGTAGGCGAGGTTGCTGGTGGCCAGCACCACGGCGACCGTCACGACCATGACGGAGGTCTCGCTGCGCGGCATCCGGCGCAAGGTGGCCGGGGCGACGCTGTGCCAGTCGAACGTGGCCACCGAGACGAGCACCATGACGGCGACGAGGGCGGCCATCGGGATGCGCGAGACCAGCGGTCCGGCGGGCAGCACCAGGGCCAGCAGCAGCGCCCCGGCCAGGAAGGTGGACAGCCGGGTCCGGGCCCCACTGACCTTCACGTTGATCATGGTCTGGCCGATCATCGCGCAGCCGCCCATCCCGCCGAAGAAGCCGGTGACGACGTTGGCCACCCCCTGCCCCCAGCTCTCCCGAGTCTTGTCCGAGCGGGTCTCGGTCACGTCGTCCACGAGCTTGGCGGTGAGCAGCGACTCGAGCAGACCGACCAGGGCCACCGCCACGGCGGTGGGCAGCACGAGCCGCAGCGAGTCGAGAGTGAAGGGGACGTCGGGCAGCCCCGGTACCGGCAGGGACGTCGGCAGCGCGCCCTCGTCGCCCACGGTGGGCACGGCCACGTGCAGCCCCCACGCGATCGCCGTGACCACGCCGATGGCCACCAGCGGGGCCGGGACCGCCGGCGACAGCCGCGGCAGCCCGACCATGATCAGCAGGCCCAGGGCCAGCAGCGGGTAGACCGCCCACGGGACGTCGACCAGATGCACCAACTGTGCATGGAAGATCAAGATGGCCAACGAGTTCACGAACCCGACCATCACGCTGCGCGGGATGTACCGCATCAGGGCGGCGATGCCCGCGAGCGCCAACCCCACCTGGATCAGGCCCCCCAGGACCACGGCGGCCACCACGTAGGGCAGACCGTGCGCGTGCGACAGCGGCGCGAGCACCAGGGCGACCGAGCCGGTCGCGGCCGAGATCATGGCGGGGCGCCCGCCCGTGAAGGCGATGGTGACGGCCATCGTGGCCGAGGCGAACAGGCCGACCTTCGGGTCCAACCCGGCAATGATCGAGAACGAGATCGCTTCGGGGATCAACGCGAGGGCGACCACGAGGCCGGCGAAGAACTCGCGCCGCAGGAGTGCGGCCGGATACTCGGACAGGAGTGACAAACGAGCTTCCTCCGGACGGCGAAGAACTCGATCAGCACCGACCGAGACAGCCCCGCCACTGTAGTCCGCCGCCGCGAAGACTCCCTGAGAGTCCGCTCAGCAGTAGTCCGTTCAGGGCGTCAGGACGATCTTCCCGACCACGTCGCCGGACTGGATCCGCTCGATGCCGGTACGCGCCTCGCTCAACGGCAGCACGCTGTCGATGACGGGCCGGACGCCGGTGACGCGGAGGAACTCGACCAGCCGGTGCAGCTCGTCGCGGGTGCCCATCGTCGAGCCGATCACCCGCAGCTGGAGGAAGAAGATCCGGTTCAGCTCCGTGGCCTTCGGGTTCGGGCCGGACGTCGCCCCCGAGATGACGATGGACCCGCCGGGCTTCAGGGACCTGACGCTGTGCGCCCAGGTCGCGGCGCCCACGGTCTCCATCACCGAGTCGACCCGTTCCGGCAACCGCTCCCCCGAGTCGAACACGGCGGCGGCGCCGAGCTCCAGCGCCTTGGCCCGCTTCTCCTCGTCCCGGCTGGTCGCCCAGACCCGCACCCCGGCCGCCGCGCCCAACGCGATCAGGGCGGTCGCGACCCCGCCGCCGGCGCCCTGCACGAGCACCGTGGACCCGGGCGTCACAGCGCCCTGGGTGAACAGCATCCGGTAGGCGGTCAGCCAGGCGGTCGGCAGGCAGGCCGACTCCTCCCAGCTCAGCTCCGGGGGCTTCGGGACCAGGTTCCGGCGGGGCACGACGACGTACTCGGCCAGGGCGCCCTGGTACCGCTCGGACAGCAGGGAGCGCTTCGGGTCGACCGTCTCGTCGCCCTTCCAGTCCGGGTCGCCGATGACGGCGTGGACGACGACCTCGTTGCCGTCCTCGTCGTAGCCGGCGGCGTCGCAGCCCAGGATCATCGGCAGCCGGTCGGCGGGCAGCCCGACGCCGCGCAGGCTCCACAGGTCGTGGTGGTTCAGGCTGACGGCCTTCACCTTCACCCTGGCCCAGCCCTGCGGGACCTCGGGTTCGGGGCGCTCCCCCACGACCAGGCCGTCCAGCGGCTTGTCGGGGTCGATGGCGGCGGCGTAGGCGGCGAGCATGCTCAGCACGCTAGCGGGCGCCCCGGCAAACGACGGCGCGGGGGCCGTGAACCAGGTCACGACCCCCGCGCCGGGGAGTGCTTCAGAGCAGGGCGATCACTCGGTGCCCTGCGAGCGGGCCCGGCGCTCGCGCAGGTCGATCGGCGAGGCCCCGGAGCTCGTCGGGTAGATGACGTCGTCGAGACGGTCGGGGGTGGACAGGTCGTCCTCCTCGTCCAGCTCGGCGTCGGCCAAGGCGCCGTCGACCTCGTCGCCGGCCGCGGGAGCGGCGGCCGCCACGGGCTCGGTGGTGACGGTCTCCTCCGACAGGTACGAGGAGTAGGACGGGGCCGGCGCGGCGGCCGGGGCCGGCGCGCTGCTGCTCGAGGGCTCCGGCAGGGGCGTCGGGTCCTCCAGCGGGGCCAGCGCGGGCGCCGTGAGGGGCTCCTCGACCGGACGCGGCGCGTGCACCACGGCCTCGACGACCTGGGCCAGCGACCCGGCCTCGGTGTCGCGGTCGAGCAGGTCGGCCAGCACGTCGCGGATCTGGCTGAGCCGCAGCACGGCCTCGCCGTGGGTCGCGGTCAGCGTCTCGAGGCGCTGGTGCGAGACGTCGTTGACCGCGCTGGCGCGGCGCTGGGCCTCGTCCAGCAGCTCCTGGGTCTGGCGGACGGAGGCGAGCCGCAAGCGGTCGGCCTCCTCCTTGGCGTGCTGCATGGCGGCCGTGGCCTCGCGGCGGGCCTCGGCGAGCTCGCGCTCCCCGGTCTCGCGGGCGACGCGCACCGTCTCCTCGGCCTCGCGGCGGGCCTCGGCCAGCTCACGGGCAGCCTGGTCCTGAGCGTTGGAGCGCAGGGAGGCGATCTCGCTGTCCGCCTTCTGGCGCTCCTGCGCGGCCTCCTCGTTGGCCAGCTTCAGGATCTGCGACAGGCGCTCCGAGATCTCCTCGTGGACCGGCTTGGCCTGCGGCTCCTCGGAGCGCACCCGGTCGAGTTCGCCCTTGACCTCATCGGCCTCGCTCTGGGCCCGCTGCAGGTCGGCCCGCGCGACGGCGAGGTGCTGCTCGAGGGTGGCGATCAGCTGGTTGCTGCGCGCCATGTACTCCTGCACCTGGACGCGGTGGTACCCGCGTACCGCGATGTCGAAGGAGTCCTCACGGTGTGTGCCGGACGCGCCGGACTGGTTCTCGTCCATCAAGCTCTCGCAACTCCCAGCTCACACGACATGACAGTCAGGACTCTTCCGTCCCGACGACCTTTAGCGCAACCTCTTCGCCCTGACCAGTGGCGGTGCTGACCCGAACGGCTTAGCACTCTACGACCACCGATGGTCACAGAGCGCAACGTTCGGGCAATTCCGCCCCTATCGGACGATCTTGGCGTAGCGCTTCCCATTGCTTCGGCACAAGCACAGCGGAATTTAGCCCCACCAGCAACATCAGTAAGCACGCCGCTCCGGCATGTCGTGTTTCGTTTCGGAACCACGACAGGCCGGAGGCAGGTGCTCACAGCCGGTCAACGCCGGGCGATGCCCTCCGACCGGGCCGCCTCCGCGACCGCGGCCGCCACGTTGTCGACCACCCGCTCGTCGAACACGCTCGGCACGACCTCGCCCGCGCTGGGCACCTCCACGGTGTCGGCGATGGCCACCGCGGCGGCCAGCTTCATGCCCTCGCTGACCCGCGTGGCCCGCACGTCCAGAGCCCCCCGGAAGATCCCCGGGAAGGCCAGGACGTTGTTGATCTGGTTCGGGAAGTCGCTGCGCCCGGTCCCGACCACCGCGGCGTAGCGGACCGCCACGTCGGGGTGCACCTCCGGGTCGGGGTTGGCCAGGGCGAACACGATCGAGTCGGTGTTCATCCCGGCGACGGCCTCCTCGGGCACCGTGCCGCCCGAGACGCCCACGTACACGTCGGCCCCCGCCAGGGCCTCCGCGATCCCGCCGGACACCCCGCGCGGGTTGGTCTGGGCGGCCAGCTGCACCTTGTGCGGGGTCAGGTCGGTGCGGTGGGCGCCGATCACGCCGCGACTGTCGGTCACCACCACGTCCCGGACGCCGGCCCGGGCCAGGATCGCCGCGATCGCGACACCGGCGGCACCGGCGCCCGAGATCACCACCCGCAGCCCGGCCAGCGGCTTGCCGACCACGAGCGCCGCGTTGCGCAGGGCCGCCAGCACCACGACCGCCGTCCCGTGCTGGTCGTCGTGGAAGACCGGCAGGTCGAGCCGCTCCTGGAGGCGGCGCTCGATCTCGAAGCAGCGCGGCGCCGAGATGTCCTCCAGGTTGATCCCGCCGAACGTCGGGGCCAGCCGGGCGACGGTCTCGACGATCTCGTCCGGGTCGGTCGTGTCGAGGCAGATCGGCACGGCATCGATGTTGGCGAAGTGCTTGAACAGCATCGCCTTGCCCTCCATGACGGGCATGGCCGCGCCGGGGCCGATGTCGCCCAGGCCCAGCACCGCCGTCCCGTCGGAGACCACCGCGACCGTGTTGCCCCGGCCGGTGTAGACGTCGAGCAGGGTCGGGTCGGCGGCGATCGCCCGGGACACCTCGGCCACGCCCGGGGTGTAGGCCAGGGACAGGTCACGGCGGGTCCGCAGCGGCGACTTGGCCACCACCTCGAGCTTGCCGCCGACGTGCATGGCGAAGACCGGGTCGGCCGGGTCCGGGTGCTGACTGGCGCTCGCTCCGCTCGCTGGGTACTGCTGAGAGCCGGGCCGAGCGTCGGCTACGCCCTGCGCACCGGCGGCACCGGCGACGGCCGCGGCGGCGGCGTCGGCGAGCGGGGCCATCTGGGGCAGCGGGGACGTGGGCAACGACTCGAGCATCTCGGCGGACATCAAAAACCCCTCACGGGAACGCACTGACGAAAGGGACAGAGCGACTCGCTGTGGCCTGACTCCGAGAGCGGTGTGCGGTCGGCGACCAAGCGGTCGCGACCCGGCGACACGGTGGAGTCGCATGGGGCCGAACGGGGTTCCGGGTAGGAACCGGGCGGGGGTGACCCGCGGGTCACAGTCTGCCATAGGTCCCACGATTGCTGCGACCCCGCAAAGTGCCGCGCACCACGTTCGGCGCCCTTATGCCTGCTGCCGCCAGAAGAGCGCCGAGTAATGTGCGCCGCATGAGCGAAGGCGCCCAGGCAGTGGGAAGACTCGAGGGCCACGGTGGCGAGCTGGCCGTGGCGTCCGCCCGCGCGCACGGTGTGCAGGCCATGTTCACCCTGTCCGGCGCCCACGTCTTCCCGCTCTACGACGGGGCGGTGAAGGCCGACCCGCCACTGCCGCTGATCGACGTCCGGCACGAGCAGACCGCCGTGTTCGCCGCCGAGGGCCTGGCCAAGCTGACCCGCACCACCGGGCTGGCCGTCGTGACCGCCGGCCCGGGCGTGACCAACGCGGTCAGCGCCGTCACCACGGCGCACTTCAACGGCTCCCCCGTCCTCGTCATGGGCGGGCGCGCCCCGCAGTTCCGCTGGGGCACGGGGGCCCTGCAGGAGATGGACCACCCACCGCTGCTGCACACCGTGACCAAGTACGCGGGCACCGTCGAGGGGCCTGAGACCGTGGCCCAGGAGGTGGACGCCGCGCTGCGCCTGGCCGCGTCGCCGCACCGCGGCCCGGTGTTCCTGGACGTCGCCATGGACCACCTCTTCAGCCGGGCCGAGGCCCCCGTCCCGGTGCCGCAGGGCCACACCCCGACCGCACCGGACGACGACGCCCTCGACTCGGTCGCGGGCCTGCTGGCGCAGGCCGAACGGCCCGTGCTGGTGCTCGGCTCGGACGTCTGGGTGGACGGCGCCGAGGCCGCCGCCCGCGCGCTGGCCGACGACCTGGCCCTGCCCGTGATCGCCAACGGGATGGGCCGCGGCGTCCTGCCACCCAGCCACCCGGGCCTGGTCACGCGGGCCCGCTCGGCCGCGTTCGGGCGGGCCGACCTGGTCGTGGTCGTCGGCACGCCGCTGGACTTCCGGCTGGGGTACGGCACCTTCGGCGGCAAGGACGGAGCCCCTCAGGCCCCCGTGGTCCACCTGGCGGACCACCCGTCCCAGCTGGCCGGGCACGTGTCCCTGGCTGCCTCGGCGGCCGGCGACCTGAGCCTCGTGCTCGAGGGCCTGCGGGCCCGGGTCGACCGGACCGGCGCCCACCCGCACGTCCCCGTCTGGCGGGCCGAGCTGCGCGCCGCGCACGAGGCCGCGGTCGAGGCGGACGCCGAGCTGCTCACCTCGCCGAGCGACCCGATCCACCCGGCGCGGATCTACGGCGAGCTGGCCGCCCAGCTGGCCGACGACGCCGTGGTGATCGGCGACGGCGGGGACTTCGTCTCGTTCGCCGGCCGGTTCGTCGAGCCGGGCCGCCCGGGCCGCTGGCTCGACCCGGGCCCCTTCGGCTGCCTGGGCACGGGCCTGGGCTACGCGATCGCGGCGCGCATCGCACACCCGTCGTCCCAGGTGGTGCTCCTGCTCGGCGACGGCGCGGCCGGGTTCTCGCTGATGGACGTCGACACGCTGGTCCGGCACAAGCTGCCGGTGGTGATGGTGGTCGGGAACAACGGCATCTGGGGCCTGGAGAAGTTCCCGATGCAGTTCCTCTACGGCTACGACGTGGCGGCCGAGCTGCGCCCCGGCACCCGCTACGACGAGGTGGTCAAGGCGCTGGGTGGGGACGGCGAACTGGTCACGTCCCCGGACGGGCTCGCCGGGGCGCTGCGGCGCGGCTTCGACAGCGGTGTGCCGTACTGCATCAACGTGCTGACCGACCCCGGGGTCGCCTACCCCCGCTCGACGACGGGCGTCTGACCCCCATCCGTTCGTGATCAGAGTGGGCCACAATGCCGGGATGACTACGGGAGCCCTGCCGCGGCGGGTCACGGCCCGCGACGTGGCCCGGCGGGTCGGTTGCTCCGTCGCGACGGTCTCACTGGTGGTGAACGGCAAGGGTGAGGGCCGGGTCGCCTCGTCCACCCAGCAGCTGATCTGGGAGGCGGTGGCCGACCTCGGCTACCGGCTGAACCAGACGGCGAGCGCGCTGGCCCGCGGCCGGTCGAGCACGATCGGCTTCGTCTGCCCGGACCCGACCAACCCGTTCTTCTCGATGGTCCTCGAGGGCCTCTCGGGGGCGCTGGACGACGAGCTGTCGCTCACCCTGCTGATGCCCAACCAGGGCAGCGACTACGACCTCGGCACCCTGCAACGGGCGCTGGCCGGCGACTTCGCGGGGCTGATCATCGCCACCCCGGGTCGGCACCTGATGGACGGTTTCGTGCCCACCTGCCCGACGCTCCTGCTGGACGCCGCCGAGGCGCACCCCCGGATCCCGGGCATCGACCTGGACGTCGTGGGCGCGGCGGGGCAGCTCGCCGACCACCTCGCCGGGCTGGGTCACCGGGCCGTCGGCTACGTGGGCGTCAGCCGGGACAAGGCGTCGCTGCAGACCCGGCGTCAGGCGCTGGCCTCCAGCCTGGAACGGCTCGGCTCGGCGGTGGTGGCCGACCTGGAGCTCGACGTCCTGACCCTGAGCTCGGCGCGCGACGCGTTCAGCACGGCCTGGCCGGCCTGGGACGCCGCCGGGGTCACGGCGGTGGTGTGCGGCGACGAGCTGCACGCCTACGGGGTGCTGCAGGCGGCCCGGACCCTCGGCATCGACGTCCCCGGACGGCTGTCGCTGGTCGGGTTCAACGACCTGCCCTACTCGGAGCTGGTCCAGCCGAGGCTGACGTCGGTGAACCTGTCGGCGCTCGACCTGGGCGCGGCGGCCGGGGCGGCGCTCCAGGAGTACCTGATCACGGGCGAGCCGCCGGCCACCACGATGCTGCCGACCCGGCTCGTGGTCCGGGAGTCGACCGCCCGCGCCTCCCGCTGACCTCTCCCCCCCCAGCGCTGATCATGCACAAACGCATCGTCTCCCCGTTGATCATGCGCAAACGCATGATCCGGCCGGCGTCCTAGGTGTAACCGGCCATCAGGTTGGTGACACGACGCGGCTGATCGGGGGCTGGCCTCCGAGGGCGTGGTGACCTCGCTGAGTGTTGTAC
>NZ_JBITLV010000009.1:0-107144 GCF_044465595.1 Spongisporangium articulatum | reverse complement strand
AGACGTACAACACTCAGCGAGGTCACCACGCCCTCGGAGGCCAGCCCCCGATCAGCCGCGTCGTGTCACCAACCTGATGGCCGGTTACACCTAGGCTGCTGGCCGTGATGATCCGTCCGGCCGCGCTGCACGGCGTCGGCCCGATCGCCCTCCGCCGCCTGGCCGCGGCCCTGGACGAGGCCCATCTCGGGTGGACCTGATCCTGCTGGAGTAGAATCCGGTTTCTGATGACGGACAGCGATTCTCAGGGCATCCGGGTCACCGGCGAGCTCCAGCAGCAGGCCTGGTCGGCCCAGGAACGGCCCCCGGTCGAGACCGTGCGCCCGGGCCTCTGGTCGGTCCCGGTGCCCATTCCGGACAACCCGCTGCGGTACACGCTGACCTACGTGGTCGAGGCCACCGACGGGCTGGTGGTCGTCGACCCGGGCTGGGCCACCGACGGCGCGTGGACGGCGCTGCTGGCCGGCTTCGCCCACCTGGGCGCGGGCCCGGAGGACGTGCTGGCGGTCGTCGTCACGCACGTGCACCCCGACCACCACGGGCTGTCGGCCCGGCTGCGCAAGGAGTCCGGGGCGTGGGTCGGCATGCACGCGGCCGAGGTCGGGTCGCTGCCGGCCCGGGTGCCGATGGACGAGCAGGAGGTCTCCGACCGCCACTGGCTGGACCGGTGCGGCGTCCCCGACGACATGGTCCCGCGGCTGATCGTCTCCGCCGCGGCGCTGGAACCGTTCATGGACCTGGCCGAACCCGACCGGCTACTGGACGACGGGCAGCTGCTCCCGGTCGAGGGCGCGGGGCTGCGGGTGGTCCACACGCCGGGCCACACGCCGGGCCACGTGTGCCTGCACCACGAGGGGCACGACGTCCTGCTCACCGGTGACCACGTGCTGCCCCGGATCAGCCCGAACATCGGGATGCAGTCGCATGACTCACCGCCTGCGCTGAGCGCCTATCTGCGCTCGCTGGCCCTGGTGGCCGAGCGGTACGACTCCGTGGAGGTGCTCCCGGCGCACGAGTACCGGTTCACCGGGCTGGCCGCCCGCGCCCGGACCCTGCAGCGGCACCACGAGGAGCGCTGCGCCGAGATCTCGGCCGCGCTGCGCGGGGGAGCCTCGACGGTGTGGGACGTGACGACGCGGATCAGCTGGTCGCGGGGCTGGGAGAACGTGCGCGGCATCATGCGCCGGGCCGCCGTGGCCGAGACCGCCGCGCACCTGCGCTACATGGTCGACCAGGGCACCGTCTCGGCCGTCGAGAACCCCGACGGACCGATAGCTTTCACCGCCCCTTCAGCGTGACGTCAGCGTGAAACTCGGCAGGTCGTCGAGCGACAGGGTCGACTCGTAGATCCGCCGGTACCCGGTCGCGCAGATCCGCCAGGCGCCGCCCTCGCAGCGGCGGTAGCGGTCGGTGTAGATCGCGGCCCCGCGCAGGAGCAACTTGTACGGGACGGCGATCACGGTGTCCTCCAGCGACCAGGTCCCGGTCGCTGAATCGCCGTCGACGTGCAGCTCCGGGTGGTGCACGTTGTGCACCGTGATGACGTCGGAGCCGAGGTTCTCGGTCATGAACGACAGGACGGCGGCTCGCCCGCTGAACGTCAACCGATCGCCGTAGCCGGCGGTCACGTCCTCGGTGAGCGTGTCCCCG
Source organism: Spongisporangium articulatum (assembly GCF_044465595.1). Lineage (NCBI taxonomy): Bacteria > Bacillati > Actinomycetota > Actinomycetes > Kineosporiales > Kineosporiaceae > Spongisporangium > Spongisporangium articulatum. Next base: position 105,494 of record NZ_JBITLV010000009.1, on the reverse strand, counting down.
AACGCGTCCCAGTCCTTGGTGTCGAGCGCGCGCACGTACCGGTACTTCAGCGTCTCGATCTGCTCCCGGTCCGACAGGGTGCTCATGACTCGAACCGCATCCCCTCGAGGTTCCAGTAGCCGCGCAGGTTGGTCAGCAGCCCGGCGTCGTCGACCCGGTACGTGAAGAGGCCGCGGATGCGCGCCGCCGTCCCGTTCCCGAAGTCGGTGCGGATGCTCAGGACGTGCGCGACCTCCGCCGGATCGCTGGACTCGAACGTCTCCTCGCGGTCGAAGGTGAGCGAGTTGGGGGCGATGTTGGCGTCGTAGAAGGCGCCCGCGGCCTCCTTGCCGCGCACGCCGAGACCGTCGGGGTTGGTGACCGCGACCCCGATCGGGTCCTCGATCAGGACGTCGTCGGCCATCAGGGCCAGCCAGCCCGCCCGGTCGTGAGCCCGCACGCACGCCCACGAGGCGTGCGAGACGGCGAGAGCGGTTGCGGTGGCTGTCTGTTCGGTCATGTCGCGCTCCTGCTGGTGGGTGGCTCGGCGAAGGCCCGGTGGACGTCGTCCGCCCCGATCCCGTAGTCGTCGAGGCGGTACCGGTGCGAGGGTCTCGCGGCCCCGCTGCGCGAGGCCCGGTCGACGCGGCTCACCGCGTCGGCCACCGCGTCGCTCCAGCCGAGGTCGAACGCCTCGTACACCCGGCGCACCGTCGCGACCGGATCGGCCACGAAGTCGTCGTACTGCACGTCGACGAACCGTGCGGCGTCGTAATGCGTTCGGCTGCTGGTGAACTCGTGGTGGCAGCGGGCGACCCAGTCGAGCTGCGTGCGGCCCACGACCTCGCCGGTGAACACCGTCGACCAGCCGTCCGTGGCCCGCGCGGCCAGGGAGCAGGCCGAGGCGACGGCGATCTGCGGGTCGCGGTGGGTCACGACGACCAGCGCGTCCGGGTAGGCGGCCATCAGGGCGTCGAGGGCCAGCAGGTGGGACGGGTTCTTCAGCACCCAGCGCCGCTCGTCACCCAGCCCGATCAGCTGGAGGTTGGCCCGGTGCCGGGCGTAGGCGGCGGTCCAGTCCTGCCGGGCGAGCCAGGCCGAGTAGCCCGGCACGTAGGCCATCGACTCGAACCCGACCGAGGTGCCCGACTGGCGCAGCAACCGCCAGCACTCCTCGACCGAGGCGGCGTCGATGTAGTGCAACCCCATGAACTCGGGCTCGAGCACGTGGTGCGCGGCGTAGGCGGCCTGGATGCCGCCGAACACCGGGTCGTCGTCCCAGGTGTCCCGCGGCGGCCGGGGCTGCGGGAACTCGGTCAGCCACAGCTCGAGCCCCTGGTGCCGGGGGTCGGCGGTGAGCAGCCGGTGCAGGGCCGTCGTCCCGGTGCGGGGCAGCCCGACCACGAACACCGGTCGTTCGACAGGGGTCTCGACGTACTGCGGGAACCGGGCGAAACCGGCCTGGCTGAGCAGCCGGGCGACCAGGGCGCTGCGCACCTGGGCCCGCAGCTGGTAGCGGCCGACCCCGGTCAGCCCGGCGGCGGGGGAGGCGAGGTCGTCGAGCAGGACCCGCAGCCCCTCCTCGTGCTCGGTGCCGCCGAAGTCGTCGAGACCGGTGGCCCGGACGGCGGCCGCGGTGACGTCGGCCAGGTCGCCGACCGCCGCCCGGGTCCGCGGCGAGGTCTCAGTGGTCCGGTCAATGGTCATGGAACTCACCGCAGTCCACGTTCAGTACGACACCGGTGACGGCGCTGGCCAGGTCGCTGGCCAGGAACAGCGCGGCGTGGGCGACCTCCTCGGGCAGGGCCAGCCGCTTCAGGTCGGTCGGCTCGGCGCGCTGCCGGTAGATCTCCTCGTGCGTGGTGCCCTGCTGCTCGGCCAGGTAGTCGAACCACAGCCGGTTCACGCGCTCGTAGATGTACGAGGGGGCGATGCTGTTCACCCGGATGCCGCGCGGCCCGAGCTCGGTGGCCAGCGCCGAGGCCAGATGCGACAGAGCCCCTTTCGAGAGCTTGTAGCCGGCGTACTCCGGCGCCGACTGGCGCAGCACGGCCGAGTTGACGAACACGATCGACCCGTTCGTGTCGGCCAGGGCATCGGCGAACAGCGTCGAGAGCCGGAGCGGCGCATGGACGTTCGTCTCCTGCGCGGCCCGCAGGGCCTCGAGTGGGATGCTCGTCACCGGGTCGAGCGGTGGGATGCCGAAGGCGTTGTGCAGCAGGACGTCGACCCGCCCGAACTCGGCCAGCGCCGCGTCCCGGACGCGCATCCGGGAGTCCTCGTCGGTGATGTCGGCCTGGACGACGAGCGCGCGGCGGCCGTGGGCCCGAACCACCTCGGCCATCTTCTCCAGCCGCTTCTCGGTGCGGCTGACGAGCACCAGGTCGGCGCCCATCAGCGCGGCCCGCTCGCCGAGGGCCCGTCCGAGGCCGGGCCCGACGCCGGACAGCACGACGACCTTGCCGGCCAGCAGCGGGATCTCGGTCATGACAGCATCCTTCGGGCGACGGCCCGCTGCCGGGCGGCGATCCGGTCCGCGTACTCGCCCTCGGCGCGCGGTGCGAAGAACGGCAGGGCCGAGCGGACGTCGTCCAGCTTCAGCACCTGCACCTGTGGCCCGTCCTCCCGCCCGAGGTCGCGGGTGAGGCGCTGCCAGCGCAGCATCATCGGCCCGGTGCGGTGCCCGGTGGTCTCCAGCCAGTTGGCGATCCCGGGGTCGCGTTCGCTGACCACGAACCGCATCAGGCCGTCGGGGTCGGTGACGGCCTGGGCCTTGGTCAGCGAGGTCTGGTGCGACTCGTAGTCGGTGGAGACGTACCAGTCGGAGCCGATCTGGATGCCCTGGTAGCTGCAGTCGGAGCACTCCGGCACGGTCACCACCAGCGCCTCGTCCTCGGCCAGCGCGTAGTGCCCGATGGACGAGAACTGGGAGGCCAGCCCGCCGGGGGTGGAGCGGGGAGTCGTGAGAGTGTTGACGGGCTCACGGTTCTGGAAGAAGTGCGGGAAGGCCAGCCAGGTGCGCACCGACCCGACCAGGAGCTGTGCGGCGACCTCGTAGCGGCGGGCCGTGCGCCGAGCGTCCGGCGGCACCGCCGGTCTCCCGAGCAGATCGGGGCGTTCGATCCACAGCGTGCCACGGCGTTCGGTCTCCCAGTCGTTGAAGACCTCCCGGATGATGAGGGTCTTGGCACCGGCCGGGGCCGGAGCCAGGTGCAGGGCGAACGAGCCGTCCGCGGCGATGTCGAGGGCCCGGTCGTCGAAGGCGGCCAGCGACTCGGGGGTCCCGTCGGCGCTGTACCCGCCCGACATCACCTGGAACGACAGGTCGGCCGTGCTGCCCCGCACGCCGCGCACCACCCACTCGTGCTCGTCGTCGATGTAGGCGTGGAAGTAGAGGGCGTCCGGGTTGTCGAGGCCCTGCCGCGCGTACTGGTGCGTGGAGTTGATCAGCACGGGCCGGGCGGGGTCGCGGTCGAAGGCCAACTGCAGGGCGGCGCGGATCCGCCCGGCGAGGTAGTCGTACCCCTCCAGCCGGTCCTGTTCGGTGCGGATCACGTCGGCGGTGGCGATGAGCTTCTCCGCCTCGGTGATCGCTTCGGCCAGGGGCCTGCTCAGGTCGTCCATTCAGCTCACCTTCGCGATCACGTTCTCGGCGAAACGTTCCAGGTGCTCGACCTTCTTGTGCAGCGGCTCGGGGTCGTCGCCGCGCACGTACGGCCAGCGGAACCCGACGATGCAGTCGGTGACGCCGGCGTCCTCGAGCCGGCGCACGCCGTCGACGTGGTAGGCGTCGCCGGAGATGACGTGCACCTCGAAGTCCGCGCGGGTGTCGCCCTCGGCCCTGCGGATCTCGGCCAGCCGGACGAGCATCCGGTCGAGCTCGGCCGGGTCGCCGCCCGCGTGCATCCAGCCGTCGCCCTTGACCACGGCCCGGCGCAGCGCCGCCTCGGCGTGGCCGCCGACGAGCAGTGGGATGGGTTCGGTGGGGGCGGGCGTCTGCTCCAGCTCCTCGACGTCGTAGAACTCGCCGTGGTAGCCGAAGAACCCGCCCGCGGTGAGTCCGCGCAGGATGTCCATGCACTCGTCCATCCGCGCGCCGCGTCGCTCCCACGGGACGCCGAGCGCCGCGTAGTCCTCGGGCCAGGGGGACAGGCCCACCCCGAGGCCGAGCCGGTTTCCGGACAGGACGGCCACGGAGGCGGCCTGCTTGGCCACCAGGACCGGCGGCCGGATCGGCAGCTTCAGCACGAAGGGTGTGAACCGCAGGGTCGTGGTGAGCGCGGCCAGGTGGGCGCACAGCACGAGGGTCTCCAGGAACTCCTTGCCCTGCAGGAACTCCCGGTCGCCGGTGTCGGTGTAGGGGTAGCGCGCGTCGGAGTGCTTCGGGTAGATGACGCTGTCGGCCACCGTCATGCTCGTGTAGCCGGCCGCCTCCGCGGCCTGGGCCAGGGGCGTGTAGTAGGCCGCGTGCGTCATCGCCTCGGCGTAGGTGAACCGCATGGAGGCCACGGTAGAACGTGTTCCATTTTCACACCAGAGTCTGTACGGTGTTGACCGTTCCGAGACGGGATGGTGACACGCATGCTCAGAGCCGAGTACGTGGTGGTCGGGGCCGGTAGTTCCGGCGCCGTCCTGGCCCGCCGGTTGGCCGACCGTGGAGCGTCGGTGATCCTCCTGGAGGCCGGTGGCGGCGACCGCTCCCCGGTCATCCGCAAGGCCGGGATGGTGGGCATGATGCACGCCGTCCCCCAGATCAAGAAGCGGTTCGACTGGGGCTACTACTCCACGCCCCAGGCCTCCGCCCAGCAGCGCCGCATCCCGCAGGTGCGTGGCAAGGTCCTCGGTGGGTCGAGCGCCATCAACGGCATGCTGTTCGTGCGCGGCAACCGGCAGAACTTCGACGACTGGGCGGCCGAGGGCTGCACGGGCTGGTCGTACGACGACGTCCTGGCCAGCTACAAGCGGCTCGAGGCGTTCGAGGACGGGCCGAGTGAGTTCCGCGGCGGGGACGGCCCGGTCAAGGTGACCCGGGTGCACGGCCGCACCGAGGCCTCCGAGGGGTTCCTGGAGTCGCTGGCCCGCACGGCCGACGCGAAGGTCCTGGACGACTACAACGCCGCCGAGCAGGAGGGCGTCTCGGTCTTCCAGCAGAGCGTCTCCGGCGGCCTGCGGTACAGCTCGGCCGTCGCGTGCCTGGGGCCCGACGCCCCCGAGCGGCTGCACGTCGTCACCGGCGCCACCGTCACCCGGGTCGTGATCGAGAACGGGCGGGCCACGGGCGTCGAGGTGGTGCGGGGGAGGCGGCGCGAGGTGATCGCTGCCGACCGCGAGGTCGTGCTGTCGGCCGGGGTGTTCGGCTCCGCGCAGATCCTGATGCTCTCCGGGGTCGGGCCCGCGGCGCACCTGGCCGAGCACGGTATCGAGGTGGTCGCCGACCTGCCGGTGGGCGACAACCTGCACGACCACATGTTCGTGCCCATGACCTTCACCACCCGAGCGGGCCGGCACAAGGGCACCGCCCCGTACTTCGCCCGCGGCATGGTCGAGGAGGCGCTGCGCGGGAACACGTTCCTGTCCCGGACGGTGTTCGAGGTGGTCGGCTTCCTGCGCAGCTCGCTGGCCACCCGCATCCCCGACCTGCAGATCCACGCGCTCCCGTGGGCCTACCCGTCGCCCAACCAGGATGCGCCGGTCCGGCATCACGTCGACAAGCGGCCCGCGCTGACGGTGATGTCCACGCTGATCTACCCCAAGAGCCGGGGCACCGTGCGGCTGGCCTCGCCCGACCCGCTGGCCGCACCCCTGGTCGATCCGGGGTACCTGCGCGAACCCGACGACACCACAGTGCTTCTCGACGGGATGGAGCTGCTGCGCGAGGCGATCGGCAGCGGCGGGGTGGCCCCCGACATCGCCGAGCTGCACCCCGGGAAGGGGTTCGCCACCCGGGCCGACCTGGCCCGTGAGGTCCCGTTGCGGGCCACCACCGTCTACCACCCGGTCGGCACGTGCCGGATGGGGGTCGACGAGCGCGCTGTCGTCGACCCGCAGTTGCGCGTGCTCGGGGTCGAGGGGCTGCGGGTGGCCGACGCCTCGATCATGCCGACCATCACCGGCGGCAACACGAACGCTCCGGCGCTGATGATCGGCGAGCACGCGGCGGCGCTGATCGGCGCCTCCGCCGAGGCGTCGCGATGACCGCGCAGGCCGAGCACACCGAACGGGCCGCCACCTTCGACGTCCGGAACCCGGCCACCGGAGCCGTCGTCGGGACGTTCCCGGTGGACGACGACGCGGCCGTGCGCGCGCAGGTCGAGCGGGCGCGGGAGGCCCAGCGCTGGTGGTCGGAGTTGGGTTTCGCGGGCCGGCGGCCTTACCTGCAGCGCTGGGTCCGGTACCTGGCCCTGCACTGCGACGAGATCTACGAGCTCGGGCACACCGAGACCGCGCGACCGCGGGCCGACGTCCAGTTCGAGCTGTTCGCCGGGCTGGAGGACGTCCGCTGGGCGGCCGTGCACGCCCGGAAGGTGCTGCGCGAGCGCCGGGTCGCCCCGGGCCTGGCGATGGCCAACTTCGACGCGCGGCTGTCGTACCAGCCGTACGGGGTCGTCGGCGTGATCACGCCGTGGAACGCGCCCGTGTACCTGACGTTGTCGGGCGCCGGGGTCGCGCTGGCCGCGGGCAACGCCGTCGTGGTGAAACCCAGTGAGCTGAGCCCGGCGTCGGCGATCGCCGTCCTGGAGGCCTTCCACACCGCGAACCCGGACGCGCCGCCCGCGCTGGTCTCGTGGGTCACCGGATTCGGCGAGACCGGGTCCGCCCTGTGCGGTTCGGGCGTCGACAAGCTGGCCTTCACCGGCTCGGTGCCCACCGGGCGCCGGGTGATGGCGGCCTGCGCCCCCACGCTGACCCCCGTCGTCCTGGAGCTGGGCGGCAAGGACGCCACGATCGTGGCGGCCGACGCCGACCTGGAGGCCGCGGCCGCCGCGGTGATGTGGGGCGGGCTGTTCAACGGCGGCCAGGCGTGCGTCGGCGTGGAGCGGGTCTACGTCGTCCAGGAGGTGCGCGACGCGTTCCTCGACGCGGTGAAGAAGCAGGCCACGGGCGTCGACGTGGGCACCGGCCCGCTCAGCGCGTACGGGCCGATGACCACCGAGGCCCAGGTCGAGATCGTGCGCCGGCACGTCACGGACGCGCTGGCCGCGGGCGCGCAGGCCCTGGTCGGCGGCCCGGAGTCGATCCGGCCGCCGTACATCGACCCGATCGTGCTGGTCGACGTCCCGGAGGACCGCCCGGCCGTGCGCGAGGAGACGTTCGGTCCGGTCGTGGTGGTGAACACCGTGCCCGACGTGGACGAGGCTGTCCGGCGGGCGAACTCGACGGAGTTCGGGCTCGGCTCCTCGGTGTTCTCCGCGCGTGGCGGCCCGGCGATCGCGCGGGCGCTGAGGGCCGGGGGCACCACCGTGAACTCGGTGCTGACCTTCGTCGGCATGTCATCGATGCCGTTCGGCGGTGTGGGCAGCAGCGGGTTCGGCCGGTTCCACGGTGCCGACGGGCTGCGCGAGTTCGCCTACGCGCGGTCCGTGGTGCGCAAACGGTTCCGGATGGGCCCGGACATGCAGGTCTTTCCCCGCACGCCGGAGCAGTTCGACACGGTGCGCAAGACCATCCGGCTGCGCTACGGGCGGACCTTCAAGTGAGCCGGTTGCTGCCGGAAGAACGTCCACCGGGGCTCGACTCGGCCGTCGTGCCGAAGCTGATCAAGGTGATGGCTCGCGCTCAGGTCCGCCTCTACCGGGCCACCGGGGGTCGGGTCGGCGGTCGCTGGCGGGTGGGGGCCGGCTGGTCCAAACCCGTTCCCACGCTGCTGCTCACCCATCGCGGCCGGCGCAGCGGGAAGGTCTTCACCACCCCGCTGCTCTTCCTGGAGGACGGTCGTGACTTCGTGGTCGTCGCCTCGCAGGGCGGCCTGCCGAAGGACCCGCAGTGGTACCTGAACCTGCGCGCCGACCCGGTCACCACGGTGCAGGTCGGCCGCGACGTGCGGGACGTCGTCGCGCACGTCGCGGGCGGTGCGGAACGGGCCCGGCTGTGGCCCCGGCTCGTCGAGCTGTACGCGGACTTCGCCACCTATCAGGGCTGGACCGACCGCGAGATCCCCGTCGTGGTGCTCAGCCCAGCCGGGAGTGACACGTGAAACCAGCGCTGCGCGTGGCCGTCTGGGCCACCGGCACGGTCGGCCGGCACGCCGTCGCCGGGGTCGACGCCCATCCGGACCTCGACCTGTGCGGGGTCTGGACGTCGACCCCGGCCAAGGCGGGCCGCGACGCCGGTGAGCTGGCCGGCTTGGGACGGCCGCTGGGCGTCCTCGCGAGCACCGACCGGGCCGAGGTGCTGGCCACCCGACCCGACGCGATCGTGCACGCGGCGATGACCGACGACCGGCCGTTCGAGGCCGTCGAGGACCTGATCGGGTTCCTGGCCGACGGTGTGAACGTGCTGTCGAGCGGGCCGGTGCTGCTTCAGTACCCGCACGGCATCCTGCCGCCGGAGATGATCGCGCGGATCGACGAGGCGGGGGCCGCCGGCGGGGCGAGCCTGCACGTCAACGGCATCGATCCGGGCTTCGCCAACGACGTCCTGCCGCTCGTGCTGACCAGCGTGTCGCAGCGGATCGACCAGGTGCGCGTGCTCGAGATCGCCGACTACTCCACCTACGTGCAGCCCTTCGTGATGAGCGAGCTGTTCGGGTTCGGCCAGGCGTTGGACGCCGAGGTGCCCTTGTGGGCGCCGGGCGTGCTGTCGCTGGCCTGGGGGAGCGTGGTGCGCCAGCTGGCCGCCGGGCTCGGCGTGACCCTCGACGAGCCGCTGCGCGAGACGGTCGAACGGCGACCCGCCCGCCGGGACGTCGCGACGGCCTCGGTGCCGATCGCGGCGGGCACCACGGCTGCGGTCCGGTTCACCGTCGAGGGCCTGGTCGACGGCGAGCCGCGCATCGTGCTCGAACACGTCACCCGCACGGCACCGGACCAGGAGCCCGACTGGCCCGTGCCCGCCGCGGGCGACGGCTGCTACCGCGTGGTGATCACCGGGGAGCCGCACCTGGAGTGCGAGCTCGTGCACCGGGGCGAGCACGGTGACCACAACGACTCGGGGATGATCATGACCGCTCAACGCCTGGTCAACGCCGTGCCCGCGGTGGTGGCCGCCCCGCCGGGCCTGGTCACCGCACTCGACCTGCCGCTGGTCACGGGTCGCGGGTTGGTGGCGTCGTGAGCATCCTCGACACGTTCCTCCTGACCGACCACGTCGCGATCGTCACCGGCGCCGGCCGAGGCATCGGTGCCGCGACCGCCGTCGCCCTCGCCGAGGCGGGCGCCGACGTCCTGGTCAGTGCCCGCACCCAGGACCAGTTGGACGACGTCGCCGCGCAGGTCCGCGCTCTGGGCCGCCGCGCGCTCGTCGTCCCCGCCGACCTCAGTGACACCGACGCCGTGGCCGGTCTCGCCCAGGCGGCCTACGACGAGTTCGGCCGCCTCGACGTGGTGGTCAACAACGTCGGCGGCTCCATGCCGCGCCCCTTCCTCGACACGTCCGTCGGCGCGATGGAGCGGGCCTTCCACTTCAACGTCTCCACCGCGCACGCCCTGACCCGGGCCGCCGTCCCCCTGATGCTGAAGGGCGACCCTGCGAGTCAGAAGTCTGTGGTGGCGATCAGCTCCGCGGTCGGCCGGACGGCGGGTCGGGGCTACGCGGCCTACGGCACCGCCAAGGCCGCCCTGGCCCACTGGGTCCGCCTGGCCGCCGCCGACCTCGCGCCGAAGATCCGGGTCAACGGCGTCTACGTGGGCTCGGTACTGACCAGCGCCCTGGACGTCGTCGCCCAGTCACCCGAACTGTCCGCGCAGATCGAGAGTGCCACCCCGTTGCGGCGGATCGGGGCGGCCGACGACATCGCCGCGGCCGTCCCTTACCTGAGCTCCCCGGCGGGCGGCTACCTGACCGGCAAGCTGCTCGAGGTCGACGGCGGCCTCCAGCAGCCGAACCTCGACCTCGGGTTGCCCGACGTCGGGGCCTAGCCCCGCCGCGGGTCGTGGGCCGGCCCGGCCAGTGAGTGCGTGGCGGTGGCTCCGCCGTCCACGACGAACTCGGCGCCCGTGCAGTAGGCGCTCTCGTCGGAGGCGAGGAACAGCACGAGGTTCGCGACGTCGTCCGGCGTACCCACCCGGCCCGCGGCCACCCGCTGACCGCCCGGGCTCAGGTCGATGTCGACGCCGCCGAGGGCGCTGGAGATCATCGGGGTGTCGATCATCCCGGGGTGCACGGAGTTCACCCGGATCCCGTCGCGCCCCAGCTCCATCGCGGCCACCTTGGTCATCCCGCGGATGGCGAACTTCGTCGCCGAATACGCCGTCAGCATGGCCATCCCGCCGATGCCCTCGACGGACGACACGTTGACGATCGACCCGCCCCCACGGGCCCGCATCAGCGGCACGGCGGTGCGCATGCCCAGGAAGGTGCCGACCTGGTTCACCCGGACCACGCGCTCGTAGTCGGCCAGGGACGTCTCCTCCAGGGCGCCGAAATGCAGGATGCCGGCGTTGTTCACGAGCACGTCGAGCCCGCCGAACCGCTCCTGCACGACGGTCGCCAGTTCGGCCCAGGAAGCTTCGTCGCCGACGTCCAGCGGCTGGAACCACGCGGCCTCACCGAGCTCCGCGGCCAGTTGCTTGCCCTCGTCAGCGAGCAGGTCGCCGATCACCACGGAGGCCCCCTCGGCGACGAAACGCCGCGCGGCGGCGGCGCCTTGGCCCCGTGCGCCTCCGGTCACCACGGCCACTTTGCCCGGCAGTCGAGACATCTCGCTCCTTCGCTCCGCACCCTCGCGTGCATAGTAGAACATGTTCTAGAATCGCTGACCAGGGCCGGTGACGACGCCGGCCGGGCTGGAGGACGCCGTGGCACTCGCCGTGGGAGCAACCCGCACGCCGGAGCAGGAGAAGCTGACCCGGCAGCTGCGCGAGTACTTCGCCGGGCTGATGACGCCGGAGCGGCGCGAGGCGCTGCGCCCGACGTCCGACACCGACGGCGACTACGGTGACGGCGAGGCCTACCGGGACACGGTCCGGCAGATGGGGGCCGACGGCTGGCTGGTGCTCAACTGGCCCGTCGAGCACGGTGGGCAGGGCAAGGGCGCGGTCGAGGCGCTGATCTTCAGCGACGAGGCGGCCCGGGCCGGGGCCCCGGTGCCGTTCCTGACCCTGAACACGATCGGGCCGACGATCATGCGGTTCGGCAACGCGCAGCAGCGAGAACTGTTGCCCCGCATCGCCGAGGGCCGCGTCCACTTCGCGATCGGCTACTCCGAACCCGGCGCCGGCACCGACCTCGCCTCGTTGCGCACAAGGGCCGACCGGGACGGCGACGAGTACGTCGTCAACGGGCAGAAGATGTGGACCAGCCTCATCCAGTACGCCGACTACGTGTGGCTGGCCTGCCGCACGGACCAGGCCGCAGCCAAGCATCGCGGCCTCTCCATGTTGGTGATACCGACCACCGCGCAGGGCTTCTCGTGGACGCCGGTGCGCACCCTGCCCGGTCTGACGACCAGCGCCACCTACTACCAGGACGTCCGCGTCCCGCTGACCGCCCTGGTCGGGAGTGAGAACCAGGGCTGGGCCTTGATCACCAACCAGCTCAACCACGAGCGCGTCGCGCTCACCCCCTCCGCGCCGCTGGAGCAGTTGCTGGACGACGTGCGCGCGTGGGCCGTGGGCACGCGTACCTCGAGTGGTGCACGGGTCGCCGACGCCGAGTGGGTACAGGTCCACCTGGCCCGGGCCCGCGCGGAGGTCGAGGTGCTGCGGCTGCTGAACGAGGACGTGGCGCAGCGGGCCGACCGCGGCGAGGCGCTGGGGCCGGCGGAGGCGTCCATGAACAAGGTGTACGGCACGGAGCTGGCCCCGCGGGTCTGCCGGCTGCTGATGGAGGTGCTCGGGGCGGCCGGTCCGGTGCGGCGCGGGTCACCGGGGGAAGTGCTGCAGGGCCGGGTCGAACGCACGCACCGCACGGCGCTGGTGCTGACCTTCGGCGGCGGCACCAACGAGGTGCAGCGCGACATCGTCGCGGCCACCGCGCTGCGGCTGCCGGTGGGTGCCCGATGAGCGAGGTGAGCGAGCTCGCCGACCTGACCGGCGTCGTCCTCGACGGTTCGGCCCCGTCCGGCCCGGACGCCGTGTGGGCCGGGCTCGCCTCGGCCGGCGTGCTGGCCGCGGCCCTGCCGGAGGACGCCGGGGGCAGCGGGCTGGGCGTCGCCGGGCACGCGGCCGTGCTGCGGGTTCTGGGCGCGCACGTGGTCGCGACGCCCTACCGGGATGCCGTCGCTGTCGCGGCCGAGACCCTGGCGCGGCACGGCACGGCACAGCAACGACGGACGTGGCTGGAACCCGCGCTGCGCGGCGCCCTCCGGCTGGCGACGGCCTGGCGCGAGCCCGACGGCGCCGTCCCCGCGACCCCGGTGACCCGGGCGGTGCCGGCCGGAACCGGTTGGGAGCTGACCGGTTCCAAGACCATGGTGTGCGCTGGGCCGAGTGCCGACGTCCTGTTCGTCCCGGCGACCGGACCGGCCGGGCCGCTCGTGCTCGCCGTCCCGACCGACCTGCCCGGCGTCCGGGTCGAACCCCAGGACCTGGTGGACGGCGTGCTGCCCGCGGCCTGGGTGGAGCTGGCCGGGGCGCACGTCGACGCCGACCACGTCGTGGGTGACGAGGCCGACGGGGCGACCGTTCTCGCGGAAGTGCTGGTCCGCCAGGCGTTGGCGGCCTGCGCCGAGCAGGTCGGGGTGCTGGCCGCGGCCGTGCGTTCGACGGCCGGCTACGCGCGGGAGCGGCAGCAGTTCGGCCGCCCGATCGGGGCGTTCCAGGCCGTGTCGCAACGGCTGGCCGACGCGCTGATCGACGCCCGCGCCGCGGAGCTCACGACGGCTGAGGCGCTCCGGGTCTTCACGGCGGCGGGTGAGACGGTGACGCCCGAGGTGTTGACCGCCGTGGACACCGCCGCCTACTGGGCCACCGAGGCCGGGCACCGGGTCGCGCACACCTGCGTGCACGTGCACGGCGGGACCGGCCTCGACCTGGACCACCCGGCACACCGCTACTTCGCGACGGCCAAGCGGCTGGAGTTCGAGCTGGGCGGCGCCACGCAGCGCCTGCGCGCCCTCGGCGCTGCCCTCACCAGAAGTTGATCATGCAGAAACCTCGCGCTTCAGTTCTGGTGAGTGAGGCCCTCACCGAGCCGAAGCGCGAGGTTTCTGCATGATCAACTTCAGAAGGCGGCCAGGCGGGCGATGGCCGTGCGGGTCTCCTCGACGAGGTCGGCCATCATGTCGGCGACGGGCCGGATCCGGTCGAACCGGCCGATGATCTGCCCGGCGGGCATGGCGATCACACCCGGGTCCTCGGCGGCCGAGATGCGCAGGTGGGCCTCGGCGACCAGGAGGTTCTGCAACGGCATCGGCAGCGGTTCGGGCGCGTCCGGGGCGGCCCACGCCTCGCTCCACCGGCTGCGCAGCAGACGGGCGGGCTTGCCGCTGTAGATCCGTGAGCGCACCGTGTCGGACGACGAGGCGTGCAGCAGGGCGTCCTGCATCGCGGCCGAGCCGGGGAAGCCCTTGCCGTACTCCTCGGCCAGCAGCCAGGCGGAGCCCATCCAGACGCCGCTCGCCCCGAGCGCGAGCGCCGCCGCGACCTGCCGCCCGCAGCCGATCCCACCCGCGCCGAGCACCAGGGCCCGGTCGCCCACCGCGTCGACGACCTCGGGCAGCAGCACCATGCTGGTGATCTCGCCGGTGTGCCCACCGGCCTCGTGGCCCTGGGCGACGACGATGTCGACGCCGTCGTCGACCTGCCGCTGCGCGTGCACGACGCGCCCGGCGAGCGCCGCCACCGGGACGCCGGCCGCGTGCGCCTCGTCGATCACGTCCTTGGGCGGGGAGCCCAGGGCGTTGGCGATCAGGGCGGGGCGGTGCCGCAGCGCGACGTCGACCTGGGCCCGGGCCACGGAATGCAGCCAGCCGAGCACCCCGGCACCCTCGGCCACCCCGCCGGGCAGCGCCGGGACGCCGAGCTCCTCGAGGGTGCGGTCGACGAAATCGCGGTGCTCCTGCGGGATCAGCGTCGACAGGTCGATCGCCGACCCCTCGGTGGGGGCGTTCATCGGCATCACGACGTCGACGCCGTAGGGCTTGCCGTCGGTGTTCGCGTCGAGCCAGTCGAGCGTGGCGTCGAGCTCCTCGGCGTCGTTGAACCGGACGCAGCCCAGCACCCCCAACCCACCGGCCCGGCTGATCGCCGCGGCCACGTGCTCCGAGGGCGTGAAGCCGACGATCGGGTGCTCGATCCCGAGGCGGTCCCGGATGTCGCCCTGACCGGTCGCGGTGGCCATCAGGCGCCCTTCGCGCCGACGGTGCCGGCGGTGACGGCGACCTCGGCGGACGTCGGGTGCTCGGCGGCGTACGTACGTGCGGTCCCGTAGTCGGGCTTGCCCGCCGGGGTGCGCACGATCTCGTCGACGTACCAGTAGGAGCGCGGGATCTTGTACCCGGCCAGGTGTTCCCGGGCGAAGGCGATGAGCGAGTCGAGGTCGGGTTCGGCCTCCTCCCGCCACTGCACGAGGGCGCCGACCCGGGCGCCCAGCCGCTCGTCCGGGACGCCGACCACGAGGGCGTCGAACACCCCCGGGTGCGACTTGACGATGCCCTCGACCTCCTCGGGAAAGACCTTCTCGCCGGCCGTGTTGATGCACTGGTCGCCGCGGCCCAGGAGCGTGATCGTGCCGTCGTCCTCGTACACCGCCAGGTCGCCGGGCACGGTGTACCGCTGCCCGTCGACCTCGATGAACAGCCGGGCGGTCTTCTCCGGGTCCTTGTAGTAGCCCAGCGGCAGGTTGCCGCCCCGGGCCAGCCGCCCGATCGTGCCGGAACCCGGCTGCAGAGGCCGGTTCTCCTCGTCCACGATGATCAGCGCCGCATGCCCCTTGACCCGCGGGCCGCGGGCGTCGTCGCTGGTGTCGGCGATCATCCCGATGCCGTTGAACCCGGTCTCGGACGAGCCGATCGCGTCGGTGAGGAACGTGTTCGGGAAGGTCTCGATGAAGGCCTGCTTCACCGCGGGGGAGATCAGGGCCGCCGTGTTCGAGATGGCCACCACGCTCGAGGCGTCGTAGTCGCCCTCCTGGTAGACCTCGATCATCGGCCGGGCCATCGCGTCACCGATGAGGGCGATCACCTGCACCTTCTCGGCCTGCACGGTCTCCCACAGCTCGCGTGCGTCGAACTTGGGCATCAGGACGACCGTGTGGGTGGCCAGCAGCGAGCCGAACATCGCCCACTGGGCCTGCCCGTGCATCAGCGGGGCCGGGCACATCCGCACCAGTGGGCCGTTGTTGCCGTCGCGGGCCTGCTGCCACTCGTCGGTCAGCGGCTCGCCCGTGACGAAGTCGGTGCCGCCGCCGAGCACGCGCCACACGTCCTCGTGGCGCCACATCACGCCCTTGGGCCGGCCCGTCGTTCCGCCCGTGTAGAGCAGGTAGCGGTCGCCGGGGTCGCGCGGGCCGAAATCGCGCTCCGGGGACTGCCCTGCGAGCGCCGACTCGTACTCGACCGCGCCGTAGCCGGCCGCCGTGCCGTCGTCGGCGGTGCCGTCCTCGACGACCAGCACGTGCCGGACCTTCGGCGCCTTGGGGAGCACCGCCGCGACGCGCGCCGAGGTGCCCCGCTGGTGCAGAAGCCCCACCACGTCGGCGTTGTCGAGGATGTAGAGCAGCTCGCTCTCGGTGTAGCGGAAGTTCACGTTGATCGCGACGGCCCGCAGCTTGTACAGCGCGAGCATCGTCTCCACGACCTCCGTCGAGTTCGTGGAGTAGATCGCGACGTGGTCACCCGTGCCGATGCCCTGGGCGGCGAGGTGGTGCGCCAGCCGGTTGGAACGCGCTTCAAGTTCGGCGAAGGTGAGGCGACGCGGACCGCAGACCAGGGCGGTGCGGTCGGGCGCCGTGTCGACGGCGTGTTCGAAGAGGTCTGCCACATTGAGGACCATGCCGCCAAAGTAGAACATGTTACTGTTCCAGGACAATGCCTGCGGCGGAGCAGTTCTCCGTCGTCCCTGACTCGCGACGAGGTGGTCACCGATGTCGGAAGCCCAGCCCGAAGCTCAGCCCGAAGCCCCGCACTGCCTCGTCGAGCAACGCGGCCACGTGCTGATCGTGACGATGAACCGCCCGCAGGCCCGCAACGCCCTCAGCGGGCCGATGATGCAGATCATGCGTGAGGCCTGGGACCGGGTGGACGACGATCCGCAGATCCGGGTCGCGATCCTCACCGGGGCGGGGGGCGCGTTCTGCGCCGGGGCCGACCTGAAGGCGATGACGGCGCAGCATCCGGGCGACTTGTTCGCGGGCGGCGGTTGGGACCTGAGCCGGATCGACGCGCTGCTGAAGGGGCGCCGTCTGACGAAGCCGCTGATCGCCGCGGTCGAGGGGCCGGCCATCGCCGGCGGGACGGAGATCCTGCAGGCCACGGACATCCGGGTCGCGGCCCGCAGCGCCCGGTTCGGGGTCGCGGAGGCCCGCTGGGGTTTGTTCCCGCTCGGGGGGTCGGCGGTCCGGTTGGTGCGCCAGATCCCGTACACCGTGGCCGCCGAGCTGCTGCTGACGGGGCGTCAGGTGAGCGCCGAGGAGGCGCTGTCGATCGGCCTCGTCGGCCACGTCGTCGACGACGGCCAGGCGCTGACGAAGGCGTTGGAGCTGGCCGAGCTCATCGCCGCCAACGGACCGGTCGCCGTCCAGGCCATCCTGCGGACGCTGCGGGTCACCGAGGGGCTGCCCGAGGAGGAGGCCTTCGGCATCGAGGCCGGCATCGGCATGGAGGTCTTCACCAGCCAGGACGCGAAGGAGGGCCCCCGCGCCTTCGCCGAGAAGCGTCGTCCCGACTTCGTGGGGAAGTGATCGCTCATGCTGTCGGTATGTACATCGAAGGGGCCCCTGACCGCCCCTCCGATGTACATACCGACAGCATGAGCGTCAGATGGCGCGGGCCTGGTCGGCCCAGTAGGGGTCGCGCAGCTTGCGCTTGTAGAGCTTCCCGTTGTCGTCGCGTGGCAACTCGTCGACGAAGTCGACGCTGCGCGGCACCTTGAACCGGGCCAACCGCGACCGGACGTGCGCGAGCAGCCGCTCCCGCAGGTCGTCGTCGGCCACCACACCGGCCGCGGGCTTCACCACGGCCTTGATCTCCTCGCCCCACTCCGGGTGCGGGATGCCGAACACGGCGACGTCGGCCACCTCGGGATGCGCGGCCAGCTCGTTCTCGATCTCGGCGGGGTAGACGTTCACCCCGCCGGTGATGATCATGTCGGCCTTGCGGTCGCACAGGTACAGGTAGCCGTCCTCGTCCAGGTAGCCGATGTCGCCGAGTGTGAAAAGCCTTCCCACCCGGGCGCTACGGGTCTTCTCCGCGTCGTGGTGGTACTCGAAGTCGGAGGTGCCCATCTGCATGTAGATCAGACCCTGTTCGCCGACCGGCAGCTCGGCGCCGCCGTCGCCCAGGACCCGGATGGTCGACCCGGGCCAGGGCCGGCCGACGGAACCGGGCCGCTCGAGCCACTCCTGGGCGGTGATCATCGTGCCGCCGCCCTCGGTGGCCGCGTAGTAGTCGATGACCACCGGGCCCCACCACTCGATCATCCGGCGCTTCACCTCGGGCGGGCACGGGGCCGCCCCGTGGATCATCGCGCGCAACGACGACACGTCGTACCGGGCCCGGACGTCGTCGGGCAGCGACAGCAGGCGCTTGAACTGGGTCGGCACCATGTGGCTGTAGGTGACCCGCTCGGTCTCGATCAGCCGCAGCAGTTCCTCGGCGTCGAACGCGTCCATCAGCACGGTCTTGTGCCCCAGCTGGATCGACAGCGTGGCGAAGTTGAGCACGGCCGTGTGGTAGAGCGGCGAGCAGCAGACGTGGACGTGGTCGTCGAACGGGCCGATCCCGAAGATGCCGAGGAACCAGGCACCGGCGGCCGGGGGCACGTTCGGGTCGTCTCCGGTCAGCGGGCGCTTCACGCCTTTGGGGCGGCCCGTCGTCCCCGAGGTGTAGACCATCGGCGCGCCGGTGGTCAGGACGTCGGGCCGGCCGGCCGGTTCCCCGGCGCCGAGTTCGCCCAGCGGTGCGAACCCGTCGATGTCGCCGACCGCGAACCGGGCGGTGGCGGGCAGCCCCGCCTCGTCGGCGGCCGCGACGGCCGTGGCCGCGAACCGCTCGTCGGCCACGAACGCCTTGGCGCCCGAGTTCTCCAGCAGGTAGGCCACTTCCGGCCCGATCAGGTGCCAGTTGACCGGCACGATGTAGAGCCCGGTCTGCCAGGTGGCGAAGAACAGGCTCAGCATCTCCGTGCCGTTGGGCAGCAGCACGGCCACCACATCACCGGGTTCGAGGCCGAGGGCCTGCAGGCCACGGCCGTAGCGGTCGGCCCGCGCGGCGAGTTCCCCGTAGCTGAGGCGGGAGCCGTCCGGCGCCACGACGGCGGTGCGGTCGGGCTCATCGGCGGCGATGGTCCACAGTCCGTGTGCACGCATGGCAGTCAAGGTAGAACGCGTTTCAGTTTCTTGACAAGCCCGTCGCGGGGGAAGCGCTGCCGACGATCCGACCCAGCGCCTCGATCTGCTCCACCGTGCGACAGCCGACCAGCAGCATCGAGACCCCGGCCGCCTCGCGGGCGGCGATCCCCGCGCGCACGTGGGCCTCGTCGCCGATGACGGCGATCTCGTCCACCAGCTCGTCGGGCACGGCCCCGGCCGCCCCGGCCCGGTCGCCGGCCCTGAACCGTGCGGTGATCTCGTCGACGGCCGCGTCGAAACCCATGCGCCGGAACAGGTTCGCGTGGAAGTTCACGTCGCGGGCGCCCATCCCGCCGATGTAGTGCGCCTGCACGTGCTTCAGGAACTCCACGGCGGCCCGGCGCTCGTCGTCCGACTCCGTGACCGTCACCTGGCAGTTGGCCACCACCTCGAAGTCCGCGCGCGTGCGCCGGGCCCCGGGCCGGGCCAGTCCCTCGCCGAGCCACTCCTCGTAGAGCCCGGCCAGGCGCAGCGAGTGGAACACGGCGATCCAGCCGTCGGCGATCTCACCGGCCAGCGCCACGTTCCGCGGTCCCTCGGCCCCCAGCCAGATCGGCAGGTCGGCGCGCAGCGGGTGGGTGATCGAGCGCAACGGCTTGCCCAGCCCCGTGCTGCCCGGGCCCTGGTAGGGCAGCGGCAGGTGCGGGCCCTCGTTGCGCACCGGCTCCGCGCGGGCCAGCACGTCGCGCACGATCCGGACGTACTCCCGGGTGCGGGCCAGCGGCTTCTCGAACGGCTGGCCGTACCAGCCCTCCACCACCTGCGGCCCGGAGACGCCCAGCCCCAGGGTGAACCGCCCGCCCGAGAGGTGGTCGAGGGTGAGGGCGTGCATCGCGCAGGCCGCAGGGGTGCGGGCGGCGAGCTGGACGACGGACGTCGTCAACCGCAGGTCGGGGGCCAGGGCGCCCCACCAGGCCAGCGGGGTGAAGGCGTCGGAACCCCACGACTCGGCGGTGCTGACCGCGCTGAACCCCGCGTCGTTCGCGGCGGCGATCAGGGCGGGGGCGTCGGCGGGCGGCGCGGCGCCCCAGTAGCCCAGCTGCAACCCGAGTTTCACGGCGCCTCCCTGAGTGTCGGCCGGCGCATCCACCGGTCCTCCATCTTGCCGCATTTTTCAGAACGTGTTCTACTCCTGGCGTGACCTCGACGTCGAGCGCACCGCTGAGCGCGCCCCTCAATCTCGACTTCGACTACACCCGTTCCCTCGGGCCGGTGCTGGGGGCCTTCATGGCCGCCCTGCGCGACCGTCGGATCCTGGGTGTGCGCGTCGGAGACGGCGAAAACGGTTCGCCCGCGAGAGTTCTCGTCCCGCCGGCGGAGTTCGACCCGGAGACGGCGCGCCCGCTGACCGAACTCGTCCCGGTCGCCGAGACGGGCGTGGTGACCACCTGGTCATGGAACGCCGCGCCCCTGCCCGGGCAGCCGCTGGACCGCCCGTTCGCCTGGGCGCTGATCCGCCTCGACGGTGCCGACTCGACCCTGCTGCACGCCGTCGACGCCCCGGCCGAGACCATGCGCACGGGGATGCGGGTGCGGGCCCGGTGGGCCGAGGAACGGGTCGGCGGCCTCCGCGACATCGCCTGCTTCGAGCCCACCGATCAGCCCGCGGCCGAGCCCGCGGAGCCGGCGACCGACGTCCCGGCCCTCGAGCCCGTCGAGCAGCTGATCGCCCCAGTGCACCTGCAGTACATGCACAGCGCCTCCGCCGAGGAGAGCCGGTTCCTGCGCGGCATCGTCGAGGGCCGGCTGATCGGCCAGCGGTGCCCGACCTGCGGCAAGGTCTACCTGCCACCCCGCAGCGCGTGCCCGGTCGACGGCGTCCCCCCGACCGATGAGGTCGAGGTCGCCGACCGCGGCGTGGTCACCACGTTCTGCGTCGTGAACGTGCCGTTCCTCGGGCAGCGGATCACCCCGCCGTACATCACGGCCTACGTCCTGCTCGACGGCGCCGACATGGCCATCCAGCACCTGATCCTCGGCATCCCGGCCGAGGACGTGCGGATGGGCCTGCGGGTCCGGGCGGTCTGGCGGCCCCGCGAGGAGTGGGGCCACACCCTGGAGAACATCAGCCACTTCGAACCGGACCCCGACGCGAGCGAAGGAGACCGGGCATGAGCGGGCTCGCCGACGTCGCGGTGATCGGCTTCGAGCAGGCCCCCACCGTGGCCGCCACCGACGGCACCACCAACGGCGTCGAGATGCTGGTCCCGGTGTTCAGCCGCCTGCTCTCCGGCGCCGGGATCACCAAGGCGGACGTCGGGTTCTGGTGCTCGGGCTCCTCGGACTACCTGGCCGGCCGGGCGTTCTCGTTCGTGTCGGCGGTCGACGCGATCGGCGCCTTCCCGCCCATCGTCGAGTCGCACGTCGAGGCCGACGCCGCCTGGGCGCTGTACGAGGCCTGGCTGAAACTGCGGATGGGCGAGGCCCAGGTCGCGCTGGTCTACGGGTTCGGGAAGTCCTCGGCCGGGCGGCTGCGGCAGGTCCTCACGCTGCAGACCGACCCCTACACCGTGGCCCCGCTGTGGCCGGACTCCATCGGCCTGGCCGGGCTGCAGGCCCGGGCGGGCCTGGACGTCGGGGCCTGGACGGAGAAGGACATGGCGCGGGTCGCCGTCCGGTCCCGCGCGGCCGCCGCGGCCAACCCGGCCGCCCAGCTCGGCGGCGTCCTGGACGTCGACGACCTGCTGGCCGAGCCCTACCTGGCCGACCCGTTGCGCCGGCACGACATCGCGCCCGTCGGCGACGGGGCCGCCGCGGTGCTGCTGGCGGCGGGGGACCGGGCCCGCGAACTGGTGGCCCACCCGGCCTGGATCCGCGGGATCGCGCACCAGGTCGAGTCCGCCCACCTCGGCGTCCGCGACCTCGTCCGGTCGCCGTCCACGACGGCCGCGGCCGCGGCGGCCGGTGGGGTGCACGGCGTCCAGATCGCCGAGCTGCACGCCCCGTTCACCCACCAGGAGCTGGTGCTGGGCCAGGCGCTGGGCCTGCCCGACGACGTCGCGATCAACCCCTCCGGCGGGGCACTGACCGGCAACCCCATGTTCGCCGCCGGCCTCGTGCGGATCGGTGAGGCGGCGCGGCACGTCCTGTCCGGCGACGCCGACCGGGTGCTGGCCCACGCCACGCAGGGCC
This sequence comes from Spongisporangium articulatum, assembly GCF_044465595.1. Taxonomy (NCBI): domain Bacteria; kingdom Bacillati; phylum Actinomycetota; class Actinomycetes; order Kineosporiales; family Kineosporiaceae; genus Spongisporangium; species Spongisporangium articulatum. The sequence continues at coordinate 83,717 of NZ_JBITLV010000009.1, read as the reverse complement.
CGCTGCTGCAGCACAACCTCGTGACCGTGATGGAAGCCCGATGAGAGGGGCGCGATGAGCCTGCCCGCCGCCGTCCTGGGGACCGGCCAGACGCACCACCGCAGCCGCCGGGCCGACGTGTCCATGGCCGGCCTGTGCCGCGAGGCGATCGACCGGGCCCTGGACGACGCGGGCCTGGACTGGCCCGACATCGACGCCGTCGTGCTGGGCAAGGCGCCCGACCTGTTCGAGGGCGTCATGATGCCCGAGCTGGCCCTCGCCGACGCGCTCGGCGCGACGGGAAAACCGTTGCTGCGCGTGCACACCGCCGGGTCGGTGGGCGGTTCGACCGCGCTCGTGGCGGCCCAGCACGTGCAGGCCGGGGTGCACCGGCGGGTGCTGGCGGTGGCGTTCGAGAAGCAGTCCGAGTCGAACGCCATGTGGGCGCTGTCGATCGCGCCGCCGTTCGTGATGCCGGTGCACGCCGGGGCGGGCGGCTACTTCGCCCCGCACGTGCGCTCCTACATCGCGCAGTCCGGCGCCCCCGAGCACATCGGGGCCATGGTGGCGGTGAAGGACCGCCGCGCCGGGGCGCTCAACCCGTACGCGCACCTCCGGCAGGCCGACATCACGCTGGAGTCGGTGCAGGCCTCGACCATGCTGTGGGACCCGATCCGCTACGACGAGACGTGCCCGTCCTCGGACGGCGCGTGCGCCATGGTGATCGGCGACGAGACGGCGGCCGCGGGCCGGGACGACGTGGCCTGGGTCCACGCGACGGCGATGCGCACGGAACCGACCCAGTTCGCGGGCCGCGACCACGTCAGCCCGGCCGCCGGGCGCGAGGCGGCGGCCGCGCTGTGGCGCGCGGCCGGGATCGACGACCCGCTGCACCAGGTCGACGTGGCCGAGATCTACGTGCCGTTCTCGTGGTTCGAGCCGATGTGGCTGGAGAACCTCGGGTTCGCCGAGCCTGGGCAGGGGTGGAAGCTGACCGAGTCGGGGGCCACGGCGCTCGGGGGGCTGATGCCGGTCAACCCGTCCGGCGGCGTCCTGTCGTCCAACCCGATCGGGGCCTCGGGCCTGCTCCGCTTCGCGGAGGCGGCCATGCAGGTGATGGGCCGGGCCGGGGAGCACCAGGTGGACGGCGCCCGCACGGCGTTCGGGCACGCGTACGGCGGGGGGTCGCAGTTCTTCTCGATGTGGGTGCTGCGCAGCGAGAAGCCCTGACGCCCCGGCCGACCTAGCGACCCGCCGGCACCGTGTGGTCGAGCAGCAGGTGCACGGTCAGCTCGAGTCGCTCGGCGACGCCCTCGGCGCTGATCCGCTGGGTCACCCACGAGACCAGGTTGGCCAGCCACACGTCACCGAGAACCCGTGCGATGGCAACGTTCTCCTCGGTGATCTCGCCGTCCGGGTCCATCGCGCCGGCGAACATCCGCTCCATCTGCCGGGCCACGCTGTCGACCTCGTCCTTGGCCGTGTCGTCGGCGAAGATGAACGCGCGGGTCATCGCCTCGGTGTAGCTGGGGTAGCGCTGGAACATGCGGGTGACGCGGGCCAGGACGAAGAGCATGCGCTCCGTCGGGCCGTCCCCGGGGATCTCGATCCGGTCGAGTTCGACCTGGGCTCGCGCGAACTCGCTCACCAGGCTGGAGACCAGCAGGTGGTTCTTCGAGGGGAAGTAGCGGTAGAGGGTGCCCAGTGCGACGTCCGCGTTCTCGGCCACCGCCCGCATCGTCACGGCGTCGTACCCGCCCTGGGTGGCCAGCATGGTGGCCGCCTCCTGCATCCGCTCGCGCCGGTCGCGCTGGGCCCGGGAGCCGCCGGTCTGGCCGGTGCCGTAGCCAGCCCGGGGAGCGACGACCGCCGCCGCCCCCGCCGTGTTTCCGCGGGGTGTGGGTGCGGTCATGCTGCGGCTCCTCAGGGGGTGAAAGCGCGTCGCCCGCGCGGGTGGTCAGTCCGTCCGGTTCATCGCGAGCGTACATCTGGGTGGTGCGGCGCACCTTTCCGCGCGCGAGACGTGGCCCACATCCCAAGGTATAGGACATGTTTCCGTAGCAGGCATGGTTTCCCGGTGAATTACCACCTAGACTGCAACGCGTTCTACTTGTTGCCCAAGGAGGGGTCCCATGGCCGTGACCGACTTTTCCGCCGTCCCGCCGACCGAGGGGCCGGCTTTCGACCTCCTCGACCCGGACCTCTACGTCCGCGGCGTCCCGATGGACGAGTTCGCCCGGCTGCGCCGCACGGCGCCGGTCACCTGGTTCCGCACCCCGTTCCACGAGATGGGCTTCGACGACGACGGCTACTGGGTGGTCACCCGGCACGCCGACGTCCTCGACGTCTCGAAGCGACCCGAGTTCTCAACCGAGGAGAACACGGCGATCCCGCGCTTCGGCCCCGACATGGAACGCGAGAAGATCGAGCTGCAGCGGTTCGTCCTGCTCAACCAGGACCCGCCCAAGCACTCGGCGACCCGCCGCATCGTGTCCCGGGGCTTCACCCCCAAGGCGATCGCCACGTTGAAGGACGCCCTGGCCGACCGGGCCGAGCGGATCGTGCACCGGGCGGTGAAGGAGGGCTCGGGCGACTTCGTCCAGGACGTCGCGGTCGAGCTGCCGCTGCAGGCGATCGCCGAGCTGATCGGCGTCCCGCAGGAGGACCGGCACAAGATCTTCACCTGGTCGAACCAGATGATCGGCTACGACGACGCCGAGTTCACCGCCGAGGTCAGCCCGGAGCAGGCCTCGGCCGAGATGCTCGGCTACGCCTGGCAGCTCGCGGGTGAGCGCAAGGCCTGCCCGATGCCCGACATCGCCACCACGCTGCTCAACGCGCAGATCGACGGCACGGCCTTGGACGAGCAGGAGTTCTCGTTCTTCGTCCTGCTGCTGGCGGTGGCCGGCAACGAGACCACCCGCAACGCCATCTCGCACGGGATGAACGCCTTCTTCGACCACCCCGACCAGTGGGACCTGTTCCGCTCGCAGCGGCCACGCACGGCGCCCGACGAGATCGTGCGGTGGGCCTCGCCGATCATCGCCTTCCAGCGCACCGCGCTGTCCGACACCCAGGTGGGCGGCGTGGACGTGGCCCAGGGGCAGCGCGTCGTCCTGTTCTACAGCTCGGCCAACCGTGACGAGGAGGTGTTCACCGACCCGAACACCTTCGACATCACCCGCAGCCCCAACCCGCACGTCGGTTTCGGTGGCACCGGCACGCACTACTGCCTGGGCGCCAACCTGGCCCGGCTCGAGATCGACCTGATCTTCAACGCGATCGCCGACCACATGCCGGCGGTCCGGAAGCTGAGCGAGCCCCGGCGGCTGCGGTCGGGCTGGATCAACGGTCTCAAGGAACTGCCGGTCGCCTACTCCTGAGGGGCACCTCGTGAGCGAGGGCTTCGACCTGTCGACCGTGTTCGGTACCGTCGCCGCGGCGGTGCCGGACCGGGAGGTCGTGGTGCAGGGCGGGCGGCGCGTCACCTACGCCGCGATGGACGCGCGGGTGGACCGGCTCGCGGCCTTCCTCACCGCCCGGGGCCTCGGCTGCCACACCGAACGCGGGGCGCTGGCCGGGCACGAGTCGGGGCAGGACCACGTGGGCCTCTACCTGCGCAACGGGCCCGAGTACCTGGAGGCGATGGTCGGCGCCTACCGGGCCCGGGTCGCCCCGGTGAACGTGAACTACCGGTACGTGGAGGAGGAGCTGGAGTTCCTGCTGCGCGACGCGGGGGTCACCGCGCTGGTCTACCACGCGGAGTTCGCGCCCCGGATCGCCGCGGTCGCCCCGCGCCTGCCCCGGTTGCGGGTGCTCGTGCAGGTCGCCGACGCCACCGGGAACCGGCTGCTGCCCGGGGCGGTCTCGTACGGTCAGGCGCTCGCCGCCGGCGAGGCGGCCGCGCTCGCGCGCCCCGAGCCGTCGCCGGACGACCTGTACATCGCCTACACGGGTGGGACGACGGGGATGCCCAAGGGGGTGCTGTGGCGGCAGGACGACATCTACGTCTCCTCGATGGGTGGTACCCCGTACGGCGGCGACGCGCCGTTCGCCTCGTACGACGCGATCGCCGCGAACGCCGTCGCGACCGCCGGCTTCCTGAGGATGCTGCTGATCACCCCGCTCATGCACGCCGCGGCCCAGTGGTCGTCCTTCCACATGATCTCCGGGGGCGGCGCGATCGTGATGCCGCCCGCGGCGGCCCGTTTCGACGCCCGCGCCGCGCTGGAGACGGCGGCCCGCGAACGGGTGCTGACCATCCCGCTCATCGGTGACGCGATGGCCCGCCCGCTGATCGACGAGCTCGCGGCCCGCCGCTACGACCTCGGCGGGCTGGCCGCCTTCGTCAACGGCAGCGCCCCGCTCACCCCACCGGTGCGCGAACGGCTGCTCGCCGCCGTCCCGCACGTGTCGGTGCTCGACGCCGTCGGGTCGTCGGAGACCGGCATCCAGCTCGACCAGACGTCGCAGAAGGGCGCGCCGGCCGAGACCGCCGTGTTCACGGCCAAGCCCGAGACGTCCGTGGTGGACGACGCCTTCACCCGGGAACTGCGCCCGGGGGACGGCGAGGGGTGGCTGGCCCGGCGCGGCCGGGTGCCGCTGGGGTACCTGGGCGACCCCGAGAAGTCGGCCCGGACCTTTCCCGTCATCGACGGGGTGCGCTGGTCGGTGCCCGGCGACCGGGCCCGGCTGCGCGAGGACGGCCGGATCGAGCTGCTCGGCCGGGGGAGCGTCACCATCAACTCGGGCGGCGAGAAGATCTTCGTCGAGGAGGTCGAGCGGGCCCTGGCCCACCACCCCGCGGTGCGCGACGTGGTGGTGGTCGGGCGGCCCAGCGAGCGGTGGGGCAGCGAACCGGTCGCGCTGGTCGCGCTGGCGCCCGGGACGGACGTCTCGGACGAGGAGCTGCTGGCCGAGTGCGCCCGGCACGTGGCGGGTTTCAAGGTGCCGAAGGCGGTCGTGCGGTGCGCCGAGCTGGAGCGTTCGCCGAGCGGGAAGGCCGACTACCGGTGGGCTAGAACCCTGGCGGAAGAAGCCGGCTGAACTCACCAGGCGATCATCAGGATCTCTTCGCGGCTGTACTCCCGGTCGGGGTGCGCCTCGCGCAGGTGGGCCTGGGCCCGCTCGACCAGCTCGTCCTCGTCGGCGCCGAGGATCGTCGTCCCGCACGGGCAGTTCAACGTGGTTCTCATGGCTGCTCCCGGAGGTCGGTCTTGAGCACCTTGCCGCCCGCGTTGCGGGGCAGGTCGCCGAGCAGGACGACGGTGCGCGGCGCCTTGAAGTGGGCCAGCCGGTCACGGCAGAAGGCGATCAGCTCGTCCGGTTCTGCGCTGCGCCCGGCCCGCAGCACCACGTAGGCGCGGGGCACCTCGCCGAGCCGCTCGTCCGGGACGCCGATCACGGCCGACTCGCGCACCGCCGGGTGGCCGGCCAGCAGGCGTTCCACCTCGGCCGGGTACACGTTGAACCCGCCGACGGTGAACATGTCCTTCTTCCGGTCGGTGATCCGCAGGTAGCCGCGCTCGTCGAGGACGGCGACGTCGCCCGTGTGCAGCCAGCCGTCGGCGTCCACGGCGGCGGCGGTCGCCTCCGGGTCGTCGAGGTACCCGGTCAGCACCTGCGGGCTGCGCACCAGCAGCTCACCGGGTTCGCCGACGGCGGTGTGGCTCCCGTCGGCGCGCAGCGTGCGCAGCTCGGTGTCCCGCACGGCGCGACCGCAGGTCGTGGCCACGGTGCGGGCGTCGTCGCCGGGCGTGCACATGGTGACGACGGGGGCCTCGGTCAGGCCGTAGGCGGTGAGCACCACGGGGATGCGCAGCTCCTCGCGCATCCGCACGATCAGCGCCTCGGGGACGATCGCGGCGCCGGTGACGGCGACCCGCATCGCGGCCAGCGCGTCGGCCGCCCCGGGCGCGTCGAGCAGCGACGAGAACAGGGTGGGCGGGCCGGGCATCACCGTGACCCGTTCCCGCCGGGCCAGGTCGAGCACCCGGGGCACGTCGAACACGGGCACCGGCAGGCAGCCCGCCCCGCGTGAGAGGCACACCAGGTACCCGGCCTTGGAGCCGAAGCTGTGGAAGAACGGGTTCACCACCAGGTAGCGGTCGTCCGCGGTGACGCCGGCCAGCTCGGCCCACGACTGCGCCACCTCCAGCGCCTGACGGTGCCCGGCGACGGCCCCCTTGGCCCGGCCCGTCGTCCCCGACGTGAACAGGATGTCGGCCACCGTGTCGGCAGTGACGGCGTCGGCGAGAACTTCGGCCCGGTGCGCGTGTTCGCGGGCGGCGCCGGCCAGGAACGTCGTCCAGTCGAGCGCTCCCGGCGCCGGGTCGCCCAGCGTCACCACCGTGTCCAGGTCGGGCAGCCCCTCGGGGGCACCCCCGCACAGCAGCCCCCACTGGTCGGTGCCGAGGAAACCCTGGTCGACGACGAGCACCCGGGCCCGGGTGCGCAGGACGACGTCGGCCGCCTCGCCGCGGTAGCGCGTGTTGAGCGGGACCAGCACCGCCCCGATGTACTGCGCGCCGAGGGCCGCCAGCATCCACCGCAGGCTGTTGGGTGCCCACACGCAGACCCGGTCGCCCGGCCCGACGCCATGGGCCACGAACGCGGCCGCGGTGGCGCGGACGCCGTCGGCCAGCTCGCGGTAGGTGACCCACGAGTCACCGTCGAGGACCGCCGGCCGGTCTCCGAACCGCTCGGCGGCGCGCCGGACCGCGGCCGGGATCGTCCGCGGGGTCGTCACGTGCTCAGAGTAGTCCGGAGATCTTCTCAATACCAGAATCGGTTTCTAGTTCCGTTCAGGACCGGATCGGGCCATACTGGCGGGAAATCGCGACGAGGGAGCCGCATGATCTCCACGACGGTGCTGGACGACGGGGTGCACGAGGTGGTCGTGTCCGAACCGCCGGTCAACGCCCTCACGGTCGCCGGCTGGTTCGGGCTCGCCGAGCAGGTCCGCGCGGCCGGGGCCGCCCCGAGCGCCCGGGCCGTGGTGCTGCGGGCCGAGGGCCGGGGCTTCAACGCCGGCGTCGACATCAAGGAGATCCAGCGCTCGGGGCCCGACGCCCTGATCGGCGCCAACCGCGGGTGTTTCGAAGCCTTCGCGGCCGTCTACGAGTGTCCGGTCCCGGTGATCGTGGCCGCGCACGGCTACTGCCTGGGCGGCGGCGTCGGGCTGGCCGGTAACGCGGACCTGGTGGTGGCCGCGGCCGGCACGGCGTTCGGGCTGCCCGAGGTCGACCGCGGCGCGCTCGGGGCGGCCACCCACCTGTCCCGGATGGTCCCGCAGCACAAGGCGCGGGCCATGATGCTGCTGGCCGAGACCGCCACGGCCGAGGAGCTTCTCGGCTTCGGGTCGGTCTACGCGGTCGTCCCGGCCGAGGAGCTGGTGGCCACCGCGCGGGACGTCGCGGCCCGGATCGCGGCCAAGCACCCCCGGGTGGTCCGGGCGGCCAAGGAGTCGCTGAATGGCATCGACCTGTGGGACGTGCGCCGGTCCTACCGGTACGAGCAGGGTTTCACCTTCGAGCTCAACCTGGCCGGTGTGGCCGACGAGGTGCGCGCGGGCTTCGGGAGCGGCTCGTGAACAAGCTCATGACCGAGGACGACGTGGTCGCCCGGCTCGAGGACGGGATGACCGTCGGCCTGGGCGGGTGGGGGTCGCGGCGCAAGCCGATGTCGATCGTCCGGGCCATCCTGCGCTCCGACCTGAAGGACCTGCGGCTGGTCTCGTACGGCGGCCCGGACGTCGGGATGCTCTGCGCCGCGGGCAAGGTCCGGGAGCTCGTCTTCGCGTTCGTCTCGCTCGACGTGATCCCCCTGGAGCCGTACTTCCGCCGGGCCCGCGAGTCCGGCGCCATCGCCGCCCGCGAGCTGGACGAGGGGATGATGTTGCTCGGCCTCCAGGCGGCGGCCTGGCGGGTGCCGTTCCTGCCCACCCGGGTCGGGCTCGGCTCCGACCTGTTCCGGATCGACCCGACCCTGCGCACGGTCGTCTCGCCCTACCCGGGCCCGGACGGCACCCCCGAGGAACTCGTCGCCGTCCCGGCCCTGGAGCTGGACGCCGCGATCGTGCACGTGCACCGGGCCGACCGGCGGGGCAACGGCCGCCTGCTCGACGACGACCCGTACTTCGACACCCTGTTCCTGGGCGCGGCCCGGGACCGGTACCTGACCTGCGAGGAGCTGGTCGAACCGGCGGACCTGCTGGGCGACGGCGACTTCCGCACCCTGGCCGTGCCGCGGTACCTGGTCGACGGGGTGGTGGCGGCGCCCGGCGGTAGCCACCCGACGTCCTGCGACCCGCTGCACCCGCGCGACGTCGGGCACCTGCGCGAGTACGCCGGCAGCGCGGCCACGCCCGAGGGCTGGGCCGGGTACGCGCAGCGCTGGCTGGACGGCGACGAGGCCGACTACCAGCGGCGGGTAGGGGGAGCAGCATGAGCGCCACCCGCGCCGACGTGTGCGTCGCCGCCCTGGCCGAGACCTTCCGGGGGGACGGCGAGATCGTGGCCAACCCGATCGGCGCGTTGCCCCGCGTGGCGGGCCGGCTGGCCCGGGCCACCTTCGAGCCCGACCTGCTGTTCCTGGAGCGGGACGCATTCTTCGTCTCCGCCGACGGTGACGTCGAGGGCTGGAACCCGTACCGGCGGATGTTCGACGTGGTGTGGAGCGGGCGGCGGCACGTCGTCATGGGCGCCTCGCAGCTCGACCGGTACGGTAACCAGAACCTGGCCGCGGTCGGCGCGGACCCGCACCGGCCCGCCCGGCAGCTGCTCGGGTTCCGCGGCGCCCCGGGGAACACGATCAACCACCCGACCAGCTACTGGGTGCCGAGGCACACGCCCCGGGTGTTCGTGGAACGTGTGGACGTCGTGTGCGGCATCGGCTACGACCGGGCCGCCACCCTGGGCCCGCAGGGCGCCCGGTTCCACGAGATCCGCCGTGTGGTGAGCGATCTCGCCGTCCTGGATTTCGCCACCCCGACCCGCACCATGCGGCTGGTCAGCGTGCACCCCGGGGTCACGGTCGACGACGTCGTGGCGGCGACCGGCTTCGAGCTGGTCGTGGGCGCCGACGTCCCCACCACCCCGGCGCCGGACGACGCCACCCTGGACCTGCTCGACCGGCTCGACCCCGAGGGTGCCCGGTTCAGCGAGGTGCCCGCATGAGCGACTGGTTGAGAACGCCGTTCTGCGAGCGGTTCGCCGTCCGGTACCCGATCGTCCAGACCGGCATGGGTTGGGTCTCCGGCGCCCACCTGACCGCCGCCACCAGCGCCGCGGGCGGGCTCGGCATCCTGGCCGCCGTCACCCTGGACGAGGACGCGATGGTCGGGGCCGTCGCCAAGGTGCGGGCCCGGACGGACGCGCCGTTCGGTGTGAACCTGCGCCCGGACCAGCCGGACCTGCCGCGCCGGCTCGACGTCCTGGCCGAGTCCCGCGTGCCCGTCGTCAGTTTCGCCGGCGGCCCGCCCGCCGCGGTGATCGAGCGGGTGCACGCGGCCGGGCTGCTGTGCGTCGTGACCGTCGGGAAGCCCCGGCACGCCGAGAAGATGGTCGACGCCGGGGCCGATGCCCTGATCGCGCAGGGCGGCGAGGGCGGCGGCCACACCGGGGACATCGCGACCACCCTCCTGCTGCCCGCCGTCCTGGACGTCGTCGCCGGGCGGGTGCCCGTACTGGCCGCCGGCGGGTTCGCCGACGGCCGGGGTCTGGCCGCCGCGCTGGCCTGGGGGGCCGACGGCGTGGCGATGGGCACCCGCTTCCTGCTCACCCGGGAGAGCCGCGTGCCCGAGGCCGTCAAGCGGCGGTACCTCGCCGCCGGCCTGTCGGACACGCTGGTCTCCGACGCGTTCGACGGCATGCCGATGCGGGTGCTGCGCACCGAGGCGGTCGGCGACCTGACCACGCGCCCGCTCCTGCGCCGGCTGCTCGAGGCCCCGCGCCAGGCCGCGCAGGTCCGGCGGATCACGGGCCAGAGCTGGCTGGACGTCGTCCGCGAGGGCCTGCGCCTGCGCCGCCGGGAGGGGCTGAGCCTGGAACGCACGGCCCGGGCGGCGCAGGCGCCGCTGCTGATCCGCTCGGCGCTGGTGGAGGGGGACGACGTGCGCGGGCTCCTGCCTACCGGCCAGGTCGCGGGGGCGATCACCGACCTGCCCGGCGTGGCCGAGTTGATCGAGCGGATCGTCGCCGAGGCGAGGCGGGCCGGAGTGCGGTTCACCGGGGTCGAGTCAGGCGTGGACGCCTGATGGACCTGACCTGGACGGCCGAGGACCAGGCGTTCCGCGCGCAGGCCCGGGCCTGGCTCGAGGCGAACGTGCCGACCGACCCCCTGCCGTCGGGCGACACCCGCGCGGGCTTCGCGGCGCACCTGGACTGGGAGCGCCGGCTGCACGCGGCGCGGTGGTCGGTCGTGTCGTGGCCGGAGCGGTACGGCGGTCGGGACGTGAACCCCTGGCAGTGGCTGGTCTTCGAGGAGGAGTACTACCGGGCCGGGGCCCCGCAACGGGTCACGCAGAACGGCATCTTCCTGCTCGCGCCGGCCGTCTTCCGGTTCGGCACGCCCGAGCAGCAGGCCCGCATCCTGCCGAGAATGGCCGCCGCCCAGGATCTCTGGTGTCAGGGCTGGTCGGAGCCGGGTGCGGGCAGCGACCTGGCCTCGCTGACCAGCCGGGCGGTGCGCGACGAGGCGGGCGGCGGGTGGCGGCTGAGCGGGCAGAAGACCTGGAGCACGCGCGGCGCGTTCTGCACCCACGTGTTCGGGCTGTTCCGTACCGGAGCCGGCGACGACCCCGAGGTCCGGCGGCACCGCGGGCTCACCTACTTCCTGGTCCCGCTCGACGCGCCCGGGGTCACCGTGCACGGGTTCAGCCGGCTGGACGGCGACGAGGGGTTCGCCGACCTGTTCTTCGACGACGTCTTCGTGCCCGACGCCGACGTCCTCGGCCCGGTGCACGGCGGGTGGAAGGTGGCGATGGCGACGGCGGCGGGGGAACGCGGCCTGACGCTGCGCTCACCCGGCCGGTTCCTGGCGGCCTTCGAGCGGCTCCGGTCGGCGGCGCTGGCTGCGGGGCCCGATCCCGCGATCGTCGACCGGCTCGTCGAGAGCTGGCTCGACGTGCAGGCCTACGCCCGGCACACCGACGAGGTGGTCACCCGGATCGTCGCGGGCGAGCCGGTCGGCGCCGAGGCCAGCCTGAGCAAGCTGCACTGGTCGGAGCTCGACGTCCGGCTGCACGAGTTGGCCCTCGACGTGCTCGGCGCCGGTGCCCAGACCGACGGCTCGTGGACCCGCGGCTTCCAGTTCTCGCTGTCCGGCCCGATCTACGCGGGCACCAACGAGATCCAGCGCGACATCGTGGCCGAGCGCCTCCTCGGCCTGCCCCGGAGCCGGTGATGGACTTCTCCTTCACCCCGGATCAGCTCGCCCTGCGCGACGGCCTGCGCGAAGCGCTCAAGGGGCTCGACGACGCCCCGGACGCCGCGCTCGCCTGGTCCCGGCTGTCCGACCTCGGACTGCCGGTGGCCCTCGTGCCCGAGGCCGACGGTGGGTTGGGCCTCGACGAGCTGGATCTCGTGCTCTGCGTCGAGGAGACCGGCCGGGCGGCGCTGCCCGTCCCGGTCGTCGAGACCTGCCTCGTCGCCCCTCACCTGCTGACGCCCGCCGCCCTCGGCGAGCCGGCGACCGTCGTCCTGGACGGCTCGGACCTGGCCCCCTGGGCGGGCCTCGCCCGCACGGCGCTGGTCGGCGACCGCACCGCCGTCCGGCGGACCCCCGCGCTGAACCCCGTGCACGCCGTCGACCCGTACCGCCCGCTCGGACGGCCCACGGCGCCCGGCGAACGGCTCGACGTGGATCGCGGAGCTCTCGACAAGGGGTGGCGCGCGGGCGTGCTCGGGACCGCAGCGCAACTGGTGGGGCTCGGCGCCCGGGCCGTGGAACTGGCCGTCGAGCACGTCCGAGAGCGGCACCAGTTCGGCGTCCCGGTCGGGTCGTTCCAGGCCGTGAAGCACCAGCTGGCCGACGGCTACCGGGCCGTGGAACTGGCCCGCCCGCTCGTCCACGCGGCGGCCTGGGCGCAGGCCACCGGCGCACCCACCGCCGAGCGCGACGTCTCGGCGGCCAAAGCCCGCGCCGGCACCGCCGCGGGGCTCGCCGCCCGCGCCGCGCTGCAGTGCCACGGCGCCATGGGCTACACCCGCGAGCACCCGCTGCACCGCTGGCTGACCCGGATCTGGGCGCTCCAGGCGGCCTGGGGCACCGGCGCCGAGCACCGCGAGGTCGTCGCCCGAGCGCTGGGTCTGATCGAGGAGGACGCATGAGCGAACAGACCGACGAGACAGGCGAGATCGTCACCTACCGCACCGAAGGCCCGGTCGCGGTCGTCACGATGAACCGGCCCGAGTACGCGAACGCCCAGAACAGCGCCATGACGTACGCGCTCGACGCCGCCTTCTACCGGGCCGTGGCCGACGACGAGGTCGCCGTCATCGTGCTGACCGGCGCGGGCAGGCACTTCTCGGCCGGGCACGACATCGGCACCCCCGGCCGCGACGTCGACACCTCGTTCGAGCGGCGCGCCACCCTCTGGTGGGACCACGTCGGCAAGGCCGGCGCCGAGAGCCGCTACGCCCGCGAGTCCGAGGTCTACCTGGGGATGTGCCGCCGTTGGCGGGAGATCCCGAAGCCGACGATCGCCATGGTGCAGGGTGCCTGCGTCGCGGGTGGCCTGATGCTCGCCTGGTGCTGCGACCTGGTGGTGGCCGCCGACGACGCGTTCTTCGCCGACCCGGTCGTGCGGATGGGCATCCCCGGGGTCGAGTACTTCGCCCACCCATGGGTGATGGGCCCGCGCTTCGCCAAGGAGTTCCTGTTCCTCGGCGAGCGGGTTCCGGCCGCCCGGGCCCACGAGCTGGGCATGGTCAACCGGGTCGTGCCCCGGGCGGACCTCGAGGCGCACACCCTCGACCTGGCCGCGCGCATCGCGACCATGCCCCGGCTCGGCCTGGCCCTGACCAAGCGCGCGGTGAACCAGAGCGAGGACCTGATGGGCCTGCGGGCTGGGATGGACTCGGTGTTCGGCCTGCACCACGTCGCGCACGCCCACAACGCCGAGGTGGGCGCGGACTCCCTGGCCGGCCAGGACGCCCGGTCCATGCGCGACTCGGCCCGCGGGGAGGCGCGGTGAGCCTGCTCACCGGCCTCGTCGTCTCGGGCCCGCCCTCGGCCTCGCGGGAGCGGGCCGAACTGGCCGCCACCGTGCGCGACCTGCTGACCCGGCACGCCCCGGTCCCCGAGCGGGTCGAGGACGGGCCAGGTGGGTACGACGCGGACCTCTGGAAACGGCTGCGGGACCTAGGTCTTCCGTGGCTGGGGGTACCGGAGGCGGCGGGTGGCGTCGGCGGCGACTACCTCGACGCGCACGCCGTCCTGGTCGAGCTCGGCCGCGCGGTGGTGGCCACTCCGTTCCCGGCCACGCTGCGGGCCGGGCAGGCGGCCCTGCTGGCCGGGGCGGCGGTCCCGGACGCCGGGAGCGCCGCCCTCGTCGAGGCACCGGCCGAGCGGGTGCTGGACGGCGCCCGTGCCGAGGTGCTGCTCGCGGTGCTCGAGACCGACGACGGGGCCGTGCTGGCGGAGCTCGACCTCGACCGGGTGCACCGCGAGGTGCTCCCCACCATGGATCGGTCGCTGCACCTGGCCCGGGTCGAGGCCCGCGACGCCACGGCCCGGCCGCTGGGCACGCTCACCGCGGCGGATCTCGACCGGTTGCGTGCGCTGCGGGTGGTCGCGCTGAGCGCCGAGCAGGTGGGCGGTGCCCGTCGCTGCCTCGAGGTCACGGTCGCCTACCTGCGCGAGCGGGTGCAGTTCGGCCGGCCGGTCGGCTCGTTCCAGGCCGTGAAGCACCGGCTGGCGGACCTTCTCGTGCTCGTGGAGGCGGCCGAGTCGGCCTCCTGGACGGCCGCCGCGGCCTGGACGGCGGGCGCTCCCGACGCCGGGCTGCTCGCCGACGTCGCGGGCTGCGTCTGCGGTGAGGCCTACCTCGCGGTCGCGGCGGAGACCGTCCAGTTGCACGGGGGGATCGCGATCACCTGGGAGCACCCCGCCCACCGCTGGTTCAAGCACGCGCACGCCACCGCGAACCTGGCCGGGAGCCCGGCGGCGCACCGGGCCCGGCTCGCCGACCGGCTCCGGACGGCGGTGCGCTCGTGAACGACGCGTCGACGGACGACTTCCGGCAGGAGATCCGCACGTGGCTGGCCGAGAACCTGACCGGCCGGTTCGCCGGCGCCCGCGGGCTGGGCGGGCCGGGCCGCGAGCACGAGGCGTTCGAGCTGCGCCGCGACTGGGACCGGAACCTGGCCGCCGCGGGCTGGACGTGCGTCGGCTGGCCCGTCGAGCACGGCGGCCGGGGGGCGACGCCCGCCGAGCTCGTCGTCTTCCACGAGGAGTACGCGCGCGCCGACGCCCCCGTCCGGCTCGGGCACATCGGGGAGGAGCTGCTCGGCCCCACCCTGATCGCGTACGGCAGCCCCGAGCAGCAGGCCCGGCACCTGCCGGGAATCCGCGCCGCGGAACACCTCTGGTGTCAGGGGTACTCCGAGCCGGGGGCCGGCTCCGACCTGGCCAACGTCGCCACGAGGGCCGAGCGCGACGGTGACGAGTGGGTGATCACCGGTCAGAAGGTCTGGACGTCGCTGGCCCACGTGGCGGGCTGGGCCTTCGTGCTGTGCCGCACCGAACCGGGCTCGACCCGCCATCACGGCCTCTCGTACCTGCTGGTGCCCATGGACCAGCCGGGCGTCGAGGTACGCCCGATCGTCCAGCTCACCGGGACGTCCGAGTTCAACGAGGTCTTCTTCGACGGGGCGCGGGCCCGGGCCGACGACGTGGTGGGCGAGGTGGGCGGCGGCTGGGCCGTCGCGCTCGGCACGCTCGCGTTCGAGCGCGGCGCCGCGACCCTCGGCCAGCAGGTCGGATTCCGCCGCGAACTCGAGCGGGTGGTGGCCACGGCCGCGCGCACGGGGGCCCTCGACGACCCGGTGCTGGCGGACCGGCTGGCCCGGGCGTGGGCCGAGCTGGAGGTCATGCGGGCGCACGCGCTGCGCACCGGCGGGGGTGCCCACGGGGCCGGGCAGGCCAACGTCACCAAGCTGTTGTGGGCCCGGTGGCACCGGACGCTGGGCGAGCTGGCCGTGGCGGTGCAGACGGACGGCGGGCTGGTCGCCGCCGGGCCGCCCTACGACCTGACCGACGCCCAACGCCTCTACCTGTTCAGCCGGGCCGACACGCTCTACGGCGGCTCCGACGAGGTGCAGCGCACCGTCCTCGCCGAGCGCGTGCTCGGCCTTCCCCGGGAGCCGAAAGGGGCGCAGGCATGAACGTTCCGGAGTACCCACCGGCCCACGACCTGCTCCGGGGCCGGGCCGTCGTGGTCACCGCGGCCGCCGGGACCGGCATCGGGTCGGCCACCGCGCGGCGGTGCCTGGAGGAGGGCGCCGACGTCCTGATCAGCGACTGGCACGAGCGCCGGCTGCTGGCCACGGCCGAGGAGCTGGCCGACCTGACGGGCACCAGGCCCGCCACGGCGGTCTGCGACGTGACCGACGAGGACGCGGTCCAGCGGCTGGTCGCCGCGGCCGTGGACGCGCACGGCCGTCTCGACGTGCTGGTCAACAACGCCGGACTGGGCGGCACCGCGACGGTCGAGGCGATGACGGACGACGAGTGGGCGCGCGTTCTCGACGTGACCCTGACGGGCACCTTCCGCTGCACCCGGGCCGCCCTGCGCCGGTTCCGCGGCCAGGCGGACGCCGGGCGCCCCGGCGGGGCGATCGTCAACAACGCCTCGGTGCTCGGCTGGCGGGCCCAGCCCGGCCAGGCGCACTACGCGGCGGCCAAGGCGGGTGTGATGGCGCTGACCCGGTGCTCGGCGATGGAGGCCGCGGAGCTGGAGGTGCGGGTCAACGCGGTCGCCCCGAGCCTGGCCATGCACCCCTTCCTGGCCAAGGTCACCGACGACGAGCTGCTCACGCAGCTGACCGCCCGGGAGGCGTTCGGCCGCGCCGCCGAGCCGTGGGAGGTGGCCACCACCATCGTCTTCCTGGCCAGCGAGTACGCGAGTTACCTCACGGGTGAGGTGCTCTCGGTGAGCAGTCAGCATGCCTGACCTCTACGGCCGGGTGGCTCTGGTCACCGGCGGCACCCGCGGTGTGGGTCTCGGTGTCGCCCGGGCGCTGCACGCCGCCGGCGCCGACGTCGTGGTCTGCGGCCGGAACCGCCCCGAGGCGCTGCCGGAGGGGTTCGAGTTCCGCGCGGTCGACGTCCGCGACCCCGAGGCCGCCACCGCTCTGGTGAGGGGCGTGGCCGTGGACCACGGCCGGCTCGACGTCCTGGTCAACAACGCCGGCGGAGCGCCGTACGCGCTCGCCGCCGACGCGTCGCCCCGGTTCCACGCCTCGGTCGTGACCCTGAACCTGCTGGCCCCGCTCGCCCTCTCGCAGGCCGCGAACGCGGTCATGCAGGAGCAGCCGGACGGCGGTTCGATCGTGATGATCAGCAGCGTCAGCGGCACCCGCCCCTCGCCGGGCACCGCCGCCTACGGCGCGGCCAAGGCCGGCCTCAACAGCCTGGCCACCAGCCTCGCCGTCGAGTGGGCCCCGCGCGTGCGGGTCAACGCGCTGGTGGTCGGTCCGGTGCTGACCGAACAGTCGGCGCTGCACTACGGCGACGACGAGGGGGTGGCCGCCGTCGGCCGGACCATCCCGATGGGCCGGCTCGCGTACCCGGACGACGTCGGCGGCGTCTGCGTCTTCCTCGCCTCCCCGGCGGCGGCCTACGTGAGCGGCGCGCTGATCGCCGTCCACGGCGGGGGCGAACGCCCGGCCTTCCTCGGCGCCTCGAACGCCCAGCATCAGAAGGAGTCTCGTCATGAGTGAGCCACGGGTCGTCATCGTGACCGGCGCCGGCCGGGGCCTGGGCCGCCAGCACGCGCTGGAGTTCGCCCGGCAGGGCGCGCGGGTCGTGGTCAACGACCTGGGAGCGGCGCTCGACGGGGCCGGAACGTCGCAGGCCCCCGCGCACGCGGTGGCCGAGGAGATCCGGGCTTTCGGTGGCGAGGCCGTCGTGAACGGGGACGACGTGGCCGACTGGGAGGGCGCCCGCCGGCTGGTGGCCTGCGCGGTGGAGGCCTTCGGCCGGCTCGACACCCTCGTGAACAACGCGGGTTTCGTCCGCGACCGGATGCTGGTGTCGGTCTCGGAGGCCGAGTGGGACGACGTGGTGCGCGTGCACCTGAAGGGTCATGCGGCCCCGCTGCGGCACGCGGCCGCCTACTGGCGGGACCGGGCCAAGGCGGGCGAGCCCGTCGCCGCGCGGGTGGTGAACACCAGCTCGGGGGCCGGGCTGCTGGGCAGCATCGGGCAGGGTAACTACTCGGCCGCCAAGGCCGGCATCGCCACGCTGACCGTGGTGGCCGCGGCCGAGCTGGCCCGGTACGGCGTGACGGTGAACGCGATCGCCCCGGTCGCCCGGACCCGGATGACCGAGGGTGTGTTCGCGGACATGATGGCCACTCCCGCAGCCGGTTTCGATGCGATGGCGGCCGAGAACGTGTCACCGGTCGTGGCCTGGCTGGGCGGGCCCGCGTCGGGCCACGTGACGGGTCGCGTGTTCGAGGTCGAGGGCGGCGCGGTGACGCTGGTCGAGGGCTGGCGGCACGGCCCACGGGTCGATCGCGGTGAGAAGTGGCCGGTGCCGGAGGTGGGCGCCGCGATCGACGGGCTGCTCGCGAAAGGTGAAGCCCCCGAGCCGGTCTACGGGACCTGACCCGCGACTGCTAAGCTAGAACGTGTTCTAATTCCCAAGGACGGGAGGTCGGCATGGGGATCGCGGTCACCGCTGAGCAGGCGGCCCTGCAGCGGTCGGTGCACGAGTGGGCCTCCCGTACCGCTCCCGGCACCCGGCCGGCGCCGGAGGAGTTCGGCGCCGTGGGTGGCAGCCTGGTCGACGCCGCCGTCGCGCTCGAGGCCTGCGGCCGGGAACTGGTGCCGGCCCTGTCCACCGTGCTGACGGCGAACCTGCTGTCCGGTTACGCGACGACCGGAAGCCTGGCCACCGGTCTGTCCGACGGATCGGTGGCCGGAGCCGTCGCCCTGCACGGTGAGGTCACCGCCACCGCCACCGCCACCGCCACCGGCGCCGGCGCCGGCGCCGGCGCATGGCGCCTCGACGGTTCGGTGCCCCACCTGTTCGGAGTCGCGAACGGAACTGCGGCCGTCGTTCTCCTGCCGGCCCGGTTCGACGGGACCGAGGCGTGGTTCGCGCTCGACAGCACGACCGACGGGCTGACCGTCGAGGACCTCGAGCCGTTCGACCTCAGCCAACGGGTCGCCGCCCTCCGGCTGGACGACGTCGCCGGCGCCCACCCGTTGCCCGGCCTGACGAGGGCCGCCGTGCGCGACCTGGCCGCCACGCTGGCCGCCGCCGAGGCCGCCGGGCTGGCCGCTGCGGCGCTGACCACCGCGGTCGAGTACGCGAAGGTCCGGGTCCAGTTCGGCCGCCCCGTGGGCGGTTTCCAGGCCGTCAAGCACCTGTGCGCGACGATGCTGTGCCGTGCCGAGGAGGCCGCCGCCGTCGCCTGGGACGCGGCCCGCGCCCACGACGAGGACGACCGTGACGGGTCGACGACGGCGCCGCTGGCCTCCGCGGTGGCCGCGGCGGTCGCGCTCGAGGCCGCTGTGGACAACACCCGCGACGCCATCCAGGTCCTGGGCGGCATCGGCTTCACCTGGGAGCACGACGCCCACCGCCTCTTCCGGCGGGCCCTCGCGCTGCGGCAGTGGCTGGGGGGCACGGCCGGCTGGCGCGTCCGCGCCGCCGAACTCGTCCGCCACGGGGCCCGCCGCCCCCTCACCCTGCCCCCCGCGCAACCCGCGCCCGGGCTCGAGGAGCTGCGGGGCGCCGTCCGGGCCCTGATCGAGCGGCTGCCCGGCGACCCGGCCGGGCGCCGGGCCGCGCTGGCCGACTCCGGCTACCTGGTCCCGCACTGGCCGGCCCCCTACGGCGTGGCCGCGACGGCCCGCGAGCAGCTGGTCGTCGAGGAGGAGTTCGACCGGGCGGGCGTCGAGCGGCCCGACCTGGGCATCGCCGCCTGGGCCGTGCCGACGATCGTGCGGCACGGCACGGACGCGCAGCGGGAACGGTTCGTCCGGCCCAGCCTGCGCGGCGAGATCACCTGGTGCCAGCTGTTCTCCGAACCCGAGGCCGGGTCCGACCTGGCCTCGCTGCGCACGCGCGCCACGCGGGTGGACGGCGGCTGGTCGCTGACCGGACAGAAGGTCTGGACCTCGCTGGCCCACACCGCCGACTGGGCGATCTGCCTGGCCCGCAGCGACTCCCAGGCTGCGAAGCACCGGGGCATCACGTACTTCCTCGTCGACATGCACAGCCCGGGGATCGAGACCCGGCCCCTGCGCGAGATCACCGGTGAGGCGCTGTTCAACGAGGTGTTCCTGACCGACGTGTTCGTCCCCGACGACTGCGTGGTCGGTGAGGTGCACGGCGGCTGGCGGCTGGCCCGCACGACGCTGGCCCAGGAACGGGTCTCGATGGGCGGTGCGTCGGCGCTCGGCAGTCACCTCGAGGCGCTGCTCGCCCTGAAGGACGGGGAGGCGTTGGGCGACGAACGGCTCGGTGAGCTCGTGGCGCGCGGCAGCGCCGTCTCGCTGCTCGGGTTGCTGGCCACCGCCCGCCGGGTCGAGGCGGAGGACGGCGGGCAGGTGGCACCGCCCGGGCCCGAGTCGTCGGTGGTCAAGCTGCTCGGCGTCCGGCACCGGCAGGACGTCGCGCAGGCCGCGTTCGACGCGCTCGGCGAGGCTGCGCTCGCGGTCGGGCCGGACAGTGGTCCGGTGCTGCACGAGCTCCTGCTCACCCGGTGCCTGTCGATCGCCGGCGGCACCACCCAGGTGCTGCTGACCGTGGCCGGGGAACGCCTCCTGGGCCTGCCCCGGGAGCCGGCGGTGGCGTCGTGACCGCCCCGACCCGGGCGGGACGGGACGTGGACACCGAGGTGCTGGCCGACGTCCGGATGCTCACCCTCACCGTGCTCGACTCGCAGCCCGCCGACCTGTGGAGCGCCCTGGGCACGGCCGGGCTGAGCGCGTTGGGGGTGCCGTCGACGCAGGGCGGGGCCGGGCTCGACCTGGTCGAGAGTGCCGTCCTGCTGCGCGAACTCGGGCGCCGGGCGGTGGACTCGCCGGCCCTGGCGAACGCGCTCGGCGTCCTGACCCTGGCCCGGTGGGGAACGGCCCGGCAGCACCGCAAGGCGCTCTACCCGGTCGTGCACGACGGGGCGATCCTGACCGTCGGCCTGCACGAGCCGTCCAGTCCGCTGACCCGGGCCCCGCGCACCGCCGTGCACCGCACGGCCGACGGGTTGCGGCTGGACGGCGCGCTCGTCGCCGTCCCGTACGCCGACCGGGCCCGGCACGCGCTCGTCCCCGCCGCCGTGGCAGGTGAGCCGGGGCTGG
Organism: Spongisporangium articulatum; assembly: GCF_044465595.1. Classification (NCBI taxonomy): domain Bacteria; kingdom Bacillati; phylum Actinomycetota; class Actinomycetes; order Kineosporiales; family Kineosporiaceae; genus Spongisporangium; species Spongisporangium articulatum. Next base: position 63,204 of record NZ_JBITLV010000009.1, on the reverse strand, counting down.
TGCTGCTCGACCTGCAGGGGCCCGGGGTCCACCGGCACCTCGTCCCCACGTCGTCGGGGACGCCGGTGCACGGGGTGCGGTTCGACGGCGTCGCGCTGACCGAGGGGGCGCTCGTGCCCGGCGGTCCGGCCGCCCTGGCCGACCTGCACCGGCTGGCCGCGGCCGCGTCGGCGGCCTACGCCGACGGGCTGGTCGACGGGGCGCTCGCGCTGACCGCACGGCACGTCGAGACCCGCGAGCAGTTCGGCCGCCCGCTGGCCACGTTGCAGGCCGTCGCCCAGCAGCTGGCCGACGTCTACGTCGCGAGCCGGACGTTGCACCTCGCGGCCGAGGCCGCGATCGGCGCGGCCGACCACCACACGGGCGACGACCCGGACGGCGACGCGGACCCGGAGGTGGCCGCGCTGCTGGCGGTCGACTCCGCCCGTACGGCCATCGCGACGTGCCACCACCTGCACGGCGGCACGGGGGTCGACCTGTCCTACCCGTTGCCCGCGTTCTCGGCGGCGGCGCGGGACCTCGCCCGGCTGCTCGGCGGGCCGGGCGCCCGGCTGGACGCCCTCGCGGCCCGGGTGCTGGCGTGCTGACCCCACAGCAGCGCGAGCTGCGTGACCGGTTGCGGGCCTACCTCGCCGACGTGGTCACCCCCGCCGAGCGCGAGGCCATGCTCGTGCAGCGTCACGGGCCGGTCTACCGCGAGATCGTCCGCCGGCTGGGCCGCGACGGCTGGCTCGGGCTCGGCTGGCCCGTCGAGCACGGTGGTCACGGGCTCGGCCTGGTGGAGCAGCAGATCTTCGTCAACGAGGTGACCCGGGCCGACGTGCCGTGGCCGTCGGTCACCCTGCAGACGGTCGGGCCGGTCCTGCAGGAGCACGGCACCGCCGAGCAGAGGGCGTTCTTCCTGCCCCGGATCCTCTCCGGTGAGCTGCATTTCGCGATCGGCTACAGCGAACCCGAAGCCGGCACCGACCTGGCCGCGCTGACCACCCGCGCCGTACGCGACGGCGACCACTACGTCGTGAACGGCCAGAAGCTCTGGACCACGGGGGGTCACGACGCCGACTACGTCTGGCTGGCCTGCCGCACCGACCCGGACGCCCCGAAGCACAAGGGCATCTCGATCCTGATCGTGGACACCCGCGACCCGGGGTACAGCTGGACGCCGATCATCACCTCGGACGGCGCGCACCACGTGAACGCCACCTACTTCAGCGACGTGCGGGTACCCGTCGAGCGGCTCGTAGGGGAGGAGAACCGTGGCTGGCGGCTGATCACCGCACAGCTGAACCACGAGCGGGTGATGCTGGGCCCGGCCGGCCGGGTCGAGTCGATGTACCACCGGGTGCTGGACTGGGCCGCGCAGCGCGAGACGCCTTCCGGGCTGTCACTTCTCCAGGTGCCGTCGGTCCGCCGGACGCTGGCCGAGGTGTACGCCCGGTTGCGGGTGAACCATCTGCTCAACCTGGAGGTCGCCGGGCGCGTGGGCGCGACCCTCCAGACAGCCGTGGCCGACGCCTCCACCACCAAGGTGTACGGCGCGGCGGCCTCCCAGTACACGGCCCGCGTGCTCGGTGACCTGCTGGCCGAGCACGCCGGCCCGGACGACCCCGCCGCCGACGAGCTGGCCCGCTGGCTCGACGTCCAGGCGAAACGGCACACGGTGCTCACGTTCGGAGGTGGCGTGGACGAGATCCAGCGCGAGCTGATCGCCAGCGTCGGCCTGGGGATGCCCAGGGTTGCGCGATGAATGAATCCACCATCCAAGCCGCCGCCGAAGAGGTCCGCGCGGCCGGGGATTCCGCGCCCCGGGCCGGCCGCGACCCCGTGAACCTGCCGATGATCCGGTCGTGGCAGGAGGCGCTGGGCGACACCGACCCGCGCTACGTGGCCGAGGGGGTCGCGCCGCCCGCGATGATCCAGGTCTGGACCATGCCCGGGCTGCACGGCGTGCGCGCGAGCGACGACCCGCTCGGCCGGATGACCGCCGTCCTCGACGAGGCCGGGTTCACGTCCGTGGTCGCGACCAACTGCGAGCAGACCTACCACCGCGAGGTGCGGGTGGGGGAGGCGCTGACCGTGAGCGCCCGCCTCGACGAGGTGGTCGGGCCCAAGCGCACCGCGCTCGGGGAAGGCTGGTTCGTCACGACCGTCAACACGTGGTTCGCGGGCGGCGAGCCGGTGGCCGAGATGCGGTTCCGGATCCTGAAGTTCCGGCCCCCGGCGGCCGAGCCGGCTCCGGCGGCGCCCGGCTCCGTCGTCCGTCCGGTCTTCAGCCGGGACACGGAGTTCTTCTGGTCCGGCGTTCATCAGCGTGAGCTGAGGCTGCAACGCTGCGAAGCGTGTGGCCAGGTCCGGCACCCACCCGGCCCGGTCTGCATCGCCTGTGGTGCTGAGAAGCCGGGCTACGTCGTCGCGGCGGGCACCGGCACGGTGCACAGCTACGTCGTACACCACCACCCGCCGACGCCCGGGCGCACCCCGCCCTACGTCGTCGTCCTGGTCGACCTGACCGAAGGGGTCCGGATGCTCGGTGAACTCGTGGGCGTCGACCCGCTCGACCCCGGCGCGGTCTCGGTCGGGATGCCGGTGGAACTGACCTGGCAGGACGGCGGCGACGGCGTCGTGCTGCCCGCGTGGAAGGTGGCGTCGTGAACGCCGTCCTGCCGGAGCGCCGGATCGAGGTGACCCCGACGTTCGTGGTCAGCACGGCGCTGGCCACCCGCGACTTCCAGGACGTGCACCACGACCGGGACGCCGCGCTCGCCCGCGGCTCGAAGGACGTGTTCGTGAACATCCTGACCACGACCGGTCTCGTGCAGAGCTACATCTCCGAGTGGGCTGCCGCCTGGGCCGGACCGTTGGCCCGCGTCACGGCGGTCGAGATCCGGCTCGGGGTGCCGTGTTACGCCTACGAGACCCTCGTGCTCGGCGGCGAGGTGCTGGACACGGTGGGGGGCGTCGTCCGGGTGAAGGTGGTCGGGCGGGTGTCGCTCGGGGACCACGTCACCGGCACGGTGTCGGTCGTCGTCCCGCAGGGGGCGGCGTGAGCACCGGGCCCGCAGCCGCGATCGTGGGGATCGGCGCCACCGACTTCTCCAAGGACTCGGGGCGCAGCGAACTGCACCTGGCGGTCCAGGCCGTGCGGGCGGCGCTGGACGACGCCGGGCTGGCTCCTGCGGACGTCGACGGCCTGGTCTCGTTCACCCAGGACACGAACGCGGAGATCGCCGTCGCCCGCGAGCTCGGCATCCCGGAACTGACCTTCTTCAGCCGCGTGCACTACGGCGGCGGCGCCGCCTGCGCCACGGTCGCCCAGGCCGCGATGGCGGTGGCCACCGGCGCGGCGACGACGGTCGTCTGCTACCGCGCCTTCAACGAACGCTCCGGTCAGCGGTTCGGGGTCGTGCAGCCCGGTCTGGCCGGGGCACCCACGTCGTCGGGCGTCGACGGCAGCTGGAGCTACCCGTTCGGGCTGGGCACCCCCGCGGCCTGGGTGGCGATGCACGCGCGCCGCTACATGCACGAGTACGGCGCCACCAGTGAGGACTTCGGCCGCGTCGCGGTCACCATGCGGGCCCACGCCGCGACCAACCCCGCCGCCTGGTTCCACGGCCGGCCGATCACGCTGGCCGAGCACCAGGCGTCGCGGTGGATCTGCGACCCGCTGCACCTGCTCGACTGCTGCCAGGAGAGCGACGGCGGCGTGGCGGTCGTCGTCACCTCGCTGGGGCGGGCTCGCGACCTGCCGCACCCGCCCGCGCTGGTCGCGGCGGCCGCCCAGGGCAGTGGTCCGGACCAGTACGTGATGACCAGTTACTACCGCGACGACCTCGCGGCCCTGCCCGAGATGGGCGTGGTGGCCCGGCAGCTGTGGTCGGCCGCGGGGCTGGGCCCGGACGACGTCGACGTGGCCGTGCTGTACGACCACTTCACGCCCTTCGTGCTGGTCCAGCTGGAGGAACTGGGCTTCTGCGCGCGCGGCGAGGCGGCGGCGTTCGTCGCTTCGGGCGCGATCGGGCTCGACGGCGCGCTGCCGGTGAATCCGCACGGCGGCCAGCTCGGCGAGGCGTACATCCACGGGATGAACGGGATCGCCGAGGCGGTCCGGCAGCTGCGCGGCACGTCGGTGAACCAGGTGGCCGACGCCGCAACGGTTCTCGTCACCGCCGGCACGGGCGTCCCGACCAGCGGCCTGGTCCTCACCGCCGATCGCTAGGGAGTGACGCCCGCCAGGTCCAGCGCCGCCAGGTAGCCGAACGTGATGGCCGGCCCGAGGGTCGCACCGGGCCCTGCATAGGTGCGGCCCATCACCAGCGCGCTCGTGTTGCCCGCCGCGTAGAGGCCGGGGATCGCCGTCCCGTCGGCGCGCAGCACCCGGGCCCGCTCGTCCGTGACCAGTCCGCCCTTGGTGCCGAGGTCGCCGGGCACGATCCGGGCCGCGTAGAACGGCGGCTTGACCAGCGCGGCCAGGCACGGGTTGGGCCGGTTGCGCGGGTCGCCGTAGTAGCGGTCGTAGGCCGACTCGCCGCGGTGGTAGTCGGCGTCGACCCCGGCGTCGGCGAACGTGTTGAACCGGGCCACGGTGGCGGCCAGTGCGTCACCGGGCACGCCGATCCCGGCGCCCAGCTTCTCCAGGGTGTCGGCCTTGTGCAGCGCGCCGCTGCGGTACCACTTCGACGAGAAGCCCTGCCGGGGGCCCTTTCCGGCGAACAGGTACCGGTCGCGGTAGCGCTGGTCGAAGATCAGCCAGGCCGGCACGGCGGGGGTCTCCTCGGTGTGCGCGGCGTACATCGCGTGCACGGCGTCCACGTACGGCGCGGCCTCGTTGGTGAACCGGTCGCCGGCCGCGTTGACCAGCAGGCTGCCGGGCAGCGACCGCTCGGCCAGCAGGAACACCGGCCCGCGGGGCAACGGCAGGGACGGGGCCCACCAGGCGTCGTCCATCAACGCCACCTCGGCGCCGAGCGCGCGGCCCAGCGCGATGGCGTCACCCGTGTTGGCCGTGGCCCCCACCGACCACTCGGCGTTGATCGGTGTCGGCCCGAACTCCTCGCGCATGGCCTGGTTCCGCTCGAACCCGCCGGCGGCCAGGACGACGCCGCGTCCGGGGCGGAGGGTGACCTCGGCGCCGCCGTGTGCGACCCGGACACGCACGCCCGCGTCGTCCACCTCCAGCCCGGTGATCGGGGAGTCGAGCCAGACGTCGATGCCGGCCCGGCGCACGGCCAGCCACATACCCGCGGCCAGCGCCTGACCGAGGGTGAGCGGTTCGCGCCCGCGCACCTTCGCGAACCACGACCGGGCCCCGACCCGCAGCGCGGTGAGCAGACCGCGTGGGTGCCGGGCGACGAGGTTCAGCCAGCGGTAGTCGGCCTGCGTGATCGCGATGCCCAGCCCGGCCGACATGTACGGCGGGTTCAGCAGGGCCCGGTCCTCCCCGAGCAGCCGGCCGTCGAACGGGGCCGGTTCGATCGAGCGGCCCTCGGGCCGGCCCCCGGGCGCCTCGGGGTAGTAGTCGCTGTAGCCGCGGACCCAGTTCATCCGCATCGGGGTCTGCGAGAGCAGCAGGTCGAGGGCGGCCGGGCCGTGCCGCAGGTACGCGTCCTGCAGTTCGGGGGCGCTGGCCCCGTCGACGATGTGCCGCAGGTACGTGCGGGCCGCCTCGGCGTCGGTGTCGGCGCCGGCCGCGCGCAGCCGGGTGTTCCCGGGGATCCAGACGCCCCCGCCGGAGCGGGCCGTGGAGCCGCCGAAGTGGGCGTCCTTCTCCACCAGCAGGACCCGCAGGCCGTGATGGGCGGCGGTGATCGCCGCCATCATCCCGGCCGCGCCCGTACCGGCCACCACGACATCTGGTTCGTTCATCGTTGGTCCTCGCTGCTCCATGGTCGGCCTCACTCGTCGTAGCTGACCCGCACGAGCGGGGCGTCGGGGTCGGCCTGGCAGGCGAGCACGTAACCGTCGGCCAGGTCCTCGGGGGTGAGGGTCTCGTTGCGGCGCATGGTCATCCGGCCCTCCAGCACCAGGCAGGCGCAGGCGCCGCAGTTGCCCTCGCGGCACGAGAACGGAGCCGCGATGCCGGCGGCCTCCAACACCTCGAGCAACGGCCGGCCGGGCGTCCAGGGGAGCCGGTGCTTGTCGCCGTCGAACTCGACCTCGACGACGGTGGCGCCGGCGGTGCTCTCGGGCGGGACGTCGTCCGCCGGCTCCTCCTTGACCTCGGCGGGTTCGTCGGGGGTCGTCGCGCGTTCGGCGGCGTGGCGTTCGTCCTCGGCGTCGGCCCGGGCGGCGGCCACGAACGGGTCCTCGGTCAACGACTCGTAGCGCTCGACGTGCAGGCGACCCAACTGCCCGTTCCGCTGACCGCCGAGCGACGCCTGCGCCGCTTCGACCGCGGCCATGAACGGTTCCGGCCCGCAGAGATAGGTCTCGCGCTCGGCGTACGGGCCCAGCAACGGCGCGAGCGCCTCGGCGGTGGGCAGCCCGCGCTCGCTCTCCAGCCAGTGCGTGACGCTGAGCCGCCCGGGGTGCCGGACGTCGAGCAGCCGCAGCTGGCGCTCGAAGATGACCGCCTCGGCGTCGCGGTTGGCGTAGAGCAGGGCGACGTGCCCGTAGCCGGTGCCGAGCACCCAGCGCAGGATGGACATGACGGGGGTGATGCCGCTGCCGGCCGCCACGAGCAGCAGGTCCGTGTCGGGGGAGCGGGGTGTGAAACGGCCCGCGGGAGGAAGGAGTTCGAGTTCGTCCCCGGGGCGCAGCTCGTCGCAGATCCAGGCCGACCCGGGCCCGGCGCGTTTCACGGTGATGGTGGGGTCGTCGTCCGGGCCGTTGGACAGCGAGTAGCAGCGGGCCACCCGCCGGTCGCCGTCGCCGACCGGCACCCGGACGGTGAGGAACTGCCCGGGCCGGGCCCGGAACCAGCGGGCGTCCCCGGGCTCCACGTCGAAGGTCACCGAGCGCGCGTCGGCGGTCTCGGCCTTGACCGCGGCCACCCGCACCCGGCGGATGCGGCTCACGCCTGCTCCCTCGATTCGGTGGGCTCCGTGGGGAGGGTGCCGGCGGACACGGCGGCGTCGATCGCGGCGGTCAGCACGGGGCAGCGTTCGGCCGGAGTGCCGTAGGCGTCCCGCTGCAGGAACTCGCACGCGACCCCGCCGTGCCATTGCGTGCTGGTCTGGGCCGGATGCATCTTGCGGACCAGGACGCGGGTGTCGCAGCCGGTGCAGGCGATCTCGCGAAAACCGGCCTGGAGTTGATCCTCTCGGTCGGTCCACGACGGACGGTCACCCGTCGGTGCGGGAGGCTGCGGCACGGGTCCCTCCTTCGTCGCGAGTGCTAGTGCAATATAGAATCTAGTTATAGTCTAGCCGTCTTGACCAGAACGAGTTCTAGGGCCGATGAGGGCCGGGACGGAGCCGTGGGTGATGGTGGACGCGACGGGCGCCACGACGGACAGGGACGCGGAGGACAAGGTCCTCGCGGCGGTCCAGGACCTCCTGCCGGGCATCCGGTCCCGGGTCTCCGAGGCCGAGGCGGCGCGCCGGGTGCCGGCCGAGACGATCGACGAGCTGCGGGAGGCCGGGGTGCTGCGGCTGCTCCAGCCGGTGCGGTTCGGCGGCCTCGAGGCGAACCCGGTCACGTTCTACGAGGCGGTCGCCACGATCGCCGCGGCGTGCGGCTCGACGGGCTGGGTGACGTCGGTCCTGGGCGTGCACCCCTGGCACATCGGGCTGTTCGCCGAGCAGGCCCAGCGCGACGTATGGGGTGAGGGGCCCGACGTGGTGATCTCGTCGTCCTACGCCCCGGTCGGCAAGGCCACGCCCGTCGAGGGTGGCTTCCGGTTCAGCGGCCGGTGGAGCTTCTCCTCCGGCTCCGACCACGGGGCCTGGAACCTGCTCGGCGGCCTGGTGCTCGGCGAGGACGGGCGGCCCGTCGACTTCCGCACCTTCCTGCTGCCGCGGGCCGACTACACGATCGAGGACGTCTGGGACACGGTCGGGCTGCGCGGCACCGGCAGCAACGACATCGTGGTGGACGACGTGTTCGTGCCCGAGCACCGGACGCTGAGCATGCAGCACACCGCCCGGTGCGTCTGCCCCGGGCAGGAGATCAACGACGGCCCGCTGTTCCGGCTGCCCTACGGCACCGTGCATCCCTACGCGATCACGGCCCCGCTGATCGGGATGGCCCGCGGGGCCTACGACTCCTACGTCGGCTACACGCGCGAGCGGGTCCGGGCGTCCTACGTCGGGGAGAAGGCCGCCCAGGACCAGTTCGCCCAGGTCCGGGTCGCCGAGGCGGCCGGGGACATCGACGCGACGTGGCTGCAGCTGGCCCGCAACCTGGGCGAGGAGTACGCGCTGGCCGGGGCCGGTGAGAAGATCCCACTGGCCATGCGGCTGCGGGCCCGCCGCGACCAGGTGATGGGCAGCGCCCGGGTGATCGCGGCCGTGGACAAGCTGTTCGAGAGCGCGGGCGGCAAGGCGATCAACACGTCGGCCCCGATCTCGCGGTACTGGCGCGACGCGCACGCCGCCCGGGCGCACGCGGCCAACGACCTCGAGCGCACGCTGGTGATGTTCGGCAAGTACGAGTTCGGCGTCGAGGTCCGGGACGGGCTGTTCTGATGAGCGCCCCGACGACGGACACGCGCGCGGGCCGGCTCGTGACGACGGCGGCCGAAGGCCCGGGCCGAGGGCTGACGCTCAACGTCCACGAAGCCGGGCCTGAACAGACGGACCATCTGCCCGTCGTCCTGCTGCACGGCGGCGGCCCGGGCGCGTCGGCCTGGAGCAACTTCGGCCGCAACATCGTCGAACTGGGCCGCACCTTCCGCACCCTGGCCGTCGACCAGCCCGGGTTCGGCGCGTCCGACAAGCCGACCGAGCACGGCCAGTACTTCCGGTTCAGCGCCGACGCGCTGGCCGGGCTGCTCGACGCGCTGGGCCTCGAGAAGGTCCACCTGGTGGGCAATTCCCTCGGTGGCGGCACAGCCGTGCGGTTCGCACTGGAGTACCCGAAGCGGGTCGGGCGCCTCGTGCTGATGGCCCCGGGCGGGTTGGGGCTGAACGTGTTCTCGGCCGACCCGACGGAGGGCGTGCGCCGGCTGTCCCGGTTCGCGGCCCCGCCCGGGCCGAGTCCCGAACGGTTGCGGGACTTCCTGCGCGCGCTGGTCTACGACCAGTCGATGATCACCGACGAGCTGGTCGCCGAGCGGTTCGCGGTGGCCAGCACCTCCGAGTCGCTGGCGGCGATGGCGGCGATGGGCGAATCGTTCTTCCGGCCGGACGATTTCGTCGACGGCATGCTCTGGCGGGACGCGTTCCGGCTGCGCCACCACACGCTGCTGCTGTGGGGCCGGGAGGACCGGGTCAACCCGCTCGACGGGGCCCTGGTCGCGCTGAAGCTGCTGCAGAACGCCCAGCTGCACGTGTTCCCGCGCTGCGGGCACTGGGTCCAGGTCGAGCGGTTCGAGGAGTTCAACAGATTGACCCGTGACTTCCTGGCCGAGGGGGGTACCCGATGAGCATCCGCTCCCTGGGGTACCTCCGTGTCTCGGCAACCGACATGGACGCCTGGCGAACGTACGGCCTCAAGGTGCTGGGCATGGTCGAGGGGAAGGGCACCGTCGAGGGCGCCCTGTACCTGCGGATGGACGACTTCCCGGCTCGCCTGGTGATCGTGCCGGGGGAGAAGGACGCGCTCGTGGCCTCCGGCTGGGAGGCGGAGCACGAGGCCGGCCTGGCCGACGTCGTCCGCCGGCTCGAGCAGGCCGGGGTGCCCTGGAAGGAGGGCACTCCCGAGGAGTGCGCCGAGCGGAAGGTCGGCCGGGTCGTCATCTTCGAGGACCCTTCGGGCAACACGCTCGAGGTCTTCCACGGGGTCGCGCTGCAGCACCGCCGCGTGGTCAGCCCGTACGGGCACCGGTTCGTCACGGGTGAGCAGGGGCTCGGGCACGTCGTGCTCTCCACCCGGGACGACGAGGAGGCGCTGCACTTCTACCGCGACGTCCTCGGGTTCCGGTTGCGCGACTCGATGCGTCTGCCCCCGGAGGCCGTCGGCCGGGAGCCGGGCGGAAAACCCGCGTGGTTGCGGTTCTTCGGGTGCAACCCGCGGCACCACTCGCTCGCGTTCCTGCCCATGCCGACGCCCAGCGGCATCGTGCACCTGATGGTCGAGGTCGAGGAGGCCGACGACGTCGGGCTCGCGCTCGACCGCGCGCGCCGCCACAAGGTGCCCATGTCGGCCACTCTCGGGCGGCACGTCAACGATCTGATGCTGTCGTTCTACATGAAGACGCCGGGCGGCTTCGACGTCGAGTTCGGCACCGAGGGGCGGACCGTGGAGGACGACGACTGGATCGCCCGGGAGAGCACCGCGGTCAGCCTGTGGGGCCACGACTTCAGCGTCGGCTTCCAGTGAGCGTGCAACCCGTTGTGGGGCGGGCGGTCTCGTCGGGGACGTTCCGCGAGGTGCTGGGTCACTTCTGCACGGGCGTCACCGTGATCACCGCCCGGGACGGCGACGAGCTGGCCGGGTTCGCCTGCCAGGCGTTCGCCGCGGTGTCGCTGGACCCGCCGCTCGTCCTGTTCTGCCCGACGAGGGGTTCGCGCACCTGGCCCGCGATCGAGCGGGCGGGCCGGTTCGTCGCCAACGTCCTGGCCTGGGACCAGGCCGAGGTGAGCGCCCGGTTCGGGCGCGGTGGGCCCGACAAGTTCGAGGGGGTCGGCTGGACGCCGTCCCCGGGCGGGGCGCCCGTCCTCACCGACGCCCTGACCTGGGTCGAGGCCGACGTCGAGTCGGTCACCGAGGCCGGCGACCACTACGTCGTGCTGGCCCGGGTGGCCCGGCTGGGCGGGGCCGGAGACCGGCGTCCGCTGCTGTTCCACCGGGGCCGCTACACGTCCACCGAGGTGGCGCCCGCCGGGCCCGAGCCATGGTTCAGCTGGTCGCACCCCGACGATTGGATCTAGCGGAGAAGCTTTCATCCACAGATGTTTTCGGGGCTTGTAGGTGGCGGCCCGGTGTGCCACGATTGATGTGGATCGAACAAGTGTTCTACATCATCGGGGGGGGGGGGACGAGCATGCCGTTGGCGGACGTGGAGGACCCGAACGTGGTCGCGCTCCTGCGTGCGTTGGACCTGCCCGAGAACCTCATGATCTCGTTCGACTCGGCGGACCTGCCGGAGCCCGAGCCGGTTCCCGACTTCGTGACCGTCGAGCAGTTGCAGGGTTTCGTCGGCTGGCTGACCGGTTCGGTCCTGCCGTCGGACGATGCCGAGCGGCTGGCGGTGCTCGGTCAGTTGGAGCAGGTGAGCGCTGCCGTCGCGGCCGTGCAGGCGCGGGTGATGGCCGGTTACGACGCCTCGGTGCGTGACCGGCGCCGGGCGGCGGGGCAGCCGGACCGCGAGGCGCGTCGGGCGGTGAACGCGAGAGTCGCCGAGGCTTTGCACGTTTCACCGCACAAGGCGTCGCGCCTGGTCGGGGTGGCGCGTTGCCTGGTCGACGAGTTGCCGCACACGCTCGCAGCTCTCGAGCAGGGGCGCACGAGTCAGTGGCGGGCCACCCTCGTCGTGCGGGAGACGGCCCTGTTGTCGCGGGAGTCGCGCGCCGACCTCGACGAGGAACTCGCGCACCGCATCGAGGGGCTGGGTGACGCCGGCGTCGAGCGGGAGGCCCGGCGCATCGGGCAGCGTCTCGAGCCGGGCCTCGCCTACAAGCGGGCCAAGAACGCCGAGGTGGGTCGGCGGGTCACGATCCGTCCGGCGCCCGACTGCATGACGGTGGTCACGGCGACGCTGCCGGTGGCCGAAGGCGTGGCCGTCTACGCGGCGTTGGCGCGGGTCGCCGACTCGGCGACGGCCGATGCGCGGGACGAGCGGGGCCGAGGCCAGGTCATGGCCGACACGCTCGTGGCCCGGGTTCTGGGAACTGAGACGCCGGAGTCGATTCCGGTGGAGGTGCAGTTGGTCATCTCGGATCGGGCGCTCACCGGTGTCACCGACGAGCCGGCACATGTGCACGGCTACGGTCCCATCCCGGCGCCGCTGGCCCGGGCCCTGGCCGATCCGCCCGATCAACACGTCGCACGACAGGTCAGGCGGCTGTGGGGGAGGCCCGAGACCGGGGAACTCGTCCAGATGGAAGGCAGGTCGCGGACCTTCCCGCCGGGCTTGCGCCGGTTCATCGTGGCCCGAGACCAGTACTGCCGGACGCCGTGGTGCGATGCGCCGATCCGGCAGATCGACCACGTGCACCCGCATGCCCGGGGTGGTTCGACGTCCGCGGTCAACGGGCAGGGGTTGTGCCAGGCCTGCAACCTCGCGAAAGAGGCGCTTCAGCTCGTCAGCTGACTGCGCGCCTGCAGGACGGTCAGGTCCCGTGGGTCACTGGCGACGACCGCGGTGCCTTCGACCGGCTGCCAGGGGCCACCGGCCACCGAGTACTCACCGGTGAACGTCGTGGCCAGGCCCACCTCGTAATGTCCGGGCCGGGCGTAGACGTGGCCGAGGGACAGGTCCGGATAGGGGCCGCCGGTCGCTCGGGTCGTCAGGGACTCTCCGTCGCCGTAGGTCCAGGCGTACGAGGCCGGCGTCGCGCGGACCCGGACCGGCTGCCCCAGGACGGTCGTGTCCAGCAGTTGGACCTTGCGGGTCGTGTAGAGGTTCGTGGCGATGTTGACCAGCGTCGGGCCGGCCGTGTCGGGGTCGGGCTGGATGTTCAACGCCGCCGCCGGGATCGGCAACTTCCGGAACTGTGCTGCGCCCAGGACCGGTTCCGGGTTCTCGGCGTCGGTCAGGCACACGAAGCGGCCGGTGTTCGTCCAGTTGCCCGGCCCCGGACGACGGATGCCGCGGGCGGTCATCACCCAGTACGGCGCCTGGTCCGGGTCGGGGCACAAGGTGGTCGAGCGGTGACAGGCGTCGGCCGTCGCCAGGGTGGCCTTGGTCGAGCAGATGGCCTGATGGGAGGTCCAGGTTCGCGGCTTGGTCGGAAGCGTCTCGTTGGTTCCGAAGGACTGCTCCACGTGCTTCTGGCCCGTGGTCTCCGCCTCGTTCCCGTCGAAAGACGTATTGACGTTGATCGGTCCCGGAGTCGCGGCCATCGCAATGCTGCCTGTTTCCAGACGCGCCCCCAGGAGGACGATAAGCAACACCACCCCTACTCGGACGGCCATGGCTTCGAAGTCTTCGACTCGGTGTTGAGGGCTTCGATGTGCCAGGTCCCATCCCATCTGAGGGCGGTGGTGCTGCGAACGCTCTTGAAGCCGGGCAATGCTGTGGAAGAGCCGTCAGGAGCGACGGCTGTTCCCTTCTGCTGTTGAAGAGAGGCCACCACGAGCGTTCCAGTCTTGACCTCGATGTCCGGGGAAACGGCCTCAAGGACAGTGAGCTCGAAGCCCTTGATCACCGTGCCATCGGCGGCTATCCGGTGCACGTCTTCAATGAGCTTCTTGCAGGAGTCGCACTTCTTGTCGCTGATCGCTTCCAGGGGCTTCGTGTCGTAGGTGGCGTAGGCGTAGTTGTAGAGCGCCCAGAAGTACTTCACGAACTCGACGGCGCTCGACGGGGTCGCTTCCTGGACCGGAGCGGTGGGTGCGGGGCTTGCGGGGACCGAGGCGGACGTCGTCCCCGAGGCGGTTGAAGGCGGCGGGGTGCCCGGCGAACCGCCGGTGCAGGCGGCCAGCGTCAGCAGCGCGGCCAGGAGCAGGACTACCCGGCACGACGTCTCACGATGATCCCCGTTCACCGGGCAAACCCTAACGAACAGAGATCACCCGAGGGCAGTTCGCGCGTGACGGGTGTGGAAAACCAGCATGAGCAGGGCGCACAGCACGAGCACGACGGCCGCCCGGCTGCGCAGCCAGGGGAGCACGGCGGCCCCGGTGCGGACCTGGTCGAGCTGGTGGGCGGGCAGCGGGTCGCTGCGCAGATCGGCGGACAGAGCGGTCAGGGTGCGGTCGTCGTAGCGGTACTCGCGGCGCAGCTTCTCGACCGTCTCCACCGTGGAACCGGTCGTGGGTTCGACGAAGTAGTCGCGCACGTCGGCGTACCAGGCGACGGCCCGGACCGAGGCGTCGGACAACCCGAACAGGGCTCCCGGCAGCTCCTGGGTGCCGACCGGCGTCCACTCGGTGACGGCCCGGTACACGGACACCCGCAGGCCGGCCCGGCGGGTCTCGCCGAGGTAGCGGGCCGGGCGGGCGGTCTGCAGCTGGTTGTCCCAGAGCGGGTAGGTCCGCGGCTGGGTGTCGAACGGGAAGGTCAGGTAGCCGGTGTGCCGCAGGGGAGTCCCCGCCGCGTCGCCGGCGTCGGTGACCAGGCTGTCGCCGCAGCAGTTCACCGCCCGCGCGGTGCGCCGGTCGAGCGAGATCGTCTCCACCCGGGCGTCCACCAGCTGCGCGCCCGGCCCCTGCGTGACCTGGGTGGCGAGCTGCCAGACCACCGTGCCCTCCGGATGCCACCCGGGGTCGGCGCCCACGTGGGTGCTGATGGCCACCGGCGTGTGGCGGACCAGGCGGGCCCCGGCCGCGGCGTCGGCGTCGGGCACCAGCACGGTCGCGTCGGTGGCCCGCTGGACCTGGTCGGCGGCCGGGTCGGCGGGCAGGACGGCGAGCCGCGGGTAGGCGTAGAACGGCAGCAGGGCGGCCAGGACCAGCAGGAAGACCCCGGCGCCGAGCAGCCCGAGGCGGGCCGTGGACGGACGACGGGAGCCCCGGCGGCGGGACCGGACGCGCGGGGACCGCCGGTGGGACGGTGCGAGCACATCCGAGACTGCGGCCACGGCGTGGAGTCCGATCGTCGTCGATCTTCCGAGGTCGGAAGTCTGAAGGGCAAAGCCCCCGACCCGCAACCTGTTCCAAATAACTAGAATCCGTTACACTTCCCGGGCGGTCCGGGTCTCCCGGGCCGCGCCCCGCAGCGAAGGGAGTCGCTGGTGCGCATCGCACTGTTGTCGTACCGGAGCAAGGAGCACTGCGGGGGTCAGGGGGTGTACGTCCGGTACCTCAGCCAGGGGTTGGTCGACCTCGGTCACGAGGTCGAGGTGTTCTCCGGCCAGCCCTACCCGGAGGCCCTCGACCCGCGGGTCACGCTGACGAGAGTGCCCTCCCTGGACGTGTTCGGCCGGGTCGGGCCCGACGGCGAGCTGCGGCTGCCGCGCCCCGAACGCGGCTGGAGCCGCCACGACTGGCTGGAGTGGGCGCTCACGGCGACCGGTTGCTTCGCCGAGCCGCTCACCTTCAGCCTCCGCGCGGCCCGCGTGGTGCGCCGCCGCCGAGCCGATTTCGACGTCGTGCACGACAACCAGTGCCTCGGTTACGGCCTGCTGTCCATCCGGCGTCGCGCGCCGCTGGTCGCCACCGTGCACCACCCGATCAGCCGGGACCGGAAGGTCGAACTCGCGCAAGCCCGCGGCCTGAGACGGCTTTCGGTCGCCCGCTGGTACGGGTTCGTGCGGATGCAGGCCCGGGTCGCCCGGCGGCTGCCCGTGCTGATCGGTGTCTCCGACATCGCGGCCGCCGACGCGGTCGACGACTTCGGCATCCCCGCCGGCCGCTTCCACGTCGTCCCGCTCGGCGTCGACACCGACACGTTCCGGCCGCGCGGCCCCCGGGTGCCCGGCCGCATCGTGGCCGTGGCCAGCGCCGACAGACCGCTGAAGGGGGTCGGGCACCTGCTCGACGCCGTGGCGAAGCTGCGGGTCGAACGGGACGTCGAGCTGCACCTGGTCTCCGCGCTGGAGCCGGGCGGGCCGACCGAGAGACGCATCGAACAGCTCGGTCTCGGCGACTGCACCACGGTCGTGAGCGGGTTGAGCGACGACGAGCTGGCCGCGCTGATGGCCTCCGCCGAGGTGATGTGCGTGCCGTCGCTGTACGAGGGGTTCTCGCTGCCGACGGTCGAGGCGCTGGCCTGCGGCACCCCCGTCGTGGCCAGCCGGGCGGGTGCCCTGCCCGAGGTGGTCGGCGACGATGCCGTCCTGGTCGAGCCGGGGGACGTCGAGGCACTGGTGAGCGCCCTGGAGGGACTGCTCGACTCGCCCGCCGAACGGGCCCGGCTGGCTCGGGACGGTCGGGCGAGGGCCCTGCAGCGCTACAGCTGGACGTCGGTGGCCCGAGCCACCGTCGAGGCGTACGAACTGGCGAGGGAGCAGGCATGCTGACCGTGGACTTCGACCGGCTCGGGGTGGGCCCCGGCACCCGGTTCGTGGACGTCGGGGCGGGCGCTGGGCGGCACTCGTTCGAGGCGCTGCGGCGCGGGGCCGACGTGACCGCGGTCGACCTCGACGAGGTGGCCATGAAGGACGTCGCGGACATGTTCGCGGCGATGGCCGAGGCGGGTGAGGTGCCGGCCGGGGGTGCCGCGCGGGCCGAGGTGGCCGACGTCCTGCACCTGCCCTACCCCGACGGCGGTTTCGACGTCGTCCTGGCCTCCGAGATCCTCGAGCACGTGCCGCACGACGAGGCGGCGATCGCCGAACTGGTCCGGATCCTGAAACCCGGTGGCACGCTGGCCGTCACGGTGCCCCGATGGCTGCCCGAACGGATCTGCTGGGCGCTGTCGGACGAGTACCACGCCAACGAGGGCGGCCACGTGCGCATCTACCGGGCCGACGAGTTGCGCCGCAAGGTCGAGCGGAACGGCCCCGAGGCCACCCACCGGCACCACGCGCACGCCCTGCACGCACCGTACTGGTGGCTCAAATGCGCGGTCGGGGTGCGCCGCGAGACCCACCCGCTGGTCCGCGCCTACCACCGGATCCTGGTGTGGGACATGATGTCCGGGCCGGCCATGACCCGGCTGACCGAGCGGGCGCTGAACCCGCTGATCGGCAAGAGCGTGGCGCTGTACTTCCGGAAGGCCCGGTGAGCGCCGTCCTGACCGCCGCCGAGGTCGCGCAGACCGCCACCTCGATCGCCGCCGCGCAGCAGCGCTCGGGCGCCGTGCCCTGGTTCCAGGGTGGGCACACGGACCCGTGGGACCACGTGCAGAGCGCGATGGGGCTGACCGCGGCCGGGCGGCTGGCCGAGGCGCGGCGGGCCTACGGGTGGTGTCTCGACGCGCAGCGCGCCGACGGCTCCTGGGCGACGAAGTACGTCGGCGACACCAGCGAAACGGTCGAGGACCCGGCCACCGACGCGAACTTCTGCGCCTACCTGGCCACCGGGGTCTGGCACCACTGGTCGGTGACCGGCGACCGGGCGTTCGTGACCCGGATGTGGCCGGCCGTCCGCCGGGCCGTCGAGGTCGTGCTCGAGCTCCAGGCGCCGGGTGGCGAGTTCCGCTGGTCCCGGGACGCGTTCGGCGTGGTGCAGCCCGAGGCG
Source organism: Spongisporangium articulatum (assembly GCF_044465595.1). NCBI lineage: Bacteria > Bacillati > Actinomycetota > Actinomycetes > Kineosporiales > Kineosporiaceae > Spongisporangium > Spongisporangium articulatum. Next base: position 45,879 of record NZ_JBITLV010000009.1, on the reverse strand, counting down.
CTGGTCACCGGGAACGCCAGCATCCACCACAGCCTGCGGTGCGCGGTCGCGCTGGCCGAACTGCAGGGCCGGCTGGAGCCCGAGTGGGAGCTGGCCGCGGCCCGGGTGCGGCACGCGCTGCGCAGCCACCCGGAACGGTTCGCCGACAAGAGCCGGTACTCGATGGACTGGTACTACCCGGTGCTGGGCGGCGTGGTCCGCGGCGGGGCCGCCGCGCGCCGGCTGGCCGCCCGCTGGGACGACTTCGTCGTCCCGGGGCTGGGAATCCGGTGCGTGGACGACGCCCCCTGGGTGACCGGGGCCGAGACCTGTGAGCTGGTGCTGGCTCTCGACGCCGCGGGCCGCCCCGATCACGCCCGCACGCAGCTGGCCGCCATGCAGCACCTGCGCGCCGAGGACGGCTCGTACTGGACCGGCCTGGCCTGCAACCCGGGGGAGCCGTGGGCGCAGGCGCAGAACTGGCCCGTGGAACGCACGACCTGGACCGGGGCCACCGTGATCCTGGCCGTCGACGCCCTGACCCGGACCACGCGCGGCAGCGGGCTGTTCCGCGGCGCCGGGCTGGCGCCGGTACCTCACGAGGAGGTGTGCACGTGCCCGGCGACACGTTGAACGACTCGACGACCTTTCCGAGCGCGCTGGCCGAGATCGTCCACGGGGTGAAGGGTTTCCTGCCCGTCGACGAGGGCCTGGCGCTGCACGCCGCCACCCTCGCGCACCTGCCGACGGGCGGGATCGTCGTGGAGATCGGCAGCTACTGCGGCAAGTCGACGGTGTACCTCGGGCATGCGGCCTCGGTGGCGGGCGGCACCGTGGTGACCGTCGATCACCACCGGGGCTCCGAGGAGCACCAGCTCGGTTGGGAGTACCACGACGCGTCGCTGGCCGACGCCGGGGGCCGCATCGACACCCTCCCCGTGCTGCGGGACACCCTGGCCCGCGCGGGCCTGGAGGAGGTCGTCGTCCCCATGGTCGGCCGGTCCGCGGTCGTGGCCCGGCTGTGGGGGCGGCCGGTCGACGTGCTGTTCGTGGACGGCGGGCACACCGACGAGGCGGCCCAGGCCGACTACGACGGCTGGTCGCGCTGGGTCCGGCCCGGCGGCGTCCTGCTGATCCACGACGTGTTCCCCGACCCCGCCGACGGCGGGCAGGCGCCCTACCGGATCTACCGGAGGGCGCTCGACTCGGGCGATTTCGAGGAGCTGACCGGCTGCGGCTCGTTGCGGGTGCTCAGACGGGTGTGATGGGCAGCGACCGGCGCGGCGCGAACGTGAAGCCGCTGCCGGTGCTGAACCGGGTCACCGCCACCTCGTCGCTCTCGGGGCGCGGCTGCGCGTGCCGGCGGATCCGCACCGTCCAGGCCCGCTCGGTGCCCTCGATGTCGACGTCCAGGTGTTCGTCAACCGCGTGGACGATGGCCCGCAGCGGTTCGGGGGAGTGCGGGCCGTACCGGGTGGGCCAGCCGCCGTCCGCGTGGGCCGGGGACTCGTGGACGACGAGCGCGTCGCCGGTGGTCTCCAGCCGCACGTAGGCGGCGGGGTTGAGAGCGGGGTGCAGCGCCAGCAGCTGGAGGGCGCCGGCCTCGTTCGGGGGGAGTCCGAGTGCGGCATGGATGCGTCCGGCGGCCAGGCCGGCGATGCCGGTCAGCTGCTTCGTCGCGATCGCCGTCACCTCGGGGCCGGGCAAGCGGTGCCGCAGCGCGCGTGCGAAACCCAGGCTCAGGAGGTGCATCTGGAGCGCCACCTCGTCGGCGATCCGGACCAGCGCGGAGTGCGAGAAGGCCGCGAAGTCGAGGTCGGACAGCAGCGGCCCCGTGTAGTCGGCGCGGCCGTCGTCCGCGGGGTCGATCGGGCCGAGGGCCAGCCCGGCCGCGTGCGAGTCCCGCAGTTCGAGGCAGCCCACGCTCGGGAGGGCCTCCGGGTGGGCGTCGTCGATCACCACGGTCCAGGCGCAGTGCGGGTGCCGGTCGGCGGGCGTGCGCGGCGGCCGGTGCACCGGGCGAATCTGCGCCCGCGGGTGGGTGGCGACCGCGGTGGCGTCGAACGTCGGGTCCTCGATGTCGTGGCACATGGAGCGCACGTAGTCGGGGCCCATCGGCTCGACGTCCATCAGGGCGCCGCAGTGGTCGAGGTGGAACGCTCCGTGCCGGGCGTCCTGCACGCTGAACCGGAAGTCCATGAACTGCGGCGGCGCGCCGATGTCGAGCTGCAGCCCCTTGAAGATCGTGACCACGTCGTCGCCCTCGAAGCCCAGCGCCCGCTGCATCCGCCGGGTGTAGATCGGGCTGGCCGCCGCCCACTCCTCGATCGCGACCTCGGCCATCCCCTCGCGGCCGAGCGCCTGGATGCACCAGGCCATCCCGGAGCGATCGATCAGCTGACCGCACAGCAGGAGCTCCGGGACCAGGACGGCCAGCTGCGCGCGATCGAGTGCGGCGTAACGGCTCTCAGGCATGACCGGCTCCGACGCGCATCGCCGCGATCACCCCGCCGTCGACCAGGACGTCGGTGCCGGTCACGTACCCGGCCGCGGGCGACAGCAGGAACTCGACCACGCCCGCGACGTCCTCCGCGGTCCCGGCCCGGCCCGACGGGGACGTGTCGGCGAGCTCGCGGATGTAGGCGCCGAACGGGCCGGCCAGCTCCTGCTCACCCATCGGGGTCGTGACGATGCCCGGGCTGACCGAGTTGAGTCGCGCCCCGCGGCGGCCCCAGGTCACCGCCGCCCGTCGCACCCGCAGCAGGTTGGCCTGCTTCGCGAAACCGTACGCCATTTGGGAGTTCTCGAACCGGTCGGGGGCGCACATGGGCATGTCGAGCAGTTCCTCGGGCGGCCGCTCACCCAGCGCGGCGGCGTCGTCCCGGGGCACCCGGACCAGGCCCATGTGCCCGATCATGCTGGCGATCACGACCCCGGCCCCGCCGGGCGCGACGACCGCACCGAACGCGTCGACCACCAGCGCCGTGCCGAGCAGGTCGACGCGCAGGATGAGCGCGGGGTCCGCCTGCTCGGGGGAGACCCCGGCCGTGTGGACGAGGTACCGGACGTCGCCGAGGGCCTGGGCGGTCGTCGCGAGGTGCCGCACGGAGTCGGCGTCCGCGACGTCGACGGCGCAGCTGCGCACGTCGTGGCCCCGGTCCGCCAGGTCGGCGCGAGCCGTCTCCAGGGCCTCGGGGTCGCGGTCGGCCAGCAGCGTGACCCGCCCGGGGGCCAGGCGCCGGGCCGCCTCCCGGCCCATCCCGCCGGTCCCGGTCACCACCAGGACGTCGCTCACCGCACGGGCTCCCGCCGTGCGTACGCAGTGCCGCGCTCCTCGCGGACCCAGCACTCGTCGTCGAAAGCCGTTCCCTGATGGATCAGTTCACGCTTCAGGACCTTGTTCGTCGGGGTGCTCGGCAGCTCGGACATGATCCGGACGTAGCGCGGCCGCGCCTTGGTGGACAGGTCCTGCTGGGCGTCCAGGAACCGTTCCAGGTCGGGCGGGTCCAGGCCCTCGGCGGCGGGCACCACCGCGGCCATCAGCTGGTCACCGGCGTCGGGGTCGGGGACGCCGTAGACGGCGACCTGACTGATCCCGGGGTGCCGCAGCAGGATCTGCTCGACGATGCCGGCGGCCAGGTTCTCACCGTCCACCCGCAGCCAGTCGCTGGTCCGCCCGGCCAGGTACACGTACCCGTCGGGGTCGCGGTAGGCGAGGTCGCCCGACCAGTACATCCCACCGTCCATCCGCTCGGCGGTCGCCGCGTCGTCGTTGTAGTAGCCGCCGAAGAACCCGGCGCCCGTAGTGTTCACGAGCTCGCCGACCGCCGCCTCCAGGTTGGTCACCCGGCCGGTGGCGTCGAGGACCGCGCGCGGGCACTCGGTGCGGGTCCGCCGGTCGTACACGGCCACGCCCGGCCACGGCGTGCCGATCGACCCCGGTGGGCAGCCTCCCTCCCGGCTGATGATCACCGCGGTCTCGGTCGACCCGAACCCGTCGGCCACCTCGCAGCCGAACCGCTCCGCGAACCGGGCGATGTCGCGGTCCGACGCCTCGTTGCCGAACGCCACGCGCAGGGGGTTGTCCGCGTCGTCCGGCCGCGGCGGCGTGCGCAGCGCGTAGGCCAGCGGCTTGCCGACGTAGTTCAGGTACGTCGCACCGTAGCGGCGGACGTCCGCCAGGAAGCCGCTCGCGGAGAACCGCGGGGCCAGGGCGATCGCGGCGCCGCTGCACAGCGCCGGGGAGAGACCGGCCATCACGGCGTTGCTGTGGAAGAGGGGCATCGACACGTAGCAGCAGTCGTCCGGGCCGAGAGCGAAGCGGCGGGTGAGGTTCCGGCCGGAGAGCACGGTCATCGCGTGGCCCACCCGGACGGCCTTCGGCTCCCCGCTGGTACCGGAGGTGAAGATCAGCATGAACGTGTCGTCGGGAGCGACCTCGCGGGGGTCGCGGACGGCGTCGGGCTGTTCGGCCACCGCCGCGGCCCAGTGGGGGCCGTCGACGTCGAGCACCTGGACGCCGGGCAGGTCGAGGCCGTCGAGGGCGCTCCGTCCTCGCTCGTCGGTCAGCAGGAGTTGGCAGTCGGCCTTCAGCACGTCGGCCGCCAACGCGCTGCCCCGCCGGGTCGAGTTGACGCCGACGCTCACGTGACCCGCCAGGGCACCCGCCGACAGCGCGAACACCATCTCGGGGGTGTTCTCCAGCAGCACCCCGACGTGCGGGGGGCGCTCGTCGTCCAGCAGGGCCCGGACGGCGTTGGCCCGGCGACCGGACTCGGCGACGACCTGCCGCCAGGTCCAGACCCGCTCACCGGCCTTCAGGCCGGGGCCGTCGGTCCCGGCGAGGTCGCGCAGCAGGGCCTGGACGGTCTCCATCAGCGCTCCTCCCGGCGGGCCCGGCCGATCGTCTCCTCGACGATCGTGTTGAGCCGGGCCCCGACCGGCCAGCCCGCGTAGTGGCAGAGGAAGATCACGACCTCGCGCAGGGCCTCGTCGTCGAGCTCGCCCGCGTGGTGCGCGGCCGGAACCTGGATGCCCAGCACGTCGGGCTGGTTGGTGCCCGCCAGCAACCCGATCAGCAGCAGTCGCCGATCCCGGTCGGACAGCCCCGGACGGGACCAGATGTCCGCGAACAGATGGTCGGCGGTGTAGCCGAAGAAGTCGCCGGGGCCGTCCAGGAACTCCCAGCCGTAGACCTCGCTCATCCGCTGCAGGCCGCGAGCGCGCCGCCCGGGATCCGGGGTGGTCATGGGCGTGTCCCTTCCGCCAGAGGCAGACCCAGGCCCGGCCCGAGGCGGTCCAGCGCCAGCCGGGCCAGCGGGACGTCCACGCCGACGTCGTCCGCCAGGTCGATCGCGAACCGCAGGTCCTTCTCGCCGAGCGCGCGCACGTGTCCGAACACCCCGGCCCAGAAGTCGTCCGGGGCCGGCGGCGCGGTGGTGGCGCGGTGCATGATCGCGCCCGGGCCGCCGGTGATCGCGTCCGTGTGCCGCACCACCCGGCCCAGCGCGACCAGGTCGAGGCCGGTCGCCTCGGCCAGTCGCTGCGCCTCGGTGGCCGCCGTGAAGGAGACGAAGTGCAGCAGGTTGCGGGCCAGTTTGAGCCGGGTCCCGGCGCCCACCGGGCCCGCGTGCACGACCATCGTCCCGAGCCGCTCCAGCACCGGCCGGGCCGCCGCGAACGCCTCGTCGTCCCCGCCGACCAGGACGGCGAGCGTCCCGTCGGCGGCGCCCATGGCGCCGCCGCTGACCGGGGCGTCGAGCACCCGGACGCCGCGCTCCGCGGCCGCCGCGGCCAGCTCGCCCGGGGTGCCGGGCGCCACCGTCGAGTGGACGCCGACCACCAGCCCCGGCGCGGCGCCCTCGAGGAGTCCGCGGACGACGTCCCGCACCTGATCGTCGTCCCGCACCATCACGCACACCACGTCGCAGCGCCGGGCGAGGTCGGCCAGACCCGAGGCCCTCGACGCGCCGGCCGCGACCAGTTCCGCGACGGGTTCCGGGGCCACGTCGTGAACGACGAGGCCTCCCGGGTGGTCCAGAAGGCGCTTGGCCATGGGCTTTCCGATGCTGCCGAGCCCCACGAAACCCACGGTCGTCACCGGAACACCTGCCCGCCGTCCACGTTCAGCACCTGACCGGTCACCCACGCCGACTCCTCGCCGAGCAGGTACAGGCAGGCGCCGACCAGGTCGTCGGGCCGGCCCAGCCGTTTCAGGGCCAGGCCCTTCACCAGTTGCCGAGCGGCGTCGCCGGCCTGCTTGCGGGTCGCCTCGGTGTCGGTCGGGCCCGGGGCGATGGCGTTGACCCGGATGTTCATCCCGCCGAGCTCGTGGGCCAGCTGCTGGGTCAGCCCGTTGATGCCGACCTTGGCCAGCCCGTAGAAGCCGGAGTACAGCCACGCGGCGGTCGAGCTCTGGTTGACGATCGTGCCGCCGCCGCGGGCCTGCAGGTGCGGGTAGGCGGCCCGGGTCATCACCAGCGCACCGTCGAGGTTCACGGACATGAACCGGCGGTAGTAGTCCCAGTCGACGGTGATCAGCAGGTCGAAGGCCATGTCGCCGTAGATGGCCGCGTTGTTCACGAGGTGGTCGAGGCCGCCGAACTCGGCGACCGTGCGTTCGACGCAGGCGGTGGCCGAGGCGGCGTCGGAGACGTCGGTGCGGACGAACAGGGCGCGTCCACCGTCGGCGACGATCTTCGCGGCGACGGCGTGGCCGCCGGTCTCGTTGAGGTCGGCGATCACCACCGCCGCCCCCTCGGCGGCCAACGACAGCGCGTAGGCCTCGCCGATGCCCTGCGCGGCGCCGGTCACGATCGCCACCCGCCCCTCGAAACGGCCCATCCTCGCGCCCCTTCCGTCACGTCGCCGGTTCGGCGACGAGCTTGGTCTCGAGGTACTCCTCGAAGCCGGCCACGCCCATCTCCCGGCCCAGGCCGGACTGCTTGTACCCGCCGAACGGTGCGTCGGGGGAGAACCAGAGGCCGCCGTTCACGGCCACGGTCCCCGTCCGGAGGCGGGCCGCGACCGCCTTGGCCCGGTCCAGCGACCCCGAGTCGACGGAACCCGAGAGTCCGTAGTCGGAGTCGTTGGCGATGGCCACCGCGTCGTCGTCGCCGTCGTGCGGGATGACCACCAGCACCGGCCCGAAGATCTCCTCGCGCGCGGCCCGGGCCGAGTTGTCCAGGCCGGTCACCAGGGTCGGCCGGATCCAGAACCCGCCGTCCTTCGTATCGTCGACCCCGCCACCGGTCGCGAACGAGCCGCCCTCCTCCTCGGCCAGGCGCAGGTAGCCGAGCACCCGGTCGCGCTGGGCGGCGGAGACCACGGGCCCGCAGACGGTTCCGGGGTCGGCCGGGTCGCCGGGGGCGAGCAGCTCCATCGTCTCGACCGCCACCTGCACGGCGTCGGCGTACCGGTCGCGAGGGACCAGCAGCCGGGTACTGAGCGCGCACCCCTGCCCGGCGTGCACGCAGACCGCGAACGCGACCCCGCCGACGGCGCTGCGCAGGTCGGCGTCGTCGAGCACGATCGCGGCCGACTTCCCGCCCAGCTCCAGGAAGACCCGTTTCAGGGTCGGGGCGGCGGCGGCCATGACCGCCCGGCCGGTCGCGGTCGACCCGGTGAACGAGACGAGGTCGACCCGCGGGTCGGTGGTCAGCGCCGAGGCCACGGCGTCGTCGTGCGGGGTGACCACGTTGAGCACGCCCGGCGGGAGGTCGGTGCGTTCGGCGGCCAGCCGGCCGATCTCGCAGGCGCCCCATGGGGTGTCGGGAGCCGGTTTGAGGACGACGGTGTTCCCGGCCGCCAACGCCGGCCCCAGCTTGGCCAGGGTGATCTGGTGCGGGAAGTTCCACGGCGTGATCGCGGCGACGACGCCGACCGGTTCCCGCCGCACGGTCCGCCGGGTCGGCACGCCCATCGGCCGGGCCTCGCCGAGATCGGTCTCCCAGCGGTAGGTCTCGGCCAGGTCGATCGTCCAGCGCAGCCCCTCGACCGGGATGTCGTACTGCGGCCCCTCGGTCAGGAAGCGCGGAGCGCCGGCCTCGGCCGTGGTGAGCGCCCGCATCGCCGGACCCTCCTCGACCAGGGCCCGGTGCAGCTGGCGCAGGCAGTGCACCCGGAACGCGTGGTTCGTCGCCCAGTCGGTCGTGTCGAAGGCCCGCCGGCCAGCGGCGATGGCGGCGTCGACGTCCGCGGCGGTGGCGTCGGGGACCCGGCCGATCTCGCTGCCGGTCGCGGGGTTCACGATCGGGAACGTCGCCCCGGACGACGACTCGACGAGGCGGCCGTCGATCAGCAGCCTGGGTGGGGCGGTCACGACAGTTCCCGGGTGACGTGGGCCCCCGCCTCGACCGGGGGCGGCCAGACACTCGAGGGCAGGTCCTTCAGCGTGTAGTGGCCGGGCTGCGACTTCCCGTCCAGCGACATCCGGTCCACCAACCCCTGCGGGGCGCGACCCGAGGCGACGATGGCCAGGAACGTGTGCGCCGTCGAGCCCAGGTCGAACCAGTCCCGCTGCCACGCGAACTCCAGCGCGCCGTGGGCGTTCTCGCCGAGCCCGAACCAGCTGCCGCCGATGCCCGTGATCTCGTACTCGCGGCCCTCGTCGTCCAGGATCCCGGCCCGCTGCTTCCAGAACCCGATCACCATGCCGGCCACGTCGTCGGTCACCGTGGCCTGGTAGTCGTAGTGCCAGCCGTCCAACCCGGCCATCTCGGTGCCCAGCGCGTAGCGACGGATCTCCTCGCGGCCGACGGCCATGAAGTGCTCGTCGGGCGTGTACATCCAGCCGTAGGTGGCGTCCGGGGCGTAGAAATCGGCCAGCGGCGCCCAGTCCCGTTCCGCTTCGGCGGTGCGGTTGGCGCTCAGCCACCGCCGCCAGAGCGCCTCGATGTCGCGGCGACGAAACCCCATCAGTCCTCCTCGACCAGGGTGAGCGCGAACGCGGGGCAGTAGGCGACGGCCCGGGTCACGGCCGCCCGGTCGGCCTCGGTGAGACCCGGGCGCAGGACGACGACCCGGTCGGCCGCCGGGTCGAACCCGAACACGTCGGGCGCCTCGGACTGGCACATCTGGTGGGCCTGGCAGAGGTCCAGGTCGGCGACGGCTCTCACCGCGCCCTCCGGCGGTAGCGGACCCGGCACGGGCGCTCGAGCTGGATGACCATCTTCGAGCAGTCGTCGCGGTACGTCTCCGACGGCTGGCTCAGCTCGAACTCGTAGTCCCGCAGCAGGACCGAGAAGATGGCCTTCAACTGGATCATCGCGAAGGCGTTGCCGACGCAGCGGTGCCGCCCGGCCCCGAACGGGATCCACGTCCAGCGGTTGGTCAGGTCCTCCTGCCGCGGGTCGAGGTAGCGGCCCGGGTCGAAGGCGTCCGGGTCGGGGAAGTCCTCGGGCAGACGGTTCGACAGCCGCGGCGAGGCGCCTACCATCGTGCCGGGCGGCAGTGTGTACCCGCCGATGCCGAACTCCGCCTGGGCCACCCGCAGCAGCAGGATCAGCGGCGGGTGCAGGCGCAGCGTCTCCTTGAGCACCGCCTCGAGCGCCGGGATCGCGCGCAGCGCCTGGAAACTCACCGCCGAACCGTCGGCGTACAGCTCGTCCAGCTCGGCCACCACCCCTTCGCGCCAGACCGGGTGGCGCAGCAGTTCGATCGTCGTCCAGGCCGCGGTGCCCGAGCTGGTGTGGTGCCCGGCGAACATCATCGAGATGAACATCCCGGTGATCTCGTCGGCCGAGAAGTGCGGCGACCCGTCGTCCTGGCGCAGCGAGACCAGAACGTCCAGCAGGTCTCGGCCGTCCCGCGGCACCGGGGGCTCGGCGGCGCGCCGGTCGATGATGTCCTGAACGAGTTCGACCAGGGCCACCCGCGCGGCGTCGCGCCGGTGGAACGCCTCCAGGTCGGCGTACGCGTCGTGGTAGGCCCAGGCGTCGGTGCCGCGTTCGAGGTCGTGGTAGAGCTCGGCGAACCGGCCGTCGATCTGCTCGCGGAACCGGGCCCCGATCAGGCAGGCCGACGTCGTGTAGATGGTCAGCTCGGCGAAGAACCCGAGCAGGTCGATCTCGCCCTCGGCGCCCCAGCCCGCGACCATCCGCCGGATCTCGCGCTCGATCGTGGCGGCGTGCCCCTTCATGTGCTCGCCGCGCAGGGCCTGGTTCTTCAGCGACTCCCGCCGGCGTTCCGGGCTGGCGTCGAACACCACCCCCTTGCCGAAGATCGGGGTCATGAACGGGTAGGCCTCGGCCTGGTCGAGCACCTCGTCGGGAGCCCGGAAGAACGCCTCGTTCACGTCCGCACCGCTGACCAGGACGACGTCGCGGTCGACCAGCCGGAACCGTCCGACCGCACCGCACTCGGTCCGTAGGCGGCGCATCAGCCCGATCGGGTCGGTGCGCAGTTCCTGGAGGTGGCCGAACCCGTCGTCCGCCCGCCCCGACACCTCGGGGACGTCGTCCAGGCCCTTGTCCGTCAGAAGGGTCATCGGTCCTCCACGGGTGCCTCGGGGGTGACCTCGACCAGGTTGAGATGCGTTCCGGGTGGCGCGTTCACGATCGCCGCGATCGCCCCGGCCACCGCCTCCGGGGGCAGGAAGCTCGAGTGCCGGGCCTGCCCGAACCGGACCCAGGCCTCGATGGTGCGCCCGCCCTCGACGGCGTCCCAGTCGCTGCCCATCTCGCTGGACGTCGGGCCGGGCCGCACGATGCTGGCCCGCACCCCGGTGCCCTCCAGTTCCATCTGCATGGCGTGGGCCATGCCCTCCAGCCCCCACTTGGCCGCGGTGTACGCCGACATGAACGGCCGCGACCGGACCGCCACGTCGGAGGACACGAAGACGACGTCCCCGCGCCGCCTCTCGACCATGCCCGGGACGAAGGCGCGGACCAGCCGGTGGGCGCCGAGTAGGTTCAGGTCCAGCTCGGCGGCGAACGTGGCGGCGTCCACCTCGTGCACGACCCCGGGCGCCACCCGGCCCGCGTTCGAGACCACCACCTCGACCGTCCCCAGATCGTCGGTGACGGCCTGGGCGAACGCCTCGACCGAGGCCGGGTCGGTGAGGTCCAGGGGGTGGACGACGGCCTCCCCGCCGTGTGCGTGGATCCTCGCCGCCACCTCCTGGCACCGCTCGATACGCCGGGCGCCCAGTGCGACCGGGTACCCGGTCGCCGCCAACGTTTGGGCGGTGGCCGCACCGATGCCGGACGACGCCCCGGTCACCACCGCGGGACGGCGGGCCGGCCGCTCGCTCATCGGGCCTCCACCGTGATCGGGACGGAGGCGAAGCCGCGCACGTTGGAGGAGTAGAAACGGACGCAGCGTTGCGGGTGCACCTCGACCGACCGCACCCGGCGCACCAGTTCCGTGAGCGCGACCCGGGCCTCGAGCCGGGCCAGATTCGAACCGAGGCAGAAGTGCCGCCCCCCGCCGAAACTCAGCAGTCGAGCGAGCTGTTCGCGGGGCCGGTCGAGGTCGTAGACGTCGGGGTCGGGGAAGACGGTGGCGTCCCGGTTGGCCGAGCCGTAGGCCAGCAGCAGGCGCGCGCCCGCGGGTGCGGTGACCCCGTGCAGGCTCACGTCGGCCAGCAGGTGCCGGGCGACGAGCTGGGTCGAGTTGTCGTAGCGCAGGGTCTCCTCGATCCAGGGCCGCACGAGGGCGGGGCCGGCATCCGGGCCGGAGCCGCCCTCGGCGAACACCCGGTCCCGCTGGGCGGGGCTGGCGCTCAGGTGGAACAGCGCGTTGCCCAGCAACTTCGTGGTCGTCTCGTTGCCGGCCACCACCATGAGGAACAGGAACGCGACGATCTCCTCGGTGCTCATCCGGTCGCCGTCCGCCTCGGCGCTCAGCAACGCCGACGTCAGGTCGTCGCCCGGGTGGCGGCGGCGGTGCGCCACGTGGTCGCCGTAGTAGGTGAAGAGGTCGAAGGCCGCCTGGAGGCCGGCGGGCGGTACGTCGCGCAGGCCGTCCTCGCGCAGCACGAGCAGGTCGGCCAGGCGGCGCAGCTCGGCCCGGTCGGACTCCGGGACGCCGACCAGTTCGGAGATCACGTCCATCGGCAGTCGGCCCGCGAAGGACTCGATCCACTCGAGCTCGGCCGTTCCCGACCGGGGGAGCACCTCGTCGAGGTACCGCTCGGTCAGCGCCTGGACCTGGGGTTCGAGCATGGCGACCCGCTTGGGCGTGAAGCTCTTCGAGACCAGACCGCGCAGCCGCATGTGCCGGGGCGGATCCATGGCCAGGAAGGACATGACCGTGTGCGCCTCGGGGCCCCACGCGCTGGCGTCCAGCGAGACCCCCATGGCGTTGCTGAACACCCCGTCGGAGCGAAGTGACTCGCTGACGTCGGCGTGCCGGCTCAGGACCCAGAAGTCGTGCTCCGCGTTGTGGTACAGCGGTTGTTCGGCCCGCAGCCGGGCGTAGGTGGGGTAGGGGTCGTCCATCTGGGCGTGGTCCCACGGATCGAACGTCAGCGCCCGGGTCGAGACGTTCACGCGTCACCGTCCAGCAGCACGGCCAGCACGCCGTCGAGCCGCGGCCCGATCCCGGCGTACTCGAGTTCACCCATCCCGGCCTGGAGCAGGGCACCGAAGAACGCGAAGGCCACGGCGTCCAGGACGCGCGGGTCGCCACCCTCGCCCAGGGCGGCCGCGAACCGGCCGAGGAACACGGCGCCGATCTGCGGGCGCAGCCGTGCGACCTCCGGGTCGGCACCGAGCAGGCTCTGCGTCGCCGCGGCGCTGACCGCGGGTGCTCCGGCGATCAGCCCGGACAACTGGTGGATGGTCTCCGAGAGTCGTGTGCGCGCAGTCGTTCCGGTGAGGAGGATGGTCGGTGCTTCCGCCAGCAGCTTGTGAAACAGGTGCGCGAACAGGTGGTCCTTGGAGGCGAACCAGGTGTAGGCACTGGCGGGGGAGACCCCGGCCCGGGCCGCGACCGCGCGGATGGTCAGCCGGTCGTGTCCCACGCGTTCGAGCTCCTCGACCGCCGCGCGGCAGAACCGCTCGACGCGCTCGGGGCGGTCACCCGCCCGCCGCCGCGTCAACTCCGACACGTGACTGGACACGTGTCTAAACTAGAACGTGATCTGATTTCTTGCAAGACCCAACTTGCCGGCCAGTCGCTCGAGGAACGCGGGGATCTCGTCGGCCGGCCTGTCGGGCAGGCCCCACATCGCCTCCGTCACACCGGCTTCCCGCCAGCCCGCGAGCAGCTCCGGGCGCGGGCCCGACGTGGCCAGCACGTGCACGGCCGGATCACCCTCGCGCCCCGCCTCGGCCCAGGCCGTCCGCAGCGCCGACACCTTGGGCGCCAGGTCGGTCTCGACCGGGGTCGTCATCCAGCCGTCGGCGGACCGGGCGATCCACGCGAAGGTCTTCGGGCCGCCGCCCGCGCCGATCACCAGCGGGACGTGCGCCTGGACGGGTTTCGGGTACGCCCACGACGGGCCGAACGAGACGTACTCGCCGTCGTAGGCCGCCACCTCCTGGGTCCACAGGGCGCGCATCGCCTCGACGTACTCGCGCAGTGCCTCGCGCCGCCCGGCGGCCGGCACGTGGTGGTCGGCGAGTTCGTCGGTGTTCCAGCCGAAACCGGCGCCGAGCGTGACCCGCCCGCCGGACAGGTGGTCGAGCGTGGCGATCGTCTTGGCCAGCGTGATCGGGTCGGACTCGACCGGCAGCGCGACCGCCGTGGCCAGCCCGATCCGGGTCGTGGCCTGTGCCGCGGTGGCCAGTGCGACCCACGGGTCGAGCGTGCGCGAGTAGCGGTCGTCGGGCAGTTCGGCCCCGCCCGTGCCCGGGTGGGCGGCCTCCCGTCGAACCGGGATGTGGGTGTGCTCCGGGACGTAGAAGGTGTCGAAGCCGGCGTCCTCCGCGGCCCGCGCCGCGTCGGCGGGGGTGATGCCCCGGTCGCTGGCGAACAGCACGATGCCATGCCGCATGGTGGCTCCCTCCGTTGGTAGCACAGCGTTTTCGCCCCCGACGGGTGGAGATGTCAGGTGCTGGGAGCTACATTGTCATAGTTACCTCAATGATCCTAGGGAGTCGTCATGGCGGAGGTCCGGGAGCTCGACCGTGCGTTCACGCCCGAGCGGTACGCGCGCGGCTGGCACTGCCTGGGCCTCGAGCGCGACTTCGCCGACGGGAAGCCGCACGCCGTCGAGGCGTTCGGCGGCAAGCTCGTGGTCTGGCAGGACGGCGAGGGCGCTCTCAACGTGCTCGACGGGTACTGCCGGCACATGGGTGGCGACCTGACCCAGGGCACCGTCAAGGGCGACGAGATCGCCTGCCCGTTCCACGACTGGCGGTGGGGCGGTGACGGGAAGTGCAAGGCCATCCCGTACGCGCGGCGCGTCCCGCCCCGGGCCCGAACCCGCACCTACCCCACGGTCGTGCGCAACGGGCAGGTGATGGTCTGGCACGACGCCGAGGGCGGCCCGGCCGACTTCGACGAGCTCCCCCCGGTGCTCGAAGGCATCGGCACCGATGAGTGGACCGACTGGACGTGGACGGTGCTCGACGTCCCCACCGCGCACTGCCGTGAGATCATCGACAACGTCGTGGACATGGCCCACTTCTTCTACGTGCACTTCGCGTTCCCGACCACGTTCCGCAACGTCTTCGAGGGGCAGACCGCCTCGCAGTTCATGGAGTCGCAGGGCCGCCCCGACAAGGCGGGCGAGGGCTACGGCGACGAGAACAGCATCCTCAAGTCGGTCGCCACCTACTTCGGGCCGTCGTACATGGTCAACTGGCTGACCAGCGAGTACAAGGGGTTCAGCACCGACGTCGTGCTGATCAACTGCCACGTGCCCACGTCGCACAACTCGTTCAAGCTGCAGTACGGGCTGTCGGTCCGCAAGGCCCGCGGCCTCGACGAGAAGACCGCCGACTACATCGCGCAGCGGTTCACCACCATGTTCGGCCAGGGCTTCCTGCAGGACGTGCACATCTGGCTGAACAAGGCGCCGGTCGAGAACCCGCTGCTGTGCGAGCAGGACGGCCCGGTCTACCAGCTGCGCCGCTGGTACCAGCAGTTCTACGTCGACCGCGCCGAGGTCACCCCGGCGATGACCGACCGGTTCGAGTTCGAGGTCGACACGACGCGCGCCAACGAGAACTGGCGCCGCGAGGTGGCCGCCAACCTGGCCGCCCTGCGCCCCGAGGACGACCTAGTCTCCTGACTCCTCGGGCAGCCCGGCGAACTGGCGGGCCCACCGCGGGACGACGAACACGCCCTCGGCGCGGACGCAGACCCGAGCCTCGTCGTCCAGCACCAGCGCCTCGACGAACACCTTGACGCCCTCCTCGCCGCGGATCCGTCCCTCGAGGTGCACGGTGCCCAGCGGGGTGGCCCGCTCGTACCGGATCGTGAGGGTGCCGGTCATCGTCGGGCGGCTGCCGTCGCTGGCGGTCACGCCCATCAGGTGGTCCAGCAGCAGCGCCGTGACGCCGCCGTGCACCTTGCCGGGCGGCCCCTCGTAGGCGGCCCCCAGCTCGACGTCGGCACGGGTCACACCGTCGGGGTCGCGGCGCACGGGCATCGGCGGGGCGACGGCGTTGCGGGCGCCCACGGCCGCGTTGCCCCAGTGCCAGGCCTTGCCCTCGGCGTTGAAGTGGACGCCGGCCGGGCCCTCCATCTGCGCGGCCCGCAGCCGGGCTGTGACCGCGTCCACCTCGGCCCGGGCGCGCCGGATCTCGTCCAGGTCGACGGTGCTGCGGATGGTCGCGTCGACCAGGGCCCGGACGCTGTCGGCCAGCGGCACGAGTTCCGCCTCCAGCCGGTCGATCTCCTCCGTCGGGACGTCGCTGAACCGGAAACCGCCGGGCAGGAAGGAACTCCCGTCCGGGATGCGCCCCTCGCGAGGCTGATCAGCGCTCATGCGGTGCCTCCTTTCGCGATGTCGAGCACCGCGAGCGAACCGAACACCATGCCGGTGCCCAGCGGGACGCCGGGAGCCGGGTAGCGGTCGCCGACCAGGTTGGCGGCGGTGTTGCCCGTCGCGTACAACCCGGGCAGCGCCGACCCGTCGCCGCGCAGCACCCGACCCGCGGCGTCCGTGACCAGCCCGCCCTTGGTGCCCAGGTCGGAGAGCACGAAACGGGCGGCGTAGTAGGGCGGTTCGTCCAGCGGGGCGAACCCGACGGGGGCGAAGAACCGGTCGTACTCGTCGACGCCCCGCCCGAAGTCGTCATCGTGGCCCGCGGTGGCCAAACGGTTGAAGCGCTCGACGGTCGCCTGCAGCGTGGCCCCCGGCACGCGCATCGTCGACGCCAGCTTCTCGATCGAGTCGGCGCAGACCCGGGTGCCCGCGGCCAGGTGGTCGGCCACGTCGCCCTCGGGCATGGCCAGCGCGGGCAGCCCGCCGCCCTCGCGGGAGTCGAAGACCAGCCAGGAGTGCCGCCGGGCCGGATCGGCGGCCATCGCCCGGCCGAACCGGTCGTAGGGGAGGGCCTCGTTGGCGTACCGGCGGCCCTGCGCGTCGACCATCACGCCGCCGCGGAAGCCGAGCGTGAACGATCCGCGCCCGTCGGGTTGCAGCAGCCCGGGACACAGCCAGGCCTGGTCGAGACCGGCGGTGGCGGCCCCGGCCCGCACGGCGGCCAGCAGCGGTTCCCCCGTGTTGGTGCCGACCGGGGCCATCGACCAGGCCGCGTCGCCCGGCACACCGTAGGCCTGACGCAGCGCCCGGTGCCCCTCGAAACCTCCGCAGGCCAGAACGACACCGTGCTCCGCGCGCAGGTCCACGGCACCCGCGACGGTCTCGGCCACCACGCCGGTCACCCGGCCGGACTCGACCAGCAGCCCGGTGACGCGGTGCCCGGTGGCCACGCGCCCGCCGTCCGCCAGCAGTCGCCTCAAGAGGTGCGCGACCAGCGCCTGGCCCCCGGTCAGGGTGGCGCGGCCCGGCCGCCCGGCCCGGTCCCGCTCGACCGGCGGCCGGACCAGCGCCGCCACCTCGGCGGGCAGATCGGCCCGGGGCACCGACACCGGCTGGATCGACCGGCCGCCCGGCACCCGGCCCGGCGCGTCGTAGTACTCGGGGAAGGGCAGCCACTCGAAGCCGATGCCGAGGTCGTCCTCCAGGCGGGTCACGAGTTCGGGCGCGTGGGCCAGGAACGCCTCCAGCCGCACGGGGTCGGGCCCGTGCAGCACGGCCCCGAGGTATTCGCGGGCCGACTCCGTGGAGTCGGCGACGCCGGCCCGGCGCTGCACCCGCGTCCCGGGCAGCCAGCAGGCCCCGCCGGAGTAGGCGGACGTGCCGCCCACCAGCCCGGTGCGTTCCAGGACCAGGGTCCGCAGCCCGGCGTGCGCGGCCAACGCGGCCGCGGTCAGGGCTGCCCCACCCGAGCCGACCACGAGTACGTCAACGCTGTCCACGGGACCTCCGAGCGATTTGGAGCCGGACATGAAAACCTGTGCTGGTGACCGAGAACAGCGCCGTGCAGCCGTCAGCGGTGAACGCCAAGGGCACCCGGCTGAACCGGCGCGGCCAGCAGACCCGCGAGACCCTGCTGCGGACCGCCGTCCGCTGCCTCGCCGAGGGCGGGCCCGATGCGGTCAGCGCCAACCGGGTCGCCCGTGAGGCGGGTCTGACCTGGGGCACGGTGCAGCACCAGTTCGGCGACAGCGACGCGTTGTGGGCCGCCGTGATCGAGAGCATCGCCGCGCGCGGCTGGGACCTGCTGCCGGTGCCCGAGACGGCGGTCGAGCTGCCCGACCGGGTCGAGGCCGTGTTCGGGCTGATCTGGGACGCGATGGACAGGGCCGCCCTGCGCGCCACCCACAACCTACGGATGGCGCTGCCCCGGTCACGGCCCGCGCTGGAGGCCGAATATCCGCTCACCGCGGCGGCTCTCGCGGGCTGGGACGCCAAGTGGGAGCTGGCCGTCCGCGGTGCGTTCGAGGGGCTGGACGTCGACGAGGCGCGGCTGCAGGGGGTGCGCGCGTTCCTGCCCAGCGCGGTCCGGGGCCTGCACGAGGAGCAGTACCTCGGCTCGTACGTCGACCTGGAGGTCGCCCGCCGGGGCCTGATCGAGGCGCTCACCGCGTACCTGCGCTGAGGGTGGCCCGCGCCGCGTGCCGCCCGGCCCGGCGCCCGAAGAACGATGCCTCGCCCAACTGCGTCCCCGACGAGTAGCCCCGCCCGTCCACGGCGATGTTCGAGGCGCAGGCACCGGCCGCGTACACGCCCTCGACCGTCGTGCCGTCCGCCCGCAGCAGCCGCCCGTCGACGTCCACCCGCAGCCCACCGCAGCTGAACCCGGCGTAGAAGCAGGCGCCCGGCGTCAGGTCGTAGGCCCCCCACGGGCCCCGGTCGAGCGGGACGACGTACTCGGTGGCCTTGTGCAGCTGCGGGTCGTCGCCGGTCACCGCGGCCGCGTTGTAGGCCGCGAGGGTCGCGACCAGGCGGCCCGTGGGGATGCCCAGCCCCTGCTCCATCTCCTGGACCGTGTCCCAGCCGTCGATCAGCGGCTGGAACCCGTAGGCCGGCTCGACCATCGTCGAGGAGTCGAAGATCAGGTAGGCGGTCTGCCCGGGCTGGTCGAAGACGAACGACGACATCCGCGAGTGGTAGACGTCCTCGGCGACGAAGCGCTCGCCGAGCGCGTTCACGACGATCCCCTTCAGGCTGTCCTCGGGCGGGTAGAAGGGGCCCGTGAAGAAGGCGCCCTCCATGTGGTCGGCCACCCCGCCCACCGACTCGCCCAGCCGGATGCCCAGCCCGTCGTCGTAGGTGTTGCCGAGCGGCAGGCCGCGCCGGAACAGCGCCTCCAGCCGCGGTGCGTGCTCGCGGACCATGTCGGGGTTCAGTACGAAACCACCGGCGGCCAGGACGACGGCGCCCGCTCGGACCGCCCCGGTCTCCGCGAAGCGTTGCCAGCGGGCCCCGACCACCCGGCCCCCGTCGTCCACCGCGAGCCCGGTCGCTCCGGTGTCGTACCGGACCTCGACCCCGAGGTCGGCCAACCGGTCCAGGGCCAGCCCGACGACCAGGCCGCCACCCCCGAGATCGCCCTCCACGGGGGGTTTGTGGCCGCGCGGCGCGGGCCGGGCGAGGTCGCGGAACGGCCAGCACTTCTCGTTGCCGGTGAACATCAGGCCCTGGGTGCCGGGCTGGACGACGGCCTTGTGCGGGTAGAAGGACCGTTCGAACGCGAAGCCGAGGCCCTCGAGCCAGGTGAAGTGCTCGACGCTGCCCTCGGCGTAGAGCCGGATCTTCTCCGGGTCGCACTCGGGCGACATGGCCCGCAGGTAGGCGGCCATCGCCTCGGGGGTGTCGCTCCAGCCGGTGGCCTCCTGCACCGGGGTGCCACCGCCCAGGTAGAAGTGCCCGCCCGACATGGCGCTGGTGCAGGTGAGCCGCCCGCCCCGGTCGAGGACGAGCACGCGGGCCCCGCCGCGGGCGGCTTCCAGGGCGGCCGCCGTCCCCGCCATCCCGGCCCCGATGACGAGCACGTCGACCTCGTCCGACCATGGCTCCACGGACACGCTCCCTCGCGGCCAGAAAAACTGAAACACGTTCTGGTTAGCGTGCCAGGCGCGGGCCCGTCCGGCAAGGATCGAGTAGCGTCTTCCCGATGTCTGAACAGGATGAGCGCACGAGCGCGGGCGGTGTGTCGGTCGAGGGTCTGCCCGCGTGGCAGCTGGCGCGGCGTGAGCAGATCGTGCGGGCGGCGTTGGGGGCGTTGGAGGAGCAGGAGTACGAGCGGATCCAGATCCGGGACGTGGCGGCCGACGCCGGTGTCGCCCTCGGGACGTTGTACCGGTACTTCTCGTCGAAGGAGCACCTGTACGCGGCGGTGCTGGGGGAGTGGGCCGCGTTCGACCGGGCCCGCCCGAGCCGCTCCAAGGCCGCCCCGGCCGAGCGGGTGCGTAAGCGCGTGCACGCGGTCATCCGGGCCCTGCACCGGCAGCCGCAGTTCTTCAAGGTCTACGTGCTGCTGCAGGCCAGCGGTGATGCCAACGCCCGCGAGCTGCTGACCCAGTTCGCCCAGGTCGCGGAGGACTCGCTCGCGGCGGAGTTCGACATGCTCGACGACGCCGAGGCGCACGACGTGGCCATCATGCTCTGGTCGATCATCAACTCGATGATCACGCAGGTGCTCTACCAGGGCGGCCCGGTGACCCGTGTGCACGAGGTGGTCGACGCGTTCCTCGACCTGCTCACCCCTCGCCTGGAGGCGTGACCGGGGGCATGAGCAGTACGGGTTTGACGGTGCGACCGGCCTGCGCGTCGGCCTCGGCCTCGTTGATCGCGGCCAACGGGTAGGTGCGCACCAGCCGGTCGAACGGGAACCGCCCGGCCCGCCACCACTCGACCAGCTGCGGGATGAGGACCCTGGGCAGCCCACCGCCTTCGTACACGTAGGTGACCGTCTTGCCGGCCAGGAACGCCGGGTGCACGGTCAGGAGCTCCAACCCCGCCCCGGCCAGCGCGGCGGTCCCGGGCCGGCGCAGCACCTCGACGGCCGCGGTCATCACCGCAGCCAGCCCGGTGGTGTCGAACGTGCAGTCCAGCCCCGGCCCGTCACCCCGCACGGCCACCGCGAGAGCCGGGTCGCCGCCGTCGACCACCCGCGTCGCGCCGAGCTCGAGCGCGAGTTCCCGCCGCTGCGGCCGGATGTCGACCGCGACGATCTCGTCGGCCCCGGCCAGCTTGGCCGCCATCACCGCCGACAGCCCGACCGCGCCGGTGCCGAACACGGCGATGCTGCACCCGGGGCCCGGCCGCAGCACGTTGAGCACCGTGCCCGCCCCGGTCTGGATGCCGCAGCCCAGCGGACCGAGCAGTTCCAGCGGGACGTCGTCGGGCACGGTGACCAGGTTGCGGGCCGTGGCCACGGCGTACTGGCCGAACGCCGACTGCCCGAACCAGCGGCTGGTCAGCGGTGCGCCCGTGCCGTCGCGGGCCGCCTGGCTGCCGTCGGGCCGGGCGCCGGTCAGGTTGCGCAGCTCGAACTCCGAACAGCAGGTGGGGTTCGCGCTCACGCAGGCGGTGCAGGTGCCGCACGCATCGAACGTCAGGACGACGTGGTCACCCGGCCGGACGTGGGTCACCCCCGGCCCGACCTCCTCGACGACCCCCGACGCCTCGTGCCCGAGCACGGCCGGCAGGAAGTGCTCGCCGAGCAGCCCGCTGCGGCCGAAGTCGTCGGTGTGGCAGATGCCGCAGGCCACGACCCGGACCAGGGCCTCGTCGGGCCCGGGCGCGTCGAGCTCGACGTCCTCGAGCAGGTACGGCGCGTCGGGCGCCCGCAGGACGGCGCTGCGCGAGGTCACCATCAGGCGGCCGTCGGGTACAGGTCGAGCGCCGCGGCCCAGGTGCCGCGCCCGGCGATCAGCCGCCGGTACTTCATGATCTTCCCGGGTTGGTTCAGGGCGACGGCCCCGACGACGCGCTCGCCCGCGCGGTACAACGCGAGGAACGTCGGCCCGTCCAGGTCGCCGAGCACGACGCGGCAGTCGTCGGCGGGGCGCCCGACGAACTGGATGCGCTGGCCGTACCAGTCGCTCCACACGTACGGCACGGTCTCGAAGGGCGTGCGCACCTCGGCGCGGCCCTGGGTCCGGACGGCGTTGCGCGCCGCCGCGGCGCCCTGCTCGGCCGCCGCGGTCCAGTTCTCGCACCGCATCAGGGGCAGGTCCATCAGCGGGTTCGGCCAGTGCACGACGTCCCCGGCCGCGTACACCCCCGGAACCGTGGTCTGCAGGTACCCGTCGCACACCACCCCGCCGTCGGCGTGCAGCCGGACGCCGGAGCCCAGCAGCCAGCCGGTCGCCGGGGCCGCGCCGATGCCCACGACCAGGACGTCGGCGGCCAGCTCCGTGCCGTCGCTGAGCCGCACGCCCTCGACCCGGCCGGTGCCGTGCACGGCCGTGACCGTGGTGCCCAGCCGCAGGTCGGTGCCGTGCCGGCGGTGCAGGCCGGCCAGGGCGCCTCCGACCTCCGGCCCGGCGGCCCGCTCCAACGGGGTGGCCGAGGCCTCCACCACGGTCACCCGGGCGCCGTGCGCCCGGGCGGCGGAGGCGATCTCGGAGCCGATGAAGCCGGCCCCGGCGATCACGACCCGGGCGTCGCGGGTGAGCCGGGTGCGCAGCCGGTGGGCGTCGTCGAGCGTGCGCAGGGTCAGGACGCCGTCGCGCGGCTCGATCCGGGGCAGTGGCCGGGGGGCCGAGCCGGTCGCGATCAGCAGGGCGTCGTAGGGCAGGTCCTCGTCACCGACCTGCACCGTGCGGCGCACGGGGTCGAGGGCGCGGGCGGGGACGCCGAGGCGCAGCTCCACACCCAGGTCGTCGCGCAGGTGCGCCTCCTCGGTGAAGTAGCGCGTCGTCCCGTGCAGGGCGAGGAACTCCTTGGACAGCGGGGGACGGTCGTAGGGCAGGTGGGGTTCCGCCCCGACGAGCAGAAGGCGGCCGTCGAAGCCGTCGGCTCGCGCGGCCTGGACGCCGCGCAACCCGGCCAGCGACCCGCCGACCACCAGCAGAGTGTTCACGGCCGGCTCTCGGCCAGCCGGAGGGCCCCGGTCGGGCAGGAGGCCACGCACTCCTCCAGGAGGGGGCGGTCGGTCTCGCTCCCCTCGTCGTCGTGGACGATCAGCGACCCGTCGTCGGCGATCTCGAAACGCTGGTCGTCGAGTGACTCGCAGATGCCGAGGCCGGTGCACTTGTCCCGGTCGACGATGACGAAAACGGCGGCCACGGCGGTCCTCCCTGACTGGGGCGGCAGATCTGGTCGTTCGCAACGATTCTGAAATCGGATTTCAGTCCGGTCAAGCGGTCGGTGGGCGGCGGCGGATCTGGTCGGTGGTGCCGTAGACGGTGCGCAGCCAGACGGTGGCCAGTGCGTCCGCGGTGCGCCGGGTGCCGGCCGGGTCGCCCGCGTCGACCGACTCCAGCGCCCGGTCGCTCAGGTCCAGCAGGAGCCGGGCCAGGAGGGTCGCGTCGGGCCCGGCCGGGGCGGCCCCGGCCCGGCGTTCGGCCCGGACGAACGCGGCGACCGGGGTCACGAACGACTCCAGGTAGCCGTCCCACAGCTCGCGGATGGCCGGGCTGCGGCGGGCCGCCTCGAGCGTGGCCCGGTACAGGTAGTGGTGCTCGACGATGGAGGCCAGCAGCTCGTCCATCAGCATGGTGAGGCGGCGGGCCGGCGGCAGCGTGTGGTCGCTCAGGTGGCCGGTGGCGGCGATCGCGTCGACGTAGATCGCCGCGCCGAGAGCGGCCACGCAGGCCGCGGTGCTCTCGAAGTAGAAGTAGAAGGCGGAGCGGGTCACGCCCGCCCGCTGCGTGACCTCGCCGACCGCGATCTCGGGGAAGTCCTTCTCGCGCAGCAGTTCGTCCATCGCCTGGAGCAACGCCTCGCGCCGGCGGTCGCCCTGGCCGGGACGGCGGCGGTCGAGCTGCTCGAGTCTCATGCGGCGGGCTCCCAGGGCTGGACAACGACTGAAACAGACTCTAGAAAGTGCTTTGACACGTGTCAATCCTCATCGACAGGTGTCGAATCCGCAGCTGGAATCCTCGCGGCGCCGGGAGGGCGAGCCATGACGGACCTGCAGATCAGGAAGATCAACTTCGGCTTCGACGAGACGATCCCGTTCCAGTGGCTGCCCGAGCGGCCCAAGTTCGGGATGATGGCCAACGCGATCAGCTTCATCGCCGTAGCCTTCGAGAAGTTCATCGTGGCCACCACCCGCGAGGCGATGCCGCTGATCACCGACCCGGCGGCCGCCGCGGAGGCCGAGGCGTTCCTGCGCCAGGAGGCGCAGCACGCCAACAACCACCGCAAGCACGTGGCCTGTCTGATCCGCCGCCACCCGGGCCTGCAGGAGACGCTCGACGAGGCCGTGGCCTCGTACGACCACCTGGTGGCCACGAAACCGCTGAAGTGGTGCCTGGCCTACACGGCCGACCTGGAGGCCACCTTCACGCCCATCTTCAAGGTCATGCTCGACCACGAGGACCAGCTGTTCCGCCCCGGGGACGAGCGGGTGGCCTCGCTGTTCCTGTGGCATTTCGTCGAGGAGGTCGAGCACCGCAGCTCGGCCCTGATCGTGTGCGACGCCGTGGTGCCCAACCCGTACTACCGGACCACGATCGTCCGGCAGGTGTTCCGGCACGTGATGGGCGTCTACCGCGACATCCTGCGCGGCTTCGTGAAGCACGTGCCGCGGGAGGACCGTTGGGCCGAGTACGCCGAGGTCTCACCCGACGGCGTGCGCCGCGAGGAGGTCGTCAACCGGCTGCCCCTGCCGGCCTCGTGGCGCGACCGCGTCGGCATCCACCCGCCGTCCCCGTTCGCCCCGGCGTCCAACGCGGAGATGCTGGTGATGGCCTACCGCCTCCTGCGCTCCCAGGTGCCGCACCACAAGCCGGCCCGGGAGGCGACGCCCAGGTTCGCCGACGAGTGGTTGCGCCGCTATGACGAGGGCTGGGAGGTCCACCGCTACTACACCGGCACGCGCGCGTGAGCGGGTGCACGCCCGGGTACGTCGAGACCGCCCGGGCGCTGGGCGGTCTGGACTGTTCGTCGGCCTGGGTCTCGGTCCGCTCGCCGCTCGACCCGGCCGACGGCACGATGCCCGTGGTCGAAGCGCTGATGGTGGTCGGTGCCCTGCTCACGCTCGCCCACGCGGTGCGCCGGTGGCGGCGGCTCGGCGACCCGACGAACCTGGGCCTGTGGTGCGCGAGCGTGGTGTACGTGCTGGTGCTGGAACCGCCGTTGTACTTCCCCGACCGGTTCGGGCTGGACGGCGAGGTCGGGCTGATCTTCGTGCACAACGTGTTCACCGTGCAGTTCCTGCACGACCGGCTGCCGCTCTACATCCTGGCGCTGTACCCCGCCCTGACCTACCTGGCCTACGCCCTGGTCCAGCGGACGGGGCTGCTCGCCCGGCACGGGACGCTCACGGGCGCCGCCTGCGTGGCCGTCGTGTTCCACGCCTTCTACGAGGTGTTCGACATGATCGGCCCCCGGCTGCACTGGTGGGCCTGGAACCCGGACGCGCCGACGAACACGCCGCTGCTGGGCGACGTCCCGCTGAGCAGCCTGGCCGTGTTCGCCGCCGCCTCGCCGTTCGGGGTGGCCGTGCTGACCGACCGGCTGCTGGCCCGCCCGGCCCGCGGCCCGTTCGCCGTCCGGGTCGTGGCCGTCGGCGTGCTGGCCCCGGTGCTCATGACCCTGCCCGCGCTGCCCTACGGCGTCGTCTCGCGCCTACCCGACCCGTCACCGGTCGCGGAGGCCGTTGCCCTGTGGGCGATCCCCGCGGTGCTGCTGGTCGCGGCGGTGCTGACCGTCGTGGCCGACCGACGTGCGCACCCGGTCGCGGTGGCCGAGCCGGACCCGTTCCCCGTGACGGCCGGAGTCGTCTACCTGGTCGTGTTCGCCGGGCTCTGGCTGCACGCCTGGTCCAGGGTGCCGATCGAGGGTCGCGCCTACGCCGCCACCTGCTTCGCGGTGTGCCTGGTCGTGCTCGCGTCCGGGCCGATCCTTGCCGGACCAAGATCACCGCAGAAGGCGCAGAAAGTCGGGTCTGACCCGACGAAGTGACGCTCCAGCGATGATCTTGGGCGATACCTACAGCCGCTGGATGATCGTCGCGGTCGACAGGGCGCCGCCCGCGCACATGCTGATCAGGGCGGTCTCGGCGTCGCGACGTTCCAGTTCGTGCAGGGCCGTGGTGATCAGCCGGGCCCCGGTGCTGCCCACCGGGTGCCCGAGCGCGATCGCGCCGCCGTTGACGTTGACCCGGTCGGGGTCGGGCCGGTGCACCGCCATCCACGACAGCACGACCGAGGCGAACGCCTCGTTCACCTCGAAGACGTCGATGTCGCCGACGCTCATCCCGGCCTTGGCCAGCACCCGCTCCGTGGACTGCACGGGCCCGTCGAGGTGGAAGTACGGCTCGGCGCCGACGAGCGCCTGGGCGACGATCCGGGCCCGCGGCCGGATGCCCCGGGCCTGGGCGGCGTCGGCGTCCATCAGCACCACGGCCGCCGCCCCGTCGGAGATCTGGGACGACGTGCCCGCGGTGTGGAAGCCTTCCTCCAGAACGGGTTTCAGTGCGGCCAGCCCCTCGAGCGTCGTCTCGCGCAGCCCCTGGTCGCGCTCGACCCGGCGCTTGCCGACCACCTGCCCCTCGGCGTCCAGTTCCGGGGCGTCGAGCGGGACGATCTCGCGGTCGAACCGGCCCTCGGCCCAGGCGGTGGCGGCCAGGGTCTGGGACCGGACGCCGAACGCGTCCAGGTCCGCCCGGGACAGGTTGCGGTGCCGCGCGATCCGCTCGGCGGCCCGGTACTGGTCGGGCATGTCGATGTCCCAGTCGTCGGGGTAGCGGGTGGCGCCACCGACGTTGGCGCCCAGCCCGACCCGGCTCATCATCTCGACGCCGCAGCCCATCCCGGCCTCGATGGCCCCGGCCGCGATCAACCCGGCGATGAGATGCGTGGCCTGCTGGGCCGAACCGCACTGGCTGTCGAGGGTGGTGGCGCCCGTGGTGTACGGCAGCCCGGCGGACAGCCAGGCCGTGCGGGTGATGTTCAGCGACTGCTCACCGAACTGGGTCACGCAGCCGCCCGCGACCTGCTCGACGTCCACCGGGTCGAGGCCCGCCCGTTCGACGCCGGCCCGCTGGACGGCGCCGAGCAGCTGCGCGGGATGCAGGCCGGCGAGGTGGCCGCGACGGCGGCCGATCGGGGAGCGGACGGCGCTGACGATCACGGGCTGGGGCACGGCGGTCTCCTCGGGACGGCAGATGTCTCCTGCCAAGAAAATAGAACGCGTTCCTGATCTGCGGAACCCCGGCCGTGCTACTTTCTGAACTCGGTTCTAATTGCGGAGGTGCCGGATGGCCGACGTCGGGCTGGACGGGCGCGTGGCGGTGGTGACCGGCGCGGCGGCCGGACTCGGGCGGGCCGAGGCGCTGGCCCTGGCCGCCGCCGGGGCGGACCTGGTGCTCGGCGACGTGTCGCCCGCCCTGGCCGACGTCGCCCAGGAGGCCGAGGCGCTGGGCGTCAAGGTCCGCACCGTGCTCGGCGACGTGGCGGAAACGCAGGTCGCGCACGACCTCGTGACCGCGGCCGTCGAGGGGCACGGCCGGCTCGACGTGGTGGTCAACAACGCGGGTTTCGTGCGCGACCGGATGCTGTTCGGCATGTCGGACGACGAGTGGGACTCCGTGGTCCGGGTGCACCTGCGCGGGCACTTCGTGGTCTCGCGGGCGGCTGCGGCCTACTGGCGCGACCGGTCCAAGCTGTCGGGGGCGCCCGTCTACGGCCGGCTGGTGAACACCGCCTCGGAGGCCTGGCTGTTCGGGGCGCCCGGCCAGCCGAACTACGCGGCGGCCAAGGCCGGGATCGCCGCCCTGACCGTGGCGGCCGCGCGCGGGCTGTCCCGGTACGGCGTGCGCGCCAACGTCATCTGCCCGCGGGCCCGGACCGCGATGACGGCCGGGGTCTTCGGTGACCCGCCGGCCGCCGGCGTCGACCCGCTGTCCGTCGAACACGTGGCGCCGTTCGTGGCCTACCTGGCCTCGCCGGCCGCCGAGGCCGTGAACGGCCAGGTGTTCGTGGTGCACGGCGGGGGGGTCGCCCACCTCGCGCCGCCTACGGTCGCGCGCCGGTTCACCGCCGCGGGCGAGCTCTGGACGGCCGAGGAACTGGCCGTCCAGCTCGACCCCTACTTCGCGGGGCGCGACCCGGACGACGTGTTCGCGGTGACCGAACTCCTCGGGTGACGCTCAGAGCCGCTCGATGATCGTCACGTTGGCCTGACCACCGCCCTCGCACATCGTCTGCAGCCCGTACCGCCCGCCGGTGCGTTCGAGCTCGTGCAGCAGCGTCGTCATCAGCCGGGTGCCGGTGGCGCCGATCGGGTGCCCGAGGGCGATCGCGCCACCGTTGACGTTCACCCGCTCCAGGTCGGCCCCGGTCTCGTCGGCCCAGGCCAGGACGACGCTCGCGAACGCCTCGTTGATCTCGACCAGATCGATCTCGTCGAGCGTCAACCCCGCCCGGCGCAGCGCGTACTCCGTGGCCGGGATGGGACCGGTCAGCATGTAGACGGGGTCGGCGGCGCGCGCACTCAGGTGGTGGATGCGGGCCCGCGGTCTCAAGCCGTGCTCGCGCACCGCGCGCTCGGAGGCGACCAGGACGGCGCTGGCCGCATCGGACAGCTGGCTGGCCAGGGCCGCGGTGAGGCGGCCGCCCGGGCGCAGGGTCTTCAGCCCCGCCATCCGCTCGAGCGTCGTGTCCCGGCGCGGGCCCTCGTCGACCGTCACGTCGCCGAGGGGTGCGGTCTCGCGGGCGAACCGGCCCTCGTCGATCGCGCGCAGCGCGCGCCGGTGGCTCTCCAGGGCGAAGGCCTCCATCCGCTCCCGGGACAGCCCCCACTTCTGGGCGATCAGCTCGGCGGCCCGGAACTGGGAGATCTCCTGGTCGCCGTAGCGGCGCCGCCAGCCGACCGAGCCGCTGAAGGGGTCGGTGAAGCCGAGCGGTTCCGCCGCGGTCATGGCGAACGCGATCGGGATCTGGGACATGTTCTGCACGCCGCCGGCGACCACCAGGTCCGACGTGCCGCTCAGGATCGCCTGGGCCGCGAAATGCACGGCCTGCTGCGACGAACCGCACTGCCGGTCGACCGTGACGCCGGGCACCTCCTCGGGCAGCCCGGCGGCCAGCCAGGCGGTGCGCGCGATGTCGCCCGCCTGGGGTCCCACGGTGTCGACGCAGCCGAACACGACGTCGTCCACCGCGGCCGGGTCCAGCCCGGTGCGGGCCATCAGCTCGGTCAGCACGTGCGCGCCGAGGTCGGCCGGGTGCACGGCGGCCAGCCCGCCACCCCGTCGTCCCACCGGGGTCCGGACGGCGCCCACCAGGTACGCCTCGGCCATGTGACCCTCCATTGTTCGCGCTGGATAAGCGCATTTGGGCTCATTGAAGTAAGACTCCGATTCTATTACGCTCGACGCCGTGGACATCAAGGGTGCGGCCGCCGTCGCCGCGCCCGAGCTCGTCCCCGATGCGGCTCGCGCCACCGTCGGCACGGTCGTCTCGCGGCGCAGCGGTCCGGTGATCGCGCGCGAGTTCCAGCGCTGGGCCGCCGCGGTCGGCGACCGCAACCCGCTCTACTTCGACGCCGAGTTCGCCGGCCGGCACGGGTACCGCGACATCGTCGCCCCGCCCCTCTTCCTGCCGGTGGCCGTGCTCGGGGTGGTCGACGTCGAGCAGCTGCGCCCGGACGGCGTCCCCGCCGGTTTCCTCGGCACGGTGCCCCTGCCGCACACCCCGCGCCTGATGGCCGGGGGTGAGTCGTGGGAGTTCGGCGAGCCGGCCCACCCCGGCGACCAGGTGACGGCGGTGCGTCGCATCCGCTCGGTCGAGCAGAAGGCCGGCCGCTCGGGGGCCTTCGTGGTCGTCGTGGCCGAGACGGTCTACACCCGAGGGGACGGCGCCCTGCTGGCCCGCGCGACCGACACCGTCCTGGCCCTGCCGTGACCGCCCCTGGGCCGGAACGCGAGCGCGAGCACGTCCGGGTCGCCGACCTCCGCCCCGGGGACCGCCTGCCCGTCCTCACGGTGACCCCCGGCCCGGAGCAGCTGTTCTTCTTCAGCGCGGCCGTCTACAACGGCCACCGCATCCACTACGACCGCGGCTGGGCGGTCGACGTCGAGGGGCATCCCGGCGTCCTGGTCCAGGGCGCCCTGCAGACCGCCTGGCTGGCCCGCGTCGTCACCGACTGGGCCGGGCCGTCGGCGCGACTGGTCCGGTTCGGGTCCCGCAACCGCGGATCGGCCGTGGCCGGCGAGACCCTCACCTTCTCGGGGGCGGTGACCGCCGTGCACCACGACGGCGACCGGGTCGTCGTCGACCTGGAGCTGACCGGTGCGAACGCGGCCGGTGAGGTGCTGATGCCGGGCGAGGCGACGGTGTCGTTCCCGGCCGCCGGGACGCCGCGGGACCAGCCATGAGCAGTCTGGGCATTCTGGGGGCGGGCACCATGGGCGCCGGGCTGGCGCTGGTCGCCGCGCAGGCCGGGCTGGACGTCGTCCTCCTCGATCGTGACGACGCCGCGGCCCAGCGGGGGCGCGGGTACGTCGAGTCCCGCCTGCGGCGGGATGTGCTCAAGGGGCGGCGCCCCGCGGCGGAGGCCGACGCCGTCCTGGCCCGGGTCACGGCCACCGACTCCTACGCCGACCTGGCCGGACTGCCTCTGGTGATCGAGGCGGTCTTCGAGGACCGGGCCGTGAAGCGCGACGTGATCGGCCGGGTCGAGCAGGTGTTGCCGGCCGACGCCGTCCTGGCCAGCAACACCAGCGCCATGCCGATCACCGGTCTGGCCGAGTTCAGCCGCCGCCCGGAGCGGTTCCTCGGGATGCACTTCTTCTCCCCGGCCGAGCGCATGCCGCTCGTGGAGATCATCTGCGGTCGGCGCACCTCCGACGACACGCTCGCGGCCGCGCTCGACCTGGCCCGGGCCCTGGGCAAGACCCCCATCGTCGTCAACGACGCTCCCGGCTTCTTCACCTCACGGTTCATCGGCTCGTTCATCACCGAGAGCCTGCGGATGGTCACCGCCGGGGTGGACCCGGCCCTGGTCGAGGAGGGCGCGCGGCGAGTCGGGATGCCGATGGGGGCCCTGGCCATCTCCGACTCGATCGGCCTGGACGTCAGCGTGCACGCCGCGCGGCAACGGGCCCTCGACGAGGGGCGGCCCGCGCCGGAGCCCGGCCCGGTGGGGCTGCTCGTGGAACGGGGCCGGCACGGGCGCACGAGCGGCCACGGGTTCTACGACTACGGGCCGGACGGCGAGGCCGTGCTCTGGCCCGGCCTGGCCGAGCTCTTCCCGCGCGCCGCCGAGCAACCCGCGCTCGACGACGTGGGCACCCGCATCCTGTACGCGCAGCTGGTCGAGGGAACCCGCGCGTTCGCCGACGGCGTGCTCACCTCGGCCCGGGACGGCGACCTCGGGGCCACCCTCGGCGTGGGGTTCCCGCTCGCGCTGGGCGGCCCGTTCGCCGCGATCGATGCGATCGGGGTGGCCGCCTTCGTCGCCGAGGCCGACCGGCTGGCCGCGGCGCACGGGCCCCCGTTCGACGTCCCGGACCTGGTGCGGGAGATGGCGCAACGCGGCCTCACGTTCCACGGCGACGGCGGGCCCGCCGTCGTCCCGCCCGGCCGGAGAGGGTGAGCGCCGTGGTCGACCAGGCCTCGAGTCAGACGACCAGCCAGACGTCCAACGGGGTGTCCGTGGACGGCCTGCCCGCGTGGCAGCTGGCGCGGCGTGAGCAGATCGTGCGGGCGGCGTTGGGGGCGTTGGAGGAGCAGGAGTACGAGCGGATCCAGATCCGGGACGTGGCGGCCGACGCTGGTGTCGCCCTCGGGACGTTGTACCGGTACTTCTCGTCGAAGGAGCACCTCTACGCGGCGGTGCTGGGGGAGTGGGCCGCGTTCGAGAAGGCCCGCCCCCGGCGCAGTTCCCGGCTGGCGCCGGCCGAGCGGGTCCGGCATCGCGTGCACGCCGTGCTGCGGGCCTTCGCGGCGCAGCCGCAGTTCTTCAAGGTGCACGTACTGCTGCAGGCCAGCGGTGACGCCAACGCACGGGCCCTGCTGGTGCGGTTCAACCAGGTCGCGCACGAGTCGCTGGCCGCCGAGTTCGACCTGTGGCCGCCCGACGAGGCGCAGGACGTGTCGATCATGCTCTGGTCGATCATCAACTCGATGGTCACCCAGGTCGTCTACCAGGGCGGCGTGATGCCGCAGGTGTACCAGGTGGTCGACCGGTTCATCGACCTGCTCGTGCCGCGGATGGAGGAGCTGGAGCACCAGGTCTAGGCGCCGGCCCGCACCCCGAGGGCGCCCAGATGCGTGTACTCGCAGGCGATCACGGCCCCCGGGCGGACCGGGACCGGCGCCGTCAGCCCCCCGGTCAGCACCAGCCAGCCGCGCTCCAGGGTCACCCCCTGCGGGCCCAGGGCGTTCGCCGCGGCGGCCAGCGCCCGGGCCGGGTGCCCGAGCACCGCGGCCCCGGTGGCCGAGTCGACCACCGCGCCGTCCACGACCACGAGCACGCCTTCCAGCGTGAGGTCGAGGCCCCCTGGTCGGTCGGTCGCCACGCCCACCGGGCCGGTGAGGAAGCCGCGGACCCGGCCCCCGTCGTCCTGCACCGTCAGGGCCCCGTGCACCGAGCGGACGCCGGCCAGCGCACCCGCCGACGTCACCCCCGGCCCGCGCAGCGGGTCGCCGAGCAGGAAGGCCAGGCTCGGGGTGACTGTCGCCACCTCCGGCGGCAGTGCGACGTCCGGCGCCAGTTCGGCTGCCGCGGTGAGGTATTCGGTGATCAGGCCGTCGGGGCCGAGGGCCAGCCCCACGGCGTCGGCGATCGGCGCGCTCATCGGGCGCCGCTGCTCGACAGCACCCCGTGCTCGCGTTCCTGGACCAGCTGGAGCGCCACGTCGATGATCATGTCCTCCTGGCCGCCGACGTACCCGGCCTCGCCGACCCGCTGGAGGATCTCGTGGGCCGGCACCCCGTACCGTTCGGCGGCCCGCTCGGCGTGCAGCAGGAAGCTGGAGTACACCCCGGCGTAGCCCTGCACGATCGAGGCCCGGTCCATGAACGGCAGCCGCGGGATCGTCGGGCGCACGACGTCCTCGGCGGCCGCCAGCACCTCCTGCACGTCGACGCCGGTCGGGATGCCGAGCCGGTCGAAGGTGGCGGCCAGCACCTCGGTCGGCGAGTTGCCGGCCCCCGCGCCGAGCGCGCACAGTGCGCCGTCGATCTGCCGGGCGCCGGTCTGGTAGGCCAGCACCGAGTTCGCGACGCCCAGCGAGAGGTTCTGGTGGCCGTGGAATCCCACCTGGGCCTCGGTGGCGACCTCGTCGAGCACGGCCTGGATCCGGGCCTGCGCGTCCCCGAGGACGAGGGCCCCGGCCGAGTCGACCACGTAGACGCACTGGGCGCCCGCGTCCACCATGATCCGGGCCTGCCGGGCCAGGTTCTCGGGCGTGGTGCGGTGCGACAGCATCAGGAAGCCGACCGTCTCGAAGCCCTTGGCCCGCGCGGCCCCGAAGTGCTGGACGGCGGTGTCGGCCTCGGTGCAGTGGGTGGCGATCCGGGCCACCCGGGCGCCGCAGTCCCAGGCCCGGTTCAGGTGCTCGACGGTGCCGACCCCGGGCAGCATGAGGACCGCGATCTTGGCCTGGTGGGCCTCCTCCACGGCCGCCGCGATCAGCTGGAACTCGTCGACCTTCGAGAACCCGTAGTTGAAGCTCGAGCCGCCGAGGCCGTCGCCGTGGGCCACCTCGATCACCTGCACCCCGGAACGGTCCAGGGCGTGCACGATGGCCCGGACCTGTTCCTCGGTGAACTGGTGCCGCATGGCGTGCGACCCGTCCCGCAGCGTGGAGTCGGTGATCCGCAGTTCCGGCGTCCCGCTCATCCGACTACTCCCGTCCTCGCCGTGGTCCGATGCGTGGCGATCAGCTCCCCGACCCGGGCGGCCGACGCCGTGATGATGTCGAGGTTGCCCGCGTAGTCGGGCAGGTAGTCGCCGCGGCCGCGGACCTCGAGGAAGACGGCCACCCGGGCCATCCCGTTCCAGACGTCGCGGGCCTCGTCGTACTGCGGGTCGGCGCGCAACGTGTAGCCGGGCACGTACTCGCGGACCCGGTCGACCATGGCCCCGATCGAGGCGGTGACCGCATCCTGCAGGTCGCCGGGGGCCGCCGCCTCGGCCGGGATCGCGCAGAAGACGGTGTTGCGCATGATCATCGGCGGTTCGACCGGGTTCAGGATGATGATCGCCTTGCCCCGGTCGGCGCCGCCGACCACCTCCAGCCCGGTGGACGTCGTCCGGGTGAACTCGTCGATGTTGGCCCGGGTGCCCGGGCCGGCCGAGCGGGAGGCGATGGACGCGACGATCTCGGCGTAGAGCACCGGGACGACGCTGCTCACCGCGTGCACCATCGGCGCCGTGGCCTGGCCACCACAGGTGATCATGTTGAGGTTGGGCGCGTCGAGCTGGAACTCGAGGTTCACCGGTGGGCACACGTACGGGCCGATGGCGGCGGGCGTCAGGTCGACCGCGGTGATCCCGGCCTCGGCGTAGCGGGGGGCGTTGGCCCGGTGCGCGTAGGCGCTGGTCGCCTCGAACACGATGTCCGGCAACGGGTCCTGTCGCAACAGCCAGTCCACCCCCTCGGGGCTGGCCTCCACCCCGGCGGCCCGGGCCCGGCGCAACCCGTCGCTGTCGGGGTCGACGCCGACCATGTACCGCAGGTCGAGGGCGTCCGTGCGCTGCAGCTTGACCATCAGGTCCGTGCCGATGTTGCCGGACCCCACGATGGCCGCGACGGCCGTACTCATGCTGCCTCCACAGGATCTGGGTCGGGACTGAAGTTCGCGGTGACGCTGCCGAGCCCGCCGAAGGTGGCGGTGACGGTCGAGCCCGGGCGTACGGCCACCGACGCGGTGATCGAGCCGGGCAGGACGACGTGGCCCGGCTCGAGCGAGACCCCGCGCGCACCCAGGGTGTTGGCCAGCCAGACCAGCGACGTGACCGGCGACCCGAGGACGGCACCCCCCGCCCCGGTGCCGGCCACCGCGCCGTCCACCCGCAGGACGCAGCCGGACAGCCGCAGGTCGACCGCGCCGAGGGGGACCGGCGTGCTGCCGAGGACGACGCCGCCCGAGGAGGCGTTGTCGGCGATGGTGTCGAGCAGCCCGATCCGCCAGTCCCGGATCCGGGAGTCGATGATCTCCAGCGCGGGCAGGACGTGGTCGACGGCGGCGACGGCCTCGGCGGCGGTCACGCCCGGGCCCGACAGCGGGCGGCCGAGCACGAAGGCGACCTCGGGCTCGACCCGGGGTTGCAGGAAGTGCGACGTCGGGATCGGGAGGTGCTCGGAGTGGAACATGCTGTCGAGCAGGTGCCCGAAGTCCGGCTGGTCGACGCCCATCTGGCGCTGCATGGCGGCCGACGTGAGGCCGACCTTGTGCCCGGCCACCCGTGCCCCGCCGGCCACCCAGGCCCGGGCCTGCAGCACCTGGATCGCGTAGCTGTCGTCGAGGTCGAGCCCGGGGTGGGTCTGCACCAGCGGGGCCACGGGGACGCCGGTCCGGTAGGCCTCGAGCAGGAGTTCGGCGGCCGCGGAGCGCAGGCTCTCCTCCACACCGACTCCCTCTGCCGACACCGCCGGATCACGACCAGATACTGAACTCAGGTTCTAGGTTCAATATCGCGTCAGGGCGGTGGCCAGCGCAAGAGCCCCGGCTCGCGGGCAATTCTTAGAATCCGAATTCGGTTCATACCTTGACCGGGGCCGCCGGATGCTCGTAGCGTCGACGCGCCGGGGCCGACGACGACTTCGGAAAGGGGCCTTGTCGTATGAACATTCCGACACGCCTGACGACAGTGCGTCGCCCGGCGGCCGTTCCGGCGGCACTGATGGTCGTGGCCCTGTGCGCGGCCGGCTTCTCCGGCTGGGCCACCTGGCGGTCCCGCGAGCACGACGGCCGGGCCGCGGACAGTGCGGCCGCCGTCGCGGCCGCCCGGCAGGAGGTCCTGGCCCTGACCACGGTGTCCAAGGGCACCGCCGCCGCCAGCCTGGAGAGGCTGCGGCTCGGGGCGGCGGAACCGTTCGCCTCGGACATCGCCCAGTCCTCCGGGGCCCTGCAGCAGGTGCTCACCGCCCAGGACGTCACGTCGCAGGGTGTGATCGTCGAGAGTGGGATCAGCAGCATCGACGCCGACTCCGCCGTGGTCCTGCTGGCCGCCGACGCCACCGTCACCTCGGCCTCCGCGGCCCCGGCCGTACGGCACTACCGGATGAGCGCGCGGATGTCGCACGTCGGCGACCGGTGGCTCGTCTCCGACCTGGAATTCGTTTCCTAGGAGGGGAGTACGGATGAGCCTGGACCTGGAGCACGACCTCGAGGACTACGTCGATGACGAGGACGACGACACCCGGGACGAGGCCGACGAGCGTGGACCGGCGCCCGCCGGCCGCGGCCGGCTCACCCCCGTTCTCGCCCTGGTGACACTCGCGCTCGTGGTGCTGGCCGCCGTCCAGGGCCTGGCCCTGCGATCGGCCAGCCAGGCCGACCGCGAGTCGGCGGCCGCCACCCGGGCCGCGCGGGCCGCCGTCCCGGCCGTGCTCTCCTACGACTACCGGCACCTGGACGCGGATTTCGCCCGGGCCCGGACGTACCTGACGGGCTCGTTCGCCACCCAGTTCGACGGCGTCGCCACCGGCACCGTCGCCCCGGTGGCCACCGAGCGGCAGGTCGTCACCTCGGCCGCCGTGACCGGATCGTCGGTGGTCACCCGCTCCGGCGACACGGTGGTCGTCCTGCTGTTCGTCAACCAGACGACGTCGGCGCTGCCCGAGAAGACCAGCGAGAAGACCGGCGGGAAGGCGGGTGGGAAGGCGGGCGAGAAGAGCCTCGCCCAGCAGAGTCTCGATCTCAGCCGGGTCCGCGTGACCATGCAGCGGGCCGGTGGTGACTGGCGCGTCGCCGACCTGCGGGGCGTGTGATGGCCCTGCAGCCCAGGGAACTCGCGCGGGCCGCCGTCACGCCGGTCGGCAGCTTCTTCGACACGGCGCTGCGCACGGGGGCGGCGCTGTTCCGCCGTCCGTTCCAGTGGAACGAGCTGGTCTCCCAGCTGACGTTCCTGGTCGGGGTCACGCTGGTGCCGACAATCCTGCTGACCATCCCGTTCTGCGCGATCACGGTGTTCCTGATCAACCAGCTGCTCATCCAACTCGGCGCGACCGACCTGGCGGGGGCCGGGGCCGGACTGGCCGTGGTCCGCGAGATCGGGCCGCTGTGCAGCGTTCTCGTCGTGGCGGGGGCCGGGGCCACGGCCATGTGCGCCGACCTCGGGGCCCGCCGGATCCGCGAGGAGATCGACGCCATGGAGGTGCTCGGCATCGATCCGATCCACCGGCTGGTGGTGCCCCGGGTGGTGGCCGGCACGGTGGTGGCCGTCGCCCTGACCGCCGTGGTCTGTGTCGTCGGGCTGGCCAGCGGCTACTTCTTCTCGGTCGTGGTGCAGGGGGCCTCGCCGGGGCAGTACGTGGCCAACCTGACCCTGCTGACCACGGGCACCGACTTCCTGATCAGCGAGTTCAAGGCCGCCCTGTTCGGGATGGCCGCGGCCCTGGTCGCCTGTCACCGCGGGCTGATCGCCGGGGGCGGTCCCAAGGGTCTGGGCGAAGCGGTGA
Organism: Spongisporangium articulatum; assembly: GCF_044465595.1. Lineage (NCBI taxonomy): Bacteria > Bacillati > Actinomycetota > Actinomycetes > Kineosporiales > Kineosporiaceae > Spongisporangium > Spongisporangium articulatum. The sequence goes on along the minus strand of NZ_JBITLV010000009.1, from coordinate 8,680 downwards.
ACCAGACCGTCGTCTACGCCTTCGTGCTGCTCTTCGTGCTCAACGCGCTCATCAGCGCCGTCTACCTGCAGTTCCGGTAGCGCCATGGCCAACCCCTTGCGCCGGCCGCTGCGTCGTCCACTGGGCACGCTGGAATCGATGGGCCGGCAGGCCCGGTTCCACCGCGAGGCCGTGCTGCAGATCCCGTTCGCGATCCGGAACTACCCGGGCGAGATCCGGCGGCTGCTGGGCGAGGTCAGCCTGGGGAGCGGGGCCCTGGCCGCGATCGGCGGCACGATCGTGATCATCTCGTTCCTGACCATCGCCATCGGGTTCGAGATCGGCCTGCAGGGCTACTCGCAGCTGTCCACGGTCGGCGTGGCCGCCCTGTCGGGGTTCACCTCGGCCTACATCAACACCCGCGAGGGAGCGCCGCTGATCGCGGCGATCGCGCTGATCGCCACCGTGGGCGGGGGTTTCACCGCCCAGCTGGGGGCGATGCGGGTCTCCGAGGAGGTCGACGCGCTCGAGACGATGGCGGTGCGGCCCGTCGCCTACCTGGTCTCGACCCGGATCGTGGCCGGGCTGATCGCCGTCATACCGCTGTACACGCTGGCCCTGATCATGACCTACGCCTCGACCAAGTTCGTCACCACGACCATCAACGGACAGCCGGACGGCACGTACGACCACTACTTCCAGGTCTTCCTCGCCCCGTCCGACATCCTCATCTCGATGGTCAAGCTGACCGTGATGGCCGTGGCGATCATCCTGATCCACAGCTACTACGGCTACAACGCGTCCGGTGGTCCGGTCGGCGTGGGGGTGGCCGTCGGCCGGGCGGTACGCACGTCGCTGATCGTCGTCATGGTGATCGACCTGCTGCTGACGGTCTCCCTGTACGGGCACTCGGTGATCGAGATCTCGGGATGAGCGGGATGAGCGGGATGAGCGGGATGAGCGGGATGGAGACGGCCGACCGCCGGATCCGGCAGACGGACCGGGTCATCGGGGCTCTGATGGCCGCCCTGACCGTGCTCGTGGTGATCTGTGTGTACGCGGGCTACCGAGGCGCGTTCAGCGACGAGATCGTCGTCCACCTGCGCACCCAGCGGGCCGGCCTGCTGCTCGAGACCGGCGCCCCGGTGCGCATTCTCGGGGTCAAGGTCGGCACCGTGCGGGAGATCAGCGCCTCGGGCGACACGGCCGACATCACCCTCGGGATCGACTCCGGGCGGGCCGAGGAGGTCCCGGACAACACGCTCGTCGAACTGAAGCCGACCACCATCTTCGGGGCCAAGTACGTCGAGCTCGAACTGCCGGCCCGGCCGTCGGCGCAGCACGTGGTGGAGGGCTCGACGTTGCGCCCGACCGGTCGGCCGGTGGAGTCGAACGAGGTGTTCGAGAACATCGTCGACCTGCTCGACACGGTGCAGCCGCAGAAGGTGAACGCCGCGCTGACCGCGGTGGCCGGTGGGCTCGACGGCCGCGGGCAGAAGCTCGGGCGGAGCCTCGATGACGCCGACAGGTTCCTGGCCGGCATCGAACCCAGCCTCGACCAGGCCGAGCAGGACGTCACGCTGGCCACGAAACTGATCCCCAGCTACCGCAGGGCCTACCCCGACCTGGTCGACGCCCTCGACGACTTCCGGACCACGAGCGGCACGCTGACGAGCCGGCAGCCGGCCATCGGGACGTTCCTGAGGGAGCTGCAGGTGGCCACCGGCGACACCACGGCGCTGGCCGTCGACGCCTCGGGACCGCTGGGCAGCGCGACGAAGAACCTGGACCGGCCCACGGCGACGCTCAACCGCTACGCGCCGATGATGGAGTGCTTCATCCGCGGCGCGGCGAAGATGGACCGGCAGGCGCTGCCCGCCTTCCTGAAGTACCCGGGCGTGGTCAGCCAGGTCAGCCTGCTGCCGCGGATCGAGCCGTACAAGTACCCCGAGGACCTGCCGAAGGTCGGCATCGACACCGGTCCGAACTGCTACGGGCTGCCCAACCGCGGGTACGACAACCCCATCGGGCCGCTGCGTTTCGACGACGGGATCACCCCGTGAGGCCGCGCTCGACCGCGAGCCGCGGTGCCGTGCTGAGCATGGTCGTCTTCTTCGTCGTGGCCGCGGTGCTGGCCTACGGCACGTGGAGCACACTCTCCAACAATCTGCCGGGTGACACCGAGGAGTACTCGGCGGTCTTCACCGACGTGTCCGGGCTGACCCCGGGCAGCGAGGCGCGCATCGCCGGGGTGCCGATCGGCCGGGTGGACTCCGTGCACGTCACCGACTCCGGCCAGGCGCTGGTGCGGTTCGCGATCGACCGCAGCGTGGCGCTGACCGCGAGCACCAACGTCGCCGTCCGGTACAAAGACCTGACCGGCCGCCGGTACCTCTCGCTGTACCAGCCGGACGCCGCGCCCCCGGGTGCTGCGCTGGCTCCCGGTGCCACCATCCCGGTCGCGCGCACCCAGCCGGCGCTCGACCTCGACCAGTTGTTCGGCAGCTTCCAGCCCCTGCTGCAGGGCCTCTCGCCCGAGCAGGTGAACCGGCTGTCGACCGAGTTCATCCAGGTGCTGCAGGGGGAGGGCAGCACGGTGCTGATGCTGTTGGAGGACGTCGCGAGCTTCACCGCCGCGATCGCCGACCGGGACGAGGTGATCGGCGAGGTGATCGACAACCTGTCGGCCGGGATCGCCTCGCTGGACGACGGGCAGGGCACCCTGGCCGCGTCCCTGGACAGTGCGCACCGGCTGGTGGCCGCCATGAACGCGGACCGCAAGGTCCTGGCGAAGGGGCTGCGCGACACCGACGCCGTGGCCGCCCAGGCCACCGACCTGCTCTCGGCGCTGCGCCCGCCGCTCATGGACGCCGCCGATCAGCTGCGCCGGGTCACCGCCACGGTGAACAAGCCCGCCAACAGCACGAGGCTCGACGGCATGATGCAGGAGCTGCCGAAGGCCTACCTGCGGATGTCGGGCGCCGGGTCGTACGGCACCTTCTACAACTTCTGGATGTGCGGTCTGGGGCTCACCTTCGACGAGCTGGGCCCGACGGTCACCGTGCCGATGCAGGTGCTCGACCAGCCGAGGTGCAAGGAGTGAGGGAGCGGGACCACCTCCGGCTGGGCGTCGTCGGCAGCGTCGCCGTCCTCGTGCTGCTGGCCGTCGCGCTCAACTCCAGCACGATCATCAGCCGGTTCGGCACGGACCAGCTGCAGGCCGTGTTCGGGGAGGCCGGGGGGCTGGCGCCGGGTGACGAGGTGCGGATGGCCGGGACGACGGTCGGCAGCGTCACCGGCGTGCGGCTCGAGGGGGCCACGGTTCTCGTCACCATGCGGGTCGACGACGACCTGCCGCTGCGCAACCGCAGCCGGGCCGCGATCAAGACGGCGACCGTCCTCGGGCGCAAGTACGTCGCGCTCTCCTCGGAGGGTTCGGCCCCGCTCAGGTCCGGGGCGCGCATCCCGCGGGACCGGACGACGTCCCCCTACGACATCACCCGCACGCTGGCCGACCTGACCACCAACGTGCGCGACATCGACACCGGGAAGGTGGCCGACGCGCTCGACACCGGGACCGACGTGTTCGCCCGGACCCCGGAGAGTTTCGCGGCGGCGCTGGACGGCATCCGCCGGCTGTCCGACACGATCGCCTCGCGCGACGAGCAGCTGACCACCCTGCTGCAGCGCACCCAGAACCTGACCCAGGTGCTGGCCGAGCGCCGGGACGCGTTGATCGCCCTCGTGGACGACGGGAACACCCTGCTGCGGACCGTGCTCCAGCAGCGGCAGGCGGTCGAGAACCTGTTCACCGACCTCAGTTCCGCGGTCGACCAGCTCCAGCTGCTGGTCCAGGAGGGCCGGACCCGGCTGCACCCGGCGCTCAAGCAGCTGTCGAAGACGCTCGCCCTGGTGAACAAGCGACGGGCCGACCTGGACCTGAGCCTGCAACGGCTCGGCCCCTTCATCCGGTCGCTGGGCGAGGCGGTCGGCAACGGCCCGTTCTTCCTGGCCTACGTGGGCAACCTGACGCCGGCGGGTTTCCCGCAGACGGCGGGCAACCCGTGACGCGCGCCGCGCAGCCACGCCAGATCGTGGCCGTCCTCCTGGTGACCTCGCTCGTCGTCGCCCTCCTCGTCGGCGCCGGGCGTTGGGCTCACCGGGGCACGCAGTTCACCGCCGTCTTCACCCGGGCGGTCGGGCTGTACCCGGGCGACGAGGTCCGGGTGCTCGGCGTCCGGGTCGGCACGGTGGACGCGATCACCCCCGAACCGGACGGTGTGCACGTGCGGATGACGCTGGACGGCGGGGTGAAGGCACCCGCGGACGCGGACGCCGTGCTCGTCGCGCCCAGCCTGGTGTCGAGCCGGTACGTCCAGCTCACCCCGGCCTGGACGAAAGGTCCGGTGCTGCAGGACGACACGGTGATCGGCTCGAAGCGCACGTCGGTCCCCGTGGAGTGGGACGAGCTGAAACAGGCCCTGGACAACTTCGCGAAGGACCTCGGCCCCGACTCCGCCGACGGCAGCGGGCCGCTGGGCCGGGCCGTCGACGTGACGTCGAAGAACCTCGACGGCCGGGGCAAGTCGATCAACGGCACCATCGAGGAGCTGTCCCAGGCGCTCGACGTCCTGGCCCGCAACCGCGGCGACATCTACGGCACCGTGAGCAATCTCGCGCAGTTCACCGCCACGCTGAAGGAGAGCGACGCCCAGATCACGCTGTTCGCCCGGCAGATGGACACCCTGACCGCGCTGCTGGCCGCCAACCGCCGCGACCTGTCCGGGGCCCTGAAGGACCTGAACGATGTGATGCCGCAGCTGAAGTCGTACCTGGCGGAGGACGGGCCGCTGCTGCAGAAGAACATCGAACAGCTCCAGGTCACCAGCCGGCTGCTGGTCGACCGGCGGCAGGACATCGCCGACACGCTGCAGACGTCGCCGGTGTCGCTGTCGAACACGCTGGCGATGTACGACCCGAAGAGCAAGGCCACGACGGCCGGTCTGGCGTTCCCCTACCTGGAGGGGCCGAAACAGGTGGTCTGCTTCCTGGTCTCGCGGGTGACGGGTTCCGCGCTGTGCGACGCCCTGCTGAAGCTGTTCCCGTTCCTGGACACCTCCACGCCGAGCGCCCGGAAGGCCGCCGTCACCGGGGACCTGAAGGAGCTGATGACGCGATGAAGGCCCTCACCGCCGTGGTCTGCGCCCTCGTGCTCACCGGCTGTTCAGGCGGACTGCCCTTCGCGGCCGGCAGCGGCGGCGACGGGTACGAGATCCAGGTGCAGATGAGCGACGTGCACAACCTGGTCCGCAACGCCGAGGTGAAGGTCGCCGACGTCACCGTCGGCGCGGTCACCGCCATCCGGCTCGAGGGCTGGAACGCCGAACTCACCGTGCGGTTGCAGCCCGACGTGTCCCTGCCGGCCGACGCGCAGGCGCGGGTCGCGACCAAGAGCCTGCTGGGCGCCCAGTACCTCGAGCTGCTCGCCCCCACCCCGGCCCGGGGGGCCGACCCGGCCGCGATGCCGAGACTGACCCCCGGCAGCACGATCCCGCTCGCCCACACGGGCGCCTATCCGGAGACCGAGGACCTGCTGATCGCCCTGTCGACGCTGCTCAACGGCGGCGGCCTGGGCCAGATCCGCACCATCACCACGGAACTCAACTACGCGCTCGACGGGCGCGGCCCCGAGATCCGGCGGCTGCTCGAACGCCTCCAACGGGTGACCGCCGAGCTGAACGACCAGCGCGGCCGGATCGACAAGCTGCTCAGCCAGCTCGACGGGCTCGGCGCCACACTGGCGGCCGAGGGGACGACGGTGCGCCGGGCGCTGCCCGCGCTCGCCCCGGGCCTGGCGGCCCTGCAGGCCCAGCTGCCGCAGCTGACCAAGACCTTGACGACCGTCACGGACCTGAACACGGTCCTCACCCCGGTACTGGCCGCCAACCAGGACGGGCTGGTGCGCGAGGTCCGGCGGCTGGTCCCGGCGTTGAAAGGGGTCGCCGACGCCGGCGACGACATCGTGCCCGCGCTCGACATGCTGCCCACGCTGATCTACCCGACCAGCATGATCAAACGCTCCGTCTTCGGCGATTACCAGAACATCTACCCCGAGGTCGACGTCAAGACCCGCACCCTGCTGAACAACTTCAGCGGCGGCGCGAGGACGGGAGCCGGAGGGTCGTCGACCGTCGCCGTGCGCGGGGCGAACGGTAGCGGCGACGCGACCCCGAGCACCACCCAGCTGTTCGCGCCCACGACCCGGGAGGGGACCTGATGGCCGGTTCGCGCACGGTCCGGCTCCAGCTGACCATCTTCGCCGTGGTCGCTGCGATCACGGTGTCGGTGGTGGCGCTGCGCTACGCCCAGGTGCTCCAGCTGGTCGGGTGGGGTCGCTACGAAGTGACCACCACCCTGCCCAGAACCGGCGGTCTGAGCGGGATCTCGCTGGTCACGTACCGCGGGGTCACGGTCGGCAAGGTGCGGGGGATCGACCTCGGCGGTCACGGAGTCGTGGTCCGGATGTCCGTGGACCGCTCGGCTGACGTGCCCTCCGACGTGGTGGCCCGCGTGCACAGCATGAACGCGATCGGCGAGCAGTTCGTCGACCTCGCACCGCCGACCGACGCGAAGGGGCGGCCCGGCCTGCTCGAGGCGGGCGACGTCGTCCCGGCGGCTCCGGACGCCGTGCCCATCGAGGCCGGCGCGGTGCTGGCCGACGCCAACGCCCTGATCGAGTCGGTCGACCCGAAACAGCTGAGCCGGACCGTCGACGAGGTCGCCGCCGCCTTCGGCGGGCGGGAGGACGACATCGGCACCCTGATCGACAGCGGCAGCGCGCTCATGACGACCGCCACCGACAACCTCGACGTCACCAAGGCGCTGATCGACAACCTGGGCCCGGTGCTGGCCACCCAGCTCGCCATCGCCCCCGACGTGGTCGCCACGTCGAAGAACCTGGCCCTGCTGACCCGGACGCTCAAACTCAGCGACGGCGACCTGCGCGCCCTGATCGCCCAGGGCCCGGCGGTGATCGACGAGCTGAGCGACGTCGTCCAGGGGCTGCACCCCACACTGCCGCTGGTGCTGGCCAATCTGGGCTCCACCGGCCAGGTTCTGACGGTGTACGACGCGGGGGTCCGGCAGTTGCTGGTGCTGCTGCCGGCCACCTACGCCTCCCTGCTGTCGACCGGCTCCGGGCCCGGCAAGCTCGGCGGGAACCTGAACTTCCGGCTCAACATCCAGGACCCGAAGGGCTGCCGGAAGGGCTTCGTGAAACCGCACCGGCCCGGCTCGGACACCAGCACCCCGAAGTCCATCGCCGACGCCTGGTGCAAGGAGCCGGCGACCAGCCAGCTCGCCGTGCGCGGAGCGCGGAACTCGCCGTGCCCGAACGGGGACGGGCGTTCGGCCACCGCCGCCGGGTGCGGGCTGGTCTTCAAGGCGCCGGCCAAGGTCACCACCACCCGGTACGACCCGGCGACGGGGGACTACGTCGGGGCCGGCGGCACCCGCTACCGGATCAGCGCGCCCCAGGGGGGCGGCCGCCCCGACGCCGCCGATCTACTCACCGCACTCAGCAGGTAACCCGCCGCACGCCGCTCAAGGAGGAGCACCATGGGAGTCGAGGTCGAGGTCGAGGGGATGACGAAATCCTTCGGCCGGCACGAGATCTGGAGCGACGTCAGCTTCACGCTGCCGCCCGGGGAGGTCAGCGCCCTGCTCGGCCCGTCGGGCACGGGGAAGTCCGTCTTCCTGAAGTGCATGGTCGGGCTGCTGCGCCCCGAACGCGGCCGGTGCGTGGTCGCCGGGGTGGACACCGTCTCCTGCTCGCGGCACGACCTGTACGAGGTGCGCAAGCACTTCGGGGTGCTGTTCCAGGACGGTGCGCTGTTCGGGTCGATGACCGTCTACGACAACGTGGCGTTCCCCCTGCGCGAGCACACCCGCAAGAGCGAGCGGCAGATCCGCGACATCGTGATGGACCGGATGGCGCTGGTCGGGCTCGAGGGCGCGGAGGAGAAGCTGCCGGGGGAGATCTCGGGCGGGATGAAGAAGCGCGCCGGCCTGGCCCGGGCCCTCGTGCTGGAGCCGGAGATCCTGCTCTGCGACGAGCCCGACTCGGGGCTGGACCCGGTGCGCACCGCGTACCTGTCGCAGCTGCTGATCGACATCAACGCCCGGCTCGACACGACGATCCTGATCGTCACCCACAACATCAACCTGGCCCGCACGGTGCCGGACAACGTGGGGATGCTGTTCCAGCGCCGGCTGGTCGGTTTCGGCCCGCGCGAGCTGATGCTCACCTCCGACGAGCCGGTGATCGCCCAGTTCCTGAACGGCCGCCGGGTCGGCCCGATCGGGATGAGCGAGGAGAAGGACGCGGCGACCGCGGCGGCCGAGCAGGAGCTGGCCGCCAACGGGCACTCCGACGGTTCGACGGGGGAGGACATGACCGCGCTGGTCCGGCAGCTGCAGCCCACCCCGGGCGTGGGCACCCGGCGGGCGGTCGGCCGGCGGATGAACCGGCTGGCCGGGCAGTTGAAGGACCTGCCGCCCGAGCGGCGCGAGGTCGTCGTCCGGGCCCTGCAGGCCGAGCAGGCCGGGGCGGCCTAGGTGTAACCGGCCAGGACGTTGGTGACGGTCGGCGCGGCAGCTTGATCACGTAGTGAGACCTCCGGTGCGGTGGTGATTGCGAAGT
>NZ_JBITLV010000008.1:0-198567 GCF_044465595.1 Spongisporangium articulatum | reverse complement strand
TCAACGCCTTCGCGATCACCTTCGAAGGACGGCTCACACCGAGCACCACCAACTGAAACCGTCAGACCCGGTTACACCGGAAATCGGACAGTCTCTCTGTAACAGGGCTGGGTGGCGCGCCTGGAAATGGGTGGAAGTTGACCGCCGCGAACGTGTTTGCGCGGCCCGCTTGCCGAGCCTGCTCACGTTTCTCGCGGTTGGGACTGCCAGGGCCTACTCGCGGCGCGTCAGCTCGGGGAGGGATGCCCGATCCGCAGCGTGTTGCCATCGGGGTCGGTGGCGACGAATTCCCGGAGGCCCCAGGGCTGATCCTGCACCGGTCCCAGGCCGGGCAGGTTGCGGTCGCTGAGGCGTTTCCAGAGGCTGGTCGGGTCGCCTGTGACGTGGATGAAGGCCTCGTCGGGGGTGCGGTCGGAGGCTTCGTTCAGGTGGAGCTCGATGTCCCCGGATGCCAGGACGGCGTAGTCGTTCAGGTGCTCGACGACCTTGAAGCCGAGCCGTCTGTAGTAGGGCAGGGAGCGGTTCAAGTCGGTGACGGGAAAGATCGGGATGGCGATGCCGTAGGTGGGCACGCCCTGGTGGGCGTGGCTGTGGCCGGGGCCGCCGGGGAGTAGATGCTGCAGCCGGTGCAGTAACCCGCGGGGGTCGAGGCTGGGGACCGGCAGGCGGCTGACTCGTCGTGCTGCGGAGAGGGCGCAGCCCAGGCAGATGTAGATGCCGGGGGAGCTGTCGAGTTCAGTGACGCGATTGGCGAGGCGTTCTCGTCCGCAGCAGCCGCACCGCAGGTACTCGGCGTCATGGTCGGTGCTGTTGGCTTCGGTGGTCATGATCGAGTTCTCTCGGACAGAGCCAGGACGAGCTGAGCCACGGTGGGTGATCCAGCTAGACCTGAGGGGGTGGAGTACAGGCGACAGGCCAATGCGGCTGACGGGCGAGGGACCGGGAACAGGTCGGTTCCATCGATCAGGATGGTCGGTGACCCGGCGAAGCCCGCAGCTTGCGCCTTGACTTCGGAACTGACCTCGACGGTCCGAATCTGCGGTGTGGACGCGCCGATCGTGTTCAAGGCTTCCTGCAGGCGGTTCTCAGCGATGCGCCAGCTCGGGCATCCGTCGAAGTAGATGACGGCGATATCCACGCACCGATCATCTACCTGAAGGCGCGTGCCCTCAACACTCCCTAGCGCAGATGTGTGCTGTGCCCCTGAGGGCACGCCACGAGCCAGGCCTATGACGCTACGGCGGCCGAAACAGGGCCCCTGGAGATGCTCGAGTACTGGCGTCGCATCCTGTCCCAGGAGGGCCAGACATGCAGGTCAGGCCACAAATGGCCCCCTGGCTGGCCGGGCCACCGAACAACATGAGGACCTATCAGCCTGCGCAGATCTGTTGTGCCCCCGGCAGGATTCGAACCTGCGCTTTCGCCTCCGGAGGGCGACGCTCTATCCCCTGAGCTACGGGGGCTCGGGGCGCTTTCGAACCTTAGCAGGGGCGCACGGGAGGTTACGAACCCGATACCGGCGCGCGGACGTCGTCCGGCTGCTCCTCGGGCACCGGCCGAGCGGTCAGGGGATACGGGCCGGGCCCCGAGCCCGGCAGCGAGAGCCGGGCCGAGGGGCGGGCCAGGAACTGGTCGACGACGGCCTCCAGGAAGGGGGCGGTGAGCTCGGCCCGCGCGAGGAACCGGCGCGAGGTCACCGGGCCCATCAGGAGGGAGAAGTCCTCGGAGGTCAGGCTGTAGCCCGTCGGGATGAGCAGCTGGTTCAGGTGCTCCCGGCGGCCCTCGATCAGCTCGGTCAGGGACACCTCGGCGGCGGCCTGCCCCTCCGCCTGCCGCATCAGCTCGAGGACCGCCGCGCCCGCATCGGGTTGCGACATCCGCTGCGCGAAGTTGCGCACCCACTCCAGCAGGATCGGGCGCACCTCGACGGAGCTGGCCAGGAAGTAGTTGTCCGGGCCCTCGATGGCCGCGTCGCGCAGCAGGTCCTCGCGCCGGGGCCAGTACCGGTAGATCGTCTGCCGGGTGACGCCGAGCCGGGTGGCCAGGGCGGCGTAGCTGAACGCTTCGACGCCGTCCCTGGCGATCATCTGTCGTGCGGTGGCGAGGATCGTCGCCCGGGTCCGGGCGCTGCGGGGGTTCGTCGGCCGCGGGCTCTTCGTGAGCGGCGCGGTCGGGCCTACCCGACTCCCCGCCGGGTTCACCCCTCGCCGGAGGGGAGCTCGGCGACGGCGAGGAACTCGTCCAGGAAGCGGGCCGCCTCGGCGGCGGCCAGGTCGGCGTCGCCGTCGATGATGGCCTGGATCAGCACGATGTGGTTCTCGTCGGGCACCTCGGGATGCTCCTCGACGTTCTGCCGGACGTTCTCGTGCAGGGCGTCGATGAAGTTCTCGTACAGCTCCGACAGCACCGGGTTGTGCCCGGCGCGGGCGATGGCCCGGTGCAACTGGACGTCGGTCGCCACCGTGACCTCGACGTCACCGGCCGCGCGGGCCGAGACCCGCCGGTCGAGCAGGCTCTTGAGGAGCGCGACGTCGTCGGCGGTGCGCCGCTCGGCCGCCAGCCGGGCGGCGCCGACCTCGAGCGTCCGGCGCACCTCGAGCACGTCGACGTAGCGGGCGTCGGCGACCCGGCGGCTGACCGCGCCGGCCAGCTCGCTCGAGGCCAGCACGTAAGTGCCGGACCCCTGCCGGCGCTCCAGCAACCCGGCGTGCACCAGCGACTGCACCGCCTCGCGCACCGTGTTGCGGCTGGTCGCGGTGAGGGCCGACAGCTCGGTCTCGGTCGGGATCCGCGACCCGACGGCCCAGTGGCCCGACGTGATCTGGGCCCGCAGCTGGTCGATGACCTGCTCGATCAGGCCCGCCCGCCGCGCCGTGCGCAGGGGCCCCCCGGGTTCCGTGGTCGTGACAGACATCCAAGCAGCCCCTACTAGATACTCCGTGGCACGTCGCGGGTCAGGTCTCGCGACCGTGCTTGATTCGCCGTGCCGTCCAGCGTCGCACGGACGAGCCGAAAAATGACCCCCCGGGAAGTGGCCGACACCACGAGCATGCCCCGTTTCGGGCGATCTTGAACCTGAAGCGCCGTCGGGCGGGGCGGAAAAATCGACTCGCGCCCGCCGATACCCTGGGCGGGTGACTCCTGACCAGCTCTCCGCCGCCGTCCGGGCGTGCCTGCTCGCCGCCGTCGAGGCCGGCGAACTCGCCGTCGTGGTCCCCGACGAGGTGCGGGTGGAGCGCCCCAAGCAGCGCGAGCACGGCGACTGGTCGACCAACATCGCCCTGCAGCTGGCCAAGCAGGCCGGCCGGCCCCCGCGGGAGGTCGCCCTGGCGCTCGCCGCGCGGCTCGGCGAGGTGGCCGGGGTGAAGAGTGTGGACGTCGCCGGGCCGGGTTTCCTGAACGTGGTGCTGGACGCCGCCTCGGCCGGGGAGCTGGCCCGGACCATCGTCGAGGCGGGCGCGGCGTACGGGCGCAGCGACGCGCTGACCGGCCACGTGCTGAACCTGGAGTTCGTCTCCGCCAACCCGACGGGCCCGCTGCACATCGGTCACACCCGGTGGGCGGCCCTCGGCGACGCGCTCGGCCGGCTGCTCAGCGCGGCGGGCGCGCAGGTCACCCGCGAGTTCTACGTGAACGACGCGGGGGCGCAGATGGACCGGTTCGGGGCGTCGGTGCTGGCCCGGCTGCGGGGCACGGAGGTACCCGAGGGCGGGTACAAGGGCGAGTACGTCGCGGAGCTGGCCGTGAAGGTCCGGGCCGAGCACCCGGAGATCGATGGGCTTCCGGACGACGAGGCGCTGGTCCTCGCCCGGGAGGCCGGGTACCGGCTGCAGCTGGGGGAGATCCAGCAGACGCTGGCCGACTTCGGCGTGCACTTCGACGTCTGGTTCTCGGAGCGGACGCTGCACGAGGCGGGCGCGGTCGAGGCGGCGATCGAGCGGCTGCGCGAGCAGGGCCACGTGGACGACCGGGACGGCGCGGTCTGGTTGCGGACCACCGACTTCGGCGACGACAAGGACCGGGTCCTGGTCAAGGCCGACGGCGAGAAGACGTACTTCGCCGCCGACGCCGCCTACTACCTGTCGAAGAAGGACCGGGGCTTCGGCGAGAAGATCTACATGCTCGGCGCCGACCACCACGGCTACGTGCAGCGGTTGAAGGCCCTGGCCGCGTGCGCCGGTGACGACCCCGAGGTCAACCTGGAAGTCCTGATCGGGCAGCTGGTCTCGGTCGGCGGGGCGAAGCTGAGCAAGCGGGCCGGCAACATCATCGAGCTGCGCGACCTGGTCGACTGGCTCGGGGTGGACGCCGTGCGGTACAGCCTGGCCCGCTACCCGGCCGACTCGCCGCTCACGCTCGACGGCGAGGTGCTGACCCGCAGGACGAACGACAACCCGGTCTTCTACGTGCAGTACGCGCACGCCCGGCTGGCCGGGATCGCCCGCAACGCCGTCGAGGCGGGCGTACGTCGGGAGGACGGGTTCGACCCGGCCCTGCTCGACGACCCGACCGACACCGCTCTGCTCGGCGCCCTGGCCGAGATGCCGCGGGTCGTGGCCCACGCCGCGCAGCTGCGGGAACCGCACCGGGTGGCCCGGCACCTGGAGGAGCTGGCCGGGCACTTCCACCGCTGGTACGACGCGACCCGGGTGACGCCGCGGGCCGAGGAGTCGGTGACCGACGCGCACCGCAGCCGGCTCTGGCTGGCCGAGGCCGCGCGCGTCGTGTTCGCCAACGGGCTCGACCTGCTGGGCGTGTCCGCCCCGGAGAGGATGTAAGGCAGTGTCGGCACACGAGGCCGGGGCGCTGCATGCCCCGGGATACGGTTCTGTCGCAACGGTTCCCGCCTGGTTGCGGCCGCCGGACGACACCAACGTCCTGCTGCCCGCCCTGTGGGCGCGCACGGTGACCCGTCTGACGCAGGGGGGCGCCGCCGGCGCCCTGGAGGTCGGCGGGCTCGACGTCGTCGGCCTGGCCGAGCGGTTCGGGACGCCGGCCTTCATCCTGGATGAGACCGACTTCCGTTCCCGGGCAACGGCTTTCCGCGACGCCTTCGCCGAGGCGTTCGCCGCGGTGGGCGGTGCCGACGTCTACTACGCGGGCAAGGCGTTCCTGTGCACGGCCGTCGCCCGCTGGGTCGCCGAGGACGGGCTGCACCTCGACACCTGCTCGGGCGGCGAACTCACCGTGGCGCTGCGGGCCGGCGTCGCGCCGGAGCGGATCGCTCTGCACGGCAACAACAAACTGGACTTCGAGATCGATCGGGCCGTGAGCAACGGCGTCGGCCGGATCGTGGTCGACTCCCTGACCGAGATCGACCGCGTCGCCGAGGCGGCGCGCCGGTACGGGGTGCGGCAGCCGGTGATGGTGCGGGTGACCGTGGGCGTCGAGGCCCACACCCACGAGTACATGTCGACGGCCCACGAGGACCAGAAGTTCGGCCTGTCGTTGTCGGAAGGTCATGCGGCGGCGGCGATCGCGAAGATCCTGGCCCTGCCCGAGCTGGAGCTGCGGGGCCTGCACAGTCACATCGGCTCGCAGATCTTCGACACCGGCGGCTTCGAGGTCGCGGTGCGCCGGCTGCTCGACCTGCACGCCGCGACGAAGGTCCAGCACGGGGTGGACCTGCCGGAGATGGACCTCGGCGGCGGGTACGGCATCGCCTACACCAGCGAGCACGACCCGCTGGAACCGAAGGCGTTGGCCGACCAGCTGGCGGCGATCGTGCTGCGCGAGTGCCGCGGCCTGGGCATCGACGTGCCGCGCATCTCGGTGGAACCGGGCCGGGCCATCGCCGGGCCCAGCGCGTTCACGCTCTACCGGGTCGGCACCGTCAAGGACGTCCCGCTCGACGGCGGGGCCGCGCGCCGGTACGTCAGCGTGGACGGCGGGATGAGCGACAACATCCGCACCGCGCTCTACGACGCCGACTACTCGTGCACCCTCGCGTCACGGGCGTCGAGTGCCGGGCCCGTCCTGTCGAGGGTCGTCGGGAAGCACTGCGAGAGTGGGGACGTCGTCGTCCGGGACGAGTTCCTGCCCTCGGACGTCGCGCCCGGCGACCTGCTCGCCGTCCCCGCGACCGGCGCCTACTGCCGCAGCATGGCCAGCCAGTACAACCACGTACCGCGCCCGCCGGTCGTCGCCGTGCGCGACGGCGAGGCCCGCGTGATCGTGCGCCGCGAGACCGAGGACGACCTCCTGGCGCTCGACGTCGGCTGACGGTGGGCCGGCGGCCCTCAGGCAGATGATCGCCCGGCGTGCCGGGAGTCGCTCAGTTCCGCTCGTCGGAACCCGGCAGCGAAGGCGATCTTGGGGCGCTTGCGGCGGTTGTGACGACACTGCGCCGCCCAACGACAATATGTGACCGTTGCATCACTGACTGTGGCATCGTGCCCGTACCGGCACGGCGACCCAGGTCCGCCGTGCGTCTTTTCACGACGAGCGCACGGAGCACCTCATGGCGTGGTTCCTCGGGCAGTCCCTGATCATGCTGGCCCTGGCCTTCGGGCTGGGGGCCGTCGTCGGCTGGGTCCTGCACAGTCACCTCTACACCGAGCCCGAGCGCAACGGCGCGCCCCGGCCGGAGCTCACGCTCAAGCCCTTGCCGCGGCGCGTGCCCGGTGCGTCGGGTGCCCCGAAGGCGCAGTCGGCCGACGAGACCGCGCCCCCGGATGCGGCCGAGAACGCGCCCGCGGTCATCGATCTCGCGGACGAGTCGGGCACCGAGCCCGAGGCGCCGTCCGACCCCGACTCCGAACCCGACCCCCTGGCCGTGCTGATCCCGACCCAGAGCCGGTCCCGGCAGCGTCCGGCCCCCCGGGCGCGGGTCGCCGTCCAGCAGGACAACCTGCAGCGCATCGAGGGGGTCGGCCCGAAGATGGCCGGCGCCCTGAATGCCGCCGGGATCCTCACGTTCGACGCCCTGGCCCGTACCGACGTCGAGACCATCGAGGCGGCGATCCGCGCCGCCGGCCTGCGGTTCGCGCCGAGCCTGGCCACCTGGCCCGAGCAGGCCCGCCTGCTGGCCACCGGGGACGAGAACGGCTTCGCCCAGCTGACCGCCACCCTGGTCTCCGGCCGGCGCGCCCGATGAACCGTGGGGACGCCGTCAGCCGGGTCGGTGCGCGGGTGACCGGGCTGATCTCCACGGGCTGGGTCGCGGCCGCGAACTCCCGGCTGGCCATGCCGGTCGTGGCCGGGGTCGCCGGGCTGACCGCCCTGTTCGTCCTGCAGGCGACCGTCGTGCGCGGGCACGTCGAGGACGACCTGACCGGCCGGACGACGATCGCCCTGAACGCCGTCGACCTGCCCCAGGCGCGGGTCGACGTGAGCGGGCGCGACGTCGTCCTGCGCGGGCTGGCCGCGGACGACGGGCCGCGGGCCCGGGCGGCCGTCCTCACGGTGCGCGGGGTACGGGCGGTGACCGTGGTCGCCCCGGCGGTCGGGGCGCCCGCCGTCCCGGTGCCCGTGCCGGAGCCGTCGCCCCCGCCGGCGCCCGCCCCCACCGAAGCACCCGCGCCCGGCGTGGCGGGTGAACCCGCTCCCGCGGGCCAGCCCCGGGATCAGTTGCCGTTCAGCCTGACCTTCGCCGGGGGCGGCGTCCGGCTGACCGGATGGGTCGGCTCGGACGAGCAGCGCCAGGCCGTGCTCGCGGCGGTCGGGTCCGCCGGCCGGCCGGTGGACGACCAGCTGATGCTGGACCCGTCGTTGGCCGAGGCCGACTCGCCGCAGGTGGGGGAGCTGGCCGCCGTCGTCCGGGCGGTGCCCGCGCCGGGGGGTGGCCTGATCGTGCGGTACACCGACGGTAAGGCCGTCGTGCGCGGGAGCGTGCGCACGGCCGCCGCCGAGAGCGCCGTGCTGCGCGCCGTGGCCCGCACCGCCGCCCCCGGGGTCACCGAGGACCACATCGACGTGCCCTGACGCGCCCCTCCCCGCGTCGATCATGCGCAAACGCAGCATTTCCACGGTGATCATGCGCAAACGCATCATGTGTTTGCGCATGATCGACGCGGTGGTGCTGCGTTTGCGCATGATCGACGGGGGGAGGGACAGTGGGGGATGTCACGGCAGCGGGTGTGACGTGAGGCGACGGGGTTCCTACGCTGAGCCGTATGACCGCTGCCCTGGATGATCAGCCGCAGCCGCCGGACCATCTCGACCTCGCAGCGGCCTTCGACGCCGCCGGTCGGGACGACTGGCGGGCCGCCGTCGCCGCCGTGCTGCGCAAGTCGGGCGCTCTGGGCGAAGGGGACGGCCCTGATCAGCTCGACCTGGCCGAGGCGAAGCTGAGCACGACCACCTACGACGGCATCGACGTCCTGCCGCTGTACACGGCCGACGACGCCCCGGGCGGCAGTGCGACGGCCGATCACGACGGCGCGCCCGGTGCGGTCCCCTTCACCCGGGCCGCGACCGCCACGGGAACCTCGCAGACCGGCTGGGACGTCCGGCAACGGCACGCCCACCCCGACCCGAAGATCGCCCACGACCAGGTCATGACCGACCTGGAGAACGGCGTCACGTCGCTGTGGCTGGCGGTCGGCGAGGGCGCGATCCCGCTGGGCAGCCTGGACGACGTGCTGCGCGACGTGTACCTCGACCTCGCCCCCGTCGTGCTCGACGCGGGGGCCGCCACCGAGGCCGCCGCCACCGAGTACCTCGGCGTCGTCGCCTCCCGTGGCGTGCTGCCGGAGTCGGTCGGCGGCAATCTGGGCGCCGACCCGATCGGCCTGCACGCCCGCACGGGCGACTCGGACGTCGCCGCCGGGCTCTCGGTGCTGACGGCGCTCGCCGCGCGCACCCGGGACGAGTTCACCGGTATCCGGGCGGCCGTCGTCGACGCGACGCCCTACCACGAGGCCGGCGGTTCGGACGCCGACGAGCTGGGCGCCGCGCTGGCCACCGGCGTCGCCTACGTGCGCGCGCTCGTGGCCGCCGGGTTCACCGCCGAGCAGGCCTTCGGGCAGCTGGAGTTCCGTTACGCCGCCAGCGCCGACCAGTTCCTGACCATCGCGAAGTTCCGCGCTGCACGCCGGGTCTGGGCGCGCGTCGGTGAGGTCCTCGGCGTGCCCGAGGCGGCCCGCGGGCAGCGCCAGCACGGCGTGACCAGCTCGGCGATGATGAGCCGCCGAGACCCCTGGGTGAACATGCTGCGCACGACGCTGGCCTGTTTCGGCGCCGGCGTGGGCGGCGCGCAGGCGGTCACCGTGCAGCCGTTCGACGCGGCCATCGGGCTGAGCGACGACCTGGCCCGGCGGATCGCCCGCAACACGTCGTCCCTGCTCGTGCTCGAGAGTCACGTGGCCCGGGTGATCGACCCGGCGGGCGGTTCGTACTACGTCGAGAAGCTGACCGACGACCTGGCCGCGGCCGCCTGGGCCTGGTTCCAGGAGCTGGAGCGGGCGGGCGGCATCGTGGCGGCGCTGGACTCCGGGCTGGTCCTCCGGCGACTGGACGCGGTGTGGGACCGGCGGGCCAAGAACCTGGCCACGCGGCGCGACCAGCTGACCGGCGTCAGCGAGTTCCCGAACGTCGCCGAGGCGCCGGTCGAGCGGACGCCCTACCCCGAGGCGGCGCGGCGTGAGGGTGGGCTGCCGGTGCGGCGCTACGCCGACGAGTACGAGGCGCTGCGCGACGCGGCCGACGCGGCCACCGAGGCGAACGGTTCGCGGCCGAGCGTGTTCGTCGCCGCGCTCGGCCCGGCCAGCGCCTACACGGCGCGGGTCACGTTCGCGGCCGCGCTCTTCCAGGCCGGTGGGTTCGCCACCCCGAACAGCGCCGACCTCGGCGCTGCCGGTACCGACCCTGTGGCGATCGCCGAGGCGTTCACCAAGTCGGGCGCCGTGGCCGCGGTGCTCGCGACGTCGGACAAGGTCTACGCCGAGCACGCGGCTCCGGTCGCCGAGGCGCTGAAACAGGCCGGGGCCCGGCACGTCTGGCTGGCCGGAAAGGCCGGCGACCGGGCGGAGTCCGACGCGGCCGCAGGGATCGACGGCTACGTGTTCACCGGGGTCGACGCCCTGGCCGTGCTGCGCGAGGCGCAGGCCGTCGCCGGGATCGAAGGAGGCGCGCAGTGACCGCCACACCAGAAACCACGGCCGTGCCGGACTTCTCGGACGTCCCGCTGAACCCGACCGGCGCCGACGCGCCCGCGGCGGCGGACGTCGTCCAGCCGGATGTTCTGAAGGAGTGGCACGACGCGCTCGGCGCCCCTGAGCCCGAGCCGTGGCACACGCCCGAGGGCATCGACGTGAAGCCGCTCTACACGGCGGCCGACCTCGACGGCCTCGACTTCACGAACGGCTACCCCGGCACCCCGCCGTACCTGCGCGGGCCGTACCCGGCGATGTACGTGACCCAGCCGTGGACCATCCGGCAGTACGCCGGCTTCTCCACCGCGGAGGAGTCGAACGCCTTCTACCGGCGCAATCTCGCCGCCGGCCAGAAGGGCCTGAGCGTCGCGTTCGACCTGCCGACGCACCGCGGTTACGACTCGGACAACCCGCGCGTGATCGGCGACGTCGGCATGGCGGGCGTGGCGATCGACTCGATCTACGACATGCGCCAGCTGTTCGAGGGCATCCCGCTGGACAAGATGTCGGTCTCGATGACCATGAACGGCGCCGTACTGCCGGTTCTCGCGCTCTACGTCGTGGCGGCGGAGGAGCAGCGGGTGGCGCCGGAACTCCTCGCGGGGACGATCCAGAACGACATCCTCAAGGAGTTCATGGTCCGCAACACCTACATCTACCCGCCCGCCCCGAGCATGCAGATCATCTCCGACATCTTCAGCTACACCTCGGAGAAGATGCCGAAGTTCAACTCGATCTCGATCTCGGGGTACCACATCCAGGAGGCCGGGGCGACGGCCGACCTGGAGCTGGCCTACACGCTGGCCGACGGCATCGAGTACCTGCGCGCCGGCGTCGGCGCCGGGCTGGCCGTGGACAGGTTCGCGCCGCGCCTGAGCTTCTTCTGGGCGATCGGGATGAACTTCTTCATGGAGGTCGCCAAGATGCGCGCCGGGCGCCTGCTGTGGGCCCGCCTGGTCAACCAGTTCGCCCCCGAGGGCGGCTCGCTGAACCCGAAATCCCTGTCGCTGCGGACGCATTCGCAGACCTCCGGGTGGTCGCTGACCGCACAGGACGTGTTCAACAACGCCGTGCGCACGTGCATCGAGGCGATGGCGGCGACCCAGGGCCACACGCAGTCGCTGCACACCAACGCCCTCGACGAGGCGCTGGCCCTGCCGACCGACTTCTCGGCCCGGATCGCCCGCAACACCCAGCTGCTGCTGCAGCAGGAGTCGGGCACCACCCGCACGATCGACCCGTGGGGCGGTTCGGCGTACGTCGAGCGCCTGACCTACGACCTGGCCCGCCGCGCCTGGCAGCACATCCAGGAGGTGGAGCAGGCCGGCGGGATGGCCAAGGCGATCGAGGAGGGCATCCCGAAGCTGCGCATCGAGGAGGCCGCCGCCCGCACCCAGGCGCGGATCGACTCGGGCCGCCAGCCGGTGATCGGCGTGAACACGTTCCGGCCCGAGAACGAGGACCAGATCGAGGTTCTCAAGGTCGACAACGCCGACGTGCGGGCCCGCCAGCTGGACAAGCTGCGCCGGCTGCGCGAGGAGCGTTCCGCGGACGACGTCGAGCGGGCGTTGAACGCCCTGACGAACGCGGCCGGCGAGGCGCAGGCGGGCACCCGCGCCGCGGGGCTGGACGGGAACCTGCTGAAGCTGGCCATCGACGCGGCCCGGGCCAAGGCCACGGTGGGCGAGATCTCCGACGCGCTGGAGGCCGTCTACGGCCGGCACCAGGCGCAGATCCGTACCATCACCGGGGTGTACCGCGACGAGGCATCCCGTGACGGCGAGGCCGGGGCCGTCGACGCCGCCCGGGCCGCGGCCGACGCCTTCGCCGAGGCCGAGGGCCGCCGTCCCCGCATCCTGGTGGCCAAGATGGGCCAGGACGGGCACGACCGCGGCCAGAAGGTGATCGCCACGGCCTTCGCCGACCTCGGCTTCGACGTCGACGTGGGCCCGTTGTTCCAGACCCCGGCCGAGGTGGCGCGGCAGGCCGTCGAGGCCGACGTGCACGTGGTCGGCGTGAACTCCCTGGCCGCCGGGCACCTCACGCTGGTGCCGGCGCTGAAGGAGGAGCTGGAGGCGCTCGGGGCGGGCGACGTCCTGATCGTGGTCGGCGGGGTCATCCCGCCGCAGGACTACGACGCGCTGCGTGCGGCCGGAGCCGCGGCGATCTACCCGCCCGGCACGGTGATCGCGGAGTCGGCGCTCGACCTGCTGAAGACCCTCGGCGAGCGGCTGGGTCACTGAGTTCGTGTCTCCCAGACCGTCCTTCGACGTCGACACGGCCGCCGAGGAGATCCGCAAGGGCTCCCGGACGTGGATGGCCCGGGCCATCACCCTGGTCGAGTCGACCCGGCCGGACCACCGGCGGCAGGCGCAGGAGCTGCTCGCCCAGCTCGCGCCCGCGGTCGGTGCGGCGGACGACGCAGCGGACGGCGCGGTGGATGGCGCGGGGGATGGCGCGGGGGATGGTGCGGCCACCATCCGGCTCGGCGTCACGGGCGTCCCCGGGGCGGGCAAGTCGACGTTCATCGATGCGCTGGGTTCGCGGTTGACGGCGGCCGGTCACCGGGTCGCCGTCCTCGCGGTCGACCCGAGCTCGACCCGCACGGGCGGCAGCATCCTGGGTGACAAGACCCGGATGAACCGCCTGGCCACGGACGAGAACGCCTTCGTCCGGCCCTCGCCGACCGCCGGCACGCTCGGGGGAGTGGCGGCGGCGACCCGCGAGGCGATGATCATCGTGGAGGCCGCTGGCTACGACGTGGTGATCGTCGAAACCGTCGGCGTCGGGCAGTCGGAGACGACGGTCGCCGACATGGTGGACACGTTCCTGATCCTGTCCCTGGCCCGTTCCGGCGACCAGCTGCAGGGCATCAAGAAGGGCGTGCTCGAGCTGGCGGACCTGATCGCCGTGAACAAGGCGGACGGTCCGCACGAGAACGAGGCCTGGCGGGCCGCGCGCGAACTGTCCGGGGCGTTGCGCCTGATCGGGGCCGTCGGCGAGGGCGGCTGGAAGCCCGAGGTGCTGACCTGCAGCGCGCAGGAGGGGACGGGCCTGGACGACGTGTGGGCCACCGTCCTGAAGCACCGCGCCGCCCTGGTCGAGGCCGGCGCGTTCGCCCAGCGCCGGCAGCGGCAGCTGATCGACTGGACCCGGGCGATGGTCCGCGACGGCCTGCTGGCCCGCCTGCGCGAGGAGCCGGCCCGGTCCCTGGCCGCCGCGCTCGAGCAGCAGGTGCTGGCCGGTGAGCTGACCCCGGTGCAGGCCGCGGAGGAGATCCTCTCCCACTTGTCGTGATCATGCAGAAAGTCCCCCTGCCGGCGAGGCTCTGCGAGGGGCCCGCGACCCGGTCGGGGGACTTTCTGCATGATCACGACGAGCGGCCGCGGGTGATACCTGGGGCGAACTCGGCGTGCGCTCAGCTCGGGTGAGGGACCATAGGTAGGTGTCCGGTACCGGTGTCGACGGCTGGCGCTTCGAGGCGGAGTCCGCCCCGAAGCGCTTCCTGCCGGGCGTCCGGCTGCGCGCGGCCCTGGCCGCGGCCCTCGTGGTGGCGCTCGCCCTGGGGGCCGGCACCGCCGTCCTGTTCTACCTGCTCCAGCGCAGCCTCGTGCACGCGATCGAGCAGGACCAGCAGGACAAGATCGGCAGCTACGTCACGCTGGTGAACGACAACGGCAACCCCGACTGGCTGGACGACAAGCTCAAGCAGAGCGCGCCGCAGGGCATGCTCATCCAGGTCGTCGCCCAGGACCCGGTCGACCCCGAGCAGGACCGGCTGGTGGCGACCTCGGCCTACTGGGACGACCAGAAGGCGTTCACCGGCCTGCGGCCCGAACCGGGCCAGCGGCTGGCGGAGCGCGCCGCCCCGGGCAAGATCACCGACACCGCGCGGCCCTGGATCGTCCTCACCGCGGGGGCCGTGCACGACGGCAGCCGCTACACGGTCATCATGGCCACGTCCTTCCAGGGGCAGCAGCAGTCGCTGAACCGGGTGCTGAAGCTCCTGATGTTCGGGTTCCCGGTGCTGGTCGTGGTGGTGGGCGTGGCCACCTGGGTGCTGATCGGTCGCGCCCTGCGCCCGGTCGAGCGGATCCGGGCCCGGGTCGCCGGGATCAACGCCGAGAAGCTCTCGGACCGAAGGGTTCCCGTCCCGCAGACCCGCGACGAGATCGCCCGGCTCGCGGTCACCATGAACGCGATGCTCGACCGGCTCGACGCGTCCCAGCGGACCCAGCGCCAGTTCGTCTCGGACGCCAGTCACGAGCTGCGCAGCCCGCTGGCCACGATGGCCGCGAGCCTGGAGGTCGCGGGCACCGACGGCGGCCGGGCGTCCTGGCCCGACCTGCGCGAGGTGATGTCCGCCGAGGTGGACCGGATGTCCCAACTCGTCGACAACCTGCTCCTGCTGGCCAAGGCCGACGACCGCGGCCTCCTGGTCGGCGACGACGACGTCGACCTGGACGACGTCGTGAACCGCGAGGTCACCCGCCTGCGGGCGGCCACGGGTCTGCAGGTCGCGGCCCTGGTCCGCCCCGCCCGGGTGGTGGGCGACGAGCTCCAGCTGTCCCAGGTGGTGCGCAACCTGGTGGACAACGCGACCCGGTACGCCACGGGCACCGTGGGGGTCCGGTTGGAGACCGTGGGCAGCACCGCCGTGCTGATCGTCGAGGACGACGGGCCGGGCATCCCCGAGGCCGACCGGGAGCGGGTCCTCGACCGGTTCGTCCGGCTGGACGAGAGCCGCGACCGGGGCAGCGGCGGCAGCGGCCTCGGCCTGGCGATCGTGGCCGAGGTGGTCGGCGCCCACCGGGGTGGCGTGAGCATCCGCGAGGCCCCCGGCGGCGGCGCGCAGGTGATCGTCCAGTTGCCGGCGCTGGGCGCCGACGACCCGGAAGACCTCGAGGAGCTGCTGGACGACGCCGGGCCGGCTCCCGTCGTCCGGTCGGCCCCGCCCCTGGTCGAGTCGGGCTTCCGGGCCGACTTCGAACCGCCCGTTCAGCCGCCGTCGGTGTCGAGCCGGTAACCCATCCCGCGGACCGTCTGAATGGCCTCGCGCCCGTAGGGCGTGTCGATCTTGCGGCGCAGGTAGCGGATGTAGACCTCGACCACGTTGGGGTCACCTTCGAACGCGGAATCCCAAACCCCGTCGAGGATCTCGCCCTTCGTCACGACGGCCCCGCGGTGCCGCATGAGGAACTCCAGCAGGCCGAACTCGCGCGGCGTCAACCGGATCTCCTGCCCGCCGCGCTCGACCCGGCGGCGGGTCGGGTCGAGGGTCAGGTCGCCGGCCGCCAGCACCACCGGGCGCTCCGGCCGGCCGCGCCGGATCAGCGCGTGCAGCCGGGCGGTCAGCACGATGAAGCTGAACGGCTTGGTCAGGTAGTCGTCGGCGCCCAGCTCGAACGCGTCGGCCTGGTCGTATTCGCCGTCCTTGGCGGTCAGCATCATCACCGGCGTCCAGACCTCCCGCCGGCGCAGCTCCTCGAGCACCTTGTAGCCGTTGAGCTTGGGCACCATGATGTCGAGCACGATCACGTCGAACTCGTGCTCGGTGGCCGCCCACAGGGCGTCCTCGCCGTTGTGCACCACGTCGACCACGAAGCCGTCGCCGGTCAGCCCGCGCTGCAGCGTCTCGGCCAGCCGGATCTCGTCCTCCACCACCAGTACCCGCACCCCCCGATCGTGCCGTACTCCGGCTGAGAGCGGGGCGAGGTGGCCGGCCGCGGGCCAAGATCACGAGCTCTGCCCGGTTTCTGCGAGCGGAACTGCGCAGTACCGGGCCCCGTCGGTGATCTTCAAGGCTCTCCGCCGGACGGGTGACGACCGTCGCACAAGGTGGGCCCCGGGAGGTGGGAGCATGGTCCCGGTCTGGATCCAGAGCTTGGGGAGTAGTCGTGGACGCGGTGCGGGTGGCCCTGCTGGGCTGCGGGGTGGTCGGCTCGGAGGTGGCGCGGCTGCTCACCGAGCACGCCGGTGAGCTCGCTCAACGGGTCGGCGCGCCGGTCCAGCTGGCCGGGGTGGCGGTGCGGAACCCCGACGCCCCGCGGAACTTCGCGGTCGACCCCGGGCTGATCACCACGGACGCCCAGGAGCTGGTCAAGCGGGCCGACGTCGTCGTCGAGCTGATGGGCGGCATCGAGCCGGCCCGCACCCTCATTCTCGACGCGATGGCGAGCGGTGCCTCGGTGGTGACCGCCAACAAGGCGCTGCTGGGCCAGGACGGGCCGCGGCTGTACGCGGCGGCCGCCGAGCAGGGCGTCGACCTGTACTACGAGGCCAGCGTCGCGGGTGGCATCCCGCTGCTGCGTCCCCTGCGGGAGAGCCTGGCCGGCGACCGGATCAACCGGGTCCTCGGCATCGTGAACGGCACCACGAACTACGTGCTCGACCAGATGCACCGCACGGGTGCCGAGTTCGACGCCGCGGTCGCCTCCGCCCAGGCCCTCGGTTACGCCGAGGCCGACCCGACCGCCGACGTGGAGGGCTTCGACGCGGCGTCCAAGGCGGCCATCCTGGCCAGCCTGGCCTTCCACACCCGGGTCAGCGTGGACGACGTCTACCGCGAGGGGATCACGGGTGTCACCGCCTCGACGGTCGCCTCCGCGAAGGCGATGGGCGCGGTGATCAAGCTGCTGGCCATCTGTGAGCGGGTCACCGCCGCCGACGGGACCGAGCGGGTGAGCGTGCGCGTGCACCCGGCGCTGCTGCCCGAGTCGCACCCGCTGGCCGGCGTCCGCGATGCGTTCAACGCCGTCTTCGTCGAGGCCGACGCCGCCGGCGAGTTGATGTTCTACGGCCAGGGCGCGGGCGGCGCGCCGACCGCCAGCGCGGTGCTGGGCGACGTGATCACCGCGGCCCGCAACCGGGTCGCGGGCAGCCTCGGCCCGGGCGAGTCGGCCTACGCGCAGCTACCGGTCCGGCCGATGGGTGAGGTCGTGACCCGGTACCACGTGAGCCTCGACGTCGAGGACCGGCCGGGCGTACTGGCCCAGGTATCAACGGTTTTCGCGCAGAACGAAGTGTCGATCGAGACCGTCCGGCAGCAACAGCTGCCCGACGGCGAGGGTGCCGAGCTGGTGATCGTCACGCATGCGGCGACCGACGCCGCGCTGGCCGCTACCGTGGCCGCGCTGGGCGGCCTGAGCGCCGTCAGCGCCGTCTCCGGGGTCACCCGGGTGGAGGGAGAGCACTGATGGCGCGTCCGTGGCGCGGGGTGATCGAGGAGTACCGCGAACGGCTCCCGTTCCTGGCCGGGGTCAGCGCGGTGACGCTGGGCGAGGGCGGCACGCCGCTGGTGCGCGCGCACGCGCTCAGCGACCGCACCGGCTGCGAGGTGTGGCTGAAGTGTGAGGGCGTGAACCCGACCGGTTCGTTCAAGGACCGGGGCATGACCACGGCGATGACCGTGGCCGCCGCAGGCGGAGCCAAAGCCGTGATCTGCGCCAGCACCGGCAACACGAGCGCGAGCGCCGCCGCCTACGCGACCGCCGCCGGGCTGACCTGCGCGGTCCTGGTGCCGGACGGCAAGATCGCGATGGGCAAGCTCAGCCAGGCGATCGCCCACGGCGCCACCCTGCTGCAGGTCGACGGCAACTTCGACGACTGCCTGACGCTGGCGCAGAAGCTGGCCGAGGCGTACCCGGTCGAGCTGGTCAACTCGGTGAACCCGGCCCGGATCGAGGGCCAGAAGACGGCGTCGTTCGAGATCGTCGACGCCCTCGGCGACGCCCCCGACATCCACTGCCTGCCGGTCGGCAACGCCGGGAACATCACGGCCTACTGGAAGGGTTACGGGGAGTACGCCGTCGAGACTGGCGGGCTGGCCCCCGTGGCCACGAAGCGGCCCCGCATGTGGGGCTTCCAGGCCGCCGGCGCCGCGCCGATCGTCCTGGGCCACCCCGTCGACCACCCCGAGACCGTCGCCACCGCGATCCGGATCGGCAACCCGGCGTCCTGGAAGCAGGCCCTCGCGGCGCGCGAGGAGTCGGGCGGGCAGATCGACTCGGTGACCGACACCGAGATCCTCGCCGCCCACCGCTGGCTGTCCGCGCGGGAGGGCGTGTTCGTCGAACCCGCCAGCGCCGCGAGCGTCGCCGGGCTGCTGAAGAGCGCCGAGGCCGGGCTGCTGGACGCCGGGCAGACCGTGGTCTGCACCGTCACCGGGCACGGGTTGAAGGACCCCCAGTGGGCCTTGCAGAACGCCGACGGCAGCACCGTCGAGCCGGTCCGGGTGCAGGTCGACGCGATGTCGGTGGCCGGCGCCCTGGGGCTGACATGACCGCTCACGCCGAACTCTCGGGGGAGCTGCTTGCGCCGGGGGCCGTGGCCACCGTCCGGGTACCGGCGACCAGCGCCAACCTCGGCCCGGGCTTCGACAGCCTCGGGCTGGCCCTCGGTGTGCACGACGTCGTCACCGCGACCGCGCTGCCCACGCCGGGCGTCGAGGTCGAGGTCAGGGGCGAGGGCGCGGACGGCGTCCCGCGCGACGAGCGGCACCTGGTCGTGCGCGCGGTGCGGGCCGGTCTGGCGCAGGCCGGGCTGCCGGCCGAGCGACAGCCGGGCCTGCGCCTGACCTGCGAGAACGTGATCCCGCACGGGCGCGGGATGGGCTCGTCGGCGGCCGCCGTCGTGGCCGGTCTGATGGCCGCCCGTGGGCTGCTCGCCGACCCGACGCGGCTGGACGACGAGTGCCTGCTGGCGCTGGCCACCCGGTTCGAGGGGCATCCCGACAACGCGGCGGCGGCGCTGTACGGCGGCTGCACGATCTCCTGGCAGTCCGTGCTGCCGAGCACCTCGCTGCCGGCCGGCGGGCCGCGCGCGGAGCGGGTCGAGGTGCGCGCCGACCTGGAGCCCGTGGTCTGCGTGCCGACGACCGAACTGTCCACCGAGACGGCCCGGGCGATGCTGCCCGCCGAGGTGCCGCACGCCGACGCCGCGTTCAACGCGGGCCGGGCCGCGCTGCTGGTGCAGGCCCTGACCCGGCAGCCCAGCCTGCTGCTGGAGGCCACCGAGGACCGGCTGCACCAGACCCAGCGGGCGCCGGCGATGCGCCCGACCGCCGACCTGATCGCCCGGGTCCGGGCGGCGGGCGGGGCGGCCGTCGTCTCCGGTGCCGGGCCCAGCGTGCTGGTTCTGGGGGCGGGCGACGAGGCCTGGAACGCCGTCCAGAGCGCGCTGGCCGGACCCGACCCGCACGGCGTGCGCTGGCAGGCCCTGCGCACCGGGGTGGACGGCTCGGGCGCGGTCCTGGCTACAGATGGTGACTTCACCGGCCGATAGGGCTGATGATCTTGCCGCCCGGAAGGTCGAGGGTGCCGAACCCGGGCACACCGCGACGCGCCGGGCATTCCCGACAAGGCCGGTCCTTCGTCAATCGGCGGGACCGGTGTTACAGTACGTATGCAGCAGCTGGGAGGGCCTGAGTTACCAGGCCGCCCGCCCTGCGCTCCTGATCTTCAGGGGCAGCCGCTCATTCTCTCCAGGCCACGTTCGTGCGTGGCCGACCGGCATTCGTCGTCCGGCCTCTCTGGCCGGATGCCTCACCCACGGGCAGCGGAACCGATTCCCTGCCGATAGAGGGGGAAGAACCTTCGTGACAGACACCACCGAGATCGCGGCCGTCGAGGCCACCGCCACCGCGGGCGCCGATCTCTCCTCGCTCCGCCTGCCGCAGCTGCAGGCGGTCGCGTCCCAGCTGGGTATCACCGGCACCGCACGGATGCGCAAGTCAGAGCTGCTCGACGCCATCCGCGTCCACCAGGGCGGCGGCACCCCCCTGGCGTCCGCCGAGTCCGCGCCAGCCGAGTCCGCGTCGGCCGAGCCGGCCCCCGCCCGCCGTCCGCGCCGCGCCGTGGCCGCCGCCGGTACGCCGAGCGTGACGTCCGAGACCGTCGCCGAGACGTCCGACGTCCCGGCCGGTCAGACCGCGATCGCGCTGGACACCCCGCCGCAGGTGGTCACGACCCCCGACACCGCGGGCGAGGCCGCCGACGCCGCCGTGGCCGCCGCGCCGTCCGCCGCCCCGTCCGCCGCCGAGCCGACTCCGGCCGAGGGCGACGGGCCGGACGAGGGCGCCCGGCAGAACGGCCAGAACGGGCAGGGCAGCCAGGCCCGCGAGGGTCGCAACCGCAACCGCAACCGGGACGGCAACCGCGAGGGCGGCAACCGCGAGGGCGGCAACCGTGAAGGCGGCGAGCGGAACGGGCGCAACCAGAACAACCAGAACGGCCAGAACCGGAACGCGGACAACAACCGCCCGGACGACGACGATGACGACGACGGTGACGGCCGCGGCCGGCGCCGGCGGGGTCGCTACCGCGACCGCAAGCGTCGCGGCCGTGGCGGCGAGGGTGCGCCGATGGGCGCCGACGAGCCGGAGATCAGCGAGGACGACGTCCTGCTGCCGGTCGCGGGCATCCTCGACCTGCTCGACAGCTACGCCTTCCTGCGCACGTCCGGCTACCTGCCCGGCCCGAACGACGTCTACGTCTCGCTCGGCCAGGTGAAGAAGTACGGCCTGCGCAAGGGCGACGCCGTGACCGGGGCCGTGCGCCAGCCGCGCGAGGGTGAGCAGCAGAACCAGCGGCAGAAGTTCAACGCGCTGGTCCGGCTGGACACCGTCAACGGGGCGACGCCGGAGGAGGCGAAGGGCCGGGCCGAGTTCGGCAAGCTGGTCCCGCTCTACCCGCAGGAGCGGCTGCGTCTGGAGACCGAGCCCAACGTCATCAGCACCCGGATCATCGACCTGGTGGCGCCGATCGGTAAGGGCCAGCGCGGTCTGATCGTCTCGCCGCCGAAGGCCGGTAAGACGCTGATCCTGCAGGCCATCGCCAACGCGATCACGCGCAACAACCCCGAGTGCCACCTGATGGTCGTGCTGGTCGACGAGCGGCCCGAAGAGGTCACCGACATGCAGCGCACGGTGAAGGGTGAGGTCATCGCCTCGACCTTCGACCGTCCCGCCGACGACCACACCACGGTCGCCGAGCTGGCCATCGAGCGGGCGAAGCGGCTGGTCGAGCTGGGGCACGACGTCGTCGTCCTGCTCGACTCGATCACCCGCCTGGGCCGCGCGTACAACCTGGCCGCCCCGGCGTCCGGGCGCATCCTGTCCGGTGGTGTCGACTCCTCGGCCCTGTACCCGCCGAAGCGGTTCTTCGGCGCCGCCCGGAACATCGAGAACGGCGGCTCGCTGACGATTCTCGCCACGG
This sequence comes from Spongisporangium articulatum, assembly GCF_044465595.1. Lineage (NCBI taxonomy): Bacteria > Bacillati > Actinomycetota > Actinomycetes > Kineosporiales > Kineosporiaceae > Spongisporangium > Spongisporangium articulatum. The sequence continues at coordinate 177,260 of NZ_JBITLV010000008.1, read as the reverse complement.
CGCTGGTCGAGACCGGCTCGAAGATGGACGAGGTGATCTTCGAGGAGTTCAAGGGCACCGGGAACATGGAGGTCCGGCTGAGCCGCCAGCTGGCGGACAAGCGGATCTTCCCGGCCGTCGACGTGAACGCCTCGAGCACCCGCCGCGAGGAGATCCTGATGGGCAAGGAGGAGCTGAGCGTCATCTACCGGCTCCGCCGGGTCATGGGTGCCCTCGAGCCGCAGCAGGCCATCGAACTGTTGCTGGACCGGGTCAAGAAGAGCGCCAGCAACGTGGAGTTCCTGATGCAGGTCCAGAAGACCTCGCCGGGCGCCGACGACTGACCTCTCTTGCCGCTATGCCCCGCCAGTGGGGGTGATCCGGGACCGGATCGGTCGAAATCACCCCCACAGGCGAGGCATACCGCGAGGGAATGGCCGGGGGTGGCACCGGGTTATGTAGGCCGTACCCCCCTCTGGCACACTGGCCATGGCTCCGGTTCACGTGCGCGCGTCCGCGCAGCACGACCCGGCGGCCGCGAGATCGAGGAGAGCAATGAAGACCGACATCCACCCGGAGTACGTGGACACCACCGTGAGCTGCACCTGCGGCTCCACGTTCACGACCCGTAGCACGGCGACCAGCGGCGAGATCAAGGTCGAGGTCTGCAGCGCCTGCCACCCGTTCTACACCGGCAAGCAGAAGATCCTCGACACCGGTGGCCGCGTGGCCCGGTTCGAGCAGCGCTACGGCAAGAAGTCCGGCAAGTAGCTTCACGCAGGCGCCGACCGCGCCCGTCACCCGACGGGCAGGTCGGCGCCTCTGCTTTGCACCGGTCGTGATCATGCAGAAACCTCGCGCAGGTCACGTCCGCGGCGATCCGGCGCCGGCCGGGCGCGAGGTTTCTGCATGATCACGACGGGAGAAGTGATGGAGGAGGCGCCCGCCGCCGTCCTGCCGCTGCTGGCCGAGCACGACGAGCTGGAGAAGCGGCTCGCCGACCCGTCGGTGCACGCCGACGCCGGGCTGGCCCGCAAGCTGGGCCGCCGCTACGCCGAGCTCGGCGCGGTCAAGCAGGGCTACGACGTCTGGCACGCGGCCGCCGAGGACCTCGACGCCGCGCGGGAACTGGCGGCCGAGGACGACTCGTTCGCCGTCGAGCTGCCCGGCCTCGAGGCGTCCCTCGACGAGTCCCGGGCCCGGTTGCGCCGCCTGCTCATCCCGCGCGACCCCGACGACGACCGCGACGTGATCCTCGAGATCAAGGCCGGCGAGGGCGGCGAGGAGTCGGCCCTGTTCGCCGGCGACCTGCTGCGGATGTACCTGCGCTACGCCGAGAAGCACGGCTGGCGCACCGAGATCCTCGAGTCGACCGACAGCGACCTCGGCGGCTACAAGGACGTCTCGCTCGCGGTGAAGGCCAAGGGGACGCCGGCGCCCGGCGAGGGGGTCTACGCGCGGCTGAAGTACGAGGGGGGCGTGCACCGGGTTCAGCGGGTGCCCGTGACCGAGTCGCAGGGGCGCATCCACACGTCGGCGGCGGGCGTCCTCGTGCTGCCGGAACCCGAGGAGACCGGCGAGGTCGAGATCGACCCGAACGACCTGCGGATCGACGTGTTCCGCTCGTCCGGCCCGGGCGGGCAGTCGGTGAACACGACCGACAGCGCCGTGCGGATCACGCACCTGCCGACCGGGATCGTCGTGTCCTGCCAGAACGAGAAGTCGCAGCTGCAGAACAAGGAGCAGGCGCTGCGCATCCTGCGGGCCCGGTTGCACGCGGCCGCGCAGGAGGCCGCCGAGGCCGAGGCCAGCCAGGCCCGCCGTTCGCAGGTGCGGACCGTCGACCGGTCCGAACGGATCCGGACGTACAACTTCCCGGAGAACCGGATCGCCGACCACCGCACGGGTTTCAAGGCCTACAACCTCGACGCGGTGCTGGCCGGTGACCTCGACCCGGTGATCCAGTCCTGCGTCGACGCCGACGAGGCCGCCCAGCTGTCGGTCACCGACTGATGGGGGCGCACTGATGGTGACGCTCGGCGAGGCGGTCGCCGGGGTGCAGAAGGAACTGGCCGCGGCCGGCGTCCCGTCGCCGATGGCCGACGCCCACCTGCTGGTCGCGCACGTGCTCGGCGTCGACCGGCCCGGCCTGGCTCGCCGGATCGTGCTGCGCGAGCAGCTGGACGACGCCGGGCTGGCCTCGCTCGCCGAGCTCACCGCGCGCCGGGCGGCGCGCGAGCCGCTGCAGCACCTGACCGGTACGGCGCCCTTCCGGACCATCGAGATCCTCGTCGGGCCCGGGGTTTTCGTTCCACGGGCGGAGACCGAGCTGAGCGCCGGAGTGGCGATCGAGGAGGCCCGGCGGCTCGTCGAGGCCGGGCGGGACCCCTTGGTCGTCGACCTGTGCAGCGGTTCGGGGGCGATCGCGTTCGCGGTCGCCGTGGAAGTGCCCACCGCGCGGGTGGTTTCGCTGGAACTGTCGACCGAGGCGGTCGGCTGGGCCCGGCGCACGCTGGCCGCGCTGGAGGCCGAGCACGAGGGGCTCGAGGGGCGGGTCGACGTCCGGGCGGGGGACGCGACCGGCGTCGACGCGGTCGTCGACCTGCTCGGCGCGGCCGACGTCGTCACGGCCAACCCGCCGTACATCCCGCCCGACGCCGAACCCGTCGAACCCGAGGTCCGCGACCACGACCCGGCCCTGGCGCTGTACGGCGGCGGCACCGACGGTCTCGAGGTGCCCCGGGCCGTGGTCGCGACCGCGGCGGCCCTGCTGCGCCCGGGCGGCCTGTTCGTGATGGAGCACGGCGAGGCCCAGGGCGCCGCGACGCGCGCGATCGCCGGCGGCCCCGGGTGGGAGGGCGCGGTGACCCAGGTCGACCTGACCGGCCGCGACCGGGCCCTCGTCGTGCGACGCGCACCTACCGTCGCCCGGTCCTCGGGCGGGCCGGGAACGCCGTAGGCTCGAGCCGAGGAGGCGTCCATGTTCGAATCCGTGCTCACGACCCGGGGCGTGACGGAGACGACCGCGCTGGCCGCGCGGATCGCCGCCGACGTCGTACCCGGCGACGTGCTGCTGCTCACCGGCGAGCTGGCCAGCGGCAAGACCCAGTTCGTGCAGGGCCTGGCCGTGGCCCTCGGGTACACCGGGCCGGTGACGAGTCCGACCTTCACCCTGGCCAACGTCTACGAGACGCCGCGCGGGCCCCTGGTGCACATGGACACCTATCGCCTCGACGACCTGCGGCAGTTCCGCGACCTGGGCTTCGACGCGTACTTCGACACCTCCGTCACGTGCATCGAGTGGGGCGGCCTGGTCGCCGACGACTTCCCGGACGCCCTGCACCTGGACCTGTCGGTCGTGCCGGGCGCGGACGACGAGCGCCGGGTCGCGCTGAGCGCCTCGGCCGAACGCTGGCGGGGCGTGGTCGAGAACCTGGCCACGACGGGAAGGGCCTGAACCGTGGGACTGCAGCTGCTGATGGAGACCTCGTCGTTCGACTACGAGGTCGCGCTCAGATCGGCGACGGGCTCGGACGGCGAGCTGGGGCCCGTCGTCGCGCAGAACATCCGGGCCGAGGGTTTCGACGGGGTGGCCGGTCTGGTGTCGCGGTGCCTGGCCGAGGCCAGGCACGGGGTCGCCGACCTGGAGTCGATCGTCGTCGACCGCGGCCCCGGCGACCTGATGTCGCTGCGCTCGGGCATCGCCTACGCCAACGGGCTGGCCTACGCGCGCAAGCTGCCGGTCGCGGGCTTCGACTCCCTGGAGCTGATGGCTCGCTGCGTCCCCGAGGAGCGGCCGGTGCTGGCCGTGCGCAAGCACGCCCGGCGCACCGCGTTCGCCCGGTTGTTCGTCCCCGGCGCGGCGCCGCAGTACGTGGACGGTGAGCTCGACGACCTGGTCGAGCACGTTGTGGGCCCGGCGAAGGTCGACGACCTGGTCGTGCTGGGCGCCTTCCGCGACGAGCTGGCCGAGCGGCTGGGCGCCGAGGCGCTCGCCGTCGACGCGCCGTCCGTCCGGCAGCTGGCCGACCTGCTCGACGAGCGCGAACCCGAGTTCGCCGTCCTGGCCCGGGTGATCACCGAGGCCGACCCGATGTTCTCTCCGGTCCGGGAGCCGCTGCGTGCTGAAAGATAGGGTGGCGAAGTGATGTCGCAGGGCGTGCAGCCGGCCGACTGGTCGAGCGCGGACGAGGTCCTGACCGCGGGCGGCGTGGCGCTCGTGCCGACCGACACGGTCTACGGCCTCGCGGTCAGACCGGACCGGGACGACGCCATCGACAAGCTGTTCGCGATGAAGGGCCGGCCGCGCAACGTCAACCTGCCGATCATGGTCGACTCGATCGCCGCGATCGAGGGGCTCGGGGCCGTGGTCGACCGGCACGCCGCGCGGCTGCTGAGTTCTCACCTCGTGCCGGGGTCGCTGACCGTGGCGCTGGGCGTACACCCCGAGAAGCTGCCGCCCTGGCTGGCGGGGCGGGACGAGATCGCGGTCCGCATCCCGGCCCACGACGGGATGCTCGCCCTGCTCGGCCGGGTCGGTCCACTGCTGGTCACCAGCGCCAACGCGCACGCGCACGCGACGCAGGACGAGGTGCCCAAGATCCTGGCCGACCTGCTCGCGCCGCCCGACCTCGTGATCGACTCCGGCCCGCTGGGGCGTGTCGCGTCGACGCTGGTGAACTGTAATCTCGCCCAGCCCGCCGTCGAACGGGTGGGCGTCGTGCCGACGAGCGAGATCGAGGAGGTGCTCGGGGTCCATGTCTGACGAGTCTGACGAGTTGATCCTCGGCCTCGAGACCTCGTGCGACGACACCTCGTGCGCCGTCGTCGCGCCCGACGGCCGCGTCCTCGGCGCGGCGACCGTCTCGCAGATCGAGCTGCACAACCAGTGGGGCGGGATCGTGCCCGAGCTGGCCAGCCGCGCCCACATCGACAAGGTGCTCGTCGCCGTCGACACCGCGCTCACGGAGGCCGGCGTGGACCCGGCCCGGCTCACCGCCATCGGCGTGACCCGCGGGCCGGGCCTGATCGGTTCGCTGAAGGTCGGCGTCGACACGGCGCAGGCGCTGGGCTACGGCTGGGACAAGCCGGTCCTCGGCGTCAACCACCTGCGCGGTCACCTGCGCAGCGCCGACCTGGAGGAGAAGCGGGTCACGTTCCCCGCGCTCATCCTGCTGGTCTCCGGTGGCCACACCCTGCTGGCCCACATGACGTCGTCCGCCGACATCCGGCTGCTCGGCTCGACCGTCGACGACTCCCTGGGGGAGGCCTACGACAAGGTGGCGCGCATGCTGGGCCTGGGCTACCCGGGCGGCCCGGTCGTCGACCGGCTCGCGAAGGACGGCACGGCGAGCATCCCCTTCCCCCGGCCGATGCTGGCCGACGGGCTGAACTTCTCGTTCTCCGGTTTGAAGACGGCGGTGCGCAACTTCCTCGCCGAACACCCCGACGCGCCCCCCGCGGACGTGGCGGCGTCATTCGTGGCGGCCTGTCTGGAGGTCCTCGAGGTCAAGTGCCGTCGCGCGTTGCGCCAGGTCGAGGCGGAGTCGCTGGTGATCGTCGGGGGTGTCGCCGCCAGCCCGCAGGTCCGCCAGCGGGCCGAGGCGATGTGCACCGACCTGGGGGTCAAGCTCTGCCTGCCGCCCCTGCGCTGGTCGACCGACAACGGCGCCATGATCGGGCTGGCGGCGTGGGACTACCTCGCCCGAGGGGTCGACGTGGGCCTGCGGCCGACCTCCTCGCTGTCGCTGGACCTCTTCTAGATGAGCAGGTACTTCGACGTCACGGACCTCGGTGAACGGGCCCAGGGCATCAGCGTGGCCGCGGACCACGTGGGCGCGGGCTCGTGCGTCGTGGTCCCGACGGACACGGTGTACGCGATCGCCTGCGACGCCTTCTCACCCCAGGGCCTGCAGGGTCTGCAGGCGGCGAAGGGGCTGAGCCGGCTGGTCAACCCCCAGGTCCTGGTGCCGCATGTGCGCACGCTCGACGGCCTGGCCACGGCCGTCGGCCCGGACGCGCGGGCGCTGGCCGAGGCGTTCTGGCCCGGGGCGCTGACCATCATCTGCCGGGCCCAGCCGACCCTGAACTGGGAGCTCGGGGCCGCCGACGGCACCGTCGCCGTCCGGATGCCGCTGCATCCCGTCGCCCTCCAGCTGCTGGAGCGGACCGGGCCGCTGGCGGTCAGCGGCGCCAACCTGACCGGCGCCCCGGCGGCCACCACGTGCGGGGAGGCGCAGCTCCAGCTGGCGGATGCGGTCGAGGTGTACCTCGACGGCGGCCCGAGCACCGGCGGCGTCCCGTCGTCCGTCGTCGACACCACCGGCCCGACGGTCCGGCTGCTGCGCGCGGGCGCGATCGACGCCGAGGGGCTGCGCGCCGTCGTCCCCGACCTGCTCGTGCCCGGTCAGATGCCCGATGAGGTGCCCGCGCCGTGAGGGGTTACCTCTTCGTCCTCGTGGTCGCCGCGGCGGTCACGTACCTGACGACGCCCGCCGCCCGCCGGATCGCGCGCCGGTTCGGGGCGATCACCGAGGTCCGCGAACGCGACGTGCACACCGTGCCGATCCCGCGGCTGGGCGGGACGGCGATCTACCTGGGCATCGCGGTGTCGCTGCTGATCGCCAGCCGGGTGCCGTTCTTCGAGGGCATCTTCGACTCGCGCGAGCCGTGGATCGTGCTGCTGTGCGCCGGGGCGATCTGCCTGCTCGGCGTCGCGGACGACCTGTGGACGCTGGACGCCGTCACCAAGTTCGCGGGTCAGGCGCTGGTCGCCGGGGTGATGGCCTGGCAGGGACTGCAGCTGGTGCTGCTGCCGCTGGGCGGCGTGTGGATCCCGTCGCCGGGCGTGCTGATCGTGCTGACCGTGCTGGCCGTCGTCATCTGCATCAACGCGGTGAACTTCGTGGACGGCCTGGACGGGCTGGCCGCCGGCATCGTGGCGATCGCCGGGTCGGCCTTCTTCGTCTACGCCTACCTGCTCACCAAGGACCTGAACAAGCAGGACTACTCGTCGCTGGCCGCCCTGATCACGGCCTCGCTGGTCGGGGCCTGCGTCGGTTTCCTGCCGCACAACTTCAACCCGGCCCGGATCTTCATGGGCGACTCGGGTTCGATGCTGATCGGTCTGCTGCTGGCCGCCTCGACGGTGGAGATCACCGGGAAGATCGACCCGGACGCGGTGTACGCCGGGCGCATCCTGCCCGCGTTCCTGCCCGTCGTCCTGCCGCTGGCCGTGATCGCGCTGCCGCTGATCGACCTGTTCCTGGCCGTCTTCCGGCGCACGCGCGCCGGGCAGAAGTTCTGGCAGCCCGACAAGCTGCACCTGCATCACCGGATGCTGGCCATCGGGCACAGCCACATGCGGGCCGTGCTGATCCTCTACTTCTGGACGGCGACCGTCGGGTTCGGCGTCGCGCTGTTCGCCGTGCTGCCGGCGCACTGGGCATCGCTGATCGCCGCGCTCAGCGTGCTGCTGGCGCTCGCGTTGACCCTCGGGCCCTTGCGGGGCCGGCTGGCCGCCGCCCGGCTCGCCGCCCTCGAGGCCGGGCGTTCGATCGCGGAGGCGAACCGGATCGCGGCCGCCGCGCAGGAGGCGGAGGACGCCGAGGCGCAGGGGACGGCGGTGGCCACCCACGACCCGGACGTCGACCCCGCACTGCGGGTGGCCGAGGGGCCGGAGGTCCCCGGGGCACCCGCCCCCGGGAAGGCGTCGTGAGTCACGGGCCCGCACATGATCCCGGTGGTCCGACCCGGGACCCGGCCGGTGCGCTGCTGCGCGGCGGCGCGGGGCCGGGGCTGGCCGCGCTGCTGGTCGCCGCCCTGGTGATGCTGGTGCTGGACGGCGGGGCCGCGGCGGTGAGTGCCGCGGTCGGGGGAGTGCTCGCCGTCCTGGCCCTGGCCGTGGGCCCACTGGTGATGCGGGCCGCGGGGCGGTTGACCCCGAGCGGGTTACAGGCGGTGGCTGTCGGTTCGTACTTCGCGGTCGTCGTCGTGCTGGGCGTCGTGTGGGTGCTGCTGGGGGCGGTCGAGGAGTTCGACGACACCGCCGCGGCGGTGGGGGTGCTGGCCGCCGCGGGGGCCTGGGTCGTGGGCCAGGCGGTGCGCACGCGACGGTTGCGCACGCCCGTGTTCAGCGACACCGAACTGCCTCGCTGACGCTCCGCCGGAGGCCTTGCCGGTGGTCACGATGGGTTCCCGAAAACCGACTACGTGATTGTGAACACATTCACATAGTCGCCTCAGGGGCGACTCCGAATCGCCCTGGGTAGCCGCTGAGCAGGGCGTTCGAGCCCCGTTTGCGCCCGTAGCACCCGTTGTTCATGCCCGATCGAGGCCCGGGTGACCGATTACGGAGGGGCACCGGTCAAGGTGCTTCACAGGCGCTGCTACAGTCTGCCCAGATGGACGACGACACGTCCCGTAACGGCTCGACCGCGGAGGCTTCCCACGCCGAAGTCCGGGCCGGGTGGACGGTGCTGTCGTACCTCATCTCGGGTCCGATGCTCTACGGCGGGCTCGGGTGGCTGCTGGACCGGTGGCTGGGCACCCAGGTGTTCACGCCGGTCGGTCTGGTGGGCGGCATGGCGCTCGCGCTGTACGTCATCGTGAAGCGCTACGTCAGTCCCCCACCGTCCGACCCGACAGCGGGCGACGGGGAGCCGGAAGTTCCACCCGCGTCAGACGAGCAAGCACCATAGCACTCTGAGTAATCAAGGAGGATGGCAGGTTGATCGCGCTCGCCGCCGCAGCCGAAGGGGGCTACGAGGCTCCCGGCGTCGCCGACTTCTGGCAGCCGTTGATCGGCGACGGTGCCTTCGCCATCACCCGGCCCATCTTCGTCTTCGGCATCTCGGCCATCCTGCTGTGCATCGTGCTCGTGCGCGCAACGAGGAACCTGAGCGTCGTCCCGGGCAAGGGGCAGGCGCTGCTGGAGGCCAGCTACAGCCTGGTCCGCAACTCGATCGGGCGCGACATCATCGGCGCCAAGGACTTCATCAAGTTCATCCCGCTGCTGTTCAGCCTGTTCACCGTCATCCTGGTGAACAACCTGTTCGGGATCATCCCGGTCGTCCAGTACCCGACGATGAGCCGCATCGGCTTCCCGATCGCTCTGGCTCTCGTCGTGTACGTCGTCTACCACTTCCTCGGCGCCCGCAAGCACGGGGTCGGCGGCTGGATCAAGCGCATCTCGATCCCGCCGGACGTGCCGGGGTTCGTGCTCCCGCTGCTGATCCTGCTGGAGCTGAACACCTACTTCATCGTCCGGCCGGTCACGCTGGCCCTGCGACTCTTCGGCAACATGTTCGCGGGCCACATCCTCCTGCTGCTGTTCATCCTCGGCGGCGAGTACCTGGTCTTCGAGTCGGGCAGCATCGGCCTGGCGGGCGCCGGCCTGGTCACCTGGCTGATGGCCTTCGTGATGACCTGCTTCGAACTGCTGGTCCAGTTCCTGCAGGCCTACATCTTCACGTTGCTCGCCGCGCTGTACATCGCGGACGCCCTCGCCGACGAACACTGATCGGCGGCACCACCACACCAGACGTTCCCCGGTCTTCGGGCCGGGGCACAGCACCACCAAACCGACGGCGCACCGCGCGCCGAGCTCCGAGAGGAAGAGACGGACAATGGAAGGCAACATCGCGATCCTGGGCTACGGCCTCTCCGCCATCGGCCCCGGCATCGGCGTCGGCCTGATCTTCGCCGCCTACATCAGCGGCGTGGCCCGCCAGCCCGAGGCGCGCGGCATGCTGCAGCCCCTCGCGTTCCTGGGCTTCGCCCTCACCGAGGCGCTGGCCATCTTCGGTCTCGCCCTGGCCTTCGTCTTCCGCTGATCGGCGGACGACCGAACACCCCGCCGAACTGAGACGAGGCAGCCATGAGTGCACTGTCGGCCGTACTGGCCGCCACCGAGGGCGAGGAAGAGGGCGGCTGGGCGAACGCCTACCCGATCATCCCGCACCCGGCCGAGCTGATCGCGGGCTTCATCTTCTTCGCGATCATCCTGTTCGTGGTGGCGAAGTGGGTCGTGCCGCAGCTCGAGGAGCTCTACGCGGAGCGGACCGCCGCCATCGAGGGCGGCATCCAGAAGGCCGAGGCCGCGCAGGCCGAGGCCAACGCCGCGCTGGAGGAGTACCAGAACCAGCTGGTCGAGGCCCGGGCCGAGGCCGGTCGCATCCGCGAGGAGGCGCGCGCCGAGGGTGCGCAGATCCTGGCGGAGCTGCGCGAGCGGGCGCAAGCCGAGTCGGCCCGCATCGTCGCGGCCGGTGAGCAGCAGATCGCGGCCGAGCGGCAGCAGGCCATCGTGCAGTTGCGCGCGGACGTCGGCACGCTGGCCACCGAGCTCGCGTCGCGGATCGTCGGCGAGGCCCTGGCGGACGAGGCCCGGCAGAGCCGGGTGATCGACCGCTTCCTCGACGAGCTCGAGGCGTCGGAGTCCGCCGTCGCCGACGGAGCACGCTGATGCAGGGAGCGAGCCGCCAGTCGCTGGCCCAGGCCCACGAACAGCTCGAGTCGCTGGTCGCGGCGGGCCCGCGCGGCGGGGCCCCGAAGGCCGACCCGGCGGTCGTCGGCGACGAGCTGTTCGCCGTCACGGGCGTGCTGGCCGGCAACCCCGGCCTGCGCCGGGCGCTCACCGACCCGACGCGGCCCGCCGAGGCCAAGTCGGCGCTGGCCGAGCGCCTGTTCGGGTCGCTCAGCGCCCCGACGCGGACCCTCCTGAATTCGCTCGTGGGCAGCCGCTGGGCCGACCCGGGCGACCTGGTCGACGCCACCGACGAGCTCGGCGTCAGCGCCGTCCTCGCCGGCGCGCAGAACGCGGGCACGCTCGACGACGTCGAGGACGAGCTGTTCCGGTTCTCCCGCACCGTCGCGGCCGACACCGGCCTGCGGGACGCGTTCTCGGCCCGCAGCTCGGGGGCGGACCGCAAGGCCGCGCTGGTGACCACCCTGCTCAAGGGCAAGGCCACCCCGCAGACGACGCGGCTCGCCGTCCAGGCGGCCACGGCCCCCCGCGGGGTGCGGACCGACCAGGCCCTGGAGTCCTACCTGGCGGCCGCCGCGAAGCGGCGCAGCCAGCTGGTCGCCGAGGTCGTCGCGGCCGTCGACCTGAAGCCCGCGCAGCGAACCCGGCTGGCGGCGTCCCTGCAGCGCATCTACGACCGCGAGATCCGGCTCAACGTGACGGTGGACCCCGAGGTCATCGGCGGGTTGCGCATCCTCGTCGCCGGAGAGCTACTGGACAGCACGGTGCTCGCCAAGCTCGGCCGGGCCAAGCGGGCCCTCGCCGGCTGACCGCAAACAGCTACAGCACAGACCTAGAACTCAGACCGAAAGCAGCTCGGCCCGACGGGCCAAGACGAACAGAGAGCAGGGGATTCCAGATGGCGGAGCTCACCATCCGTCCCGAGGAGATCCGGGACGCCCTGGACGCCTTCGTCCAGTCCTACGACGCCGAGTCGGCCGCCCGCGAGGAGGTGGGCCGGGTCGCCGAGGCGCGCGACGGCATCGCCATCGTCGAGGGCCTGCCGAGCGTGATGGCCAACGAGCTGCTGGAGTTCGAGGACGGCACCCTGGGCCTGGCCCAGACCCTCGACGTGCGCGAGATCGGCGTCGTCGTCCTCGGTGAGTTCAGCGGCATCGAGGAGGGCCAGGAGGTCAAGCGGACCGGCGAGGTCCTCTCCGTGCCCGTCGGCGACAAGTTCCTCGGCCGGGTCGTCGACCCGCTGGGCACCCCGATCGACGGTCTCGGCGAGATCGAGGCCGAGAGCCGCCGCGCCCTGGAGCTCCAGGCGCCCTCCGTCGTCCAGCGCAAGTCGGTGCACGAGCCGCTGCAGACCGGCATCAAGGCCATCGACTCGATGACCCCGATCGGGCGCGGCCAGCGCCAGCTGATCATCGGCGACCGCCAGACCGGCAAGACGGCGATCGCGATCGACACGATCATCAACCAGAAGGCCAACTGGGACAGCGGCGACCCGAGCAAGCAGGTCCGCTGCATCTACGTCGCGATCGGCCAGAAGGGCTCGACGATCTCCTCCGTGCGCGGTGCGCTCGAGGAGGCCGGCGCCCTGGAGTACACGACGATCGTCGCGTCCCCGGCGTCCGACCCGGCGGGCTTCAAGTACCTGGCGCCGTACACCGGTTCGGCCATCGGCCAGCACTGGATGTACGCCGGCAAGCACGTCCTGATCATCTTCGACGACCTGAGCAAGCAGGCCGAGGCCTACCGCGCGGTGTCGCTGCTGCTGCGCCGCCCGCCGGGCCGCGAGGCCTACCCCGGCGACGTCTTCTACCTGCACAGCCGGCTGCTCGAGCGCTGCGCGAAGCTCTCGGACGACCTGGGGGCCGGGTCGATGACCGGGCTGCCGATCATCGAGACCAAGGCCAACGACGTGTCGGCGTACATCCCGACCAACGTCATCTCGATCACCGACGGCCAGATCTTCCTCCAGTCCGACCTGTTCAACGCCAACCAGCGCCCCGCGGTGGACGTCGGCATCTCGGTCTCGCGGGTCGGCGGTGACGCCATGACCAAGGCGATGAAGAAGGTCACCGGCTCGCTGAAGGTCGACCTGGCGCAGTTCCGCGCGCTCGAGGCGTTCGCGATGTTCGCCTCCGACCTGGACGCCGCCTCGCGTCAGCAGCTGGCCCGCGGCCAGCGCCTGATGGAGCTGTTCAAGCAGCCGCAGTACTCGCCGTACCCGACCGAGGAGCAGGTCGTCTCGGTCTGGCTGGGGACCTCGGGCAAGCTCGACGTCATCGAGGCGAGCGACGTGAGCCGGTTCGAGCGCGAGTTCCTCGACCACCTGCGTCGCTCGACCAGCATCCTGAAGACCATCGCCGAGACGAACCAGTGGAGCGACGACACCGCCGCCGCGCTGGAGACCGAGGTCGAGGCCTTCACCGCCGGGTTCACCGGTGGCGACGGCGGCGTCCACGCCGGTCACGAGGAGCACGAGGCGACCGCCGACGAGGACATCGAGCAGGAGCAGATCGTCAAGCAGAAGCACTGAGCCGTAACCGGTTCCGCTTCGACAGACGGTCTAGGGAGAGCAGGAAGACATGGGAGCGCAGCAGCGGGAGTACCGCGCGAAGATCCGTTCCACGGCTTCGCTGGAGCGCATCTTCCGCGCGATGGAGCTGATCGCCACCTCGCGGATCAGCAAGGCGCGCCAGGCGGTGTCGTCCTCGACGCCGTACGCCCGGGCGATCACCCGCGCCGTCTCGGCGGTGGCCACCTTCTCCAACGTGGAGCACCTGCTCACCACGGAGAAGGAGCAGGTCCGCCGGGCCGGCGTCCTGGTCGTCACGAGCGACCGGGGCATGGCCGGGGCGTACTCCTCGAACGCTCTCAAGGCGGCGGAGGAGCTGACCAAGCGCCTGCGCGACGAGGGCAAGGACGTCGTCACCTACGCCTCCGGGCGCAAGGCGGTGGCCTTCCTGAGGTTCCGTCGCCGGGACATCCGGGCCGAGTGGACCGGCTTCTCCGACTCTCCGCGGTTCGAGCACGCCCGCGAGATCGGTGAGCGCCTGGTGGCGGACTTCCTGGCCGACTACGAGGACGGCGGGATCGACGAGATCCACATCGTCTTCACCCGGTTCGTCAGCATGGTCACCCAGCAGCCCGAGGTCATCCGATTGCTGCCCCTGGAGGTCGTCGAGGGTGACGAGCCCCCGGCACCCGAGGACGTCCTGCCGCTCTACGAGTTCGAGCCGAACGCGGCCGAGGTGCTGGACGCGCTGCTGCCGAAGTACGTGGACGCCCGCATCTTCAACGCGCTGCTGCAGGCCTCGGCCTCGGAGCTGGCGGCCCGCCAGCGGGCCATGAAGTCGGCGTCCGACAACGCCAAGGAACTCATCCGCACGTACACCCGGTTGGCCAACCAGGCCCGCCAGGCCGAGATCACCCAGGAGATCAGCGAGATCGTCGGCGGGGCCGACGCCCTCGCCGGCTCCTGACCACCTGACCCGGCCGAGCAGGCCACCAGACCTTTCGACCGTCGACCAACGCAGTCGGTACAGCAGGGAGAAGACGCAATGACCGCCACCGTCACCGAGAACGAGGCCTCCTCGACCGAGGCCGGCGCCGGCCGCGTCGCGCGGGTCATCGGGCCCGTCGTCGACATCGAGTTCCCCGCCGACGCGATCCCCGAGATCTACAACGCGCTCTACATCGACTACGAGCTGAGCGGCGAGCCGATCAAGCTCTGGCTCGAGGTCGCCCAGCACATCGGCGACAACGTCGTGCGCGCCATCGCGCTGAAGCCGACCGACGGCCTGGTCCGCGGCATGACCGTGACCGACAGCGGCGAGTCGATCTCCGTGCCGGTCGGCGACGTGACCCTCGGGCACGTCTTCAACACCATGGGCGACTCGCTCGACGTCCCGACCTCGGACCTGCAGGTCACCGAGCGCTGGCCGATCCACCGCAAGCCCCCGGCCTTCGACCAGCTCGAGTCCAAGACCGAGATGTTCCAGACCGGCATCAAGGTCATCGACCTGCTCACCCCGTACGTGCAGGGCGGCAAGATCGGCCTGTTCGGCGGCGCCGGTGTCGGCAAGACGGTGCTGATCCAGGAGATGATCGCCCGCGTGGCGCGCGACCACGGCGGTGTGTCCGTGTTCGCCGGCGTCGGCGAGCGCACCCGTGAGGGCAACGACCTGATCAAGGAGATGGACGAGGCCGGCGTCCTCGGCCAGACCGCCCTGGTCTTCGGTCAGATGGACGAGCCGCCGGGCACCCGGCTGCGGGTCGCGCTGTCCGCGCTGACGATGGCGGAGTACTTCCGCGACGTGCAGAAGCAGGACGTGCTGCTCTTCATCGACAACATCTTCCGGTTCACGCAGGCCGGTTCCGAGGTCTCCACGCTGCTCGGCCGGATGCCGTCGGCCGTGGGTTACCAGCCGAACCTGGCGGACGAGATGGGCACGCTCCAGGAGCGGATCACCTCGACCCGCGGTCACTCGATCACCTCGCTGCAGGCGATCTACGTGCCGGCCGACGACTACACCGACCCGGCCCCGGCGACCACCTTCGCGCACCTCGACGCGACCACCGAGCTGTCCCGCGAGATCGCGTCGCTGGGCATCTACCCGGCCGTGGACCCGCTGACCTCGACCTCGCGCATCCTGGACCCGCGCTACATCGGCCAGGCGCACTACGACACGGCGATCCGGGTCAAGCAGATCCTCCAGCGCAACAAGGAACTGCAGGACATCATCGCGCTGCTGGGTGTCGACGAGCTGTCCGAGGAGGACAAGATCGTCGTCTCCCGGGCGCGCCGCCTGCAGCGGTTCCTGTCGCAGAACACCTACGTCGCCAAGCAGTTCACCGGCATCGAGGGTTCGACCGTCCCGGTGAACGAGACCGTCGAGGCCTTCACGAAGATCTGTGACGGCGAGTACGACCACGTCGCCGAGCAGGCCTTCTTCATGTGCGGTGGCCTCGACGACGTCGAGCGCAAGTGGGACCAGATCCAGAAGGAGACGGGTGCCTGATGGCTCTCCAGGTCGACGTCGTCAGCGCCGAGGAGCGCCTGTGGCAGGGCGAGGCCACGCGGGTCATCGCCCGCACGGTCGAGGGTGACATCGGCATCCTGACCGGGCACGCCCCGACGCTGGCGATCCTGGCCGCGGGCCAGGTCCAGATCCTGACCGGCTCGGGGGAGACGGTCGCGGCTACCGTGCAGGACGGCTTCTTGTCCGTCGAGCACGACCGCGTCACGATCGTCTCCCAGGACGCCACGCTGGGCTGAGAACGGTCAGCGTAGGCGTCGGGTCGGGCAACAGGTCGAGCATCGGTAAGCGGGTCGAGGCGCTATGGGCGGGTTCTCGGAGTACGTCGCCGCCCCTGTCATCGTTGTCCTGACGCTGCTGCTCCTGCTCGGCCTGGCCCTGGGAGCGGTCGTCGGACGCCGCTACGCGCTCGGGCGCGACCTGGTCAGCTTCGACTGCGCCCTGCGCAAGCACCCGACCGGGAAGCCGGGCGGGTGGATCCTGGGGGTGGCCCGCTACAGCGGCGAGAACCTCGAGTGGTTCCGGGTCTTCACGCTGACGCTGCGTCCGCGGCGGGTCCTGGAGCGCGGCCGGCTCGAGGTCGTCGAGCGGCGTGAACCCACCGACACCGAACTGGACTCGATCCTGCCGGACTCGGTGGTCGTACGCTGTCGCTACGGCTCCGATGCGGATCGCGAGATCATCGAGTTCGCGATGAGCGAGCAGGCCTACAACGGGTTCGCGACCTGGCTGGAGTCCGCGCCCCCCGGGTTCGCCTCGTACACCCGCTGATACGCCCGTTCGGGACGGGTCGGACTTGACGCGGTGGGGCGGGGTTCATCAGGATTTCGCCCCACTGCACTGGCCACGGGGGTCATGGCAGCTCGTCCGGAGGTGCCCGTGAGCCCCGCCACCCGTGTTCTCGCCGCCTGCTCGATCGCCGTCCTGGGGCTGGGCTCCCTGGTCGCCGCGAGCGGCCCGGCCCACGCGGCCGTCGCGTGCGTCGACACCGGTGGCACCGGCGACTTCAACGGCGACGGTGTAGCCGACCAGGTGGCCGGCGACCCGGGGGCGACCGTCTCCGGCAGGGCCAAGGCCGGGCGGATCGACGTGCGGTACGGCAAGGCCGGCGGCGGGTTCGGGTCGTCGACCACCATCGCCCAGGGTTCGGCCCAGGCCGGCGGTACGGCCGAGACCAACGACGGGTTCGGCCAGACCCTGGCCGTCGGCTTCGTCGACGGCGACAAGTGTGCGGACGTCGTGGTCGGGACGCCGGGCGAGAACCTCGGTGAGTTCACGGACGTCGGCCAGGTCGAAATCCTCTTCGGCGGCCCCGACGGTCTGGGCTCCGGCCGTGCACCGAAGACCATCTCCGGTAACGGTTTCGCCGGGCCGCGCAGCAGTGGTTCGCGCTACGGCGCCGCGCTCGCGCTCGCCAGCGACATCGATCGCAACGGGGCGGGCGAGACGGGTCGGGAGCGATACGCCCAGCTCGCGATCGGGGTACCCGGCCTGCCGGTCGGTGGCCGGGCCCGGGCCGGGGGCGTGGTGCTGTTGTCGTTCGACGACACGGCGACCACCGACAAGTCGCTGTTCGTCAGCCAGGACACGGCGGGCGTCACCGGGGTCGCCGAGGCTGGCGACGCGTTCGGCAGCAGCCTGGTCTTCGGCTCGGGTCTGTCGGGGGCGTGCACCAACGCGATCCGACCCTGCCAGGACCTGATGGTGGGTGTGCCGGGCGAGAACGAGGGCGCAGGTGCGGTCGAGCTCCTGGTGAGTCCGCTCACCGCGGCGCAGGTGGAGGGGGACACGCTCAGCCAGGCCACGCCCGGGGTGGCCGGTGCCGCTGAGGCGGGTGACGAGTTCGGCGCCGCGCTCGCGGTGGGCCGCGAGCCGGCGACGCTGGTCCCCTGGGTCGCGGTCGGCATCCCGGGGGAGGACGTCGGGAAGGCCAAGGACGCCGGATCGGTCCAGCTGCTGCGCTTCGGTGACAAGGACATCCTGAACACGGTCGTGGGGCAGGACTCGAAGGGGATCTCGGGGACCGCGGAGGCCGGTGACCGGTTCGGGGCGAGCGTCGCGATCGGTTCGGTCCAGCACGACTTCATCGAGCTCAGCCTGGCGGCCGGGGTGCCGGGGGAGGACGTCGGCGACCTGAAGGACGTCGGGGGCGTGGCGGGCATCGTGTTCACCACGTCGGGGGCGCGCGGCTCGGACGACGTCTTCGTCACCCAGGACTCGACGGGCGTACCCGGCAAGGCGGAGGCCGGCGAACGGTTCGGATCGGTACTGGCCGACCGGGGGACGCTCCGGCTCGGGGTTCCCGACGACAAGGGCTACCCGGCCGGGGCCGTGTTCGACCTGACGTGGGACACGCTGTTCGGCCTCAGCACCAAGGCCGGGACGGCCTGGACCGTGAGCGGCGGCTCCCGGTTCGGCGCGGCGATCGGCTAGGGCGGCTAGATCGGCTCGACCGCCGGGACGCCGATCCGCTGCACGTCCGCACCGAGGCCGCGCAGCGCGACCTCCAGGCCGTCGTACCCGCGGTCGATGTGCGCGACCTCGTGCACGGTCGTCTCGCCGTCGGCGACCAGCCCGGCCAGCACCAGTGCGGCCCCGGCTCGGATGTCGCTGGCCTCGACCGGCGCCCCCGACAGGCCGGGGACCCCGCGTACGTAGGCGTGGTGCCCGTCGACCCGCACCTGCGCGCCGAGCCGGGCGATCTCCTGGACGAAGCGGAACCGGGCCTCGAACAGGTTCTCGGTGATCATCGACGCGCCGTCGGCGACCGCCATCAGCGCCACCATGAACGGCTGCAGGTCCGTGGGGAAGCCGGGGTAGGGCAGCGTGGCGACGTCGACCGAGCGGGGCCGCTGCGGCCCGACCACCCGGAAACCGTCCATGGCGTCGGACACCTGCGCCCCGGCGTCCGTCAGCTTGTCGAGCACCAGCTCGAGGTGACCCGACTCACCACCGCGCACCACGACGTCCCCGCCGGTCATGGCGGCTGCGAAGGCCCAGGTGCCGGCGGCGATCCGGTCGGGCACCACCCGGTGCTCGACCGGGTGCAGCCCCTCGACGCCCTCGATCTCGAGGGTGCTGCCCGCGACGCCCTCGATCCGGGCGCCCATCCGGCGCAGCATCCGGCACAGGTCGACGACCTCGGGTTCGCGGGCCACGTTGTCGAGCACGGTCCGGCCCTTCGCGAGAACCGCCGCCATCACGAGGTTCTCGGTCGCGCCGACGCTGGGGAACTCGAGCCGGACCTCCGCGCCGATCAGCCCGCGGGGCGCCTCGGCGACCAGGTAGCCGTGCCGCAGCTCGACCTCCGCGCCGAGCGCCTGCAGACCCTGCACGTGCATGTCGAGGCCCCGGGAGCCGATCGCGTCCCCACCGGGCAGCGCGACCTCGGCGGCGTGCTGGCGGGCCAGCAGCGGCCCGAGTACGGAGATCGAGGCGCGCATGGCCCGGACGAGGTCGTAGTCGGCGCGGTGCCCCGGGCCGCTCGGCACGGTCACGCTCAGCGTGCCGCGCCCGATCTCGTAGGCCACCTCGCAGCCGAGCCGGTTCAGCAGTTCGGCCATGATCCGCACGTCGAGGATGTCCGGGACGTCGACCAGGGTGCAGGTGCCCTCGGCCAGCAGCGCCGCGGCCATCAGTTTCAGGACGCTGTTCTTCGCCCCGGGGACGCGCACGTCGCCCTGCAGGCGGGTGCCACCGACGATCCGGAACGCTTCCACGAGAAGCGATCGTAGGGGGCGAACTAGTCTGTGGCGCATGGTGAACCTGACCAAGATCTACACCCGCACCGGTGACGACGGCACCACCGCGCTGGGGGACTTCAGCCGGACCTCGAAGAACGACCCACGGCTGGTCGCCTACGCCGACGTGGACGAGGCGAACAGCGCGATCGGCGTCGTCCTGGCCGCGGCGGGCGAGGGGCTCGACGAGGCGGTCGTCGGGGTGTTGCGTCAGGTCCAGAACGACCTCTTCGACGTCGGGGCCGACCTGTGCGTCCCGCTGTCGAGCACACCCCCCGGCCCGCGTAGTCCCGCGCCCTTGCGGGTCACGCAGCCGTACGTCGACCGGCTCGAGGCCGCCTGCGACACGTACAACGCCGACCTCCCGGCGCTGCGCTCGTTCATCCTCCCGGGCGGGACGCCGGCGGCCGCCTACCTCCACGTCGCCCGCACCGTGACCCGCCGTGCCGAGCGGGCGGTGTGGGCGGCGATCGAGGCGCACGGAGTCGAGTCCGACGGTGGCGTCAACCCGTTGGCGGCCCAGTACCTGAACCGGCTCAGCGACCTGCTGTTCATCCTCTGCCGCCGGGCGAACCCCGGCGGTGACGTGCTGTGGCAGCCGGGGGGCCAGGCCCCCGGCGACTCCTCGAGCGACTCGTAGAGCACTCCGGGCCGCCCTCTTCACACCCGTCCCACACCTGTCACAACAATGTCGAGTGATCGAGTCACGATTGGCTCACGATGCGCCACAGCCGTCGCCGCGGCTCAGGTTTCCCGTGCGGCTGCCGACTACTGTCTGACCCAGAGATCGACCACGTTCGGTTGCTTTGGGTTGGCGCTGGGTAAACGTACCTGGTAGCCGCGGCAGCGAAACGTCGAGCGTCGGCACGGTTGCGCTCGGGGGCGTGGGGTGGGAGGCAAGGCGATGGGTGATCTGCAGATCGATCTGGCGCGCGGGGACAGTGTGTCCCTCGTGGGCCGTCTCGACGCGCGCACCGCGGCCGCCGCACGGGCGGCGTTGCACGACGTGGTGGACAGCGGGCGCGGCGAACTCCTGGTGGAGCTCGGTGGTCTGGAGATCTGGGACAGAGCCGGGCTCGGCGTCGTCGTCGGGCTCGCCCGCCGGGCCGCCGGCCGCGGTCGCACCCTGGTCCTGCTGAACCCCGGGCCGCGCGAGGCGCGCCTGTTGCGGGTGGCCGGCGTCGGCCGGATGGCGCGGATGACCGCGTCGGTCCCCGAGGCCGACGAGGCCCGACTCCTCGCCTGAGCCGCCGCTCGGAGCCGGCCCGGGTGAAGCTGCGAGACTGACCGGGTGCATCTGGCGGTCGACCTCGTAGCCCTGCTCGCCCTCGCCGCGGCCACCGCGGGTTTCGCGACCCGTCTCGGCCTGTCGGCCCCGCTCGTGCTGACCGCCCTCGGGCTCGTGCTCTCGTTCGTGCCCGGCGTCCCGGTGATCGAACTGGAGCCGGACGTCGTCCTGCTCGGCATCCTGCCGCCGCTCCTGTACGCGACGGCGATCCGCACGCCCTGGGTCGACATCCGCCGCAACCGGCGCAAGATCGCCCTGCTGTCCGTCGGTCTCGTGCTGTTCTCGTCGTTCGCCGTGGCGCTGGTCGTGCACGCCGTGCTGCCCCAGGTCGACTTCGCGCTCGCGCTGGCGCTGGGGGCCGTGGTGGCCCCGCCGGACGCCGTCGCCGCTTCCGCGGTCGCCCGCCGGGTGAGCATGCCGCGCGGCGTGGTCAGCCTCCTCGAGGGCGAGAGCCTGCTCAACGACGCGACCGCGCTGGTCACGCTGCGCACCGCGCTGGCCGCCGTGGCCGGATCGGTCAGCCTGCTCGGCGCGGGCGGCGACTTCGCGCTGGCCGTCGCGGTCGGCGGTGGGGTCGGGTGGGTGCTCGCCCAGGTCGCCGCGCAGGTCCGACGCCGCGTCGAGGACCCGGTGCTCGACACCACGCTCTCGCTGGTCCTGCCGTACGCCGCCTACCTGGCCGCCGAGGAACTGCACGGTTCGGGCGTGATCGCGGTCGTCGTGGCCGGGCTGATGCTGGGCCACCGCTCGCCGGAGATCCAGTCCGCCGCCTCGCGGGTGACCGAGCGGGTGATCTGGCGGACGGTCCAGTTCCTGCTCGAGAGCGCCGTGTTCCTTCTGATCGGCCTCCAGATCAAGGGTTTCGTGGACAAGGCGATCGAGGACGACATCGCCAACACGGACGTCGCCGTGCTGTGCGCCGCGGTGCTGGGCACGGTGGTCGCCGTCCGGATGCTGTGGATCTACCCGGCCACCTACCTGCCGCGTCTGATCCCGGCGGTGCGCCGCGCCGAACCCGAGCCCCCGTCGTGGCGGGCCGTCACGCTGGTCGGTTGGGCCGGGATGCGCGGCGTCGTCACCCTGGCCGCCGTGCTGACGATCCCGGCCGAGGAGGAGGGGTACCCGGCGCTGGTGGTCGCCGCGTTCACGGTGGTGGCGGGCACGCTGCTGCTGCAGGGGACGACGTTGCCCTGGCTCGTGCGCGCCCTCAAGGTCCGCGGTCCGGATCCGGTGGCCGACGCGCTGCAGGTCGCGCTGGTGCAGCAGCGGGCGGTGCGGGCCGGGCTGGCCCGCCTCGACGAGAAGGTCACGGACGACGACCCGGAGGAGGTCGTGGGCCCGCTGCGGAACTGGGGGGAGCGGGTCGCGAACGCCGCGTGGGAACGGTTGGGCGGCAACGGTTCGGGCAGCGGCGAGAGCCGGGAGACGCCGGCCGCGACGTTCCAGCGGTTGCGCACCGAGATGCTGACCGCCGAACGCGAGGTGGCCGTGGAGCTGCGCCGCAGCGGCTCCCTGCCCTCGGATCTCGTCGAGCAGGTGCTGGAGCGGATCGACGAGGAGGAGGCCATGCTCGGCCGGTTCGCCCATCGCGCGGGGGCCGAGATGGCGGGTCGCTCCACGGCCCTGACCACCCCGGCGGCGTGCGAGCACCTCGCGTCGGCGCCCGTGTCGGTGTCGCCCGACGCCTCACCCGACGCCTGCCCCGACTGTCTGGCGATCGGCGACCACAACTGGGTGCACATGCGGATGTGTGTGGAGTGCGGGCACGTCGGCTGCTGCGACTCCTCCCCGAACCGGCACTCCCACGTGCACTTCGAGAAGACCGCCCACCCGGTCATGCGCAGCATCGAGCTGGGCGAGGACTGGCGCTGGTGCTGGGTCGACTCCGAGCTCGGCTGACCCCCTCTTCCCCCGTTGATCATGCACGAACGCAGACTTGGCGCGTCGATCATGCGCAAACGCATGATGCGTTTGCGCATGATCAGCGCGGAAGTCATGCGTTTGCGCATGATCAACGCAGGAGGGGGAGGGGTCAGGAGCGGGCGGCGAGGAGGTCGACGACGGGGCGGCCCAGCTGGTGCGCGCGGGCCTCGAACCGCGTGACCGGACGCCAGGCCGGGCGCCCACGCTCGGCCGAGAGCGTCAGGCGCGGTTCGGCGTCCAGCGCCTCGACCATCTGCTGCGCGTAGTCGGCCCAGTCGGTGGCGCAGTGCAGCAGGCCGCCGGGCGCGAGCCGGTCGGCGACCAGCGCGACGAACGCCGGCTCGACGAGGCGCCGCTTGTGGTGGCGGGCCTTGGGCCACGGGTCGGGGAAGAAGACCCGGACGCCGGCCAGTGACCCGGACGGGATCCGCTCCTCCAGCAGCTCGCGACCGTCGCCCACCAGCACCCGGACGTTCGTCAGGCCGCCTTCGTCCAGTCCCTGCACCAGGGTGGCCACTCCCGGCGTGTGCACCTCGGCCGCGATCACCCCGAGCTCGGGCTCGGCGTCCGCCATGGCCAGCGTGCTGGTGCCGACGCCGAAGCCGATCTCGAGGACCACCGGGACGCCGTCCCCGAACAGTCCGGCGAGCGACAGCTCGCCCTCCGGCAGCGCGTACCGGTGCAGCAGCGTGTCCAGCGCCGCCCGCCGGGTCTGCCCGATGCGGCTGCGGCGCAGCTTGTACGTCCGCACGGCGCCCGCGCGGGGCTCGACGCAGTCACTCACGCGCCCCATCCTCCTGCAGCGGTTCGGCCGGCCGGCTCAGCCGTCCCCGGTCAGCTCCTGGACGTGCTCGTGCACGGTGTCGGCGATGGCGGTCAGGAACCGGGCCACCACCTCCACCTCCTGCGGGCTGAACCCGGACAGCACGTCCTGCGTGCGGTCGCCGAGCGGGCCGAAGAAGGCCACGCCGGTGGCCATCCCCTCCTCGGTGTAGCGCAGGTGGACGACGCGACTGTCGGTCGGGTGCTCGCGGACCCGGCGCACGTGCCCGGCCCGTTCGAGCCGGTCGATCACGTAGCTCGTGCCGGCCGAGGACAGCCCCAGGTGCTGGCGCAGGGCCCCGGGGGTGAGCGGCTCGCCCGAGCGTTCCGCGCCCATCACCGCCACGAGGGCCTGCAGGTCGGCGGCCTGCAGACCGTTACGGGCGGAGAAGGCGTGTGCGAGTCGGGTGGAGTCGGTGCCGTAGCGGCGCAGCGCCTCGAGGATCTCGCCCAGGGGGCCCTCCCGGCCGGTCTGCATTTGCGTCCCACCTCCTCGCGCGATTAACTCTCACTCATTGAGTATCTCACTGATTGAGAGACAGGGCTGAACGATGGTCGACCGCATCCTGCACCTGCTGACCGGCCGCCGCTCGGCATGGCTCGTA
Source organism: Spongisporangium articulatum (assembly GCF_044465595.1). Taxonomy (NCBI): domain Bacteria; kingdom Bacillati; phylum Actinomycetota; class Actinomycetes; order Kineosporiales; family Kineosporiaceae; genus Spongisporangium; species Spongisporangium articulatum. The sequence continues at coordinate 153,387 of NZ_JBITLV010000008.1, read as the reverse complement.
CTCATTCTCGCGGTGGCGGCTTCGGCCGCCGTCATCGGGCTCGGTGGCCAGCTGCAGGTGGACGACGACCCCGCCGCCGGCGTCCCGACGTCCAGCCAGTCCGCCGACGTCGCTCGCCTGCAGGCGCAGCTGCCCGGGGCCCGGCAGAACCCGGCGCTCGTCGTCTACAGCCGCCCCGGGGCCGGCCTGGACGAGGCGGACCTGGCGGCCGTGACCGAACAGCGATCCGCCCTGGCCCGCCTGGCCGAGGGCGGTCAGGTCTCCCCGCCGCAGGTCGCCCCCGACCGCACCGTCGCCCTGGTCGCCGTCCCGCTGCCGGCCGCGGCCGACGTCGAGGACACCGCCGCGTCGGTGCGCCAGCTGCGCGAGACGGTCCGGGCCGGTCTGCCGGCCGGGCTTACGGCGCAGGTCAGCGGCGCGGCCGGGTTCCAGGCCGATATCGCCTCCGCCTTCGACGGGGCCGACCTGCGGCTGTTGGGCGCCACCGCCGCCGTCGTCGCTCTGCTCCTGCTGGTCACCTACCGCAGCCCGTTCCTGTGGCTGGTCCCGCTGATCGTCGTCGGCGTCGCCGACCAGGTGGCCGGCGCGCTGCTGAAGATCCTGTCCCGGCACAGCGACCTGCGCATCGACCAGTCGATCACCGGAATCGTCGCGGTACTGGTCTTCGGGGCGGGCACCGACTACGCCCTGCTGCTGATCGCCCGCTACCGCGAGGAGCTGCGCCGCCGGCCCGACCGGCGAGAGGCGATGCGCGCCGCCGTGGGCTCGGCCGGGCCCGCCGTCCTGGCCTCGGGGGTGACCGTCGTCCTGGCCCTGCTCACGTTGCTGCTGGCCGCCCTGAAGTTCGACGTCGCGATCGGCGCCGCCGGTGCGATCGGCATCGCGGTGGCGCTGGTGTACGGCCTGCTGGTGCTGCCCGCCGCGCTCGTCGTCTGCCCGCGCGGGGTGTTCTGGCCGCTGGTGCCGCGCGCCGACGAGTCCGGACGCCGGGCCAACGAGCGGGAGGGCCGCGGCTGGCGCCGGATCGGCACCTGGACGGCGCGCCGGCCGTGGCCGGTGGCCCTCACCTCGATCGTCGTGCTGGGCGCGCTGGCCACCGGGGTGCTCAGCACCTCCTACGGCCTCAGCCAGGCCGACGGCTTCCGCACCGCGGCCGAGTCGGTCGACGGCCTGCGCACCCTGGCCAAGGCCTTCCCCGCCGGTTCGGTGGAACCCCTGGCCGTGATCACCCGCCCGGACCGCGTCGACGACGTGGTGACGGCCGCCCGGCAGGTCGAAGGGGTGGCCCAGGTGCGTCCCGGTGACCGCTCGGCGAGCCTCGCCCAGGTCGACGTCGTGCTGTCGGCCGCCCCGGACACCCCCGCCAGCTACCAGGCCGTGCGCGACCTGCGGACGGCCCTGGCCGCCGTGCCCGGCGCCGACGCGAAGGTGGGTGGTGGGGTGGCCACCAACCTCGACGCCCGCGATGCCGCGGTGCGCGACCTGAAGCTCATCGCCCCGCTCGTCCTGCTGGTGGTCTTCCTCGTCCTGCTGGTGCTGCTGCGCTCCCTGGTCGCGCCGTTGGTGCTGATCGTGACCGTGGTGCTCAGCTACTTCGCCGCCCTCGGCGGGGCCAGCCTGCTGTTCAGTCAGGTGCTCGACTACCCGGGCCTCGACTTCCAGGTGCCCCTGCTGTCCTTCCTGTTCCTGGTCGCTCTCGGGGTCGACTACAACATCTTCCTCAGCACCCGGGCCCGGGAGGAGGCCGCGCGGGTCGGCACCCGCCGCGGCGTCGTCGACGCCCTCGCCGTCACGGGCGGCGTGATCACCAGTGCGGGCATCCTGCTGGCCGCGGTCTTCACCGTCCTGGGGGTGCTGCCGGTGACCGTGCTGACGGAACTGGGGGTGATCGTGGGCCTCGGCGTGCTGCTCGACACCCTGCTGGTGCGGACCGTGGTCGTCCCGGCGCTGGTGGAGATCCTGGGGGAGCGGTTCTGGTGGCCGGGCCGGGCGGTCGGAGTCTCCACCCGGACGTCACCCGGTACGTAGGCTCATCCCGTGGTCACCCACCTGAAGTACTCGCGCACGTACCCCGTGCCGGTCGACGTCGCGTACGCGCGGGTCCTGCCGGTCCCGCTGCAGGACGTGCTCGGTCGGCGGTTCCTCGTGGTCGCGGGCGTCCGCTCGACCGAGCAGACCGGGGAGTGGGGTTCCGCGGGCGTCGGGCAGCAGCGCCGCATCCGGTTCACCGACGGCGGGACGGCGCGCGAGACCCTGACCGGCCTCGAGGTCCCGCACTGGTTCGGCTACCACCTCGACTCCTTCACCGGGCCCTTGAAACTGCTGATCGGCGGCGTGGACGGCCGCTGGTCGTTCACCCCGGAAGCCGTCCGTGACCACGTCGGCACGCGGGTCACCTGGAGCTGGGAGGTCACCCCGGCGAGCCGGGTGGCCGAGCGTGGAATGCCCCTTCTGCGGTGGTTCTGGACGGGCTTCGCCCGTCAGGGCTTCGACGACATCGGGAAGCTGCTGTCCGCCTGAGGTCCGCGGTGATCCCGCCCACACCGCACGTACTGCTGAGCGCGGGCCGTCCTCGCTACTGTCGAAGGCATGTCTGGCGACGACAAGGCTGTTGAGGTGAGCCCGGCCGCGGCGGCGTCCCGCCCCGAGCGGGACCGGCCCTGGGTGATGCGTACGTACGCGGGGCACTCCAGCCCGGCCGAGTCCAACGCCCTGTACCGGCGGAACCTGGCCAAGGGCCAGACCGGCCTGTCGGTCGCCTTCGACCTGCCCACTCAGACCGGCTACGACGCGGACCACGAGCTGTCCCGCGGCGAGGTCGGCAAGGTCGGCGTGCCGATCCAGCACATCGGCGACATGCGCGCGCTGTTCGACAGCATCCCGCTGACGCAGATGAACACGTCGATGACGATCAACGCACCGGCCATGTGGTTCATCGCGATGTACGCCCAGACCGCCCTCGAGCAGGAGGGCCTGAACCCCGGCGACGAGGGCGCGGAGGAGGTGCTCGGCAAGCTGGCCGGCACCACCCAGAACGACATCATCAAGGAGTACCTGAGCCGCGGCACCTACGTGTTCCCGCCGGCCCCGAGCCTGCGGCTGATCACCGACACGATCGCCTACACGGTCAACCACATCCCGAAGTGGAACCCGACCAACATCTGCAGCTACCACCTGCAGGAGGCCGGCGCGACGCCCGTGCAGGAGGTCGCGTTCGCGATGTGCACGGCCATCGCCGTGCTCGACGCCGTGCGCGACTCCGGCCAGGTGCCCGCCGAGGAGTTCGGCAAGGTCGTCGCCCGCATCTCGTTCTTCGTCAACGCCGGCGTGCGGTTCGTCGAGGAGATCTGCAAGATGCGGGCCTTCGTCCAGCTGTGGGACGAGATCACGCTCGAGCGCTACGGCGTGCAGGACCCGAAGCAGCGCCGGTTCCGCTACGGCGTCCAGGTCAACAGCCTGGGCCTGACCGAGGCCCAGCCCGAGAACAACGTCCAGCGCATCGTCCTCGAGATGCTCGCGGTGACGCTGTCGAAGGGCGCCCGGGCCCGCGCCGTCCAGCTGCCCGCCTGGAACGAGGCGCTCGGCCTGCCCCGCCCGTGGGACCAGCAGTGGGCGCTGCGCCTGCAGCAGGTGCTGGCCTACGAGTCGGACCTGCTGGAGTACGGCGACCTGTTCGACGGCAGCCCCGTCATCGAGGCCAAGGTGAACGAGATCCTGACCGGGGCTCGCGCCGAGATCGACCGCGTGCAGGAGATGGGCGGCGCGGTCGCGGCCGTCGAGTCCGGCTACATGAAGAGCGCGCTGGTCGCCTCGCACGCCGCGCGCCGCGCCCGGATCGAGAGCGGCGAGGACGTCGTCGTCGGCGTCAACAAGTTCACCACCACCGAGCCGAGCCCGCTGACCGCCAACCTCGACGAGGCGATCATGGTCGTCGACCCGGCGGTCGAGTCGGCCGCCGCCGCAGCTGTGCAGAAGTGGCGGGCCGAGCGGGACGCCGACCCGGACTCCGCGGCCGCCGTCCAGGCCGCGCTGCAGCGCCTGCGCGACGATGCCAAGAGCGGCGTCAACCTGATGCCGGCCAGCATCGAGGCCGCGCGCGCCGGGGTGACGACGGGCGAGTGGGCGGGCACACTGCGAGAGGTGTTCGGTGAGTACCGCGCCCCCACGGGGGTCAGCGCGAACGTCGGCGCGTCCGAGGCGGGCCCGCTGCTGACCGCGGTGCGCGAGAAGGTCAAGGCGACGGGCGAGGAGCTCGGCGTCCGGCTGCGGCTGCTCGTCGGCAAGCCGGGCCTCGACGGGCACTCCAACGGCGCCGAGCAGGTCGCCGTGCGCGCCCGCGACGCCGGCTTCGAGGTGATCTACCAGGGCATCCGGCTCACGCCGTCCCAGATCGTGGCCGCCGCCGTCGCGGAAGACGTTCACGTGGTGGGGCTTTCGGTGCTGTCCGGCTCGCACATGGAGCTCGTCCCCGAGGTGCTCGACGGGCTGCGCGAGGCGGGCGTGACCGACGTCCCGGTGATCGTGGGCGGCATCATCCCCGACTCGGACGCGCGCAAGCTGAAGGAGCTGGGCGTCGCCGCGGTCTTCACGCCCAAGGACTACGGCCTGACCGAGATGATGGGCGAGATCGTCGACGAGGTGCGCAAGGCCCACGGCCTGCCCGTCGAGTAGGGCTTCTAGCCCAGCGTGCGGGTGTAGAACTCCGTCTCGGCGGTGACGACCCGCTCGAAGTCCTCGCCCACGTACGCCTCGAAATGGCCGATGGGCAGGCGGATCAGCTCACCCCGCGGGGCCCGCTGCGCGGCCCGCACCGCCGGGCCGGGCGGCGTGGTCTGGTCGTGGTCGGCGACGATCACCAGCCACGGCATGCGCAGCTTCCGGGCCAGCCGCACGGGCCGGTACAACGGCAGCGTCAGCATCAACCGGGCGGGCAGGTCGTTGCGCCACCGGGTGGACGGCGTGACCATCTTGACCATCCCCGGCACGGCCTCCCGGGCGGTCATGGCGGCGACCTGACCGGGTTGCCCGACCACCGCGACGGAATGCGGCTTGCGCCCGAACAGCGCGCCCACCTGGTCACGCGCCCCGGCCAGCCCGAGCTTCACGACGTTGCCGATCGGCACCGCCCGGGCCGCGGCCAGACCGTCGACGAACGGCACCTGCGACACGACGGCCGCGATCCGCGGGTCCTTCGCGGCCACGGCCATCACGTGCCCGCCGCTGAACGAGGTGCCCCACAGGGCGATCCGCTCCGGGTCCACGCCCTCGAGCCCGCGGGCGTAGGCGATCGCGGCCCGGTAGTCGGCCTGCTGCCTGCCGACCTCGATCAGCTGCCGCGGCCGCCCGCCGCTGGCCCCGAAGTGCCGGTAGTCGAAGAGCAGCACGACGAGCCCGGCGGCGGCGAAGCGTTCCGCGAACGGCGGCAGGGCGTCGTCCCGGGTGCCCGAGAACCCGTGCGCCATCACGACACACGGCCGCGGGCCAGGCGCGTCGCCGTCCGGGCGGTAGAGGTAGGCCGCGATCCGCTCGCCGTCCGAGGTGAACGTGACCTCGCTGCGTCGCCGGGGTTCGGACATGCCGGACACCCTAGTGTCGGAACCCGGGGTGGACGCCGGGAGTCAGGCCCTGCTCGTCGGCCACCTTCTGCAGCAGCTCGCACGAGCACCCCGCTCGACGCCGCCTTCGCCTACACGGCGGCGTTCGGCGGAGCGCTGATCATCGTCACGTCAATGCTCCTGGCCGCCTCGGCACTGCGCCCGAACCCGGCCGTCGCGCCGAGCGAGCTGTTCGCCGTCCGGGCCGGAATCCTCACCTTCCTGGGCACTCTGGCGATCGGGGCGGCCATGATCGCGATCGGCACGGTGGCTGCGCGGACCCAGTCGCAGCAGGCCGCCTACACCGCGGCCACTCCCTTGAAGTGGGCACACTTTGCGACCATGCACGGCATCCTCGTGCTGCCCGCCGTGGCCTGGTGGACGGGACGGTCCGGGTGGCCGGAAGCCCGCCGCGCGCAGGCGGTCCGGCTCGTGACCGCGCTCTACGTGCTCGCGGCCGGCGCGGTGGTGGCCGCCTCGGTCGTCGCCCTCACTCGCTGAAGGCGAGGGCCATCCGCTCGACGACGCGCTCGAGCCGTTCGCGCGACGTGGCCAGGTTGACCCGTACGAAACCTTCGTAGCCGGCGCCGAAATCGCGTCCGGGATTGAGCATCACGGCCGCCCGCTCCAGGGCTGCCGCGGCCGGGGAGTCGAGCCCGGTGCCGCGCGCGTCGACCCACGCCAGGTACGTCGCCTCGCCGGGGGAGTACCGCAGCCGCGGCAGGCGGTCGGCCAGGCGTTCGGTGAAGAGCGTTCGACGGTCGGCGATCTCGGACAGCAGGCCGTCGAGCCACGGCCCGCCGACGGAGTACGCGGCCACGGTCGCGGTGATCCCCAGCGACGAGACCCCGTGGTTGGAGACGTGGTGCAGCGAGCGCAGCGTGGCCAGGTCGTGCCCCGAGCCGACGACGAGCTGCGCGCACTTCAGGCCCGGGAAGTTGAACGCCTTCGACGCCGCTGTCGCGGTGACAGTATGCGCGGCCGCCCCGGGCAGGCTCGCGTACGGCGTGTGCCGGGCGCCGGGCAGCACCAGGGGGGCGTGGATCTCGTCGCTGATGACGCGCGCGCCGTGCCGGTGGACGACGTCGCGCAGCCCCTCGAGCTCCGCGGGCGTGAACGCCCGCCCGGTCGGGTTGTGCGGGTTGGCCAGCAGCACTGTGCGGGCGCCGTCGGCGAGGGCCGCGTCGATCCCGGCCAGGTCGAGCTCCCACCGGCCGTCCTGGACGAGCATCGGCACCGGGGCCACCGTACGCCCGGCCAAGGGCACGGCGGCCAGGAACGGCGGGTAGGCGGGCAGCGGGACGACGACCGGCGCCGGTTCGCACAGGCGCTCCAGGACCAGCGTGACGCCGGCCATCACGTCGCCCGTGGTCACCACGGAGACCGGGTCGACGTCCCAACCGAACCGTTCGCCCAGGAACGCGGCCGTCGCGTCCGGCAGCGGCGACTCGGCGTCGGTCACCGGGTAGCCGAACCGCCCGGCGTCGACGGCCGAGCGCACCGCGGCCTGCACCGCCGGGCACGGGGCGACGTCCATCTCGGCCACCCACGCCGGCAGCACGCCGGGCGCGGGCCGCGCCCACTTGATCGATCCGGCGGCCCGCAGCTCGTCGTCGGTCAGGTCGAAGTCCGGACGGCTCACGACGTCAGGCTAGATCACGGACGCTGCCGGGTTCGGTCGAGCCGAACTCGGTGAAATCCGGCCGCTGGAGTGATCTTGCCGGGGTGGGTGACGCGGCGGGCTCGCACTTTCCCGCCGCGTCACCCGGCCGCGACTCCGGCCTGGAACCGGGACGTGGCCGGGCGGTGCCTGCGGAGGCGGGCAGGTCCTCACCGGTCACGCATCGCGTGCGCCCGTCGTCAATGATCGAGTGGCTCGGGAGGATCCGCCGGGCCCGGAGCCCTGGGGGAGTGTCCGCTCTCCCCGTGACACCGGTGCGCCCCGGCGAGAGCACCCCCGAGCTGTGCTGGCGACTGGCGCTCACCGTGCGACCACCAGTGACGGTAGGCCGTGATCACTGTGTGCGGCAATGCCGTTACAAAGGCATAACGGTCACTTGCCGGACCCTTACGCGCGCTCAGGCCCCCCGGGCGGCGGTGGCCTGCGAGACCAGCTCGAGGACGTCGTCCGCGCACCCCCAGGCCAGCGTCACGCCGCTGCCGCCGTGGCCGTAGTTGTGCACCACCAGCCCCTCCGGCCCGGGCACCGCCTCGACCCGCACGGTGGGGCGGACCGGTCGCAGCCCGACCCGGTGGGCGATCACCGTGGCCGAGGCCAGCTGCGGGACCAGGTGGACGGCGCGGGCCAGGATCCGCTCGGCCAGCGCGTGGTCGACGTCGGGGGACCAGTCGTCCGGCTGCGCGCTGCCGCCGACCACGACATGCCCCGGATGCGCGAAGACGTACGTCGGTTCGTCCCCGGTCTCGTCGGTCCACCAGCTGTCCAGGCCGGGGTTGGTCAGCTTCAGCACCTGACCGCGCACGGGCCGCATGGTCGGGTCCGAGGCCAGGGCCCGGGCCGCCATCCCGGTGCAGTTCACGACCAGGCCGCGGGTGGGCAGCGCCGGCAGCGCCATCCGGGTCAGCGTGCCGTCGGCCGCGGCCAGGCGGGAGACCAGGTACGGCAGGTAGCGGCTCATGTCGACCAGGGGGGCCCGCAGCTGCCAGCCGTGCTCGTGCTGGGCGGTCGGGAAACTGGTCGCCACCAGGCCGAGCCGGTCCTCCAGCCCGAGGCCCAGCGACCACGCCGGCTGGTCGCGCACCAGGATGTGCCCCGTCCGCAGCGTCACCCCGCAGTCGTCCCCGCACGTCTCGGCCTGCTCCAGGTACACGTCCAGCGTGGCCCGCGCCCAGCGGGCGACGGATTCGACCGGTTCGGCCAGGTACGGCATCCAGAGCCCGCCCGCCACGGCCGAGACGGTCTCCAGGGGCAGTTCGCGGGCCAGCACGTCGACCTCGTAGCCGGCCTCGGCCAGCCGGATCGCGCTCGTCAGCCCGATCACGCCCGCGCCGACCACGGTCACCCTCGTCATGTCCCGATCGTCCCAAGCCGGGCGGCCCAGGACCAGTGTTCGTGGCCTCTACCACCCGTTGACCAGCCGGAATGCGCGGCCGAGGTCAAGATCGGCTCCGGTCGCGCCGATACGACGTCCTCGACCTCCAGCCACGGGGGTGCTTCACGCAGAGGCAGGGCAGCATGCGCGTCACCATCACGGGCCGGATCACGGCCCTCGCCGTCGTCGGTCTCCTGGGCCTCGGCGCCGTCATCGGGGTCGGCGTCGTCGCGGCCGGCCGGGCCTCCGACTCCGTCAGCGACATGCGGGCGCTGAGTGACGGCCTGAGCCGGCAGTGGAACGCCGACATGCTGCACGACGGCATCCGCGCCGACGTGATGTCCGCGCTCTACGCGACCACGCCCGCGCAACGCAAGGCCTACGAGGTCGACGGGACCTCCGAGCACGCGCAGGAGATGCTGGCCGCGCTCGACGACGCGGCGGCCGCCGCCCCCCTCTCCCTGAAGGACGACTACGCCTCCGTGCGGCCCGAGGTCGCCGAGTACGGCGAGCTGGCCACGGCGCTCGTCGCCCTGGCCGCCACTGACCACGCTGCCGCGCAACGCCGGTTGCCGGCGTTCCTGACGGTGTTCGGGGAGCTGGAGGAGAAGCTCGGCGCGATCGACGACGCGATGCTGAAGGCGGTCGCCGACCAGGGCGCGGCGACCCAGTCCGCCTCCCGCGAGTCGGGCCGGCTGTCCCTGGTCATCGGCATCGTCGTCACCCTGCTCTTCCTGGTCCTGGCGGTGCTGGTCGTGCTGGCCGTGCGTAACCCGCTGCGGCGGCTGTCCGCCGTCCTGGCCCGGGTGGCCGGCAAGGACCTCGGCGTCGAGGTGCCGGCGCTGCGCGACGACGAGTTCGGCGACATGGCCAAGGCCCTCGACCAGGCCCTGGTCGCGATCCGCACCACGATCCGGGCCACAGGCGAGGGCCTCACCTCGCTGGCCGGCGCGACCGGCGAGATGTCGTCGGTGTCGGGCGCCCTCGGCCGCACCGCGGAGGCCTCCGCCGAGCAGGCCGAGTCGGTCTCCGGCGCGGCCCGCGAGGTGTCCGGTTCGGCGACGGCGATGTCCGCGGCGACCGAGCAGATGGACAGCTCGATCCGCGAGATCGCGGCCCGGGCGTCGGAGGCCGCCGACATCGTCGCCGAGGCCATCCGCACGGCCGAGGTGAGCGCCGTGGCCGTGCAGCGGCTGCTTGCGGCCAGCGAGGAGATCGGCGAGATCGTCTCCGCGATCAGCGGGATCGCCCAGCAGACCAACCTGCTCGCGCTCAACGCCACCATCGAGGCGGCCCGGGCCGGGGAGGCCGGCAAGGGCTTCGCGGTCGTGGCCAGCGAGGTGAAGGACCTGGCCCTGGAGACGGCCCGGGCGACCGAGGACGTCACCGGCAAGATCGCCGCCATCCAGGAGATCACCGGCGAGGCGTCGGAGACGATCTCCGGGATCGGCACCGTGATCGGCCGGATCAACGAGAACCAGGCCACCATCGCGGCAGCGGTCGAGCAGCAGGCGGCCACCACGGCCGAGATCAGCCGGATGATCAACCACCTGTCGGAGAACGCCACGAAGATCGCCGACAGCATCGACGGGATCGCCTCGGCCACTACGTCCACCGCGGACGGGGCCGGCGCGACCAGCCGGGCCGTCGGTGACCTCAACGGCGTGACGACGAAGGTGACCGAGCTGATCGGCCAGTTCCGCTACTGACGTTCCGCGCGTAGGCGTTTCGCCAGGTCGCGGTGCACGCGGGCGGCCCAGAACGGGCCGCGGTAGATGAACGCGGTGTACGCCTGCACCAGCGTCGCCCCGGCCTCGAGTCGCTCCCACACGTCGTCCGCGCTCTCCACGCCGCCCGCGGCGACCAGGACCAGCCGGTCGCCGACCCGCGCCTTCAACCGGCGCAGGACCTCGAGCGAGCGGGCCCGCAGCGGCGCGCCGGACAGGCCGCCGGCTCCGAGGGCCGCCACGACGTCCGCCGGGGTCCGCAGGCCGGCCCGCCCGATCGTCGTGTTGGTCGCGATGATCCCGTCCAGCCCCAGCTCGAGGGCGAGGTCGGCGACGGCGTCGACGTCGTCGTCGGCCAGGTCCGGGGCGATCTTCACCAGGAGCGGCACCCGCCGGCCCGGCTCGGCCTCGTCGAGCGCCGCGCGCACCGCGACCAGCAGCGGCCGCAGCGAGTCGACCGCCTGCAGGTTGCGCAGCCCGGGCGTGTTCGGTGAGCTGACGTTCACCACGAGGTAGTCGGCGCTCGCGGCCAGCCGGCGGGCCGACGTCGCGTAATCGCCCGCGGCGTCGGCCTCCTCGACCACCTTCGACTTCCCGATGTTCACCCCGACCACCGGCCCGCCCGGCCTGCGCACCCGGCTGCGCAGGCGCTGGGCGGCCGCCGCCGACCCGTGGTTGTTGAACCCCATCCGGTTGATCAGCGCCCGGTCGGCGGTCAGCCGGAACAGCCGCGGGCGGGGGTTGCCGGGCTGGGGGAGGGCGGTCAGCGTGCCCACCTCGACCGACCCGAAACCGAGCGCGGCCAGCGCGTCGGGCGCGGCGGCGTCCTTGTCGAACCCGGCCGCCAGGCCGAGCGGCCCCGGGAACTCGAGGCCGAGCGCGCGCACCTTGAGCACGTCGTCCCGGGGTGCGAGAAGCCGCGCCAGGAGCCAGGTCACGCCCGGCAGCACCCCTGCCAGCCGGATCAGCCCGAACCCGATGCGATGCGCGAGTTCGGCGTCGAGGCGGGCGAAGAGGTATCGGTAGAGGAAGGCGTAGAACACGTCAGAACAGCCGGTGCTCGGAGTCGTCGATCCCGCGCATGTCGTCGTAATCGAGCGTCACACAACGGATCCCGCGGTCCTCGGCGAGTACCCGGGCCTGCGGCTTGATCTCCTGGGCCGCGAAGATGCCCGCCACCGGGGCCAGCAGCGGGTCGCGGTTCATCAGCTCGAGGTAGCGGGTCAGCTGCTCGACCCCGTCGATCTCACCGCGTCGCTTGATCTCCACCGCGACCGAACCGCCGGTCGCGTCCTTGACCAGCAGGTCGACCGGGCCGATCGCCGTCATGTACTCGCGCCGCACGAGCGACCAGCCGTCGCCGAGGCGTTCGACCTGCTCGGCCAGCAGCTTCTGCAGGTGCGCCTCGACGCCGTCCTTGACCAGCCCGGGGTCGACGCCGAGGTCGTGGCTGCTGTCGTGCAGCACCTCCCGCAGGTTGATGATCAACCGGTCGTCGGTCTTGGCCGACTGGACGGTCCAGACCTCGATCACGCCCTGCTCCGCCGCGGCGTCGTCGGGCTGTCCCACGGTCAGCTTCGCGGGCGGGCTCATCCAGTTCAGCGGCTTGTACGAGCCGCCGTCGGAGTGCACCAGCACGCTCCCGTCGGCCTTGACCAGCAGCAGCCGGGTCGCGAGGGGCAGGTGGGCGGTGAGCCGGCCCGCGTAGTCCACGGAGCAGCGAGCAATGACGAGACGCACGATCCGCAACCTTACGCGTCGGCCCGTCTGGTACACAGCCGCCATGCTCACCGTCACCGGGGCCACCCGGGTCCTCGTCGACCGGTCCACGCAGCGGACGGGCGACGTGCTGGTGGACGACGCCGGCCGGGTCGTCGACGCCGTCGCCCCCGGGGGTGAGTCGCTCGACGCGTCGGGGTGCGTCGTCACGCCGGGCCTGGTCAACGCCCACCACCACCTCCTGCAGTCGGCCTTCCGCACGTTGCCCGGCACCCGGGGCGTGCCGATGGCCCAGTGGCTGCCGACCATGGCGGCCGCCTACACCGCCGCCGACCTCGACCCGTCGCTGACGGGGGCCGCGGCGGGGGTCGGTCTCGCCGAGGCGTTGCTGAGCGGGGTGACGACGGTCGCCGACCACCACCTGACCTGGCCCGCCGGTTGCTCCGCCGAGCTGGCGGCCGGGATGGCGGTCGCCACCGCCGGCGCCGCGCGCGCCCTCGGGGCCCGACTGGTCTTCGTGCACGGCTCGGCGCGCAACCCGGCGGCCGAGGTCGCCACCTGCGCCTCCGCCGTGGTCTCGGCGTTGCTGCCCGGGATCGTCGGCGGCGTGTCGGACGACGGTCTGCTGCAGGTCGCGGTCGGGCCGGCCGGCGTGCACAGCGACGCCCGCGAGACCTTCGACGCGCTGGCCGAACTGGCCGCCCGCTACGGGCTGCGCCGCCGGACCCAGGCCAACGAGCAGGTCGACGTCGAGGTGGCCGCGCGGGAGTACGGCCGTCGCCCGCTGGAGCTGCTCGCCGAATGGGGCTGGCTGGCGCCCGACGTCACCCTCGCCCACCTGTGCGACGTGACGCCGAGCGAGATCGCGGACCTGGCCGCAGCGGGGGTGACGGCCACGCATGCGCCGGGGTGCGACGTCCCCATGGGTTGGGGCGTGGCCCCGGTGGCGGCGCTGCGCGCGGCGGGCGTGACGGTCGGGCTCGGCACGAGCGGGGGCGGCAGCAACGACGCCGGGCACCTGTTGGCGGATGCTCGCCTGGCCCTGCAGGTCTCGGCGCTGGTCGGCCCCCAGCTGGACGCGCGGGACGTGCTGGCGATGGCGACGTCGGGTTCGGCGGCCGGGCTGGGGCGTCCCGAGTTGGGTCACCTGCGCCCGGGGGCCGCCGGTGACCTGTGCGTGTGGGACGTGTCGGGGGTCTTCGACGCCGGCGTGGCGGACCCGGTCGCCGGGCTGCTGTGGGCTTCGCCCGGACGGCGTCCCCGCCACGTCGTGGTCGGTGGCCGGGTCGTCGTCCGGGACTACCGGCTCGTGACCGCCGAGGAGGCCGAATTGGTCGCGGCCCTGAACGCCCGTCTCACGAGCACGGTGTGACACCGTGCCCGCCTGGTGGTTGCTGTGTGACACCGTGCTCATGGCGAGTCAGGGGGTGCGCTGCTCCTTGACGATCATCAACCGGTACGGGCGGTCGGGGCGGGCGGTGCACCAGCGGTGCGGGACGCCGCCGCTCAGGTAGAGCGAGTCGCCCGGGCCGAGGCGGTGCCGGCCGTGGTCACCCAGGTCGACGAGCGCGGAACCCGCGGTGCAGAGCAGGAACTCGTCCTCCGCGTGGGTGTAGAAGTCCCCCGGGTCGCGGTTGGCGCCGCGGTACTCCATGGGTTGGAACCGGCGCCCGCGCCCGGCCAGCAGGCGGGCCTCGCCGAAGCCGTACGGGCCCCTCGGCCCCTCGTCCGCGCGGACCAGTTCGGTCGCCGGATGCTCCCGCTCGCCCTCCGTGCCGGCCAGCAGCTCGACCTGGCTGGTGCCCAGGGCCTGCGCGATCTGACCCAGCGAGGCCATGCTCGGGGCGGCCAGCCCGCGTTCCAGCTTGCTCAGGAACGGATGGGACAGACCGGCTTCCGCGGCCAGCGTGGTCAGGGTCAGACCGCGGGCCCGGCGCAGGGCGCGTACGCGGGCGCCCAGGCTGCGCACCAGCTCGTCGCTCATCGGGCCTCCCGTGCCGGCGGGCGTGTGATGCAACAGCGCAGCACGTCGTCGTGACACCGCTGAAACACATGCTGCTTACATTCCCTGATGTTCACCCATGGAACATTTCGCGGCCGAGCATAGCGGAGCCCTGATCACCGGGTAACCCCGAGGAGTTCGATGTCCCCTCTGCCGCAACAGCTTTCGCGTCTCCTGCGGGCGACGCTGGCTGATGGCCGGTGCGTGGACGTCGCCCTGTCGGGTGACCAGGTGGCCGCGGTCGAGACCGCCGGCACCTACCCGGCCACCGGCGAGCCCGACGAGCTCGACCTGACCGGGCACGTCCTGCTCACCGCCCCCGCCGAACCGCACGCCCACCTCGACAAGGCCCTGTCGTGGGATCTGATCCGGCCGCCGATGGGGGACCTGGAGTCGGCCATCCACGCCTGGCGCGAGTACAGCGGCGTGATGACCACCGAGAGCATCCTCGAGCGGGCCCGCCGGGCGGCCCTGCTCCTGCTGCGCAACGGCACCACGGCCGTGCGCAGCCACGTCGACATGCTGTCCGGGCCCGAGCCCATGCGCGGCGTCCGGGCCCTGGTCGCCCTGCGCGAGGAGCTGGCCGGGCTGATGGACCTCCAGCTCGTCGCCCTGGCCGCCCCCGACACCCCCGACGCGGTCGTGCACGAGGCACTCGACCTGGGCGTCGACCTGGTCGGCGGGGCCGCCCACCTGGCCCCGGAACCGCTGGCCGAGGTCGACCGGCTGCTGCGCATCGCCGAGGCCCGCGGCGTCGGCACCGACCTGCACACCGACGAGAGCCTCACCTGCGAGCCGACTCTCGGGCACTACGCGCGTTCCGTCGTCGGCTGGCCCGCCGGGCGCATCCGCTCCGCCGGGCACTGCGTCCGGCAGGGCACGCTCACCGGCCCGGCCCTGGCCGAGACGGTCGAGGCGGTGCGGGCGGCCGACGTCGGCATCATCTCGCTGCCGATCACCAACCTCTACCTGCAGGGCTGGGCGGACCCGGCCTCGACGCCACGCGGGCTGACCGCCCTGCGGGCCTTCCTGGACGCCGGGGTGCGGGTCGCGGCGGGCGCCGACAACGTGCGCGACCCGTTCAACCCGGTGGGTCGCAGCGACGCCCTGGAGACCGCGTCCCTGCTGGTCACGGCCGGGCACCTCACCCTCGACGAGGCCTACGAGGCGGTGTCGGCCACCGGGCGTTCCGTGCTCGGCCTGCCCGCGGCCGGGGCCGTGGTCGGGGCGCGGGCCGACTTCCTGGTCGTGGCGGGCGCCGACCTCGGCGACGTCGTGGCCAACGCGCCCGCGAACCGGTTCGTCGTCCATCGCGGCCGCCTGGTCGCCCGCAGCACGGCGACCCACGAGGTGGCCGTCCCCACCGGGGCCGGAACCCCTGGAAGGAGTTCGGCGTGACCGCCGAGACCGCAGTCGAGACCGCCCTCGAGACCCCGACCAGACTCCTGGACTTCGGTGCCGTCGGGATGCGGTTCCCCGACGGCACCGAGGCGCTGACCGGCGTCGACCTGACCGTCTCGCGCGGCGAGTTCGTCTCCGTGGTCGGCCCGTCCGGCTGCGGCAAGTCGACCCTGCTGCGGATCGCCTCCGGTCTGGAGAAGGCCACGGCCGGGACGACGGTGGTCAACGCCGACCGGATCGGCTACGTCTTCCAGGACGCCACGCTGCTGCCCTGGCGCAGCGTGCAGCGCAACGTCGAACTGCTCGCCGAGCTGCACAAGGTGCCCAAGGCCGAACGGTCCGCCAAGGTCGCCGAGGCCATCGAACTCGTCGGCCTGACCGGGTTCGAGAAGCACCTGCCGCGCCAGCTGTCCGGCGGGATGCGCATGCGGGCGTCGCTGGCCCGCTCCCTCACGCTCGACCCGCAGCTGTTCCTCTTCGACGAGCCGTTCGGCGCTCTCGACGAGATCACCCGGGAGCGGCTGAACGACGAGCTGCTGCGGCTGTTCGTCTCGACGTCGTTCGCGGGGCTGTTCATCACCCACTCGGTGCTGGAGGCGGTCTACCTGTCCACCAAGGTCCTCGTGATGTCGGGTCGGCCCGGGAGGATCGTCGGCACCTTCGACGTGCCGTTCGCGATGCCCCGCGACCCGGACATCCGGTTCACCCCCGAGTTCGCCGAGCTGGCCGGCGAGATCTCGCACGCCCTGAGGGAGGGGCACAGCTGATGGTGCGCAAGCTCTTCGGCCGGCCCTGGTGGCAGCCCACGATCGTGTTCGGCCTCGTGATCGGGTTCTGGTACCTGGCCGCGCTCTACTACGACAAGGTCAAGGAACTCAGCTTCGTCGTCCCCTACCCGCAGCAGGTGGCGCACACCGCGTTCGCCGACCCGGTCTTCCGCTCGCAGCTGGTGCACGAGCTGTGGGAGACGACCAAGGTGACGTTCATCGGCCTGGCCATCGCGGTGCTGATCGGCATGACCT
Source organism: Spongisporangium articulatum (assembly GCF_044465595.1). Lineage (NCBI taxonomy): Bacteria > Bacillati > Actinomycetota > Actinomycetes > Kineosporiales > Kineosporiaceae > Spongisporangium > Spongisporangium articulatum. The sequence continues at coordinate 136,869 of NZ_JBITLV010000008.1, read as the reverse complement.
GGGCCGTGCTGATGTCGCAGGCCAAGTGGATCGAGCAGTCGCTCTACCCGTACGCGGTCATCCTGCAGACCATCCCGATCCTGGCGATCGTCCCGCTGATCGGCACGATCGCGGGGTACGAGCTCACCTCCCGGGTCGTCGTCACCGTGATGATCGCGCTCTTCCCGCTGGTCTCGAACACCCTGTTCGGGCTGCAGTCCGCCGACCGGGCGCAGCACGAACTGTTCAAGCTCCAGGGCGCCGGTCGGCTCACCACGCTGGTCAAACTCCGCCTCCCGGCGGCGCTTCCGGCCATGTTCGTCGGCCTGCGCACGGCGGCCGGGCTCGCGGTCATCGGCGCCATCGTCGGCGACCAGTTCTTCCAGCGCGGGACGCCGGGCCTCGGCGTGCTGATCCAGGTCTCCAACGCGCGGCTCAACGGCCCGGGCACCTTCGCTGCGATCATCACGGCCTCGCTGCTGGGCGTCGTCGTCTTCCTGCTCTTCGGCCTGCTCGGCCGCCTGCTGGTCGGCCGCTGGTCCGACTTCACCTGAGTTCCCTGCTCCATCCGTCCGCAAAGGAGTACCGAATGTCCGCCCGAATCTCGCTACCCGTCAAGCGTTCCCGCCTGGCCGTCGCCCTGACCGTGGTGGCCGGGCTGGCCCTGTCCGCCTGTGGGGGAGGGTCGTCGGGCGGGGGCACCGCCAGCACCTCGGCCGCCGCCCCGGCGGTCGACCTGAAGGCGGCCGGCTGCCCCGCGACCGTGACCATCCAGACCGACTGGAACCCCGAGGGCGAGCACGGCCACCTGTACCAGATGCTCGGCACCGACTACACGGTCGACGCCGACAAGAAGTCGGTGTCGGGCCCCCTCATGTACAAGGGCGCACCGACCGGCGTGAACGTCGAGATCCGTTCCGGCGGGCCGGCGATCGGCTTCGCCACGGTCACCAGCCAGATGTACCAGGACAAGAAGATCACCCTGGGCTACGTGTCCACCGACGAGGCCGTCCAGCTGTCGGCGAAGAACCCGACCAAGGCCGTCTTCGCACCGCTGGAGAAGGGCCCGCAGATGATCATGTGGGACCCGGCGACCTACCCGAACGTCACCGACATCAAGTCGCTGGGCCAGGCCCTCGTGGCCAACAAGGGGGTCGTGCGCTACTTCGGCGGCGCCGCGTACATGGAGTACCTGAAGGGCTCCGGCATCCTGCCGGCCAGCGTCATCGACGGCACCTACGACGGCACACCCGCCAAGTTCGTCGCCGCCAAGGGCAAGGACGCTCAGCAGGGCTTCGCCAGCGCCGAGCCGTACATCTACGAGAAGGAGGTCGCGGCCTGGGGCAAGCCGGTCAAGTACCAGCTCACCCACGACATGGGCTACCCGATCTACGCCTCGGCGGTGTCGGTGCGCAGCGGCGAACTGGCCGAGCTCACGCCCTGCCTGAAGAAGCTCGTCCCCGTCCTGCAGCAGGCCGAGGTCGACTACTTCGCGAACCCGGCGGCCACCAACAAGCTCATCCTCGAGCTGGTCACCAAGTTCAACAACGGCTGGGTCTACAGCCAGGGGGTCGCCGACTACTCGGTGGCCACCATGAAGTCCATCGGCCTGGTCAGCAACGGCGCCAACAGCACCATCGGTGACATGGACGAGGCCCGGGTGCAGAAGATCATCGACATCGACACGCCCATCTACACGAAGAGCAACTCGGCGCCGAAGGCCGGTCTGAAGCCGTTGGACATCAGCACCAACGAGTTCCTCGACACCTCCATCGGCCTGAAGTAGCCCGGATGGAGAGGCGTTTCGACGGCAGCCGGGTCGTGGTGACAGGCGGTGCCCGAGGTATCGGCGCCTGCATCGCCGCCCGGTTCGCCGCCGAAGGCGCTCAGGTCGCGGTCCTGGACCGTCTCGCCGAGGCCGGCTCGCAGTGCGCGAGCGGCCTCGGCGGGAGGTTCCACGCCGTCGACCTCGCCGATCCGGTCGCGGCCCGGGAAGCGACCGAGGCCGCGATCGAGGGCCTGGGCGGGGTCGACGTCCTGGTCGCCAGCGCCGGGATCTTCCGGCTCGTACCCCTTCTCGACATCACGCCCGAGGCGTGGGACGAGATGCTGGCCGTCAACGCCCGCGCGGTGCTGGTCAGCATGCAGGTCGCGGCCCGCAGCATGATCGCGGCGGGCGCCGGCGGCAGCATCATCACGATCGCGAGCATGGCGGCCAAGAAGGGCGGCGCCCGCGAGGGGCACTACGCCGCGTCGAAGGCGGCCGTCGTGGCCCTCACCCGGGCCGCCGCGCTGGAATGGGGTGAGCACGGCGTCCGGGTCAACGCCCTGTGTCCCGGCTACATCCTGACCGAGATGGGGGCGGCCACCCGGACGGAGGAGGACGTCCGGCGCTGGAGCAGCTGGTCGCCGCTCGGGCGGACCGGCACCCCGGAGGACGTCGCCGGCGTGGCGGCCTTCCTCGCCTCGCCGGACGGGGCGTACCTCACCGGCCAGGCGATCAACATCACCGGCGGCATGGTCATGCACTGACGGCCCGCTGAAAACCTAGGAGCGACAGTGACTTACGACATCGACGGCCTCGAGGCCGAGCTGCGGGCCCTGCTCGGCGACGGCGGGGTCAGCCGGGAGCCCGCCGTCCTCGAGCGGGCCTCGGTGGACGGCGCCCGCCTGTCCCCGGTGCTGGCCGAGCAGTTGCCCCTCGGCCGCGCCGAGCTGGTCGCCTGGCCGGGCAGCGCGCAGCAGATCGCGGACGTCGTCGCGGCCGCGGTCCGCCGGGGCGTCCCGGTCACCCCGCGCGGCAAGGGGACCGGCAACTACGGGCAGGCCATCCCCATGCGCGGCGGCCTGGTGCTCGACACCAGCCGGGCCCGCGCGATCGTCGAGATCGGTGACGGCTACGCGCTCGTCGAGGCCGGCGTCCCGATGGCGGCCATCGAGAAGGCCGCCAACGCCGCGGGCCAGCAGGTGCTGATGTACCCGTCGACGACGGCCTCCTCGATCGGCGGCTTCCTGTCCGGCGGCTCCGGCGGCACCGGGTCCATCAAGCACGGCATGCTGCACCACGGCTTCGCGCTCGAGCTGGACGTCGTGCACGCAGGAGGCGAGGCCGCGCTGGTGCACGTCGAGGGCGCGGCCGCGGAGCCGTACATCCACAACTACGGGACGGCGGGCATCATCGCCCGGGCCAAGGTCGCCTTGGAGCCGCTGCAGGAGTGGCGCGCGTTCTACGCCAGCTTCGAGCAGTTCGAGCAGGCGCTGTCCGTGATCCGGCCGTTCGCCGACATCGAGCCCACCCCGCGGCTGGTCTCGGCCGACGGCCCGGTGCTGGCCGGGGCGCTGCCCGAGGACGAGGGCATCCCCGCCGGGCGCTCCAGTCTGCGGGCCATCCTCGACGTCGCCTCGATCCCGGCCGCCACCGCACTCGTCGAGGGAGCCGGTGGCCGCGTCGAGGTGGTGCGCGAGGGGGCCCGGGCCTCGCTGCAGGTCAGCCGCACCTCGTACAACCACCCGATCGAGTACCTGCAGCACGCCTACCCCGACACGTACTTCCACGTCGAGGTCTCCGGCGACGCGCTCGTCGACCGGATCGACGAGGTGCAGGCGGTCTACCCGGGCGGGATGCTCCACATCGAGGCGCAGAAGGGCCGGCCGATCGGTATGCTGGCCGGCGAGTACCGCAGCGCCGCCGAGGTTTTCGCCGGGTTCGACCGGCTCACGGCGCTCGGCGTGGGGTTTCACAACTGCCACCAGTGGTACGTCGACTACGAACCGGCCCGGACGGCGGCCCTGGCCGCCACCACGGATCCGCAGGGCCTGCTCAACCCGGGCAAGCTGCAGGAGAGGGTCGACGTGCAGACCGGTCACCAGGACGTGCAGAAGTGATCACGCACCGGCTCGTCGAACTGTCCGCCCCCGCCGTCGCGGCTCGACTCACGGCGGAGTCGGTCGTCGTCCTGCCCACCGGCGCGATCGAGCAGCACGGCCCGCACCTGCCCCTCGTAACCGATGCGCTGATCGCCGAGAGTGTCGCCGACGCGGCGGTTCTCGCGGGTCGCGAACAGGGCCTCGACCTGTGGCTGCTGCCCACCCTGACCTACACGAAGTCCGACGAGCACGCGCGGTTCGCCGGCACGATGTGGGTCAGCGCCGAGACGCTCTGGAGCACGCTCGTCGACCTCGGTCGCGCGGTCGCCGCCACCCCCGCGCGCCGGCTGGTGTTCCTCAACGGGCACGGCGGCAACACCGCCCTGCTCAACGTCGCCAACCGCGAACTGCGCCGCCGGTTCGGGCTGGCCACGTTCACCATGGGCGCGGGCCGCATCCGGGCCGGGACCGGGCAGGACGGCGAACCCGACGAGCTGGGGCAGGGCATCCACGCGGGGTACGCCGAGACGTCGCTGGTGATGCACCTGCGCCCCGAACTGGTCGACATCACGCTGGGGGAGCGCAACGTGCCCGAGCACATCGCCCGGCTCCAGCACATCGGCTTCAACGGGATGCCCGTCAGCTTCGGCTGGACCAGCGACGACTTCGGCCCCTCGGGCGTCATCGGCGACCCGACCGGCGCCACCGCCGAGGCCGGGAAGCGGTTCTTCGAAGGCTGCGTGGCCGACAGCGTGGCCGCCCTCACCGAGATCGCCGCCTTCCGGCATCAGGCATGACCCGTTTGGACGGCGACCTCTGGGCCCTGCTCGTCGAGTGGCTCCCGGCCAACGCCCACGAGAACCGTCCCCGGATGACGGTATCCACCGTTACCGCCGAGGGCCGGCCCGACGCCCGCACCCTGCTGTTGTCCGAGTTCGACCCCGACGGGTTCTATTTCCACACCGACGCCCGGTCCCGAAAAGTGGCGCAGCTGAAGGCGAATCCCGGGGTCGCCCTGTCCCTCCTGCTGGACGACCCGGGCGGCAATCCGGTCGGCCGCCAACTCGTGGTCCAGGGTGTGGCGGAACCGGCCCCCGCCGCGGAGGAGCGCCGCGCCTACGCCGCCCGCTCGCCGTACCTGCAGCAACTGGCCTGGCAGAACACGCCCGAGTTCGCCCAGCTGTCCCTCGACGAACGCCTGGCCCGCTGGGCCGCGTTCGGGGCCGAGCACGCGAGAGGGTTCACCCCGCCTCCCACCTGGGTCGGCTACCTGGTTCGACCGACCCGGCTGACGTTCTGGCAGGGCAACCCCGACACGGCCAGCCGCCGCACGGAGTTCCGGCCGACCTCCGACGGCTGGCAGCTCACCTACCTCCCCGGCTGACCCTCTCCCGCGCTGATCATGCGTAAACGCAGCATCCCTCCGTTGATCATGCGCAAACGCATCATGCGTTTGCGCATGATCAGCGCAAAAGAGGTGCGTTTGCGCATGATCACGGAGGGGGTTGGTGGACGCCGATCGTGTCGGCGACCGCGGCCAGACCCTCGGCGAACCAGCGTTCCCGGCCCGGCGACGTCCCGCCCGAGAGGTTCACGCCCACGACCCCGTCCAGCGCGAGGAAGTCGGCCGCCAGTGCGGCCGCCGCGTCGATCCCCGCGGCCCGCGGGTCGGACGCGGACAGGATGCCGTCCAGGTAGCCGTCCGGCAGCACCAGCGACGTGAAAGACCGCAGCAGCTGAGCGCTCTCATGGTCGAGCACGATCGGGATGCAGGGGATGAACCCCACCGTCACGCCGAGATCCTGCGCGCGGCGGATGAACGAGCCCACCGGCCCCGCGCCGCCCGCGTGGTTCACGAAACAGAGCTCGGCGCCGGCCCGCTGCTTCTCCAGCAGCCGGTCCGGTCGACGGTCGACCGGGGGAGTGGCGGGCGCCTCGCCCACCGAGACCAGGTGTCCGGCCGCCCGGGCGAGGGCCGCCGTCCGGGTCGAGTCGAGGTCGAACACCGGCTGCGCGTCGGGCCGGTGCCCGGTGAGCGTGTGGTCGCCGGTCACGCAGTGCACGCCGGCCACGCCGACGTGGGCGAGCGCGGCCAGCTCTCCCTCCAGGGCCACCCGGTTGCGGTCGCGGTTGTTGAAGCCCGTCCAGACGGGCACCCCGGCGGCCTGGACCAGGTGGGCCCGGTAGCTGGGCGGGAACTGCACCCGCGCGTTACCCGCGTCGCCGGCCAGGACGGCGTCCACGTGCCCGCGCAGCGCCGAGGCGCACTCGGTGATCGACGCGGCGTCCAGCGCCCGCGCCGGGAAGTCCGCGACCACGACCGGGCGGGAGGCGAGCAGCGCCCGCATCCGCTGCGCACCGGAGGAGGCGGACGTCGTCCCCTCGCCCGGGGTGCCCCGCCACCGGACCGTATCGGCGTCCAGAAAGACGCACGGCCCGGGCGCGACCTCGCATTCGCCGCCGAGAGTGACACCCCCGCAGGGGCCGAACTCCATGTGCTTCGGGCAGCTTTCGAGGTTCACACCCGGACCGTAGCGTCCGCGCGTTACACCTGACTGACGGCGACTAGCTCACGGCGCGCAGCGCGTTCACGATGCCCTGCCCGTAGAAGCCGTTATCCGACTTCGGACCCTCACAGGTCGCGTCGGCCGTGGACACCGTGCCGTCGGGCAGGTTGCGCACGTAGTGGTACGTGCGCGGCGTCGGGCAGGCGTGCTCGGTCGCCGTCCCGAGCAGGATCGACTCGGTCACCGACGGCGACAGCCCGATGTTCTTACCGCCGCCGTGGCCGTACTGGCTGACGATCAGCGCGGCGACCCCGACCGCGTGCGGCGAGGCCATCGACGTCCCCTGCAGGTACTGGTAGTACCCGCAGACCTGCTTGGCGCCCGAGCCCTTGCAGCTCTGGACGACGGCGGGCGTGTTCGGCGTCCCGTCCGGGTTCAGCACGCCCTCGGCCTCGGCGACGTTGGCGGGCATCGCCGCGAGCACCGCTCCGGCCAGCTGGCGGGTCTTCTCGGGGTTGTCGTACGTGTCGCCGCCCGGCGCCGCCACGTCGGTCTGCTCGGTGCCGTAGTTGGAGTAGTACGACTTGCGGGTGCTCGGCCCCGTGGCGCTCACGGTGACGACGCCCTTGCTCTCGGCCGGGACGTTGAGGCACGAGTTGTCGACCGTGCGCTCCTTGGGGGCGTCGACCGGGTAGTCGGGGCTGGTGTCGTCGAAGGTCGGGTTGCCCAGGTCGGTGGCCTCGTTGCCTTCGGCCGCGACCGGCAGCACGCCCCTGTTGCGGGCGAAGTTCAGCGCCCGCTGGGTGGCCTGGATGATCACCTTCTGCTCGGCCTGCTCCGCGGGGCTGTCGGCCGGGTTGGCGGTGCAGTTGTAGAGCCACGGGTCGGTGTAGTAGCTCATGTTCACGACGTCGACGCCGATCTTCCCGGCGTAGGTGAGGGCGTCGAGCGTCGGCTGCAGGAAGAAGTAGCCCGAGTCCTGACCGGCCCGGATGTTCACCAGCGTCACCTTCGGCGCCACCCCGGCGATCCCGAGGCCGTTGATCGGCGAGCCGATCGTGGAGGCGACGTGCGTGCCGTGCCCGTCGTCGTCCTCGTTCGCCGGGTCCTTGCAGCCCGACTCCGGGTGCTCGCAGGCCCCGTCGATGTCATCGATGTCGGGGATGTCGGTGGTGAAGTTGCGCGACAGCTTCGCGTCGAAGTTCGGGGCGATGTCGGGGTGGGTGCCGTCGACGCCCGTGTCGATGATGCCGACCAGCACGCCCTTCTTGCCCGGCTGCTTCGCGTACGAGCCGTTGACGGTGGCGTCGATCTGCTTCATGTCCCACTGCAGGCCCGCCAGCGGCTCGGCGTTCTTGACCGGCTTGGCCTTCGCGGCGCCGGAGCGGCCGACGGCCTTCTCGACCGCGTCGGCCTTGGCCCGGGCGTCGGGGGCCTCGCCGATCACCCGGTTGCGGGCCGCGCCCACGACGCCCTTCGCCCGGGCGACGTCCGTGGTGAACGAACCGCTCGTGCTGCGTGCGGTCACGTAGCCGAGGGAGTCGTTGGTCGAGGTCACCGTGCCGCCGGCGTCCGTGACGGCTTTCGCCGCGGTGGCCGCGCCGTCCGCGGACGAGGCCAGGACGACGTAGTCGGTCGGGGCCGTGGTGGCCGAGGGGGCGGCGTCCGCCGCCCCGGTTGTCGCCAGTCCGGCCGCCGCGAGGGTGGTGGTGGCCAGAATCGCAAGTAGAGCTCTCATACGTCGCCTCCAGGCGGTCCGCACGTCGCTAGCCGATTGGCATGCTGGTTCACAGCAAAGGGCAAGGTATGTCCGTTTTGCCGGGCCTGCCAGTCGGATGTGGCGTGGGCGACACGTGAGCCCCTCCGAGCGGGCGCCCGGCCTTGGGAGACTCCTGCGGACCAGGCTCATGAACCAGGCTCACCCTGCGAGAGGAACCCCGATGTCCCGCGAGATCCAGACCGTCGCCGTGGTCGGCGCCCCCGCCGTCACCGCCCTGCCGGTCGCGAACCTCGAGTCCTCCGGGGCCCGGCTCGTCACGCTCACCGAGGCCGACGTGGCCGGCGTCGCGGAGGCCGACCTGGTCATCGTCGCCGGGCGCGAGACCCTGGCCGCCCAGCGCGAGCTGCTCGCCGCCGTCGACGCCGCCGCGCCCGCCGAGGCCGTCGTGGCCGTCGCGAGCGCCGGCTTCGGGCTCGGCGAGCTGGCCTTCGCCACCGCGAACCCGACCCGGGTCGTCGGCCTGCGCCTGCCGCTGCGCGCCGACCTGCCGGGCGCCGAGCTGGTCACCACCATCGCCACCGACGCCGAGGCCGTCGAGGCCGTGCGCGCCCTGCTGGAGAAGGCGGGCAAGACGCCGACCGTGATCGGTGACCGCCCCGGCCAGATCGTGGCCGGCCTGCTGCTGCCGTACCTGAACCAGGCCGCCGGGATGTTCGAGGCCCGCTACGCCAGCCGCGACGACATCGACGCCGCCATGCGCCTGGGCTGCGGCCTGCCGGCCGGCCCCCTGCAGCTGCTCGACACGATCGGCGTCGACGTCGCCTACGACCTGCTCGACGCGCTGCACGCGCGCACCGGCGACGCCCGGCACGCCCCGGCCCCGGTGCTGCGCCAGCTGATCGCCGCCGGCCGCACCGGCGTGGCCGCGGGTGCCGGCTTCTACACCTACGAGGCACCGGGCTCGGCCAAGGCCGTGGCGGACGACGACAGCGACGCCTCGGGCGAGCACCTCGCCACCCGCCCGGTGCAGTCGGTCGGCGTGGTCGGCTCCGGCACGATGGCCACCGGCATCATGGAGGTCTTCGCGAAGGCCGGCTACGACGTCGTCTACATCGCGCGCAGCGACGAGAAGGTCGCCGGGGTGCGGGCCGCCATCGAGAAGAGCCTCGAGAAGGCCGTCTCGAGGGGCAAGCTCGCCGAGGCCGACCGCGACGCGGCGCTGGCCCGCCTGAGCGGCGCCACGTCCCACGACGCGCTGGCCCAGGTCGACCTCGTGGTCGAGGCCGTCGTGGAGGACCTCGCCGTCAAGCTCGAGCTGTTCAAGAGCCTCGACAAGGTCTGCAAGCCGGGCGCGATCCTGGCCACCACGACGTCGTCGCTGCCGGTCGTCGAGATGGCCGCCGTGACCTCGCGGCCCGCCGACGTCATCGGCATCCACTTCTTCAACCCGGCCGCCGTCATGAAGCTGGTCGAGGTCGTCGAGACCGTGCAGACCGCCGCCGACGTCGTGGCCACCACCCTCGAGGTGACGAAGAAGGTCGGCAAGCACGCCGTGCAGTGCGGTGACCGGGCCGGGTTCATCGTCAACGCCCTGCTCTTCCCGTACCTGAACGACGCGACGCTGCTGCTGGAGTCCGGCTTCGCCGACGCCGACACCATCGACGCCGCGATCACCGGCGCGCTCGGCTACCCGATGGGCCCGTTCGCACTGATCGACGTGGTCGGCACCGACGTCACGCTGGCCATCCAGCAGGTGCTGCAGGGCGCGTTCCGCGAGCCGGGCTTCACCCCGGCGCCGCTGCTCGGCCAGCTGGTCGGCGCGGGCTACCTCGGTCGCAAGACGAAGCGCGGGTTCCGCGCCTACTGAGGCTCCGCGCCCCGCAACGAGTAGGCTCAGAATCCGACACATTCTTGTCGGATTCTGAGCACTACTCAGAGGGACTCGGGGGAGCGGACAGGACGTCGAGCGCGTCCAGGTCGGCCGGCGGGGGTAGCTCGGGGGCCCCCGCCGTCCCGCCGACGGCCAGCGTGGCGACCACCGCGCCCGGCAGGATCGGCCCGTAGACGTGCGGGAAGGGCGCCTCCGCGCCCGGGACGTCGTCCCAGCGCACCGGCGAGCCCAGGGCGCCGAGCAGGTCGACGTCGAGCACCAGCAGGGTCAGCGCGGCGGGATCCAGGTCGGCGTAGAAGTTCCGCAGCACCGGCCCCGCCTGCGTCGCCGTACTGCAGTGGATGAAGCCCTCCTCGGCGAGAGTCTTTCCGCGCGAAGAGATCTCGTACGAGCCCACCTGGCGCCCCAGCTCCCACTGGGCGGTCTCGGCGACGTGCAGGACGCGGCCCGAGCCGTCAGCCACAGCAGCCGCCCCCGCAGCAGCCGCCGCCCGAGGCGACCGGCGCGCTCGAGCCGGCGGACGTCGTCCCGCCGAGCACGCCCACGGTCGTGAGCAGCCGGACCGTGTCCTCGTGCCCGGCCGGGCACGGCGCGGGCTCGTCGAGCCGGGTGATCGAGCGGGTCACCTCGAAGGTGTCCCCGCACTGGCGGCAGCGGTGGTCGTAGCGCGGCATACGCCCAATCTAATGCTGCTCCTGCCGGGGCAGCAGCACCTCCTGGATGAGCAGCAGGATGCCTGCCGCGAGCGGGATGGCCACCAGCGCACCGAGCACGCCCAGCAGCGACGAGCCGATCAGCGCCGCGACGAGCGCCACGGACCCGGGCACCGACACCGTGCGGGCCATGATGCGCGGGGCGATCAGGTAGTTCTCGACCTGCTGGTAGATCACGTAGTAGACGATCAGCCCGACCCCGATCTGCCACGACTGGAACAGGCCGACCAGCACCACGATGATCGCGCCGAGGGTCGCACCGACCAGCGGGATCAGCCCGAGCACGGCCGTGGTGATGGCCAGCACCGCCGGGTACGGCACGCCGAGGACGGTCAGCAGGATGAACGTCAGGAACCCGTTGATGCTCGCCACCGCGACCTGCCCGGCCACGTAACCGCCGATCCGGCGCAGGATCTCGTCGCCCAGCGCGCGCACCCGGTCGCGGCGGGAGGCGGGCACCAGGCTGTAGCCGGCCTCCTTGATGGAGTTCAGCGAGGCCAGGAAGTACAGGGTCAGGACCAGCACCGTGAACGTGCTGAAAGCGCCCGACAGGACGGCTCGGCCGGCGCCGAGGATGCCGCCGAACAGGTCGAGCAGCGTCTCGCCGTCCGACACCTTGGCCCGGATCTGGTTGCTCGCGTTGTCGACCACCCCGTAGTCGGCGTTGAGCTGGCGGATGAAGTCGGTCCGGGTCAGGTTGTCGATGGTGGCGGGCAGGGACGTCGTCAGTTGGGTCGCCTGCTCGATGATCGTCGGCAGCACGATGGCCAGGAAGCCGGCCACGAAACCGATCAGCACGACGAAGACGATCGTCACGGCCCAGACCCGCCTCAGGCCGCGGCCCTGCAGCCAACGGACCAGCGGGTCGAGCCCCACGGCCAGGAACGCCGCGATGCCGACCAGGGTGAGGACCTGCGAGATCTGCCCGACGAGCTTCAGCAGCTCGTAACCCAGGACCGCGCCGATCGCGCCCACGAAACCGATGTAGAACGGGCTGGTCCGGTTGACCGGGCGGCCGGCCCGGCCGTAGTCGGGCGAGGTCTCCGGGCCGGACGACGCCCCCTCCTCGGCGTCCGCGACCTCAGCGGCCTCCTGGGTCACCCGGTCGGGCTCGGTCGCATCCGGGTCGGACGTGCTCACTCAGACTCCTCGGCTCGGGTGACCACCGTCCCTGGCGATCTTGGCGGGCAGCCTATGGGTTGCAAAGCGACGGCGCCGTCCCGAATGGCTTCGGGACGGCGCCGGGCGTGGTTGAGCTCAGTTGCTGTGCACCGGGGATGCGTCCGGCAGCACGATGGTGCGGTTGTCGTCGGCCTGGTCGGCCTGCGGGGCCTCCTGGGCCTGGGCGGCCACCCGGTCGATGCCCGGCACCGGCACCGTGTTGCCCAGCAGCTGACGCAGCTGGTCGAGGTGGCCGGTGATGCTGTCGCGCTGACGGATCAGCTCGTCGACCTGGCGCTGGGCCGCCCGACGGTTGCGGTCGGCCTCACCCTTCGCCTCGGACAGCACCTTGTCCGCGTGCGAGCGGGCCTCGGCGATGACCTGGTCGGCGTTGCGCCGGGCGTTGCCGACCAGCGACTTGGCGTGCTCGTCGGCGTCGCGACGGACCGCCTCGGCCTGCTCGACGGCCTTGCGCGCCCGCTGCTCGGCCGCGCTGGCCCGCTGCTCGGCCTCGGCGACCAGCTGGGTGGCCTGGCCGACCGCCTGCTCGTGCCGCTCGGCGTCCAGCCGCTCGGCCTCCTCGCGCCGGGCCGCCAGCTTGACCTCGAGGTCGCTGCTCATCTGCTCGGCCTTGTTGCGGGCCTCCTCCAGGAGGGCGGCAGCGGTGCTGCGCATCTCCTCGGACTCCTTCTTGGCCGCGCCCCGCGCCTCGTCGGTCTCGCGCTTGGCGGCCGCCCGCAGCTCGGTGACCTCCCGCTCGGCGGTGGCCCGCAGCCGGGCGAGCTCGCGGTCCACGGTCGCCCGCTTCTCGCTCGTCTCGTGCTCGGTGACCGACTTGAGCTTGGACGCCTCGCGCTCGGCGACCGCCAGCATCTCCTCGGCCTTGCGGGTGGCGGTGGCGGTGATCTCCTCCGCCTCGCCGGCCGCCGTACGGCGCAGCTCGGCGGTCTCCCGCTGAGCCATCGCCGTGAGCTCGGCCGCCTCGTTCTGGGCGGTCGCCCGGTGCTGGGCGGCCTCCACCCGCGACTGGGCGACCGTCTCCTCGGCGTCCTTCGTGGCCAGCGCGATGACGTCGCTGGCCTGCTCCTCCGCGAGGCGCAGCAGCTGCTCGATGCGCGAGCCGAGACCGCTGTACGAGGGCCGTTCGACCTCGCGCAGCTGCCGGTGCGCCTCCGCCACCTCGCCGGAGAGCTTCAGCGCCCGGGAGTCCAGCTCCTCGACCCGCGCCCGAGCCTCGCTGAGCGAGGCCTCCAGACTGCCAATGCGTTCCTTGACCTGGTCGCGGTCGTAACCGCGCATGACGATCTGGAAACCTTCGGGGCTCTGCTCGCCGGCCACTCTCGTCCTCCCTGACGGCCCGCCGCCCGGGCCATTCTCTTCTTCCCTGACGGCCCGCCGCCGGGCCTAGACGTTCCTGAACCGGTTGATCGCCTCGAGGTGCTTCTCGCGCTTCGCCGTGTCGCGCACACCCAGGCCTTCTTCCGGTGCGAGGCACAGTACTCCCACCTTGCCCTGGTGGAGGTTGCGATGGACGTCAAATGCAGCCTGACCGGCGTTCTCCAACGAGTAGCTCTTGGAGAGGGTCGGGTGGATCAAACCCCGCGCGATCAGGTCATTTGCCTCCCACGCCTCAGCGTAGTTGGCGAAGTGCGACCCGATGATCCGCTTCAGGTTCATCCAAAAGTAACGATTGTCGTATTCGTGCATGTACCCGCTCGTCGAGGCGCACGTGATGATCGTGCCCCCCTTACGGGCGGCGTAAACGCTCGCGCCGAAGGTCTCGCGACCCGGGTGCTCGAACACCATGTCGACGTCGCGGCCACCCGTCAGCTCCCGGATCTTGGAGCCGAACCGGCGCCACTCCTTCGGGTCCTGGGTGGTCTCGTCCTTCCAGAACTTGTAGCCCTCGGCGTTGCGGTCGATGACCAGCTCCGCGCCCATCTTGCGGCACAGCTCGGCCTTGTCGGGGCTGGAGACGACGCAGACGGGGGTGGCACCGGCGGCCAGCGCCATCTGCGTGGCGTAGGAGCCGAGGCCGCCCGAGGCGCCCCAGATCAGGACGGTGTCGCCGAGCTTGAGCGCACCACCGTTCTTGGAGATCAGCTGCCGGTAGGCGGTCGAGTTCACCAGGCCGGGGCTCGCCGCCTCCTCCCACGTCAGGTGGTCGGGCTTGGGCATCAGCTGGTTGGCCTTGACCAGCGCCATGTCGGCCATGCCGCCGAAGTTGGTCTCGAAGCCCCAGATCCGCTGCTCCGGGTCCATCATCGTGTCGTTGTGGCCCTGGGGGCGCTGCAGGTCGACGTCGAGGCAGTGGGCCACGACCTCGTCGCCCGGCTTCCACGCCGTCACGCCCGGGCCCACGCGCAGGACGACGCCCGCCAGGTCGGAGCCGACGATGTGGTACGGCAGGTCGTGGCGCTTGGCCAGCTCGGAGGTCTTCGCGTAGCGCTTCAGGAAGCCGAAGGTGCTGACCGGCTCGAAGATCGAGGTCCAGACGGTGTTGTAGTTCACCGCGGAGGCCATGACGGCGACGATCGCCTCGCCCGGGCCGAGCTCGGGGGTGGCCACCTCGTCCAGGTGGATCGACTTGCGCGGGTCCTTGTCGCGCGTCGCCACGCCGGCGAACATCTCCTGCTCGTCGGCGTGCACGGTGACGGCCCGGTAGCTCTCCGGCACCTCCATGGCGGCGTAGTCCTCGCCGGTGGCCGTACCGGACATGATGGCGTCGAGGATCTTCTGCACGGTGGTGCCCTCCAGCTGTACGTGGTTCGGATTCGTGGTGACGCTACCCAGGCGCCGGGGCCCTTCGTAGGCGACGGGCGGTGACCTGAATCACCGCCGCCGCGTGTCTTTTCGTGATCATGCAGAAACGCCCCCGGATGGCGACGTGAACCGGTGGTTCACGCCCCGGTGCGGGGGCGTTTCTGCATGATCACGAAGGGGACTAGTGCGCGCCGTCGCGCGGCGGCTCGGTCAGCTCGACCAGGACGCCGCCGGCGTCCTTCGGGTGGATGAAGTTGACCTTGGCGCCGGCCGTACCGCGCTTCGGGACGTCGTACAGCAGCCGCACCCCGCGGGCCCGCAGCGTCGTGGCCACGGCCTCGACGTCGTCCACCCGGTAGCAGACCTGCTGCACGCCGGGGCCGTTGCGGTCGATGAACTTCGCGATCGTCGACTCGGGGGTCAGCGGCGCGAGCAGCTGCACGTAGCTGCCGGAGTCGCCGACCGCCATCATCGCCTCGCGGACCCCCTGTTCCTCGTTGACCTCCTCGTGCGCGAGGCGCATGCCGAAGACGTCGCGGTAGTAGGCGATGGCCTGGTCGAGGTCCGCCACGGCGACACCGACGTGGTCGATGGCCGTGAACAGCGCGTTGGGGATGCCGACCGGGAACTGCTGCGAGGAGGTCTGCGTGCTCATGACCGCCAGCGTAGATCGGACCGGCGGGGCCGCCAGGGCACCGGAATCGTGGTGCACGCCACTCTGCGAGCACGGGTCCGTATCTGTCCGGTCTCGGCTGGGTCGAAATGCCCGTGTCGATCACCGGTGGGTGGTTAGGGTGGCGAGGTTCAGGAGACTGATGAGTGACCTATGGAGCGGGTGATCATGCGTTCGACGCCGTCGATGGTGCGGGGGATCGTGGCGGGCGGGGTGGCCGTGGCCGTCGCCGTCGGGCTGGTCGGGGCGATCGCGCCGACCGCGAGCGCCGAGATCGACCCGCCGTCCGGGACGCCCGCCACCGTCACCGCGGACGTCCTGCCCACCGCGCAGGTGAACGGCGTGGTGTGGAGCACCGCGATCGTGGGCGGCACCGTCTACGCGGTCGGCAGCTTCACCAAGGCCCGTCCGGCCGGGGTGGCCGCGGGCGGCAAGGGCGAGGTGACCCGCAACAACGCGCTGGCCTTCAGCCTGACCACCGGCAAGCTGCTGTCCTGGAACCCGGACCTGAACGCGCAGGCCCGCCGGGTGATGGCCTCGCCGAACGGCGACGAGATCTACGTGTCCGGCGACTTCACCGCGGTCGGCGGCGTGAAGCGCACCCGGATCGCCGGCTTCAAGACGGCGACGGGCAAGCTCGACACCGCGTTCGCGCCCACCATCAGCGGCCCCGGCAAGGCGCTCACGGTCAGCGCGAGCACCGTCTACGTCGGGGGCGGCTTCGCCTCGGCCAGCGGTCAGCCGCGCACCAAGCTCGCCGCGTTCAAGCGCTCGAACGGTGCGCTCACCGCCTGGGCGCCCACCACCGACGACACCGTCGAGGCGCTCGTCGTCACCGGTGACAAGGTCGTCCTCGGCGGCCGGTTCCACCAGATCAACGGGGCCAAGTGGCGCGGCGTGGGCGCGGTCGACGCCACGACCGGCGCCTCCCTGCCGTGGAACAGCCGGCCGGAGCCGAACGACCCGCCGATCAAGCTGCCCAACAACGACGGCAAGCTCGAGCAGTGGACGTCGTGGGTCACCGACCTGCGCGTCGCCGACGGTGTGGTCTACGGGGCCTCGAACGGCCAGGGCGCCTTCCCGAACACCCGCACCAACATGTTCGACGGCCGGTGGGCGGCCAGCGCGAGCAACGGCGACCTGATCTGGCTCGACAACTGCTTCGGCGCCACCTACGGGCTGACGGTCGTCGGCAAGGTCCTCTACAGCGTCGGCCACGCGCACGACTGCAGCAACCTCGGCGCGTTCCCCGACACGCTGCCCGACACCTTCTACCACGGGCTCGCGGAGACGACCTACGCCACCGGAAAAGACAAGACCGGCAAGGGTTTCCAGATGAATTACGCCAACCCGCCGATCCCCACGCTCCTGCACTGGTTCCCGAAGCTGGCCGAGGGCTCCTACACGGGTCAGATCCAGGCCGCCTGGACGATCAGCAGCACCAGCAAGTACATCGTGATGGGCGGCGAGTTCCCGTCGGTCGGCGGCGTCAAGCAGCAGGGCCTGGTCCGGTTCGTGGTCGGTTCGGTCGCGAAGAAGGACGTCGGCCCGGCGAAGTCGGACAAACTGAAGCCGAGCGCCGTCGGGTTCGTCGGCCGCAACGTGCAGGTCTCCTGGAAGACGACGTCCGACGTCGACGACTCGACGCTCACGTACAGCGTCTACCGCGACGGCGGCAAGACGCCGGTCGGCACCGTGACGAAGGCGTCCGTGCCGTGGAAGGCGACGTCGGTCAGCTTCACCGACAAGAACGTCCCGACCGGGCAGCACACCTACACGATCAAGGCCACCGACCCGCACGGGAACTCGGTGACCGGCCCGGAGGGCGGCAAGGTCACGGTCATGTTCTGACCGCGACGCGATCTGCGTCCGTTCTGGTTGTCACAGCACGGCCTGAGGCCGTCGTGGCGACCGAAACGGGCGCAGATCCCGCCCGGCAACGCCTCCCGAGGTCAGGCGTTGCCGGAGATGTACGCCCGCAGCAGGGTGCTCGACGTGTGCACCGTGTAGGGGAAGTACATGACCTTCGCGCCGACCGACGCCATGCCGGTCTCCAGGCGGTCCCCCTTGGGGGTGCCCTTCCAGTCGTCGCCCTTGAACAGGACGTCGAAACCGCCCAGCTCGCGCCACATCACGACCTTGTCGGCGGCGATGTCGGTGACGACCTCGTCGACGCAGCGCAGCGCGCCGACGATCTCCAGGCGCTCCTCGAGTGGGACGACGGGCAGCTTGCCCTTCGACGCCAGCAGCACCTCGTCGGTGACCACGCCGGCGATCAGGTGGTCGCACTGCTCCTTGGCCCGGCGCAGGATGTTCAGGTGGCCGATGTGGAACATGTCCCAGGCGCCGGGCACGTAGCCCACGAGCCCGGTGCGCGGCGTACGGCTGGACGGGATGCTCATCGGCCGAACCTCGAGACCTCGCGGAACCACTTGGGCAGGGCGGCGACCAGGAACAGCAGCGTCCCCGCGCCCATCACGGTGTAGGCGACGACGAACCCGGTCTGCCAGGCGATCAGCGCGAAGACGATGCACAGCACGCCGTAGTCGGTGGGCCACACCATGATCGAGCGGATCGTCGCGGTCAGCGATCCGTCCGCGGCGGGCGGGGCCTGGCTCGGGTGGGCCCGGCGCAGCTGGTCGGTGAGGATCTGCACGAAGAAGAAGACCGCCTGCACGAGCGCGAACCCGATCGGGATCAGCAGCGCGGCGTCCGGCAGGTCGTAGAACTTGTACCAGCCGATCAGCACGGCCAGGTGCAGGGCCGAGACCTTGATGCTGTCCACGACGTGGTCGAGCCACTCACCGGCCGGGGAGCCACCGCCGCGCAACCGGGCCAGCTGCCCGTCGGCGGAGTCGAAGGCGTACCCCAGCAGCAGCAGGAACGGGATCAGCACCGCGGTCAGCGCCGAGGGCGCGACCAGGGGGATCAACGCGATACCGGCGGCCGACAGGCACGCGCTGATCAGCGTGACCTGATTGGGCGTGAGGTTCAGCTGGTACGCACCGGCGGCCAGCACGCGGCCGATCTTGCGGTTGATGAACCGGGAGTAGGCGGGGGAGCCCTTGGCCGGCGGCTTCTGGGCGCTCGCCAGCCGGCGCACCGTCTCGGTGAAGCCGGGCTTGGCGGTCGGTCCGGTGGAGGTCGGGGTGGACGTCGTCATGCCCGCGGTCACGTCTCCATCTGCTTGGGGTCTCGTCGTCACGCTACAGCGCCGATCAGTCCGGTGGCGGCCAGCCAACGCTGCCCGTAGGCCGTCGTGGTGAACCGCTCCTCGTACGTCGTGCGCGCCTGCCGCCCGGCCTCGGCCACGTCGGCGCGGGTGAGCCCGGCCAGCACGGCGGCCAGCGCGTCGACGTCCCGGGGCGGGAAGCTCCAGCCGTCCCGGCCGGGGGTGATGATGTCGGCCAGGCCGCCGGCGGCGCTGCCGATCACGGGCCGGCCCCGGGCGAAGGCCTCGATGGCGACCAGCCCGAAGGGTTCGGGTTCGTCCGACGGTACGACGGCGACGTCCGCCGCCTCGAGGTGCGGGACGACGTCCGGCACCTGCCCGACGACCGTCACCGAGTCGGGGTGCCTCAGACCCGCCACGAGCTGCGGGACGTCGACCGCCTCACCGACCGGGGGCGGGCCCCCCAGGACCACGAGCCGGCCGGGGGCGTCGAGCCGGTCCCAGGCGGCCAGCAGGGTGCGGTGCCCCTTCCAGCCGTTCCAGCGGCTGGCCACCAGGAACGTCAGGGGCGTCGTGCGGGAGCCGAGGTCGCTGCCCACACCCGGGTCCGACGTCCCGTTCGGCACCACCACGGCCCGGCGGGCCAGCCGGGGGCCCATCGACTCGGCGGAGGGGGTCGAGATCGCGACCAGGCGGTGGCAGGCGGTCGTCGGCCCGGTCAGGACCTTCCGGTCGAAACCCGACCAGATCTCCTGCACGTGCCCCACGACCTTCGGCACCCGGGCCAGGCGGGCGGCCGGGGCGGCGAGCATCGACGCGCTGCTGGTGACGTACACGGTCTGCGGCCGGGCCCGGCGGAACGCGGCCGCCAGCCGCGCCACCTGTCCGGCCAGCCGGAGCAGGCCGCGGGGGTTCGCGTAGGCCCGGCGCATGATCGGCAGTGACAGGTGCCGGACCCTCACCCCGCGGGCCTCGAGCACCTGGCAGAGCGGTGCGTCGGTGTGCGGCAGGTCGTCCGGCAGCCACACCTCGGCGGACGCTCGACCCCCGAAAGCTTCGAGGGCGTCGAGCATCTGCAGCAGCATCCGATCGGCGCCGTAGAGCTCGTCGGAGGGGTGGACGAAGAGGATGGGGTCTTGTCGACCCGTCGACGACGAGTCTTGAGCGGGCACCGATCGACTCTACACAGAGGGTGACAGACCCGTTCGGCGTAGTCCGCCCCTCTTTGCCTGCGAGAAGTTCCGCGTTCGGCCTTCGTGATCTTCCTGCACTGTCTACCGTCTGTGATTGCCGCCCCCGGCTCGAAGGTGCCCGGGGACCACCCCGTCTGGAGCCGTCTGCCGATGTCTGGTCTCATCCGGTCCCGCCTCGCCCGAGGCGTCCTGGCCGCCGCGCTCTCGAGCTTCGCCGTGGCCGCCGTCCCGTTCGCGGCGGCCCCCGCGCAGGCCGACACGGCCCCGGTGCCCCCCGAGACGACGACCACCTACTCGGCCGACGCCCTGCCCACCGTGCAGATCAACGGCGTGGTCTGGGCCCAGACGATGGTGGGCAACACCGTCTACGCCACGGGGAACTTCACCCAGGCCCGCCCGGCCGGGTCGGCGGCGGGGACGAACCAGACCGCCCGCTCCTACCTGGTCGCCTACAACGTCACCACGGGCGCGCTGAACACGACGTGGGCGCCGACGTTGAACGCCCAGGGGTTGGGCATCGCCGCCTCGCCCGACGGCAAGACCATCTACGTGGGTGGCGACTTCACCACGGCCAACGGCGTGGCCCGCAACCGGATCGCGGCCTTCGACGCGACCACGGGCGCCCTGGTCACCGCCTTCAACGCCTCGGTCAACGGCCGCGTACGCGCCGTCGACGTGGTTGGGACGACCGTCTACGCGGGCGGCCAGTTCACGACCGCTGGCGGGGTGGCCCGGTCCCGCCTGGCCGCCTTCTCCAGCACCAACGGCGCCCTGCTCAGCTGGGCGCCGAACGCCGACGCGGAGATCTTCGCGATCACCGCGGCCGGGCCCGGCCAGATGGTGGTCGGCGGCCGGTTCCAGAACATCGCGGGCACCGCCCAGCGCGGGATGGCGGCGCTCGACGCCACGACCGGCGCGGCCCGCCCGTGGCCGGTCAACCAGACGATCCAGAACTACGGGTCGGATGCGGCGATCTACTCGCTGTCCTACGACGGCAACCAGGTCTACGGCTCCGGGTACGGGTACCTGGTCAACAACAACCCGAACACCGACGCCAACCTCGAGAACACGTTCGCGGCCACGACCGACGGCCAGCTGGTGTGGGCGAACGGCTGCCTGGGCGACACCTACGACCAGGCCTCGCTGAACGGCGCGCTGTACAGCGTCGGCCACCCGCACAACTGCACGCCGATCGGCGGGCACCCGCAGACCGACCCGTGGACGTACCAGCGGGCGATGGCCACCACGACCGGGCGCAACCCCGACGGCTCGGTGAACAACGGCGGCGAGCTCAACGGGCTGCCCGCCCCGCAGCTGCTGCACTGGCTGCCCACCCTCGACGCAGGCACCTTCACCGGCCAGTACCAGGCCGCCTGGTCCGTGACCGGCAACAGCGACTACATCGTGCTCGGCGGCGAGTTCCCGACCGTGAACGGCACGGCCCAGCAGGGCCTGGTCCGGTTCGCGACGAGGGCGATCGCACCGAACAAGCAGGGCCCGCAGCTGACCACCGACCTCAAGCCCACGCTCGTCGGGCTGGCACCCGGCACGCTGCGCATCGCGTGGCGCTCGACGTGGGACCGGGACAACCGGCGCCTCACCTACGAGGTGCTGCGCGGCAACACCGTGATCAACACCCGCACCTTCGACTCCAACTGGTGGACGCGCCCGAACCTGGCCTTCACCGACACCACGGCCACGCCGGGCAGCAGCCAGACCTACCGGATCCGGGTCACCGATCCGCTCGGCAACCAGATCCTCAGCTCCACCACCACGGGCACCGTGCCGGCGGGGACGGCGTCCGCGGGCACCTACTCGAACGCGGTCGCGGCCGACGGGGCGACGAACCAGTGGCGCCTCGGCGAGAGCAGCGGGAACACCGGCTACGACTGGCTGTCGGGCAGCGACCTGACCATGGACGCCTCGGCGACCCGCGGGGCGGCCGGTGCGCTGGCCAACAGCAGCGACACCGCGACCACGTTCGCGGGCACCGCGACCGTTCCGGCGTCGACGACGAACCCCATCACCGGCCCGCAGACCTTCTCCGAGGAGGCGTGGTTCCGCACCACGTCGACCTCCGGCGGGAAGATCCTCGGCTTCGGGGACAGCGCGACCGGCAACAGCGGCTCCTACGACCGGCACATCTACCTGACCAACAACGGCCAGGTCGTGTTCGGCATCTACAACAACAGCGTCAGCACCCTGCAGACCGGCGCCGGGTTGAACGACGGCCAGTGGCACCAGGTCGTCGCGACGATGAGCCCGGCGGGCATGGCGTTGTACGTGGACGGCAAGAAGATCGGCTCACGCTCCGACGTCACCTTCGCCCAGGGCTTCTCGGGCTACTGGCGCGTCGGCGGTGACAACCTCAACGCCTGGCCGTCGCAGCCGAGCAGCTTCGCCTTCAAGGGCGACATCGACGAGGTCGCGATCTACCCGAGCGTGCTCAGCCTGGACCAGGTGCGCGCCCACTACATCGCCTCCGGTCGCACCCTGACGGTGCCGACCCGGCCCGCCGACGGCTACGGCCAGGCGGTCTGGGACGCGCAGCCCGACCTGTACCTGCGTCTCGACGAGACCTCGGGCAGCGCCGCGAAGGACGTGATGACCGCCGAGACCGGTGCCACCTACACGGGCGGCCTGCAGCAGGGCCAGAACCCGGCCCCGGCGGCGCCGTCCGGCAGGGCGGTCACCCTGACCGGTGACGGCCAGTACGTCGTCGGCACGACGCAGTACAGCAACCCGCAGGTGTTCTCGCTGGAGACGTGGTTCAAGACCACCACCACGACCGGTGGCCGCCTGATCGGCTTCGGCAACGCCGCGAGCGGCTTCAGCAACAACTACGACCGGCACATCTACATGCTCGACAACGGCCGGCTGCGGTACGGCATCTGGATCGGCAGCACCAGCGTCGTGGACTCGCCGAACAGCTACAACGACGGCCAGTGGCACCAGGTGGTCGCCACCCAGGGCCCGGCGGGGCAGCAGCTGTACGTGGACGGCGCGCTCGTGGCCTCGGGTGGGGCTGCTTCCCCGCAGGCCTACGACGGCTACTGGCGCCTCGGCCAGGACAACGCCTGGGACGGTGAGTCGAGCAACCAGTTCCTCGGCTCGCTCGACGAGGCCTCGGTGTACTCGTCGGTGCTGTCCGCGCAGACGGTCGCCCAGCACTACGCCTTCGGCGCCCCGGCCGGCCCGAACCAGTCGCCGGTCGCGGCGTTCACGTCCTCGGTGACGAACCTGACCGCGAGCTTCGACGCGACCGGGTCCTCCGACCCCGACGGCACGATCGCGTCCTACGCCTGGGACTTCGGCGACGGGACGACGGACGCCGGGGCGACCGCCTCGCACACCTACGCGGCGCCCGGCACGTACTCCGTGAAGCTCACGGTGACCGACAACGACAACGCGAAGACCTCGGTCACCCACGACGTCGTCACGACGCTGCCGCCGAACCAGAAGCCGGCGGCGGCCTTCACGTCCACGGCGACCAACCTGTCGGTCGCCTTCGACGGCACCGCGTCCACCGACCCGGACGGCACGATCGCCTCCTACGCCTGGGACTTCGGCGACGGCGGCACCTCGACGCAGGCGGCCCCGACCCACGTGTTCGCGTCGGGCGGCACGTACAACGTGGCGCTGACCGTGACGGACAACCGCGGCGGCACCGACACCCAGACCCAGGCGGTCACGGTGTCGGCGGCCAACCAGTCGCCGACCGCCGTGGCCACGCCGTCCTGCACGAACCTGGCCTGCTCGTTCAGCAGCGCGGGTTCGAGCGACCCGGACGGGACGATCGCCTCGTACGCCTGGAACTTCGGCGACGGGACGACGTCCACGCAGGCGAACCCGAGTCGCACCTACGCGGCGGCGGGCACGTACACCGTCACGCTGACCGTGACCGACAACAAGGGCGCCACGGGGACGGCGTCCACGAACGTCACGGTGACGGCCCCGGCCAACCAGTCGCCGACGGCGGCGATCACGCCGTCCTGCACGAACCTGGCCTGCTCGTTCAGCAGCGCGGGTTCGACGGACCCCGACGGGACGATCGCCTCGTACGCCTGGAACTTCGGCGACGGGACGACGTCCACGCAGGCGAACCCGAGCCGCACCTACGCGGCGGCGGGCACCTACACCGTCACGCTGACCGTCACGGACAACAAGGGCGCGACCGGTTCGACGACCCAGTCGGTGACGGTGTCGGCGGCCAACCAGTCGCCGACGGCGGCCTTCACCCAGACGTGCACGAACCTGGCCTGCTCGTTCAGCAGTGCGGGGTCGAGCGACCCGGACGGGACGATCGCCTCGTACGCCTGGGCTTTCGGTGACGGGACGACGTCCACGCAGGCGAACCCGAGCCGCACCTACGCGGCGCCGGGCACGTACACCGTGTCCCTGACCGTCACCGACGACAAGGGCGCCACGGGCACGACGTCCAAGGCGGTGACCGTCACGGCGGTCGCCTCCGCCCTGGCCGCCGACGCCTTCGGCCGGACCGTCGCCAACGGGTGGGGCACGGCCGACGCTGGCGGCGCCTGGACGATCAGCGGGGCCAGCGGCAACTTCGCGGTGACCGGCGGCGTGGCGCAGCAGAAGCTGGCGTCGGCGGGTCTCGGTATCGGGGCGTCCCTGAACGGTGTCTCGCAGACGTCGACCGACACGCTCGTGACGTTCAGCTCCGACAAGGTGGTGTCCGGCAACGGCGCCTACGTCTGGGTGACCGGGCGCAAGGTCGGCACGAACGAGTACCGGGGCCGGGCCCGGCTGCTGTCCAGCGGTGGCGTCGCGGTGCAGGTGAGCCGCACCGCCAACGGCGCAGAGACGGCCATCGGCTCGGAGACCACGGTCGCCGGGCTGACGTACGCGGCCGGCACGCAGCTGAATATGCGGCTGCAGGTCGACGGCACCGGCACCACGACGCTGCGGTTCCGGGTGTGGCGGGCCGACCAGACCGAGCCCACGACGTGGCAGAAGACCGGCACCGACACCACGGCGGCGCTGCAGGCCGCGGGCGGGGTGGGGTTCAACACCTACCTGTCGGGCAGCAGCACCAGCGCGCCGGTGACCATCTCGTTCGACGACCTGGCGGTCACCAAACCGTGATGCTCGTGTTGCTGCGGTGCCCGGACGCCGTCCGCGGGGTTGGGTAGGTTCGGGCACCATGACTCCGCGCAGGTCGACCCGTCAGGCCCCGAACCGGGTGCTGGACGCTCTGGACTCGTTGGGCACCTACGGCCGCGCCCTCGCCGGTGTGGCCGTGGTGCTGGTGGTCGCCGTGGTGGCCGTCGTCGTCTTCCTCCTGGTCGGGGGCGGGGACGACGCGAGCCCGACGGGCGCCCAGGGCACCGGTCCGGCGGTGAGCCAGCCGCCGGTCGAGACGAGCAAGCCCGGCGCCGGGGTGAAGAAGGCGCCCGAGGTCAAGGTCGGGTCGAGTGCGACGCTGCAGCAGGACGTCACGGTCAAGGTCGTCTCGATCACGCCGGTGACGCTCAAGGCGCAGGGCATCGGCGAGATCGCCGGGGCCGGCGCGGCCGTGAAGCTCCAGGTCGGCAACGCCTCGGCCAAGCCGATCGACCTGGGGCAACTGGTGGTCAACGCCTCCTACGGTGCGAAGAAGACGCCGGCGCCGCCGAACGACAGTCAGGTGGCCAAGCAGCTGCGGGGTTCGCTGAAGGCGGGCAAGAGCGCCACGGGCACGTACCTCTTCAAGGTGCCGAGCGCGCAGCTGTCGAGCCTGCGGGTCGAGGTCTCGTCCGGCACGTCACCGTACGTCATCACCTTCGTACGCTCCTGACCCTCCCGGTCACGGGCGGGCACCGGGGAGCGCTTGCCCCCAGAATTCGTTGCGGACTCGTGTTCATTTTGCTGAAACGAAATGCCCGCCATGCACGATGATGCGTTCGCCGACGTGTTGCTGGTCCGCACCTGGCTCTACTCCTTAAGAGTGAGTCATGACGGGGACACGAGCTGTGATGACCCTGAGTTATCAGATGGCGTAACTTCGGCTCGGAAGAGAGACATAGCGTTACGTGAACCCTAAGCTCGGTCAACGGGGGAATCGAACGGGTGAACGCGTACGTGACGGTGGTGTCGCGGCGCATGACCAAGGAGCGGTTGGTTGTCGAAGTCGCGTCGACTGAGTGTGCGTGCCCTTTCCGCGGGCGTGGTCACGTCGGTCCTGGCAGCCCTCGTGCTGCCCGTCCTCACGTCCGGTTCGGCGCAGGCCGACACCGCGCCGATCGTCACCGAGCCGGTGACCGTCAGTGCTGACGCGCTGCCGACCGTCCAGGTCAACGGCGTCGTCTGGGCCCAGGTCATCGTGGGCAGCACGGTGTACGTGACGGGCGAGTTCACCTCCGCCCGCCCAGCCGGCTCCTCGGCCGGCACGAACGAGACGCCGCGTTCGAACATCCTCGCGTACAACATCGACACGGGCGCGCTGATCTCCTCGTGGGCGCCCACGCTGAACGCCCAGGGGCTGGCGATCGCCGCCTCGGCCGACGGCAAGACCATCTACGTCGGCGGTGAGTTCACCGACGTTAGTGGGGTCGCCAAGAACCGCATCGTGGCCCTCGACGCCGCCACCGGCGCCGTGGTCACCGCGTTCAAGGGTTCCCTGAACTCGACCGTCAAGGCGCTGGCCGTCAGCGGTAACACCGTCTACGCGGGCGGCGGCTTCACCACCGCGGCCGGCCAGACCCGGACTCGGCTCGCCGCCTTCGACGCCACCACCGGCGACCTGCTCTCCTGGGCCCCGACCGCCGATGCCGTCGTGAACGCGCTCCTCGTGCTGCCGACCGTCAACAAGGTCGTCGTCGGGGGCCGGCTGGGCACGCTGAACGGCACCTCGGCCCTCGGCTGGGGCGCCGTCGACGCCACCACCGGCGCCACGCTCTCGTGGCCGGCGCAGGCCATCTTCAACGACTGGGGCACCAAGGCGGCCATGACCTCGCTGGTCACCGACGGCACCCAGGTCTACGCCTCCGGCTACAACTTCGGCGGCAACGGCAACCTCGAGGCCGAGGGCGCGACCGACCTCAACGGCAACCTGATCTGGGTCAACGGCTGCAAGGGCGACACGTACAACCTGGCCGCCGCCAACAACGTCCTCTACAGCGTCAGCCACTCGCACGACTGCTCCTCCGTCGGCGACCACCCGCAGACCTCCCCGGACTGGACGTACCAGCGCGCCCAGGCCTTCACCACGACGGTGGGCGGCACCAACGCCAGCGGCAGCACCTACGCGGGCCGTCCGGCCCCCAAGGTCCTGCACTGGCTGCCGACCCTGGTGGCGGGCAGCTACACCGGCCAGGTCCAGGCCGCCTGGAGCGTCGCGGCGGACAGCAAGTACGTCGTCCTCGGCGGCGAGTTCCCGTCGGTCAACGGCACGCAGCAGTACGGCCTGGTCCGAATGGCCGTGCGTGAGGTCGCCCCCGACAAGGAGGGCCCGCGCCCGTTCACGGCCAACCCGACGGCCACGTCGCCTTCGGCGGGCACGGTGAAGCTCAGCTGGACCGCCACGTGGGACCGCGACAACAAGAACCTGACCTACGAGATCCTGCGCAACGGGACGGTCGTCGGCCAGGTCAAGAGCGACTCCACCTGGTGGACGCTGCCCAGCCTGAGCTACACCGACACCAAGGCGCCGGGCGGTACGACCGCCACCTACCAGGTCCGCGCGAAGGATGCTTACGGCAACGCGGCCACCACCGCGTCGGTGAGCGTCGCCGTGACCGCGGGTACCCCCGCCACCAGCGCCTACCCGGATGCCGTGTCGGCCTCCTCCCCGGCGAACTACTGGCGCCTCGGCGAGACCAGCGGCACGACGGCCGCGGACTCCGCGGGCAACAAGCCGCTGACGCTGTCCGGAGCCACCCGCAACGTCACGGGCGCCCTCACCGGCGACACCAACAAGGCCGTCACGATGTCGGGTTCGGCCACCGTGCCGGGCACCACGACCTCGTCGCAGACCTCGCCGACCACGTTCTCCGAGGAGGTGTGGTTCAAGACCAACACCACCAAGGGCGGCAAGCTGATCGGCTTCGGCAACAGCCGGACCACCTCCAGCACCACGAGCGACCGGCACATCTACATGAACAACAGCGGCCAGCTGTACTTCGGTGTGCTGAGCTCCGGCGGGACGAAGGCGACGATCAACAGCAGCGCCGCGTACAACAACAACGCCTGGCACTACGCGGCCGCCACCTGGAGCGCGGCCAACGGCGCCAAGCTGTACGTGGACGGCCAGCAGGTGGCCTCCAGTGCGGCGATGAACACCAGCCAGTCCTACACGGGCTACTGGCGCCTCGGTGGTGACAGCCTGAGCACCGGGTCGATCTTCAACACCAGCAACTGGCCGTCGAAGCCGACCAACACGTCGATCGCCGCGTCGCTCGACGAGCCGGCCGTGTACTCGACCGAGCTCACCGCGGCCGCCGTCGCCGACCACTACACCGCCGGCAGCCAGGGCACGCCCGCCAACAAGGCTCCGACGGCGGCGTTGTCCTACACGGCCAAGTACCGGACGGTCTCGTTCACCGCCGCGGGTTCCGCGGACCCCGACGGCACGATCGCCTCGTACGCCTGGGACTTCGGTGACGGCTCCACGGCCACCACCACCGACCCCACGACGACGCACGCCTACGCCACCACCGGGTCCTTCACCGCCAAGGTGACGGTCACCGACAACGGCGGCGCCACGGCGTCCACCCAGGTCGTGGCCACGACGACCACGCCGCTGAACCAGTCGCCGACCGCGTCGTTCACCAGCGCGGTGACCGGCCTGAGCGTGGCCTTCGACGCCTCCGCGTCGAAGGATGACGACGGCACGATCGCCTCCTACGCCTGGAACTTCGGCGACGGGACGACGGGCACGGGCGTCACCGCGTCGCACACCTACGGCGCGGCCGGGGCCTTCCCGGTCACCCTGACGGTGACCGACGACTCCGGGGCCACCTCGGTGTCCTCGGCGTCGGTGACCACCACGCAGGGCGGCACCCAGACGGTCATCGCGGCCGACGCCTTCGGCCGCACCGTGGCCGCGGGCCTGGGCAACGCCGACAACGGCGGCGCCTGGAGCGTCTCCAGCACCACGCTGACCAGCGTCGCCGACGGCGCCGCCAAGTTCACGCTGGCCGGCGCCAAGAGCGCCTCGGCCCGCCTGGGTTCGGTCTCCTCGACGACCACCGACCTGACCGGCACGGTCTGGACGGACAGCATGCCCACGGGCGCCGGCATCTACCTGGCGATCTCGGGCCGCTCGACGACGGCCGGTGACTACCGGGCCCGCGTCCGGATCGGCACCGACGGCGCGGTCTCGGCGGGCGTCACGGTCTCGGCGGGTACCGCCGAGACGGCGATCGGCTCGCAGGCCGCCGTCGCGGGCCTGACCTACGCGGCGGGCGACAAGCTGAACGTCCGCACGCAGGTCAGCGGCGCCAGCCCGACGACCATCCGGATGAAGGTCTGGAAGGCCGGCACCACCGAGCCCGCCGCGTGGACCCGTGAGGTCACCGACAGCACCGACGGCTACCAGGTCGCCGGCGGCATCGGCCTCTACTCCTACAACGGCACCGGTGGCGCGACCCAGGGCGCGCGGTTCGACGACCTGACCGCCACGGGCGCGCTGATCGCGGCCAACCAGGCCCCGACCGCCGCGTTCACCGCCACGCCGACCGCGCTGGCCGTCGCCTTCGACGGCAGCGGGTCGACCGACGCGGACGGCACGGTCGCCTCGTACGCCTGGGACTTCGGTGACAACACCACCGGCACCGGCGTCGCCCCGTCGCACACCTACGCGGCGGCTGGCACCTACACCGTCAAGCTCACGGTGACCGACGACAAGGGCGCCACCGGGGTCCTCAGCCAGAACGTCACGGTGACCGCCGCGCAGGACCCGAACGTCATCGCGGCCGACACCTTCGAGCGCACGGTCGCCACCGGCTTCGGCTCCGCCGACACCGGCGGCGCCTGGACCACCACGGGGTCCACGTCCACCTTCTCGGTGGGCAACGGTGCGGCGTCGGTGACCACCCCGGCCGGCGGCACGTCGATGGCGCGCCTCGACGGTGTCCCCCAGCAGGACGTCGACGAGACCCACCGGGTCTGGATCGACGCGATGCCGACGGGCAGCGGCATCTACTACTCGACGCTGCTGCGCCGCGACACCACCGCCGACTACCGGGCGAAGGTCTTCATCAACCCGGCCGGCAAGGTGCAGGTCTACCTGACGAAGATCGTCAGCGGCACCGAGACGACGCTGACCACCGCGCAGACCGTCACCGGCCTGACCGTCACGCCGGGTACGGTGCTGAAGGTCCGGTCGCAGGCCGTCGGGGTCAACCCGACCACGCTGAACATCAAGGTGTGGGCGGACGGTTCGGCCGAGCCCGCCGCGTGGCAGCAGACGGTCACGGACAGCACGGCCGTCCTGCAGGACGCCGGCACCGTGGGTCTGGCTGCCTACCTGTCCGGTTCGGCCACCGCACCGGTCACCGGTCACTACGACGACCTGGTGGTCCGCAAGCTCTGACCCGAAATCACTGAAGGCCTGCAGATCAGGGCCAACCGCCGAAGGGGCGGGCACCGCATCGCGGTGCCCGCCCCTCCGCTTTCCCCGGTGATCATGCAGAAACCTCGTGCCGATCATGCAGAAACCTCGGGGTCGGGGGCCCAGCGCCGACTGTGATTGCGGAATCTCGCGTCACCACGTTCTTCGGCGGATGCGCGGCACCACCCCGAGCATCTCTGCGATCCCTAGTTCGAGGTGCATGGTCGGACCGAGCACGTAGGCCTTGCCGACGCCGACGACGTTCCATCCATGACGCTCGAACATGTCGCTGCGCCGTTCTGCGTCGTGTCTGCGCTGTTCCGGCGATCCGTGGAAGTCCTCGCCGTCGTACTCGACGGCGATGCGCAGGTCGGGCCATCCGAGATCCAGGCGGTAGATCTCCCGGCCATTCTCCTCGATGGGGATCTGGCACGTCGGGCGAGGAAACCCGGCGTCGAGAATCCTCAGCCGCAGCCAGCTCTCCCCGTAGGACTCGCTCTTGGCGTCGACGTAGCTGAGTAGCCTGCGGGCTGTTGCCACATGCCGGTGCCCGTCCCAGCGGTCGAGGATGGCCTCGACGGCATCCACGTCGACGAGTCGGCGTCTGGCCATCCGGTCAGCGATGGCAAGGCCCATATGTGGAGCCAGCCAGCGAAGAAGATCGGCCAGCGTCCTGTCCGGAGTCGTCATCGGCAGTCCTGAGGACTCATCGATCTCGGACTCGCGGAGATCTGTTGCATAGCAACGGATCCCTCGGTGGCGGATCGGAGTGACGCCGGTCGGGACCAGGCATTCGACGTCCAGCTGCCGGTCGCGCTCGGAGGGAAGCCTGGGGTCCACCTCCATGAGCTCGGCAGCGGTCCGTCGACCGATGGCGCCGCCGGGCGGCAACACCATGCTCGCGGCGCTCGCTCGGGCCAGGAGATCGAGTGGCTCGCCGATCACCCGTACGCCTCGGTGCGGTCGGCTCAGCCGGCCCTCGCGTCGAAGGAGCCGGTCCACGTGTGGGGAGATCCCCATTGCCTCTGCCGCGGCGGGTCGGTACGGGGTCGACTCGGCGAATAGATCCTTCAGGAGGACCAGACCTGAGCGCTTTCGATTCGTCACGCATTTCAGGATGAGGCCAGATCAGAACCTCTCGGCAAGTTATCCACAGCTGGCCAGTGACGCGGGCGGGCCGATCCAGGTTTCTGCATGATCGGCGCGAGGTTTCTGCATGATCACCGGGGGGAGGGGGTGGGGGTCAGCGGGCGTACTGGGAGGGGACGTAGCCGACCAGACCGGAGAGCAGGCCGCAGCCGCGGGCCAGGTTCCGGACCCCCGCCGCGCGGCGCCCGGGCGAGAACGTGACGGTTCCCAGGGCCAGCCGTGCGAGCCCTGCGGCCAGCCGGGTCGCGGCCGTCGCGGTCTGACGCAGCCGCACCACGAGCCGCCCGGCGACCCCCGAGGCCAGGGCCACCTCGACCCGGGTGGCCGTCGCGCCGTAGCGGAACGCCCTCTGCACCACGAACTTCCGCGTCATCCGGGCCGCGGGCACGACGTCCGTGACGCTCGCCTCGGCGCACCACACCAGCGTCCCGCCGGTCCCGGTCAGCGTGCGGGTGAACAGGGTGTCCTCGCCGCCGATCAGGCCCAGCCGCTCGTCGAACCGCAACCCGCGCGCGGCGACGGCGGGCAGGCACAGCAGCAGGTTGTTCGTGGCCGCCACGGTCACCGGGGTCCCGGTCGGCAGCCGGCGCCGGGTGAAGAAGCCGCCGGCCGCGATCCACGGGTCGAGCGTCCCCTCGAACTCCGACTCGACCTGCCCGACCACCCCGTCGGCACCGGTCGAGCGCCACGTCGTGAGCAGCGACGACAGCCACCCGGGCACGGGCAGCTCGTCGTCGTCGATGAACACCAGGACGTCGAACCCGCGCTCGAGGGCCACTTCGAGGGCCCGGTTGCGGGCCGCCGAGATCCCCGGCGTCGCCTCGTGCTCGTAGGCGAAACCGTTGGCCGACACGAGGTCTCGCGCCGAGGCGGCCGGATCGTTGTCCACCACCAGCACCGACGCCGAATCCGGCACCTCCGCGCACTGCGCGCCGAGCACCGGCAACAACGCCGCCAGCGTCTGCGGTCGCTTGTAGGTCAGTACGGCCACCACGACCCGCGCCCCGGACGTGCTCATCGCTTCAGCGCCCTCCGCCCGATCCGGACCGCCTCGACCAGGTCGTGCCGGACGATCGGCAGCATCGCCGCGGCCAGCAGCAGGTAGACGCCCGCGCCCAGCACGCCGGCCACCACCTCGAAGAACGGCCACACGTGCAACCAGGACGCCAGCCCCCAGGCGACCAGCCCGCACGGCGCGCTCACGAGGGTCGCGGTCCGCACCGCCGTCACGAACAGCGGCCGTACGTCCACCCCGGTGACCCGCTGCACGTTGACGAAGGCCAGCAGCCAGTACAGGAAGAACGCGATGCCGTGCCCGACGGCCACCCCGGTGACCCCCCAGGGCAGGCCACCGACCATCAGGGCGATCATCACCGGGCGCGCGAACAGGTCCATCCGCAGCTGGGCGCCGGTGCGGCCGCGGGCCAGGAAGATCCAGTAGGCGATGGTGGACAGGGTGCGGAAGATGCCGCCGATGGCCAGCACGACGAAGATCGGCACCACGCCGATCCAGTCCGGCCCGAACAGCACCAGCACCAGGGGGTGGGCGACGCCGGCGGCCACGGCCAGCAGCACCGACGTGCCGTAGCAGGCGACCAGCTGCGTCTTGGCCAGGTACCGGGAGAACCGTTCGTCGTCGTCCTGCACGCGCGAGAGCACGGGCAGCGCGACGCTGGTCATCGGGGCGTCGATCTGCTGCAGGGGCGTCATCAGCAGCTGGTAGGCCCGGTTGAACAGGCCCAGGGGCGCCGGCCCGAGGTGCGCGCCGATCGCCACGTTGGCCGCGCTCTTGGTCAGGTAGGCCAGGCCGTGGGTGCCCAGCACGCCGAACCCGAACCGGAAGAACCGCCGCAGCGAGACGCCCCGCTTCGGCAGGCCCGGGTTCCAGCGCAGGTTGGCGACGTTGATCAGGAAGGTCGCGGCGGCCGTGACGATCTGCTGGGCCACGA
The DNA here is from genome assembly GCF_044465595.1 of Spongisporangium articulatum. Classification (NCBI taxonomy): domain Bacteria; kingdom Bacillati; phylum Actinomycetota; class Actinomycetes; order Kineosporiales; family Kineosporiaceae; genus Spongisporangium; species Spongisporangium articulatum. The sequence goes on along the minus strand of NZ_JBITLV010000008.1, from coordinate 103,580 downwards.
TCGCCCACAGCCCGGCCCCGGCCAGGGCCAGCGACACCGCGGTGACGATGGCCAGGAACTGGGCGCTCAGCTCCGACGTCGACAGCTGCCGGAACTTCAGCCGCCGCATCATGTCGGAGCGGTACTGGGTGTTCGCCCCGCTGATCATGAACACGAACGCCAGCGAGTAGATGATCGGCCCGATCCGCGGTTCGCCGTACCCGGCCACGATCAACGGTTCCGACGCGACGATCACCAGGGCGCACGCCGTCCCGAGGCCGAGGTTGGCCCAGAACAGGTTCGTCCGCTCGTCCTCGCTCAGCTGGGCGGCCTGCACGGCCGCCGAGGAGAGGCCGGCGTCGCGGATGATCTCCGCGATCCCGATCACCGCGGTCACCATCGCGACCAGGCCGAAGTCCTCGGGGGTCAGCAGCCGGGCCAGCAGGACGACGGAGCCGAACTGCAGGGCCACCCTCAGCGCCTGGGTGGCCAGGACGACGCTCACCCCGCGGGCGGCCGCGTCGCCGAGGTTGCGGGCCTGGTCCGTCCCGGCGTCCGCCGAGCCGCCGTCCGACAGCGCGTCGGGCAGGTCCTCGTCGGGCACGTGCGGTCCAGCGGTGGGGCCGGCACTCACGGAACGATCACCGCGCGCCCACCCGGCGGGCGGAGTTGGCCCGCCACCCGCCGTCCTCCCAGAGGTCCTCGTCGGTCACGTCCGGACCATCGGCACCGCCGGTGCGCTGCTCGACCACCCAGGTGGGCGACGCGAGCCACGGCGCGGGCGGGCCCGTCGTCCGGCCCCGTCCGGGCGAGCGCTCGTCGGTCCGCTCGTCCTCCCCGGCCGAGCCGAAGGTGAACCAGATCATCGGCAGCAGCACCACCGGCAGCAGGGCGCTGAGCTTGACGATGCTCATCGTGACCTCGAAGCAGCTGGAGATCACGACCATGATCATCAGGGCGGCGGGGGTCCAGACGCGGTACTCCGCGGCCCAGCGGGCCGCCACCCGGGTCAGCGTCACGACCATGAACAGGAGCAGGACGGCGTTGATCACCCCGCCCAGCACCAGGGCCTGCACCACCTGGTTGTGACCGTGGTACGCGGTGGAGCCGATGGCGTCGGCGTACTGGGCCGAGCGCGAGTACCACTGCGAACCGAGGCCGGTCCACACGTGCTCGCGCCAGTGCTCGAGGCTCATCCGCCAGATGTAGCCGCGGTTGGTGAACTCGCCGTCGGAGGCCACCGTGAACGGCAGGTAGGCCATCAGCACGAGGCAGGCGCCGACGGCCGTCGCGACCAGGTAGCGGCGCGGGGGTGAGGGCAACCGGCGCAGGGCGAGCACCAGCGCCGCGCCCACGAAGAGCGCGATCAGCGACGAGCGGTTCGACGTCCACAGCACCGCGAAGGCGACCGCCGCGAGCCCCAGCAGCCGCACCCAGCGCCGGGGGATCAGCAGCACGGCCGGCGCTCCGAGCGCCAGGAACTGACCGAGCGGGTTCCCGTCGCTGAGCGGGCCGATCAGGATGCCCCAGGGCAGGATCTGCTTGTCGGGCGTCACCGCGTCGCCCGCGACGTGCAGGAGGATTCCCCGGCTGGGGGTCAGCAGGCCCATGGCGATGCTGACGACCGCCGTGAACGCGACCAGGTAGCCGAGGAACGCCAGATGCCGCACGGGCGGTCGCAGCGCCCAGAAGACGAACACCAGGAGCGGGTAGACCAGGCCGCCCGTCTTCAGGTGCGTACCGACGAACTGGTCGCGGCCCACCTGCCAGAACCAGGGCAGCAGCAGCGCCAGGAGCGCCCCGTACCGGTCGTTGGGCAGGTGCGGCAGCCGGCGCACGGCCAGGACGATCAGCAGGACCAGCAGCAGGCCCGAGACGCCGGAGTTGGTCAGGCTCGCGAGCCGGCTGAGCGGCACCTCGTCGGTGATGAACTGGCGGTACTTGGGCGCCGTGAAGCTCTGCGCCAGCGCGACCAGGATGACCGAGGCCCACACCAGGAAGGCCACGGCCACGACCCCGAACCGCTCGTCGAGCGTGGCGGCCGGCGCGGCGACGCCCGGGGGTGAGGAGGGGCCCGGGACGGCGGGCGACAGGCCGTCGGCCGCGGCGGCGGCCTCGAATCGGGCCGCCCACGCCGTCGGGACCCCGCCCCGCCCCCTGAACCCGCCGCGGGGCCGCGCGGCCGCGTCGGGGGAGGTCCGGGTCGGTGGCACCCGGCCATTCTGCCGGACGGCCGAACGGCTGGTCCCCGGGTCCGCCACTTCAGCGTCCGCGGGTCGGCTGCCGACGGAGTAATCGGGCCGGGGCCGAACGGGCTAGCCGTCCGGGAAGAGGGTGACTTGCGCCGCTACTTACGAGTTTATTGGTGCTTTAGTAGTCACATAACGATTGCTCCATCCCGCTGCGCCACGATGTTTCGGCGCCAGCCCCGAGCCCGAACCAGGACCTGACGAGGGGCCATGCAGGAAGGAAATCGCTTGACCCCGGAACACCAGCCGGCCAGACCGACCTCCCGTCGGGAACTCCGTGAGGCATCGCGGGCCCAGGGCCGTGACCGGCGCCGCGCACCCGAGACCGGGGCCACGCTGCTCCCTGCCCAGGCCGTCGCCGAGACCGTCGGCGAGACCGTCGCCGTCCCCGCACGTCCCGCCGGCCGCCGCGAGCTGCGGGCCGCCGCCTCCCGGGCCCGGGCCCTGGGCCGCGTGCGGCGCTACCGTCGGTTCTCCCGCGCCGGGCTCGCCGTGGCCGTCGCCGTGCTCCTGCCGAGCGCCGCGCTGGGCGGGGTCGCCCTGGCCGCCGGCAACGACGTCACCCTCCAGCCGGGCGGTTCCTTCGTGAAGGACTCCGGCACCGACTTCTCCGAGGGCCAGGCGGGCATCACGTTCGCCCTGCCCGGTCGCCCCTCCGGCCAGAGCCTCTACCTGGGCGTCGAGCTGCGGCAGACCAAGAGCGGCCTGTACCGGGCCAAGGCCCGGGTGTACCCCGACGGCGCCCTCAGCGTCGACGTCGGCAAGGTCGTCGCGGGTCAGGAGTACTACCTCGGCTCCCAGCGGATCCCGGCCAAGGTGGCCGCGGGGGCCACCGCCGTGCACGTGCAGGGCGGGGTCTACGGGACGACGACCGCCACCGTGGGCGTGCGGGCGTGGGTCAACGGGGAGCAGGCCCCCGCCAACTGGCAGCTCGTGGTCAGCGACCCGGCGCCGGTCACCGGCAGCGGGTCCGTGCGCGGCTGGGCCTACCTGTCGAGCAGCGCCACCGCTCCGCTCCAGCTCGCCTACGGCGGCCTGGCCGGGGCGGCCACGGGTAACGGCGGCACCACCACCCCGACCGCCGGCCCGACGGCGTCCCCGAGCGCCGGCCCCACGCCGTCCGCCACGCCGAAGCCCCCCACCGGCGGCGGCAACGACACCGGCGGCACGGGTTCCGGCGGCAACGCCAGCGCCGGCATGGCCGCGGTGCTGGCCAAGGCCGGCGCCGCCGGCACGACCAACTACTCGATCCCGTCCGACGCGGTCTACGTGTCGCCCAAGGGCAGCAACGGCAACGCCGGCACCGCCGGCTCGCCGCTGCGGACCGTGGCGGCGGGCGTCGCCAAGGCGAGCAGCGGCGGCACGGTCGTCCTGCGCGGCGGCACGTACCGCGAGGCCGTGGGCAGCGTGAACAAGAAGCTGAGCATCCAGGCCTACCCGGGTGAGAAGCCGGTGCTGAGCGGCGCCGACGTCGAGGACGACTGGTCGAAGTCGGGCGACTACTGGGTCTCCGGCTGGACGTCGTCGTTCTCCCAGACCCAGTTCCGCGGCGAGGAGACCCCCTCGGGCACGGCCGCCGGCCGCGTCGAGCAGGTGTTCCGCGACGGCCAGGCGCTGAAGCAGGTCCTGAACAAGTCGGAGCTGAAGGGCGCGAAGTTCTGGCTCGACCCGTCGTCCATGCACGTGTACGTCGCGCAGGACCCGGGCAACGCGACCATGGAGATCAGCACGCGGACCCGGGGGATGACCCTGGAGGCCGGGGCCGCCGGGTCGAAGATCCTGGGCCTGCGGTTCACCGCCTACGCGGCGCCGCACCTCGACAACAGCGGCGGTCTGTACGTCAGCGCGGCCCGCTCGGTGATCGAGAACAGCACCTTCGACCACAGCTCCGGCGCCGGTCTGAAGATCGCCGCGGGCGACCTGACGGTCAACCGGATCACGGTGCGGGACAACGCGGCCGAGGGCATGCAGGGCAACCGCAACGACGGTTCGGTGGTCAAGAACAGCCTGTTCCAGGGCAACAACACCGACGACTTCAAGGTCTGGCAGTGCGGCGGCTCGTGCACGGTGGCGGGCTTCAAGACGGCCCACACCGACGACCTCGAGGTCTACGACAACGCCTTCGTGGACAACAACTCCAACGGCTTCTGGTGCGACCTGGGCTGCACGAACGTGAAGATCACGGGTAACGCCATCACCGGCAGCTACGACGGGATCTTCTACGAGGTGTCGTCGAAGGGCACGATCACCGGCAACTACGTGGAGAAGAGCGACAAGGGCATCCGGGTCTCCGGGTCCGACCACGTCACGATCAGCGGCAACAAGCTGGTCAACAACAACTGGCAGCTGACGGTGTACGACGACCGGCGGTCCTCCTCGACCGACAGCTACAGCTCGGGTCTCGGCTTGAGCTGGAACACGACCGACCTGGTGATCAAGGACAACACGATCGTCGGCGGCGCGGACACCACGAAGCTGCTGGAGAACAACGCGACGGCGCAGGTCACGGCCAAGCAGATGTTCAAGACGCTCAGCGGCAACTCGTACTCCGGCGACCAGACGATGATGTGGTGCCCGTCGGACAACAAGTGCTCGACCTACGGCTCGGTGCAGGCCTGGAAGTCCGCCTCGGGTCTGGGTTTCTAGCCACCAGTTTCGTGATCATGGAAACTTCTAGAGTAGAAGTTTCCATGATCACGAACTTCAGGAAGGGCTACGCGACGCTCCTGGACGACGCCCCGCGGGTGCCGCCGTCCTCGCCGGTCCGGTCGTCGGGGCGACGGGCCGGCAACCCGGCCAGCCGCAGGCACAACGCCTCGTAGCCGGCCGCGACCTCGTCCCAGCGGTACAGCTTGCCCACGCGCTCGCGGCCGAGCTGCCCGCGCACGACGGCGGCCTCGGGGTCGGCCTCGACGGCCTCCAGCTCGGCGGCCAGCCGGTCGGGGGAGTCGAAGAACGTCCCCGCCTCGCCGAGCACCTCACGGTTGAAGTTCACGTCCCACGCCGTGGTGGGGGCGCCCCCGCCCATGGCCCGCAGCAGGGACGGGTTCGTCCCGCCGACGGAGTGGCCGTGCAGGTAGGTGGCGGCCCCGGAGTAGAGCGAGTTCAGCAGGTTCTGGTCCCAGACGCCGCCGACCATCCGGATGCGCGGGTCGGTCGCGGCCAGCTCGTGCACCGCGCGCTCGTGCTCGCTGGGGTAGGGCACGGACCCGACGACGACCAGCGGCAGGGTGGCCCGGCTGCGCCGGTACCCCTCGACGATCAGGTCGACGTGGTTCTCCGGCTCCATCCGGGCGACCACCAGGTGGTACCCGCCGGGCGTGAGGTCGAGCTCCTGCAGCAGCTGCGGGTCGGCGTCCGGGAGCAGCGGGGCGCCGTAGGTGAGCAGGGTGCTCGGGGCGTCGTACGTCTCACGGTAGTAGTCCTGGATGCCGACGGCGTCGGCGATCAGCTCGTCGGCCCAGCGCACGGCCAGCCGCTCGTTGACCTTGTAGTAGCGCTGCCCGGTCGGGCCCCACTTGGCCCGGCGCCACTCCAGCCCGTCGACGTGCACGGCGACCGGGATGCGGGCGGCCCGGATGAACGGCAGCAGGGGGGCGTTGGCGGCGTTGAAGACGAGCGCGGCGTCGACCCGGTGACGCAGCAGGTGGGCGACGGACAGTGCGGTGTGACTGAGCGTCTCCATGACGGGGTGGGCCAGGGCGGGCTTGCGGACCCGGCGCATGCCCAGGTACTCGGGGGAGCGGTCCTCGCCGCGGCAGTACACGACGACCTCGTGGCCCTGCTTGACCAGGCGGAGGCCGACCTCCTCGACGGCGGTCTCGAACCCGCCGTACCGGGCCGGGACGCCCCGCGTGCCGATCATCGCAATGCGCACAGATCCTCTTCTCCGCTCAGCGCTCCGTGCCCGCTCAGTGCCCCGTCCCCCAATCGCGCCACAAGCCGCTCATTGTTACAGAACGATGGCCGACGGGATGAACGTATCCCGTATCGCCAGATATATACCTTTCATGCCACCACTCTGTGTAACAGGAGTCTCACGAGCAGTCTGTTGACCCGCGAGCTGCCGCCGTTCTCCTATCGGTGCCCGTCGCGCTCGGGTTGAGGCCCCTTGTGATCCGGCCCACGCGCGCGAGGCTGAATCGGGCTCCGGGCGTGCCTACCCTGGTCGGGATGGCCCCCTGCCTGGGGGCTGCGCGACCCGGGCGCGACCCGGGCTCGACGCGAGGTGTCCGTAGGAGGAATGGCCCGATGAGTGAGCGTCCGACGTCCGTGATCGTTGCCGGGGCCCGTACCCCGATGGGCCGGTTGCTGGGCTCCCTGAAGGGCTTCTCCGCGGCCGACCTCGGTGGCGTGGCCATCCAGGGCGCGGTGGCCAAGGCCGGCATCTCCGCCGACACCGTGCAGTACGTGATCATGGGTCACGTGATCCAGGCCGGCGCCGGGCAGAACGCCGCCCGCACCGCGGCGATCAAGGGCGGCATCCCGACCAGCGTCCCGGCGACCACCCTGAACAAGGTCTGCCTGTCGGGCCTCAACGCCATCGCCCTGGCCGACCAGCTCATCCGCGCCGGCGAGTACGACGTGATCGTGGCCGGCGGCATGGAGTCCATGACCCAGGCCCCGCACCTGCTGAAGGGGTCCCGCGAGGGCACCAAGTACGGCAGCACCAAGCTCGTCGACTCGATGGAGTACGACGGTCTCTGGGACCAGGCCACCGACCAGGCCATGGGCGGGCTGACCGACGACATCAACGCCGCCGACGGCAAGTTCACCCGCGAGGAGCAGGACGCGTTCGCCGCCCGCTCGCACCAGAACGCGGCCGCCGCGCAGAAGAACGGCATCTTCGACGACGAGATCGTCCCGGTCTCCATCCCGCAGCGGAAGGGCGACCCCATCGAGTTCTCGGTCGACGAGGGCGTCCGGGGCGACACCACCGTGGAGACCCTGGCCCGGCTGCGGCCCGCCTTCCACAAGGACGGCACCATCACCGCCGGGACCGCCTCGCAGATCTCCGACGGCGCCGCCGCCGTGGTCGTGATGAGCAAGGCCAAGGCCGAGGAGCTGGGCCTCACCTGGCTGGCCGAGATCGGTGCGCACGGCCAGGTCGCCGGCCCCGACTCCAGCCTCCAGCTGCAACCGGCCAACGCCATCAAGGCCGCGGTCGCCAAGGAGGGCATCGCCGTCGAGGACCTGAAGGTCGTCGAGATCAACGAGGCGTTCGCCGCCGTCGGCCTGGCCTCCACCAAGGCCCTGGGCATCGACCCGGAGATCGTGAACGTCAACGGCGGCGCCATCGCCACCGGCCACCCGCTGGGCATGTCCGGCGCCCGCGTCGTCCTGCACCTGGCGCTGGAGCTGAAGCGCCGCGGCGGCGGGGTCGGGGCCGCGGCCCTGTGCGGCGGCGGCGGCCAGGGCGACGCCCTGATCGTGCGCGTCCCCTGACCTCCCAGTTCGTGATCAAGGAAAGTTCTAGTGGCCCACCTCGGGGGCGGCCGACCGTGAGTCGCCCGTGGCCACAAGAACTTTCCTTGATCACGAACGTAGGGTGAGGGTATGAGTCCGGTCCGCCAGGTCGACGTCGACGCCCTGCTCGAGGACGTCGTCGGCGACCACCCGGGCCGGCGCGCCCGGGCGGTGGGTCGCCTCATCTCCCTCGTGGACGACGAGCACCCCGCCCTGCGCGAGGTGATGGCCGCGCTCGTCCCGGTCACCGCCCGCCGCGCCCAGGGGGCCACGGTTGTCGGGCTCACCGGACCGCCCGGGGTCGGCAAGTCCACCACGACCGCCGCCCTCATCGCCGCCTTCCGCGAGAAGGGAAGCACGGTAGGGGTTCTCGCGGTCGACCCGTCGTCCCCGTTTTCCGGCGGGGCCCTGCTCGGTGACCGGATCCGGATGGAGGACCACGCCACCGACCCGGGCGTCTTCATCCGCTCGATGGCCAGCCGTGGGCATCTCGGCGGCCTCTCGGCGGCCACCCCCCAGGCGTTGCGCGTCCTCGACGCGGCGGGCTTCGACGTCGTCCTGATCGAGACCGTCGGGGTCGGGCAGAGCGAGGTCGAGGTGGCCGGCCTGGCCGACACCACGACCGTGCTGCTGGCCCCCGGCATGGGCGACGGCATCCAGGCCGCGAAGGCGGGCATCCTCGAGATCGGCGACGTCTTCGTCGTCAACAAGGCCGACCGCGACGGGGCCCAGGCCACGGCGCGCGACCTGCGGCACATGATCACGCTGGGGGAGCGCCGTCAGGCCGGCGACTGGCGCCCGCCGGTCGTGCTCGCCTCGGCGCACTCGGGGAAGGGCGTGGACGAGTTCGTCGAGGCCCTGGCGAAACACGACGGTTGGTTGCGCAGCACCGGGCAGCTCGAGGTGCGCCGGAAGCGGCGCGCGTCGGCCGAGATCGAGGCGCTGGCGTTGAACCGGTTGAAGGCGCGACTGGAGGCCCGGCGCGGCCCGGGGGAGGACGATCTGGAGGGCCTGGCCGGGCGGGTCGTGGCCGGCGGACTCGACCCCTACGGGGCCGCCGACCGGCTGGTCGACTCGCTCCTGGAAGCCTGACTCAGGCGTCGAGACCCTCGGCCCTCAGGGCGGCGACGAGCTTCTTGGCCAGTGCCTTGTGCCCGCTGGTCGTGGGCAGCACGCCGTCGGGGCCGATCTGCGCGTCGGTCAACCAGTCGGTCGTGCTCACGTAGGTCGCCCCGGCCGCGTCGGCCGCCTTCTGCACCGCGGTGCGCACCGCGACGATCTGCTGGGTGGGCGTCGCGTTGTTCCAGAACGGTTCCAGGACGACGAGTTTCGCGTCGGAGAACTGCTTAGTGACGGCTTCCAGGTAGTCGGTGGCCGCGGCCTGCACCCCGGCCTTGCCGGAGTCCGCCCGACCGCCGCTGACCACCACGACGTCGGGCGTGTACTTCTTGTCGGCCTTCAGCCGGTCGCCGTACGTCTTGCTCTGCGTGCCGTTGCTCTGCACGCCCGCCGTCACGTACCCGCTGGAGGCCTGGGCGTCGTAGTAGCAGGTCCACTTCAGCGTCGTGCAGGCCCGGCTCGCGAACGAGTTGGGCTTGCTCCCGGTGCCGGAACCGACCGTGTAGGCGTCCCCGACGAACAGTGCCACCGTGGGGTCGACGGTGGGGGTGGGACTGGCCGCGGTCGTGGCCGGCGCGCTGTAGAGGACGCCGTCGGCGGCCGGCGGGGGTTTGACACCGTGCGTGGCGACGAACGCCACGAACCCCAGGCAGCCCACGACCACCACCCAGAAGGCGGTCCACCGCGCTGCCGACGACATGGGGGACAGGGTGCCACAAGCCGGGTCCGTCGCTGACCGGAATCCCGGTCAGACAGACAGACTCAGCCGCGCTCGCTCCACGACGCCTCGGAGCCGGACGGCGTGTTCTGCCCGGGCGGGACCACCGGGCCGTTGATCGGACGGGACAGGTCGGCGGGCCAGGCGTTGGACGGCGTCGCGGGCCGGGTGGCGCCCTGCGGCATCCGCGGGGTGGCGGCGGCCCCGGCCCCGTGCGCATGCCGGGTGCCGTTGGCCTGCTCCTGGCTGGTGTAGCCGTACCCGTAGCCGTACCCCTCGTACCCGCTGCCGCGCTTCATCGGGGCGAAGTTGATCACGGTGCCGAGCACCTTGGCGTTGACGATGTGCAGGGCCTGCAGCGTGCGCTGCAGGTTGTCGCGGGTCGTCTTGCCGTGCCGGGTGACGATCAGGGCGCCGTCGGCCATGGCGGCCAGCAGTGCGCCGTCCGTGACCGGCAGCACGGGCGGGGCGTCGATGACGACGTACTCGAACTTGTCGCTCAGCACCGTCACGATCTTGCGCATCTGCGCCGAGTCGAGCAGCTCGGACGGGTTCGGCGGCGTGGGCCCCGACGGCAGGACGGCGAGCTTGCCCTTCATGAACGGGACCAGCACCTCCTGCAGCCCGTACTGCCCGGCCAGCACGTTGGTCAGCCCGACCGCGCTGCTGATGCCCAGGTAGCTGGACAGCGTCGGCTTGCGCAGGTCGCCGCCGATCAGCACCGTCGTGGCCCCGTTCAGGGCCAGCGTCAGGGCCAGGTTGCACGACGTGGTGCTCTTGCCCTCGCCGGGCAGCGACGACGTCACCACGACCACGCGCGGTGGGTGGTCGACGTTGGTGAACTGCAGGTTCGTGCGCAGCGACCGGTAGGCCTCGGCCCGTCCGCTCTGGTCGTTGGCGTCGACCAGCGGTTGGGCCGACGTGGTCTTGTCGAACGGCATGATGCCCAGTGGCACCGCACCGGTGATGGCCTCGATGTCGGTGACCGACTTCAGCGTCGTGTTCAGCTGGTCGCGCAGGAACGCGGAACCGAGCCCGATCGCCAGCCCGAGGATCAGCCCGGCGGCCAGGTTGAGCGGCACGTTCGGCGACACGGGGCTGGTCGGCACGTCGGCCAGCTGGAACGGCGTCACCACGACCGGCGACGTCTGGCCGTTGACCTTCTCGACCTTGTCGACGTACGTGGGCAGCAGCTTGGCGACCTGGTCGGCGATCTGCTTGGCCCGCTGCGGGCTGGCGTCGCCCGCCGTGATCAGGATGACGTTCGTGTCGACCGGCGTCTTGACCGTGATCTCCGACCGCAGCTGCCCGATCGTGTAGTCGAGCTGCAGGTCGGAGTTGACCTGCTTCAGCAGGTCGCTGATGGTGGCCATCTCGCCGTAGGTCTTGACCCGCTGGGTGACGAACGTGCTGTTCGAGCTGAGCGTGCTGCCCTCGGTGCTGACCACGTTGACGTAGACCTGCGACGTGGCGCTGTACTGCGGGGTGCGGGTGAACGTGTAGGCCGCGGCCGCCGCCATCACCAGAGCGGTCAGAAGCACGGCGATGTGCCATTGCCTCTTGAACGAGGTGAGGTACTGGGTCAGGGTCACGTGTTCCCCTCGATGCGACGCGACGGTCACGACCGCTCTGATGCAGGTCGAAAGGCGATGGTAGCCCGTGCGGTGATCCGCGTGCCGGGTTGCACGGACTGAGGCGGGCTCAGGCCGCCCTGAGTACCTGGACGACGGGTCGCTGGCCGGCCGCCACCGCCGGGTCCGCGGCCCGCATCAGGGTGTCCAGCAACCCGGTGATCAGCAGCCGCCGCCCGCTGACCAGCGTGCTCGCGGCCACCCCGGTGAACCGGGCGTCGCCGGTGGCGAGCGGCCCCGCGTCGGCCGCGACCGTCGTCCGGTCGACGACCTGGGCGGCGCGCACCGTCAGCCGCGTGCACGGCCCGGCCGCCGTCTCACAGATCGTCCACAGGTGGTCGACGCTCACGGTGGCGCCGGTCCCGCCCAGCATCAGCCGCAGGCTCTCGGCCGCGGCCGCCAGCTGCCGGACCCCCTCGTCGTAGGTCAGGTCCGACGCCCGGGCGGCGTCGGCGTAGGCGGCCAGGTCGGCGGCCAGGGTGTGCACGCGGTCGGGGGTCGGGGTGCCGCTGGTGCCGTTGAGCACGGACAGGCGCAGGGGCCGGGCCGTGTCGGCCAGCCGGCCGAGGCCGTCGGCCTGGTGGTCCAGCAGCCCGAGCCGGTTGGCCCGGGTGGTCCAGCGGGACGCCGTCCAGCTCGGTCCGCGGGTGGCCTCGGCCAGGGGGTCGGCCTGGGCGATCAGGGTGTCGAGCGCCGCGACGAAGGGGCCCGGGCGCAGCGGGTACGCCTGGGCGGCGACCGACTCGGCGGCTGCCGTCGCCGCGGCCGCGGCGGTCTCGGCCCGGGTCGCCGCGGCGCCGGAGCGGACGGTCGCGGTGACCAGCAGCCCCACCACCAGGACGATGCTCAGCACGCCGGCGAGCACCGGGAGCGGTGACTGCTCGTCGCGGGGCGACTCGGGGCGGAACGGCCGGGGCAGGCGGGGCAGGGCGGGGAGCCGGAACCGCGACGGCCGGGCGGGGTGGGCCGGAAGCAGGTCGGAGGCCGGGCGCGGGAGGACCGGCCCCTGCGCCGGTTCGCTCAGCTCGGCCCGCGCGGGCGCCTCGGGGACCACCACGTCGGCCTCGCCGGTGCGCTGATCGGGAAGGTCTACGGGCGTGGGCTGACCGCGATCCTCCCCGGTGGCCGTCTCCTGGCGAGGGATGGCGCCGGCACCGGTGTCGGCCGTCGTCCCGGGGTCACTCATGCCGCCCACCTTACTGAGAGTGGTCGGTCTATTACTCAAGACGCACACGTTAGGGTGACCCTCGTGCTCGTCGCCTTCTCCGTCGCCCCGCAAGGCAGCGGTGACTCGGTTGCGGAGGCGGTCGCTCGCGCGGTGACCGTGGTCCGCGACAGCGGCCTGCCGAACCGCACCGACGCCATGTTCACCACCCTCGAGGGTGAGTGGGAGGAGTGCCTGGACGTCGTCCGCCGGGCCTGCGAGGCGGCGGGCGAGGGTGCCACCCGGGTCTCGCTCGTGCTGAAGGCCGACATCCGTCCCGGCCGCACCGGCGAACTCGACGCCAAGGTCGAACGCCTCGAGCGGGCCATCCAGGGGCAGGCCGAGGGGCAGGCGTCGTGAGCGAACCCTCGATGTTCGAGCCCGACCCGCGGCAGGACCGGAGGGACCCCGACGAGGCGCCGGCGCCCGTGACCCCGGTGAACCCGTACGCCCAGACCCCCGACGGCAAGCGCCGCCTGCTCGGCCGGGGCAAGTCGCCGGAGAAGCCCACCCTGCCCGGCCCCATGCCGCCGCCTGCGCAGCCCATGACCAGGCGCGACGCCCGGGCCCTGCGCGAGACCGGCCACATCCCGGTCGCCCCCGCCGAGCGGTCGCCCGTGACCCGGTCCCAGCCCCAGGCTCCGCCGAGCCGGTCCCAGGACCCGTACGGTCCGGCGTCCGGCCCCTTCTCCCTGCCGATCACCGTGCCCGGCGCCGGTGCCGATCGCGCTGCCCGGCCCGAGGTGGACCCGTTCGCCCCGCCCACCGCGCAGCAGCCGCCGGTCGCCGCCCGGGTCAAGCCCGCGGTCGCCCCGGGGTCGTCCGACCCGGTCACCCGTGAGCAGCCGATCGTCCGCCGCGCCGCGCCGCCGACCCGGTCCGAGCCGGCGCTCGACCGCCGGTTCGGGGACCGCGAGGCCGACGAGCGGGCGGCGCGGATGGGCGAGGAGCTGGCCGCCCAGCGCGCGGCGCTGGAGGCGGCCCGCCGTCCCCGGCAGAACCGGAACCGGCCGGACCGCCGGCCGAGCGCTGAGCTGGCCCGGCGTCGTCCCGGCCCGATCCTCGCCGCCCTGGCCGTGGTCCTGATCGGCTTCGGCGTCGTCGTGCTCGGCGGTCTGCGGGCCACCACGCTGGCGCCGCCGCCCTCGGTCACCGCGAAGCTCAGCAACAGCTCGCAGGTCCCGGTCATCACCTCGGCCGTCGGGCTGCTCGGCCTGGACGGCCCGCGGGCCCGGATCACCGTGCGGGCCGCAGCCGCGACCGACACCGTGTTCCTCGGCATCGGCCGGGCCTCCGACGTCGAGGCCTACCTCGGCGAAGGCAGCCGGCTGGAGATGGTCGGCCGCAACGAGCAGAACCAGCTGCTGACCCGGCGGCACGGCGACCGGGCGAGGCTGACCGACCCCGACGACGCCGACGTCTGGGCGGTGAAGGTCCGGGTGAAGGGGGCCGCCACCCTGGCCTGGCCGCAGACCGAGGGCCAGTGGGTCGTGGTGACCGCGTCCGACGGCACGAAGCCCGCCCCGGCCGACGTGACCATCACCTGGTCCGGCCGCGAGGCGGAGACCGTCGCGCCGGTGCTGATCGCGGTCGGTGTGCTGCTCATGGTCGCGGGCGGGGTGACCCTCGTGATGCTCTCGTCGCGCTCGCAGCTCGACCGTGCCGACGGCCCGGGCGCCGCGGGGTACGGCGCCGGACGCACCGGCGGCCGGGACGGGGCACGGCTGTGAGGCGCCGATTCGTCGCGGTCGCCGCGGCCGCGGCCCTGGTCGCGCTGGCCGGGTGCTCGGCCGACGGGCACGTGGTGGACGACGAGACGCCCCTGGAGACCGCCGCCCACCCGGTGGTGGGGCTCAGCCAGGCCGCGACGGTGCTGAGCGCGGTCGACGCGGGCCTCGTGCGCAACCGCGGGGTGACCACGGTCAAGAAGGCCGACGACCGGGTGATCGGCCCGTACCGCGACATTGCGCTGGCCGACAACCGCGTCGCCGCCAAGCTCAAGCGCAAGGCCCCGAGCGCCGGAACCTTCACCCCCGTCAGGCTTCTCGTGCCGTTGGGGGCCGGCTGGCCGCGGTACTTCGTGGCGGTCGGCGAGGTGTCGGGCGAGTCCACCCCGAGCCTGCGGGTGCTGCGGTCCACGTCGGCGCGCGACCCGTACGGCCTGTGGGCCCAGGCCAGCATGCTGCCCGGCGCGACGCTGCCGCAGGTCGCGTCGCCGTCGACCGGGGCCACCGCGCTGCCCGCCGACGCGACGTCCGGCCTGGCGATGTCGCCGGCCAAGGCGCTCTCCGGGTACGCGGCCTACCTGAACTCGCGCGGCGGCACCGCCGGGTTCAAGCGCAGCTCGTACTCGGACCAGGTGATCGGCGGTTACGTCTCGACCCGCAAGCGGCTGTCGAAGGTGGCCACCGTGACCTCGCGGCACCGGGCGATGAGCGGCGCCCCGGTCGCGATCCGGACCACCGACGGCGGGGCCGTGGTGATCGGCGAGCTCGAGCAGACGTACACGTTGAAGACGAAGAACAACCGGGCGGTGCAGCTCACGGACAAGCAGCTGCAGGCGCTGGCCGGTGGGAAGAAAGCGTTCGGCAAGACGTTCACCCGTACGTCGGTGGAGGTGATCGTGCTCTACGTCCCGCGCAGCGGTGACGTCACGGTCGTCGCCGCCCAGAAGGGTGACGTCAAGGCCGTGGCCAAGTAGTAGGCCGGACAGTGAAGGAACGACGATGAGCAACCCGACCCGGGGCAGGATGCCTGCCGGACCGGCCCTGAACATGCGCGGCGTGGTGGACCTCGGTTCGCTGGCCCGCCCCGCGACCCCGCCCGCCCGCCCGGCGGGCGCCGCCGGCGGGGGTGCCGCGAGCGGTGCCGCCGGTGGCGACGGCGCGAACCCGTTCGTCATCGACGTCTCCGACGCCACGTTCCCGACCGACGTGATCGACGTGTCCATGACCGTCCCGGTCGTGCTGGACTTCTGGGCCGACTGGTGCGGCCCGTGCAAGCAGCTGTCACCGGTGCTGGAGAAGCTGGCCGCCGAGCTCGGCGGGCGCATTCTGCTGGCCAAGGTCGACTCCGACGCCAACCCCCAGCTGTCGCAGGCGTTCCAGATCCAGTCCATCCCGAGCGTGTTCGCGGTCGTGAAGGGCCAGCCGATCCCCATGTTCACGGGCGCGCAGCCCGAACCGGCGATCCGGCAGGTGCTCGACGAGCTGCTGCGGGTGGCCGAGGCGAACGGCGTGACCGGACGGGTCCCGGGCGTCGCGCCCGAGGGGGCCGCCGACGCCGCGGAGCCGGTCGAGGAGGAGCTGCCGCCCCTGCACCAGGCCGCCTACGACGCGATCGAGGCCGACGACCTGGACGGGGCGATCGCCGCCTACCAGCAGGCGTTGCGGGAGAGCCCGGCCGACGAGCTGGCCCGCGTCGGCCTGGCTCAGGTGCAGCTCATGAAGCGGACCGCCGGTGCCGACCTGGACGCGGCCCGTGCCGCCGCCGCGCAGAACCCGAAGGACGCCGACGCGCAGATCCTGGTGGCCGACCTCGACGTCCTGGGCGGCCACGTCGAGGACGCCTTCGCCCGCCTGATCGACACCGTGCGGGTCGTGTTCGGCGACGAGCGCGAGAAGGTCCGCAAGCACCTGGTCGAACTGTTCGAGGTCGTCGGCACGAGCGACCCGCGGGTGATCAAGGCCCGCCCGGCCCTGGCCAGCGCCCTCTTCTGACCAGTCCGCTAGCGGCCCGGAGGGCGCAGCTTCGGGGTGAACCGCTTGAAGTGGGACGGCGACCGCTTGCCCTCCGTGCCGCTCTCCACCGTCGCGTCGGCGCCGGGGAGGTCGGCGGTGAGGTCGATCAGTCCACCGAAGGCGCTCTCACCTAACGGCTTTCCGTCCTCGTCGCGCGGCGGGCCGGTCCAGATCGGGTCCTCGTCCTGCGGCCAGGCGCCCGGCTCGGGCGGGGTCAGCAGGTCCTGCAGGGTCGGGAACGTGCGGGCCGGCAGCCGGTCGATCTCGTTGAACGTCACCGTGGCGCGCGGTTCGGGGAACCGCGGGATCTCGGGCAGCGCCGGGGCCGGCCGGGGCGCAGCAGCCGGCGTGGGCTCGTCCCCGTCGACGGCCTCGTCGACGGCCACAGGCTCGTCGCGGTCCGTCACCGGGCCCGAGTCCTCGTCGAGAGGCTCCTCATCCTCACCGGCGACCTCGTCGACGAGCTCGCGGGCCACCTCGTGCAGACCCCGCCGCTGGACGCGGGCCCGGGCCATCAGCACCTCGTGCGCGTGTTCGGCCGAGCAGCCGCGTTGGGCCATCAGCACCCCGGCAGCCTGCTCGATCACGGCTCGGTCGCCGAGAATCCTTCGCAGCCGCTCGTTCTCGACCTGCAGCCGGCCGGTGGAGCCGGCGTCGTCGCCCTGGTAGAAGGCGAGCGCCACCTCCTGCTCGAGCTCGGCCCCCCGGGTGGTGAGGGTGCGCACGAGCTGCTGGACCGAAGCCATCAGGGACTCGACGCGGGCCATCTGATCGGGATTCACCGGGACCGCCATGCCGTACATCCTGCCGCACGGTGATAGCACTGTGTACCCGTAGTACGACTTTCCGTAGTTAAGTCACGCTCAAGTACACAGCAGTAGCCACACCCGCCGCGTACGACTCACGACCCTCCGTCGCGGGCCAGGCTCAGCTGTCCGCGAAGAAGGCCGCGCCCAACGGCGGCACCCGCAGGGTCGCGGAGGCGGGCATGCCGTGCCAGCCCTCGTCACCGGCCTCGACGGCGCCGAGGTTGCCCACCCCCGAGCCGCCGTACGCCTGGGCGTCGGTGTTCAGCACCTCACGCCAGGTGCCCGCGTGCGGCATCCCGACCCGGTAGCCCTCGATCGGCCCCCCGCTGAAGTTGATCACCGCGACCACGTGCCCGCCCGCGCCGTCCCGCCGCACGAACGAGAAGACGTTCGACGCCGAGTCGTTCGCGTCGATCCACTCGAAGCCGGCCGGGTCGTTGTCCAGCCGCCACAGGGCCGGGTGCGACGTGTAGACGTGGTTCAGGTCGCGCACGAGCTGCTGCAGCCCGGCGTGCCACGGAGTCTCCTCCAGCCACCAGTCCAGCGAGCGCTGCTCCGACCACTCCGCCTCCTGGCCGAGCTCGGCGCCCATGAAGAGCAGCTGCTTGCCGGGGTGGCTCCACATGAAGGCCAGGAACGCCCGCACGTTGGCCAGCTGCTGCCAGCGGTCGCCGGGCATCTTGCGCAGCAGCGACCCCTTGCCGTGCACGACCTCGTCGTGGCTGATCGGCAGCATGAAGTTCTCGGTGTAGGCGTACATCAGCGAGAACGTCATCTGGTGGTGGTGGTACTGCCGGTGGATCGGGTCCTTCGACACGTAGCCGAGGGAGTCGTGCATCCAGCCCATGTTCCACTTCAACCCGAACCCGAGGCCGCCCAGGTGCGTGGGCCGGGTGACGCCGGGCCATGCGGTCGACTCCTCGGCGATCGTCACGATCCCCGGGACCCGCTTGTAGGCGGTGGCGTTGACCTCCTGCAGGAACGCGACGGCCTCCAGGTTCTCCCGCCCGCCGTAGCGGTTGGGGGTCCACTCGCCCTCCTTGCGGGAGTAGTCCAGGTAGAGCATCGAGGCCACCGCATCGACCCGCAGGCCGTCGATGTGGAACTCCTCCAGCCAGTACAGCGCGTTGGCGACCAGGAAGTTGCGGACCTCGGAGCGGCCGAAGTCGAAGATCAGCGTGCCCCACTCGGGGTGCTCGCCGCGGTGCGGGTCGGCCGACTCGTACAGCGGCGCCCCGTCGAACTGGGCCAGGGCCCAGGCGTCCTTCGGGAAGTGCGCCGGCACCCAGTCCATGATCACGCCGATGCCGGCCGCGTGCAGCGCGTCGACGAGGAAGCGGAAGTCGTCGGGGTGCCCGAACCGCGAGGTCGGCGCGTAGTACGAGGTCACCTGGTAGCCCCACGAGCCGCCGAACGGGTGCTCGGCCACGGGCAGGAACTCGACGTGCGTGAACCCCAGCGCCTTGACGTACCCGACGAGCTGGTCGGCCAGTTCGCGGTACGACAACCCCTGCCGCCACGACCCGAGGTGCACCTCGTAGACGCTCATCGGCCCGGTGTGCGGGTCGTTCGCGGCCCGCGCGGCCAGCCACTCGCCGTCCTGCCACTCGTACTGCGAGGTGACCACGACCGACGCGGTCGACGGCGGGATCTCCGTGCCGAAGGCCATCGGGTCGGCCTTCTGCCGCCACTGCCCGTCCCGGCCGAGGATCTCGAACTTGTACCGGGTGCCCGCACCGAGGCCCGGCACGAACAGCTCCCACACGCCGGAGCCGCCCAGGCTGCGCAGCGTGTGCCCGCGCCCGTCCCAGTCGTTCGCGTCGCTGACCAGGCGCACGGCCTGCGCGTTGGGGGCCCAGACCGCGAACGACGTCCCGTGCACCTCGCCGAGCCCGCCGCCCGGGTACGTGCGCACGTGCGCGCCCAGCACGGTCCACAGCTGCTCGTGCCGGCCCTCGCCGATCAGGTGCAGGTCGACCTCGCCGAGCGAGGGCAGGAAGCGGTAGGGGTCGTCGACCGTCGACGTGCCGACGTCGGCGTACTCGACGTCGAGCCGGTAGTCGGCGACCGACGGCTGGGAGAGCACCCCGACCCAGACGCCGTCCTGCTCGTGGGTGAGCGGGTGCAGCGAGCCGTCCTCGAGGCGGACCTGCACGGACGACGCCAGCGGGCGGAACGTCCGGACCGTCACCCCGCCGTCGTGCGGGTGGGCGCCCAGCACGCCGTGCGGGTCGTGGTGCGCGCCCCCCGCCACGGCGGCCAGGACCGCCGGATCGACGGGGAACCGGGCGGGGCCGTCGGTCTCGGGCAGGCTGTCGTGGGTCTGCGACTGTGCCATCTGGGCAGTTTGGCACGCATCCCGGTTCATGCACCTGTGCTCGTCGGCGTCCGTGATCAACTTGAGCTACCCGCAGGGCGCCTCGTACGGGGTGCCCGGTGCGTACTGCGCCCACTCGGTGCTGGACAGGGGCGTGCCGGCGGAGGCGCAGACCGTGCGCGCCACCGCGTCGGCGTCGGTCGGCCAGGTCGTGACCCGGCCGTCGAGGCCGCCCGCCGACAGGTACGCGCCGTCGGGCGAGAACCCGATCGAGAACACGGACGACGGCCCGCCCGTGAGCGTCGCGCGGGCCACCGCCCGCGCGGGTCGGGTCACGTCCCACCACCACACCGTGCCGTCGTTGCTGCCCGCCGCGAGGGTGTGCCCGTCGGGGGAGTAGGCCAGGGCGTAGACGATGTTGGTGGGGCCGCTCAGCGGCTTCCCGAGCGGGCGCACGTGTGCGGGGTCCGAGACGTCCCACTGGTGCACGACGCGGTCGTACCCAGCGGCCGCCAGGGTGCGCCCGTCGGGCGAGAACTGCACGGACACGACGGTCGTCGTCGGCCCGGGCAGCGCGTCGGAGAGCAGCTTCGGGTGGCCCGGGTCCTGCACGTCCCACAGCCGGACCACACCGTTCAACCCGCACACCGCCAGCAGCCGGCCGTCGCGGCTGAACGCCGCGCCCAGCGCGCCCCCGTTCACCGCGGGGCCCGCCACCGAGTACTGCACCGGGTGCTCGACGTCCGTCAGGTTCCACAGCCGGACGACGCCGTCGTCGCCGACCTGCACCAGCACCTTCCCGTCGGGCCGGAACGCGAGCCACTCGACCAGGCTGGTCCCGTCCAGGCTCGGCAGGGGCACCAGCTGGTCGAGCAGCCCGGCGGCTTCGCCGGTGTCGTACAGCCGCACCCCGCCGCCGTCGTTGCCGCTGGCCAGGACCCGGCCGTCCGGCCGCCAGGCGATCGCCCCGGTGAACCGGCGGGCCGGGTCGGGGTCGGACTGCGCGGCGACGAGCGGCCAGGGCCGGCGCGGGTCGGACACGTCCCAGATCCCCACCTGGTTGCGGCCTCCGGCGGCCAGCCGCGGCGCGCCGGCCGGTCCGACGGCGTCGGGGAGGCCCGCCGTCCACGCGGTGCCGAACACCGTCTGGGACAGCCCGGCCGGGGAGGGGGTGGGCACGTCCCAGACCCGGGCCACGCCGTCGGTGCTCGCGCTGACCAGCGTCCGGTCGTCCGCGAACGCCACGGCGGTGACCGGGCTGGGCAGGGTCAGGGTGCCGAACGGCGCGGCCCCACCCTCGAACGTCGTGTTCCAGAGCCAGATCTTGCTGTCGGAACCGGCCGCGGCCAAGAGCGGGCCGTGCCCGCGCGGACCGTTCGGGTCGTACGGGCTGTAGGCCGCGCCGTTCACCCAGGTCGCCGGCCCGTCCAGCGGTTTCCCCTCCGAGTCGGCTCGGGCGTCATGCATCGTCCAGCGCACCACCTTCCCCCCGCGAGTGGTGGCCGCCACGTGCCGGGCGTCGGGGCTGACGGCCAGGCCCAGCACCGCGTCGAAGTCACCGGACAACCGGCGCGGCGGGCCGAAACGCTCTGCGGTGACGGGGTTCTCGGGCTGCACCGGCCACCGGAACACGGCTCCCGAGGCCGCGCCCGAGGCGTCGGCCGGCAGCGCGTACCCGGCGAACAGGCCGTAGCCGCCGGGCGAGAACGCCACGGCGTGCACTTCGCCTTCAGCTGCGCTGAGCCGGTGCCGCCCCTCGTCCAGGTCGCCGGTCGCGCCGCCGGCGCTCGGTCCGTCTGTCGCCCTCCGGGCGAACCCGGCCGACGACCACACGTTCACCCCGCCGCCGCTGTCGCCCGCCGCAAGGAAGGCGCCCTTGACGTCCCAGGCCAGGGCGAAGACGGTCGGCGCCGGGGCGTCGGCGGCCGCGCCGTCCGGCTTCGGCACCCGCAGGGTCACGCGGGTTCGGGGCCGGTCGGGGTCGCCCATGTCCCACAGCTGCACCGTTCCACCGCTGCCGGCCACGGCCAGCCAGCGCGCGTCGGGGGAGAAGGCGGCCGCGTAGCGCACGCCCTCGGGGTCGCCCGACGGCAGGGGGGTCACGCCGAGCACCCGGCGGTCGTCGTCCAGGTGCCACAGCCGGCCCGAGCCCTTCTCGCCGAACCCGGCGACCAGCAGGCCCCCGTCGTCCAGCCGGTGCACGGCGAGCCCCTGCATCGCCACCTGGTCACCGACCAGGCGGGTGCTGCGCGGCTGCGCCGCGCTGTCGAGCAGCTGCGAATACGCCTGCCGGGTGGGCGATATCCGGTACGCGGCCAGCGACAGCAGCGACGCCAGCGTGCCGTCGCTGCCTCCGACCTGGCGCGCCTCCAGTGCCAGCTGACGGGAGAGCGCGGCGTCGCGTTCGACGGCCGTGGTGTCGCGCAGGTGGAAGGCGTACCCGGCCAGGGCGCTCGTCGCCACGAGCGTGACGGCGAGGGCGATGGCCAGCCGGCGCAGCCGCAGCGTGCCTCGCCGGGCCACGCGGGCCTCGGAGTCGCGCCGGGCCACCGACGCGTCGACGAAGTCGCGTTCGAGCCGGGTCGGCGTGCGTTCCTCGACCAGGGCCGCGGCGAGTTCGAGGCGCCCGCCGCGGGCCAACAGTTCCGGGTCGCGCCCCGCGCGCTCCCATTCCTGCGCAGCCTCGGTCAGCACCCGCTGCTGGCGCAGCCCGTCGCGGTCGGCGGCGATCCAGCCGGCCAGCCGCGGCCACTCGGAGACCAGCGCCTCGTGGGCCAGTTCCAGCGTGCCGTCGCCCGCGGTGACCAGCCGGGCCGTGACGAACCGCTCGCGCACGGCGGCGGGGCCCTCGTCGTCGCCGAGCTGGTCCAGCTCGCTCAGTGCGGCCCGGCGGCGGGTCGCCGCCCCCTCCTCGGGGACCGTGACGAGCCGCAGGAACATCCGCCGGGCGATCTCGCGGTGCTCCTCGTCGAGGGCGTCGAACACCTCGTCGGCGGTCACCGCGATCGCGTGCGTGACGCCACCCACCGCGCGGTAGTGCTCGAGCCGCTGGTCGCCGTGGCCCGAGCGCGACCACATGGCCAGCAGCGCGTGCGACAGCAGCGGCAGCGCGGCCGGCTCGGGCGGCAGGTCCCGGACGAGCACCTCCAGCAGGGCCGGCTCGACCTCGACGCCGGCCTTGGTGGCCGGACCGAGCACGGCCCGGCGCAGCTGCGCCTCGGTCATCGGCCCGACCACGAGCTGCCCGGCCTGCGCGGCGCGCTGCAACCAGGGATACGCCAGGACCCGGGCGTAGAAGTCGGCCCGCAACCCGAGCACCACCGGGCCGTCCACGGTCTCGAGCCGGGCCAGGAACGCCTGCCGCTCCTCCTCGTCGGTGGTGAGGGTGAACAGCTCCTCGAACTGGTCGACCACCAGCACCCGGGCGCCGGGTCCCAGGGCGCGCTCGAGGTTCTCCAGGGGGTGCTCGCCGGGCGTCAGCAGGGCGAACGGGACGCCGTCGGCGCGCAGCTGTGCGACCAGCCCGGCCCGCAGCACCGAGGACTTCCCGGCCCCCGAGACGCCGACCACCACGGTCACGCCCCCGGCGTCGACCCGTCCGCGCAGCTGCGCCACGAGATCCTCGCGGCCGAAGAACCACTCGGCGTCGTCGGGCTCGTACGCGGCCAGCCCGCGGTAGGGGCCCACGAGGTCCGCGGACGACGGGCGCGGGCCCGGAGCCCGGCGCACCCGGCGCAGCGCCTCGACCCATTCCTCCTGCTCGGCGGGTTCGGTGACCTCCAGCGCCACGAGCAGCGCGCGGAACGCCTCGGGCATCGTCAACGGGGGCACGTGCCGGCCGCTGAACCAGCCGCCCAGGGTGCTCGTGGCGATCCCGCTGCGGCGGGCCACCTCCCGCACCGACAGCCCGCCGGTCTCGCGCAGGTCGGTCAGCCGGGCCGCGAACTCGGTGCGGCTGACGATCGTGCGGGCCGAACCCCGCCGGCCCTGCTCGTTCGGTGTGCTCATCCCCGTGCCGCTCCCCGTTACTGATCGTGCGCTGACCACGCTAGCTGTACGGGGTTGTTCGAGTATCAACTTTCGCCGCGGAAGCCCTGTCACCTGCGTCGCACGTGACCGAAGATGTTCGGCTCATGGCGACGGGGGATCCGGAGGGCGCACGCGTGGACACGGTGGTGGCCGTGGTGGAGGCCGACCCGTCCGTCCGGGACCGGCTGGCGGCCGGCCTGGTCGCCGCCGGCCTCGCGGTGCCCGTGGCCGTCGCCGACTGGCGCCTGCTGTCCGGCCACCCGCACCACCCGCCGGCGGCCGTCGTCCTGTCGGTGTCGTCGCTGCACGGAGCCCACCCGGCGGAGTCGATCGGGGCGTTGCGGGCCGCGGGCAGCCGGGTCGTCGTGCGGACGGTCTCGGTCGAGGTGGCCCGGTTACGGGCCTGCCTGGCCGCGGGGGCTCACGCCTTCGTCACGACGGCCGACGACGCGGTCGTCGTCGCCGGCGCCGTGCAGGCCGCGCTGCGCGGCCGGCAGTACCTGTCGCCGCGGGTGGCCGCCGCCCTCCGGCTGGGCGGCGAGCCCGTCGTGCCCGCGCCGGCGCTGAGCCCGCAGGAGGCGCGGACGCTCTCGTTGTACGCCAGCGGGCTGCCCCTGAAGAACGTCGCGCGGGTGCTGGGCGTCAGCTACGAGACCGCCAAGTCCTACCTGGACCGCGTGCGCGACAAGTACGCCGCGATCGGCCGGCCCGCCGGGGCCAAGGCCCAGTTGAGGGCCCGGGCCCTGGAGGACGGGCACCTCACCGAGTGAGGGTCACCGGCGAGTGACGTCACCGACCCGCGATCACGGTGAGGCCGTGCTGCTCGACGGGCACGACGCTGCTCACCCGGGGGGTGCCGTCGTGCGCGCCGCCGTCGGTGGCCACCAACAGGTCGAGCACGGCGGGCACCGACCAGGTGGTCCGGCCACCGTCGGTGGTCAGCATCTCCGCCGCCGACATGCCCAGCACCACGATGTCGGGGTTCACCCGGTGACCCGCCGCGCCGACCGAACGGACGTCGCCGACGATGCCGTCCTGCAGCGTGAACCGGGTGCACCCGGAGCGGGTGCTGCGGCACACCGTCCAGGTGCGCGGTGCCTCGTCGCCCGCCATGGCCGGCAGCAGCGCGGCCGCCGTGGCGAGCTGCTCGAACGTCGTCCCCGCCGGCGTGGCCGAGGCCGCGGCGCCCGGGTAGGCGCCGACCTGCCGGGCCCGCTCGGTGGCGCTGGCGTACCGGTTCAGGTCGCGGGCCAGGGTGTCGAGCCGGTCCGGCGTCCCGGCGTCCGGGTCGCGGACCCGGCCCATGGATTCCCGCAGCGGGCCGGCGGCGGCGGCCAGCCAGGCGACGCCCTGCATCCGGTCGCCGGTCGCCGCCAGGTCGTCGCGGCGGGTGGTGGCGGCGGCCAGCGTCCACGCCGGGCCGCCGGTCTGCAGGCCCACCCGGTCCTGCGCCTGCACGAGCGCGCCGAGCCGCTCGACCATCCGGGTCGGGTCGAGCGGGCGCGAGGCGGTGTCGACGCCCGTGGCGGCCGCGGCCGCCAGGTCCAGCACCGGGACGACGGCGCGCTGCTGCCGGGCGGCGGCCCGGTCGGCCAGCGCCAGGCCGGAACCGCCCAGACCGCCGAGCACCAGGCAGACGAGCAGGGCGACGAGCAACCGGCGGCGTCCGGTCCGGCGCGGGGCCGGGGCCTCGGTGTCGCGCAGCCCCGCCGGCGGCTCGGTGAGGTCCACGACCCGCGATCCGCCCTGGACGGGCACGGGGACGACGCCCGGCCGCCGGTCCCGGGTCACCCCGGCGACCGGCTCGGTCTTGGTCTCCTGGTGCGTCTCCAGGTTCCGCATGGTCCACTGCTCGAGGGCGGGTGGTCCCGCCTGCCGGGCGGGCATGCCGACGATGCGGATCCCTGCCGGATTGGTCCGGGGGGTCGCCCCCGGCGTGCCGTTGTTGCCGCCGCGCTCCATGAGCGTCGAGACTACTTGCGGTGTCCGGATGGCCACGTTGTGTCGCAGGAATGGGCCGGGACGGCCGAGCCACGGCTCGGCTGAGCGGATGAGGGACAATGGTCCGAGGTTCCGCATCGGTGACGAGACAGGTGAAGGGTGGTGGCGATGAGTCCGCGGGTACTGCTGGTGTGCACGGCGAACATCTGCCGCTCGCCCGCCGCGGAGCTGCTGCTCGCCGCCCGGCTCTCGCCCGCGCTCGACTTCTTCAGCCGGGGGGTGCGGGCCATCCCGGGGGCACCGATGTGCGACGTCTCCGCCAACTGGGCCCTGATGCAGGGGGCCGGCTCGGGGCAGGACCACGTCTCCACGCAGCTCGAGGTCGCCGACATCCGGGCCGCCACCCTGATCCTCACCGCGGGGGAGCGGCACAAGGCGAAGGTGATCGGCATGCGCCCCTCGGCGCAGGTGCGCACCTACACGCTGCGCCAGGCCGCCCGCATCATCCAGTGGCGCACGGCCCAGGGCATGGTGCCGCCGCCGGTCAGCCTGCAGGATCGGCTGATGTGGCTGGCCGAGGAGCTCGACACCTACCGCGGCGTCGCCCCGCGTCCGGCCGCGGTCGCTCCCGCCCGCTCGGGCGGGTTCTTCAGCCGCTCGGCGCCGCCGCCCGCACCGTCCGACAGCCTGATGGACCCGCACGAGGGCGGTAAGCACCCCGAGGTGCTGCCGCAGCTGATCGAGACCATCGACGTCATCTGCGACACCCTGCTCGCGCGCTGAAAGAGCTACAGCGGGACGACGATCGGCGCGCGCGGGTGGCTCGCCTGCGGTCCCACCCCGGTCACCACGTGCGGCGTGATCACCAGCCGGGTCGGGTGCCCGACCGGCCCGACCACCTCCAGGTCGAGGTAGTGCTGGTGGAACGGCGGCGCGTCCGCACTGAAGAACTCCGACACCTTCTCCTGGATCACGCCCTGCGGCTGGTCGGTGGAGGGGAACACGAACCGCACCCGGTTGCGCAGCCGGGACGGCAGCTGCTCGACCACCGCGTCGACCCCCGTCCGCCGCCACCGGACGCCGAGCGCGGCCTGCTCGACGGTCAGGAGCGGTTCGTCGTCGGCCCGGTCCAGGGTGTCCCGGTGCGCGCGGTGGTCGAGGGCCAGGGACAGCCCGCCCAGGAAGACCAGGTACCCGACGCTCAGCGTGACCACCGACAGCGCCACGACGACGCCCGCGATCACCAGCCCCTGCACCAGCCACCAGCGCCACAGCGACAGCCCGGCCACCGCGACGACCGCCAGGACCGCCGTGGACGCCGGCCGGTACCCCGAGGGCCACCGGCGGCGCAGCGCGTCCACGCCGAACGTCCCGCCCACGACCCCCGCGGCCAGCCAGCCCGCGACCAGGCCGGCCATCGCGAACGACCGCGCCCCGGCGTCCCACGACCCCCCGAAGTGCCCGAACGCCCAGGTGAGCGCGGCGAGGGTCGCCGGGACGGCCAACGCCACCGTGGTCAGGGCGATCCGGCGCGGCAGGCGTCCGGCCACCGCCCACAGGGTCGCCACCAGCACGACGGCGTCGAGGACGACGCCGGTCACCGCCCCGACGGGCCGCCATTCGCCGCCCGGGGTCGGGGTGTGCGCCGCGGACAGCACGAACAGCGCGGCGGCCAGCTGACCGACCAGCGCCACGTTCAGCGACACCGAACGCCACCAGTGCCGACGCCGAAGCGCCACGCCGACGACAGCCGTGACGACCAGCAGCCCCGCCGCGTGCGTCAGCAGAGCCAGGTGCGTCTCGTCGGTGATCTGCCAGGCGGCAACGAACCCGACGGCCACCAGCAGCACCCCCATCAGGGCCGGCGTCCAGCTCCAGTCGTTCGCGCCCGGCTCCCGCCACCAGCCGCTGCGCCGCTGCAGGTACGACACGGCCCCGGTGAAGAGGGTGATCAGCACCCACAGCTGCAGGTAGCGGCCCGCCGATTCGGCGGCCATCACGAGACCCGCTGCGACGGCGACGAATCCGGCCAGTGCGTAGCCGGCGGCGACGCTCGCCCGGTAGGCGTGCACCTGCCGCCGTACCCGGCGCTCGCGGCTGCGGCTGTCGGGGGCGCCGATCGACAGGTGCAGCTGGACGGCCAACAGCAGCACCCCGCCGCCCAGGACGCAGGCCTCGGTGAACGAGCTCGCCCAGAGGGCCCGCCACCCGGCGGCCAGGGCGCCCCCGAGGCCGAACATCAGCAGCGACCGCATGTAGCGCCAGGTCTTCGGCAGGACCTGCTCGGTGAAGTGGGCCAGCGACTCCGCCGCGTCCGGGACCATCCGGTGCGGGAAGTCGGCCTCGGCGACCGGCACGGCCAGCGGCTCGTCGGGGTCACCCCACGCCTCGTGGCCCGAGGGCAGCGGGCCCAGCCGGCGGACGGCGGGGGCGGCCATCGCCGCGGAGTCGAACCGAGGCGGCCGCTCGATCTCCGCCGGGCCCGGCGGGCCGCCGCGTTCCGAGTTCGACGCGACGATGTCGGCGAAGTTGTGGGCGCGTTCCTCGCGCACGTGGGCGGCCGAGGCGATCGGGTGGGTGGCGCTGATGTACGCGCCGCCACCGCCCGAGACCAGGTAGACGATGGGGCGCGCGCCCGGCACCGGGGTCACCGTGTAGTGCTGGAAGTTGTGGATGTCGCCGCCGATCGCGGCCACGTACCGGAAGTCCGGTTCGGCCACGACGGCGTTCACCGTGCGGTAGGCGTCCGAGTCCGAGGCCGACTCGAACCGGCACTCCTTCCACTCGCCGTTGACCAGCAGCGGGTAGCCCGTCAGCAGCACCTTGGGCCGGTCCAGGGCCGAGACCTCCAGCAGCCAGCGGGCCTGCGCGGCGTCGATCATCGAGACCCCGCCGCCCAGCCCGATGCCGCCGTCGATGCAGACCAGCAGCAGACCGTCGACCTCGATCGCGAAATACGGCCCGGGCTGCCGGGTCTCGGGCGTCGCGGGGCGCATCATCGCGTCCCGCAGTTGCTGCGGCGTGTACCGCGTGTCGTCGTCCTTGTGCAGCCGGGCGGGCTGCGGCCGGCTGGGCCGGCGCCACAGGAGGCGGCCGATCCGCTCGCGGGCGCCGGTGCCGCCGGCGGGGTAGGCGGACGGCGGGAGCGCGGGGACGTCGCAGAAGGTCGCCATGAAGCCGGTCAGGCCGTCGTACCAGTCGTGGTTGCCGGGCAGGCCGTACAGGCGTTGCGGCTCGGGGGTGGGCCGGGTGCCCGGGTCCTGCAGCAGCGGTTCGTAGGGCAGGTAGAAGCCGTGCACGTAGTCGTTCAGGTCGCCGGAGGGGTAGATGACGTCGCTGCAGATCACGGCGAAGTCGGCCACGTCCGGCACCACGCCGGTCAGGGCGTCGCCCACCACGTACTGCGAGGCGTCCTGCTCGCCGGTGTCGCCCATCACCACGAACCGCCGGGTGCCGCGCCGGTCGATCACCAGCGGCCCGCGCGCGGTCGGGGCCGGACCGTGCTGCTCCACCGTGCGCTCCAGCCACGCCGCCCGCAGTTCGGGGACGAGGCTCGGGGTCAGCGCGTTGACCCGGTCGTTCAGCGAGTCGATCAGCGGGCGCAGGGCCAGCCAGGACAGCGACTCCCACTTCGGGTTGTCCCGTTGTGCCAGTCGCGCGACGGCCCGCCCCCAGGTCATGAGCAGACTCTAGGCCCGAATTGTCCGATCACGGTGCGCGGCGCGCGCTCAGAACGGCGGCGCGGACGGCGTGAGCCGGGCCGGTCGGTCCGGCACCTCGGTGCCGGTCGGGGTGGTCCAGACGAGCGTCTGACCGTCGTCTCGGACGCTCCAGCCGGTCTCGTGCTTGACCCGGTGGTGGTGCCCGCACAGCGAGACGCCGTTGCAGGCGCAGGTCTCCCCACCCGCCGCGTAGGGGTGGCGGTGGTCGACGTCGCAGGCCGATGCCTGGGTGCGGCAGCCAGGGAACCGGCAATACCGATCCCGGGTCTGCACATGCTCTTTCAACACCTGGCCCGCCACGTATCCCGCCGTGCGCGTGCTCCTGCCCAACCCCAACAACGTCCCGTGTTCACCATCCACAACCGCACACTGGAACGACCCGGTCTCGACCGCGTCCGCAGCCAACCGTCGAGCCAGGAGGGCGGTCGACGGCCCGTACCTGTCCAGGTGAGCCGGCTGGTCACTGTCCCCGGCCAACACCGCCAACGGCACGGTGATCGTGACCCGAGTCTTCGGCTGCACACCAGCCCGTTCGCCGGTGAGCAGGTCGACCAGGACGTCGGCCCGCCGCTGGTCTGCCGTGCGGGAGTCCTTGAGCTGACCTGCGGTCTGCTCGATCACCGCCCGAACCTTCAGTCCGTCCTCGGCCGGCAGCAGCGCCCACAGTTCGACCATGTCGCCGTCGACCGGGGTGAACACGACCCGACGTTCCGCCCGGGCTTCTCGGGCGCGTTCCTCCGCGACCTCCGGCTCCGCGGCCAGAACCCAGCCCTTCAACAACTCCCGCAGCCCCGGCACCGTCAGGCCGGACGCAGCCTCGATCGCCGCACCCTCCAACCGCCGCCGGACCGACTCGTCACGAACGTTGGTCAGCCCATCGGCGATGGTCTCGGCCTTTCGCGCATCCACCCGCCCCGCGGCCAGCGCATCCAGGGTGGCGGGGAAACGGTGGATCAACCGACAGGAGGTGTCCTGCAGTTTCGTCGCCGCGTACCGGGACAGGCCCGTCTCGGTCGCGATCTCATCCGCCACCGCCCGCAGTTCCATCTCCGGGACCCGATCGGTGACCGGAGCCCGGCGGCGGGTCAGCTCGGCGACCAGCTCCAACTCCTGCGCGGCCAACGCGGCCTTGGCCCGCTGCAGCGCACGCAGCCCGGCCAGCAGCACCCGATCGTCTGCATCGGCGACGACGGCCCGGTCGTTCAGCGCCTGCAACCGCAGCGAAAGCGTTTCCCCGCTGGCGGAATCGAACTCCCAGCCCCGCCCGTCCGCCAGACCCGCACGCGCGAACTCGCGCTCCAGCTCATGCCAGTGAGCCAGCTCATCGGGAGTCAGCTCCGGCTCCGGGAAGGGCCGCTCGTCGCCCCTCCCGGTCTCCACGAAGCATTCCGACATGTGTTCGATTCTATCACGAGAGCGCTTATCTCACAACGAAATACGCGATACAGATCATGGCCTCAGTCCGAACTTCTCGATCACGAAGCGCCAAAACAGTGAGACCAGCGTTGCCACTTGCGCACCGTAGGCACAGAGTCTCTCTGTGCGTCCGACCAGGCCCACCGGGGTGACGAGAACTAGGCCATTACGCCCTGTTTCGGTGTACTGGCCAGCATGATCAGTTCTCGGGGCATTCGTACGTCTGGCGTGCTCGGCGCCGGAATCGTCCTGGTCGTGGGGCTTCTCGCCGCCCAGGCCGGTCCGGCCGGCGCCGCCCGGGTGACGGCGCTGTGCACGAACAGCAGCACCGACTCGGCGACCCTGCAGGCCGCGATCGACGGGTCGTCGGTCGGGGACGAGATCGTCATCGACGGTCCGTGCTCCCTGACCGCCACCCTCGTCCTGGCCGGTGGGCGCAGCTACCGGGGGGACGGGCGTCAGGCCACGCTGACCCAGGCGGCCGGCCGCAACCTGGGCGCGCTGCTCGCCTCGGACTCCTGGGCCGGCAACTGGACCTTCGCGGGTGAGCCGATCACCCTGCGGGACCTCACGATCGACGCGAACCGGGCGGCGAACCCGAGCGCGGGTGACGCGGTCGTCGTCCGGTCCTGGAACTCCCGCGTCGAGGACCTGACGATCTACAACGCGGCCGGCAACGGCCTGACGATCACGGCCACCTCGCGCAACGGCACGGGGCTGGGCTCGGGCAGGAGCCAGGTCAACGGACTGGTTCGCGGGGTCTTCGTCTCGAGCTCGGGCAAGAACGGGATCTACGTCCAGGACCCGGGCAACGCGGTGACCGACTGGAACCTGCTCGACTCGTGGGTGGCCGGCAGCGGGCAGAACGGCATCCGGCTCGAGAACGGCGCCGGATGGCGGGTTTCGGGCAACCACGTGTACGGCATCGTCCTGTCCGGGATCAGTGTCGACCGGCTCTTCGGTACCACCGTGGCGGACAACTACGTCGAGGACTTCGGCGCGGCCGGCAACGGGATCGGCGTGACCGTGCAGGGCGACTCGGCCAGCACGATCTCCGGCAACAAGGTCTTCCAGTACACCGGCGGAGGTGGGACGTTCATCGCGGTCAGGAGCGTCACGTACGGCACCGGCAACCTGGCCGTGACCGGGAACACGGTGCGGGGCAACGGTTCCGGTACCGGTCTGTCGTACCAGCGCGGGTCGAACGGGCTCGTGGTGACCTCGACCGGGAACGCCGTCGCCGGCGTCGCGACGCAGCGCAACGCCGGCTCCGGAGTCACCGTCACCGCCGGGGTGTGAGGTTCAGGCCTTCGCCTTCGTCTCGACCTTCTCCTCGGCCGGCTCGGCCTCGCGCTGCGCGGGCATGGCCAGCGCCTCGGAGACCTGCTTCGAGGTGTAGCCGTAGTAGCCGCTGCGGCTGGGCTTCGGGGCGAAGTTGAGCACCGTCCCCAGCACGGTCGCCCCGACCTTGCGCACCGCGTTCAGGGCCTGGGTGAACTCGTCGCGCCGGGTCTTGCCGTGCCGGCCGACCAGGATCACGCCGTCCACCTCGGAGGCGAGGATCGCGGCGTCCGTCACCAGCATCAGCGGCGGCGCGTCGATCACCACGACGTCGAACGTCTCGCGCAGCGTGGCCAGGGTGGTCTTCATCTGGCCGCTGGCCAGCAGCTCCGACGGGTTCGGCGGGACCGGCCCGGCGGGCAGGGCGGTCACCGTGCCCGGCAGTCCCTCGGTGAGCGCGCCGCCGATCGGCACGAGCACCTCGTCGAGGGCGTCGCGCCCGGCCAGCACGCTGGTCAGGCCGGCGCCGTCACTGAGGTCGAACAGCCGGCCGACGGTCGGCTTGCGCAGGTCGCCGTCCACGAGCGCGACCTTGGCCCCGCCCGCGGCCAGGGCGACGGCCAGGTTGGCCGACACCGTCGACTTGCCCTCGTTGGGCAGGGCCGAACTGACCACGATCAGCTTGGCCGGGGTGTCGACGCTGGTGAACTGCAGGTTGGTGCGCAGCGTCCGGAACGCCTCGGCGCGCGGGCTGTGCTCGCCGACCTGGGCCAGCGGCTGCCGGCCCGAGCGGCGGGTGAGCGGCACCAGGCCGAGCGGGGCCGCGCCGGTCAGCGCCTCGACGTCGGCGGCGCTGCGCACGGCGTTGTCCAGCTGCTGGCGGGCGACCGCGACGGTCAGGCCGAGGCCGAGGCCGGCCAGCAGGCCGAAGGCGATGTCGAGCGGCACCTTGGGCGTGATCGGGTTGTCCGGGACGACGGCGGGCTGGATCAGCGTGACCCGGACCAGGGAGGTGTCACTGGACGCCCCCGGGGCCTCGAGCCCGGCCACGAAGGTCGGGAACCGGGCGCCGATCGCGTTGGCGATGGCGGTGGCCCGCGAGGCGTCCGTGTCGTACACCGTCACCTCGAGGACGACGGTGCCGTCCGCGCTCGTGGCCGTGACGTTCTTGGCCAGCTCGCGGGCGGTGTACGGCAGGTTCAGCTCGGCGATCACCGGGCCGAGCAGCGTCGGGCTGGTGACGGCGTCGGCGTAGGACTTGACCCGCTGCTGGGTGAAGTCGGAGCCGACGGACAGCTCGTCGATGCTCGTGGCCTGGGTGCGGCTGGCGACGAACAGCTTCGCCGTGGCCTCGTACTTGGGCGTGGCCGTGGCCACCACCCCGACGGCGGCCGCGGTCCCGAGCATGGTCAGGACGAGCACGATCAGCCAGTGCTTCTTCAGGGCCTGGAGGTACTGCGCGAGAGTCACAAGGGTTCCCATCCTCGGCGGTTACGCAGAGTCATCGTAGATCCAAAACTACTGTCCGTGAGTCACGGAAAGCGATCTGTTACCCATCCGGCCCAACGCGAGCCCGGCCCGTAGGGTCGGGACGACGGCGCCGCGCACCTCGCGGCGCAGGGCCCGCAGGACCGGCTCCCGGCCCGGCTTGACCACCATCTCCACCACCTGGCCGGCCGTGTGCTCGCGGCGCACCTCGACCCGCGGCAGCGCGAACCGGTTGCCCGGGGTCACCCGGGTCGTCCTCAGCGCGAAGGCGGCGCGGTAGCCGGCCTTCTTCGCCGCCCGGCGGACCCGCCAGGTGTGTTCGCCGTACGGGTAGGCGATCGCCCGCGGCGTGCCCAGGCCGTGCGCGGCCAGGTCGGCCTTGGCCCGGCCGAGCTCCAGGGAGAGGTCCCCGGCCCGCAGCTGGGGCAGGTGGGTGTGGGAGCGGGTGTGCGACTGCACGTCCCAGCCCTCGTCGTGCAGGTGCAGCAGCTGCGGCACGGTCAGCAGCGGGACGCCGTCCGCCCGGGTGTTCGCGTCCCAGGCGTTGAACCCGGCGAACTGTCCGGTCACCGCGAAGACCACGCCGGGGATCCCGAGCCGGCGCAGCACCGGGGCGGCGTGCTCCAGGACCCCGGTGTACCCGTCGTCGAACGTGACCAGGACGCTGGGCGCCTCGACCGGCACGCCCTCCACGTGGCGCAGGTACTGGCGCAGGGTGAGGAATTGGAAACCCTGGTGGGACAGAGCTTTCAGCTGCTGCTCCAGCTGGGTGGCGGTCACCGCGTAGGGGTCGTCGCTCCGCTGCCGGTCGCCGACCACCGCGTGGAAGGCCAGGACCCGCAGCGGGGGAGCGGCGCCGGGCCGGCCGGCGGTGTCGAACCAGCCGCCCCAGTAGCGGGCGTTCTTCACCCGG
This sequence comes from Spongisporangium articulatum, assembly GCF_044465595.1. Taxonomy (NCBI): domain Bacteria; kingdom Bacillati; phylum Actinomycetota; class Actinomycetes; order Kineosporiales; family Kineosporiaceae; genus Spongisporangium; species Spongisporangium articulatum. The sequence continues at coordinate 69,558 of NZ_JBITLV010000008.1, read as the reverse complement.
CCGAAGGCGATCCGGGTGAGAGCGTCGGTGCGCCCGGCCTCGACCCGCCGGACGACGGCCCGCACCATCGCGGCCCGCAGCCTCCGAGGCACGACGCGCCGGGCCATCCGCCCGGTCGCCGCCCAGCGTGGCCCACCGCAGCGCTCGGCCAGGTGCCCGGCCAGTTCCGGGTGCTTCAGGGCCAGCATCGCGTCGGCCCGCCCGGCGCCGCGGTACTGGCGCAGGTACTGCTGCGGGGTGACCACGTAGCGCTGGTGGCTGATCGCCCGCGCCGCGTAGCGCAGGGTCGCGCCCTGACGGGTCAGCCGGTGGCCGAAGTCCGTGTCCTCGCCCCCGAACTGCCCGTCCCGGGTGAAGGCGACGTCGAAACCGCCCACCGCCTCGAACATCTCGGCCCGCACGGAGAGCTGTCCGGTGAGCAGGTCGTCCACCGTCAGCTCGCCGCCCGCGGCCAGCCGCTCGCGCCGGGCCGTGGCCCAGGCGCCCACGCCCAGCGAGAGCAGGGTGCGCGGCGAGTCGGCGTGCAACGGGATGTGCCCGAACACGGCGTCCGCCCCGGCCTCGCTGGCCGCCCAGTGCTCGGTGAGCAGGTCCCGGTCGGCGACCATGTCGTCGTCCAGGAAGAGCAGCAGGCGCCCCCGGGCGAGGCGGGCGCCGTGATTACGGGCGGCGGCCGCCCCCGCGTTCTCCTGCTCGACGACCCGCAGGGGGAACGGCAGGGAGCCGCCCGCGGCCAGCTCCCGCAGCGCGGCGGCGGTGCCGTCGGTCGAGCCGTCGACCACGACGACGACCTCCACGGGCCACGGCGCGGCGCACCGGCCCAGGGCCCGGACCGACTCCAGCACGACGTCCCGCCGCTCGTAGGTCGGGATCACGACGCTGATCCGGGGCTGTTCCACGGTGTTCATCTCCCGACCTTGATCGACTTCAGTTCGAGCGACTTGAGGCGCAGGGCGGGACGTTCCACCCCGAACCAGCTCAGCGCGGCGACCGGCAGGGTGGCCGCGACCGTGGCCGCCACGTACACCGGGTACCCCGCCGCCTGGACGCCGAGGATCGCCAGCAGCTGCCCGACCGGGAAGGCGTAGATGTAGACGCCGTACGACAGGTCGTGACGCAGGAACCCGGGCTCGCGCAGGCGGTAGGCCACCCAGATCGTCAGGTAGGCCAGTGCGGGCAGGGCTCCGGCCCGGTAGTCGTCCTGCAGCAGCAGGAGCCCGGCCCCCAGGACCAGCGCAGCCAGCGCGGCCACCCGGCCGTCGTGCGGGATCCGGTGCCGGTGCACGTACATCACCATCCCGGCGGCGAACACGCCCACGAACCGCACCCCCTGGGCCCGGTCCTCGCCCCCGCCGACGACCTCGGCCGCCTCGACGGCCATCGCGCCCAGCAGCGCGAGGACCGGCAGGACCCGCCACGCCACGGGCACCCGCCGGGCCAGCAGCCCCAGGACGGCGACCGCCAGGTAGGCCTTCGCCTCCCAGGCCAGGGTCCACAGCGACAGGTTCCACTCGCCCGGGTGCGGCACGCCCGAGGGGCCGCCCGCGATGTCGAGGAACTGCAGCTGCACGAAGGCGTTGTGGGTCACGTAGGCCAGCGGGTTGTGCGGTGACGTCCAGAACGCCTGCGTGGCGGTGCCTTCCAGGATCGCGACCAGGCAGGCCAGGCCGGCCACGAGGATCAGGCAGGTCCAGAAACCGGGCAGGATGCGCACCGCCCGGTGCCACAGGTAGCGCGGCAACGACGCGGCCCGCTCCCAGCTCATGGCGATCAGGAAGCCCGAGACGACGAAGAACCCGTCGACCCCGATCTGGCTCATGAAGGCCAGCTCCGGGCGCTCCGCGAACCCGCCCAGCAGGAAGCCGTGGTAGACGATCACCTGTACGGCCAGCGCCAGCCGCAGCAGGTTCGCGGCGTTGTCCCGCCCGCGCGCCGCGGCCACCGAACCGATCGTCGGCGTCGGAACTGATTCCCGAGCAGCTACTTCCGGCCTGTCAGCCGTCAGCTGGTCGAGCCGGTCGTCCCAGCTGTGCCCGTCGCCGCCCACGCCCGCACGGTCCGGTGCGCCGCCGGAACCCCCGGCCCCCACCAACGCAGGCGTGCGCGCCCCGACCTGGAGCTCCGCGCCGATCAGGGCCACGGCGGCCTGGTCGTCCTCGGGCAGGTCCACCACCTGGGCGCTCAGGTCGCCGGGCAGGGCGAGCCCGCGGGTGAAGACCCGGAAACCGCTGAGCGCGTTGAAGATCTTGGCCGGCGTGATCGTGCCGGCCCGCGCCCCGCGGTAGGCGCACAGCACGCCCCGCCAGTGCTGGATCGCGGCCGGCAGCTCCTGCGGCGGGACGGCGGGCCGCACGAGAACCCCGGCGGCCCTGAGCCTGTCACCCAACGCCGGGTCCTCGACCGGGCCGATCGTCTCGACGCTCAACCCGGCCTGCGCGCACCGGCACAGCAGGTCGACGTCCGTCTCGTCCCGCACCACCCCGAACCAGCCGATCGTGCCCTCGGGCCGTTCGGCCGGCCAGGCGAAGGTCGCGAACGCCGGGTCGGCGGCGGGCAGCACGACGTCCACCGGGCGCCGGGTCACCGTCTCGAGAACCGTGGCCAGGGAAGGGCTGTCGGACGTGACCTTCCAGTGCGCGGGCATGGCCGCCTCGGCGGCGCGGGGCGCGCGCGGCGGCCACCAGTGCGCGGGCACCTCGGTCCAGTCGATCACCGCGTCGTAGACCACGCGGCAGTCCGGCACCTTCCGCTCCAGCCGCGCGGCCAGCGCCAGGTACGCGGGCGTCGGCGCGTAGAGCAGCACGGTGAGCCCGCTCGAAGTGGAGTGCGGGTGGGCCCGCAGGATCCCGCGCGCCGTGCGCGCCGCCCAGACCCGCGGCAGGAGCAGGGCCAGGAGGGACGCGGCCACCAGGCGGACGGCGTCCGGACGCGCGTTGCGCACGTCGCTGCCGGCGTCCGAGCGACGACCGCTCAGCCGGCCGTGCACCACGTTGGCGACCTGCCGCCACGAGCGCGGCTGACTCTCCACGAAGGTGACGGGCCCCCGCGCCGCAGCGGCCACGGCCAGCGCCTGGTGCCGCTGCCACACGAAGTCCCACCGGATCGTGCTGAGGATGACGGTGGTCGCGGTCATGCCGGGATCAGCTCCTCTGCGAGGCTCTCGGTGGGGTCCGCGGGAGGTTCCACGGGGAGGCCGCGGGCGGCCAGGTGCAGCACCGCGGCGAGGATCAGGTAGGTGACCGGGGTCATCAGGGCCACCAGTTGCAGGTCGCCGGTCGTGCGCGCGACGAGGGCCGTCGCGGCGATCGAGAGCAGCGCGCCGACGGTGGTGATGGAGCCGAACCGGGCTGTGGCCAGCGCCCGCACGTAGCGGCACTCGAACTCCAGGGTCAGCCCGTACGGGATCGCCGACAGCGCCGCGATCACCGCGATCGGCCAGTGCTCGGCCGGGTGGTAGCTGCCCGGCAGCAGCACGAAACTCGCGACGACGGAGGCGATCGCGCCCCCGAGCGCCAGGACGGCGATCTCCAGCCGGAACCGGGCGGGGGAGCGGCCCATCAGCAGCCGCGGCATCCAGTAGCTGAACAGCGCCGTGGTGGCGAAGCTGCTCAGGTTCCCGAGCGTGTAGAAGGCCTGGTACTGCCCGGCGGCCTCGTGGTTGATGACCTGCGCGACGACGATCCGGTCGCCGGAGGTGAAGGCGACCAGCGCCACCGCGCTGAGGCTCAACGGTCCGCCCAGGCGCACCAGGTGGCGCAGGGCGGCCCCGGTCGGGCGGACGAACCAGGCCCGGTCGGCCCAGACCAGGCTGAGCAGGGTGACGGCGAGGACGACGCCCAGCCAGGCGCCGAGGTAGCCGCTCAGGCCGGCGCCGAGGACGACCAGCGCCGCCCCGGTGCACTGGGCCACCGGGCCGGCGCCGATCGACAGCGCCGCCCAGGGCAGGGCCCGGTCCTGGGCCCGCAGCCGGGACAGGCTCAGCGCGATGATCGCGTTGCCGGTGGCGAGGGGGACGATCACCGACTCGGGGTCGTGCAGCAGCGCGACCAGGCCGAGCCCGGCGATCGTGAGCAGGGCCATGCAGGTGCCGAAGCCGTGGGCCACGCTGCGCGACAGCACCTGGAACCGGCTGATCAGCTGCGGGGTGCCGAGGCCGAGGGCCATGGTCGCGAGCTGCTGGGACGTGGCGACCAGCGTGATCGTGCCGAACTGCTCCTTGGGCAGGTTGTGGGTCAGCACCGGCAGCAGGACGAGCGAGACCAGCGCCTGCACCGCGACGGTCGACAGGTAGATCAGACGGTTCACGCCGCCGCCTCCCGGCGTGCTCTGAGGTGCTGCGGGGTGGTGGCCACGACCAGGACCAGCGGCAGCAGGTGCCCGCCGTCGAAGTCCTCGAAGATGCACCAGACGGCGACGAAGACGACCACGGCGACGCCGATCACGTTGCCGTCGGCGGCCGCTCGCCGGGCCAACATCACCGCGACGGCCAGTACCAGGACGACGGCCAGGACGCCCGCCCGGAAGGTCAGCCCCAGGTACGTCGAGTGCGAGGCGACGCTGGCCACCAGGCCGTTCGACTGCGGCTTGATCCCGTAGCCCAGCAGCGGGAACGGCAGCTGCTGGATGTAGTGCCAGGTCAACGTGTAGATCGCCCCGCGCGACTCGGCCGAGCCCACGCGCTCGTCGTTGACGTGCGTGGCCCACTCGACGACCCGCGGGCCCCAGATGTACGCGGCCATCGGCAGGGCCATCAGGCCGACGACGATCGGGGTGAAGCCGAGCTTCAGCCGGCGCCGGGCCACCTCGCCGAGAGCCAGCGCGAGAGAACCCATCAGCGCGAACTCGACCGAGCGGCTCAGCGCGAAGTGCACGGCCACCGCCCCACCGGCGACCGCGGCCAGGCGCAGGGCGTTGTCCCCGGCCTGCGTCGAGCGGTACGTCAGGGCGATCAGCAGCGCCGCGGCCCCCGTGGCCCCGGCCCAGGTCGGGTTGCCCATCATCCCGGACGAGCGGATCGCGAAACCGTCCAGCCAGCTCGGGTACACCAACAGGTCGGAGGCGAAACTGGCCATGCCGCTGGGCATCTTGGCGCTCAGCCCGTGCAGCAGGGGCAGCCCGAGGCTGCCCGGGTAGACGGTGTAGGCGAGCGCCACCACCGCGCCCTGCACCGCCCCGATCAGCAGGAACAGGCGCAGCAGGTGCTCGCGGAAGGCGCCGTCGGCCGTGGCCCTGCGCAGCAGCGCCGCGGTGGCCACCCAGACCGTGACGTTCGCGGCCAGCGCCACGACGCGCCCCACGTTGAAGCCGAACGCCACCAGGCCCAGCGGAACCGACGCGACCAGCAGCTGCGACACGAGGATCAGCGCGGTCGACTCCGGCGTGCGCGGGGCGCTCGTGCGCCGGAACAGCAGGGCCCCCATCAGCAGCGGCCAGAACAGGCCGCCCAGACCGATCACCCACAGCAGCGGATAGGTGCCGACCACGAACAGGGCGGCCCGTCCCCCCTGGTCCCCGTGATCATGGAGGACTTCGTGATCATGGACGTCTGTCGGCCGCCGGCCGAGGTGCGCCCCGTCGAGAACGCTCACCGCCCGGCGACCCCCGTCGTCCGGCGGGCCGTGCGGCGGACCGAGGTCGTCACGTACAACCCGGCCACGGAGAACAGGCCGTGGGCGTAGCGGCGGGCCAGGCGCGGCTGCTGCCGCATCCGGAACGCCCACTCCAGCCCGGAGCGCTGGGCGAGTTCGGGCGCCCGGCGCTCGAGCCCGGCCAGGAAGCCCAGCCAGCCGCCGCAGGTCAGGATCAGCGCCTCGGGCAGCTCCTGGCGCCGGGCGTCGACCATGACCGCCTCCAGCGGCATGCCCAGCCCGATCACCACGACGTCGGGGTCGGACCGGCGGATCTCGGCCAGCGGGCCGGCCCACTCGGCGTGGTAGCCGTGGTCGGTGTGCACGACCACGGCCCCGGTCTCGGCCACGATCGTGGCGGCGGCCCGCTCGGCCACTCCGGGCCGGGCGCCGACGACGGCCACCCGCGCCGGACGGCCCAGGTTCTCGCCGAGCCGGCGGATCACGGGCAGCCCGATGTCGGTCGTCGCGGCCCGCTGCACCGAGCGGGCCCCGGCCGCCCGGGCCAGCAGCTCGACGCTCTTGCCGTCGGTGTAGACCACGTCGGCCCGGCGCATGGCCCGGACGAACCGGTGGTCACGCCGGCTGTTCAGGCCGCCCACGTGCAGGGCGAAGGCCACCACCCGGCGGTCGAGGGGGGTACCGAGCCGCTCCACCAGGTCGGCGGCGGAGCTGTCGGCGACCGCGAACGGGCCGACGCGCACCGACCGCAGCGGCAGCACGGTGCGTGAACGCGGGGGCCGGGTGACCGTCAGCTGACCCGGAATCTGACCCAGGGTGACGGTGCCGTTCGCCGGTGCGGTGGTGGACATGCCACCAGTGGAGCGGAACTATGATGACTCTGTGTACACGCGGGAGTGATGTTCGCTCACATGGAGTCACGCAGAGTGCGCCAAATCACCCATCGTCGTCAGGGCGCTTCAGCTTCTCCTCACGGGCCCGCAGGTCCGCCTCCCACCGCCGCAGGGCCTCCTCGTGCTCCCGGTCGACCCGGTCGAGGTCGCGCTGCAGCTGGTCGTCGATGGCGCCCGTGCTGCGGCCGGCCACGGGCCGCTCGTACTCCGGGAAGCCCGCCGTCTGCGTGGAGCGCCACGGGACGGCGTTGCCGCGCGAGCCGCCCCCGACCTGGGCCTCGATCATCTGGCTCAACCCCCGTCTGACATGGCGAAACAGGGTGAAGCTACACCCGTTGGACGCCGGGGGAATTGCCTTTGCGCACAGTGTGTTCGGGCCGTCATGGCTGGTTGGAACGAGATGGTCATCGAGCAGTTCCGGGCGGGGCAGGCGCGCATCGCCGACCGCTTCGACCGGGAGTACCTGCTCCTCCTGCACACCGTGGGGGCGCGGTCGGGGGAGCCGCGGCTCAGCCCCGTCGCCTACAAGGACGACGGCGGCCGGCTCCTGATCGCCGCCTCCGCCGGGGGCCGCCCGCAGCACCCCAGCTGGTACTTCAACCTCGTCGCCAATCCCGAGGTCACGGTGGAACGCTGGGTCGACGGGCAGCTGGTCACCCAGACGGCGCACGCCACCGCCCCCGAGGGCGCCGAGCGCGACCGGTTGTGGGACGAGTTCACCGCCTGGTCGCCCGGTTTCAAGGACTACGAGAAGTCCACCGACCGGAGGATCCCGGTGATCGTCCTCGAGCCCACCTCCTGAGGGCTGCCTCCCGACGGGCGACGGGCCCGGTTCGGCGGTAGACGTGGTCGGTGAAGATCACCGACACGGGCGACTTGTGGTGGAAGAACGCCGTCGTCTACTGCCTCGACGTCGAGACGTTCTGCGACTGGAACCGCGACGGCGTCGGTGACTTCGCCGGCCTCGCCCAGCGCATCGACTACCTGCACGAGCTCGGCGTGACGTGCCTGTGGCTGATGCCCTTCTACCCGACGGCCGAGGTGGACGACGGGTACGACATCACCGACTTCCAGGCCGTCGACTCCCGGCTGGGCACCTTCGGCGATTTCGTCGAGCTGATCCGGGTGGCCCGCGACCGCGGCCTCCGGGTGATCGCCGACCTCGTCGTCAACCACACGTCGGCGCAGCACCCGTGGTTCCGTTCGGCGCGCGCCGGAAAGGGGTCGCCGTACCGGGACTTCTACGTCTGGCGTTCCGACCCGCCGCCGGACACGTCGTCCGAGGTGGTCTTCCCGGACCAGGAGAGCAGCATCTGGGAACCGGACAAGCGGTCCGGCGAGTGGTACCTGCACCGGTTCTACCGCTCGCAGCCCGACCTCAACGTCCTCAACCCGGCCGTCCGCGACGAGATCGCCAAGACCATGGGCTTCTGGCTCCAGCTGGGGCTCAGCGGGTTCCGGGTGGACGCCGTCCCGTTCCTGATCGAGACCCTCGGGCAGTCCGAGGAGGCCGCCGCCCTGCTCCCGGACCCGCACGTCGTCCTGCGCGACCTGCGCGCGTTCCTCGGCCGGCGCACCGGCGACGGCATTCTGCTCGGCGAGGTGAACCTGCCGCACGCCCAGCAGGCGGAGTTCTTCGGGGGCGACGCCGGTGGTGAGCTGACCATGCAGTTCGACTTCATCGGCATGCAGTACCTCTACCTGGCGCTGGCCCGCCAGGACGCGCGACCGCTCGCGAAAGCGTTGCGGGAGCGGCCGGAGATCCCGAAGGACTGCCAGTGGGCCACCTTCGTGCGCAACCACGACGAACTCACGCTCGACAAGCTGTCCGACGCCGAGCGCGAGGAGGTCTTCGCGGCGTTCGGCCCCGAGCCGGAGATGCAGGTCTACGGGCGCGGTCTGCGGCGCCGGCTGCCGCCGATGCTCGGCGGTGACCCGCGCCGGTTGCGGATGGTCTACTCGCTGCTCTTCTCCCTGCCGGGCACGCCGGTGCTGTTCTACGGCGAGGAGATCGGCATGGGCGAGAATCCCTCGCTGCCGGGGCGTTCCGCGGTGCGCACGCCGATGCAGTGGTCGAACACGAAGAACGGCGGGTTCAGCGAGGCCCCGGCGTCAGCGTTGACGGCGCCCCTGGTCGAGGGGTCGTTCGGGCCGGAGTTCATCAACGTGGCCGACCAACGCCGCGACCCCGACTCGTTCCTGGCCTTCGTCGCGCACCTGATCCACCGGTACCGGCAGTGCCCCGAGCTGGGCTGGTCGACATTCCACGAGCTCGAGCAGCCGCACGCGGCCGTGCTCGCCCACCGGTGCACGTGGGACGACGGCACGCTCGTCGCGCTGCACAACCTCGGCCCGGACGGCGTGCAGGTGCCGGTCACGCTCGACGGCTGCGGGTCGTCGCACCGGCTGGTCGACCTGCTCGAGGACGGGTCGACACCGCTCGACGGCGCCGGTTCGGCCACCCTCGCGCTGGACGGCTACGGCTACCGCTGGTTGCGCGTCGTCGCCCCCGACTCCCGCCGGCTCATCTGAACGCATCATCCGGGCGTCACGCGCCGCAGCCAGCGTCGCTGCCACGGGGTCTCGACCGCGCGCGGGTGGTACCGCTCGCGCACGTAGGCCACGGCCTCGCCCGCGGGCACGCCGTCGAGCACGGCCAGCGCCGCGAGAGCCGTTCCGGTGCGGCCTTTCCCGCCCATGCACGCCACCTCGACCCGCTCGCCGGCCCGGGCCCGCCCCATCGCCTCCCGCAGGGCGTCGAGCGCGTCGTCGGTGTCGCGCGGCGTCCGGAAGTCGGGCCAGTCGATCCGCCGGTGCGGCCACGCCGGGACCGGCCCGGAGGCCAGCACCAGCGCGAAGTCCGCGGGCGAGCGCTCGTCCCGCAGGCGTCGTCCCCGTACGCGCAGCCCGCTGGGCAGCGTCAGCAGCCCGGTCTCGTCCGCCCAGTCCTCCCGCATGCATCGATGATGCATTCGTGCATGATCGATGCACCAATCCGCCGTTGATCATGCGCAAACGCATCACTCCTGCGTTGATCATGCGCAAACGCATCATGTGAAGGCGGTCCCATGCCGGTCCGGTTCGTGCGTCGCAGCGGCTGGGAGCCGCCGACCGAGGTGCAGTTGGACGACGACGAGCTGGGTCCCGCCGAGCGCTCGGCGCTCGCCGTGCTCGCCGCCGTCACCACGGCCCGGCTCGAGGGGATCCTGCGCAGCCAGCCGCACTACACGATCACCATCTCCGGCGACGGCCCGCCGACGCTGCTGCACCTCTACGACTCGCAGATCCCTCGTGAGGCCCGCGCCTTCGTGCGGGACCTGATCGGACGCGCTCGCTGAAGCCCTCCGGGAATCGACCAAGATCACCGCAGGAAGCGCATTTCGCTGGGTCAAAGCCGATGGAATGCCGCTTTTCCGGTGATCTTGAGGAGGTCACGGGTGCTGCGGTGGCGTGGTGGGTCGGTTATGTTCCCGCGATGGTGTGCAAGCGGTGCGGAGCGGACGTCGTCCCCGGGGCTAAGCGGTGCGGGAGCTGCGGAACGCCCGTGGAAGGGTCGGTCGGGAACGACGAGCCCACCGTCGTCCTGCCCGAGGGTGCCGGGCAGCAGCAGCCGACGATGCGGATGCCCGCGGCCACCTACCAGCCGACCCAGGCCCTCCCGCCCACCGCGTATCCGCCGCAGGACACGTACGGCCAGTACCCGCCGCAGGGCCAGTACCCACCGCACGGCCAGTACCCACCGCAGGGCCAGTACCCACCGCCCGGCGGGCGCCCGCCGGGGAACAACCGCAACAACCAGACCCCGCTGTACATCGCCGCGGCGGTGCTGGCCGTCGTCCTCGCCGTCCTGCTGACGTACCTGCTCACCCGGCCCGACGGGAACACCGCGGCCCCGACGCCGAGCAGCAGCGCGAGCGCCACGCCGTCCGCCACGCCGTCCGAGACACCCAAGGCCACGACCGAACCCGACCCGGGGACGAGCGGCACCAACCTGCTGAACACAGCCCGGAGGTTCGACGGCCCGCCGGGGTCGGGGTTCGAGGTGTTGCCGGGCAAGATCGTCCGGTACGACATCGACAAGCTGCGGGACGGGGACTGGAACAGCGTGTGGCGCACCCCGGGTGACGCGTCGGGGGAGGACATCGAGGCGCGCTGGTCGAAGCCGGTCTGGATCCACGAGCTCCAGCTGACCAACGGGTATGCGGTCGAGGACGAGGCTCTGCAGGACCGCTACCAGGCCGAACGCCGGATCACCCGGATCAGCGTCGAGGTCGACGGCGAACAGGTCGGCACGTACACCCTGAACGAGGACCCGGACGTGCAGACCATCACGCTCGACCAGCCCGTCCAGGGCAAGCGGTTCGAGCTGAACATCGAGGCCACGACCGACCCGGGCGACCCCAACCAGGACTTCACGGCCATGACGGAGCTCGTGGTGCGCTGAGCTGCGCCGGACGGACCCGCTGCCGGACTCCACGCACATCAACGATCGTTGATGTCGGCCTCCTCAGTGTGAACTCCGTCAACGTTCGCGACGCGCTCGCTGATAGTCGCGCGCCGGGTGGCCGGGTCGTGATTGCCTAGCGCGGGTGCGTATTCGCAGGCTGGTCGTGGGGGGTCTCGCGGCGCTCGTGGTGCTCGCCGCCGCAGGATGGCCGGTCTACGTGCACCCGCGCACCGACTCGGCGTCGGCGAGCGACCCGGCCGACGCGGTGGTCGCGCTGGGCGGCAACGTAGGCACGGCCTACGTCGCGCAGCGCATGTTCCGGGAGGGCCTGGCCCGGCACCTCGTGGTGTCCGACCCGTACGGGCAGTGGGAGCCGGGGATGTACGGCGTCTGCCCGGCCCGGGAACTCGCCCGCGAGCTGCGCCCGAACCGGCCGCAAGCGGCGAACGACGGCGCCGGCGTCACCTGCTTCGCGCCCGACCCGAGCACCACGCGCGGCGAGGCGATGGAGATCGGCCGGCTGGCCCGGGAGAACGGCTGGGACGACGTGATCGTCCTGGCCCCGACGTTCCACATCACGCGCTCGCGGGTGATCGTCGAGCGCTGCTACCCGGGCCGGTTGCGGATGGTCGACCCGCAACTGAGCTACCCGGTCTACTGGTGGCCCTGGCAGTACCTGTACCAGACCGCCGGATTTGCGAAGGTCGTTCTGCGGCACGGCTGTTGAGCGCTCGCGTTCTGTAGTTACTCGGGTACCATCGGTAACCGTGACGACCCGAGGACGCCCGTCGCGGGTGGTCCTGGCACTGCTCGTCGTGGGTTCAGTGCTGCTGGCCGGGTGCGGCCCGGACGACGACCGCCACACCTCCGCGGCCCGCCTCCCGGACGGCCCGGTCACCGTGCCCGCCCCGCGCGCCGGCCCCTTCACGGCGGCCAGCGTGTGGAAGAAGAACATCGCCAAGGCGCCACTGGCGGCCGGCTCGAAGGCCATGGCCCGCAACCTGAACGGCCAGGTGACCGACCGCTACGGCGGGGTCGCCGCGTTCAACGTCACGCAGTACAACGCCAGCTTCTACGGCGTCTCGAAGGACCAGCCCCGCACGACGATCGCCTGGGACGACTGCCAGGGCAAGGGATCCGTGCCCCAGGGGTTGTACGGCCCGGGCGGGCAGTTCGTCGGGGTCCCGATCCCGTCCAGCGCCGTGCCCTCGGCGGGCACCGACCGCAGCCTGGTGATCTACCAGAAGTCCACCGACACGATGTGGGACTTCTGGCGCATCGCCAACCGCGCCGACGGCTGGCACGCCTGCTGGGGCGGGCGGATCGACAAGGTCTCCACGTCGAAGGGCTTCTTCACCGGCAGTTTCGGGGCCAGCGCGTCGGGGCTGAGCCTGATCGGCGGGGCCGTCGGCATCAAGGAGGCCCAGGCGGGCCGCATCGACCACGCGCTCGCGCTGGCCATCCCCAACCCGGCGGTGCACACCCGGGTCAGCTGGCCCGCGCAGCGCTCCGACGGCTTCGACACCTCGCCCGCCGCCATCCCCGAGGGCACCCGGCTGCGGCTGGACCCGAGGGTGAAGGTGAGCACGCTGAAGCTGCACCCGATCGCGAAGATGATCGCCCGGGCCGCGCAGAAGTACGGGTTCATCGTGACCGACAAGTCCGGGGCGGTCGCGGTGGTGACCGAGAGCGGCGCGGGCGTCCAGGCCCGGACCGGTACCAACCCGTGGAACGCCCTGATGCAGGGCACGCCCGACTACCTGATCATGAAGAACTTCCCCTGGGACAAGCTGCAGGCGCTGCCCAAGAACTACGGAAAACCCAAGCGCTGAAGGCTCTTACGACAGACGCTTACGACAGGTCGACGACGAAGAAGTCCTTGAAGTGCTCGTCGAAGGCGGCCAGCAGCTCCCGGCAGCGCGCCGCCCGCTCGGGGCTCGACCAGGGGCCCTCGACCACGGCGCCCAGCCCCTCGCGCACCCGGCGGTAGGTCTCGCCGTCCTGGCGCGAGTAGAGCACCCGCAGGTGCTGGCCGCCGCGGTGCAGCCCGTCGCCCAGCTGCTCCAGGGTGGGCAGCCCGTAGGGGTGCTCGACACGGCCGAACAGCTCGACGAACAGTCGGATCAGCAGGATGCGGAACGCCTTGTCCCGGAACGGTTCCCGACTTCGGGCGGCGCGCTGGAAGAGCCGGTAGGTGCTGATCGTGTAGTTGAAGTGCACCGTGCGTTCGGCCAGCCCCACCCCGACGTCGATCCGGCCGGGTCCGGTGTGCAGCTGCGGCCAGAACGTCGTGTCGAAGGTGTGCCGCTCGCCGTCCACCACCGCGTCGTGCCCGAAGTGCCGGTGCGGTGGGAAGTCCCGGAACCAGGCCACCCGCCCGCACAGCTCCCACGTGGCGGCCAGCCGGCGCCCGCGCTCGGCGTACCAGTCGTCCCAGGCCGGGGAGATGCCGAGGACGTCCACGTCCTCCTTCTCCGCCAGCTCGAACTCGTCGGCGTGCACCCGCGGGTCCCGCAGGAACAGGTCGGCGTCGTGCAGGACGATGCGGTCGGCCTGGGCGGCGCGCACCCCGGTGACCAGCTGCGCGCCGTGGTTGCGGCCCGGGTCGCCGAGGCGGGGGAGCACCAGCCGCTCCGCCGCCGGCAGGGGCAGCAGCCGGAGCGGGTCCGGCCAGTCGCGGCGGGCGTCGGCGACCACGCGCCGCACGGCGGCCGTCGACCGGTCGGGGATCACCAGCGTCTCGACCCGGTGCGTCGGGTCCTGCAACCGGCACACGGCCAGGGCCAGCTCGAGGAAGACGGGCAGGTCGCCGGGGACGGGCAGCAGCAGCGAGTACCCGGGCTGGGGGTGCGGGTGGGCGGGCCGCCCCCACCGGGCGAACCGGGCCTGCCAGTACCGACCGCGAACGCTCACCGCGCGCCTTCCTTCCCGAGCTTGTGGACGACGCCCCGCGCCGCCTCCAGGCAGCGCCGCGGTCCGAAGACCAGCAGGCAGTAGACGATTCCCGCGGGGACCGACACCGCGGCCGCGCTCAACAGCCCGAGCCCGCCGCCGGGCAGCCAGGGGCGCGCCGCCAGTTCGAGCAGCACGGTGAGGCCGACCGTGACGGCCACCGGCACGACCGGGATCCACCGCACGAACGCTGTCGGCCGACCGTCGAGGGCGGCCCGGGCCCGCCACAGCAGGTACGAGACCGACAGCCACTGGGTGATCGCGGTGGCGGCCGCCGTCCCGACGATCCCGAACGGGCGCACCAGCGCCACCAGGAGCGCCAGGTTCAGCACCACCGACAGCACCGAGTAGCGGGCCTCCACGGCCGGCAGGCCCACCGTGTTCAACCAGCCGAGCAGCACCCCGCTACCGAGCACCGCCACGTTCCCGGCCACCAGCACCGTGGCCACGACCCCGGCGTCGGTGTACGCCGGCCCCAGCCAGGCCTGCACGGCGAAGTACGCGGAGCCCAGCGCCATGGACGACCAGCCGCAGACCGCCAGCACCCACTGCCGTTGCAGCCGCTCGAACGTCTCCGCCGCCGCCCGCCCACGGGCCCCGTAGTCGCGGCCGAGCCACGCCACCACGGGGCGTAACCCGTTCAGCGGGAGGAACTTCAGCTGCAGCGCGTAGTTGGCGCCGACGTTGTACACGCCGACCTCGCGCACGCGCAGCACGGCGCCGGAGAACAGCGACGCCAGCTGTGAGTTGATCAGCCCGGCCAGGCCCTGGATCTGCACCTTCCAGGCGAAGCTCAGGTACTCGCGCACCTCGCGCAGGCCGAGGAACCCCAGCGCCGAACGGTCCGCGAACCGCAACGCCGACGGTGCCGCCAGCACCACGCACGTCACCGCCTGGGCCAGCAGCACCCACGAGACCTCGCGCAGGCCGCCGTGATCCAGCAGGACCAGGGCCAGCCCGGCCATCAACACCACGTAGCCCGCCACGTAGGCCAGCGACGTCCCGGCGAACCGGCCGTGCGCGTTCGCGAGCGCGCACCACACGGAGTACACCAGCCAGAACACCGTCACGAAGGCCATCACCCGGATCAGGAAGGCGCCCTCCGCGGCCACGTCGGCCGGGGCGTGCACGACGTTGACCAGCCAGGGCGCGAGCACGCCGACCAGCAGCGCCGCGGCCGAGCCGAGGACCAGCACGGTGCTCACGAGGGTGACCAGCAGCCTGGTGCTGAGCGCGGTCTCGCCCGCCCCGGCGTACAGGCTGAAGTAGCGCCCCGCCGAGGCGGTCAGGCCCCCGTCGAACGAGCCCAGGAAGCTCAGCAGGTTGATCGCCAGGATGTACATGCCGTACCGGTCGGGGCCGAGGCCGTGCACCACGTACGGCGTCATCACGATCGCGCTGATCGCCGGCGCGACCTGGGTCAGCGAACTCCACGCCCCCGAGCGCAGCACCGACGGCCGGGCCGCCTCGTCGACGCTCTGCTCGACGCCTTCGACGCCCTCGAGGCCCGCCGTCACGCGCGCACCGGTTCGCGAACGTCGAGCCCGGCCACGTCGAGCAACCGGCGCCGGTAGGCCTCGGGGGAGAAGAAGCCGAGAGCCGCGTCGCGGGCCCGCCGCCGCATCGCCAGGTGGTGCGCGCGCCGGCCGGGGTCGGTGGCCAGGACGTCGGTCAGCGCCGCCCGCAACGCCTCCACGTCGGCGGGGACGACGACCCCCGTCGTCCCGTTGTCCACGCAGTCGTGCGCGGCGCCCAGCGGGTCGGCGACCACCACGACCTTGCCCAGCGCCATCCCGTTCAGGTACGTCTGCTGCCCGGCGCTGCGGCTCGAGTCGGCCAGCGGCACGACGAGCACGTCGCACCGCTCGAGTTCCGCGCGGTAGCGCGTCTCGGTGAGCTGAGCGACCACCACGCGCCCGTCGTCCCGGGGCGCGAGCCGGTCGGTGGCGACCAGCAGCCGGGCGCCCCTCAGGTCCGTGAACGCGTCCAGCAGGAGCCCGTAGTCGCGCAGGCTGTTGCCACCGGCGAACACCCGCACCGGGTCGTGCGGGTCACCGATCGACGGCAGCGCCCCCGCGCCCGCCTCCCACAGCGTGTGCCGGAACGGCGTGACGACGACGCGGGACGCCGGCACCCCCCAGGTCTGCGCGAACCGCTGTCGTTCGGGGGTGGACAGCACGCACCAGCGGACGTCGGGCCCGTCTGCGGCCCGCACCAGCAGCCGGGCCAGCCAGGGCAGGACGGCGGCGAACGGCCCGAGCCGGGCCTCGAGCGCCCGGCTCGTCGGCTCGATCGTCGCGTCGGAGACCACGATCCGGGGACGGTCGCCGAAAGCCTTGCGCAGCAAGCACATCCGGCGCAGCAGCACCGCGCCGAGCAGGTCGCGATAACCGTCCCGCAGGGTCACCGTGCCGCGCAGCACGATCGCCTGCCGCCCGCGTGACTCGCGCCAGAAGCGCCACAGCCAGACCGGCAGCGGCAACGTCCGGTGCGGGTCGCGGGCCCTCAGGACGTCGACCGCGCGGTTCCACACCGGGTCCTCGTCGCACCACATGGTGGACAGGCCCGGTGTGCGAGGTCGGGACATGTGGCCCAACGTAACCCAGGTCCGTCACCACATGTGCCCGAACGGTCACGTTGAGCCATTGTCCTCGCTACGCTTACCGGCAACAGGTCAGGACGACGTCAAGGGTGGGTCCGGGAAATGGTTGTCAGAATCCGCTGGGCGATCTACGCCGCCCTCGCGCTGCTGCCCGTCGTCGGCGCGCTCGTCGGCGCACTCGCCGTCCAGGGCAAGCCGCCCGTCTACTCCGCCGAGTCGCGGCTGGCCGTCGTCGCCAAGGACCTCGGCACCGGCACCAGCCTCGCCGAGACCTACGCCCGGTACCTGACCGACGACATGGTGCGCCCGCAGCTCAACCCCGCGGTCTCCACCCAGGTCCAGAGCATCACCGCCAGCCCGATCCCGGACTCCAACGTCCTGCGCATCGAGGTCAAGGCGTCCGACCCCGCCGCCGCGCTGGCCGCCACCAAGACCGCCACCACGGTGATGAAGTCCCGGGTCGTCGAGCTGAGCGGTCAGGGCAAGGCCAAGGACACCCTGGCCAAGCTCGAACGTCTCAACCGGCAGGTCGCGACGCAGCAGAGCCGGGTCAACGCCTCGGGGGGCACCGGCTCCGACTACATCGACGCCTCCACCCAGCTGGGCACGCTGCAGGCCCAGGCCAACGCCCTGAACGCCACCTACCAGAGCCTGATGACCGGAGCCGCGGCCGCCGACCTCAGCGTCGTGCGCGAGCCGGTCAACACCGGGGACAACGCCGCCAGCCGCAAGCAGATCTACCTCCTGGCCGGCTTCGGTGGCGGCGCGTTGATCGCCTACGTCATCGGCCGGCTGGTCGCCGGGCTCCGGCTGCCCGAGGCGCGCGACCGCCGTCGTCCGGACCGGGCGCCGCAGCCCGAGTCCTACGACCCCTTCGAGACGTACGACGACCGCCGCGCGGACGCCGTCCAGGCCCCCGTCCCGGCCCACGCTCCGGCCGCGCCCGCCGTCCTGCCCGAACCGCTGTTGCAGGTCGAGATCCCGGACGACGACCGCCCCCGCCGCGTCGAACTCCCCCGGGATCGGGCGACCGATCGGTCGGGTGAGACCGCACCTCAGCCGCTGCTGCGGCTGTTCTCGCCGCCCGAGCCGGCCGCCGCGCACGCTGTGCCGTCCGGGGGCGGCCAGGCCGGCTCCCGCGCCGGCATGAGTTCGATGCTGCGGGACGACGCCCCGCCGGCGGTCCGCGTCCAGGGCCCGGCCCCGGTCGCGCAACCCCTTCAGGCCGTCCAGCCCGTCCAGCCCGCTCAACCCGTCATGCCCGCCCGGCCGGCCCGTTCCCCGCTGCCGCCCGCCGATGCGGACGAGATGCCGACCCGGACGCTCGGCGCGATGCCGGGCCCGATGCCGTCGACCCTGCCTCCGGCGCAGGGACTGCCGCCCGGGCCGACGGCGCAGGGACCGCGTCGGGCCGCCGCGGCCCCGCTGCGCCCGCGGACGACGTCCGACAAGCCTCTGCGCCGGGGGCTGCTCGACTTCGACGACCTCGAGATCAGGCGGCCCGACCCGCGTCACGGGAGCTGATCCGTGAGCCTGACGCTCACGGACCGGAGGGCGGCGCCGCAGTCCGAGCCGGGGACGGCGCGCCGCCCCCGGCCGCTCGAGGGGCACTCGCTGAGCGCCTACCTGTGCCTGGCCGGCCTGGTGACCACCGTGTTCGCCGGCCAGACCCAGTACCTGGGTTGGCCTTTCGCGCCCAACCGGTTCCTGCTGCTGGCCAGCGTGCTGGTCGTGTTCCACGAGCGGACGCGGCGCGACCGGCCCGACGACGGGCTGCGGTTCCGGGTCGAGCCGGTCGCCGTGGTGATGGCGGCGACGGCCCTGTGGGTGACGTGTTCGGCGATCGCCGTGGGCACGCTGCACGACCCCTACGGCTTCTACGCGCTGGTCGACCGGATCGTCTTCCCGTTCCTGTTCGTGATCGTCGGCCCGTTCGTCTTCCGCACCCCGCAGCAGCGGGACCTGCTCCTGAAATGCCTTGTCCTGCTGGGTATCTACCTGGGGGCGACGGCCTTCTTCGAGGTGATCGGGCCGCGCTCGCTGGTGCGCCCGGCGTTCATCAACCGCCCGGAACTCGGCATCCACTACGGCCGCGCGCGCGGTCCGTTCCTGTCCGCCGAACCGGACGGCCTGACCATGCTGACGTGCGCGTTCGCGGCCTGGTACGCCGCCGGACGGCTGCGCTGGTGGTGGCGCCCGGCCGCCTTGGCCTGCGTCGGGCTGGCCAGCCTGGGCTGCCTCCTCACGTTGACCCGCTCCATCTGGGTGGGCTTCGTGCTGGCCTTCGTGGTGGTCGCCTTCCGCGAACCGCGGATCCGGAAGTGGTTCCCCGCCGTCGCTCTCGTGCTGGTCCTCGGCCTGCTCGGCGCGCTGGCCCACTTCCCCGGCCTGTCCACGATGGTCGACGACCGGGCCAACACGCAGGGGTCGTTGTACGACCGGGCCAGCACCGACGCGGCGGCGCTGCGGATGGTCCAGGCGCACCCGTTGTTCGGCGTCGGCTGGGTGAAGTTCGTCGACGAGAACCAGGACTACGTGCGGCAGGCCGACGACATCCCGATCGGGTACACGAAGATCGAGGCGCACAACGTGGTGCTGGGCCGGGCCGCCGAACTGGGCCTGCCCGGCTGCGCGCTCTGGCTGCTGTGCGTGCTGCTCGGCCCGGTGCGGGCGTTGCGGCGCACCTCAGCGAACCCGCCCCGCGGCGGTCCGGTCAACCGGGTGCTCGGCGAACCGGAGACGGGCGGCTGGTGGATGATCGCCGCCGCCACGACCGTCGGCTGGGCGGTCACCGTCATGCTCTCCCCGGTGCCCTATCCCTTGCCGAACCTGCTCGTCTTCATGCTGGCCGGCATCGCCCTCTCCGACCGCCATCCCCCCGTTGATCATGCGCAAACGCAGAACTTCCCCGTCGATCATGCGCAAACGCAGGATCGTATTCACCACGAACGGTGAGTGATCCTCGGTCGCAGGCCGAGCATCTCGCCGACCCCGTGCTCGAGGAGCAGCGTCGGGCCGAGGACGTGGGCCTTGCCGACGCCGACGACGTTCCAGCGGTGCCGTTCGAACATGTCGCGGCGGCGGTCCGCGTCGTGCTGTTGTTGTTCGGGGGAGCCGTGGAACTCCTCGCCGTCGTACTCCACAGCGATGCGTAGGTCGGGCCAGCCGAGGTCGAGGCGGTAGATCTCGAGGCCGCCGTCCAGGATCGGGATCTGAGCCTCCGGTCGCGGAAAGCCCGCGTCGAGAAGCCTCAGCCGTAGCCAACTCTCACCGTATGACTCCGACTTCGGCTCCACTGCGTCGAGCAGTCGCCGGGCTTGGCGGACGAAGCGGTGACCGTGCCATCGGTCGAGTATCGCCTCGACACCGTCGAGGTCGACCAGCTTCCGGCGCGCCATCCGATCGGCGACCGCCAGGGCCATGTGCGCGGGAAGCCACCGGAGCAGGTCGGCGAGAGTCCGCTCCGGGGTGGTCAACGGGAAGCCGAGACCGGTATCGAATTCGTCGGGTTCGAGATCCGTGACGTACGAACGGATACCGGGCCGGCGCAAGGGTGTCGCCCCGAGCGGGACCAGGCACTCGACGTCCAGGTCGATCCCGCGCTCGGACGGCAGGCGCGGGTCGACCTCCATCAGATCCGCCGCCGTGCGCCGGCCGATCGCGCCCCCGGGCGGGAGCAGCAGGCCGGCCATCCGGGCGCGGTCGAGCAGGTCGGCCGGTTCGGCGGTCGTGCGCAGGCCGTGGTGCGGGCGGCCGAGCCGCCCGGTCTCCCGCCGGTACTGGTCGACCCCTCGGGTCAGGCCGAGGTCACGGGCCGTCGAGACGGTGAAGGAGCCGCCGGTCGAGATGAGGTCGTGGAGCTGGTGCAGTCCGAAGGAACCCCGTTTTGTCATGCACCTCAGGATGAGGCCACCGCAGGCGCGACCCGCAAGTTATCCACAGGGCAGGGCCCCAGGCGATGCTGCGTTTGTGCATGATCAACGCGCAAGTCATGCGTTTGCGCATGATCAACGGGGGTTAGGGAGGGGGGTGGCGGCGGGACGCGCGGACCGAGCGCAGGGCGATCAGGGCGAAGGGGAGGTCGGCCACGAGGTAGCGCCGCCAGAGCCGGCGGGGCTCGAGCATCAGGCGGTGCAACCATTCCAGACCGAGGGCCTGCCAGCGCCGCCCGGCGCGGGGGAGTGCACCCGACACGATGTCGACCGTCCCGCCCAGGCACAGGTAGGCCCCGGCGGGCAGGGCGTCGCGGTGCTCGTGCACCCAGCGCTCCTGTTTCGGGCAGCCGAAGAACACGGCCACGACGTTCGCTCCGCTGGAACGGATCTCGTCCACGACGCGGGCCGAGTTCTCCGGGGTCACCCAGTCGGTGTTGCGCCCGACGATCGACAGCGCGGGGTGCCGTTCGCGCAGCACCGACAACGCGGCGGCGCTGTTGCGCTCCGACCCGCCGAGCAGGAACAACCGCAGCCTCGAGTCCGCGGAATCGGCTGACGCGCAGAGGGTCTCGAACAGGTCGACGCCGGCGACCCGGGGGGTCGGCTGCGCCATCAGCCGCGCCGTCCAGGCGAGCGGCTGGCCGTCGATCAGGGCCAGGTCGGCGGCGGCGTAGGCCGCGGCCAGGCCCTCGTCGGTCTGCATCCGGACGACGTGGTCGGCGTTCGCGGTGACCACCAGGGCCGCGTCGGGGCCGAGCGCGAGCCGGCGGACGTCGTCCAGCGCCTCGGCCATGCTCACGCAGGCGAGTTCGGCGCGCCCGATCCGGACCTTCGGGTGCGACGGGGCGGGCGGGGCCGGGTGCAGCACGACCGGCGCCTCGCCCCCGCGGCCGGTCCCACCGGGGGCACGCGGCCGCGTGACCTGCGGCAGCGCGTCGGCGACGGTGTCACGCGGGCGCGGAACGGGCACCGGGGAGACCTCTTTCACGGCAGCCCATGGGCGAACACGTCGAGCAGGAGCGCGGCGTTGCGGGCCGCGTCGTGCTGCTGCGCGACGGCCTGCGCGCCGCGCCGGCCCAGGCGCCGGCGCCGGTCGGGGTCACCGGCGAGCGCGGCCAGCGCCGTGACGAGGGCGTCGGGCCGCCCGGGGGGTACGAGCAGCCCGTGGACGCCGTCGGTCACCAGTTCCGGGATCCCGGCGATCGGGGTGGTCACCACCGGCAGCCCGGTGGCCATCGCCTCCATCAGCACGACCGGCAATCCCTCCGCGAACGACGGCAGGCAGAACACGTCGGCCCACGCGTACTGGTCGGGCAGGTCGTCCTGGCCGAGCGCGCCCAGCAACTGCACGTCGTGCAGCCCCAGCGCCCGCACCCGCGCCGCGAGGTCCGCGGCCAGCGGCCCGGCCCCGACGATCCGGGCCTCGACGCTGCCGGGGGCCGTCACGGCCAGCCGGGCCAAGGCGTCGAGCAGCACCATCGGTCCCTTCTCGGGCACCAGTCGCCCGACGAACAGGACCCGCGCGGGCCGGCGTCCGCCCTCCCGCGCCACGGGCGCGTAGCGCCCCGGTTCGACGCTCATCGGGACGACGTGCAGCTTCGGCCAGTGCTCGGGTTCGACGAGGCCCATCAGCTGCGAACGGCAGAAGTCGCTGATGCAGGTCACGAAGTCGGCCGCCCGCACCTTGGCGGCCAGGTCGCTGCCCATCACGTCGGCGAACTCCGTCGGCCCGTGCACGGCCATCGACCAGGTGAACCGGCGCGGTTCGATCCGGTTCGCCAGAGCGGTTGCCAGCCGGGCGATGTCGGCCCCGTTGTTGGCCAGGTGCACGTGCACGTGTCGCAGGCCCTCGGCCCGCAGGTGCCGGACCAGCAGCGCCGCCTCGGCCAGGTAGAAGACCTGCCACAGCCGGGCCCGCGCCGTGGCCGGCCCGGTCCGCAGGGCCTGGACCAGGGTGAGCAGCAGCGCGATCGGGTGCCGGCGGGCCAGGTGCAGCAGGGCCCGGACGACGCCGCTGCGGTCGTCCTGCAGGGCGTGGGTCGCGTCGCGCTCGGCCGCGTCGCGCTGCGTGCGCACCTCGTCGTCGGGTGCGGGCCGGACGGAGAAGGTGTGCACCTCGACCCCGAGGGCGCGCAGGCCCCGGATCTCGCGGGCCACGAACTCGTGCGACAGCTTCGGGTACTGGCTGACCAGGTAGGCGATGGGCGGGAGCGCGGGGTGCCCACCCGCCTCGGGCGGCTCGTCCGTCACGGCGATGAGCCGGGGCCACTCGGACACCGTTGGTAACTCAGTGTGCGAGGCCATACGACGAAGAGTAGTCAACGGGTGCTGGTGTCGCGATGCCATTGGTGATTTCTCCGCAGTCTCGCGCGCATCCGGGACACGGCGGTCACGCCCGCGTAGACCAGCCCGGCCGGCAGGAGTCCGGGGTGGCGGGCGACCAGTCCCACCAGCGCCCGCGTCGTCCCGCCGCCCGTGCGCCCGAAGTCGGCCGACGCGCCGGGCACGCCCGCCAGCTCGGCGTTGCCCACGGCGGTCCGGGTGCGCACCCGCAGCAGCGCCCGCAGCGTGCGTGGGGTCTGGACGACGAACTCCGCGTCGTCCAGCACCGTCCGCTCATCGGCCGTGAACATGCGCTGCACGTACAGGTCGTCGGCGGTGATCCGCGGGAACCCGTCGAAGCGCCGGCGCCCCTCCGCCGAGATGCCGTAGATGCCCAGCCCGACCAGTCCGCAGCGCACGTACGGCAGCTGTTCGTAGATCCGGTAGAAGGCGCGCACGCTCCACGGCCGCCCGTCGGTCGCGAACCGGATGGTCGGCGCGCAGATCCGCGGGGTCCCGGCCGAGAGCGCGTCGCGCATGCGCCGCAGGGTGTCGGCGCTGACGGCGATGTCGGCGTCCAGGTACACCCTCGGGTAGGCGGCGCTGACGGCGTCCCCGGCGTTGAGCGCGTCGGTCTTGCCGGCCGCGTCCAACAGGATCACCCGCACCCCCGGCACCGAGGCGGCCACCGTCGCCGTCTCATCGGTGCACCCGTTGGCGACCACGACGATCTCGGCCTCGCCCGGTTCCAGCTCGGCGGCGAAGTCGAGGCAGCGACCGATGGTCCTCTCCTCGTCATGGGCGGGGATGACCACGGAGAACGACGCGCGCGGCCGGGCGCCGCGCCCCGGCCGCGGGGCGGGCGGGGCGTCGGGCAGAACCGAGGGCGCGGCGGTGTGCGTGACCGTCGGCGCGACGTCCGGCTGTACGACGTCCGGCCGTACCTGGAGCGTGGGAGGTCGCGAGTCCGTCTCGGCTTCGGTCATCCCGGGCCTCCGATGAGGGGTCGGCTTGATCACGTCATAAGCAAGGAGTAATCAAATCGCCACTCCATGTGGTTGTCACTATATGCAGTGATCCGACTGCGTGAAGTGGTTTGCCTCAGTAGGCGCCGGACCCCACGAACACGGCCCGCACGGTGCGCCACAGGATCACGAGGTCCATCCCGATCGACCAGTTGTCGACGTAGCGCAGGTCGAGCCGCAGCGCCTCTTCCCACGACAGGTCGGAACGCCCGGACACCTGCCACAGCCCGGTCATGCCGGGTCGCACCCGCAGCCGGCGCGTGGCGTCCCCGTCGTAGGTGGCGACCTCCGAGGGCAGCGGCGGGCGCGGGCCGACCAGCGACATCTCGCCGCGGGCCACGTTGATCAGCTGCGGCAGCTCGTCGAGCGAGTAGCGCCGCAGGAACGCGCCGACGCGCGTGACCCGCGGGTCGGCGCGCATCTTGAACAGGATCCCGTTGCCGTCGGACAGGTGGGCCAACCGGGCCAGGTGCGCCTCCGCGTCCACCACCATCGTGCGGAACTTGACGATCGTGAACTCGCGCCCGTCGGCGCCCACCCGGGTCTGCCGGAAGAACGCCGGCCCGGACGACGACAGCCGCACCGCGAGCGCCAGGCCCACCAGCACGGGGGCCAGGAACACCAGCAGGGCGGTCCCGAAAACCCGGTCCAGAGTGGCCTTCAGGAGCATCTTCCCGCCGTGGGCGGCCGGCTTCTCCAGGTGCAGCAACGACAGCCCGGCCACCGGCCGGATCGACAGCCGCGGCCCGGCCACCTCCATGATCCCGGGGGAGACGAGCAGGTCCACGCCCCGCTCCTCCAACGCCCACGACAGCCGGCGCAGCTGGTGCCCGGCCAGGTCGGGGTGGGACACGATGGCGACGGTGTGCGCGCCGGTGCGCTCGACGACGTCCAGCACCTCGCCGGGGGAGCCGAGCACGGGCACGCCGTCCACCGCCCCCGCGGTCAGCCCCTCGGTCGGGGGCACGCAGGCGGCCACCGGAGAGAGCCCCCGGAACGACGCCGAACGCAGCATCGCGATCAGGTGGTGCGCCGCGTCGTGCCGCCCGACGACGACGGTCCGGTGCACGCCGCGCCCGGCCGCGCGGGCCCGGTGGACGCCGCGCCGCAGCACCCAGCGCAGCAGCAGCGAGCCCGCCATCGTGCACGGGATCGCGAACAGCACGATCGAGCGGGAGATGTTGCCCGCGAACGAGTACGACGTGACGGCGACGAGCATGAACGACGCCAGCCCGGCCCGCACCACGCGCTCGGTCTCCTGCGAACCGGAGGCCAGGAACCGGGTCTCGTACGTCCGGTTGGCCGCGAGCAGTCCCAGCCACAGCAGGGGGGCCAGGAGTGGGGCGATGCGATACCCGGACTGCGCCGCGTAGTCGTCGAAACGCAGCCAGACCGCGGCGCTCACGGCGACCGCCACGATCAGGGCGTCGCCGCCGAGCAGCGCGGTCCGGTAGCGGGTGAGCAGCCGGGCGGCCGAGTCGTCGGGCCGTCCCGGCGACAGGTCGCGCCGGGACGGCGGCCGTGTGTCCCGGGACGGCGGTGCCCCGTGGCCCGGCGGGGCCGGGACGGTGGAGACGCTGAGCGAGCGCTGGACGGGCAGCGGCGCCGTGGAGGACGCATCGGTGGTCTGCGTCATCGGCTCTGGATTCCTCCTCCGAGGGCGGGCAGGACACGAAGCTATCCGGGGCATCGGTGAAACGCTCTGCGCTGAAACACCTTTGATCACCGATCCGGAAATCCATCCGTTCCGCTGATCCCCGACACCCCCTACACGGTGTAGGTGTCCGCATCACCAGTTACGTGTTTCGCACCCGTACCTCGGCGGCGTACGCCGTCGGACACGCCGGGCCTGTGCGCGGTGAGATCGATCGCGCCTCGCTGTTCGGGCACGCGGGCGAGCGCCTGGTCGGGGACCAGGATGGAGGGGCGACCCAGGGTGGGTGGTTCGATCGGCGTCGGTGCCGAGCCCCGTGCCGAGGCTCCGTAGCCGTACCCCTGGTAACCCCCGGCCCCCTTGGCGGGCACGCCGTTGAGCACCGTGCCGAGCACCCGCGCGTTCAGTGCGGTCAGGGCCCGGTGCGCCTGCGCGAGCTGGTCCCGGCCGGTGACCCGGTGCCTGGCGACCATCACGACGCCGTCGACGGTCGAGCCGAGCACCGCGGCGTCGGTGACCGGCAGCAGCGGCGGCGCGTCGATGACCACGTAGTCGTAGTGGTTGGTCAGCATCGCCAGCAGCTTCGCCATCTGCGCCGAGCCGAGCAGCTCCGAGGGGTTGGGCGGGGTCGGCCCCGACGGCAGGACGGCGATCAGCTCCCGGCCGTCGGGCCCGGTGTGCACGGCCATCACGTCGCGCAGCTCGTGCTGCCCGGCCAGCACGTTGGTCAGCCCCACGGCGTGGCTCAGGCCCAGGTACCGGCTCACCGCGGGCTTGCGCAGGTCGGCCTCGACCAGCGCCACCCGGGCGCCGCTCATCGCCAGGGTCAGCGCGAGATTCGCTGCGGTGGTGGACTTCCCGTCGCCCGGGAGGGGGGAGGTGACGACGATCGAGGTGGCCGGCCGGTCGACGCCGGTGAACAGCAGGTTGGTGCGCAGGCCCCGGTAGGCCTCGGCCCGGCCACTCTGCTCGGCGAGGTCGACGAGCGGGCGGCGCGTCGCGGTCCGGTCGTGCGGGACGAGGCCGAGGGGGACGGCGCCGGTCACCTCCTCCACGTCAGCCGCCGACTCGACGTGCGAGTTCGTCCGGTCCCGCAGCACGGCCGACCCGACCCCCAGCGCCAGTCCGGCCAGGAGGCCGAGGGCCAGGTTCAGCGGGATCCGCGGTGAGGTCGGCGCCACCGGCGCGGTCGCGGGGCGCGTCGTCTGCACCGTCACCGGGGACTCCGTCGCCCCCTGAGGGGTCTCCAGCTGCGTGACGAACTGCCCGAAGGCCGAGGCCGTCGCGTTCGCCACGGCCGCCGCCTGCTGCGGGGACGAGTCCATCGCGCTGATCGTGAGAAGCACCGTGTCGAGCGGGGTCTCGGCGTCGATCCGGCCGGCCAGGTGGGCCGTGCTCTCGTCCAGACCGAGGGCGGCGCGGACCTGCAGCATGACCTGCTCGCTG
The DNA here is from genome assembly GCF_044465595.1 of Spongisporangium articulatum. Classification (NCBI taxonomy): domain Bacteria; kingdom Bacillati; phylum Actinomycetota; class Actinomycetes; order Kineosporiales; family Kineosporiaceae; genus Spongisporangium; species Spongisporangium articulatum. Next base: position 42,694 of record NZ_JBITLV010000008.1, on the reverse strand, counting down.
GTGACGATGTCGGCGTACGACTTCACCCGCTGCTGGACGAACGTCGACCCCTGGGAAAGGTCGCCGGCGCTGGAGTCGTCCAGGGCGGTGGCCACGAACAGCTGGGTGCTCGCCGTGTACGTGGGGGTGACCGTGAAGGAGTACCAGGCGGCCGCGGCCACCGAGGCGATCGTGGTCAGCAGGGGGATCCACCAGTATCGGCGCAGGACCCGGAGGTGGTCGGCGATCGCCACGGAGCTCCTCGGCTCGAGGCGGCAGGGGGCGGACCTCCGGTGTTCCCCTGCAGCTACGACTCGACGCGACTCCGTTCGCGCCGGCAACGGGCTCTGTGCGACCGTGCGCGTCCCCCGAACGAGCGTCAGTCTGGCACCGGGCCGCTCGTCACGCTAATGGGCTACCCGCCGACCCGCGCGTCGAAACCCGCCCCGTCCCGTACGCCCCTTTCGCGCCCCGGGGGCGCCGGGATGTGACCGCCGACACGGTGCGGGACCGCCCAAAAGGGTTCTGTTACGAGCGATTCACGCGACACACAGGTTGCTGACCTACGGTCGGGAGAATGAATCAGCGGTATGCCCGATTCCGCCGCCGACTGCGGCGGCGCCTGGGGGGTTCGGAGGACCTCACGGGGTCGGCCCTGCTCTTCCGGGTCGCCGTCGTGGTCGTCTCGCTGGCCTGCGTGGCCTTCGGGGTGTTCGTGGCCCTGCACGGGCCCGACGTCCGGGCCGGGTGAGGCCGCCACGGTGCTGACCGGCCTGAGAGAGCTGCACAACGCGGGTTCCCCCGAACTCGCGGCCCTCGGGCTGTACGCGCTCGTGGTCAGCGGGGTGTGGACGGCGCTCAGCCGGCGGGCCGTCTCCCTCCTCGCCCTGGCCGGGGCGTCCGTGCTCTGGCTCCTGGTCAACTCGCCCCTGGAGGGGCGCGTGCTGCTGGAGCTCGACCCGACCCACGGCGTCACCCAGGGCGACCTCTTCACGGCGGCGGTCGTCGTCCCGGCCCTGCTGGTGCGGGGCGCGCGGTACCTCCTGCCCACACGTTGAATGTGTTGCCGGGGCTCAGGCGGGGGGCCTCATCGCCCGACAAGGGAGAGTGCCGCGTCCGACGCTGCCCAGGTTCACCTTCCTGCGGAGCATCCTCATCCCGCGCGGCGTCGCCCTGCCCGAGTCCGTGTGGCGGCAGCGCCACGGCTGGGTCACGAACGTCCTGCTCCTGCACCTGCCCGTCCTGGCGCTGTGGTCGCTCTACCTGGGGACGAGCCCGACTGACGTCGCGCCGCTGTCCCTCACCGCCGTCCTCTGGGCCCTGGCCCGCATCGACCTGGTCAGCGGCGGTCGCGTCGGGCTGAACCGGGGGTTCGCCTCCGCCGCGGCCTCCGCGGGCCTGATGTCGTGCGCCGCCTACCTGGTCTCCGTGTCCGGCGGGTACATTGAGGCGCACTTCCACTTCTTCGTCCTGCTGCCGGTCGTGACCCTCTACGAGGCGTGGACGCCGTTCCTCGTCGCGATCGGCATCGTGCTGGTCGACCACGGCCTCGTCGGCACCGTGTGGCCGCACGCGGTCTTCGGGCACTCGATGATGCAGACCGAGCACCCGTGGCGGTTCGCCTGCGTGCACGCCTTCTTCGTGACGCTGGCCGGCCTCGGGTCACTCGTCACCTGGCGGCTCGCCGAGGCCGGCCGGCTGGACCAGCAGCGCCTCATCGACCAGCTCCACTTCCGGGCCACGCACGACGGGCTGACCGGACTGGCCAACCGCGAGGCGCTCGCCAACGCCATGCGCGTCGCTCTCATGACCCGGCCCGACGAGCGGCTGTCCGTGCTGCTGCTGGACCTCGACCGGTTCAAGGAGGTCAACGACACCCTCGGCCACGCCGCCGGTGACGAGCTGCTGCAGGTGCTGTCGGCCGAGATCGCGGCCGCCCTGGCCCGGCGTGCGAAGGATGCCCTGCTGGTGCGCCTCGGCGGTGACGAGTTCGCCGTCCTGCTGCACTCGCGCAACGAGGTCGAGCTGCGCAACGTGGCCCAGGAGATCGCCGTCGTGACCACGAGTTCCGTTGAGGTGGCGGGGGTTCCGGTCTCCGTCGGGGTGAGCATCGGGGTCGCCACGTACACCGGCCCGCACGGGCTCGGCCGGGACGCGAAGGGGATCGAGAAGTCCGCCGAGGCCGCCGCGGAGGGCCTGCTGCGGCACGCGGACGTCGCGATGTACCAGGCGAAGGCGGCGGGGGAGACCCTCGCGTTCTACGAACCGGCCACCGACGAGAACGCCCGCGAGCGGCTCAACGTGCTGAACGACCTGCGGGAGGCGCTCGCCGCCCGGGACCAGATCCTGCTGCACTACCAGCCGAAGGTCTCGCTGCCCGACGCGCGGATCATCGGCGTCGAGGCCCTGGCCCGGTGGGCGCACCCCCGGCGCGGCATGCTCCCGCCGTCCGAGTTCGTCGCCCTGGCCCAGACCACGGAGCACGCCGAACGGTTCACGCGCCTGGTGATCGACGTCGCCGCCCGGCAGGCCGCCGCCTGGCGGGACCGGGGCTGGCAGGTGCCGGTGGCCGTCAATGTCACCCCGCGCAACCTGCTGCGCGACGAGTTCGTCGACTTCGTCGCCGCCACGCTCGGCACGTACGGGATCCCCGCGTCCCTGCTGCGCATCGAGATCACCGAGGACGCCATCGTCGCCGACCCCGTGGCCGCGATCGCCGTCCTGACCGAGCTGCACCAGCTCGGCATCAGTGTCTCCATCGACGACTTCGGCACCGGCTTCTCGTCGCTGTCGTACCTGCGCCACCTGCGCGTCGACGAGCTGAAGATCGACCGGTCGTTCGTCAACGGGCTCGGGACGACGGCGGCCGGTGGCGGGCCGGAGGCCGTGGCCGGCGCCGACGAGGTGCTGGTGACCTCGATCATCGAGCTCGGCCACTCGCTCGGCCTGCACGTGGTCGCCGAAGGCGTCGAGCAGCAGCACGAGGCCGACGTCCTCACGCAGCTCGGCTGCGACAGCGCCCAGGGCTTCCTCTACTTCCGGCCGATGCCCGCCGATCAGCTGACGAAGGTTCTCGCAGGGGGCGATTTGGTGCGGAACCGGTAGGTTGCCCGGCATGCGCAGAGACGCCCTGACCCTGACCGTCGCCGTCCTCGCCGTCTCCGTCCTCACCGCCTGCGGCTCCGCCTCGTCGGCGGGCGGCGGGCCCGCCGCGCCTTCGGGTTCGGCGGCCACGGGTTCGGAGCCTTCCGGGACGACGTCCGCCTCCGCCGGTGCCTCGGCCTCCGCTTCAGCGGACGGCGGGGGGTCGGGCGGCAAGGGCTCGTCCAGCTCGTCGGGGGGTGGGCTCGGCGGATACGCCGCCGGCGTCGGCTCCGGCCCGGCGTCCACGAGCTGCACGCTGACCGCCGCACAGGTCGGCGCCGTGCTCGGCGAGCCGGTGCGGGCCACCAGCGAGGACTCCTCCGACCAGGTCCTGGCCTGCTACTACCGGACGACGGCCTCCACCTCGACCAGCAGCCTCACCGTCACGGTCGAGAAGGTCGCGGTCGCCGGCCTGTACAAGCAGAGCCGCAAGGCCAACGCCGCGGGCGGCTCGACGCAGTCCGGCGGCCTCAAGCAGAAGTGCAGCGTCAAGGACACGACGTTCGACGGGCACTCCGCGTTCACCACCACCTGCACCACGTCACCCGACAAGCAGCGCGTGGGCGGCCTCCAGTGGGACTACTCCGGAGGCCGGTTCTTCCACGTGAGCGCCGTGGCGGTCGGGCGCAAGGACCGCACGCCCGCGCAGCTGCTCACGGTGTCGCAGAAGCTGGCCAAGGCGCTCGTCGCCTGATCGGGGTCGGCCGCTCAGCCGAACTTCGCGAGCAGCCGCTCGGCGTCGTCCGGCCCCGAGAAGTCCTGCGCGGAGATCTCTTCCAGCCGCATCGCCCAGCTGGCGAAGCGACGGGTCGGCGCCGGGCCCTCGGTGACGACGGTGATGCCGTGGTGCAGTTCGTCGACCAGGATGCGGTCGAAGGTCGACTGGACGGCGGCCTGACCGCCCTCCAGGAGTTGCACGAAGGCGCCCTCGCCGTCGGGGCCGTAGCCGACGACGTGCAGCAGCAGGCCGGTCAGCCCCTCGCTCGCGTTGCTGGCCCGGCTGGTGCCGAGCAGGAGTTCGAGCTCGACGTCGTTGAGCGCGGTCACGGCGCGACTGACGTAGACGAGTGAGTACACAGGCCGGCTCCTGCGGGACGTGCTGCCTGTCCGAACCGCATCGGCGGCGGGACAGCTGACCTCGCCCTGGTCTTGACGAGCCTTCGTGACCATGACGGTAGCCCAACGCCTGCGGATGGGCACGGTGTCACACAGTGCTCACCAGGCGGTCGCGGTGTCACACCGCGCCCAGCCGGTTTCGCGTCCGCAACGCGGGCCGTGACCGTTCGTAACAGCGCTGTCGCGCTGCGTTTTCGGCGTACCCCGTCAGGCTCATCCGTTCACCTGAATGCGCAACCAGGCGGGGGTCGGGATGCGTCTAATGAGGTGAGACCACCGGGGTCTCGTCACGGGGGAGGGCGTTTCCGGCATGGCTGCAGACAGAACGTTTTCATCGGGGGAACCGCAGACCACGCAGTTGCGGCGGCCGCCGTCCATCGCGGAATGGGGCGCGGGGCAACCGTTCCCGACATCGCAGGCGATCCCGGCGGGGTACGGCACCTGGACGCCGGACGCACCGCTCCGGCGGGGGCGCTCGGTCCTCTACTACGTCGTGCTCTTCACGCTCGCCGCGGTGCTCGGGGCCGGTCTCGGCTTGGCCGCCGCCTTCCACGACGCGATCCAGTACCGCGTCGACCACCAGTGGAGCCGCATCCACCACGGCTGATGTGAGTTCGGTCGCCCCCGGCCGATCACCGCACGGGGCGCGTCCGCGTCGCTGGATCATGCCTGCATGGGCCGAGCCTCACGCAGGCTGCGCCGCACGACGGTCGTCGCCGTGCTCATCACGCTCACCCTGCTCGGACTCGGTGCCGCAGGGTGGCCGGTCTACGCCCGCCCGGCCACGAACGACGTCTCGCCCGCCCGTCCGGCCGACGCGATCGTCGTCCTGGGCGGGATTCCGGCCACGGCCGTCACCGGCGAGGCGTTGTGGCGCGCCGGCGCGGCGCGTGAACTCGTCGTCTCCAACCCCTACCCGGCCGGCTATCCCGACCTGCGCCCGATCTGCCCGGCCGTGCCGCGTCCGCACGTGACGTGCTTCGTGCCCGACCCCTCGACCACCCGCGGCGAGGCGCAGGAGATCGGGCGGCTGGCCCGGCAACGGGGGTGGGACGACGTCGTGGTCCTGGCGCCCGTCTTCCAGATCTCGCGGGCCCGCGTCCTCGTCGAACGGTGCTACCCCGGTCGGCTGCGGATGGTCGACGCTCACGCGCCCTTTCCCACCTCCTCCTGGCCGTACCAGTACGTCTACCAAACGGCGGGTTACGTGAAGGTGGCACTGCGCCGCAGCTGCTGACCACCGGCCGTGAGCGCCGTGTGGCCATAGGTGGTCGAATGGTGATTGAGGTCACCAATTCGTGTTAACGATCCGAAAAGCGCAGGTCACTGGCCATTTCCGGTGCTAGCTTGCCGAAACCGGCGGCATGGAAGGCGCCGAACCAGCATGTATCGGGCGGGCATTCCGCGGCTCTGTCCGGTCGTGCCTCCGCGAACGTCGATCAGGGCCCCACGCCGGGGAGGGTTCCGCATGAGCAAGTCCGGTCGTCCGGGCCGTCCCGCCGCCGGTGGCTCCGCGTCGGGCAGCCCGCCCACGGTCGAGATCCCCGTCAAGCACCGCAACGGTCAGAACGGTCAGCCCGTCAACGGCCGGGCCGCCGCCCCGGAGCACCCACTGCCCAGCTACCCCCAGCCGCCCGTGCCCAAGCCCCAGCCGCAGCCCGAGCACGACCCGCGGTCGCTGGCCCTCCTGGCCCTCGTCGTCCTCGCCCTGCTGGTCGCCGGGGGCGGTCTCGGCGCCGGCTACCACGTGCTCAAACCCCCGCGCTTCACAGCGAGCATCTCGGAGATCGTGACCGTCTCCAGTACGACCCTCACCGACCCCGAGGCCGACCCGACGCCCCAGCAACGCGACGTCACCACCAACGTCGACCTGCTCAGCAGTGCGCTCGTGGAGGACCGCGCCGAGGCGACGGCGGGCACGAAACTGCCCAAGCTGCAGGTGACCTCGCGCTCCGACAGCAACGTCGTGACCGCCGCGGTCGACGCCGCGGACCGCGCTGCGGCGGCCGACGCCGTGACCGCCTACGTGACCGCCTACGAGGCGCTGCTGTCGGCGCAGCAGAAGGCCATCCTGACCGGCGAACGCACGAGACTGGCTGCGCTGCAGTCGAACTACAAGACCCAGGTGAGCGCGCTCGACAGCCAACTGGCCGCCGCGAGCACCGCCCGCAAGCAGATCCTGGTGCAGGCGCAGGCGCCGCGACGGCAGTCGCTGGCGGCCAGTTCGGACGACGTCGCGAACCGGCTCTCCCGGGTCACCGAGACGCTGCGGGGCCTGCCGGCCACGACGCAACGTCTCGACGCGAAACCGGTCACGAAGTCGGCCGGCACCGCCCTCCCGATGGACGTCGCCACCGGGGTCGTCATCGGGGCGATAGCCGCCGGCGCACTCCTGTGGCGCCGCTTCCGGCCCCGGTTCAGCTGAGGGACGCCGGATGAGCATTGCGGCGCTCACGTGGAGCAGTCCCGAACGGGCCGCCGCTCGAGCCGCCGATCGAGGCGCCGATCGAGGCGCCCGGCGCACCGCCGACGCCTGGCGGGCCACCTTCGTCCTCGCCGCCGTGCTGCCCGCGCTGCCGCTGGCCGTCCAGATCGTCGACGCCCGGCTGGCCGCGCTGACCCTCGGCATCCTGGGCGTCTGTGCCTACGGCGTCGTCGAGTCGTGCACGGGTGGGGCGCGGCCGATGGCCCTGCTGTTCTGGGTGTTCAACGGCATCTGGCTCGGCGTGGGCAGCCTCTACCAACTGGCCGCCGGCCGGGTGGCCTGGGGTGACACGCTGCTGCTCGGCGACACGAACCGGGTGATCCAGGCCCAGGCGCTCACCCTCGCGTGCCTGCTGGCGTTCGCCGTCGGCTACACGCGCCGCCGCACGAGTGCCCCGGCCGCCGCGCCGCTCACGCACTTCGGCCGCGCCCTGCTGCTCGGGTACGGGTTCGCGGGGCTGGCCGTGGTGCTGCTGCCCCGGGTCGCGGGCAGCGTCGGCGGGGTGGGCGGGCTGTTCCACGCCCGCGAGGCGGCCGACGGCACCGGGACGACGGCCACCGCGGCCACGGACGCCGCCGAACGGGCCGCCGACGGATTCCTGCGCATCCTGCCCGCGAGCCTGGCCCTGGCCGCGGCCTTCATCGCCCTCACGACGCTCCTGCAGCTGCACGCGGTGCGCGACGACGACGATGACCCGCGACCGCGCCTGGCGGTCGGCCTCGCCGGACTACTGGCCGTGATCGGCGTCGGACTGATGGTGTTGTACGCGAACCCCCTGTCGATGAGCCGGTACATCAGCGTCAGCATGTTCGCCGCGCTGGCCGTGCTCGTCGGCGCCCCCCGCCGCCCGCGCGCGGCCGCCGTCACGGCCGCCATCGCCGTCGCCGGGCTCCTGCTCGTCTACCCGCTGGCGTACACCCTGCGCGGCCTGCCGTCCGAGGTGCCGCCCGGCTCGTCCCGCTGGGCCGCCCTGTCCACCAACGACTTCGACGGTTTCCAGCAGGTCGTCAACACCGTCCAGTACACGCAGGACCTGGGCCACACCTACGGCCTGCACACGCTGTCCGCCGCGCTGTACGTCGTCCCGCGCTCGATCTGGACGGCGAAGGCGCGCTCCTCGTCGCTCGACGTCGCCGAGCACCGCGGGTACCAGTTCATCGACCTGTCCGAACCGCTGCACGCCGAGCTCTTCCTCGACTTCGGCTGGGGCGCGGTCCTGCTGATGGGCGGCGTCGGCCTGCTCTGGCGGCGCCTGGACGACGCGTGGCTGACCCGGGCGGGACCGCCGGCGCTGCTGGTGCCCTACCTGTGCGTCGGACAACTCGGCCTGCTGCGCGGGCCGCTCGGGTCGCTGGTGCCCGTCATCGCGACCACCACCGGACTCCTCGCCGTGGCGCTGTGGGCGCGGCGGGGCCATCACCCACCGGATCACGGGACCTCCAGGGGAATCCAGACATGACCGACACCTTGCAACCCGCAGTTGCCACGCCCTTCCCGTCGGTGGACCTCCGCCCCACCGACTGGACCGTCACGCACGACTTCGCCTTCGTCTTCGGCGGCGCCGAATGGGTCACCCGCGTGCTGTCCGAGCAGCTCCTACCGGGCAGCACCACGAAGGTGCTCACCGGCGACCCGACGATCAGCGCCCGGCTCAACGCGCAGGGCGCCGTCACCCAGGTACTGCCCGAGTGGGTGAACAAGGAGACGTACCGGCTGGCCACCCCGCTCTACCCGCGGATGATCAGCCGGCTGCCCCGGATCGAGGGCAACGTGCTGGCCAGCTCGTACGCCTTCGCCCACCACCTGCGCGGCACGGGGCGCACCGTCGTCTACTGCCACTCGCCGCTGCGTCAGGCGTGGACGGGCTCGGCCGCCTACCAGCAGCAGGGCCCCGTCGTGGAACGGGCGGCGACCCGGCTGCTGGGCGCCAACCTGCGGCGCCGCGACAGCGAGGCCGCGGCCCAGGCCGACACGTACATCGCCACCAGCCGGGCCGTGCAACGCCGGCTCGCCGCGTTCTACGGTCGCGACGACGCCCCGATCATCCCGCCGCCGGTCGACGACTCGATCTTCTACCGCACCGACACCCCGCGGGAGGACTTCTACCTGTTCGTCGGGCGCATCACCGAGCCGTACAAGCAGCTCGGCCTCCTGCTGCGCACGTTCGGTTACCTGCCCCGCAAGCGGCTCGTCGTCGTCGGCGACGGGCGCGACCGGGCCCGGCTGGAGGCCCGGGCCCCGGGCAACGTCACGTTCCTCGGTTGGCAGAGCCCGACCGAGGTGGCGGCCCTCTACAACCGGGCGCGGGCGCTCATCTTCCCCAGCGAGGACGACTTCGGGCTCGTCCCCGTCGAGGCGATGTCGTGCGGCCTGCCGGTCATCGCCTACGGCGCGGGCGGCGCGCTGGACACGGTCGAGGCCGGCACGACGGGCCTGTTCTTCCACCAGCAGACGCCGGTCATGGTCACCAAGGCCATCACCGAGTTCGAGGCGCTCGACTGGGACGAGGAACTCGTGATCCGCCGGGCCGCCCGGTTCAGCCGGGCGGCCTTCCTCGACCGGATGCGTGAGGCGCTCGCCGATGCCTGAACCGTCGACATCCGAGACCCCCCGGCACCGGCGCCCCACCGTCGTCTTCGTCGACCACTGCGCCCGCGACTCGGGGGCCGAGCTCACGCTGCTCGCCCTGGCCCGCTCGATGCACCGGTACCGGCCCGTGGTGCTGCTGGGCGAGAACGGCCCCCTCGTCGGGCGACTCGCGGAGGCGGGGGTGGACACCCGCGTCGTGCCGTTGCCCGACCGCACTCGCGACGCGTCGCGCAACGCGGTCGGCTCGCTGGCGCTGCTGCCGGCCCAGGTGCTGGACGTCGTCCGCTACGCCTGGGTGCTGCGGCGCGAGATCCGCTGGGAACGGCCGGTTCTCGTGCACACGCACTCGATGAAGTCGCACGTCTTCGGCGGGCTGGCCGCGTGGCTGGCCCGGCGGCCGCGGCTGCTGCACGTGCACGACCGGATCAGCACCGTGTTCATGTCGGCGGCCGGGGTGCAGCTGATGCGGCTCGTGCTGCGGGTTCTCGCGACCGGGGTCGTGACCAACTCCGGCGCCACCGAGGCGACGGTGCCCGCGCGGGTGCGCGGTCGCCGTCCGTCGCTGGTCCTGCCCAGCCCCGTGACCGACCCGGGCGTGACCGCCGAGCAGACCCGGGCGGCGGCCGACGGCCTGACCTTCGTCATGGTCGGGCGGATCACGCCGTGGAAGGGGCAGGACCTCGTGCTGCGCGGGTTCGCCCAGGCGTTCGGCGCCGGATCGGCGGGGGAGCGGCACCGGTTGCTGATCGTCGGCGCCCCGCAGTTCGGCGAGGACGACTACCTCGCCGAACTGAAGGATCTGGTCGGCGAGTTGGGCCTCGGCGCGCGCGTCGATTTCACCGGCCACGTCCTGGACGTGTACGGCTTGCTGTGCACCGCACAGGTTCTCGTGCACGGGTCGGTGATCCCGGAACCGTTCGGCATGGTCGTCGCGCAGGGCCTGGCCGCCGGGCTGGCGGTCGTCGCGTCCGGCGAGGGCGGGCCCGCCGAGATGATCACCTCGGGTGCCGACGGCTTGTTGTTCCAGCCGCGCAACGTCGACTCGCTGGCTGAGTCGCTCCAGCTGGTGGCCGCCGACGACGCCCTGCGCCGGCGCCTCGCCGCCCGTGCGCCGCACACCGCCTCCGCCTTCCTCGAGGAGCCGGTGACGGCCCGCCTGGAGGAGTTCTACGACGCCGTCCTGGCGGCCCGTCGGTGATCGCCGACCTGGCCCGCCGGGTTCTCGGTTTCGCCGCCGTCCCGGCCCTCTCGATCCTGTCGCCCCTGCTCGTCACCCCGCTCGTGGCCGCGAAATTCGGTGCCGGCGGCTGGAGTTCGGTGGCCGTCGGGCAGTCCGTCGGCGGTGCGGCGTCGGTGGTGATGGCGCTCAGCTGGCCCACCATCGGTGCGCACCTGATCGCCTCCGAGCCCGACCCGGGCCGCCGCCGTCACATCTACCAGGAGTCCTTCGTCACCCGGGCCGTGGCCTTCGCCGTCGTCGGGCCCCTGGCCTTCCTGGCCGCCTGGCTGGTGAGCCCCGCGCACCCGGTGAACGCGGGGGCCACGGCGCTCGGCATCACGCTCAACGGGTTCACGTGCGCCTGGTACTTCGTCGGCGTCTCCTCGGTGCGCGGTCTCGTGATCAACGAGTCGGTGCTCCGGCTGGCGTGTTCCGTCGCGATCGCCGGGCTGCTGTTCGCCGGGGCCGACCTGTGGGTGTTCGGCTGGGTCACCGTGGCCAGCTGGGTCATCTCGATCGGGCTGAACCACCGCACCATCGCCGGCCGCGAACCGCCCCTGCGCCCGACCCGTGCGCTGCTGCGGACCACGCTCGCCGCACAGGGTTTCGGCACCGTCGCGCGCACCGTGTACGGCATGTACTACCTCGGCACGGCCGGGTTGGTGGCGCTCGTGGCCCCCGGCGCCGTCGCCGTGTACGCCGTGTTCGACCGGATCATCGTCATCGGGCTCAACGGCCTGTTCGCGCTGCCGCAGGCCGTCGCCGGCTGGATCAGTTCCGGCGGCCCGGCCGCGGTCACCGCCCGGGCGCGCCGGGTCACGGCCGTCGGCGCCGGGCTCGCGCTGCTCGCCCTCCCGGTCGCGTACTTCGCCTTCCCGCTCGTCATCCACCTGCTCTACGCGGGCGAGGCCACCTGGACGACGGCCCAGCAGTTCGTCGCCTCGGTCCTGTTCGCGGCGGCCTTCCTCAACCGCGGCCTGGTGCTCACCCTGCTCGTCCCGCAGGGGCGCGAATCGGCCGTGTACACGGGCTACGTGCTGTCGGCCGTCCTCGGGGTGCCGCTGCTGCTCGGGCTGGCCGTGGCCTTCGGGGCGACCGGTGCCCTGGCGGCCGTGGCGCTCGTCGACATCACCCTCACGACGTGGATGCTGGTCGCGGGCCTACGCGGCGGCGTCCGTCGTGACCGGCAGCTTGGGCAGCAGCGTGCCCAGGACCAGCAGGAACGCCAGGTGCAGGACGAGCGGAGCCCCGACCACGACCGTGGCGCCCACCCACCAGTTCGGACGTAGCTGCGCGACCTGGTCGTCGTGACTCAGGAACGCGACGATCGCGATGAGCAACGTGCCCAGCACCGAACCGGCCGACAGGTAACTCAGCCCGGCCCACCACCGCTCGGCGAGCTCGCGGTCGGCGGCCTCACCGGAGGCGACCGCCGTCCGGTACAGGTCGAAGGCCCGCGGCAGCAGGCCGACGACGATCACGGCGAGCGTCAGCACGACGCCCCATTCGGTGAGTACCAACCCCAGATCCAACCCCGTCATGTCGTGGAGCGTAGGTTAACCACACCGTTTCCGGACCACGGGGGACAAATTGCCGGACGAACCCGACGAGCCCGAGGTGGCGCCGCGCCCGGGGCTCACCCGTCGCCGCCTGATCGGCGGGGCCGTCGGGGCGGTGGGACTCGCCGCCACCGGCGTCGGCGGGTGGTTCGTGCTCCGGCCGGACGACGGGAGCCCGGCTCCCGCCGCGACCTCGCCGACCCCGTCGGGTGCGTCGGGCGCCGCGAACTGGCAGACGCAGCTGCCGGGCCTGGTGGCGGGTGGCCTGGCGGGCCACGGTGCCCTGGTCGTCGACGAGCAGTCGGTGTACGTGGTCGGCAACGACGCCGTGTGGGCTCTCGACCGGCGCAGCGGGGCGCGGCTGTGGCAGGCGAGCGGGCTGGGCGGCAACCTGAAGGTCGGGGCCCGGGCCGACGACGTCCTGGTCCTCACCGCCGACCCCACGTCGACCGTCGCCCTCGACCTGGTCACCGGAAAGACGTTGTGGCGCGGTACGTCCGGGGGTGAGGCGACCCTCGCCGCCGTTCCCGGCGCCACCGACGTCGTGGGCACCACACCCTCGGGGATGGCGCGCCGCGCCGTCCGCGCCGGCCGCCCGGTGTGGACGCTGACCTACCCGGCCCTGCTGACCACCGTCCCACAGCTCTTCGTCACTCCCACGAGCGCCGTCTCGGTCGGCAGCGGCCCCACCGTCGTGGCCGTCGAGGCCGCCGGCGGGAAGGTCCTCTGGCGTCGCTGGCTGACCGGGAAGGCGAAGGAGTCCGGAAAGGCTCCCGGGACGGCTACCCCGACGTGGTCGTACGCCGACGAGGCGCACGTGCACGTCGTCTTCACGCCGACGCAGACCGATTTCACCACCCCCGCGAAACCAACCCTCGTGACGCTCGAGACGACCAAGGGCAAGGAGCTGTGGCGCACGGACGCCGGTTCACTGAGCGCCGCCCGCATCCCCGAGGGCCTGGTCGTCACCGACGAGTCCCGAGCCGTCGCCCTCCTCGACCCGGCCACCGGGGAGCGCCGCTGGCGCAACCAGTCCGCCCTGAAACTCGAGAACGCCCCGCCGCTCGTAGTCGGCTCCGGCGGCGGCGTCCTCGTCCTGCGCCTGGCCGCCGGCCTGCTCGCGCTCGAGGTCCTCACCGGTGAGGTCCGCTGGTTCCAGCCGGTGACCGGCGCCGGCACGGTCACGGTGGCCGGTGACCGTGTCGTCGCCACGGTCACCGGGCAGGCCGTCGTCCGCCAGTGGCGCCTGGCCGACGGCGTCGAGGGTGAGCCTCTGAAGGTCGCCGCCGAGGCCGCGTCGGCCACCTTCACGGGCGGCGATGCGTTCGTCGCGACCCTCGGAACCACCGTGTCCGGTTTCCCCGCAACGGCTTTCACCGTCCTCGCCGGCGCCCCCGCCCCCCTGCGCAAAGCAACGAAGCCCTCGGCCACCCCGACGCCGAGCGGCCAACCGAGTGACCAGCCGAGTGACCAGCCGACGGCTCAGGGCTCCGGCGTCGCACCCACGAGCCTGCAGGGCGAGTGGGCCGGCGTCATCACGACACCGGGCGACTACTTCTCGTTGTTCCTCACGGTCGCCGGCGCCGCGGGCGGCCACACCTTCCGCGCCACCGGCGCCCTCAGCTGCACGGTCCCGTTCACGGTCGGCCCGACGTCCGGCGGGAAGGCCCAGTTCGCCGTCCAGGCCGCGACGGCCGACTGCCCGAAATCCTTCACCCTCAGCGGCGGCACCGGCGAACCCCGCCGCGTCACGTACACCGACGACCAGGGCCACAAGGGCCGACTCACGTACGTCGGCCCCGTCACCTAAACCGGCTCATGCTGCCGAAATACACACTTAGACGGCCGGTTTGGGCGGTAAGACTGTGCATGTCAACAGCATGAGCGGCTAGTGGCGGTTGTGCTGGGACTGCTGGGACGCGTCGTCCGGCAGCACGCGCAGGTCGAGCGAGTTCTGACTCGGCAGCTGCTGCCGCGTCCACCCGACCGGGAGCTGAGGCGCGGCCCCGAGCGGCGCCCGGCGGTCGTCGTCCACCTGGGTCCGTCCGCCCAGCCTCGGCCGCGGCAGCCGCAGCGTCGGCCGGCGCTCCGGGGCGCCGTACCCGTAGTCGTACCCGTTGCGGCGAGCCTTGCGGGGCGCGAAGTTCAGCACCGTGCCGAGCAGACGCGCGTTCACGGCCTCCAGCGACGATTTGGCCAGCGTCAGTTCCTCGCGCGACGTCTTCCCGTGCCGCGCCACGAGGACGCAGCCGTCGGCGACCGCGGACAGGACGGCGGCGTCCGTGACCGGCAGCAGGGGCGGGGCGTCGATGATCACGTAGTCGAAGTGCTCGCCCAGCATCTGCATCAGCGCGGCCATGGTCTCCGACCCGAGCAGCTCCGACGGGTTCGGCGGGGTGGGGCCGGCGGGCAGCACGGCCAGGTCCTCGGCGCGGTAGGCGACCAGGACGTCGCGCACGTCGAACTGCCCGGCCAGCACGTTGGTCAGGCCGGCGCCGTTGCTGATGCCGAGGTAGTGCTCGAGCGTGGGCCGGCGCAGGTCGCCCTCGACCAGCGCGACCGACGCACCGCTCAGCGCCAGGGTCAGCGCGATGTTGCAGGAGGTCGTGCTCTTGCCGTCCGACGGCAGGGGCGAGGAGACCACGATGATGCGCGGCGGGTCGTCGACGTTCGTGAACTGCAGGTTCGTGCGCAGCGCGCGGAACGCCTCCGCCCGGCCCGTCTGGTCGCCGGGGTCGACGAGCGGCTGGCGGGCCGTCGTCCGGTCGAAGGGGACGACGCCCAGCGGCACCGCGCCCGTCACCCGTTCGACGTCGGCCGGGCCGCTGATCGAGGTGTTGGTCTGGTCGCGCAGCACCGCCGCGCCGACGCCGAGCCCCAACCCGACGAGCAGGCCCAGCGCGAGGTTCAACGGCACGCGCGGCGAGACCGGCGTCGTCGGCACCTTGGCCGGGTCGGTCAGCGACACCTTCACGGGGGAGACGCCGCCGTTCTTGGGCGTCTCCAGCTGCTCGACGAACTCGGGGAAGACGGTGGACAGGGTGTTGGCGATCAGCGCGGCCCGGCGCGGGTCGGGGTCGTTCACGCTGATCTCGAGCAGGGTGGTGTCCAGGGGCGAGGACGCCGTGATCTCGCCGGCCAGCTGGCTCGTCGTCAGCCGCAGCCCGGCCCGGGTCGCGACCTGCTCGAGCACGAGCTCGCTGGTGATGATGTCGACGTACGACTTCACCCGCTGCTGCGTGAACGTGGAGCCCGAGGTCAGGGCGGCGATGTCGTTGTCCGTGTTGCTGACCTGCACGAACATCTTGGTACTGGCGGTGTAGATCGGGGTCGAGGTCCACGTGTAGAACGCCGCTCCGCCGAGCGCCACGCAAGTCAGCAGCGTCACCAGCCACCACTGGCGGTGCAGCACGCGGAGGTACTCGGCGAGGGTCACGGGGCTCCCGTCAGCACGATGGGTCGAGCGGGCGACGATCACCCACGGTTGGCATCGTGCCACAGAGCGTGCCATCGGGGAGGTCGTTCGATGCAGACACTCGAAGCCGTTCCCCCGCACCCGCTGACTTCCTCTTATGCTGCCCCTGAGCTCGCTGGACGGAACCCGAGCTCGGTGGACGGAAGGTGGCGCCAAGGATGGCCGAGTACGGGAACGAGCCTCGGCGCACCCTGCTCCCGGAGTCCGAGATCGCCACCCCGCGCGCCGGGATCGGCCCGAACTGGCCGCCCACGGGCTCGATCATGCGCCCGGCCGAGCGCCAGGTCGGACCGCGCCTCGAACCAGGCGTCGAGCCCCGGGTCGAGCCCCGGGTCGAGCCCCGGGTCGAGTTCCGGGTCGAGCCGCCGGTCGACCATCCCCTCGACTTCCCGCCGGCCTACCCGGTCGCACTGGCGGCCCGCCCGCCCGCGGACGAGCGGTCTGGTCGGGGGCCGGTCTTCTGGACGACGCTGGTCGTCGTGGCGCTTCTGCTCGGCCTGGGCGCCGGGCTGGCGATCGGCATGCGCGATCAGCTCGTGCAGTACCTGCCCGACCGCGTGCAGACCGCGATCGCCCGCGTCTTCTGAGGCGACGTCAGGGAGCCGGGTCCGGGGTCGGCGTGGGCGTCGGGTCCGGGTCGGGCGCCGGCTGAGGGTCCGGCTGGGGCGCCGGGTCCGGCGGGTTCACCACCGGCGGGTCCACCACGGGCGGATCGACGACGGGTGGGTCGACGACGGGCGGGTCCACGACCGGCGGGTCGACGACCGGCGGATCGACGACGGGCGGGTCGACGACGGGCGGGTCGACGACGGGCGGGTCGACGACCGGCGGGTCGACGACCGGCGGGTCCACGACCGGCGGGTTCACCACCGGCGGGTCGACGACCGGGTCCGGCGGCGGGTCCACGACCGGCGGGTTCACGGGCGGGTTCACGGGCGGGACGACGACCGGCGGGACTACGGGCCCCCCGGGCACGACGGGGGTGACCGGCGTGACCGGGGTGACCGGCGTCGTCCCGGTGCTGTCGGCCGGCTTCGCCGGGTCCAGGGGGCGGTCTCCGACCACGGACCCCCACGGCGGCAGCGGCGCGGTCTCCCCACCGGGAGGTGGGGTGGTGCCGTCGGTGCCGCCCTGCGGCTTCTGCGGGTCGACGACCGTCAGCGCCTGGGAGACGTTGTCCTTCGTGGCCTTGCTGCGTGGGCCGCCGGCCACGATGCTCACCGACCCGCTGACCGTCAGCAGGAGGCCGATGACCACGGCGGCCGTGCCGGTCGCGATCGCGGCGACCACGGGCGGGGCCGGACGCCGGCTGCGCCGCCGCACGGCCCGCAGGCCGCGGGCCGGGGTGGCCGGGACGCCGCCCAGCGCGTCGGGCGCGAACGTCACCTCGGGTTCCGGGTCGTCGAAGTACTCGGGCCGGACGTCGGCCGTCACCTCTTCGGGGCCGTCCGCCGGGTCGCTGAAGTCGGGGTCGTCGGTGGCGGGCAGGACGACGGCGCGGTCGAAGCCGGCGAGGATCGCCCGGGCCTCGGGGCCGGTGGGGATCGCGATCGGCCCGGCCGTGCGCGGCGTCGGCGTGAACCCGAGTTCGGCCTCGACCGTGCGCAGGCGCAGGGCCAGCGACAGCATCGACGTGGGCCGGGCCTCGGGGTCGGGGTGCAGGCCCGAGCGGACCAGTTCCGCCAGCGGTTCGGGGACGCCGTCGCCGAGCCGGGGCAGGCGGGACTTCTGCTGCTGCACGTAGGCGGTGATGCCGCGGCGCCCGTCGTACCGGAAAGGCGTGGAACCGGTGAGCATCTGGTGCAGGATCGCGCTGACGCTCCAGATCTCGGAGGAGACCGAGTAGCGGCCGCGGGCCAGCACCTCGGGCGCCGAGTAGGAGGGCGTGTACCCGGCGATCCGGCCGGGGGAGTTGCCGGCCGCGGCGACGCCGAAGTCGGTCAGGATCGGCCGGCCGAAGCTGTCGAGCAGCACGTTCGCCGGGGTCACGTCGCGGTGCAGCACGGGGGCGTCGAGGTTGTGCGCCCAGCTCAGGGTCTCGGCCGTTGTGATGGCCAGGCGCAGCGCCTCGGCCCAGGGCAGCGGGCCCCCCTTGAGCCGGCGGGACAGCGGGCCGCCCTCGACCAGTTCCGTCGCCAGCCACGGGCGCCCCTCGGAGACGCCGGCGCCCAGGACCGTCGCGATGTTCGGGTGCGTGCCCAGCTGCGTCGCGACCCGGGTCTCCAGCTCGAACGCGGCCCGGACCGACAGGTCCTCCACCGGGCGGCGGTAGGCCTTCAGCGCGAAGAGGCGCCCCAGCCGCAGGTCGCGCACCCGGTACACCTGGGCGGCGCCGCCCGAGCCGATGCGCTCCTCGAAGACCAGGTCTTGACCTGGTCCTTCGAGTTCTGCGCTCGGCTCCGCCATGCGGAGATTGTGCTCCACCCGTGGGCGGTTGGGGAGGCATATCGGTGAATATGGCGATTCGCAACACCAGGCGCAGGCGTCGCTGGAAGCTCAACCCTGTCGAGGCTCCTCGGGGGCAGGCGACGCGCGGAGGCTGAAGGTGATCAGCCCCTGCAGGCGCTGATCGTCCAGATAGGTCTTCAGTTGGTCGTCGGGCTCGGCGCGAACCTCGTCCTGCTCGAACCGGACGAGGCGTTGAACGCCGTCAGGTACCTGCTGCCAATTCATCACGACGGAGGTCTCGTCGGCCGCGGCGACGTGCGCGTCTTGGATGATCAAGTTTTGGAGACCGGTCAGGGCTGAGTTCACCCACCAACTGAGCGGGACGTCGTCGGGAACGGGCTCGGTCGCCGCGCCCGGCGCGGAATGCATCGACCCGACCCACGACGGCTCACAGAGCACGAGGCAGTGAAGCGGGACCGCGTAGTCATTGGCATCTGCGCTCACCCCGCTACGGCGGTCGGCGATCGCGCGCGCGGCGAGGGCGGGGATGACGCTGATACCCAAGGCGGGTTCCGGAGGGGGAACCGGCTGGCAGCAGTGAGAATGGAGGGACTTCGTCCGCGGGCCGGAGTAGAGGCAGTACAGCGCCGCCCGCGGAGGCGTGCTCGCGCGCGCGGCGCTGATCAGGGTGTCCACCTGCCGCGGTCGAGACGAATCGTTCGGATACCTGAAGTCGTACCCTCCGGCGACCGTCGTGCGCCAGCGCTTGGCCTGGACGCGCACGCCCACATAGGGAGTGCCGGGCCCGTCGCCGAACCACCACTCCCAGTCGGCGCCGGTCAGCTTCTCCTCGGTATGTGAGTAGGCACGGAACGACAGTGCCGGTGTGGCGTGACGGCTCAGGCCGATCAAGAAGTTCGACGTGATGGCTTCTTCTTTGAGTCCGGCTCCACAGCGATCCGAGTCACGCAGATCGTCGTAGACCCGCGCGGCCTCGGTCATGAAGCGGCCGGCGAGTTGCCGTCGCAGATCGTATGAAGAGAACTGCCCCATGGATTGCTCCTCCCCGTGAACGTGCAGTCCACATCGACGGCCAGAGTCGTGCCTTGAGTCCCGGCGGCCGGCATAGCTTGCGGTCGGTCTCGAATTACGCTCTGAGAGAGACATTTTCGGCTCGCCCGGTGGCCGAGTTTCTCTTGCGCGGAGCACTGGAGTATGCCACCATTGACATGGATTCGAACAGATGTGCGACGCCTTCGGGGGTGTGAGCATGGCGGCGGTCGACATTGCGATGCTGGCCGACCCTGCCCAGCTGTGGGCGGTGGAGTTCTCCGCGGCGCACCCCGAATTCGGCCCGGTCGACGAGGTGGAAGAGTTCGCCGCGCGGCTCGGTGAGACCGAGCTTCCCTCCGCAGATGACGAGCGGCTTCGGCTGCTGGGGGCGCTCGAGAAGCTGGCCTCCGCTGTCGCGGCTGCCCAGGTGCGTGCGGCCGCCGCGTACGACGACTCGGCCCGGGCCCGTCGTCTGGCGAAGGGTCAGCCCGACGACCGGGCCCGGCGCGCCGTCACCTCGGAGATCGCCGGCGCCCTGCACGTCTCGCCGCACAAGGCGGGTCGCCTGCTCGGCGTCGCCCGCTGCCTGGTCGACGAGCTGCCGCAGACGCTGGCGGCCCTCGAACGCGGCGAGACCACCCACTGGCGGGCGACTCTCGTCGTGCGCGAGACGGCCCTGCTCTCGAAGGAGTCCCGGGCGATCGTCGACGAGCAGCTGGCCCCGCGGCTCGGTCTGCTCGGCGACGGCGCCGTCGAACGCGAGGCCCGCCGCATCGCGCAACGGCTCGAACCGGGGCTGGCCTGGAAGCAGGCTCAGAAGGCGACGGTGCAGCGTCGCGTCACCATCCGCCCGGCGCCCGACTGCATGACCGTCGTCACCGCCCACCTGCCCGTCGCCGAGGGCGTCGCCGTTTTCGCCGCGCTGTCGCAGGCCGCCGACTCGGCCGCCGTCGACCCCGACGACCACCGCTCCCGGGGGCAGGTCATGGCCGACACGCTCGCGTCCCGCGTGCTGGGCACCAGCCAGGCCGCGAACGTGCCCGTCGAGGTGCAACTCGTCATCAGCGACCAGGCGCTCACCGGCGCGTGCGACGAGCCCGCGCACGTGCACGGCTACGGCCCCATCCCCGCCCCGCTGGCCAGGGCACTCGCCGACCCGCCCGACCAACACGTCGTCCGCCAGGTCCGTCGCCTCTGGAGTTCACCGGAGACTGGCGAACTCGTCCAGATGGAAGCCCGGTCACGCCAGTTCCCCGCCGGGTTGCGCCGTTTCATCGTCGCGCGCGACCAGTACTGCCGTACGCCCTGGTGCGATGCGCCGATCCGGCAGATCGACCACGTGCTGCCGTACGCCGACGGTGGGCCGACGTCGGCGGCCAACGGTCAGGGGCTCTGTCAGTGGTGCAACCTCGCCAAGGGCAGGATGGCCCCATGACCGATCTCGCGGAGCCGTACACCACGTGCCACATGTCGATCTCGCTGGACGGGTTCGTCGCCGGGCCCGACCAGGCCCGGGACAACCCGCTGGGCACGCGGGGGCGTGAGCTGCACGGTTGGCACATCGGCGACCCGCGGGCGAACGACGCCGACCGGGTGGCGAACGACTGGCTCATGCGCCCGCGCGGTGCATACGTGATGGGCCGGAACATGTTCGGCCCGGTCCGCGGCCCATGGGACGAGGAGTGGACCGGCTGGTGGGGCCCCGAACCGCCCTACCACGCGCCGGTTTTCGTGCTCACCCACCACGCGCACGAGCCGATCGAGCTGGAGGGCGGGACGACCTTCCACTTCGTCACCGACGGCTTCGACGCTGCCTACGCGGCGGCGCGTGAGGCGGCCGGCGAGAAGGGGGTCGACATCGCCGGGGGAGCGTCTGCCGTGCGGCAGGCGTTGGCCGCCGGCGTCATCGACGAGCTGACCCTCGACATCGCGCCCGTCCTGCTCGGTTCGGGAGAGCGCATCTTCGAAGGCCAGGACTTCCCGTTCGAGCCCGTCGAGGTGCTGCACTCGCCGCTGACCACGCACATCCGGTACCGCCGGGTCGGCGACTAAAGGGCTCAGGGTTGCCCGAAGCGCTCCCGGTATCGGGCACCACCGCGCGGGAAGTCCTCCTGGAGGCGGTGCGGTCCGTTGTCGGCGAGGAAGTCGAAGTAGATCTGGTAGGCGACGTTGTGGGCCGGGTTCTCGATGTAGTCGGCCATCTGGTCGATGAAGTAGGGATCGTCGTCGCCGCTGTTGTAGTCCTCGGTCCGGGTCCACATCGCCCACTCGGGGAGCGAGACGGGCTTACCGTGGTCGGCGGCGAACTCCGTCCAGAACCCGAGTCCCCGCTCGCCGTTGTAGATCTCGTCCCAGGCCAATTGCTGGCGGGGAAGTCGACAGGCGTCGTCGTCGCAGCCCTTCGGGTACGGGTAACTGCCGTTGCGCCAGGAGATGTCGTACACGTCGATGCCCACGTAATCGACGTAGTCGCCGCCGGGCCAGTACTTCTCCCCGGAGAATGCTGTGTAGCCGTTCGTCGGGTTCCAGTCGAACTCGAAACGGTTGCCGGGCACCGCCCGCATCGCGCTCACGACGTGCTGCCAGAAGGCGATGAACTCGGCCGGGACGTCCGTCTTCCAGCGCGAGTTCTTGATGTTGAACTCCCAGCCGAGGCGGATCACGGCGTTCGACTGACCGGTTTCCACGAGAGCCTGGGCGATGTCGGTGAACCGGTCGTCGTACGTGCCGTCGGCGCCCTTCGCCATGGTCGGTGCCGCCTCGTCGGGCAGCAGCGGCACCGAGTACACGAGCCGGTACCCGCTGCCTCGCCAGTAATCGCCCTTCTCGCGTGTGGACCTGAGAATGGTTTCCCACGAGCCGGTCTCGGGGAAGTCGAGGACGTAGTCAGGTTGTCGACCGAGCCATTCTCCGAACGCTCGAACCCGCGGTATTTCCGTGCCACGGAAGACGCCGAGCGCCACTTCGCGCGAGCTGGGTGCGGGGGCCGGGGTGGGGGACGTCGAGCAGGCCGCCACGGCGGCGAGGCAGACCCCCACGATGAAAGCCTTCGTAAGTGCCCGGATCACCCTGAGCCGTCCTGGTTCAGCCTCTCCAGCGCGGCGCGCGCCCTCTCCCAGGCGCTCGTCGGCGACTTCCCGTTCTCCAGCGCGTTCAGGGCGGGATGAACGGCGTTGGCCACGTCGACGCTCTCGGCGCGCAGCGGCGAGTCGGCGAAGCCGGTGAGCGAGTCCCCGATGATCTGTCCGACCGGCGCGCCGTTGAAGAAGGCTGATGTGGCCCCCCGGACCTGGGCGGAGTCGCGGGCCGCCAGGGAGGCCGGGAAGTGGCGCAGCTGGTCGAAGGCGTCCGACTGCTGCTGCGTGGCGGTCAACCACAGCGCCAGCTTGATCGCCTGCTGGACGTGGGGTCCGTTCTTCGGAACAACCAGGTAGGAGCCGGACCAGTTCCCCTTGCCGCCCGGTGCTGCGGCGACATCCCAGTCGCTGGCCGCGCCGCCGAACGCGGCGTCGATGTCACCGATCATCCACGAGGGGCACACGACCGTCGCGAAGTGGCCCTCGTTCAAGTCCTTCCCGCTGGTGGCGGCCCGTGCCTCGGCGCTCTCGCCGGCTTCCACGGCGTCCGCCACGAGGTCCCAGGCGGCCTTGACCGTGGGGTCGGAAGCCGAGTCGTAGGCCGACTGGGCAGCGGCCCGAGCGGCGGGCGTGCCGCCCAGGTCACCGGAGACCGCTCCGCCCAGAATCCCGTTCATCAGATGAGCCGAGTTGTCGTACCAGGCAGTACCTTTCGGCGCATCTGCCATATACTTGCGACCCATGGCGACGTAGGCCTCCCAGTCGGGCAGGGCCGCCGCCAGCTCCTGCCGGTCCGTCGGCAACCCGGCCTTCTCCAGCAGGGCCCGGTTGTAGCAGAGGGACAGTCCGCCGCTGTCCAACGGCAACCCGATCACCCGGCCGTCGGGGGCGGTCACCAGGCGCAAGTCGGCCGGGTCCCAGGCAGACGCATCGATGAGGTCCTTGAAGTCGACGAAGTAGTCGGCATGCCGGGTCAGCGCCGCGACCGAGGACTGTTCCACCTGTTGCAGGTCCTCCGAGCGTGCACCGGTGGCGGCCCTGTTCCGGAGGTCCTTCTCGTAGGTGTCGTAGTCGTGCCGGCCCACCTTCACGGTCACGTCGGGCCACAAGCGGTGATAGGCCACCGACATCTGCTCCGACACGGGCGGCGACGTCCCGTAGGTGCCGATCGTCAGGGAGGCCGGACCACCGGGGGACGGCGGGTCCGGCTCGCCCCGGGAAAGGGCCCACCCGGCTGTCCCGCCCACGGCCAGGACGGCGACCGCGACAGTCGCTGCGATCAGCGCGGTGCGCCGGGACCGGCGCGGGACCGGGACGGGGCGAAGACCTCCCGGTGGGAGTTGCGGCGTCGGGGGCGTGGCGGACGGCCGGGTCGGCGAGGAGTGCGATCTCGTCCGCAGCACCGTGCTGGACTGAACCGTCCGATCGTCGGCGCCGCTCAGCCGGTCGACGATCTCGGCGGCGCTCGGCCGGTCCCGTGGCTGAGGGGACAACGCGGCCCGTGCGAGTTCGGACAGCTCACTCGGCAGGGCGTGCAGGGGGCCGACATCCGGTGCCGGGTGGCCGGCCGTCATCTCGTGGAGCTCGGACGGCCGCGGCTTCAGCGGATTGGCGTCGGAGGACGCGCTCTTCCAGGCGTGGCGTCCGGCGATCGCTGCGAAGGTGAACAGACCCCAGCAGAACACGTCGCCCGCCTCGTCGCGGTCCGGACGGTCTCCGCTGTTCTCGTCGACGGAATGTCGCTCGGGGGCGGCCCACCCGGCCGTCATGCCCGGCCCGCCGAACTCGGTGAGCATGGCCCGCTGCTGCGTCTCCAGCTCGCGCATGGCCTCGTCGGGATGGCCGCGCTGCCACGCCAGTCCGAAGTCGGCCACCACCAGGCCTTCGCGACGCAGCAGCACGTTTCCCGGGGACAGGTCGCGATGAACGACTCCGTGCCGGGAGAGATGGGCCAGGACGTCGGCCAGCTCCGTGGCCAGGCCCGTGGTCGCCTCGGCGCCCAGCGAGCCGCCCGACTTCTCGAGAGCCGCTCTCAGTCGCAGATGCGGGATGCGCGGGAGTACCAACCAGGGCAGCTCGGTCAGGAACGGGTCGTCGGCCTCGTCGACGAAGCGGTCGTCGCCGTCGGCGAAGAAGCGCACCGGCCCGCCGACGTCGAGCAGCGGCATGACGGAGTCGTGCCCACGTAGGGCACGCAGGAGCTGGGCCTCGCGGGCGATCCGGTGCGCGTTCTCCTGCAGATGGTTACCGGCCGAGGCAATCTTGACGGCCACCGACGTCCCGGTGGTGGTGTCGCGGGCCGACCAGATCCAGGCCTGGCCACCTCGGGCGATCAGGCCGTCGAGGACGTAGCGCCCGCCCGGACCGATCCTCGTCAGTCGCTGCTGCCAACCCGAGGCCTGTTGGGCACCCTGCGGCAGACTCGAGTCACCCTCCGTGATGGGCTCGACGTCGAGTGTCCAGTGCATCGAGACGAGGGGCCAACCGGTCACCGGCACAGATTAGTTGTGACGCGGGTAGTTTGCTGTGAATCCTGATGCGAGACAGGTGACCACGAGAGGTTGGCAGCGCATGACGCACTCCGTGGCTCTCGCCGGTAGCCCCCAGGATATCCGCCGAACGGTGGAAGCCTGGCTGTTCGATCATGGTTTCGCGAGCGCACCGCAGAGCGGCTCAGCCCTCACGTTCGTCCGGCGCCGGCGACCCGCTTGGTCACGGATCGCGGCCTGGGCGCTGGCCCTGCCGACGGTCGGGTCGAGCCTCCTCCTGCTGCTGCTCAGGCGAACCGAGACGGTGGTGTGCGTGATCGAGCCGGCCCTGTCGGGGGCACGCGTCCATCTGTCGGGCGCGGTGCCCGAGGAACTGGTCGGTGCACTCCGGGCGGGACTGATCGAAAGCGTTGCGCCGCAGGCACTTGCGCCCGACACCCGGGCCGTTCCTGCGCTTCGGCCGTTGCCCCCGCCCGCCGGGGAGGAATCGACCGAGGTGGCCGGACGACGTCCCGGCCCCGCCGCCCAGCCCCGCGCCTACCTGATCGTCCCCGACTGGGGGCCGTCGGTGCTCGTCACCGGAGGGGGCGTCATGGGCCGTCAGCCGCGAGCCGCGGACGGACGACTCACCGTCGTCGTGCCGGATCCGGACCGCCGCGTCTCGAAGGAGCACGCCGACTTCGGCATGGACTCCAGCGGGTTCTGGATCACCGATCGAGGTTCGACGAACGGCACCCGGATCACGACGGTCGACGGCAGTATCACTACCTGCGTCGCCGGCCGTCGTCACTACGTCGAGGTCGGGCAGCGCGTGTCGCTCGGCAATCGTCGCTCGTTCACCGTGCGGCCGGGAACTGGGGAGGACTGATGCGGACGAAGCTCACCCTGGAACGGGCGAACGGCTCGGCCGCGGACGTCGTGGTGGTCAGCGACCTGCGGGCCGCCGTCGCGGACGTGGCCGAGGCACTGGCCGCCGGCGACCCTCGAGCGGCCTCCGCACCCCTCACGTTGGCCGTGGTGGAGGAAGGTCGACGCCGCGTGCTCGACGGCACGCAGCCCTTCGCGGAGGCGGCGGTGCCGTCGGGGTCCCGGGTCTGCCTGGCCACCGGTGAGACGCAGGCGCAACCGGCGCTGGGCACCCTGTCCGTGGTCAGCGGCCCGGAGGTGGGCCGGACCTTCACGCTGCACAAGGCCAGCACGGTGGTCGGGCGCGGAGCGGCGTGCGACGTGCGCCTCGACGACACGATGATCTCCCGCGAGCACGCGCGCATCGTCATCAGCGACGCACCGGGGACGTCGTCCGGGGCGCAGGCCCACATCGTCGACCTGAACTCGGCCAACGGCATCCTGCTGGGCGAGGAGCAGGTGCGCCACGCCGACCTGGGCCGCGGTGAGGTCGTCGTCCTGGGCGGCAGCGGCATCCGGGTCTCGCTGCGGGCGGATGCGTCGTCCGGCCCCGGTCGCTCCGATTCCGACCACAACCGCAGCCCGCGCGTCCAGGTGGTGTTCGAGGGCGAGGAACTGGAGGCGCCACAGCCACCGCAGCGGGCCCGGTCGCGGGCCTTCCCGGTGATCGCGTTCCTCGTCCCGATCGCCATGGGCCTCGCGATCCTGGCCATCACCCGGACCCCGTTCGTCGTCCTCTTCATCGCGATGAGTCCGATCCTGCTGCTGGGGACGTGGGCCGAGACCCGGTTCTCGGAGGCCCGCGAGTACCGGCGGGCGCTGCGCGACCACGAGGAACAGCTCACCGTGCTGCGCGGGCGGCTGGCGCAGGCGGCCGACGCGGAGCGGGCGGCCCGCGTCGCCGAGACGCCGCCGGTGGCGGACGTGGTGGCCGCCGTCTTCGAGCGGTCGTCGTTGCTGTGGTCCCGCCGCGTCGACCGACCCCAGTGGCTGGTGGCCCGGCTCGGCCTGGGGCGGCTACCCGCCCGCGCCCGCGTCGTGCTGCCCACCCGCAACGCCGCCGAGGCCGCGCTGTGGGCCGAACTCGACGAGCTGGCCGCGCGCAGCAGTGTGATCGAACCCGTCCCGGTCGTCGTCGACCTCGGCGCGGCGGGCGCCTTCGGGGTCGTGGGGCCCACCGAACGGGCGCAGGCCATGGCCGACTCCGTCGTCCTGCAGCTCGTCGGCCTGCACTCACCGGCCGAGCTGGTGGTGGTCGCGTTCACCGACCGGGCCGGGGTGGCCCGCTGGTCGTGGCTGCGCTGGCTGCCGCACACGTCGTCCGACCACTCGCCGCTGGCCGTGCCGCACCTGGCCGGGGACGCCGGGTCCTGCCGAGCACTGTTGACCGAGCTGGAACGTGAGGTGGCGGCGCGACGGGCCGGGTCGTCGTCCCCCGCCTGCGTGGTGCTCGTGGACGACGACGCCTCCGTCGACCGGGCCCGGCTCGTCTGGGTCGCGGAGCGCGGTGCCGAGGTCGGTGTGCACGTCGTCTACGTCGCCGCGCGGGCCGAACGCCTGCCGGCGCGCTGCGACACGTACGTGCGCATCGCGCCGGACGGGGCCGGGCAGCTCGTGGTCTGCCGCGACGGCGAGGTCGTCGACCCGGTGGTCCTCGAACCGCTGCCGGCCGAGGTGGCGGCCCGCGCGGCGCGCGTGCTGTCCCCGGTGGTGGACGCCGGTGCCCTCGTACCGTCCCAGTCCGACCTGCCCGAGAGTGTCTCCCTCGTGAGCCTGGTCGGGCACGAGGTGCTCAGCCAGGAGGAACGGGTCCGGGAGCGCTGGGTGGCCAGCGGGTCGCTGCCCGGCCCGGACGGCCGACTCAGCCCGGGGCAGCAGCACCTGTCGGCTCTGGTGGGGATGGGCCCCGAGGGGCCCTACTACCTGGACCTCCGTCGGCAGGGTCCGCACGCGCTCGTCGGCGGGACGACGGGCGCGGGCAAGTCGGAGTTCCTCCAGACGTGGGTGATGGGCCTGGCCATGACCTACAGCCCGCGGCGCGTGACGTTCCTGTTCATCGATTACAAGGGCGGAGCCGCGTTCGGCGTCTGCCAGGACCTGCCGCATGCCGTGGGGTTGATCACCGATCTGACTCCGCACCGGTTCGGTCGCACGCTGATCTCGCTGCGCGCGGAACTGCGGCGCCGGGAACGGGTGCTCAACGAGCACAAGGTCAAGGACCTCCTCGAGTTGGAACGCCGCGGTGCGCCGGACACGCCACCCAGTCTCGTGATCGTCGTGGACGAGTTCGCCGCCCTGGCGCAGGATCTGCCCGAGTTCGTCGACTCCATGGTCGACATCGCCCAGCGTGGGCGGTCGCTGGGCGTGCACCTCATCCTGGCCACGCAACGGCCCGCCAACGTCATCAAGGACAACCTGCGCGCGAACACGAATCTGCGGGTGGCCCTGCGCATGGCCGACACCGCTGACAGTACGGACGTCCTGGGTTCGCCCGAGTCGGGGCTGATCTCGCCGGACCTGCCGGGTCGGGCCTACGTGCGCACCGGCCCGGGCCGGCTGGACGCCTTCCAGACCGCCTACGCCGGCGGGTGGACATCGGACGGGCCCGAACCGCCCTCCATCGTGGTGGAGGACCTCGCGTTCGGGCCTCCCGCGGTCTGGGCCGGTCCCGCGTCGGCGACGGCGGACTCCGCCGTGGACCCGGAGGCGCCGACCGACCTGGAGCTGCTGGCCGACGTCGTGGGTCGTGCGACGGAACGGGCGCGGCTGGCTCCGGCCGTACCACCGTGGCTGCCGCCGCTGGGGCCGGCCTACGCCCTCGAGAAGATGACCGTGAATCCCGGTGAGCTGCCGCTGGCGCAGCGCGACGACCCAGAGCAGCAGAAGCAGTACGCGGTCGGGTTCGACCCCGACCGTGAGGGGAACCTGGGCGTGTTCGGGACCGGCGGTTCCGGCAAGTCCACACTGCTGCGCTCGCTGGCGACGGCGGCCTGGCTGCGCACCGTCGCGGGCGACCCGATGCACGTCTACGGCGTCGATTTCGGGGCCGGGGGGCTGGCCCTGATCGACCGGCTGCCCCATGTCGGCGCGGTCATCGCGCGTGAGGACACGGATCTGCTGGCTCGGCTGCTGCGCTGGCTGGGCGAGCAGGTCCGAAGCCGGGCCGAGCGCTACCAGAAGGCCGGCGCGGCGACGCTGTCCGACTATCGGCGGAATGCGAATGCGCCTGCTGAGCCGCGCATTCTGCTGATGGTGGACGGCGCCCAGGTGTTCCGGTCCGAGCACGAGAGCCGTTCCGGCCTGTGGGAGCAGTTCGTGCGGATCGCGGTCGACGGCCGTGCGGTGGGCGTGCATGTGGCGCTGGCGGCCGACCGGCCGGTCAGCCTGCCCGGCAGCCTGAACTCTGCGTTGCAGAAGCGGGTCTACCTGCGGATGGCACAGGAGGACTACGCGCTGATCGGGTTGGCCGGATCGGCCCTGCCCGCCGACGCCCCCGCCGGTCGCGGCCACCTGGACGGCTTCGAGGTCCAGGTCGGGGTGTTCCGTGCGGAACAGGCCATCGACAGACAGGGCGCGCAGCTGGACGAACTGGCTGGCTCGTCGCGGATGGCAGGCCCGGCGCCGCGCAGGATCGAGCGCCTTCCGGACTCGGTCCGCCTGCTCGACCTGCCCGCACAGCTCGGCGGCGATCCTGTGCTCGGTCTCGACGACCTGACGCTGGAACCCGTGAGCGTGAAGATCCGCTCGACCTTCCTGGTGGCCGGGCCTCCGGACAGCGGCCGTAGTACGACGGTGGGATCGGTGGCGGCCGCCGTGCTGAGAGCGGGCCGGTGCCAGGTAGCCGCTTACCTCGGACTCGAGCGCAGCCCCGTCAGCTCGATGGTGCGCTGGACGGCGCGCGCCACCGACCGCGACCAGATCGTCGAACTGACGGAGAAGCTCACGGCCGCCCTGGAGGACCGGGCGCACCCGCCGACCCTGGTGGTCGTGGAGGACCTGCACGAGGTGGC
Organism: Spongisporangium articulatum; assembly: GCF_044465595.1. Taxonomy (NCBI): domain Bacteria; kingdom Bacillati; phylum Actinomycetota; class Actinomycetes; order Kineosporiales; family Kineosporiaceae; genus Spongisporangium; species Spongisporangium articulatum. The sequence goes on along the minus strand of NZ_JBITLV010000008.1, from coordinate 13,205 downwards.
CTCCGGCCCGGCCGAGGCGGCCCTGCTCCAGTTGGCCCGCCGGTGCATCGCCGAGGGGCACGTCTTCCTCACCGACGTCGGCGCCAACGCCAAGATGTTCAGCGAGCTCTCGCAGCTGATCAAAGCCCAGCAGCAGGGCATCCTGCTCCGCCCCGGGCTGGCCGACGGGTCGAACCTGCTGTTCACCACCACGCCGGCCGCCGATCGCGGTGACCCCCGCGGTCGTGGCTACCTGGTCTCCGGCGGTCGCGCGTCGAAGCTGCAGATCGGTTTCGCCGAACCGCTCGGCTAGGGGCAGGGCTGCCCTGGAGTCGGTCCGGCGTGCCGACCTAGGGTCGAACCATCGACGGGAAGGGCCCGGTCGACACACGAGAAGGAGGACGTCATGGCAGGTTTCGTGGGCATGGTGCCCGAAGAGGTGCAGAGTCTGGGCCAGCTGCTGGCCGCCACGGTGCCGGGTGAGATCGACGGCATCATCTCGAAGATCACCGGCCAGCTGGGGTCGACCCAGTGGGTGGGCGCCGACCGGCAGCAGTTCGAGACCGACTGGCAGGGCACCTACGTCGCCCAGCTGAACCAGGTCAAGGCCGCCCTGCAGGAGTTCGGCAACCACGCCATGCAGGAGGCGCAGCAGCAGATCGACGCCTCGGCGACCTGAGGCGACGCGCGATGGCAACCTTCATCGGCGCCTCCCCGGAGGACCTCGACGTCCTGGCGCAGACGATGAGCCGGCAGGCCGGTCACCTGGCCGAGATCGACAGCCGGGTCCGGGCCCAGCTGTCGCAGACGACCTGGTTCGGCGGGGACATGGAGCGGTTCTCCGCCACCTGGTCGACCCGGCACGCGGGTGACCTGGCGGCGGTGGCGCACTCTCTGCAGAGGGCGGCCACCGCCGTCAGGGCCCAGGCCCGGCAGCAGCGGGTCGCCAGTGGAGCCGTCGGGTCGGGAGCCGGACCGAGCGGCCCGGGCGGGGTCGGGTCCTGGGCCGACGCGGGGCCCGGCGGGGTGAACGGTCCGGGAGCACCGGGTCTCGGTGACCTCGGCGAGGCCGTGCCACTGGGACTCATGGCGATGCTCGGGCTGGTGCCGGGCGCGTACAACGGTTTCAAGAAGATCTATGAGCCGTTGGACAGTCTGTGGACCGTCGGTCATGACGCTCCCGAGTGGTTGCAGAAGTGGCGGGCCATCGGCCGGGCGAAGGACGTCTTCCGCGAGGCGGAGCGGGTGTTCGAATGGACGGGGCAGGCCGAGAATGCCCGGCTGAACAGCATTCTCCGCCAGGTCGACGACGTGAACGACTATCGCGTGTTGCGCCAGTGGTACCTCGGTCAGGAGCACGTGCTCGACGCCTTCCAGGACGTCGTGAAGGCCGGCGGCGAGATCGGCCGGGCGGAGAACGCCTTCGTCGATGCCGTCAAGATGACAGGCCCCCTCAGCCGGGCCGGGGGACTCCTCGGCGTGGTCGGCGGCGTAGTGCAGGTAATTCACCCGGACCACGAGACCGGCGTGCTCAGCGTCATCGACCGCGGCGTCGGTGGCATCACGGCCATCGCCAGCGGAACGGCGCTCGCAGCCGGGGTGGGACTGATCACCTTGAGCCCGCTCGGGGCCGGGGTGGTGGCGGGTGCGCTGGTCGCCGGTGCGGTCTGGACCGGTGGGAACTACGTGGTGGACCACTGGGACTCGATCAGCCACGGCGCCGACGTGGCGGGTGACTGGATCAACGCCCAGAACCAGAAGGTGCTGGACACGGCTGCCCATGCGGTGGACGACGTTGCGGGGGCCGTCGCCGACGGGGCCGGTGACGTGGCCCACGCGGTCGGCAGCAGCGCCACGGGCGCCTGGAAATCCGTGAAGGGGTTGTTCTGATGAGCGGGTCGGTACGTATGCGGGCGCCGGAGGTCACGTCCGCGCTGCTCGGGCGGCTGTTCGAGCGGGCCGGCGCGGGGCGCGTCGAGGTCGTGCGACTGACGGACGAGGAGCTGGCCGTGCTCGACGGCCCGCAGTCCGATCACGTCGCACCGTTGCCCTGGCTGTCGGCGTTGCCGGAAACCGAGCAGGAGACGGCCCGGACCGTGGCGGCTCGCAGCCTCGCGGTCCGCGGGGTGGCTCGGCCGAGCGCGATCGACGAGACCACGGGGGACGTCGTCCTCGCCGTGGACGGCGACACGCACGCGGTGCTCGCGGCCCGCCGTTCGTCGTCCGGCTTCGTCATCGCCGAACGGCGCAGCGACCAGGAGTCCATCACTCACGTCCTCTACGTCCAGGGCGCGGCCGGTGTCGTCGACGAGACGGTGAACCAGGCCGGGCTGCATGTGTTCTCGGCCGGCCCGACGGCGCCCGCGGTGGACGCGCTCGTCGCCTTCCTCGACCCGGCCGGGGTCGCGACCACGGACGGCCCCGCGGAGGAGGTCGACCTGGGCGCGGCGGCGAGCGGGGTCCTGCCCGAGGCCGAGGCGGACGTGTTGCTGGTCGCCGTCCTGGTGGTGGTCACCGCCGGGCCCGACGGCCGGGCGGAGCAACGGCGGCTCACGGTGATGACCAAGCAGGACGAGGTGCGGTTGGCCGAGGCCGGGACCGGCGAAGCCGGCCGCCCGGCGGCCCTGATCCGGTCGGTGGGGCCCGAAACCCTGCGAGACCGGGTGCAGGAACTGGTCTCTCAGGCGGCTTCGACCCCCGACCCGTCGTGACCGGAGGGGACACGGCGGGGCGGGGCCGGTTGCTGCTGACCGAACGGCTGTGGCCGAGCGGGACGGCGCTCCTGGTGCTCGCCTCCGCGGTGATGGCGGTCGTGCTGGTCGCGGCTGCGCAGGCGGGCGCCGGCGCCGCGTGGGGAGTGCTCGCGTTCATGACGGCGACCCTGGCGGTGCTGCTGCCGTTCTTCGTTGTCGAGAACTCCTTCTACGAAAGGGAACTCGTGACGCGGGCCGCGCCCTTCTGGCCGCCCCTGGTCGTCCCGTGGGCCGTTGTGGACCCCAGTCAGGTGCGGCTGCACCGTCGGGCCAACCTGCTCGGCCGCCGCTGGAGCACCCGTGAGGCCCGGTTCCAGACCGCTCCCTGGACGACGATCGCGGTGTCGTTCCCGGGGCCGGCGCCTCGGCGACGGCGGGCCTCGTCGTCGGCGACCACCGAGGCCATGGACCGGATGCGGGCGGAGTTGGCGGCCTGGAACCTGACGGGGGCGGCCGGTGAGATCCGCTGGGTGATCGGCACCCGTCGTCCGGACCTGGCGTTGGAGGCGATCGAGGCCGCCCTGACCGCGGCCGGGCGCGCGGGCAGCCGCGGCCTGGCCGCGCGGGAACTGGCCGACCCCTCGGTCGAGCGATGGGACCGGCCCGCGGGTCACTGATCCCGGCGGACCATCGCCAGCTTGCGCCCGTCGTAGCGGAGGGTGAACTTCCCGATGGTCAGCAGGTCACCCGGGTTGAGCTTGCGCCGGCGGATCTGGACGCCGTTGACGAACGTCCCGTTGCCGCTGCCCAGGTCGCGGATCTCGGTGGTTCCGTCCCCGATCAGCAGTTCGGCGTGCTCGCGGGAGACCGACGGATCACCCAGGACCAGGGCGTTGGAGGGTGCCCGGCCGATCCGCACGACCTTCGGACCGGGCCGCCCGCCCTCGGCCTCGACCGCCGGCGCCGGGGCCGGGCCGGCGCCGTCCGACGTGACCAGGCCGCGACGGACCAGCAGGTGCGCGACCTCGTAGTACGTGGGCAGGGCCAGCGCGGAACGCCGCTCCTGCTCCGCGGTGTCGACGACGTCGGCCCTCGGGTCGGCGCTGCGCGTGGCGCCGCCCACCCGGGGCGCCGAGGGGAGGCCCAACTGGGCTGCCTCGCGTTCCAGCCGGTCGTCCAGCAGGCTGCGCAGGGCCGGGATCTCGTCCAGGTAGAGGGCCGTCAGCTGTTCCACCTTGTTGCGCACGGACTTCCGGCTGGTGATTCCCGTGGCGGCGCTGATCTGGGCGTAGGAGGCGGGCAGCTGTCCGCCCTCCAGCAGGGGAGCGCACAGCGCCTGCGCCACGTCGCGCAGGGAGGTCGGGACCGGGGGGACCCGCATGGTCTTCTCCGGGTCGCCGCCGTAGCCGGAGCCGGCCAGCAGCGGGTTCTCGGGCAGGATCTGTCGAACCCGCAGGCGACAGCCGTCCGGTCCGTTGACGAAGGCCAGGTCACCGGGGATCGATCGGGCGGGCCCGCGGTCGGTCTCGCTGCGGCGGGGCGGCAGAGGCGGCTCCGGAGGCAGGCCGGGGACCTCCACGTAGAGGTCGTGCGCCAGGGAGACGTTGCGCAGCCACAGCTCGCCGTCCATCCGCCAGATGATTCCGGCGAGCGCCGAGAGGCGGCGCTCGCCGGACCCGGCGATGACGATGTCGCACTCGGCCCCCCGACCGAACGACCGGCGCTGACCCTCGGCCGAGAACTCGTGCACCACGTCGGGGCGGCCGAGGTCGACCACCGTCAGGACGCCGTCGGCGTCCGCGGGCGAGTGGTCGGGGCGCTGCGCGGCCTGGCTCACGGCACCGTGCACCGGACGCTCTGGCCGGCGAACTTCCAGGTCGCTCGCGAGCCGCTGCCGGAGCTGAGCCGCAGCGAGTAGCTGCTCGACTCATGGTCGACGCCGTCGAGCCGGAGGAAGGCGCTGCCCTGCCAGCTCGCCCCGGCGCCGGTGCCCACGGGCGGGACGATCAACTGCTGGTGCATCACGCCGTCGTCGGTGGACACGTTCTGGTCGGGTTGGTTCTCCGCCCCCGTCCACCCCGAGCCCAGGTTCTGCGCGTAGACGGCGCCCTGGTCACCGACGGCCTTCTTGAACACGACCGTGAGCACGCACTGGTCGCCGTGAGCCGCCTCGAAGCTGGGGTTGACCAGGAAGGTGACCTGAGCGTCGAGCGTGGCCATCACCGCGTCGAGCCGGCCGAAATACGCCTTCGCCGTGAGCGAGCCGGGCACGTCCAGGCCGACCGAGGCTTGACGGGCCGGGGTCGTGCTCCTGGTGGTGCTGCCGCCGGACGAGCTCTGGCCCGTGTTCGTGCCGCCCCCCGACTGCGGCTTGCTCCCGGAACCACCGGCCGGCACCGACACTGCGGTCGCCCCGGCGGAGCCGGACGAGCCGGTGCTGCCGGCGGTGCTCGACGGCGCGGAGGACGTCGAGGTCGTCGGCTGGGAGGTGGTCAGCGCGCCGGGCAGCGTGGTGGAGCGGGGTGCGGTCGACGGCCCGGGCCCGGCGGCCTTGTCGGCGGTGGCGCCGGCCGGTTCGCCCAGCAGGCGGACGCCGACCAGCGTGGCGGCCGCGACGAGTATTACGGCGGCACCGACTCCGACGAGGGCCAGAGCCCTACGAGCTGGGCGTGAGCTGGGCGCTGCGGAGATCGGCTGGGCCGCGAGGGGTTCCGGTGGGCGCGCGGCGTGGACGGTCGGGGCGTCGTTCACGGGCCGCGCTGGAACGGTGCCCAGGCGGGTGGGCAGCTCCTGTTCCCCGCGGACGACGGCGGCCACCTCGGCCGGAGTGGGCCGGGCCTCGGGGTCTTTGGCGAGGCAGGCGCCGAACAGGTCGACCAGCCCGGCGTCGTCGAGCCCGGACAGGTCGGGGTCGTCGTGGACCACGCGGAACACGAGTGCGGCCACCGTGCCGGTGCCGAAGACCGGGCGGCCGGTCGCGGCGAAGTAGGCCAGGGCTGCAAGGGAGAACACGTCGGTGGCCGGGGTCACCGATCTGCCGAGGGCCTGCTCGGGTGACATGAACCCGGCGGAGCCGCTGATGTGCCCGGTGCCGGTCATCGTGCTGGCCTCGGACGCGCGGGCGATGCCGAAGTCGATCACCCGCGGTCCGTCCGGGCCGAGCACGACATTGGACGGCTTGAGGTCTCGATGGATCACGTCGGCTGCGTGAATGTCCACGAGGGCATCGGCGATCGCCGCGACCACCTCACGCAGCCGGGCGTCGACCAACGGGCCATCGGCTTCCACGGAGGCCAGAACAGTTGGCCCGTCTACGTATTCGGTCGCCATCCACGGGCGCGCGGCGTCGACGTCGGCGTCCAGGACGCGCACCGTCGACGAGCCGCCGACCCGTCGAGCGGCCTCCACCTCACGGGCGAACCGCTTCCGGAACTGGGGGTCGGAGGCGAGACCCTCGTGCACCAGTTTGATCGCGACCAGTTCCCCCCGCTCGGACTCCGCCAAGAAGACACGCCCCATGGAACCGCTGCCCAGTCGGGCCATCACCGTGAAACGGCCGAGTCGCCGCGGGTCGTACTCCTCCAACCGCTCTCCCCGTTCCATGTCTCTTCGTGGTCCCCTCGTTGCGCCGACCGGCTGCAGATCTGGAGCCGATACCTCAGGATAGGCACTCCGAATCACACCATTCCCGCTCGGCGAGACGTCGGGGGGTCTGCCCGGTCCGACCATGGGCCACGATGGGAGGCGCCTTGTCCGAACCACGATCGGCGTCGTTCGGCATCCCGGGCTACGACCTCGTAGAGCGGTTGGGGCGTGGCGGCTCGTCGACCGTCTATCGGGCCCGGCAGCTCAGTCTCGACCGGGACGTCGCGTTGAAGGTGCTGTTCACGGATCTGGGAACCGAGGCCGAACGCCGACGGTTCGACCGGGAGCGGCGCGCGCTCAGCAGCCTGAGCAACCACGCCCATGTCGTGGACGTCTACGACGCGGGTGTGGCTGCGGACGGCCGCCCGTTCATCGTCATGCGCATTTACGCGCGCGGTAGCTTCGCCGACCGGGTCAAGCAGTCGGGGCCCCTCGCCCTGCGTGACGTCGGTCGGGTGGTGGGGGGAGTCGCGTCGGCCCTGGAAGCCGCGCACGCCCTCGGGGTCATCCACCGAGACGTCACCCCGAGCAACGTCCTCATCGGTGATGACGGCGAGCCCCTGCTCGCCGACTTCGGCATCGCAGCCCTGCTCGATGTCGGTGAGGGCACCCGGACCTTCGCGTTCACGACGGCGCACGCCGCACCGGAAGTCCTGCGGGACAACAACTACTCAATCGCCTCGGATGTCTACTCGTTGGCCTCCACCACGTACTTCCTGATCACGGGCCGTCCACCGTTCGCGGACGCGGGTCGTGGTCCGCAGGCCCACGTGACATCGCCGGATCCGCTGGGTGACGGGGTTCCGCCCGCCGCCGCGGCGGTGATCCTGCGAGGCCTCGCCGCAGACCCTGCCGTGCGGCCGCCGTCCGCGCGTGAGTTTGCTTCCGAGCTGCAGGCGACGCTCGCCGAATTGCCTGACCCGCAGCCGCGCCCCGACGACGAACGAGCGCCCGGGGACGAGCGACTTACGGACGCGCCGCCCGAGGTCGTGCCGTCCGAGGTCGTGCCGTCCGAGGTCGTGCCGTCCGAGGTTGGGATCACGGGCGAGACGACCGTCCTGAATGCCGAGGATTCCGACGAGGTCACCCGGCGTCGAGATGATGCCGAGCCCGAGCCGCCCGCCGGCGAGCCGCCGGAGCCGGCCGAGCTCGTGGTCAGGCGTCGCCGGTCTCGTCGTCGCCTGGTCGGCGTCGCGGCCATGGGTCTCGCCGTGATCGTCGCGTGCGGGCTCGTTCTCGGCCTGGTCGAGCGCCACACCTACGGTGTGAAGGACCGGGACGGGGTCGTCGCCATTCAGCGGGGTGCCTGGTTACCGCTGCTGGTCTCCTACGAGAAGACGTCGGTGCCGACGTCCGCCCTGCCCCTGGCCCTACGGCAGCGACTGAAGGACCGCGTCTCCGTAGAGGACAGGTCGGCCGCTGAGGCGCTCGTCGGCCAGTACGAGGACGCGGCCGCCTATTGTGTCAACAACCTCGACCGGGGGTGCCCGGAGCACCCACCACGTGCTCCCACGCTGGATCTCAGCGTGGACGAGTATCCGCACGGCAAGCGGCTCAGACTCTTGTGGGACGTGATCCCTCAGCGGGGAACGGTCACCACGGTGAGCCTGTCGAAGGCCGCCCTCGGCGACTGCCCGCCGGTCCTGGAGGGACGCGGCGAGTGCACGATCGAGGGCGAGTACGCGACGACGTACACGGCCACCGCCGTCACCCGGGCGCTGTCGGGCGCGCTGTCCGACACGGTCGAGGCGGAGGTGCGTACGTACGACAAGCCGTCCCTCAAAGTCCGCCCCGGCGATAAGTTCAAGGACGACGGGGAGAGATACTGCACCGTGGACGTGGTCGTGCGGGGCCTCAAGCCCGACACCCGTTATCCCGTCAAACTCTCCTTCCCCAACGGGGCCAAGGAGAAGACATCGATCGAGACGGACTCCTCGGGCGGCAGCAGTTCCGGCACGGAGGACGGCTGGGGCTACACAGGAGTGAGCGGAACAAAACACATAGCCGCCACCGTGGCCGGGATGACTGCCCGTAGCCGTCCCTGGGTCTGCCGCTGACCCGATCCTTGCTGCCCGGGCTTGGGCAGGGCTGCCCTCGAAAGCTCTTGTCGACAGGCCCCATAGTCGCCGCAGACGATCATCCGGATCGTCGGCCCGGTCGGGTTTCACAGCGGGGGTGCGGCGGACATGACGGAAACACCACGTGGGCGGTCCATTCTGGAGACTGTCGGCTCGATCGCCTCGATTCTCACGGTGCTCGGTGGTGTGACCGTCTTCTTCTTCTCGACGCCGGTCGACCTGTTGAACAAGGTGAAGTCGCACACGGTTCGATCGCTGACCCTGGCCGTGCCGGCCACCGGCGCGAGTGTCCTCGACGGTCAGTTGCAGGTTTGCGGGACAGCGGACCTCGACCCGCAGTGGGTGCTGGTGGCGCTCGTCCAGTCGCCCGACCAGCTGACGTATTACGTCACAGGTGGGGGAGCGATAGCCGTGGGAACCGACGGAAAGTGGCGCACCGGTGGACATCTCGGCAGCATGGACGCGAAGGAGCTGGCCCGGGAGTCCGGCAAGAACTTCAAGGTGATAGTCGTAGCCCTCGACGACCGGGGGCAGCGCCAGCTGCAACCGGCCCTGGCCAAGGAAGCGGCCACCGGTGGCTTCGTCACGACCGCGATTCCCCACAATGCCATGCGGGTGCAGGCGGACGTTCACCCCGTGGTCGACGACAGTGACGACACCCAGGGCAGCTGCGACGAGTTCATGGCCGCGGAGGACTGACAGTCACAGGAACGGCCGGACCTCGACCTTCCGGTTGCACGCCTTCGAGCCCGCGGTGCCCAGCTTCAGGGCCACGTCGAGGTCCGGCGCCTCGATGATCCAGAACCCGACGAGGTACTCCTTCGTTTCCGCGAACGGTCCGTCGGTGATCACCGTCTCGGCCCCACGCGCGTCGATCGTGGTCGCGTTGTCCGGGTAGCCGAGCCCGCCGGCGAACACCCACTGCCCCTGTTCCTGGAGTTGCGCGTTGAAGGTGTCGATCGCGGCGGTCTCGTCAGGGGAGGCCTGGGCGTCGGGGCTGTCGTGGACCACGGAAAGCAGGTATTGCATCGCTGATCATCTCCTGCGCTCAGGGCCGCGTGGGTAGCGGCCGCTCAGCAGTACTACGAATGGCGAGTGGCCGATGCGACAGGCGATCCTGCGTTTGCGCATGATCAACGCGGAGGAGGGGGTCAGTAGGCCCCGTCGCTACCCAGGACCGCGCGGATCGTCTTCCAGAGGATGCTGAGGTCCATGCCGATGGACCAGTTGTCGACGTAGCGCAGGTCTAGCCGCAGGCTCTCTTCCCACGACAGGTCGGACCGGCCGGACACCTGCCAGAGCCCCGTCATCCCGGGGCGCACCCGCAGGCGGCGGGTGGCGTCGCCGTCGTAGGTGGCGACCTCCGACGGTAGCGGCGGGCGCGGGCCGACGAGGGACATCTCGCCGCGGGCCACGTTGATCAGCTGGGGGAGTTCGTCGAGGGAGTAGCGGCGGATGAAGCGCCCGACCCGGGTGACGCGCGGGTCCTCACGCATCTTGAACAGCATGCCGTTGCCCTCGGAGGAGGAGGCGAGCGCGGCGAGGCGCGCTTCGGCGTCCACGACCATCGAGCGGAACTTGACGATCGCGAACTCGCGGCCGTCGACGCCGACCCGGGTCTGGCGGAAGAAGACCGGGCCGCGGCTGTCGAGCTTGATGGCCAGCGCCACGGCGAACAGCACCGGCGCGAACAGCAGCAGCAGGAACGTGCCGAAGAGGCGGTCGACGACCGCCTTCAACAGGAGCTTGCCGCCGTGCGCGCGGGGTTTCTCCAGGTGCAGCAAGGACAGGCCGGCGACGGGGCGGATGGACAGGCGGGGGCCGGCGACCTCCATGATCCCGGGGGAGACGAGCAGGTCGACCTGGCGTTCCTCCAGGGCCCAGGACAGGCGCCGCAGTTCGTGGCCGGCGAGGTCGGGGTGGGAGACGATCGCGACGGTGTGGGCGCCGACCCGGTCGACGACGTCGAGCACGTCCTCGGGGCCGCCCATGACCTTGATGCCGTCGATGTCGCCGGGGCGCAGGCCCTGCAGGTCCGGGACGCAGGCGGCCACCGGGGCCAGGCCCCGGTAGGAGGCCCGCTGGAGCATCGAGATCAGGTGGCGGGCGGCGTCATGCCGGCCGACGATCACGGTGCGGTGCACCCCGCGGCCGGAGCGGCGCGCGTTGTGCACCCGCTGCCGCAGGTACCAGCGCAGGGTGAGCGAGCCGACGACGATGGCTGGCGCCGAGAACAGCACGATGGCCCGGGACACGTTGCCCGCCAGCGTGTACGAGCCGACGGCCACGAGCGTGAACAGGGCCAGCCCGGCCCGCACGACCCGGTCGGTCTCCTCGCTGCCGGAGGCGAGGAAGCGGGTCTCGTAGGTGCGGTTCACCGCGAGGAACGCCAGCCACAGCAGGGGCGCGACGACCGGGGTGATCGCGTAGAACCAGGGGGTCTCGGTGTCGAACCGCAGCCAGACCGCGGCGGCCACGGCGGAAGCGCTGACCAGCACGTCACCCGTGATCACGAGGTTCCGGTAGCGGCGCAGCATGCTCGCCGCCTGGCCGTCGCGCCGGATCGGGAGGCCGGCGGTCTGCGCGGCGGAGGTCATGAGGCGGTCGATGGGGACGTGCTGGCTGGAGATCTGAGTCATCCCGCCGAACCCTCCCGTCCTGCCTACCTGGTGCTCTGCTCGGGCCGTGCCACCGAGCGCCCCTGGTCGGCCGGACCGGGGTGGCCCCGGAACCGCAATACCCACATTAGGCCAGGTCAACCGACCAAGATGCCCCCTTGATGGACATCACTGCATCTCGGGGCGCCGGTGAAACCTGACGGTAACCAAGTAGGGACTCCGGCGTAGGCAAACACGCCAAATCGCACCCAGTTGCTTATTGACCTACGGGTCAATATTATTGACCGCATGGTCAACACGTTCGACTCGTCGGAGTCGGTAAGTGATCTGCGAGCCGCCCGGTTCACGATCTCCGCGTACGTAGTCGTCGCCCTGGGCACCCTGGTGCTGCTGGCGATCCTGGCGAAGGTCGACCCGCGCCAGGCCGGCGAGTCGGCGTGGGTCCACGCGGTCATCGTCGCCTTCTTCGCGGCGCTCCTGCCTTTGCGCATGCGGGCGGCCACGGCCGGGCGGGTTGCGGGGCTGCGGGCGGTCGGCCTGATCGCGGCGGCCCTCTTCCTCGTCAACGTGGTGGAGGCGCTGCTGCCCGGCACGTTCCCGGGGTGGATGCGCCTCGAAATGGTCGGCATCGCGGTGATGATGGCCGTGCTGATCCTCCTCGTGGTGCGCATCCGGTTGCGTTCCCACGCCCGTGACGCCGAGCCGGCGGCCCGGTGAGCGACGAGCAGGCCGCCCCGCGGAAGCGACTCAGCGCCGAACGGCGCCGCGAGCAGCTCGCCGACGCCGCCGTCGCCGTGATCGCCGAGGCCGGCTACTCGGGCGCGACGGCCGACGCGATCGCCCAGCGGGCCGGCACGTCGAAAGGCCTCCTCTGGCACTACTTCTCCGACCGGGACGACCTGCTGGAGTTCACCGCCCGCCGAACCCTGGCGCTGCTGCGCGACCGGGTCGCGACCGACATCGACCTGACTCAAGCTGCCCCGGAGGTGATCCCCGCCGCGGTCCGTCGCGCGGTCGCGCTGCGCACCACCCACCGCGACGAGCTGGCGAGCCTGCGCGAGATCGTCGTCCACCTGCGCCACGCCGACGGCAGCCTGCGGCTCGGCCTCGACGACTTCGAGGAGACCTACGCCGGCCAGGAGGCGCTGTTCCGCCGCGGGCAGGTCGAAGGGCACTTCGACCCGCACCTGGACCCGCGGTTGATGGCGGTCGTCTACCAGGGGGCGGTCGACGCCGTCCTCACCTATCTCGACGCGCACCCCGCCGTGGACGCCGAGCGGTACGCCGAGCACGCCGCGGCGGTTCTCCTGCGGGGCTTCTGCGGACCGGGCGCCTCGGCGCCGGTGAAGTGACAAGCACCGGGACGACGCCGCTCACCATCGGCTCGGCCCTCGCCGGACCTCGGGGTCGGTGCGTTCGGGCGGACGTGCGTGATCCGTCAACGACATCGTCAGATCGTCTGCAGAATGATGGAAACACTTTTTAGGCAGGGATTTTCGCCAGACATTTTCGTGGCAGACGAGTCGGCCGGTAAGGGCCACGCAGAGTAGAACGCCCTTTGTCAACCTCTTGTGATCTTGCAATTGCTGTGGGTTACTTCGTGTTGCCGAACGAGTTGCTCAAGAAGAGTGGCGGCTTCGCACGGCTTGGCGCAGCGGAATCACGGGACCGCTGCACGGGTGGCTGGGGCGTGTGATGGCTGCATCGGGGCTGTTTGGTCGTGCGTACTTTCTCGTTCTTCTCGCAGCGTTCCCCGCGTCAGCGCGGACTGGCCACTGTGGTCTCGGCGGCATTGATCGTCAGTGGTGTCTCGGCGGTGGCGTTCGCGGCGGACGTTGCAGCGGCGCCGAAGGCTGAGGCGGCCGCTCCGGCTCCGATCGACCTGGGAGACCATCCGCAAGATGAGGCTGCGGCTCTGGCGCAGGCTCATGGTTCGGGCGAGCGGGTCGAGGTGGTGTCGGAGCGGACGCCCACGGCCACTGTGTGGGCGAACCCGAATGGGATGTTGTCGAAGGACATCACGAACCACCCGGTGCGCGTCCAGCAGAAGGACGGGTCCTGGGCGGCGGTCAACACCGGTCTGGCCGCTGCGGGTGGCGGGACTGTCTGATTAACGGTGTAACTGGGTCTGGCTCGACACGCCGAGCGTGATGCTTGGCGGTTTGGAGCTGGGCATGTCGGACACGATCTCG
>NZ_JBITLV010000007.1:194958-379886 GCF_044465595.1 Spongisporangium articulatum | reverse complement strand
TGACTTCGCAATCACCACCGCACCGGAGGTCTCACTACGTGATCAAGCTGCCGCGCCGACCGTCACCAACGTCCTGGCCGGTTACACCTAGGCCGAGGTCCGGGCACACTGCGGCGATGGACTGGGGGTGGCCCGTGCTGGGCTTCCTGGGGCTGCAGATCGTCATCGGCCTCGGTCAAGACGGCCTCCGGCGGCGCCGCCGGAGGGCGGCCCTGACCGGTCCCCGGGGGTACGAGACGCGGATGATGCTCGGGGTGGACGTCGGCACGCAGGTGGAGAAGGGCTGGCTGCGGATCGCAGCCGCGACCGTGGAGTGGCGTGCGGACGACGGGCCGCACCGGATCGACCTGCGCGGCTACCGCGTGGTCTCGACCGTAGCCGAGATCCAGGGCCGGGAGTGGGGCGACGTCGGGCTGCGGCTGGTCGCCGACCGCCGCCCCCAACTGCGCGCGCTGCTCCAGCCCGAGGATGCCGACGTGCTGCGGACCGCGCTGCGGGACAACCCGGTCGCCTCCGGGACGACACCGCACTGGTCGCCGGGCTGTGGCCGCTCGGTCCGGCATGGCCGGTGGACCGCCAGGACCTCAAGTACCTGCTCGGGCCGGAGAACGCACCGTCAGCGTGACCCCGACCAGCACGATCACCCCGCCCACCACCTCGGCGGCGGTGATCGGCGTCCCGGTGACCAGCGCGGCCACCGCCGTGAACGCGGTGATCAGGTTCAGGAACACCCCGGCCCGGGCCGGGGGGACCACCGTCAGCGCGTAGGCCCACAGCACGTACGACCCGCAGGACGGGAAGACGACGATGAACAGCAGCGACCACAGCGCCGGACCGGTACCCGGCAGGTCGAGCCCGACGACGGGCACCAGTGCGCCCAGCACCACGGTGACCAGCCCGGCCTGGACCGCCACGGCAGAGATCGGCGGCAGCTTCGGGCCCATCCGGGCGGCGACGGTGTACGCCGTCCACGCGACGATCGCGCCGAGCATGAACACGTCGCCCGCCCCGTAGGTCGTGCCGGTCATCGCGGTCGGGTGCCCGTGGGTGAGCAGCACCAGCACCCCGACGAAGGCCACCAGGATGCCCGCCCCGCCCCGGAAGCCGAGCCGTTCGTGCAGCAGGACCGCGGCGGCGATCGCGATCAGGGCCGGGTTGGCCGCGTTGATCAGCGAGGCGGCGAACGCCGTCGAGTGCTCCAGGGCGGCGTACAGGAAGAGGGTGTACCCGGCGAGGCCCGTCGCCGCCTGAAGGGTGAGAAAGCGCCAGTGCCGCAGCAAGTCTCGCCAGTCGGGCCGCTCGACGGCCTGGGCCAGTGCGATCAGCGGCAGCAGCGCGAGCGCCCACCGGAGGGTGGTCAGGGAGAACGGGGAGATCGTCTCCACCGCGACCTTGCCGAGCACGTAATTGCCCGCCCAGAACAGCGTCGCCCCGACGAGGGCCAGGACGCCCCGGCCCATCGCAGATCTCACCGGCCGACCATACCCGGCTGCCCAGGTGCGTCCGAATCGGTTGCCATGAGTCGGATTCGGGTCACCGTGGCGACCGAAACGGGCGCGGATGCGGGCCGAGCGGTCGGGCAAACGAACGGCGGGGCCGGTGGCGAACCACCGACCCCGCCGGGTCGTGCGCGTCGAGCTACCGACGATCAGACGTCGTAGTACAGCTCGAACTCGTGCGGGTGCGGGCGCAACCGGATCGGGTCGATCTCGTTGTTGCGCTTGAAGTCGATCCAGGTCTCGATCAGGTCCTCGGTGAAGACGCCGCCCTCGGAGAGATAGGCGTGGTCCTTCTCGAGGTTGTCGAGGGTCTCCGCGAGCGAGCCGGGGACCTGCGCGATGGAGGCGTGCTCCTCGGGCGGCAGCTCGTAGAGGTCCTTGTCGACGGGGGCCGGCGGCTCGATGCGGTTCTTGATGCCGTCGATCCCGGCCATCAGCATGGCCGAGAACGCCAGGTACGGGTTCGACGACGGGTCCGGCACGCGGAACTCGATGCGCTTGGCCTTCGGGTTCGAGCCGGTGACCGGGATGCGGACGCAGGCCGAACGGTTACGCGCCGAGTAGACCAGGTTGACCGGCGCCTCGTAGCCCGGCACCAGGCGGTGGTACGAGTTCACCGTCGGGTTGGTGAACGCCAGCAGCGACGGCGCGTGGTGCAGCAGGCCGCCGATGTACCAGCGCGCGAGGTCGGACAGGCCGCCGTAGCCGGTCTCGTCGTAGAAGAGCGGCGAGCCGTCCTTCCACAGCGACTGGTGGCAGTGCATGCCCGAACCGTTGTCGCCGAAGATCGGCTTCGGCATGAACGTGACCGTCTTGCCGGCCGCGTGGGCGACACCCTTGATCGCGTACTTGAACAGCATGACCTTGTCCGCGGACTTGGCCAGCGTGTCGAACTTGTAGTTGATCTCGGCCTGGCCGGCGGTGCCCACCTCGTGGTGGGAACGCTCGACCTCGAGGCCCAGGCTGTCGAGCACGACGACCATCTGGTCGCGCAGGTCGGCGTAGTGGTCGACCGGCGGCACGGGGAAGTACCCACCCTTGTAGGGGGTCTTGTGCCCGAGGTTGCCGCCGTCCTCCTTGCGCGCGGTGTTCCAGGCGGCCTCGATCGAGTCGATCTCGTAGAACGAGAGGTTCTGCTTCGTCTCGAACCGCACGTCGTCGAAGATGTAGAACTCGGCCTCGGGCGCGAAGAACGCAGTGTCCGCGATGCCGGTCGACTTCAGGTACGCCTCGGCCTTGTGCGCGACCTGACGCGGGTCGCGGCTGTAGGGCTCGCTGGTGTACGGGTCGACGATGTCCATGTTGACGACCAGGGTCTTCTCGGCCCGGAACGGGTCGATGTAGGCCGTGCTGAGGTCCGGGATCAACTTCATGTCCGACTCGTTGATCGCCTGGAAGCCGCGGATCGAGGACCCGTCGAACATCTGGCCGTCGGTGAAGAAGTCCGCTCCGACCGTCGAGGCCGGAACGTTGAAGTGCTGCATGACACCCGGGAGGTCGCAGAAGCGCACGTCGACGAACTTGACGTCTTCGTCGGCGATGAACTTGGTGACCTCATCGGCGTTGTTGAACATCCAACCTCCACGGTCGGGAATCGGACTGAGTTCGTGCATCCGTCGGTGCCGCACCGCTCACCCGTGAGCCGGGGCACGCCGTTGCGGACGCTAGGCGTGTTGGCTTTCGCGGTGGTGTCGACACTGTTTCGGGAGCGTAACGTAGCCCGATCTCGGTATCGCGGGGGTGACACCGGTAGGCGTCCTCGTGCTCACCGGGGCGCACCGTAGGGTGAAAGCGTGACCGAATCGGAAACCGGCCTGTCGGGCTACGTGCCCGGGGCCGACCTGGGCCGCCCCGCCGAGGGTCCGGGCTCGGTGGCCCGGCCCGGTCGTCGGCTGCTGAGCCTGGTGATCGACTGGGCCGTGTGCCTGCTGATCGCCCGCGGTCTGTTCCAGGCCTCGCCGTCCGACCCGGCCGGTTCTCTGGTGCCCGTGCTGGTGCTGGTCGTGGAGAACGCCCTGCTGATCCCCACGGCGGGGGCGACCCTGGGCCAGCGGCTGGCGGGGGTGCAGACCGAGCGGGTGGACGGCGGTCGCCTGGGCCTGGGGGTGGGCCTGGTTCGCGCGGTGCTGCTGGCGCTCGTCGTCCCGCCGTTCACCTTGATCTGGCAGCGCGACCTGCGCGGGGCGCATGACCTCGCCGCGGGGGCGGTCGTCGTCCGGAACTAGAAGAACCGGCACCTGTTCAGGTGCCGGTTCCCATTTCAGCCCTGCTCGGCCTGAATCCCACCGCGACGGGCGGCGGGGATGCGTTCCAGGTCGCGGAGGGTCCGGATGTCGTCGAGCTGACGGACCTTTCGGACCTCGACGGAGTGCGCCGCGTTACGGGCGGCCGACTCGGCCAGGAGCTCGTCGGCCCGGCGGGCCAGAGAGCTGACGATCTTCACAACGTCTTGCGGTGGCGTGACGCGCATGTGCTGGCAGTCCTTCCCCGGGGGCGTCAACGGCCGTCGACCGACGCTGGTCGACTCACGTCAAACGGTACCCGCGAGACAGGTGCGGCGAAACTCGACATCGCCGCATATCCCTGCCCCGAGATCAACGACACATCGGCAGGGAGCTGTCGAGACCTGAGCCCGGAAGGGTGATCTCGTTCCGGACGGCCTTCAGCGGCCGCGCGTGGCCTTGCGGTCGGGGCGCATCCGGGTCGGGTCGACGCCCTTCGGGATCGGCAGCCGGGCCGCGCCGAGGGCGTGCAGCCGCTTGGCCACCGTGCTCACCTCGTCCTTGGTCAGCACCGGACGCTTCCGCATGATCGTGCGGGTCAGCTTGCGCAGCGGCACCTGACCCTCGTCGTCCCCGGCGTGCAGGACGATCACCGGGACGTCGGGCAGCACCTTGGTCATCCGCTTCCGCTCGGTCTCCGCGAGCCGGTTGACCCGGGGCAGCGGCCCCTCGGTGACCAGGACGACGCCGGGCCGGCCCACGGCCCGGAACACCAGGTCCTGCGTGCGGGGGTCGACCTGGACCGGCTGCTCGTCGACGTTCCAGCCGCGGCGCAGGCCCTTCAGCGCATACCCGGTGGCACCGGCCATGCCCACGACCTGGGAGAAGGCCACCGTCTCGGCCCGCCGGCCGAGGATCACGGTGGCGGCCAGCAGGCCCGCCAGGAACCCGAGGAAACCGCCGTAGTAGGCGTGGTCCCAGATCGCCCCGATCAGGATGCCCAACAGCAACGTGACCGCCCAGGCGGCGATCATCAGGGCGAAGCCGGGCTTGTCGTTCTTCCAGACCATGCCGAACACGGCTCGGATCTGGGCGAAACGTCCGGTCGGGACGCCGGGAGCGGGTTCGTTGCGGGCCATGGAGCTGAGGATACTGACCTGGCTCAGCCCAGGTGACGGGCCAGCAGGGAACCGGCCTCCTGGCGGGCCGAACCGGGCTCGGCCAGGTGGGCCAGGGCCTCCGGGAGGGCCTCGCCGCGCCGCTGCATGGCCTGCGCCCACAGCCGCCCGGCCCGGTACGACGAGCGGACCAGCGGCCCGGACATCACCCCGGCGAAGCCCAGCGCCTCGGCCTCCTCGCGCAGCTCCACGAACTCCTCCGGCTTCACCCAGCGCTCCACCGGGTGGTGCAGCGGGCTGGGCCGCAGGTACTGGGTGATGGTCAGCAGGTCGGTGCCCGCCCCGTGCAGGTCGACCAGCGCCTGGGAGATCTCCGCGCGGGTCTCGCCCATCCCGAGGATCAGGTTGGACTTGGTCACCATCCCGGCGGCGCGGCCCTGGGTGATCACGTCGAGGGAGCGCTCGTAGCGGAAGGCGGGGCGGATCCGGCGGAAGATGCGGGGCACGGTCTCCAGGTTGTGCGCGAAGACCTGCGGGGCGGCGTCGAACACCTGCTGCAGCAGCTCGGGCTTCCCGGAGAAGTCGGGCACCAGGATCTCGACGCCCGTGCCGGGAGAGGCGGCGTGGATGGCCCGGATCGTCTCCGCGTACAGCCAGGCGCCCTCGTCCTCCAGGTCGTCGCGGGCCACTCCGGTGACCGTCGCGTAGCGCAGGCCCATCGTGGCCACGCTCTCCGCGACCCGGCGGGGCTCGTCGGTGTCGAGGGGCTCGGGGCGGCCGGAGTGGATCTGGCAGAAATCGCAGCGCCGCGAGCAGTTCTCCCCACCGATGAGGAAGGTGGCCTCGCGGTCCTCCCAGCACTCGAAGATGTTGGGGCAGCCGGCCTCCTGGCACACCGTGTGCAGGCCCTCCGACTTCACCAGCTTGGTCAGCTCCGTGTACTCGGGGCCCATCTTCGCCGTCGTCCGGATCCAGGACGGTTTGCGCTCGATCGGGGTCTCCGCGTTGCGCGCCTCGACCCGCAGCAGCCGGCGGCCTTCCGGTGCGATCGTCACGTGAACTCCTGTTCCTCGACCCGCACCTAACTGTAAGTCGTGCCGGGCGGCGGCTCTTCCCGGACCCGGGTTAGGTTCGACCCATGGATCTCCGCGTGTTCGTCGAGCCCCAGCAGGGCAACTCCTACGCCCAGCAGTCCCGCTTCGCCCAGGCCGCCGAGGCGGCCGGCTACGGCGCCTTCTTCCGCTCGGACCACTTCCTGCGGATGGGCGGCGGCTCACCGCTGCCCGGGCCGACCGAGTCCTGGACGACGCTGGCCGGGATCGCGCTGGAGACCTCCCGGATCCGCCTGGGCACCCTGGTGACCTCGGCGACCTTCCGGCACCCCGGCGTCCTGGCGATCCAGGTGGCCCAGGTCGACGACATGTCCGGCGGGCGGGTCGACTTCGGGTTCGGCGCCGGCTGGTTCGAGACCGAGCACACCGCCTACGGCCTGCCGTTCCCGGGCGTCGGCGAGCGCTTCGACCGCCTGGAGGAACAGCTCGAGATCATCACCAACCTCTGGACGACGCCGGGCGGGTACTCGTTCTCGGGCCGCCACTACCAGGTGGTCGACTCGCCCGGGCTGCCCAAACCGGTGCAGGAGCGCGTCCCGGTGATCATCGGCGGCATCGGGAAGAAGCGGACGCCGGAGCTGACGGCGAAGTACGCGACCGAGTTCAACGTGCCGTTCAAGCCGTTCGACGACACGGTCGCCGCGCATCGCCGCGCCCGGGAGGCGTGCGAGCAGATCGGCCGCGACCCGTCGTCCCTCACGCTCTCGGTCGCGCTGACCCTGAACACGGGCAAGGACGAGGCCCAGATCGCGGCGCGAGCCGCCAAGGTCGGGCGGGACGTGGCCGAGCTGCGCGAGATCCAGCTGGGCGGCTCACCCGCCGAGATCGTCGACAAGCTGGGCCGCTACGCGGAGCACGGCGTGACCCGGGCCTACTTCCAGGTGCTCGACCTCGACGACCTCGAGCACATCGAGTACGCGGCCGCCGAGATCATGCCCCAGCTCGCCTGACGTGGGTCTCGCTCGCGAGTGTCCTCGAAAGGGCCCGATCAGCCGCTGAGGGCGGGCCTTGACGAGGACAGTCGCGCCTGGCCGGACAGGTCGGCGGCGCGCAGTTCCTCCTCGACCAGGGGGAGCACCTCCGCGACCGTCACGTCGCGGCCGAGCTCGGCGCTCAGCGACGTGACCCCGGCGTCGGTGATGCCGCACGGGATGAAGGTGCCGAACGCGGCCAGGTCGGGGTCGCAGTTGAGCGAGAAGCCGTGCATCGTCACGCCCTGCGCGACCCGGATACCGATCGCTGCGATCTTGCGTTCCGGCTTGCCGAGGAACGGGTCGGCGTCGGCCGGCAGCCAGACCCCGCTGCGGCCCTCGACCTGCACGGTCTCCAGACCGAGCCGACGGCACACGGCCATCAGCAGGTGCTCCAGCGTGCGGACGTAGGCGACCACGTCGACCGGCTGTGCGAGCTTCACGATCGGGTACCCGACCAGCTGCCCCGGCCCGTGCCAGGTGATCTTCCCGCCGCGGTCGACGTCCACCACCTCGGTGTCACCGACCGGGCGCTCGTGCGGTTCGGTGCGCTTGCCCGCGGTGTAGACGGGCGGGTGCTCCAGCAGCAGCACGGTGTCGGGCTGTTCGCCCGCCGCGACCCGGGCGTGGACCCGGCGCTGCAGCTCCCACGCCTCGCGGTACGGGACGGCCTGCTCGCCGAACCCGACCCGTTCCAACTCGACCATGTAGCTCAGGCTACGCCTCGGGTTTCAAGGCCCAGCCCGCCCGTGCGCAGCTGTTCGAGGACGGCGCCCGCGGCCCGCCGCCCGGACACCAGCGCCCCCTGCAGGGAGGCCGTGTCGCGGTGGTCGCCGGCCACCACCAGCCCGGGCGCCAGGTCGACCGGCTGGCGGACCTCGCGGGGCGGGGGCATCGCCGTCAGTGCGGCGGGCAGCGCGTGCACGCGGGCCAGGTCCCACCACGTCGTCGAGGCCCGGTACATCCGCGAGAGCTGGCTCAGGACGGCCCGTTCGGTCTCGGCGTCCGCCGTCGCGCCCAGCACCGTGGTGGCGATCAGCGACCGCTCGTCGGGGGAGTAGCCGCGGGCCGTGTTGGAGATGACGACGCTGTTCACCACCGGCCCGGTCGCGTCGCCGTCCACGTGCAGGGCGGCGGAGCGGGTGGGCAGCTCGCCGCTCACGTGCCAGAACGTGGTGAGGGCATGGGTCGCGACGGCGGGCAGCCCGACCAGCTCGCTCGCCGCCGCCGGGTCGGTGGCCACCACGACGACCCGGGCGTGCACCTCGCCGTGGTCGGTCACGACCTGACCCGGCCGGACGGCGAGCGCCCGGACGCCGAGGTGCACGGGCACGTCGGCGGGCAGCGCCGCCGCGAGCTGGTCCGGCAGCGCCTGCATGCCGCGCCAGGGCAGGCCCGGGGCGGCCCGGACGAACGAGCGGACCAGGAGGCGCAGGTACCGGTGGGACGTCGACCCGTCCCGTTCGCCGAGCACCCCCGCCAGGAACGGCTCGACCACCCGGCGCCGGAGGCTGCCCGTGATGCCGCGAGCGTCGAGCTCGGCGCCCCAGGTGCCGTCCGGGCCACCGGTGAGTTCGCGCGGGGCGCGGCGCGCGGAACCCAGGGCCCAGGCGGCGAAGGCCGCGAACTCCCGGGGGGAGCCGAGCCGGCCGCCGAGCAGTGCCCGGGCCGTACCGGGCAGCTCGCGGGGCGCGTGGCGGGGGTCGGCCAGGGTGAGTTTGTGCCCGTCGGTGGCCACCACGAGAGCGGCCGGGAACCGTTGCAGCCGTAAGTGTTCGACATCGATGACGCGCCGCACCTCGGGGTAGGCCGGATTGAGCAGCTGGAAGCCGCGATCGACCGTGAACCCGTAGACCTTCTCGCTCCGCACGCGCCCGCCGACCCCGTCCGCGGCGTCCACCACGACGGTCTCGACGCCCTGCGCGGCCAGTACCCGGGCGCAGGCCAGGCCGGCGAGCCCGGCGCCGACGATCAGCACGTCGCAGGTCGCGGGTGGTTGACCAGCAGTCGGTTGAGACATCACGGCCTCCCTCCGGTGCTGCTCGACCTCCAGCACTGCTCAATCGATGATGTTGCGGCCTCCAGCCTGACAGGTGATCCGGTGGGTTCGCTCGTCCAGATCACGGCCTGTGGATAACTTTCGGATGACGGCTGCGGATGCGGCAGGCTTGTCGGGCATGACGATCGTGACGTTTCCGGGCGGGGACAGTGGCGGGGACAGTGCCGGGCCGCCGCCCGAGGTGCCGGGTTTCACGCTGGGGCGGCTGCTGGGCCGGGGTGGGCACGGCGTGGTGTGGGCCGCCGAGGATCTGGTGTCGGGGGAGCCGGTCGCGGTGAAGGTCGGCCGCGGGGTTTCCGCCTCCCTGGAGGCGGAAGTCGCCCTGCTGCAACGTATCTCGCACCCGCACGTGGTGGCGCTGCGGCAGTACGTGCCACTGCCCGGCGGCGGCTGTGCGCTGGTGCTGGAGTTGGCCGCCGGCGGTTCGCTGGCCGACCTCGTGGCCCGTCGCGACGTGCTGTCCGAGGGGGAGGCCTCGACGCTGCTCGTGCCGCTGGGGGCGACGCTGGAGCACGTGCACCGGCGCGGGCTGGTGCACGGAGACCTGACGCCCGGCAACGTGCTGTTCGCCGCCGACGGCCGGCCGATGCTGGCCGACCTCGGCACCGCGCAGGTGCTCGGGGTCTCCAGTGAGGAAGGCTGGCGGACGCCGGGTTTCGCCGACCCGGCGCTGCTGTCCGACCCGGCCGTCGACCCGCGGGCGGCCGACGTGTGGGGGCTGGCCGCCGTCGCCTGGTACGCGCTGATGGGCGTCGCACCGCCGCCCGGCGTCGACGAGCCCGACCCGTACGACACCCCGTTGCTGGCGCTGCTGCGCCGCTGCCTGAGCCTCGACCCGTCGCTGCGTCCGGGTCCGGCGGAGGTGGCCTCCCTCGCCTGGGACGCGGCGGCCCCCGAACCGGTGCGGCTCGAACTGTCCGGGCAGGCGCCACCCCCGGTGGAGGTGCCTCTGTCGCAACGGGTCACGCGCCCGCCCCTGCACGAGCTGGTCGGCCCCGAACCTCTCGCGGTACCGGAGGTCCGGTCGCGGTGGCGGCTGCCGGTCGGGTTGCTCGCGGTCGCGGCGCTGCTCGCGGTCGGGCTGCTGGCCGTCGCCGCGGTCCTGGCCCGTCCCGTGGTCTTCCCGCCCCCCGGGGAGCAGGTGCCGCCGACGGTGGCCCTGCCCACGCCGTCTATACCCGTGGAGGCGGAACTGCTCGCCGCGCTGAACCAGATCGGGGCCGCGCGCGCCGAGGCGTTCCGGACCGGCACGACCGGTCCGTTGGCCCGCGCCGACGAGCAGGGGTCGCCCGCGGCCACGTCCGACGCCGCGTTGGTGCAGAGGCTCCTCGAGGCCGGCCGGCGGATCGAGGGGGCCGAGGTGAAGGTCCGGGACCTGCGGGTCGTCTCCGGTGCGGGCACGTCGGCGGTCACGGTCGCCGTCCGCTCGAGCACGTCCGCCTACCGTCAGGTCCGGGTGTCCGACGGGGCCTCCGTCGACCTGCCCGCCGAGCCCGCGCGGGACGTCCGGATCACGCTGGTGAAGTCACCCGACGGCTGGCGGGTTCGCTCCGTCGCCTGATCAGGAGTCGGCGAACCACCGGGCGGCGGACTCGACGGTGGGGTGCGCGAAACCGAAGCCGCTGTCGGTCAGCTTCTGCGGGGACAGGCGCGCGCTGGCCAGGATCTCGCCCGCGAACTCGCCGACCGCGGCCCGCAGCGCGAACGACGGGGCGGGCAGCAGCGCCGGGCGGTGCAGGGCGGCGGCGAGGGCGCCGATCAGCTCGCGGTTGCGGGCCGGTTCGGGCGAGGCGAGGTTGACCGGGCCGGACAGGTCGGAGTCGAGCATGTGCTGCAGGGCGGCGACGGTGTCGGGCAGCGTGATCCAGCTCCACCACTGCTTGCCGTTGCCCAGCGGCCCGCCCAGCCCGAGCTTGATCAGCCGGGCCAACGGCTGGAACGCGCCGCCATGAGGGGCCATCACCAGGGACGTGCGCGGGTGCACCACCCGGATGCCGGCCTCCGCGGCGGGCCGCGCCGCGGCCTCCCAGTCGAGGACGACGTCCGCCAGGAAGCTCTCGCCGGGCGCGGAGTCCTCGGTCAGGACCTCGTCACCGCGGTCGCCGTACACGCCCTGCGCCGACCCCGAGACGAGCACCTTCGGCAGCGGGTCCATCGCCGTCAGCGCGGCGACGAGCGTGGCGGTGCCGACGGTGCGCGAGTCGTGGATCTCGCGCTTGTAGCCGTCGTTCCAGCGCTTGTCACCGACCCCGGCGCCGGCCAGGTTCACGGCGGCGTCGACGACGCCGAGCGCGTCCGTGTCGATCGACCCGAGCGGTCCACCGACGAAACCCGTCGGGTCCCACTGCACCTCGTCCGGGGCCTGCGGCCGGCTGCGGACCAGCTTGACCACGTCGTGGCCGCTCGCCCGCAGCGCCGTGACGAGTGCTGAACCGATCAGGCCGTGCGACCCGGTGATGACGATGCGCATGCGGGATCAGAGTCCGAGGTCGGCCTCGAACGCGCCTTCCTCGAGTCGCTCCTTGACCGTCACCAGGAAACGGGCGGCGTCGGCGCCGTCCACCAGGCGGTGGTCGTAGGAGAGAGCCAGGTACACGATCGAGCGGACGGCGATGCTCTCGTTGCCGATGTCGTCGGTGACCACGACCGGGCGCTTCACGACCGCGCCCGTGCCGAGGATGCCGACCTGCGGCTGGAAGATGATCGGGGTGTCGAACAGCGCGCCCCGGCTGCCGGTGTTGGTCAGCGTGAACGTGCCGCCCCCGAGCTCGTCCGGCGAGACCTTGTTGCTGCGGGTCCGGTCGGCCAGGTCGGTGATCTTGCGGGCCAGGCCGGCGATGTTCAGGTCGCCCGCGTCGCGCACGGTGGCGACGAGCAGACCGCGGTCCGTGTCGACCGCCACCCCCAGGTTCTCCTGCGGGTGGTAGACGATCTCGTCGCCCTCGATGCTGGCGTTCAGCTTCGGGTGCTGCTTGAGCGCCTCGACGGTGGCCAGCGCGAAGAACGGCAGGAACGACAGTCGCACGCCCTCGCGGGCGAAGAACTCGGCCTTGGCCTTCTCACGCAGCTGGGCGATGCGGGTGACGTCGACCTCGACGACCGTCGTCAGCTGCGCCGACGTCTGCAGTGACGTGACCATCCGCTCGGCGATGACCTTGCGCAGGCGGGTCATCTTCTCGGTCGTGCCGCGCTTCGCCGACACGGTCACGGGGCGCGGGGCGGCCGGGGCCGCAGGGGCCGACGACGGTGCCGCGGCCGGGGCGGGTTGGCTCGCCTTCTTGGCCTTGGCGGCCTCGAGCACGTCCTGCTTGCGGATCCGACCACCGACGCCGGTGCCCTGCAGCGTGGCCAGGTCGATGTCGTTCTCGGCGGCCAGCCGGCGGACGAGCGGCGTGATGTACCCGGGACCCTCCTCGCCCGTGGACGACGACGCCGCGGGAGCCGTGGATGCGGCGGGGGTGCGAGAGGGCTCAGGGGCCGGGGACGAGGCCGGGGCCGCCTGCGGGGCCGGCGCCGGGGGCGGAGCCGGTGCTGCCGCGGGGGCGGGCGCCGCGGCGGGTGCCGGTGCCGGGGCGGGTGCCGGTGCCGGGGCGGCGGCGGGGGCCGGTGCCGGCGCAGGGGCGGGAGGGGCCGCCGGCGCCGGAGCCGGGGCGGCAGCGGCGGGAGCGGCCGACCCGGAGCCGATGACGACCAGCGGGGCGCCGACCTCGACGGTCTCGTCCTCGGCGGCCAGGATCTTCAGCACGGTGCCCGCGACGGGTGACGGGATCTCGGTGTCGACCTTGTCGGTGGAGACCTCGAGCAACGGCTCGTCGACCTCGACCCGGTCGCCCTCGTTCTTCAGCCAGCGCGTGACGGTGCCCTCGGTGACGCTCTCACCGAGCGCGGGCATCGCGACCTGCGTGCCCTCGCCACCGGCGGGCGCGGCCTCGGGGGCCGCCGGGGCGGGCTCCGGCTCGGGGGCGGGGGCCGACGCGGAGAAGGGCTCCGGCGCGGCCTGCGGTGCCGGGGCGGCGGCCTGCGGGGCCGGCTCGGGCTGCGCGGCGGGCGCGGCGGGCTGGGGGGTGGGTTCGGCCGCGGGCTGTGCGGCCGGCGCGGCTGTGCTGGATTGGCCGGAGGGGTTGGGAGCGGCGCCGTCCCCGATCGTCGCGAGCGGGGCGCCGACCTCGACGGTCTCGTCCTCGGCGACGAGGATCTCCTGCAGCACCCCGGCGACCGGCGACGGGATCTCGGTGTCGACCTTGTCGGTGGAGACCTCGAGCAGCGGCTCGTCGACCTCGACCCGGTCGCCGACCTGCTTCAACCATCGGGTGACGGTGCCCTCGGTGACGCTCTCGCCCAGGGCGGGCATCTGCACGGAGTCAGCCATCTGCTCTCCGCTCTCCTTCGTGCAAGGTGATCCGTGGATCCGGGATCACGGTGGTTGTTCCTTGGTCTATCAGGGTCTGGGTGCGCGCGGGCTGAGGCGCGACGACCATCCTGTCACCACCGTTGCGGGGGGTCACTTCGGGTCCTGACCAGCCGTCGGCGTGTGCAGTAGATCACGTGTCCGGAGCGCCTCGGGCACAGGGGCGAGGACCTGGGCGTTGGGTGTTCCACGGGAACGTTGAGTCGCCCGGTGGGGGATGAGAACCTGGCCCGCACGAGGGGATCAAGGGAGGTGGCCCGGTGGGGCTTTTCAGTCGGCGGCGGGCGTCGGGCGGCAAGTCGAGCGGCAAGGGGACGCGCGCGCAGGAGCGCGAGGAGGCGGGCGCCGTCCGGCAGTACCTCGACGAGTTCGTCCGCACCCGCGTCGGCGTCGAGGCGTTCCTCGAGCCGCCCACCACCGTGACGCCGCCGACCGTCCTGCTGATCGCGACCACGGGGGAGTGGACCCGGCGACGCGTGCCCGACCACGCGGCGGCGCGGGACTGGGCGGGCCGGCTCAACGTGCCGGTGTATGACGTGCAGCTCGTCGGGTATCCCCAACGCATGCGCGACTGGAACGAGAAGGTCAAGCGCGAGGGCCGGCAGGCACCCCCGACCGGGTGAGTCGGGGGCACCTGCGGATACCGGGCGGGTGGGGTCAGACCACGGGCCACTTGTCGGCGGGCCACTTGTCGGCCGGCCACTTGTCCGCGGGCCACTTGTCGGCGGCGCGGTACGGCCACTTGTCGGCCGGCCACTTGTCCAGCGGCCACTTGTCGGCGGTGCGGCGGGCGGCGGTACGGGCGACGGACGTGCTGTTGTGCGAGAACACCATGAGGACCTCTCAGGCGAGAGCGGCCCATCCGGTCTGGGGGACGTCGACGCTGGGCTTGCACCGGCCCGTGCGGAGGAACGGGTGCTGGCCGGACGTCAACGGACCGGCCGGATGCGCCGCGGATTGGACATATCGGGCGTACGTGAATGTACGGAACCCGTGTCACACCCGCGTCTCAGAGGGTTGTTCGTGATGCTTCCGTGCCCGAGGGCTCAGGCGAGGTCCTCCAGCAGGGTGAGCATGGTCCGGACCCCGACGCCGGTGCCGCCCACGGTCGTGTAGCCGTGTGCCGCGCCGGTCAGGAAGGCCGGCCCGGCGATGTCGAGGTGCGCCCACGGCACCTGCCGCCCGTCGCCGTCCGTCGGCACGAAGTCCTGCAGGAACAGCCCGGCGACGAGCATGCCGCCGAACCGGTCACCGATGTTCGCGATGTCGGCGACCTTGCTGTCCATGCTCGCCCGCAGCTCCTTGGGCAGCGGCATCGGCCAGAACTGCTCGCCGGAGGTGTCGGCGGCCCGGCGCACCTGGTCGCGCAGGTCGTCGTCGTTGGCCATGATCGCCGAGATCCGGTTGCCCAGCGCCACCATCTGGGCGCCGGTCAGGGTCGCGATGTCGACGATCACGTCGGGGTTCGCGCCGTTCTCACCGGCGCTGACCAGCGCGTCGGCCAGGACCAGCCGGCCCTCGGCGTCGGTGTTCAGCACCTCGACGGTCTTCCCGCCGCGGATCGTGATGACGTCCGACGGGCGCTGCGCGGTGCCCGACGGCATGTTCTCGGCGATCGCCAGCCAGCCGGTCACCCTCACCGGCAGCTCGAGCTTGGCGGCGGCCAGCACGGTGTGCAGGACCGCGGCGGCACCGGACATGTCGCTCTTCATCGCGTCCATGTTCGCGGCCGGTTTGATGGAGATGCCGCCGCTGTCGAACGTGATCCCCTTGCCGATCAGCGCGACGTGCTTCTTCGCCGCGCGCGGCGCGTACTCCAGCTGCACCAGCCGGGGCGGCCGGGTCGAGCCCTGCCCGACGCCGATCAGCCCGCCGTACCCGCCCCGGGCCAGCTTCTTCTCGTCGAGCACGGTCACCTTGACCGGCAGGCCCTCGGCGGCTGCGGTCGCCTCCGCCGCGAACTGCGCCGGGTACAGGTCGAGCGGTGAGGTGTTGATCAGGTCCCGGGTGCCGTGCACGGCCTCGGCCAGCACCTTCGCCCGCCGGATGCCGCCCCGCACCGCCGCCGGGGACGCGCCGGTCACGACCACCGCGGCACCGAGCGGCCCGTCGCCCTTCGCGCCGGACTTGTACCGGTCGAACGAGTAGGCCCCCAGCAGGGCGCCCTCGGCCACGGCCACCGTGGCGGCGGGGGTGGTGGCGGGCAGCGCGAGGACGGCCTTGGCGGAACCGGCCAGCGAGCGCGCCGCCGCGCCCGCCGCGCGGCGCAGGCTCTCGTCGTCCACCGTGCTCTGCTCGCCGAGGCCGGTGAACACGACCGACTTGGCGTTGACCCCCGTCACGGCGGGAATCCGCTGCACGGCATCCGGTTTCGCGCTCACCCCGGCCGCCTTCAGGGCCGTGGCGAGGCGGTTGCGGACGCCGGTGGACAGGCCCGGGGTCGCGGCGAGCGCCGGACCTCCGCTGCCGGAGACCACTCCGACGACGAGGGCGTCGGCGCCGATGTCCGCGGGATCCTTGCTGGTGACGGTGAGGTTCAGCACGAGGCCGATCGTAGGGCGGACAGGTTCCGGTGCAACGTCCACCCCGCGTGGGACCCCCGATACGGTGATCGGCGTGGACACGCTTCGCCGCACGGCGCTCTACGACCGGCACGTCGCCCTCGGCGCCAAACTGGCCGACTTCGGCGGCTGGGAGATGCCGATCGAGTACGCCGGATCGGGGGTCCTCGGCGAGCACGCGGCCGTGCGCGAACGGGTCGGTGTCTTCGACGTCAGCCACCTCGGCAAGGCGTCCGTCACCGGTCCCGGGGCCGCCGAGTTCGTGAACTCGTGCCTGACCAACGACCTCGGCCGGATCGGTCCCGGGCAGGCGCAGTACACGCTGTGCTGCGACCCGTCGTCCGGCGGCGTGGTCGACGACCTGATCGCCTACCTGCGCGGCCCCGACGACGTGTTCCTGGTCCCGAACGCGGCCAACACGGCCGCGGTGGTCGAGCGGCTCGCCGCCGCCGCGCCGGAGGGGATCACCGTCACCGACCGGCACACCGACTACGGCGTGATCGCCGTGCAGGGCCCGCGCAGCGACGAGACGCTCGCTGCGCTGGGCCTGCCGACCGGGCACGACTACATGAGCTTCGTCGAGGTCGAGTGGCAGGGCCGGTCGCTGATCGTGTGCCGCACCGGCTACACCGGCGAGCGGGGCTACGAGCTGCTGCCGGCGTGGGACTCCGCTCCCGCGCTGTGGGACGCGCTGCTCGAGGCCTCGCGCGAGTTCGGTGGCCTGCCGGTCGGTCTCGGTGCCCGTGACACGCTGCGCACCGAGATGGGGTACGCGTTGCACGGCCACGAGTTGAACCTCGACATCACGCCGGTGCAGGCACGCGTCGGCTGGGCGGTGGGCTGGAGGAAGCCCGCGTTCTGGGGGCGTGACGTGCTGGTCGCCGAACGCGAGGCGGGCCCGTCGCGGGTCGCGACCGGGCTGGTCGCCCTCGACCGGGGCGTGCCCCGCGCGGACATGGACGTGCTCGACGCCTCCGGCGCGGTCGTGGGCCGGACGACGTCGGGCACCTTCTCGCCGACCCTCAAGGTCGGTATCGCGCTGGGGCTGCTCGACCCCGCGGTGGCCGTCGGGGACGAGGTGGCGGTGTCGGTGCGCGGCCGGTCGCTGCGCTGTCGCGTGACCAAGCCGCCGTTCGTGGACACCTCGACCCGCTAGTTCGTGATCAAGGAAACTTCTACTCTCCGGCGAGGCCGACGTAGGTCGGTCGACGTTCGAGGAGAGTAGAAGTTTCCTTGATCACGAACAGAGGGCGAGGAGGGCGGCGGCGGTGGACAACTCGACCGCGGCGCCGATCACGTCGCCGGTGATGCCGCCGAACCGTTTCACCGCGCGCCGGACCACGAGAGCTGCGACGACGAGCGCGACGCCGACGGCCACCGGCACCTGCCAGGCATCCAGACCGGCGTAGGTACCGAGCAGGCCCAGCAGTACGGTCACCAACACGGCGACGACGAGGAACGAGGGCAGCCGCACCGAACCGGCGACCGTGGCGCCGAGACCCTCCGGCCGGGCGGCCGGCACGCTGCGCAGGCAGGCCAGCGGTATCGCGAGCCGGGCGGCCACGGCCACGAGCAGGACCCCGAGCGCGCCGACCGGGACCACGTGCCCGAACACCGTCGCGGCCGGCGCCAGGTCACCGCCGTAGAACAGCCCGTCCTGTCCGTCACCCAGGACGGCTTCGCGGAAGGTCGCCGTCACCGGGCCTCCGACGGTCAGGCTCAGCAGCTGCGCCAGGGCGGCGACCTGCAGGAGCAGCACGGTCACCGTCGTGGCCAGGCCCGCCGGGCCGGTGTCGCCGCGGCGCATCACGGACAGCGCCTTCTCCCGGTCGTAGGAGGCGGCGGACCCGTCGGCGAAGTCGGCCAGCCCGTCGAGGTGCAGCCCCCGCGTGGCGAGCTGCAGGACGGCGACCGCCAGCACCGCGACCACCAGCGGGTCCCAGCCGAGCTGCCAGCCGCCCCAGGCCGTCAGCGCCGCGAGCCCACCGGGGAACAGCCCGGCCACGGGGGCCAGCAGCATCGCCCGGCCCGGGATCGGGGCCACCAGCGACCGCGGGGCGGGCACCCGCAGCGCGGTCAGGGTGCCGAAGGCCAGCAGCAGCGGGTCGACCAGCCGGGGCGGCCGGGTCGCGGCGGCGTCGTCGAGTGAGCCGGTCACGACTCGACGGTGCCTGCCGCGCAGGCGGTCTCGAGCACCGCGAGGGCCACGCGCCCACCCAGCCACGGGTCGCCGGGGCGCCGCCCCAACGCCAGCGTGAGCACCGGCGTCAGCTTCAGCTCGGCCAGCACCCGGGTGTGCAACCGGTCGCCCCCGTCCGCCACCTGCCACCAGGCCCGCGCCGCCGGGTCGGTCCGCCGCAGCAGCAAGCCGGCGACCGCCGCCGCGGCGCCGTCGAGCAGGACCGGCGTGCGCCGGGCGGTGGCCCGGGCCAGCAGTCCCACCCCGGCGGCCAACCAGGGCGAACCGACCGCCGTGAGCAGCCGCTGCGGCGCGCCGGACAGGTCGCCGACCCGTCGGCGCTCGTCGCGCAGCCCGGCCACCCGGGCGACCCAGGCCACGTCGCTCATCACGTTCTCGGGGCTCGGCCACTCGCTGGCGTCGACCGGGTCCAGCTGCAGCTGCTGGGCGGCCAGCAGCACGTGCGCCTCGAGGGCGTCGGCGACCAGCTCCTCGGGCAGGCTCAGGACGATCAGGTCACTGCCGCCGTCCACCGCCGCATCCGCGGTCGCCGCGCCCCACGCGAGCGCCGTCTCCACATCGCTCGGGCGCCCCGCGGCCTCCGCGCGGACCAGCCGGGCCGCGCAGCGCGGGGGAGCGTCGGCGTCCCCCGCGGCCTCCTCGGCCGCCCAGGCCAGCGTGACCTGCGCGGGCGTGGGGGCGGCGGAGACCGTCGTCCACCAGCCCGCCAGTTCGGTGAGGCGGTCCGGGCCGGTCGCCCGGGTGGCCCAGCCGTCCGGCAGATCGGTGCCCGCCAGCAGCGCCTCGACCGCGTCCTGCGGCGGCTCCGCATCGATGAGGGGGTCAGTCACAACGGGACATCATCACAGCTCCGTCACCTGACCGGCCACCACCAGCAGCACCCGGTCGCTCGCCTCGGCCAGCCGCTCGTTGAGGGCGCCGAGCCGCTCCCGGAACAGCCGTCCGGCCGGGGTCGCCGGGACGACGCCCAGCCCCACCTCGTCGCTGACCGCCACCACGGTGCCGGTCCGGGCCCGCCACGCCTCGACGAACGCCTCCACCCGTTCGTCGAGCCGCTCCCGCCAGCCGGGTGGGCGCTGCCAGGCGGCGCAGTCGTCCAGTGCGGCGGTCAGCCACGTGCCGACGGAGTCGAGCAGGACGGGGGTCGGGGTGGTCAGCTCGAGGGCGGCATCGGGTGACTCCACGGTGCTCCACCAGGCCGGTCGCCGTTCCCGGTGCCGGGCCACGCGAGCCGCCCAGTCGGCGTCCTCGGCGGCGGGCCGGGGCCCGGTGGCCAGGTAGGTGACCTGGGGTTCGGCGGCCAGCAGCGCCTCGGCGAACGCCGACTTCCCGGACGACGCCCCGCCCAGCACCAGCGTCCGCCCACCGAGCCGCGGGACGGCGGGCAGCGTGCCCGGGTCGGTCAGCGCGTCGGCCCGGGAACCGCCCCAGGCGGCCAGCAGCAGGGCGAGGCGGCGGGGGCGCATCGTCGTCGGGCCGGCGAACCCCACGCGCGCGTCGGGGCCGAGTTCGCCCGCGGCGCGGCGGCGGGCCAGCGTGTGCGCCGCCGCGAGCACTTCCTCGCCGAGCACGACGGCGTCGTAGGTCACGCGGGCCAGGCTAGGGCCCTGAGTGCGAAGTCTCGTGACACTTGGCGCACGCAGGCGCGCGCCAAGCGTCAAGGGACTGCACACTCAGCGCCCTATGCCCGTTACGGTGGGCCGGGTGAACCCGTGGGCATGGCGATTCGAGGCGGCGGACGGTTCGACCCTGAGCGGTGGTGAGCTGCCGGCCAACACCTTCCCGAGCCAGGCGGACGCCGAGACGTGGGTCGGCGAGGCCTGGCACGACCTGCTGGCCGCGGGGGTGGAGCAGGTGTACCTGCTGGAGTCCGACGAGGTCGTCTACGGCCCGATGAGCCTGCGCCCGGTCGAGTAGTCCCTCCGCCGAGTAGTCCGTCGAATAGTCCGTCGATCGGGCAGCTCGTCAGGTGGGCCGGCCGGCCGGCGCGTTGCGGGCCGTCTGCGCCGGGTCGCGTTCCACGAGATCGCCGAGCACGTCGTCGATGCGGGTCATGAGCTCCGGTTCGAGGCGCACCCCGGCGGCCTCCACGTTCTCGTGCACCTGCTCGGGCCGGGAGGCACCGACCAGCGCGGCCGCCACGTTGTCGTTCTGCAGCACCCAGGCCACGGCCAGCTGCGCGAGGCTCAGGCCGGCGTCGTCCGCGACCGGCTTCAGGTCCTGCACGCGGGCCAGCACGTCGTCACGCATCCAACGCTCGATGAACGCGGCGCCGCTCTTCTCGTCGGTGGCCCGCGACCCGGCCGGCGGCGCCTGCCCGGGGAGGTACTTGCCGGTCAGCACGCCCTGCGCGATCGGCGACCAGACGATCTGCGACAGACCCAGCTCCCGGCACGTCGGTTCGACCTCGGGCTCGATCACGCGCCACAGCATCGAGTACTGCGGCTGGCTCGAGACCAGGTGCACGCCCAGCTCCTGCGCGAGCGCGTGCCCGGTCCGGATCTGCTCGGCCGTCCACTCGGAGACCCCGATGTAGAGCGCCTTCCCGGCCCGCACGACGTCCGCGAACGCGAGCATCGTCTCCTCAAGTGGCGTCTCCGTGTCGTACCGGTGCGCCTGGTAGAGGTCGACGTAGTCGGTCTGCAACCGCCGCAGCGAGCCGTTGATCGACTCCAGGATGTGCTTGCGGGACAGGCCGGAGTCGTTGTGACCGCCGGGCCCGGTCGGCCAGTAGACCTTGGTGAAGATCTCCAGGCTCTCGCGGCGCTCGCCCTTCAGCGCCTCGCCGAGCACCGTCTCGGCCGCGGTGTTCGCGTAGGCGTCCGCGGTGTCGAAGCTGGTGATGCCGGCGTCGAGGGCCGCGCGCACGCAGGCCGTGGCGGTGTCGTTCTCCACCTGTGAGCCGTGGGTGATCCAGTTGCCGTAGGTGATCTCGGAGATCTTCAGGCCGCTGTTGCCGAGGTAACGGAACTCCATACCCCGGACGCTAACTCACCCCTCACGGATGCGCGCCGCGGGCCACGATCACCGGTGGGCGGCGGGTGCGGCGCATCTGGCAGGCGCGCAGGATCGCGTAGGCGTTGTTTCCGCCGACCGCCTTCTCGCCGAACCTCTCCTGCACGCCCTTGCGTATGCGGCGGACCAGGAACAGCGAGTCGACCACGATGGCCAGGACCATCGCGTACAGCAGCACCGCACCCGCGACCCGGGTGAACGGGGTCTGCACGAGCGTCAGACCGAACGAGGCGACGGCGACCGGCAGGAAGTACTCGCCGGCGTTGTAGCGGGCGTCGACGACGTCGCGGACGTAGCGCTTCACCGGCCCCTTGTCGCGGGGCAGCAGGTAGCGGTCGTCGCCCTTGGCCTGCCCCTCCAGCGTCTTGATCCGGTTCTCCCGGTTGAGCGCCTGGCGCTGTCGCTTGGCCTCGCGCCGCTCCTCGCGGGTGGCCCCCTTGGGCACGGCGGGCGCGGCGGCCCCGACCAGCGGCACGCGGTTGCGGGCCTGCGCCTCCTTGCGCGAGGGCGTGGCGCGGCCCTTGCCGCCCACCTTCACCGTCTCGCTCGACTCGGAGACGGTCGGGGTGGCGGCGGTGGGGGTCTTCTCACGTCCGAACACGGGGTCAGCCTACGGGGCGGGCACGCGCCGTGAGGAGGTCGTGCGGGATGGCGGACTAACGTCACCCGTATGAGTGCCGAGGAGTACCCGATCGACGTCACCGCCCTACGCGCCGACGTGACGCAGCTCATGCCCGGCGTGCGCGCCGACCTCGAACGGCTGGTCCGGATCCCGAGCGTCTCGGCGGCCGCGTTCGACGCCGCGCACGTCGAGGCCAGCGCCACCGCGGTGCGCGACCTGCTGCTCGCCGAGGGGCTCGCGGTGGAGATCCTGCGCGTGGACGGCGGTGCGCCCGCCGTCGTCGGTCACCTCGCCGGGCCCGCGGGGGCGCCGACCGTCCTGCTCTACGCGCACCACGACGTCCAGCCCACCGGCGTCGAACCCGGCGCCGCGTGGCAGGACACCCCGTGGCTGACCGACCCGTTCGAACCCACCGAACGCGACGGCCGGCTGTTCGGCCGCGGCGCCGCCGACGACAAGGCCGGGGTGATGGCCCACGTCGCCGCGCTGCGGGCCCTGAAGGCTGCCGACGGCGGGCTGCCGGTCTCGGTGACCGTGTTCGTCGAGGGGGAGGAGGAGATCGGCTCACCGACCTTCGGCGAGTTCCTGGCCACCTACCGCGACCGGCTCGAGGCTGACGTGATCGTGGTCGCTGACTCGGGCAACTGGAAGGTCGGGGTGCCGGCGTTGACCGCCACGCTGCGCGGTCTGGTGGACGGCGAGCTCACGGTCCGCACGCTCGACCACGCCGTGCACTCGGGCATGTTCGGCGGGGTGGTCCCCGACGCGATGACGGCGACCCTGCGCCTGCTGAACAGCTTCTGGGACGCCGACGGCGACGTCGCGATCGAGGGTCTGGTCCGGGCGCCGCACCGCGGCCCCGACTACGACGAGGCCGACCTGCGGGCGGACTCCGGGATCCTCGACGGCGTGCAGCTGATCGGGCGCGGTCCGCTGAGTGCGCGGATGTGGACGGGTCCGGCGCTGACGGTCACCGGCATCGACGCGCCCAGTGTGGCGACGTCGTCCAACACGCTGCTGCCCAGCGTCCGGGTGAAGTACTCGATGCGGTTGGGCCCGGGCCAGGACCCGGGCGAGGCGTCCGCCGCGCTGCGCAAGCACGTCGAGGCGCACACCCCGTGGGGGGCGCAGGTCGAGGTGGTCGAGGGAGAGCGGGGAGCTGCGTTCGAGGCCGATCCCGAGCAGCCCGCCTACCGGGCGGCCCGGTGGGCGCTGTCGGCAGCGTGGAACGTGGAGGCCGAGCTGATCGGCATCGGCGGGTCCATCCCGTTCATCGCCGACCTGGCCGAGGTGTTCCCGGCGGCCACCGTGCTGGTCACCGGCGTCGAGGACCCGGACTCCCGCGCCCACGGCCCGAACGAGTCGCTGCACCTGGCCGAGTTCGAGAAGGCGTGCCTGGCCGAGGCGCTGCTCCTGACTGCCCTGGGCTCATGACCGACTGGTTCGAATATGCCCAGCCCGTAAGGTATTTCGAGATCGACGGGCAGGGCGTGGTGTTCAACGCCTGGTACCTGGCCTACATGGACGAGGCGATCAACGCCTACCTCGGGCACCGCGGCGTCGACTACGCGACGCTGGTCGCCTCGGGGTACGACCTGCAGCTGGTGCACACCGAGCTCGACTGGACGACGTCGCTGAGGTACGGCGACGTGGGCGCCGTCGCCGTACGCACCGAGGCGCTGGGGACGACGTCGCTCACCATCGGGTTCGAGATCCGGCGCGGGGAGGGTGGTCCCGCGGTGTGCACGGCGCGCAGCGTGTACGTGTGCATCAGCGTCGGGGGCGGCAAAGTCCCGTTGCCGGACCTGCTCCGCACCAACTTGTCGTGATCATGGAAACTTCTGGTGAGGGCGCTGGGGCGCCTTCACCAGAAGTTTCCATGATCACGACTATTAGATGCCGGGCAGGGCCAACATCTGGTCGAGGGCGACGCGAGACCAGTGGGCCACGTCCGGGTCGACGACGATGCGGTTGACGACCCGGCCGGCGGCCAGGGACTCCAGCGCGTAGACCAGGTGCGGCAGGTCGATCCGGTTCATCGTCGAGCAGTAGCAGACCGTCTTGTCGAGGAACGTGATCTGCTTGTCCGGGTGGGCCTTCGCCAGCCGGCGCACCAGGTTCAGCTCGGTGCCGACCGCCCACGACGAACCGGCGTCGGCCGCCTCGATCGTGCGGATGATGAACTCCGTCGAGCCCACCAGGTCGGCGTTCGTCACGACGTCGTGGCGGCACTCGGGGTGCACGAGCACGTTCACGCCCGGGACCGCCGCGCGCACGTCGTCCACGTTCTCCTTCGAGAACCGGCCGTGCACCGAGCAGTGCCCGCGCCACAGGATCATCTTGGCGTCGCGCAACTGCTGGGCGGTGAGCCCGCCGTTCGGCTTGTGCGGGTCGTAGACCACGCAGTCGTCCAGGGAGAGGCCCAACTGCAGCACGGCCGTGTTGCGGCCCAGGTGCTGGTCGGGCAGGAACAGCACCTTCGCGTCGGGCCGCTGCTCGAACGCCCACGTGAGCGCGGTCTTGGCGTTCGAGCTCGTGCATATCGTGCCGCCGTGGCGCCCCGTGAACGACTTGATCGCGGCGGACGAGTTCATGTAGCTGACGGGCACGACGTCGGCCGCGACCCCGGCGTCCTCCAGCACCTCCCAGGCCGTCTCGACCTGGCTGATCGCGGCCATGTCGGCCATCGAGCAGCCCGCCGCCAGGTCGGGCAGCACGACCTGCTGGTGCGAGGCGGTGAGGATGTCGGCCGACTCGGCCATGAAGTGCACGCCGCAGAACACGATGTACTGCGCGCCGGGCCGGTTCGCGGCGTCGCGGGCGAGCTTGAACGAGTCGCCGGTGACGTCGGCGAACTCGATCACCTCGTCGCGCTGGTAGTGGTGGCCGAGGATGAAGGCGTCGTCGCCGAGCGCGTCCCGGGCGGCGCGGGCGCGGGCCACCAGGTCGGGGTCGGAGGCGGCGGGCAGGTCGCCGGGGCACTCGACGCCGCGCTCGCTGGCCAGGTCACGGTTGCGCCCGAGCAGCAGCAGCGCCGAGGGGGTGGGTTCGACGAAGACGTCGGTCATCCGGGAATTGTCACACGCGGGTTAACGGGGAACCCATGGGTGGGCGATGACTCGTGCGCCACACCAGGGACACTGGGACCGTGCGCGTCGTGATCGCCCCGGACCGGTTCCGGGAAACCCTGTCGGCGGCCGAGGCGGCGGCGGCGATCGCCACCGGGTGGCGCCGGGCCGCCCCGGACGACGACCTCGTGCTGCTCCCGCTGTCCGACGGCAGCGCCGGGCTGGTGAGCGCCCTCGGCGGGCCGCCCGAACCGTGGTGGCTCGCCCCCGACGGCACCGCCTACGTGGAATCGGCCCAGGTCA
This sequence comes from Spongisporangium articulatum, assembly GCF_044465595.1. Taxonomy (NCBI): domain Bacteria; kingdom Bacillati; phylum Actinomycetota; class Actinomycetes; order Kineosporiales; family Kineosporiaceae; genus Spongisporangium; species Spongisporangium articulatum. Next base: position 354,728 of record NZ_JBITLV010000007.1, on the reverse strand, counting down.
GCCCCGTCGGCGAGGATCCCGGCCCGATCAACACGCTGGGCGTCGGGGCGCTGGTCGCGGCCGCGGTGGACGCCGGGGCGCGGCGGATCGTGGTCGGGCTCGGCGAGGTCGGGGCGGTGGACGGCGGGGCGGGCCTCCTGGCCGGGTTGGCCGCCGCCTGGCAGGTCGAGGGCTACCCGGCCGCACTGGAACGCCTCGGGAACGGCGGCGCCGCCCTGCGCGGGGTGACGGGCGCCGACCTGGCGTTCCTGCCCGCCCTGCGCGAGCGGCTGGTGGGGGTCGAGCTGGTGGGGGCGGTCGACGTCCAGCTGCCCCTGCTCGGCTTCAAGGGCGCGGCCGCGGTCGAGGGCCCGACCAAGGGGGCGGACGACGACCTCGTCCAGCGCCTGGACGCGGCCCTGACCGACCTGGCCACCGCCGTCCTCGCGGCGGCGCAGCTGTCCGACCGGAACGTCGTCGAACCCGGGGCTGGAGCCGGGGGTGGGCTCGGGTTCGGGGTGCTCGCGCTGGGTGGGCGGCTGGAGCCGGGGGCCTCGCTGGTGGCGCGACTCGCCGGGTTGCCGGACCTGCTGGAGGGGACGAACCGGGCGGAGCTGGTCGTCACCGGCGAGGGGTCGCTGGACTGGCAGTCGCTGGGGGCCAAGGTGCTCACCGCGGTCGCCGAGACGGCCCAGGCGCGCGGTGTGCCGGCCGTCGCCGTCCCTGGTCAGCTGCTGGTCGGGCGCCGCGAGCTGCTCACCCTGGGGGTCGACGGCGCCTATCCCGTGGCGCGGACCCCCGCGGAGGTGGCCGACGCGCTCGCCGACCCGGCCGGGACGCTCGCGGCGCGGGCCGAGCGGGTGGCCCGCACGTGGAGCCGTTCGGGTTAGGCGAACCTGACGTATTCTGGTCGGGCATCCGGGAATGCATCGCACGCCCGCCCCGCTAGGCACTACGAGAGCTTGCGTGTGAGCATGGCCGGACCGTCCGAGAGCAGGAGAGACACCTGATGACCGTTAGCGACCAGGGCACCACGGAGAGCGCGACCACCACCCACGGTGTGGCGCTGACCGACGAGGCTGCCGTCAAGGTCCGGAACCTCCTGGAGCAGGAGGGCCGTGACGACCTGCGCCTGCGCATCGCCGTCCAGCCCGGCGGCTGTTCCGGCCTCGTGTACCAGCTCTACTTCGACGAGCGCACGCTCGACGGCGACCTGACCCGCGACTTCGACGGGGTCGAGGTCGTCGTGGACCGGATGAGCGCGCCGTACCTCGAGGGCGCCTCGATCGACTTCGCCGACACGATCGAGAAGCAGGGCTTCACGATCGACAACCCCAACGCGCAGGGCTCCTGCGCGTGCGGCGACAGCTTCCACTGAGCCGTACCGCGCCGCACCATCCAGCACGTCCTCGACGGCCGGGTCACTCGCGAGTGACCCGGCCGTCGGCGTGCCGGTAGGGTTCGCAAAATGCGTATCGCCGTCACCGGATCCATCGCCACGGACCATCTGATGACGTTCGAGGGGCGGTTCTCCGACTCGCTCCTGGAGGAGCAGCTGGACAAGGTCTCGCTGTCGTTCCTCGTCGAGGACCTGGAGATCCGCCGCGGCGGCACGGCCGCGAACATCAGCTTCGGGATGGGCAACCTGGGCCTGCGCCCGCTGCTCGTCGGGTCGGTCGGTGAGGACTTCGCCGAGTACCGGTCGTGGCTGGAGCGGCACGGCGTCGACTGCGCCGGCATCCGGTACTCCGCGCTGAAGCACACCGCGCGGTTCGTCTGCACGACCGACAGCAACCACGCGCAGATCGCGAGCTTCTACGCCGGGGCGATGACCGAGTCCCGCGAGATCGAGCTGGCCCCGCTGGGGGTGGGCGAGCCGATCGACCTCGTGCTGATCGGGCCCACCGACCCGGTCGCGATCCTGCGCCACGCCGACGAGTGCCGCGACCGGGGCATCCCGTTCGCCGCCGACGTCTCGCAGCAGCTGGCCTTCGCCGACGGCGAGATGATCAAGCGGTACATCGACGGCGCCACGTACCTGTTCAGCAACGACTACGAGGCCGGGTTGATCCAGAAGAAGACCGGCTGGTCGGACGACGAGGTGCTGCGCCGGGTGGGGCTGCGCGTCACCACGCACGGCGAGAAGGGCTGCATCATCGACGGCCGCTGGCAGGGCGAGCCGATCGAGCCGATCAGCGTGCCCGTCGTCCCGGCGACGACCCTCGCCGACCCGACGGGCGTCGGCGACGGGTTCCGCGCCGGGTTCCTGGCCGGGCTGTCGTGGGGCCTCGGGCCGGAGCGGTGCGCGCAGCTGGGCTCGACGCTGGCCACCCTGGTGATCGAGACCGTCGGCCCGCAGGAGTACGACCTCAGCCGCGGCGGTTTTCTGGCCCGGTTCACCGCGACCTACGGTGCGGACGCGGCCGCCGACGTCGAGCCGCACCTGTCCGGCGTCCGTGCCTAGCCCCGTCGTGATCATGCAGAAACCTCGCGCAGACGTCGCGGCCCTGGGTCGTGACGGCCGAGAGCGCGAGGTTTCTGCATGATCACGACCTAGAGGGTTCAGTGTTGCCCGCCGAGCCGGTGGCCAGCCGATACGCCTTCGACCTGGGCGTCGCCGTACCCGGGGAGGACCTGATCGGCGTGGGTGCCGACCTGGAGCCCGGCACCCTGCTGGCCGGCTACCGCGCGGGTGTCTTCCCGATGGGCCTGGGCCGGCACGGTCGTGGCCCGCTCGGCTGGTGGTCGCCCGACCCGCGCGGCGTGCTGCCGCTGCGGGAGCTGAAGGTCAGCCGCTCCCTGCGCAAGTCGCTGGCCCGGTTCGACGTGCGGGTGGACACCGCCTTCGACCGGGTGCTGGAGGGCTGCGCCGACACCCGCCGACCGGGCCGCTGGATCACCCCGCGCATCGGCGAGGCCTACCGCCGGCTGTACGACCTGGGCTGGGCGCACAGCGTCGAGTGCTGGCGGGCCGGGGAACTGGTCGGCGGGCTGTACGGAGTGGCGATCGGCGGGTTGTTCGCGGGGGAGTCGATGTTCCACACCGAGACCGACGCGTCGAAGGTCGCGCTGGTGCGGCTGGTCGAGTATCTCCGCGAGGACGACGACCCGCGCCGGCTGCTCGACGTCCAGTGGCGCACGGACCACCTCGCGAGCCTCGGGGTGGTGGAGATCGGCCGCGAGGACTACCGGTCCCGCCTGGCTGAGGCCCTGCGCCTCGACCCGCCGCCCCTCTTCTCCTAGCCCCTCCTTCTCAGCTCGTGATCATGCACAAACGCAGCACGCCAGGCGTGATCATGCGCGAACGCATCATGCGTTTGCGCATGATCAACGGCGGAAGGGTGCGTTTGTGCATGATCACCGCGAGAGGGTGAGGGTGGTCGAGCCGGGGAACTGGTCGACGAGGGTGTGACCGCGCATCCGGCACCAGGCGGCGATGTCGCCGGGGGCGGCGGGGTCGGTGTGCAGGACCGTGATCTCCGTACCTGGCGCGGAACCCCTTGCGGCGCGGGCTAGTTCGATCACCGGCTTGGGGCAGCGCAGGCCGCGCGCGTCAACCGTCACGGGTTCGGCCGTCACAGGCCCTCGACCCCCAGCTCGCGGCGCACGGTCGCGACCGCGTCGGGCAGCACCGCGAGGAAGGCGTCGACGTCGGCCCCCGTCGTCGCCGGGGTGAGCCCGATCCGCACGTTGCCGTGGCTGAGCACGCCCATCGCCGTCAGCACGTGACTGGGTTCCAGCGTCGAGGCCGTGCACGCCGAACCCGACCCGACCGCGAACCCGCGCCGGTCCAGCTCGGACAGCAGCGCCTCGCCGTCCACGTACAGGCACGAGAAGGTGACGACGTGCGGCAGCCGGTGGACGTCGTCCCCCAGCACCTCGGTGTCCGGCACCTGCGCCGCGCCGCGGCGGACCCGCTCCACCAGCGCGCGCTGCTCGGCCTCGCGCGCGGCGCGCCCGGCCACCATCGCCTCCAGGGACACGGCCGCGGCGAGCGCGGCGGGCACCGACACGCCTCCGGGGACGGCCTCGGGACCGTCCCCCTCGGGGCCGGGCGCGGCCCAGCGGGTGCCGGCCCGCACCGCGAGCACGCCCACCCCGGGCGCCGCGCCCCAGCTCTGGGGATCGGCCACCAGGACGTCGCCGCGCGCCCCCCGTACGTCGACGTGCCCCGCGCAGGCGCTCAAGTCCACGACCAGGGGGACGCCGCCCGCGGCTGCCGCGGTGGCCGCCGCCTCGAGCGGTTGGCGGGTGCCGACCTCGGCGTTGGCGAACTGCAGGCAGGCGAGCGACACGCCCGGGGTGTTCACGGATTCGGCGAACGTGTCGGCGTCCACGGCGCCGGTCCGGTCGACGGCCACGTCGCTCCGGGCCCCGCCGCCGCGGGCCGCCACGTGGTCGGCGGCGTGCAGGACGGTCGGGTGCTCGACGGTGGAGGTGACGACCGTCGTCCCGGCCCGCCGTCGCGCCCCGGCCACCCCGAGCACGGCGGCGTGCACCGCCTGCGTGTGCGATCCCGTGAACGACAGTTCGTCCGTGCGCACGCCCAGCACGGCTGCGATCGCCTCGCGGGCGCCGTCCAGGAGGGCCCGCGACCGGCGTCCCTCGGAGTGCAGCCGGCGCGGGTCGGCCCACCCGTCGTCCAGCGCGGCGAGCAGTGCCTCGCGGGCCGCGGGATGCAGGGGTTGGGTGGCGGCGCCGTCGAGGTAGACCCGGGGTGTCACGATGTCAGTGTGCCCCTGCGGAGGAGGCGCATGCGCCACCCGCTACCCTGCTCGTCGTCGGGCACCAGTGGTGCTCGGGAGGCGTCAAGTTCCACCCGGTCGGCGCAACGTCGGCCCGGGAAGAGACCGTGGGAAGGCCGGAGTTGCGTTCGCACAGCAGAACCCCGTCCCCGCGGCGTACCGCGCGTGCTGCGACGCTCGCGCTCGGCGTCGGGGCGGTTCTCACTCTGTCGGGGTGTTCCGACACCCTGAAGCACGGCTTCCTGCCGTACGGGCCGGATGTCGCGGTCGACAACGACCGCATCATCAACCTCTGGAACGGGTCCTGGATCGCCGCGCTCGTCGTCGGCGTCCTGGTCTGGGGGCTGATCATCTGGTCGGTGGTCGTGTACCGCCGTCGTCGTGACGACGCCGTGCTGCCGCCGCAGGTCCGGTACCACCTGCCGCTCGAGATCATGTACACGATCGTCCCTCTGATGATGGTCGGCGTGCTGTTCTTCTACACGGCGCGCGACCAGTCCGAGCTGCTGTCGCTCGAGAAGACGCCCGACCTGACCGTCGGCGTCGTCGCGAAGCAGTGGTCGTGGGACTTCAACTACGTCAACGCCGACGTCTACGAGACCGGCGTGATGGGCGAGCTCGACGGTGGCAAGGGCATCGAGAAGGAACTGCCCACGCTGTGGCTGCCCGTGAACAAGCGGGTCCAGTTCAACCTGACCTCGCGTGACGTCATCCACTCGTTCTGGATCCCCGCGTTCCTGCGGAAGATGGACACCATCCCCGGGGTGGAGAACAGCTTCCAGGTGGTGCCCACGCAGATCGGCACCTACAAGGGCAAGTGCGCCGAGCTGTGCGGTGAGTACCACTCGGCGATGCTCTTCAACGTGAAGGTCGTCAGCCAGGCCGACTACGACGCGCACGTCGCGGCGCTGCGAGCCGCCGGTCAGACCGGTTCGCTGCCGACCGACCTGGGCCGCAGCAAGCTGCCGGTCGACCCGGGCCATGCCGAAGAGGCGGGAGTGAACCAGTGAGTCTCGCGTTCGACCAGGGGCCCTCCCGCAAGGGCCGCACCGTCACCAAGTGGCTGATCACCACCGACCACAAGGTGATCGGCAACCTGTACTTCATCACCTCGTTCGCGTTCTTCCTGGCCGCCGGCCTGATGGCTCTGGTCATCCGCGCCGAGCTCTGGGAGCCGGGCCTGCAGATCGTGCGGGACAACGAGGTCTACAACCAGCTGTTCACCATGCACGGCACGATCATGCTGCTGATGTTCGCGACGCCGCTGTTCGCGGGCTTCGCGAACGCGATCATGCCGCTGCAGATCGGCTCGCCCGACGTGGCGTTCCCGCGGCTGAACATGCTGTCGTACTGGTTCTACCTGTTCGGCAGCCTGATCGCCGTCTCCGGCTTCCTCACCCCGCAGGGTGCGGCGTCGTTCGGCTGGTTCGCGTACGCGCCGCTGAGCAACTCGGTGTACTCGCCGGGCGTCGGCGGGGACCTGTGGGTCTTCGGGCTGGCGCTGAGCGGTTTCGGCACCATCCTCGGCGCCGTCAACTTCATCACCACGATCGTCTGCATGCGCGCCCCGGGCATGACCATGTACCGGATGCCGCTGTTCACATGGACGGTGCTCATCACGAGCGTCCTCGTGCTGATGGCCTTCCCGCCGCTGGCCTCCGCGCTGCTGGCGCTGGGCGCCGACCGGCGCCTGGGGGCCCAGGTGTTCGAACCGGAGAACGGCGGGGCGCTGCTGTGGCAGCACCTGTTCTGGTTCTTCGGCCACCCCGAGGTCTACATCATCGCGCTGCCGTTCTTCGGCATCATCAGCGAGATCCTGCCGGTGTTCAGCCGCAAGCCGCTGTTCGGCTACAAGGGCCTGGTCTTCGCGACCCTGGGCATCGCCGGCCTGTCGGTCGCGGTGTGGGCGCACCACATGTACGTCACGGGCCAGGTGGCGCTGCCGTTCTTCGCGTTCATGACGATGCTGATCGCGGTACCCACCGGCGTGAAGTTCTTCAACTGGATCGGCACGATGTGGGGCGGGTCCCTGACCTTCGAGACCCCGATGGTCTGGGCCATCGGCTTCCTCGTGACGTTCCTCTTCGGCGGCCTGACCGGCATCATCCTGTCCTCGCCCCCGCTGGACCTGCAGCTGTCCGACAGCTACTTCGTGGTGGCCCACTTCCACTACGTCGTGTTCGGCACGGTCGTCTTCGCGATGTTCGCCGGGTTCTACTTCTGGTGGCCGAAACTCACCGGCCGGATGCTCGACGAGCGGCTGGGCAAGGTCCACTTCTGGATGACCTTCATCGGCTTCCACACCACGTTCCTGATCCAGCACTGGCTGGGGGTGGCGGGTATGCCGCGGCGCTACGCGGACTACCTGCCCGAGGACGGGTTCCAGTGGTACAACGACATCTCCACCGTGGGCGCGTTCATCCTTGCCTCGGCGACGTTCCCCTTCCTCTACAACGTCTACAAGACGTGGAAGTCGGCGCCGCTGGTGAAGGTCGACGATCCGTGGGGCTTCGGTGCCTCGCTGGAGTGGGCGACGTCCTGCCCGCCGCCGCGGCACAACTTCATCTCGCTGCCGCGGATCCGCTCCGAGCGCCCGGCGTTCGACCTGCACCACCCGGAGATCAGCGAGCTGGACGCGCCGACCCCCGACAAGAACCTGCTGGACGAGGTGCTGGGCGAGCCCGACCTGGCTCGCGGCACGACGAGGGAGTGAACCGGTGAAGGTAACGGCGCTGCTGTTCTGGCTGGGCACGATCATCTTCGCGGTGACCGGGGTCGTCTACGGCGTGTTCGCCACCGACTGGGAGGAACCGGTCGGCGTGGTCGCCCTGTTCCTGACGGCCGGGTTGGCCCTGATGATCGCGGTGTACCTGTCCTACACCGACCGGCACACCGACGACCTCCCGGAGGACGACACCTTCGGCGAGATCGAGCAGGGCGCAGGCGAACTCGGCGAGTTCGCGCCCTACTCCTGGTGGCCGCTGGTGGCCGCCGGCGGCGGAGCCGTGGTCTTCGCGGGCGCAGCCATCGGCTGGTGGCTGCTGCTCATCGGGCTCGGCCTGGGGGCCATCGGCGTGATCGGCTGGGTCTTCGAGTTCTACCGCGGCGAGCACGCTCACTGATATCCGCATCTTCGGAGGCGTCCCCGGCTAGGCTGTCGCACCAGTCACAGCCGCCCGGACCGGGCGGCTGTCGTATGCCCAGTCGCTTCTCGGGGAGAGAACGGTGCAGTACAGGTCGCTGACCCTGGTCGGGGTGGTCGTCACGCTGGTCGCCGGCCTGACCGCCTGCGGCCCGGGTGAGGACGGCGCGGCCGGGCCGAAGCCGCAGACCGTCTCCAGCCCCGCCGCGAAGATCGACATCGCGCCGGGCGACGGCACCCGGAAGTGGCGGCTCGACAAGCCGATCGCCATCTCGGTCCTCGACGGCACGCTGGCCTCGGTCTCCGTCACCAGCAAGGGGCATGCGCTCGACGGGCAGCTGTCGCCGGACCAGCGCTCCTGGAAGAGCATCGGGGTCCTGAAACCCGGCGCCGAGTACACCGTCTCGGTGGCGGCTGCCAACCAGGACGGGTTGAAGGCCACCAGCACCAGCTCGTTCACCACGCTGTCGCCGTCCGCGCGCGCCCAGGTCTGGATGCAGCCGGCCGCCGGCAGCACCGTCGGCGTCGGCATGCCCGTGGTGCTGAACTTCTCGGCCCCCGTCGCCAAGTCGCGGCAGGCGGCCGTCGAGAAGGGCCTGAGCGTCACCAGCGACCCGCTCGTCGAGGGCGACTGGAAGTGGATGACCGCCCAGCAGGTGCAGTGGCGCCCCAAGGCCTACTGGCCCAGTGGTGTGAAGGTGAAGGTCCGGGCCGACCTGGCCGGCGTCGAGCTGGCCAAGGGCGTCTGGGGGGCGTCGAAGACCGCGAAGACCGACTTCACCATCGGCTCCGAGATGATCAGCACGGTCGATGTCGACAAGCACACGATGACCGTGCGCAGAGGCGGCAAGGTCATCCGCACCATTCCGATCACCACCGGGAAGGCCGGTTACGAGACCCGCAACGGGGTCAAGGTGATCATGACGCACGAGGCCACCCGCCGGATGGACGCGGCCTCGACCGGCACCGACCCCGACGACCCCGAGTACTACAACATCCTCGTGCACTACGCGATGCGCCTGACCTACAGCGGCGAGTTCCTGCATGCCGCACCGTGGTCCGTGGGCTCGCAGGGCCGGGCCAACGTCAGCCACGGCTGCACGGGGATGAGCATGTCCAACGCCCAGTGGATGTTCGACCACTCGAAGATCGGTGACGTCGTCGTCTACAAGAACAGCAAGCGGCCCCTGGAGTGGGGCAACGGGTTCACCGCGTGGGACGTCTCGTACGACAAGTGGACCGCCTGACACCTCGTTGCGAAGGGTCCACAGATGGAACCCCTGGCCGTGCTCGGCGGCACCCTCGACGGTGACCGGCTGCGGCTCACGCTGAGCCCGGGGCAGTCGCCCCCGTTGCCCGACGTCCCGCGCCTCCTGGCCGGGGCCGCCGAGGTCGACATCACCCCGCCGCCCGGGCTGCCCAAGGCCGGCTACTCCCGCAACGCCAAGGACGGCAACGGTTTCCGCACCCGGTTGCGGGCCCGGGTCATCCACCTACGACAGGGCACGACGTCGCTGGCGATCGTGGCCACCGACCTGCTCGGCGGTTCCGCCCTGATCCAGCACCTGGTCGCCCGGCGACTGCTCGAGGCCGGTGTCGACGTCCCGCTCGAAGGGCTGCTGATCGGCGCCACCCACACGCACGGCGCACCCGGGCAGTTCCACGGCACCGACTTCTACAACCGGTTCTCCTCCAACCGTCCCGGTCTCGACCCGGACTGGACGGCGTTCCTGGTCGAGCGGGTCACCGAGGCCGTGCAGGAGGCCGTGGCGACGCGACGTCCGGCCGTCGCCGGGTGGGGGAGGACGCGGGTCGAGGGGCTGACCCGCAACCGCTCGTTACCCGCGTTCCGGCGCAATCCCGGCAGCTCCTCGATGGGCGCCTACGACGCCGTGAACCCCTGGGTCGAGGTGCTGCGCCTCGACTCCGCCGAGGGTGACCCGCTGGCGGCGCTGCTCGTCTTCTCGATCCACGGCACCACCGTGCCGTCGAGCACCGGCCCGTACAACGCCGACCTCTGGTCGTACCTGTGCACCGACGTGGGGGACCGGATCGCCACCGGGCGGGGCGCGCGGCCGGTCGTGGCCGCGCTGCAGGGCACGCACGGGGATGTCACCCCCGCCTTGGAGGCGCCCGCCGGACACGCCGAGGCGGCTCGCATCGGGCGCGGGGTCGCCGCGCGCGCGATGGAGGCCTACACGGCCGCCGCACCTCGCGAGACCGTCGACCTGGGGTGCGCCCTGCGGGAGGTCGACCTGCGCGACCCCGCCCAGCGCCGCGCCCCCGGGGCCCCCGACGTGGCGCTGCCCGCCCGTCCGGCCGTCGGCGCCGCGCTGGTCGCCGGGGCCCGCGAGAACCTCACACCGGGCGTCTCGCTGCTGCCCTTCTTCCGAGCCGGGCACGGCAAGCCGTGGAGTCGCAGCGTGCACGGGGCGAAATGGGTGCTGGGCTCGCGGTGGGGGCAGCCGGCCATCCTCCCGCTGGACGGCTTCCCCCGCGTCCTGCCGCTGCAGCTGCTGCGGGTCGGGGACGTCGTGCTGACCGGACTGCCCTTCGAGATCACCACGACCAGCGGGCGCCGCTTCGCCGAGGCGATCGAGGCGGCGACGGGGCAGCGGGCCGTGGTCACCTCCGTCGCCGACGAGTACGTCGGCTACTGCACGACCGCCGCCGAGTACTCGGCCCAGTTCTACGAGGGCGGCCACACGCTGTACGGGCCTGCGACCCAACGGTTCCTGGCCGCCTGCCTGGAGTCCCTCGGCGAGCGGTTGGCGACGGGCGGCGGGCGGGTGCGGGACGTCGTCCCGCACCGCGTCCCGGACCTGAAGGTCCGGCGGTACTGGCCGGCCCCCGCGAGTGGCGAGGGGGCGTCGTCCACCGACGCTCCCGTCGTCCATGCGGTCGGCGACGTCTCCTGGGCGTGGACCGGCCCGGCGCCTGCCGGGCTGCGTTGGCACGAGCCGCTGGTGCGGGTCGAGCGGCGCGCCGGTGACGGCTGGGAGGCCGTCCCGCAGCCCGGGGGGCGAGTCCTCGACGACGGGCACGGCGACCTGTCCGTGGTCGTCGTCACCCGGCAGGGCTACCGGGTGCGCTGGCACGCAGCCGAGGTGGGCTCGGTGCCCGCGGCCGAGCTGCCCGGTGCGGCCGGAGCGCCCGCCTACCGCTTCGTGCTGCTGCAGGGGCAAAACACTGCGGCCCGCCCGGAGGAACCGGACGGGCCGCTCGTGCGCTCTGCGAGCTTCTGAGCCACGCCCTACTGCTGGCCGCTCAGCTCGCCCTGGGGCTCGGAGCCCCCGCTGGCGCTGATCTCGTCGTGCTCGCCGTGCGAGTGGGCCGCAGCCAGCTCGCGCGGGGTGACGGGCTCGACCCGGTCCTGGAAGTAGAACGTCGACAGCTTGTGCTGCAACGTCCCCAGGACCGCCAGCGGCTTCCGGACGCCGGCCTTGTCGGCCTTCGTCGGGGCGGGGGACGGCGCGTAGGACTCGAACGCCACCAGCTCCCAGCGGTTGAACGGGTCGAGCGGCTCGTGCAGCTCGAAGTACCGACCGTCCTGGTCGCGGAACACCCGACCGGTCTCGCGACCGTGCAGGACCTTCTCGCGGTCCTTGCGCTGCAGGCCGAGCGCGATGCGCTTGGCCACCAGGTAGACCAGCGGCGGGATGATGAAGATCGCGGCCCGCAGGAACACCGTGATGTCGTTGATCGACAGGTGCAGGTGGGTCGCGATGATGTCGTTGCCGCCGCTGATCCACAGCAGGATGTAGAACGAGATCGCCATGGCGCCCAGACCCGTACGGGTCGGGACGTTGCGCGGCCGGTCCAGCACGTGGTGCTCGCGCTTGTCACCGGTCGCCCAGGCCTCGATCCAGGGGTAGAGGATCGCGATGTTGGTCAGGATGCCGGGCAGGATCAACGCCGGGATCGCGATGTTCAGCGAGAGCGTGTAGCCCAGCCCGGACAGTTCCAGGAAGCCCGGCGTCAGACGCACCGCGCCGTCCATGAAGCCCATGTACCAGTCGGGTTGGGCGCCCGCGCCGATCGGTGATGGATCGTAGGACCCGTAGTTCTGGATCGGGTTGATCGTGAACCAGGCCGCCATCAGCGTCGTGATGCCGAAGACCACGAAGAAGAAGCCGCCGGCCTTCGCCGTGTAGATCGGGAAGAGCGGGAAGCCCTGCACGTTGCCGTTGTTCCGGCCCGGCCCGGGGTACTGGGTGTGCTTGTGCAGCACCACCAGGAACAGGTGGACGGTGATCAGCGCCAGCAGGATGCCCGGCAGCAGCAGCACGTGGATCGTGTAGATGCGCGGGATGAACGCCTCACCCGGGAACTGGCCGCCGAACAGGAAGAAGCTGACGTACGAGCCGACCACCGGGATCGCCAGGATGATGCCCGAGGCGATGCGCAGGCCGTTGCCGGACAGCAGGTCGTCCGGCAGGGAGTAGCCCAGGAAGCCCTCGAACATCGTGATCATCGCCATCGTGACGCCGATGACCCAGTTCAGCTCGCGCGGCTTGCGGAACGCCCCGGTGAAGAACACCCGGAACATGTGCACGATCAGCGCGGCCGTGAAGATCAGCGCCGCCCAGTGGTGGATCTGGCGCAGCAGCAGGCCGCCGCGCACGTCGAACGTGAGGTGCATCGTCGACGCGAAGGCCTGCGAGACCTCCTGGCCCTCGAGGAGCTTGTAGCTGCCCTCGTAGGTCACCGGATCCACAGACGGGATGAAGAAGAAGGTCAGGAACGTCCCGGACAGCAACAGGATGATGAAGCTGTAGAGAGCGACCTCACCCAGGAGGAAGGACCAGTGGTCCGGGAAGATCTTGCGGGCGAAGAACTTGACGCCCTTGGCCCCGCTGATGCGCTCGTCGAGAAAGTTGCCGACGCTGCCGGCGGCCTTCTCCGCTGTGCTGATGCTCATCCCCGCTCCCAGAAGCTCGGGCCGACGGCCTGGTCGAACGGTGCCTTGGCAATCAAATATCCGTCAGCATCCACCGTGATCGGAAGCTGCGGGAGTGGCCGCTTCGCCGGGCCGAAGATCACCTTGCAGCCCTGCGTGAGGTCGAAGGTGGACTGGTGGCACGGGCAGAGCAGGTGATGGGTCTGCTGCTCGTACAGCGCCACCGGGCAACCCATGTGCGTGCAGATCTTCGAGTAGGCCACGATGCCCTGGTAGGAGCCGGGCAGCGACTCGGCCGCCAGTTCGCTCTCGGGCAGGCGGATCAGCAGGACGGCGGCCTTGGCCCGCTCCTCCAGCTTGTGCTCCAGCTCCTCGATGCCCTCGGGCATCACGTGCACGACCGACCCGATGGTGAGGTCGGAGGCGAGCAGCTTCCCGCCCACGACGTCCCGGGTCAGCGGGGTGCCGGCCTTCCACGGGGTGGTGGACAGCTGGTCGCCCGGCATGGGGCCGGTGTCGCGCAGCAGGATCAGCCCCGGCAGCGGCAGCAGGGCCATCGCGCCCAGCAGCGAGTTGCGGATCAGCGGGCGACGGCCCAGCTGCGACTCCTCGGCGCCGAGCTTGAGGATGGCCACGGCCTCGGCGCGGTCCTCGTCGGTGCCGCGCTGCATGTGCCGGTACTCGACGCGCTCGGTGTCGGGCATCAGGGTCTTGGCCCAGTGGATGGCGCCCAGGCCGATGCCCAGCAGCGCCACCGCGAGGCCGGTGCCCAGCAGTTTGGTGGACAGGCCCACCCGGTTCATGAAGTCGACGAACTCGTCGAAGCTCTCGAACGGGCCGGGCTTCAGCTGGACCGCGAAGTAGGACACGATCGCGACCAGGGTGCCGACGGTCGAGAGCCCGAACAGGGCGGCGACCTGACGCTCGGCGCGCTTGGCGGCCTTCTCGTCGTCGTCGCCCATGCGGTGCTGGTGGGGCGGCAACCCCGGGTCGGTGAACTTCTCGGGGAGGTTCACCAGGTCCGGGTCGTGCACCTCGACGTGGCCGTGGCTGTCGCCGTGGCCCGCGGAGTGCTCGTTCTCCGTGTGTGTGCTCATCGTTTCACCGTTTCCTTACACTCACGCGGACTTCGAGCCGAGCCAGACGGCGGCCCCGATGCACAGACCCAGACCCACGACCCAGCCGACCAGGCCCTCGCTGACCGGGCCGAGTCGGCCCAGGCTGAAACCGCCCGGGTTCGGGGTCTCGTTGACCTCGGTCAGGTAGGCGATGACGTCGCGCTTGGCCTGCGGGTTGAGGGTCATGTCGTTGAACACCGGCATCGACTGCGGGCCGGTGACCATCGCCTCGTAGATGTGCGTGGGGGTCACGCCGGTCAGGTTCGGCGCGTACTTCCCGCGGGTCAGCGCGCCGCCCTTGCCGGCCGAGTTGTGGCACATGGCGCAGTTGGTGCGGAAGATCGCGTTGCCGCGCGAGGCGTCACCGGCCTCCGGGTTCACCGTCGCGCTGTCGGGCGTCGCCGGGCCGGGGCCCAGGCTGGCCACGTAGGCGGCCAGCTGGCTGATCTCGGTGGTGTTCAGCCGGACCGGCGCCTTGGGGGCCTGCGGGCCGGACGCCGCCAGCGGCATACGACCCGTGCCGACCTGGAAGTCGACGGCGGCGGAACCGACACCGACCAGGGACGGCGCGTTGTCCCGGCCCTCGGCGTTCATGCCGTGGCAGGTGGAGCAGTTCGCGAGGAACAGCTTCCGGCCGGCCTGCACGTCGGCGGACGTGGTGCCCGAGGCGGCGTCGGCCTGGCCCGGCATCGCCGCGGCGTAGACCACGCCGGTGATGAGCAGGCCGAGCAGCACGAGCGCGGCGGTCGCCAACGGGTGGCGACGGCGGGCTGCGATCGAGGTCACGAAGGTCTCCTAGCAGGGGGTGGAGTTGCCGGCGCTACTTGATCACGTAGATGACGAGGAACAGACCGATCCACACGACATCGACGAAGTGCCAGTAGTAGGACGTGACGATCGCGGCGGTCGCCTCCTTGTGACCGAAGTTCTTCACCGCGAAGGTCCGCCCGATGATGAGCAGGAAGGCGATCAGGCCGCCGGTCACGTGGAGACCGTGGAAGCCGGTCGTCAGGTAGAAGACCGAACCGTAGGCCGAGGAGGCGATGGTCAGCCCCTCGTGCACCAGGTTCGCGTACTCGAAGACCTGACCGGCCACGAAGATCGCGCCGGCGACGTAGGTCAGCGCGTACCACTCGCGCATGCCCCACGTGGACCAGCCGTACTGGCGGGTCCAGATCTTCCACCAGCGGTCCGCCTTGGTCTTCGACTGGAACCGCTCCGCGGCGAACACACCGGCCTGGCACCAGACGGAGCTGAGCACCAGGTTGATGGTGTTGGCCGTGGAGAACGGAATATCCAGGTTCTTCGGCCCGGTTACCCACAGATCGGGAGCCACGGACCGGATCGTGAAGTACATGGCAAAGAGCCCGGCGAAGAACATGAGTTCGCTGGACAGCCACACGATGGTGCCGACCTGGACCGGATTCGCCCGCGCGACGACGTGCGTGCCGGGTGCGCTGTCTACTGCCGCTACAGATGCCACGGACGTCATTATGGCCACCCCTTCACCCGGATGGCGGGCGGGGGTGGAACACGACGTCCGGAGTGTCGGTGCCGCTGCTCACACTCCGGCCCGCGCCGGTACGATCCGCAGGTCGATCGTTACGGTCGAGAGTCACCCGACGAATGCGTAGAAGTGCGGAGACGACGATGGCCAGCACCCCCGACACCTCCGGTCACCCCGACCCGCGGCTGACCGGTGAGTACCCCTCCGCCTCCGGGCTGGCGACGATCGAGGCGGTCGACACCTCCGGGCACGCCGACCACCGGCTGACCGGCGAGGAGCCCGAGTCCGGGCCGAAGCCGCTCAGCGTGCTGCTCTACAGCGACGACGTGGACACGCGCGCCTCCGTGCGTTCGGCCCTCGGCCGGCGTGTCGCGGCGGACCTGCCTCCCGTGGAGTGGACCGAGGTCGCCACCCGACCGGCGCTGATCGACCAGGTCGACGGCGGCGACTTCGACGTCCTCATCCTCGACGGCGAGGCGCAGCCCGCCGGTGGCCTGGGCATGTGCAAGCAGTTGAAGGACGAGAAGTACGAGTGCCCCCCCATCCTCGTGCTGACCGGCCGCCCGCAGGACGCCTGGCTGGCCACCTGGTCGCGCGCCGACGCCGCCGTGCCGCACCCGCTCGACCCGCGCGACCTCGCCGAGGCCGTGGCGACGCTGGCCCGCAGGCGCCGCGCGTCATGACGAGCGCCTCGGGGGAGGTGACCGAGCCCACGTGGGGGCAGCTCATCGCGACCCTGCTGGCGGGCACGGACCTGACCCGCGCCCAGGCCGCCTGGGCGATGGACCGGGTGATGTCCGGCGAGGCCACCGGGTCGCAGCTGGCCGGCTTCCTGGTCGCGCTGCGCAGTAAGGGTGAGGTCGTCGACGAGCTGGCCGGGCTGGTCGAGGTGATGCTGAAGCACGCCGTGCGGATCAGCGTCCCGGGCCCGGCCGTCGACGTCGTCGGCACCGGCGGTGACCGGCATCACTCCGTGAACATCTCCACGATGTCCGCGCTCGTGGTGGCGGGTGCGGGCGTGCGGGTGGTGAAGCACGGCAACCGGGCGGCGTCCTCGAAGTCCGGTGCGGCCGACGTCCTCGAGGCCCTGGGGGTCCGGCTGGACCTGTCCGCCGAGCGCGTGGCCGAACTGGCCACCGAGGTGGGCATCACGTTCTGCTTCGCGGCGAAGTTCCACCCGTCGATGCGGTTCGCGGGCCCGACCCGCGCCGAGCTCGGTGTCCCGACCGTCTTCAACTTCCTCGGCCCGCTGACCAACCCGGCCCAGCCGGGAGCCGTGGCCCTGGGCTGCGCCGACCTGCGGATGGCGCCGATCATGGCCGGGGTGCTGGCCGCGCGCGGCGACCGGGCGCTCGTCTTCCGGGGCGAGGACGGGCTCGACGAGCTGTCCACGACGGGCGCGTCGGCGATCTGGGAGGTCGCCGGCGGCGAGGTGCACGAGTCGCGCTTCGACCCGGCCGACCTCGGGTTCGCCCGCGCCACGCTGGACGACCTGCGCGGGGGTGACGCCGCCCACAACGCCGGCGTCGTGCGCGACCTGCTGGCCGGCAAGACCGGCCCGGTGCGGGACGCCGTGCTGCTCAACTCCGCTGCGGCGCTGCTGGTCGCCGGGGCCGACGGGACCGGCGCGACCAGCTCGGGCCCGGACGCCGGCCCCCTCGCCGCTCGCCTGGGGCCGCCCCTCGAGGCGGCGGCGCAGTCGATCGATTCCGGTTCCGCCGCGGCGGTTCTCGATCGTTGGGTCGCCGCCGCCAACGCCTGAACATCTATGTGTGAATCTCTGTCGCTCCTGACGACACAGATTCACACGTAGATGTTCGTGGTGCGGTCCGGCGATCGTCGACGAGTGAATCTCGGTTGCTATTTCCAGCCGTAGTTCACTCGTAAACGGTTGGCCCCGAGGTCAGGCGTCGAGGCCGTACCGGGTGAGCCGGGCCAAAGCGCGCGCGGCGCCCGCCGCCGGGACGGCCCACTCGCCGTCCAGTTCGACCAGCCGGACGCCCGGCTGCTCCAACCAGCGCAGCAGCAGGTCGGTCTCCTCGGGATGCGTGGCCGGCATCGGCGCCACCGCCGGCAGGACCATCTCGCCGGTCGCCTTCAACGCCTCGACGTAGGGCATCGGGTCGGCGCCCGCGGGGCTCACCGAGGCACCGGCCAGCCGCCCGTACCGGACCAGCGCGAACTCCCACCCGCCCTGCGCCCGCCGCCGGGCGCCGACCAGCTGCGGGATCGCCGCCACCGGGGCGAGGCGTTGCCCCCGCGCCGTGCCGCGCAGGTACGCCAGCACCCGGTCGCGTTGCAGGGCGGCCTCCTCGTAGCGCTGGTCGCCCGCCATCCGGTTGGCCCGTTCCAACCCGGCCCGGACCACGGGCTCCGCATCGCGCAGCAGCGCCTCGCGGGCCCGGGCCGCCACCGCCGCGTACCCCTCGACGTCGATACCGCCGATGCACGGCGCCCCGCACCGGCCGAGCTCCAGCAGCAGGCACGCGCTCGCGCCGGGGGACGCCTGCCGGGGCAGCCGCGCCGCGCACCGCCGGATCGGCACGGCCTCCTGCACGGCGGCCACCGCCAGCTCGGCCTGCCCCTGCGACGAGAACGGCCCGACGTAGACGCCGCCGTCGGCCCGTACCTGACGCACCACCGACAGTCGCGGGTACGCCTCGGCGGTGAGCTTCACCCACGGCGCCCGTTCGGGGTTGCGCGAGCGCCGGTTGTACGGGGGTGAGTGCTCGGCGATCAACCGGATCTCACGCACCCGCCCCTCGAGCGCCGTCGCGCACGGTACGGCGGTGACCCGGCTCGCGATCGCCAGCATCTCCCGCACCCGGCTGCGCTTCTCGGCGGCGGTGAAGTAGCTGCGCACGCGGGTGCGCAGGTCGACGGACGTGCCGACGTACAGCACCCGATCGCGCTCGTCGTGGAACAGGTAGACGCCGGGCCCGGACGGCACGTCATCGGCCAGATGCCGCTTGCGGCGCGTGCGTTCGGGCACCTGCGCGCTGTAGGCGTGCAGCTCGCCGAGCGTGCGGACGCCGAGGCCGCCGATGCGTTCCAGCAGGCCGTGCAGCACGTGCACGGTGGCCCGGGCGTCGGTCAGTGCGCGGTGGTCGGGCGTGGTGGGCGAGCCGAAGACCCGGGCCAGCGACGACAGCTTGTGGTTCGGTGCCTCGTCGCGGGTGACCACCTGCCGGGCGAGCCGCACCGTGTCGAGCACCGTCGGCTTCGGCCAGGGGTGCCCGGTTCGTGCGCAGGCCGCCTTCAGGAAGCCCACGTCGTACGGCGCGTTGTGGGCCACCAGCACGCTGCCGGACAGGAACTCCAGCAGGGACGGCAGCACCCCGTCGAGACTCGGTGCGCCCGCGACCATCAGGTCGTTGATGCCGGTCAGCAGCGCGATGAACGGCGGGATGGAGCTCGGCGGCCGGACCAACGTCTGGAACTCGCCGAGCAGCTCACCGCCACGCACCTTCACCGCGCCGATCTCGGTGATGCCGCCGTCGGCCGGGGCGCCCCCGGTGGTCTCCAGGTCGAGGACGACGAAAGTCACTTCGTGCAGCGGGGTTTCGGCCTCGCGGCGCCCCCCGGCGACCGTCAGCAGCTCGGACTCGTCGAGCTCCAGCAGCGGCAGTTGCAGGGGTTGCCCCGCGTTCACTGCTGCGTTCGAGGAGGCCATGCTCACGACGGTAGGTGGCACCACCGACAGTTCCCCGCCGGTGTGTCGTCGAGACCGTGGTTGTCGGTGGTCGGGCCTAGCTTCCGGGGAGAACGGATGAGGGAGGCAACGATGACGACGATCGACTGCGACACCTGCACGGTGCGCGGCCTGGCCTGCGGTGACTGCGTGGTGACCGTGCTCCTGGGGTCGGCGCCACCGGTCGAGGCGGGTGCGCCCATCGAGTTGGACAACCGCGAGCAGGCGGCGATCGCCGTCCTGGCCGGGGCCGGGCTCGTGCCGCCGCTGCGGCTCGTGAAGGCCGACGAATCAGCTCCGGCCGAAGGTCAGGAGGGTGACGGACCGGCCGCCGCGGGGGCCCGATCGGCCTAGGAACGAACGCATAAGTTTCCCGTCGGTAATCAAGGGAGTCCTAACTGACCTGCGTCGATTACTTAAAGGGCTCACAGGTTCACCTTCCGTGGGTTGGTGCTCCCGGGTCGCGTGGTTAGTGTGGCTGGCGTTCACGCATCGTGGAGTGACGGGGTGGCCCTCCACGGTTGGTCACCCGCGTACGTGCGGGCCGAGGGAAAGAGAGCGCCCGCTCCGTGCAGGTCCGAGTCACCCGGCGTCTCGTCACCGGAGGCATCTGCCTCGCCCTGGTGGCCGGTTCCGGGCTCACCATGTCGACGGCGCAGGCCGCTCCCACCCCGTCCGTCAGCCAGGTCCAGACCCGCGTCAACGCGCTGCGCGACCAGGCCGAGGTGGCCACCGAGAGGTACAACGACGCGCGGGAGGAACTGAAGTCGGTCCAGGTCCGGCTGAAGGCCGCGAAGGCTCGCCTCGCCCGGCAGCGGGCCGAAGTGCGGATCGCGAAGATTCAGCTCGGTCAGCTGGCCGCGGAGACCTACAAGCGCGGCAACCTCACCACGCTCGACCTGATGCTCAGCGACGACCCCGACGACGCGCTGGCCCAGGCCGGTTACCTGCCGAGCCTCACGGACCGGCAGGCCGGGGCCACGAAACGGCTCACGCTGGCCGAGGCGCAGCTCGCGCAGACCACCAAGGACATCGCAGCCGAGGAACGCAAGGCCGCACAGGCCGAGTCGCAGATGAAGAAGACCCGCGACACGGTCAACGCGAAGCTCGCGCAGGCGCAGGCCCAGCTCAACACCCTCAAGGCCGCCCAGCGCCGGGCGCTGAACCGGGCCTTCTCGGCCGCGAACGCCGTCCCGGCCGGCATCACCTGCGACGGCCTGGTCGGGGGCGCCTCCGGCCGGGCGAAGACCGCCATCAGCTTCGCCTGCGCCCAGCTCGGTGACCCCTACGTGTGGGCGGCCGCCGGCCCGAACTCGTGGGACTGCTCGGGCCTGACGATGAAGGCGTGGAGCGCCGCCGGCGTCTCCATCCCGCACAGCTCGCGGCTGCAGGTCGGCTACGGCAGCCGGGTCTCGCTCGGCAACCTGTCACCCGGTGACCTGGTGTTCTTCGGGTCGCCGATCCACCACGTCGGTATCTACGTCGGCGACGGCCTGATGATCCACGCCCCGCACACCGGGGACGTCGTGCGGGTCGCGCCGGTCTACGAGACCCCGGTCGCCGCCGTCCACCTCGGCTGACCCCACCCCTTTCTCGTCGATCATGCGCAAACGCATGATCGTCTCCGCTGACGGGCGCCTCGTCGGCGTGCCCATCCTGCGTTTGCGCATGATCGACGAGGGGGTAGTTAGGGTGGCGGGGTGCCTGGTCGTGAGGTGGTGCGCCGGGTTCTCGCCGTCGCCGGGATGCTCGCGCTGGGTTTCCTGACCGTCGTGGGCGTCGTGCACGGGCAGCCCGTCGCCGCTCCCGTCACCACCCCGCCCACCTCGGCCGGCGCCCCGCGCGAAGCCCTCGACGTCGCGGCGGTCGACGCCCTGTTGGCCACCCGCGCTCGGGCCGTGTCGGACGACGACCGTGCGGCCTGGGCGGGCACCGTCGCCCCCGTGGCCCAGCCGCTCCAGGGGCAGGTCTTCGACCGGCTACGCGTCCTGCGGCCGGTGCGGTGGACGTACACCCGGGTCGGGGAACCCGTGCGGGCCGGCGCCACCCGGATGCGGGTCGACGTCCGGTTGACCTATGAGCTCGCGGACGGCGGCCCGACGGTCACCCGCCCGCAGACCTGGGTCCTGCAGCTCGACGGCGGCCCGAAGGTGCTGAGCACCGCCTCGACCGCCACCCCCGACCTCTGGGACCTGACCCCCGTCGTCCGGCGCACCGCGAACGCGCGCACCGACACCGGCGACGCGCGCTGCACCGTCGTCGCCGCGGCGTCCCGCCGGCCGGTCGCCACGCAGCTGGTCGACCTGTGCCCGGACGTGCTCGACACCGTGCAGAAGGCGGTCCGGGCCCCGGGTGCGGACCGCGCCCCCGTGACGCTCGTCGTCCCGCAGGACGTCGGGCAGCTGGCCACGCTGCTCGGGCGCACCGACCCGGCGGGCCTGGACCGCACCGCCGCGATCACGGTCGGCGTGGCGCACCAGCCCGCCGAGGCGGTGCTGATCAACCCCGAGGCGTTCGGGCAGTTGCGCGCGGTGGGGCGCCGCGTCGTCCTCACCCACGAGCTCGTGCACGTCGCCACCCGGGCCGTCGAGGCCGGTGGGACGGCCACCGTGCCGACCTGGCTCGACGAGGGGACGGCCGACGAGATCGCTTATGCGGCGACCGATCTCGACGCCGAGACGATCGCCGGCCCGGTGCTCGACCAGGCCCGGGCCGGGCGCTACCCGACCAGGCTGCCGACGTCCGCCGCCTTCGACGCCACCGGGGCGGCCCCCGACCTGGCGTACGCACAGGCCTGGTCGGCCGCCGACACCATCGAGGCCGACAAGGGCGTCGCCGGGTTGCTGAAGGTGCACCGGCTCGTGGCGGGCGGCACGTCGCTCGACGCGGCCCTGCAGCAGGTGCTCGGGACCGGTACGGCAGGCTTCGTCTCCATGTGGCAGCAGCACCTCGGCCGGCTGGTCCAGAACCCGTGAGCCGCACCCTGATCGTCACGAACGACTTCCCGCCGCGCACGGGCGGCATCGAGTCGTTCGTGCTGGCGATGGCCCAGCGGATGGACCCGGGCAGCGTCGTCGTCCACACCGCCCGTCAGCGCGGAGACGCGGCCTTCGACGCGACGCTGCCGTTCCCGGTGGTCCGCGACTCCTCGCCGCTGATGGTGCCGATCCCGTCGATCACCCGCCGCTCGGTCGAGATCGCGCGGGCCGAGGGCTGCGACCAGGTCTGGTTCGGGGCGGCGGCCCCGCTCGGGCTGATGGCCCCGGCGCTGCGCCGCGCGGGCGTCGAGCGGATGGTCGCCACGACCCACGGGCACGAGGTGTGGTGGGCGCACGTGCCGGTCACCCGGCCGCTGCTGCGCCGGATCGGCGCCGGGGTCGACGTGGTCACGTTCCTGGGGGAGTACTGCCGTTCGCGGATCGCGCCCGCCCTGGACGCCGCCGCGCAGGCCCGCATGGTCCAGCTCACCCCGGGCGTCGACGACCGTGCCTTCCACCCCGGCGTCGACGGGTCGGGCGTGCGCGCCCGGTACGGGCTGGGCGACCGGCCGGTGATCGTGTGCGTGAGTCGGATGGTCGCCCGCAAGGGCCAGGACATGCTGGTGCGCGCGCTGCCGCACATCAAGAGCCGGGTGCCCGACGCCGCGCTGCTGCTGGTCGGCGACGGCCCGCACCGGGCGGCCGTCGAGAAGCTCGTGCGTGAGCGGGGTCTCGAGGGCGACGTGGTGTTCGCCGGGCGCATCCCGTGGGCCGAGACCCCGCCGTACTACGCGGCCGGCGACGTGTTCTGCATGCCCACCCGCACGAGGCTGTTCGGCCTCGAACCCGAGGCGCTCGGCATCTGCTACCTGGAGGCCGCCGCGACCGGGTTGCCCGTCGTCGCGGGCGACTCCGGCGGCGCCCCCGACGCCGTCCTGGAGGGCGAGAACGGGTACGTCGTCGACGGCACGAGCGAGCAGGCCGTCGCGGACCGGTGCGCCGAACTCCTCCTCGACCGAGAGCTGGCCGCGCGGTTCGGTACCCGCGGCCGCGAATGGGTGGCGCAGCAGTGGCGCTGGGACGACCTCGCCGTCAAGCTGCAGAACCTGCTCGCCGCCCGCTGAGGCGCCGAGTGGAACGTTCTGCCCCGTCAGGGGGTCGATCGGCCGGTCTTACGGGGCAGAACGTTCCACTCGCGGCTCGGGGCGTTCGACGACGGCCAGCGAGACCACGACGAGCGCCGCCACGAGCCAGAACTGGTTGTAGAAGGCCTGCTTGTTCACCAGGTTGGCCACGAACAGCACCAGCGCGGCCCAGCGCAGCACCCCCGCGAGGTCGGGCTGCCGGCGCTGGATGAGCAGCGCCGCCCCCACCCACGTGCCGAGCACCAGGAACCCGGTCAGCCAGAACGGAGGCGTCCAGGACAGCTCGTGGATGGCCGCGATGTAGAGGGTGTCGGCGAACAGCAGCGGCTGGAAGTTCACCAGCATCGACACGGTGTCGTGCCACATGTCGGCGGGCGAGGCGAGGAACCACGGCAGCACGAACAGCCCACCCAGTACGGCCGACGCGAGCGTGCGCCGCCAGCCGAACCGCGGCCACACCGCCAGCAACGGCAGCAGCAGGACCAGGTGCTGCTTGCTGGCCAGCCCGAGCGCGAGACACACGATCGCCAGGAGCGACCAACCGCGCCCGTCGTCCAGGCGGTGCACCCCGAGCGCCCAGCCGGCGAGGCAGGCCAGCAGGAGCGGTTCGGTCCAGGCCTGCTCGATCTGCGTCGCCGTCCCGGGCATCAGCAGCAGCAGCGCCGCACCCCCGGCGGCGGCGACCACCGCCCGCGGCGCCGGGTCCGCGGAACCGGGCTCCCGGCGTCCGCCCCGCACCGCCAGCAGCCGGACGGCGAGCGCGCCCAGCACGGTGATCACCACCAGCGCCCAGCGGACGTCACCGGCCAGCCAGCGGCCCGGAGCCAACAACAGCGCGGTGAAGGGGAGGTAGGTGAAGGCGTCCTGAACGCCGGGGGAGTCGTGCCAGTTCATGGCGTAGAAGTTCTGCGGCCGCGGGATCGCGTCGGCGGCCTGCTGCAGCGTCACCCAGACGTCGATCTTCGGGTGCGGGCTCCAGCGGATGAGCAGGACGGCGGCGATCAGGTAGCCGACGACGGCGACGGCCAGGGCGGCGTCGGGCAGCCGGCGCAGGTCCTGGCCCGCCCGGGCCCGCAGGAGGGTCACCAGCAGCAGCACGGCGACCACCAGGGAGACCAGTCCGAACAGCCAGCGCACCTGCTCGCGCTGGGGCAGTGTCGTGTAGCTGTAGGCCCACACCCGTACGTCGAGGGGGACGGCGAGCGCGAACGCGAGCGCCAGGCCACCTGCGGTGGCCGTCAGGGAGGGTGCGGACGTCGGGGGGCGCCGCAGCTGCCAGGCGGCCAGGCCCAGCGCGAGGGCCGTGTAGACGGCGACGATCCAGAGCTTGTAACGGACGACGCTGTGCGTGGCGACCGACATGCCCACCACCACGAGGGCCGGGGCGAGGAGGGCGGCCAGGGGAGGAGCGTTCCGTCGCATGGGCGGGAACGCTACTAGCCGCTTCGGGGCAGCCTCAGCGGCCGGGGGCCCGCTCGGGGCAGGTCGGGAAGCCGGCGCCGGCGTCCTGCTGGGCGGCCAGGCAGTCACCGGTCTTGGTGAAGACGTTGTCCAGCCAGGTGCCGAAGCCGAACACGAGCACCGCGATGACTCCGGCGACGGCGGCCACCATGAGCCCGTACTCCACGGCCGAGGCACCCCGATCGCCGATGGCGCGCAGCGCCCGTCGGGTCCGAGCTGACATCGCGTCCCTCTCCTTCGCCAGCCGCGGCACGTTCCGCGGTTGAGACGTTCCCCGTGCTCATCACCCTGGCACGATCACCGGTTGTCAGGAGGTGACTACAGCCATGATCGGGTGAACGGTGGATTCGTTGAGTAGTCGAAGCATTGCTGTGAGCGAACAGAAGTGCAAGGTGTGACACGAACAAACGATCTTCGCGGTTCATCCGGTCCGGACGCGTCGAAGCCCGGAAGCGTGAGCTCCCGGGCTTCGAGGGGGTACTTGGAGCGATGTTCGGTCAGCCGCCGTTCGGTACGACAGCCTCGCAACCGTTTCCGGCGCCGGCGACACCCTGGCCGGTGATCGACTGGCAGGTGTCGTCGAGGGTGTTGCCGACGAGGTTGCCCAGGCCGAAGACGATCGCCACGATGACGGCGGCGATGGCGGCGACCATCAGGCCGTACTCGACAGCGGACGCGCCCCGGTCCTTCGCGCCCTGCACCGTGGAGCGGAGTTTGGTGAGCATGCGGATCCCTTCCTGGATGCCCGGTACGAGGATGTGTTCCTCCTCCGAATACATGCTCAGCGTGCCACTCCGATTGCGCTCCGTACCTAAAGGACATCACGGATCAGGAGAAGAGCCTGCGAGAGGATCGTCCGAATGTCCTACGCGAATCATGTTTAGCCTGGTCAACGGCCTGTTGTAACCCTCTGAAGTCGTCCGATCACTGGTCTTTCGACGCCGAAGGCGCCCCGGGCATTCCGGGGCGCCTTCGGTTACGGACGGGTGGAGCTGTTGAACGGAAAGTCAGCGGTGGGACTTCTCGTCGTTGACCAGGCCGAGCCGCACGGCCGCCATCACGGCCTGCGCGCGGTTCCCGGCGCCGAGCTTCTCGTAGATGTTCGCGACGTGCGTCTTGGCCGTCGACTCGCTGATGTAGAGCCGGCGCGCGATCTGCGCGATGGCCAGGCCGTCGACGAGCAGGTCGAGCACCTCGCGCTCGCGCGGGGACAGCTTCGGGCCCGCGGGGGCGCTCATCCGGCGCTGCATGGCCCCGGCCAGGTCGCGCGCGGTGAAGGCCCGCGGGTTGGCGGCCGCGTGCCGGGCGGCGGCCACGACCTCCTCGGCGGGGGCGTCCTTGCCGACGAAGCCCGACGCTCCGGCGTCCAGTGCCGCGAACACCTGGTCGTCACCGGCGTACATCGTCAGGACGACGATGCCCATGGTCGGGTTGCCCTGGCGCACCTGCGTGGTCAGCGAGATGCCGTCGCCGTCGGGCAGCCGGACGTCGGTCACCAGGACGTCGGGGCGCAGCCGCTCCAGCTGCGTCAGGGCGTCGGCGACGGAACCCGCCTCGCCCACGACCTCGATGTCCCCCGCGCGGTCGAAGGCGCGGCGGAGCCCCTCGCGGATCAGTTGATGATCGTCGACGAGTACGACGCGCAGGGTGTCCCCGGCTGTGGTCACTGCTTTACCTCCTGGTCAGCCCCGCGGACGTCGGCCATCGCCGTCGCGGGTCGGTTCTCTTCACTGCGCGCTGGTGGTCTCAGCAGCGGGATGCCACGCGGGTCGGTGAGGGACTCGCGCGTGACGGGGGTGCGGGGCAGCGGCCCCGTGTCGCGGGGCACCTGCCCGGGGAACGTGCCCAGCCCGATCTCCACGAGGGTGCCGCCCTCGGGGCCCGGGCCGACGTTGAGGGTCGCGCCGATCCGGCGGGCCCGCTCCCGCATCCCGGTGATGCCGAAGCTGTCGGGCCGGCCGGGGCGCAGGCCGCGACCGTCGTCGATCACCTGCACGTGGGCCCGCGGCGGTTCGACCGTCACGGTCAGCCAGAGGTTGCGGGCCCGCGCGTGGCGGCGCACGTTGGCCACCGCCTCCTGGACGATGCGCAGCACCTCGACCTCGACGCTGACCGGCAGCCGGCGGCGCGACTCGTCCATCGAGATGTGCACCTTCAGGCCCGACTGGGCGCCGACCCGCTGCACGTGCTCACTGATCGCGGTACCCAGGCCGACGCTGTCGTCGACACCGGCGCGCAGGTCGAAGATGCTCATCCGCAGGTCCGCGACCATCGTCTGCAGCTGCTGGCGGACCGACGCGATGCCCTGCGCGGTCTCCTCGGGGGCGTCGCGGCGGATGTCGTCCAGCGCGTAGCCGACGCTGGCCAGGTCCTGGGCGATGCCGTCGTGGATCTCGCGGGCCAGCCGCATCCGCTCGTCCGTGGTGGCCAGTCGGCGCACGTCGTCGAACAGCATCGCGCTGGCCAGCCGCGGCCCGGACTGCTCGATCACCGCGCGGCACCGGACCAGTGTCGGCCGGTCGATGGCGGCATCGGTGGTCAGCACGACGAGCGCCACCACCCGCTCGCCCATCAGCACCGGGACCGCGGTCAGCACCACGTCGCCGAACAACCTCTGCACGGGGCTCGCCGTGATCCAGGCGTCCTCGATCGCGACCTCGGCGTCGTCGTCCGGCTCCTCGCCTACCAACGCGACGAACCGGCCGCCGGGGGAGCGGGCCAGCACCACGGTGGTGGCCTGGGGGACGACGGTGCGCACGTCGTCCGCGAGCGCCTGGGCCAGCGTGCGGGGGTCGAGGCCGAGGCTGAGCTGCCGGGCCACGACGTGCAGTTCCGACAGCAGCCGGTGCGCGTCCGCGTAGGCGGGTTCGCTGTCGGGGGCGGACTCGTCGCGGATGCGGCGCATCCAGGCGCCCACCCCGGGGACGCCCAGGAAGATGCAGAGCATCGCCGCGATCAGCGACGGCTCGGTCAGGTTGCCGGTCTGGACCCGCCCCTCGCTGCTCAGCGACCAGGACACGTAGACGCCGGCCACGACCGCGAAACTCGTTGCCGCGCAGGCCAGACCGGCCACGGCGCCGGCGGCCATGGCTGCCGTCCAGAGCGGCACGATCAGGTAGAGCAGGAAGAGCGCCCCGGCCGGGCCGACGACACCGACGATGACTGCGGCCACGATCGTCTCGGTCACCGCGACGTACAGCGGGGGGACGAACCGCGACAGCGGCAGCGAGGCGATCGCGGCGACCAGCAGGAGCAGCAGGGCCGGGACGACGATCTCGACCGGGTGGATGGCCTGCGCCGTCGCGGGGTCGGTGCTCTCGGACTTGGTGCTCACCCCGAGCGTGATGCAGGCCGCGAGCACGATGATCCCGGAGCGCAGGAGGAGGGGCAGGAACCCGTTCCGGTCCTGAAGCTGTCGTGACGGCACGGTGACAATCTGCCACACGAGTGATACTCCTGGCTTGCGATCGTCCGATCCGCGAGACAGATCCGGTTGAGGGGAGAACGGGTGGTTACGCCCGAAACACCACCCGCGTCACACCCGCCCCTGCTGTCCCTCGGCGAGGTCCTCAACCGCGCCGACGAACTGCTGCTCGCCGGTCAGGCGCCCGCCGCCCGCCCGCTGCCCACCGGGTTCGGGCTGCTCGACCGGTACCTCGCCGGCGGGTTGCGCGGCGGTGAACTGTGCCTGCTCGGCGGTCCCCAGGGGCTGGGCAAGACCGCGTTCGCGCTGATGGTCGCCCGGCACGCCGCGGCCGGCGGTGAGGCGTGCGTGGTCGTCTCCTACGAGCACGACCAGGTGACCCTGCTGGAGCGGATGGTCTCGCTCGAGGCCGGCGACTCGATCGGCATGGAGGGCGTGCACCTGCGCCGGGTGCGCGAGGCGCTGGAGCGCACCCGCGGCGGTTCGCTGGAGGAACGGCTGTCCACCAGCTTCGGCGGGGCGTCGGCCGTCGCGTCGCTGCGCGGCTACGGCGACCGGTTGCTCGTGCACCCCGCCGGGCCGGAACCCGCTGGGCTGAAGGAGATCCGGGCGTTCGTGACGGCCGCCGCCGAGCGCACGGGCCGGACGCCGCTGCTCGTCGTCGACTACCTGCAGAAGATCCCGGTGGACGGCGGGACGTCGGACGACGACCGCATCGCCCGGGCCGTCGCCGGCCTGAAGAGCATCGCGCTGGACCTCGGCGTCCCGGTGCTCGCGGTCAGTGCCGCCGACAAGGCCGGGCTCACCCCCGGCCGCCGGTTGCGGGTCAACCACCTGCACGGCCCGGCCGGGCTGGCCTACGAGGCGGACGTCATCCTGCTGCTGAACGAGAAGTTCGACGTCGTCGCCCGGCACCACCTGGTGTACGACACCCGCTCGGTGGAGCGGTTCCGCGACTACGTGGTGCTGACGATCGAGAAGAACCGTTCCGGCGTGGCCGGTATCGACCTCCAGCTCCGGAAGCGCCTGGAGCAGAGCCGGTTCGAACGCGACGCCGAGGACGTCCCCGAAGAGCTCGTCGACGAGCGCCTCTTCGTCGACTGACCCTCCTTGTCCGTGATCATGCACAAACGCATGACTTCACGATTGCGATGGGAGGGCCTGTTCGTCAGTTGCCACGGTAGCGACAGCACTGCGAGCCGTCGCGCTCTGCCGGTATTCGATGGCCTCGGGGAGTTCATCGAAGGTCAGCAAGTCGCCTGTGAGCTGCAAGAGCTGGTCACGCACCTGGACCGGTGTCGCATAGAAGAACTCACGTCGCCGGTTGATTTGGTTGACCCGAAGCTCGGCGAAGTGTGCGTGCAGTTTCGCCTCGATCCCCACAGCGTCGTCCGAGAAGAACAATGCATGCACGTCGAACCGGAACGGCACGGAGGCGTCTCCCAGTTCCTTCACCCGATCCATGGGATCCAAGCGTCGCGTCATCCCGATCTTGACCATCCCCGGGCCAAAGGCTCCGATATTGCTGATCACATAGACATACCCGGCGCGGATGTTGGCGGCCCGG
This sequence comes from Spongisporangium articulatum, assembly GCF_044465595.1. Taxonomy (NCBI): domain Bacteria; kingdom Bacillati; phylum Actinomycetota; class Actinomycetes; order Kineosporiales; family Kineosporiaceae; genus Spongisporangium; species Spongisporangium articulatum. Next base: position 325,071 of record NZ_JBITLV010000007.1, on the reverse strand, counting down.
TAGTCGACGTCCTTGATCGCCGACTCGATTTCGGCCAACTGGGTCTGCATCCGGAGAACCGCTTCCTGGTCTCCCTTCACTTGGAGAGCTGTGAGGGCGTTGAGGTAGTGCTGCTGCTCTTTGATCAGGCGGGCTCGCTCGCGTTCGATTTCAGCCTGGACTCTCTGTTCCTCGCGCAGCCGGGCTTTCTCTTCCCGCTCCCGCTCCTTTTCTACTGCGACTTTCTCGAGATAGTCGGCAGTCAGGCTGAGTTCCCACATGCGCAACCGGTGGTATTCGGGTGAGATCCGGATCTGCAGGGTCTTGCCCAGCTTCTCGATGGTGAAGGCAACCTTGTCGAGACGTTCACGGGCGGTCGCGAGCTTGTAGGGCTTGAGGCTGCGAGCCAGATTGTCGGCCTCAGCGTTGTAGGCCCGAAGCATCAGCTTGGAAGTCTCACGAACCATGGTCCGGCCCTGGGCGGCTGATCCGTTGACCGTCCAGTCCGTGACCCCGGTGACCGCCCCGCCGTCCCTCAGGGTCATCGCCTTGATCTGATTCTTCAGCTCGGCCAACTCGGCCTTGTAGGCGACCGCATCCTGAAGCGGATGCTGATACTCGTAGACGCCGACCTCTTGGAGGATCGCAACCTCTCGTGTCTCCACGATCGCCCGTTTGGCCTGGTCGAGTTCGCTGAGCGCCGCGTCCAGAGCCGCGGCGCCTGCCCGCACTTCGTCTTCCAATTGCCGCCGACGATCGCGCAGCTGGAGGATGTCCAGCGCTCCCAACTCGGCCAGTTGCTCGCGCAAGGCGGCGTTTTCGGCTTGGACATCAGCTAGGACTGACCCCAATTCGCGTGCCTGTCGACGAGCTCCGAACAGCGGCACGGACGATGACGCTGCAGAGGAGGAGGCGGACTGGGGCTGATTGCGGTCGGGTGCCTGCCCCGAGTGCGAACCCTGCGCGGCCGCCCCGGGGCGCATGATGTCTTCGAAGCCGCCTGCGGAAGCAGGTGGATTGGCATGTCGGGGCTGATCCGGTCGTACGCTGGATGGTGCGTCTTCCGCCACCCAGAAGACCCATCCGGCAGGGGCCGGACCCCACGAAGGATCTGGCTGCCAACCCGTCGGAGGCACCCAGCCGGCGGGAGGAGCAGGCCAGTTCGGTGGTACCTGGAATCGCATTTTCACAGTCCATCCCCTCGTCGACAGATCATTCTGCATCTGTCGACTCACGCCGGCGGTGAAGATCCAGCCAGTACGTGTGGGTACTTCATGCGTTTGTGCATGATCACGAACTAGGAGGGGGAGTCCTGTTCGCGGAGGGGGTTGAGAAGCCTGGCCAGGCGGCGGGTCTCGATGGCCTGGGCGATCAACGGGGCCGCCTCGCGGACGGGTGAGATGACCACGGACAGGTCACGGTCGCTGAACGGGCCGCCCTCCTGACCGCGGGCCAGGACGACGATGCCGTGCACCTCGGGGATCGGGACGGCCAGCAGGTGCCGCCACGCCGCCAGGGGTGCGCCGGACAGCTGCTGGCGCACGAAGTCGGTGTCGTCGATCAGCACGGCCCGGCCGCTCAACCCGATCTCGGCGATCAGCCAGTGGGTCTCCTCGAGCACCAGCCGGCGCTCCAGCGGCCGCAGCCCGACGCCACCGCTGACCCGCCAGGCCGGACCGTCCGGGATCAGTACCGCGGCCGCGTCGGCGTCCGCCTTCTCGATCACGTCGTCGGCCAGCACCTGCGCGGTGTCGGCGACGCCGTACAGGTGTTGGGCCGACTCGATCAGCGCGCGGATCAGGTCGGGGGTGCGCATCGCGACGCCGTTCGCATCGCGGTAGGCCGCGTCGCCCGCGAGGGCACCGGCCTCCTCGTCGAGCCGGCGCTCGAGGCCCGTGGAGAAGCCGTACGGGTCGGTGCGCGGGCCGAGGGGGTCGGTGACCAGACCCGTCCCCGGAAGCGTCGGACCGTGCTGCGGGCGGCGCTGGAACATACGGGCTCGACCCCCCTGCGACTGGGGTTGCTGGAGCGGACGGTTGGGGCCGGCCGCGATGCCGCCGGTCGGCGGGCTCTCCGGACCACGGGTCCAGCGGGGGCGCGGCGTCGGGGCCACGACCTGCTCCCAGGGCGGGGCCGTGGGGCCGGACCCGCTCAGCGGCAGGCCCCGGGGCGGGGTGGCGTCCTCGTCGACGACGCGCGCCGTCTCGGCGGTCTCGTCCGGAAGCGCGTCGGGAGCCCCGGCGGGCAGGACGTCGTCCGCCTCGCCCTCCGTACCTTCCGCGGCCTCGACGCCCGGCTCGGCGTCCAGCTCGTCGGCGACCTCGGGCGCCGTCTCCGACTCCGCCTCGCCGATCTCCGTCTCGTCGGCCTCGTCGTCCGGTGCGTCCTCGGCGGACACCTCGTCGGTCGGTTCGTCGGCCACTACGTCGGACGGTTCGGCGGTCACGTCGTCGGACGGTTCGGCCTCCAGTCCGGTCTCCGGTTCGTCGGCTGTCTCCTGGGCGGCGGCCTCCACGGCCGCCTCGGCCTCGGCGACGACGTCCGCCTCGTCGATCGCGTCCGGAACCTCGAGCGCGGCCTCGTCGACGTCCGCCGCGGGAGGGATGGGCGCGGCCGACCCGTGGGGCTGAGCGGGTCGGCGCGGGTTCCGTCGGCGCATGTCCTCGATGTCGGCAGCCGACCCGGCCCGCTCAAGGTCCGGTGCGGCACCCGCACCGATCTGCACCAGTGCGTCCGGATCGTCACTCTGATCGTCACCGCGGAGCAGGGCGGTGACGCCCTCCAGCAGCGAGGACCGGGTGATCGGCAGCGGCACCACCCGCACGCCCTCGACGTCCTGCTGCTCGACCTCCTCCCACTCCGGCTGGTACCCGGACACGAGCAGCACGGGCACGCCCGAGCCGGCCTCGCGCAGGGCGTTCACGGTCTCGACGGCCTGTACGGGGTCGCCGAGGTCGAGCACGAGGACGTCGAACGGGCCGGGCCCGGCCTCGGCGGCGGTGAGGGCGGGGAGGAGGCCGTCGACGTCGGCGACGGGGTGCTCCGAGACCTGGTGCTGGTCGGCGAGGCGCGTGGACAACGCCATCGACCGGGAGACGATCAGCAACCGGGCCAACCCTCACACTCCCTTCAGCGTCTGGAAGATCCTGATCCCGGCGGGGCCGAGGACGACGACGAACAGCGCGGGCATGATGCAGAAGATCAGCGGGAAGAGGATCTTGACCGGTACCTGCTGAGCCTTCTCCTCGGCCCGCTGACTCCGCCGGACCCGCATCTCCTTCGACTGTACGCGCAGAACGTTGGCGACCGGGATGCCGAAGCTGTCAGCCTGCACCATCGCGCCCACGAAAATCCGTAGTTCGTCGAGGTCGGTCCTGTCGGCTAGGCCACGTAACGCGTCGATGCGGCCGGTGCCGATCTGCATCTCCTGCAGCACCCGGTGCAGCTCCATGGCCAGGGCGCCCTCGGTCTTGTGCGCGACCTGGGCGAGGGCGGCGTCGAAGGCCAGCCCGGCCTCCACGGAGATGGTCAGCAGGTCCAGGGTGTCCGGCAGCTGACGGCGCAGCTGCTCGCTGCGGTCGTAGCCGACCTGGTAGATCCACATCGTCGGCGCGAACCAGCCCAGCAGGGTCAGCGAGACCCCGGTGAGGATGAAACCGCGCGGCCCGGCGCCGAACAGCAGCGGCAGGAGCAGTCCGAGCCCCAGCCCCAGGACCAGGCCGAGCGCCTTCATGCCGAGCACGCGGTCGACGTCCCAGCCCGCCGGGTTGCCGGCCAGGTCGAGCCGGCGGCGGATGCGTTCCAGCCGCTCGTCCGGGGTGAGCCGCCGACCGAACCCGACGAAGCGCTCCGACAGGGGCCCCAGGACGCGCTCGCCGAAGCTGGCGGCCAGTTCCTGCTTGCGCAGCGGCACGGGCGTCCCGGCGCCGAAGCTGTCCAGCAGCTCGGTGCGGCGGGCCTGTTCCCGGCGTTCCTGGCCGGCCCCGAGCAGGACGACGACCACGCCGCACAGCCCGAGGAACACGATCACCAGGCCGGTCAGGGCGAGCGCCCCGCCCGACCCGATCCCGCCCGAGGCCAGTCGCCTCAGCGTGTCCGCGTCGAAGATCGCGTCCATGTCAGACCTCCACCTTCACGACCCGGCTCATCCAGATCCCGCCGACGATCAGCAGCAGCGTCCCGACCCCGAGCATGATCCAGCCGAGCAGGGTGCTCAGCAGCGGCGCGATGTAGTCGGGCTTGAAGAAGATCAGGAACAGGGCGAAGACGATCGGCAGGGCGCCGAGGATGAACCCCGACAGCCGGCCCTCCGCCGACAGCGCGACCACCTGGCGACGCAACCGCTCCCGTTCCCGCAGCGTCTGCGCGACCGTCGAGAGCAGTTCGGCCAGGTTGCCGCCGACCTCGCGCTGGATCCGGATCGCCATCACGATCCACGAGAAGTCCCGGCTGCCGGTCCGGGTCGCGATGCCCTCCAGGGCGTCCTCGGGCGGCATGCCGAGCCGGGTCTCGACCAGGGCCCGGTTGAACTCGGTACTGATCGGCGCCTGGGCCTCGCGCAGGACGGCGTCCATGGCCTGCGGCAGCGAGTACCCGGCGGCCAGGCTGCCGGCCAGCAGCTGCAGGGTGTCCGGCAGCTGGCCCAGGAACTTCGAGGCGCGGCGCGCGGTCAACAGGGACAGGAACAGCCACGGTCCGCCGAACCCGATCAGCAGGCCCAGCACGGCGCCCAACCACATGCCACGGGCCGCGATCAGCAGCAGCAGGCCGAACCCGACCGCCGCGCCGACGTGCAGCAGCATCCACTCGGCCGTGCGGATCGGCAGGCCGGCCGCCTCCAGCCGGGCGTCGAGCGCGTGGTCGAGCTGTCGTTGTCGGGCGAGCCTGTCGATCGCCGCGACCGCCCCGCGGGTCAGCTTGTTGTCGCTCAACCGCCCGCCGGACTGGTTGTCCCGGCCCTCACGGCCCGGCCCGATCCGCACGGGCCGGGCGCCCCGCACCGTGTAGAACGACAGCCGCTCGGCCATCGCCGCGGCCTTGGCGTCGCCGCCCGAGAAGACGCCGGTGACGCTGGCCAGGATCACGCTGAGCGCCACGAACAGCGCTCCCAGGGCGCCGAGGAGCACCGGAGTGCCGATGGGGGAACCGGTTTCGACGACCACGGGGAGCGCGCCGCTGATGTTCGAGGTGGTGGCCGGGGCGGGCTTGACGAGAGTGAGCGAGGTCGAGGTGGTGACGTCGTCCCCGCCCGTCGTCCTCACAGTCACCGTGATCGTGACCAGACCCTGGAGGTAGGCATCGTCGAGGCCGTCGACCGTCAGCACAGTCGAGCGGTCCAGGACCTGCGTCGCCTGGGCGAAGAGCGTGGCGAGCGAGTCGCTGACGTCGTTGCCGTCGTCCAGAACCTTGCCCGGTGCGATGTCCCGCAGGTCCGTCGCCGTCTCCGAGCCGATGATCAGTCCTCGGAAGAAGAGACCTCCTGCGATGATCTTGGTCGCCTGCTTGCGCTGTTTGTTCTCCTGCTGGACCTCGGTCGGGGTCAGTTGCCGGTCACCGAGGCTGTTGTCGCCGTCGGTGACCATGACGACCATGCCCTGGTCCTGTCGCGGCACCAGCTTCGACGCCACCGAAACGGCTCCGAACAGTGCGGTGTCGCCCTTGGGGTTGAGCGAATCGATCTTCTTGCGGACGACCTGGTGGTTGGTGGTCGGGCGCACCACGGCCTTGGCGGGGTAGCCGAAGGTGACCAGCCCGACCTTCACGGTGTCGGGGAGATTGCCGAGGAAGTTCCGGGCGGCGGCCTGGGCGGCCTGGAACCGGGTGCCGCCGCCGCCGGTCAGACCCTCCTTCATCGACAACGAGGTGTCCAGGGCCAGGACGACGGTCAGCCCGCCCCCGCTCGCCGTCGCCGTGGGTTTGCGCTCGACCGAGGTGCCGGCCTTCTCGGCTTTGAGACGGACGCTCGCGGTGTCGAGGTCCAAAGGGTCGACCGAGACGGCGCTGAAGCCGATCTTCAGGGACGTGCCCACCGGTACGACCTTGCCGAACTGCCCGGCCGGCGCGGACGTCGTCCCGCTCGAAGCGCTCGGGGACGGGCTGGTCGGTGCGGTCGAGGCGCCCGAGGCCGCGCCCGCCGTCCCGCCGACGATCAGGACCGCGGCCAGCGCGGCCCAACCCCGGCGCCCGCTCACCGCGCGTACCTCCCGCTCGTGGGCCCGCCCGTCAGGCTGTCGGGCCCGAACCGGTCCGGCGCGAAAAGCCTGGGGTCGACGCGGATCCCGTTGTTGGCCAGCTTGTCCATGAAGCGCGGTCGCAGGCCGGTGGGGCGCAGTCCGCCGACCGGGTGGCCGTGCTCGTCCATGCCGGCCTTGTGGTCGAACACGAAGATGTCCTGGGTGGTGATGATGTCGCTCTCGATGCCGACGACCTCGGTGATCGCGGTGATCCGCCGGGTGCCGTCCTTGAACCGCGACTGCTGCACGATGAGGTCCAGGGCGCTGGCCACCTGTTGCCGGATCGCGGAGATCGGCAGGTCGACGCCGGCCATCAGGACCATCGTCTCGACCCGGGACAGCACGTCGCGCGGGGAGTTGGCGTGCACGGTGCAGATCGAGCCGTCGTGGCCGGTGTTCATCGCCTGCAGCATGTCGAGCGCGGCGGCGTCGCGGATCTCACCGACGACGATCCGGTCGGGGCGCATGCGCAGCGAGTTGCGCACGAGGTCCCGGATGGTCACCTCACCGCGGCCCTCGATGTTGGGCGGGCGGGACTCGAGCCGGATCACGTGCTCCTGGTGCAGTTGCAGCTCGGCGGCGTCCTCGATGGTGACGACCCGCTCGTCGCCGGGGATGAAGCTGGACAGCACGTTGAGGGTGGTCGTCTTCCCGGCCCCGGTACCCCCGCCGACCAGGACGTTGAGCCGGCCGCGCACGCAGGCGTCGAGCACCTCGGCGACGCCGCGGGTCAGGGTGCCGAACTGGATCAGGTCCTCGACCTCGAACGGGTCGGCCGAGAACTTCCGGATCGTCATCGTCGAACCGTCGACGGCCAGCGGCGGGATGATCGCGTTCACCCGGCTGCCGTCGGGCAGCCGTGCGTCGACCATCGGGCTGGCCTCGTCGACCCGGCGCCCGACCCGGCCGACGATCTTGTCGATGGTCCGGCGCAGGTGCGCCTCGTCGGCGAAGTGCCCGTCGACGGGGTGGATCCGGCCGCTGCGCTCGACGTAGAGCTGGTCGGGGCCGTTCACCATGATCTCGGTGATGTCGGGGTCGCGCAGGTAGGGCTCGATCGGCCCGTAGCCCAGGATGTCGTCGGCGATCTCCCCGGCGATCCGCGAGCGGTCCGCGGCGGTGAGCGGCATGTCGCCGCCGGCGAGCACCTCGTGCAGCGACTGGCGCACGCGCTGCTCCAGCTCCGACTGCGGCAGCCGCGAGTCGTAGAGCTTGGGGCCGAGGCTGTCGAGCAGGGTCTGGTGCACGGTGCGCTTGAGGTCCGCGAACGGGTCGACCGGGGTGGTCCGGCGACGGTGGGACATCGGGGCCTGCGCACGGGCGGTGCTGGACAGCCGGCTGTGCTGCTCCTGCTCCGCCCGGTCCTCACGCGCCTGGGCGAGCCGGTCGGCAAGGCTCATGAAGTTCTCGGCCTCCGCTTCTTCATCAGTCCCCGCCGTTGCGTTCCCGCGTCGTGCCCGGTGTGCCCGTTGACCTGCGTGTACCGGTCCAGCGAGCTGGCCAGTTGGGGCAGCTGGGACGAGGCGAACTGCCGGATCGCCTGGGACACACCGTGTCTCGGGTCGTCCAGAACGATCGGCACCCCCCGGTTGATCGAGGCCGGCACGTCCCGCGAGCTCGGGATCTGGGCCGAGCAGGGCATCCGGGCGGTGCGTTCCACCTCGGCGTGGGTGATGCCCACCTTGGCGTCGGCGCGGTTCAGCACCAGCCGCAGCCGGTCGGCGGGGTAGCCCAGCTCGGTCAGCGTCTCGATGGCGATCTTCAGATTCTTCAGGGCCGGGACGTCGGGGGTGACGACGAGCGCGATCACGTCCGAGACGTCGAGGGCGGCCAGGATCTGGTCGTCGAAGGACGGTGGGGTGTCGATGACGACGTAGTCGAACTCGGCGCGCAGCACCTCGAGCAGGTGCGAGATCAGCCCGGGGGAGATCTGCTCGGCCGCGGACGGTTCGGTCGGGGCGACCACCGCGCTGAGGCCCGACGAGTGGTGGGTCAGGAGCGCCTCGACGGCGGTCGGGTCGAGCTTCCCGTTGAGCGGTACGGCGTCGGCGATCGTGTTGCTGGGCACCAGGTGCATGGTGATCGCCACGTCGCCGAAGGCGAGGTCGAGGTCGACGATGCAGACCCGGGCCCGGCCCCGGTCGGCCAGCGCGACGGCCAGGTTGGTGGCCAGCGTGGTCTTGCCGCAGCCGCCCTTGGCTGCGAACACGGTGACCACGGTCGCCTTGCGGCCCGGGACGCCCTGCGGCGGGGAGAGGGGCGAACCGGCCTGCGGGTGGACGGCGGCCCCGTTCAGGGCGCCGGGCTGGTTGCGCATGGCCGCGGCCAGGTGCGCGCTGCGCTGGACGGCGGTGCCCAGGCCGAGCGCGTCGCGCTCGTGCACGACCTCCCGGACGCCGGAGCGCAGCGCCTCCTGCAGCAGCGGCGTCGTCACCTCGCGGCGGACCAGGACGACGCCGAGGCTCGGCCGGTGCACGCGCATGTAGTCGGCGACCGCGAAGGCCTCGTCGTCCAGGACCCCCGGACCGAGCACGAGCGTGTCGTCGTCCGGCACCTCGAGCAGGTGGTCGCGCAGCGACCCGAGGTCGGCGAACACGACGCCGACCCCGCCCGTGCTGACCCGGAGGGTGTCGGCCACGGTGAGGTCGGGGTCGCAGAACAAAGGCATCCCTGTCATGTCAGCCCCGTCATGGGTTGTCCAGCACGTTGGAGTTGGTGACCGGTCCGAGTTCGCGGACCGAGTCGGGGTTGGCCGGCTTGACGATGTACAGCTTCCACTGGCGCGCCTGCGCGTTGATGACCCGTTCGGCGTCGAGGAGGGACACGGTGACGGCGATCGAGTTGGCGGCGCCGGTGGCGTCGTTGTCCCCGGCCGGGGTGCCGTTGACCGCGTAGACCAGGGCCTTCTTGATGAAGATGCCGGTCTTGTCGCCGTGGGTGACCAGGATCGTCACGCTGTCCCCGGCTCCGATCACCCCGGTCGCGCGGGGGGCGGGGTCGAGCGGGAAGACGAAGGTGACGTCGTCGGTCGCCGCGCTCGCCCCGGTCGCCCCGCCCGACTGCGGGGCGCTGAAGTACGTCTCGGAGATGGGGGCGCCCTCGCGGATGTCGATCAGCGTGGTGCTCCCGCCCATCTTCTGCAGCGCACCGGCGTTGTTCACGGTGAACGGCTTCAGGTAGGTCAGGCTCGACTTCGGGACGTCGGTCAACACCATGTCCGGGGCCGCGGCCGTGGCGGTGGTCCCCTTGGGGATGAGCCGGGTGGCCACCAGGACGCGGACCATCTCCTGGCCCTCCTGGGCCCGGTCGTCGGCGCCCTTCACGTAGAGGCCGACGAGGACGGTGCCGAGGAGAGCGACCAGCAGTGACAACGTCAGCAGCAGGGCACGTCGCTTCACGGCCGTCCTTCCGGTTGGGGTGGCGCCTCGTCGTTCGGGTCAATCATGTGACTCAGTGCTGCGGAGCGTTCACGTAGAGGTGGCATTCTGGCCCATACGTGCCCCTCGCCCCAAGCCCCCTCTTTCATTGCTTACATCCGGCCGAGGTGTCGCCGCCCGTGGGCACGTCGAGGGTGCAGACGAGCGTGACCTCCTTGGGCATGGAGTCACCGAGGTAGGGCCCGACCGTGCCCGATCCGGCGACGTCCACCGGCAGGTACCGGGGGTCGATCACATAGGCGCTGACCGAACGGAGCTGGTCGCCGTTGAAGCCGAGCCCGCGGCCGACCGGCCCGTCGATCCACACATAGACGAAGCCGGTGATCTTCTTGGCGCCGATGACCGCCAGCGGGTCGGTGGGGGCCGTATTGCCCACCACCGGGAGAACGGCCATCCGTGGGCAGCTGAGCGCCTTGCCGGTGACCCAGCCGTGCACGTCCTCGTCTGCGCCCAGCGGGATACCCGAGACGATCTTCGCGCGCAGTTGGGCGCCGGTGCCGAAATGCGGGTCCACGAGCGGGCTGTCGGCGCTCAGCAACCGGCTCGCATCGACCCCTCCGGTACCGCCCGCGCTCGTCGTCCCGTAGCCGCAGTCGCCGACCAGTCGGCCGTTGCTGCCGTCCGCCCCCGACAGCAGTCCGTCCTTCAACTGGCTGCTGAACCCGCTGGTCGCCCCGCCGCTGAGGCAGATGCTCGCCGGCTGGAACAGCTGGCCCACGCACAGGTCGCTGACCACGGGCAACGAGCCGAGCAGGTCCAGCAACGCGTTCTCGGTGTAGAGCTGCACCTGAGGCCCGGTCCGGACGTTCTTCTCCAGCAGCTGCAACGGGTCGAGCCCCGCGTCCCCGCCCGTACGGGCCAGCTTCACATAACCCCGGCCCGATGCCTGGGGCAGGCTGCACGGGTCGATCTCACCCTCGGGGCGGCCGGTGAAGTCGATCGTCGTGGGGTAGGACGTGAACTTCTGCCAGCTGTCGTAGAACCAGCTGTAGCGCTGGCCGGTCACCCAGAACGAGACGGTGCTGCCCGGCTGCTGTTCCGGGACGTCGAACGTGAGGTCGTAACTGACCCAGCCGTCGACCAGGGGAAGCTCCCTCATAGTGGGGGTGAGGTACGAGGCCTGCGTCGGGGACGTGTTGTAGAAGACCTTGAACTGTTGGGCCTTCCACGTGAAATTGGAGTTGAACGACAGGCGCAGGGTGACTCGGGTCTGGCCGCCGTCGCCGGTGAAGGCGACCTTCGCGGTCGCCGGGTCGATCACCCGTAGGCCCGGGGCGTTGTCGGTGGGGGCCGGGACTGGCCAGTTCGGCGCGACCACCTCGGACACGTCGGGGTCGACGATGCACAGCTGACCGTTGGCCACATCGGTGCTGGTCGCCGTGAACGGCAGGATGCCCGCCCCCATCGGCGTCCCGATGCGTGCGGTCGCCGACTTGCTGACCAGCGCCGAGCCGACGCCGTACATCCCGCCGAACGCGTACTCGACGCGGGAGGGGGGCAGCGTGACCCGGACCTCGGTGGCCTGCGTGGGCCGGTTCTGCACGAGCCGGTTCAGCAGGAAGGTCAGCCCGCCGTTGGTGTCGTTGAGGAACTCGACCTCGCCGTTCGCACGGTTCCGGTCGGTGGCCCAGTCCAGCGAGCCGTCGCAGTCGTCCCACAGCTCGTTGCCGTCGGCCTGCTCCTGGGAGCACATCTGCCGGTAGGCGGTGCCGAAGTCGGCCAGGGCGGCGTCGGTCCCGGGCAGGCCGCCGGCGGTGGCGACGGCGAGCCGGTCGGCCACGGACTGCAGCTGCGCGCGCCGGGCGAAGGCCGTGCCGGCGTCGACGGCCAGCGCGGCGAAGCCGATCAGGAACGTCGACACGCACAGCGCGAAGACGACCGTCACGACGCCGGCGTCGCGACGGGTCCGGTGCAGGAACTGCGAGCGCATCAGGGAGACGTCACCCCGGTCACCGCGGGGCAGTTCAGCAGGGTCGGCACGGCGCTGGTCACGCTGCTCGTGGTCTGCTGGACCATCACCCGCTGGGTGCTGGTGAACGACGACGGGAACGGCACCAGCGGCACGTTGAAGTTCATCGGGTTGTCGTAGGTGCCCACCACCTCGGCATAGCCGAGTCGTTGCGCCGTAGTGGTTTTCGTGGCCGAGGTGTCGTTCAGCCAGTTGACCGTGACCTTCAGCGGATGGTCGGCGTCGACCGGCAGCCCGTTGCCCTCGACGATGTTGAGCGTGAGGTCGGACAGCTTCGCGCAGTTGCTGATGCCGGTCGCCGTGGCGCGGGCCGCGTCGTCCATCGCCGAGACGAAGGCCTGGTACTGGTACAGCCCGTAGCCGTACTGGACGATCGCGAAGAGGAAGCCCGCCAGCAGCGGGAAGATCAGGGCGAACTCGACCGCGGTGGCCCCTCGGTCACCTCGGCGGGGATCTGACCGCAAAACCCGCCTCCTTACTCTCCGCACCCGTTTGGTCTCGGACAGTCTGCACTATCGAGGCGGTTCTGCGCGCCAAGTTCCTGAGGCGTCTTTCAGGTCATGAGCCGATCACGACCTCCGCCGAACGGTCCGCCGCAGGTCAGGGGACGCCCCGCCTCCTCCGGACGGCCGGTTGGTGGGTGCCGACACGGACATCCGCGTCCGGATCGGTCGTCACGGTGGTCCCGGGGACGCTCATGGCGACCTTTGCGGACGCGGATATGCCCGGGGGCAGCTCAGCCGGCGGCGACGGTCGCGACGACCCGCGCGCGGACGTCGCCGCGCTGCCACTCCTCGAGGGCCCGGGCGACGGGCCGCAGCGACCAGCAGGTGACCGCGACGCCGATGAGCGCCGCGTACGTGGCGAGGTCGCCGCGTGCGCAGGCCGACAGCAGCAGCCCCACCACGGTGGTGCGGATCGCCAGCCGGGCCGAGTACCCGGCCATCGCCAGCGGTGGGGCGGGCTGGTCGCGCGGTTCGCGCAGGTGCGCGGCGTAGGGATGGCGCAGCGACCACCGGGCGCACGCGCCGAGCACCTGGGCCGTGGTGGCCACGGCCGCCGCGACCACGGCCACCACGTCCGCCGGGTGCGGCGTCGGAGCCCGCAGGGCGCCCAGCACGGTAGCGAGAAGTGCTGCGCCGAGCGAGATCTCGGCGATGACCAGGAAGCGGGCCCGCAACCAGTCCCGGGCCCCGCCCGGCAACGACTCGCGCCACAGTGCGCCGCGGCCGTCGAGGCTGAACGCGTTCACCCCGAACAACAGGCCGGCGCCGGCGGCGACCAGCCCGGGCATCAGCACCAGCATCGGCCAGTCCAGGCCCGCCGCGGCCGCGGCCGCCCCGGGGGCGACGGCGAGCGTGGCCAGCCCGCGGCGCAGCGGCGCCGAACGCCAGACCCCGGCCCGATCGATGCGCAACGACCCCGCCAGCAGCGACGCGGGGTCGGGGCGGGCCGGATAGGTGCGCGACTCGACCGAGACCAGGTCGCGCGGCGGACGGCGCTGCACGCGGCGGACCAGCGGCGGCCCGGCCAGCAGGCCGAGCAGCGTGGCGACCAGCAACCCGCCCGCGACCACCGCCCAGCGCAGCGGCGCCGTGCCGGACAGTCCCGCGAAGGCCAGCCCGACCAGCGGCGACGAGTCGAGCAGGGCGGGCCAGGCGCCGGCGACGGCGAGCGTGAGGCCGCCGCCGATCGCCACCACCACGAGGCCGCGCAGCAGCCACGGCCCGGAACGCGTCGTGCGCGCGAGTTCGACCAGCCAGCCCGCACATTGGGCCACGACCGTGCAGGCCAGCACCCACAGCAGGGTGAGCGCCAACCCGGGCAGCATCGTCACGGTCAGGCGCCCCTCGCCGTAGACCCAGCCGGCCAGGGCCAGCAGGCCGAGCGTCTCGACGATCCAGGCCAGGTTCAGTGGGGCCAGCAGCAACGCCACGAGGTGCTCGGTGCCCGGTTCGACCGGGACGGCGACGAGCCCGTCCCGGGGGACGAGCATCCGGCTGCCGCCGGTCGCCGCGGCGATCAGCACCGTGACGCCGAAACCGAGCCAGGCGGTCGGCAGCAGCAGGCGGGCCTGCGCCACCCCGTCGCTCGGCAGCAGGGTGCCCACGGGGGCGGCCGCCAGGAGCAGCCCGACGATCACCCCGAGCCCGACCGCCACCCGGGGCCCGGCCCGCGCGGCCCGGAACCGGACCAGCGCCCCGGTCTGAGCCCACGCCGACGGCGAGACCGCGCTCACCGCAACAGTTCCCGGTACCGCTCCGCGCCCTCCGCGCCGCGCAGGTCGAGCACGTCACCCGCCGCCTCCGAGCCGATCGGGCCGGCCGACGAGGCGACGGCGCGCCCACCGCGCAGCACCACGGCGCCCTGACACACCTGCAGGGCCAGCTCGACGAGGTGCGTCGAGACGATCACCGCGCTCCCGGCGTCCTGCAGTTCCCGGACCAGCGTGAGCGTCGCCTCGACGCCCAGCGGGTCGACCCCGTCGAACGGTTCGTCGAGCAGCAGCACCGCGGGGGAGTGCAGCGCCGCGAGCACCACCGAGAGCCGGCGCCCCATACCGTGCGAGAAGCCGGCCGTGACCCGATGCGCGGCGGCCAGCAGGTCGAACCGCTCGAGCAGGTCGGTGGCCCGGTCGTGCCAGTCGTCCAGCCCGCGCAAGCGGGCGGCCAGCTGCAGGTGCTCCCACGGGGTGGCCCGCGGCACGAGCCCGCCCACGTCGGGGCAGTAACCGACGACCCGCTTCACGGCCACCGGGTCGGCCCGCAGGTCCAGCCCGAGCACGTGCACCGACCCGCCGTCCGCCGGGGCCACCCCCGCGAGAACCCGCAGCGTGGTGGACTTCCCGGCCCCGTTGCGCCCGACCAGCGCGAGCGTCTCCCCGTCGGCCAACGACAGGTCGAGCCCCGCCACGGCGTCCACCGCTCCGTACCGGACCCGCAGGTCCCGCACCTCGACCGCGGGCTGCATCAGTTCGTGCGCCTCACTTGGCGTAGAGCGCCTCGACGTCCTCGGCGTAGTCCTTCATCACGACCGCCCGCTTGATGCTCATCTTCGGCGTCAGGTGGCCCGAGGCCTCGGTCCAGTCGTCGCTCAGCACCGTGAACTTGCGGATCGATTCCGCCTTGCTGACGGTGGTGTTGGCGTCGTCGACGGCCTTCTGCAGCTCGGCCCGCACGTCGTCGTCCTTCGCCGCCTCCTCGACCGACATGTCACCCTTGCCGTGGTTCTTCAGCCAGCCGGGCAGCATCTCCGCGTCCAGCGTGATCAGGCAGGCGATGAACGGCTTGCCGTCGCCCACCACCATGGCCTGGGAGATGAGCGGGTGCGCGCGCATCCGGTCCTCCAGCTGGGCCGGCGAGACGTTCTTGCCGCCCGCCGTCACCAGGATCTCCTTCTTGCGGCCCGTGATGGACACGTACCCGTCGTCGTCGATCTCGCCGAGGTCGCCGGTGTGGAACCAACCGTCGGTGATCGCCTCGGCGGTCGCCTGCTCGTTGTTCCAGTAGCCCTTCAGCACGCCCACGCCGCCGACCAGCAGCTCGCCGTCGTCCCCGATCCGGATGGACACGCCCGGCAGCGGCCGACCAACCGTCCCGATCTTGTTGCGCGCCTGCGTGTTCACGGTCGCCGGCGCGGTGGTCTCGGTCAGGCCCCAGCCCTCGAGGATGTCGATGCCGATGCCCCGGAAGAAGTGGCCGAGCCGCTGCCCGAGCGGTGCCCCGCCCGACACCGCGCCCTCGACCGCGCCCCCGGTGGCGGCGCGCAGCTTCGAGTACACCAGCCGGTCGAACACCGCGTGCCGCACGCGCAGCAGGAGGCCCGGGCCACCGTCGTCCAGCGCCCGGGAGTACTCGATGGCCGTGTCGGCCGCGATGCCGAAGATCCGGCCCTTGCCCTCACCGCGGGCCTTGGCCTCGGCCGAGTTGTAGATCTTCTCGAAGACGCGCGGCACGGCCAACAGGAACGTCGGCTTCGTGGCCTGTAGGTCGTCGAGCAGTTGGGCGACGCTCGGGCTGTGGCTGAGCCGGGCCCGGGTCACCAGGCACAGCACCTGGATGAACCGCGCGAACACGTGGGCCAGCGGCAGGAACAGCAGCGTGCTCTTCCCCTCGGTGACCAGCTCGCCGAAGATCGCGCTCGCCCCGCGGGCCAGACCGAGGAAGTTCGCGTGGGTGAGCTCGCAGCCCTTGGGGCGGCCCGTCGTCCCGGACGTGTAGATCACGGTGGCGACCGAGTCGACCTTGAGAGTGCGCCGCCGGCGCTCGATCTCGTCGTCCGCGACGCCCGCGCCCGCCTCGTGCAGCTGCCCGACGGCGCCGTCGTCGATCACCCAGACGTTCTTCACGTCGGCCAGCTCGGCCTTCAGCGACCCGGCCGTCTGCGCGTGCTCGGTGGTCTCGACGATCAGCCCCGCCGCGCCCGAGTCGGACAGGATCCACTTGACCTGCTCGGCCGACGACGTCTCGTAGATCGGCACCGTGACGGCGCCGGTGAACCAGATCGCGAAGTCGAACAGCGTCCACTCGTAGCGCGTCTTGCACAGCAGGCCGATGCGGTCACCCGGCTCCACGCCGGACGCGACCAGGCCCTTGGCGGTGGCGGTGACGTCGGCGAGGAACTCGGCCGCCGTGACGTCCTCCCAGCCACCGCCGGCCGCGGGCCGGGACAGGACCGGTAGGTCGGGCGCCTGCGCCGCGTTCGCGACGATGACGTCCGTGAGGTTCTCGTCCGCCTCGAGCGGGGTGACCGGAGCTTCCTTGATCTCGCGCACGCCGCGAGCCTAATCGCTGGAGACAGTCGGGGCACAGCGACCGTTGATCACGAAGTAGCGTGGCGTCGTGGCCCGTGTGGTGGAAGACGTCGAGGTGACGGCCGGTGACGAGGCGTTCATCGCCCTGCCGCCCGCGCTGCTCGCCCCCCGGATCGTCGCCGGGGCGGGCGGCTGCTGGCCCGACCTCGAGTTCACCGTGACGCGCGACCGCGGCGCCAAGGGCTGCCAGTGGTCCGTCGCGGGCGGCGCGCGCGGCACCGCCGAGGTCTGGCTCGAACCGTGGCAGGACGGCACCGTCGTCCACCTGTACCTGCGGTTGCGGGCCACGCCGGGCCGGCGGGGCCGGGTCCGCCCCGACGCCGAGGCGCGCGAGCACGCCTGGACCCGCTGGCTGCTCAAGATCAAGGACGAGGTGGACGCCGACCGTCCCGTCGGCACTCCGCCGCGCCTACCGGCCGGGTAACCTTTCGCAGATTCACCCTCCCGGTGAACGCAGGACCACCCCATTGAGCTGACGAGAGAGGCCCCGGATGGCCGACCGTACCGAGTCGAGCATCGTCGTGGCGGCGGCCCCCGCGGCCGTACTCGACGTGATCGCCGACTTCGAGAGCTACCCGGAATGGACCGGGGCCGTGAAGCAGGTCGAGATCCTCGAGGCGCTGCCCGACGGCCGCGGCAAGCGGGTCAGGTTCGCCCTCGACGCCGGCGCGATCCGCGACACCTACGTGCTCGACTACGACTGGGGCGTGGACGATTCCGGCGTCGGCGCGCTCAGCTGGACGCTCGAGGAGTCGACGGTGCTGCGCGCGCTGAACGGCACCTACGAGCTGAGCGACGCGCCGGGCGGTGCCACCAACGTGCGCTACGAGCTGTCGGTCGACCTGCGCATCCCGATGCTGGGCATGCTGCGGCGCAAGGCCGAGCGCACGATCATCGACACCGCGTTGAGCGAGCTGAAGAAGCGGGTCGAGGGTTGAGCAGACTGAGCAGATCGTGACGCGGCTGCTGCTGTTCACGGGCAAGGGTGGGGTCGGCAAGACCAGCACCGCCGCGGCCACGGCCGCCCACGCCGCCGCGAGCGGCCTGCGCACGCTGGTGATGTCGGCGGACCCGGCCCATTCGCTGGGCGACGCCCTCGCCACGCCGCTGGGGCCCACGCCCCGCGCGGTCGGCGAGCGGTTGCACGCGCAGCAGGTCGACACCCGCTCGCACCCGGACGGCGACTGGGAGCGGCTCGAGCGCTACCTGGTCGAGCTGCTGGCCGACGTCGGCGTCGACCCGATCGCTGCTCGTGAGCTGGCCGAACTGCCCGGTGTGGAGGACGTCTTCACCCTGCTGGAGGTCCGCCGGCAGGCGAGCGTCGAGGGCTGGGACCTGATCGTCGTCGACTGCGGTCCCTCGGCCGAGACCCTGCGCCTGCTGGCGGTCGCCGAGGTCTACGAGCGACTCCTGGCCCGGCTGCTGCCGATGGAACGGCGCATCGCCCGGGTGGTCGGCGCCGTCCGCAAGGCCGGGGTCCTGCCCACGGGTGACCGGCTGGCCGAGGCCGCCGACCGGCTGGCCGCCCAGCTGGCGGGCATCCACGAGCTGCTCACGGCTCCCACGACGTCGGTGCGCCTGGTGATGACGCCCGAGACCGTCGTCCTGGCCGAGACCCGGCGCACCTGGACGGCGCTCGGCGTGCACGGCTTCCCGGTCGACGGGGTCGTGGTGAACCGGGTCCTCGAACCCGACGCCTCCGACCCGTGGCGGTCCCGCTGGGGGCGGGCGCACGCCGAGGTGCTGGCCCGGGCCCGCGAGTCGTTCGCCCCCACCCCGGTGGCCGTGGTCGGGTACGACGCGGCCGAACCGGTCGGTCCGGAACCGTTGCTGCAGATGGCTTCCCAGCTGTACGGCGAACCGGGGGAACGAGCCGCGCGCCGGCTGCTGGAACCGGTCAGGCGCACGCAGCCGTTCGAGGTCGCCCGCGACGACGAGGGCTTCACACTCAGCCTGCCGATGCCGTTGGCCGAACGCTCCGAGCTCGATCTGGGCCGGCGTGGGGACGAGCTGGTGGTCGGGGTGGGCGGCAGCGTCCGGGTGATCACGCTGCCCGGCGCGCTGCGCCGGTGCCAGGTGGACGGCGCCCGCCTGCGGGACGGGACGCTCGACGTCCGGTTCGTGCCCGACCCCCGGTACTGGCGGTCGGTGTGAGCGAGCAACCGGATCCGCACGAGGCGTACGGCGCGTCCGCCGGGCCGTGGCTGGACGACGTCCGCCGGGTCCTCGACCTGGTCGAGTCTTTCGCGGGTCAGGCCGGTCAGGCTGCGGGTGAGCACCTCGACGACCCCGCCGGTACGGAGCACTCGCCCGAGTGCACGTGGTGCCCGGTGTGCCGCGCGATGCGGGCCGCCCGGCGCTCGGGTCCCGAGGTGCTGGAACGGATCGCCGAGATCGCGACCGGGCTGGCGGCGTCCCTGCGCGAGCAGGAGGCCCACGAGCACGACGTGGACGTGCGCGAGGAGCCTGAGCCGGTCACCGTCCCCGACCCGCCCACCACCGTCCGCATCGACATCACCGACTGAGCACGCTTCAAGATCACCGCCGGCGTGCGCGATTCTCGAGTGGGACTCGCACCAGGTGAACCCGGTCGGTGATCTTGGTCGGGGTGGCGGCCGGATGCCGAGCGCCGGGGCCCGACCGCCTAATCTGTCACCCGGCAGCGGTCGAGCTGCCCCGGAGGAAGGGTCGGTCGCGTGCAGGTCAGCATCGGGTTGGACGTCGGTGGCACGAAGATCGCCGGGGGCGTCGTCGACGAGGCGGGGACCATCCTCGACCGGGTGCGGGTCCCCACACCGACGGACGTCCCGGGCCTGGTGCGCGGTATCGGTGACGTGGCCGAGGAGCTGCTCCGGCGGGTGGGGCGCCCGGCCGGCGAGGTACCGGTCGGCGTCGCGGCCGCCGGGTACATCGACGCCACCCGGTCGATCGTCCGGTTCGCGCCCAACATCGCGTGGCGCGAGTACCCACTCGGGCCCGAGCTGACGGCCCGGCTCGGGGTGCCGGTGCGGATCGAGAACGACGCGAACGCCGCCACCTGGGCCGAGTTCCGGTTCGGGGCGGGCCGCGACGTCGAGCACATGATCCTGTTCACCATCGGCACCGGGGTCGGCGGCGGCCTGGTCGAGTCGAGCAAGCTCGTGCGCGGCGGGTTCGGCATGGCGGCCGAGTTCGGGCACTTCCGGATCGTGCGGGGCGGCCGGCTGTGCGGGTGCGGCCTGCACGGCTGCCTCGAGATGTACGCCTCCGGGCGGGCGTTGGTGCGCTCGGCCAAGCAGCTGGTGATCGACGACCCGGTGCGCGGCGCCGACCTGCTGAAGCGGGCCGGCGGGGACGCCGAGGCGCTGCAGGGCCGGATGGTCACGGAGGCCGCGTTGGCCGGGGACGAGGCCTCGATCGCGCTGCTGGCCGAGCTCGGCGACTGGCTCGGCGAGGGCGTCGCGCAGATGTGTGCCGTGTTCGACCCGGTGATGGTCGTCGTCGGCGGGGGCGTCGCCGAGGCCGGGGAGCTGCTGATCGGGCCCGCGCGCCGCACGTACCTGGAGAACCTGACCGGGGCGGCCAACCGGCCGCACGCCGAGGTGGTCACGGCGCGGATGGGCAACGACGCGGGCATCATCGGAGCGGCGGACCTCGCGACGATCCGGTGAGCGGCTACACGGTCGGGATCGACATCGGCGGGACCAAGGTGATCGGTGGCCTCGTGTCCGCCGACGGCCGGGTGTCGCGTGAGGTGCGGCGGACGACGCCGGGCCGGGACCCGGCGGCCGTACGGGCCACGATCGCCTCGGTGGTCTCCGAACTGCGTTCCGGGGCGGACGTTCTCGCGGTCGGCATCGGCGCCGCCGGGTTCGTGGACGCCGACCGGGCGCGCGTCATGTTCGCCCCGCACCTGGCCTGGCGTGACGAACCGCTTCGGGCCTCGGTGGCTGCGGACGTCGGGCTGCCGGTCGTGGTGGAGAACGACGCCAACGCCGCCGCCTGGGCCGAGTCGCGGTTCGGGGCCGGGCGGGGGGAACCCGACCTGGTGTGCGTCACGCTCGGCACCGGGATCGGCGGCGGGATCGTCCGCGACGGTCGGCTCTACCGGGGCCGGTGGGGGATGGCCGGCGAGTTCGGACACATGGTGGTGGTGCCCGACGGGCGGCGCTGCGAGTGCGGCAACCGCGGGTGCCTCGAGCAGTACGCGTCCGGGAACGTGCTGGGCCGGGAGGCGCGCGAACTGGCCCTGGCCGGGTCGCCCGTCACCGTGCCCCTGCTGGAACGGGTCGGCGGGGACGTGTCGGGGCTGGTCGGGCCGGTGCTGACCCAGGCCGCCCAGGACGGCGACCCGGTGGCCGTCGAGCTGTTCGAGGACGTCGGGCGCTGGCTCGGCGTGGGCCTGGCCAACCTGGCCGCGGCGCTGGACCCGGGGTTGTTCGTCATCGGCGGCGGGGTGTCCGACGCGGGCGAGTTGCTGCTGCGCCCCGCGCGGGAGTCGTTCCGGCGCACGCTGACCGGCCGCGGTTTCCGCCCGTTCGCCGCCGTCGAACGCGCCGCCCTGGGCCCCCAGGCCGGTCTGGTGGGCGCCGCCGACCTGGCCCGCCTCTCCCTCCCGTGATCAAGGAATTAAGCGTGATCATGGAATTAGGCGCCCCGGAGGAGGCGCCCCCGGCGCCGACGGACACGGAAGGAAGTGCGCGGTGCGTCCACTCCGGCTGCTGACCTGGAACGTCGCCGGCCTGCCCGACCCCGAGGCGGCCGCGCGGGTGCTGCGGGCCGCGCGGGCCGACGTCGTCTGCCTGCAGGAGGTCTCCCGCCGGGCCGGGTCGGTCTACCGGATCAGCGCGCTGGCCCGGGCCGCCAACCTGCTGTTCGTCGCGGGCGGCCGGGCGTCGGCCGGGACGGCGCTGCTCGGGTCGTTCGCCGCGTCCTTCTCCGACGTGTCGGCGTTCCGGCTGCCCGTCCCCGGCCGCCCCGTGCCCGGCCGGGCGCGCGTGCCCCGGGGGACGGTCGTCGCGTCGGTCCGGCTGCCGGGGACCGCGGCGGTGCGGGTCGCGGCGGTGCACCTGCCCCTGCTCGCCGACCTCCGGCTACGGCACGTTTCAGTGATTCGAGAGGCGCTGGTGCGCAACGGTTCCGGGGTGGTTCTGGCCGGCGACCTGAACGAGCGTCCCGGCGGTCGCGCCTGGACCGCGCTGTCGACCTTCCTCGACGACCCGGCCCCCGGGGCCGCCCCCACCTACCCCGCGCGCTCGCCGTCCACCCGGATAGACGTCGTCCTGGCCCGCGGGGTGGAGGTGGCCGCCTACGATGTCGAGCGCTTCGACCAGCCGGACGTGGCGCGAGCGTCCGACCACCGCCCGGTGCTCACCGAGATCGCCCTGCTTTCCAGCTAGCGACCGACAGCGGCGCTATTTGGGCTGTCACGAAGGCGAATCACCCCGCTAACGGTCGCGAACTCGAGCTGCACATCGCGTTCTGAGACGCCCCTTGGTGATCTGGTCCTGTGTCGGGGATGCTCGGTTCGTGAGTCGATCACACGAGCATGGCCTTGCTGCACTGGCGAGGATTGTCGAGGAATTTGACATCCAGGATGTTTCCCACGAATTACGTTGGTATGCAAGCGATCACATGCTAGAGACGATGCCCTATCTGCAGGAGATCGGAACTAGCGATGTGAGTATTCATCTAGCTGAGCTAGCCCTGCACCGACCCGAGCTGCTTCGAGAAGAGGCGGAGCGCCTGCGCGATCGCGAGGTCCTCGTCCGCCGCTCAGCCGCCCGACTCGGTCTTTCGCTAGACGAGGCGCGCAGTAAGTTGCAGCAACTTTTCGCCCCGATCAGTGAATCGTGAGTGTTGAAACTCGCCTGTTGATCGGGTTCCTGGGATACGACGGCAGTCACGACCCAGCGGTCATCGGTGCGCCCTCCCGACTAGACCTTTCTCGCGACTAGAGCTTCACCGAGAGGCGTTTCGCCTGATGCACGTGACGAGCGAACCGGCATCAGTCACTTGGTCTGCGACGACTACGGGTGGTTGGCTGTCTCTTGCGATTGACTGTCCACAAGCCGGATTCCGCTGTGCATCGAGCCGTCACGCAATGGCAGCCCGAGCGGCGATGAAAACCTCAGTGGGCATGGGCTTGCGAAGCTTCCACGTGATCGCCATCGGACGTTCCCCGGTGTGCGATTCGTAGTCGGCCGGCCCCAGGAACACGTACGGCGAGGTGCCGAGCGGCCCGGTCTTGCGTTGGCGTACGAACAGCAGGATCGACGTTCCACGCTCTCGATGGTTGATGTACCGCTGGCCCGTGGGCGAGGACTCGCGCGTGGTCGACTGCGATTCCCAGTGAAAGAGTTCGGGACTGAGCGCGAAGTCTCGGTACATCGTCGTGGGGGAGTAGTCGGTGTCCGTCTTCTGTAGCGTGATGAAGAAGGCGTCAGCCTGGCTGGCCTCGCACCAGGCCACCCCTTCGCGCATGGTTCCCGGCGTCCGGCTCATAGTTGCGTGCCCGAGCGCCGCGAGAACTTCCTCGCGGGTGTAGCTCGCGTGCACAGCCAAGGGCACGTCCTTCAGCGCCGGCTCCAACTCCACGATGGGCTGAGTACTGCGCCGAGCCAAGTCGAAGCTGACGTCGATGATCTGTGTGAGTTCGGAGCGCAGCGCCGGCTCTTCGTTGAGGGTGGCGAGACCGGTTGCCGTGTCGGGGAAACCGCCCCCATCCGGGAATAGCGAGAAGAACAACATGTCCGAAGTTCGACGCTCCAGAACGGAATCGTCGGCCTGGCCCGAAGCGAGGAGCTGGGCATACGCCGAACGGCGCGCGGCATCATCGACCTGAGTGAAGGCACGGGCTCGACGGGCCAACTGGTCCTCACGGGGGCCAGGGGCGGGGACTTCCTTACCGGCGTCGCGACACAGCTTCGTCCATGTCTGTCCCTTGTCCCGGATGACGTCGGCCAGGCTGCGCTGCCCCGCGTCGAGGAAAGAGGCCAACTGACCGTTCGGGTGTGTGGCCACCTCGGTCACCAGGGCTGCCCAACGTGGGGAGACCTGCTGTCGGACGTTGGCTAGCACAATCTCGCGCGCCACCTCGTCCAACACGATCTGCGAACCTGAGGGCAGGAACGAGAATCCCTGCTCCACCTGGCGCACCAGGTCCCCGCGACGGAGACCGGTCATGGCTGTGAGGCGCTGGTCGAAGCGGAACTCGCGGCGGTGATGACCGACGAAATCGAGCGCGGTCAGCACCGTCTTGCCGCGCGTCATGCGCAAGCCGCGGCCCAACTGCTGGAGGAAGACCGTCGAGCTCTCAGTGGGCCGTAGGAACAGCACCGTGTCCACGTCGGGGATGTCCAGGCCTTCGTTGAAGAGATCGACCGCGAAAACGGCGTTGAGCTGACGCTCTCGCAGGGCTACCAAGGTGTCTCGACGTTCCTGGGCCGGAGTATCTGCGCTGACGGCGCGGGACGGGATGCCGGCCTCGGTGAACTTCTCCGCCATGTAGCGCGCGTGCTCGACGCTGACACAGAAGCCCAGCGCCCGCATCATGCCGACGTCCGCGACCTTGTCGCGGACCTGGCGCAGGACGATGCGGGTGCGCGCATCGTCACCGGTGTATAGCTCGCTGAGCGACGTGGTCTCGTAGGCGCCTCGTCGCCAGGTCAGGCGGGAGAGGTCGGTGCCGTCGTGAATGCCGAAATAGTGGAAGGGGCAGAGCAGGTTCTGTTCCAGTGCATCCCAGAGGCGTAGCTCGCTGGCCACTCGGCCGTCGAAGAAGGTGCGAACGTCGGCGCCGTCCGTCCGTTCCGGCGTGGCAGTGAGCCCAAGCAGTTCGATGGGCTGTACGTGCTCGAGCAGGCGGCGGTAACTGGCCGCCTCGGCATGATGGAACTCGTCGACCACCACGACATCGAACTGGGCCGGGTCGATCTCCGACAGCCGCCTCGCGGACAGCGCCTGCACGGCGGCGAACACGTGACGCCAGCGCTTCGGCTCCTTACCTCCCGCCAGGAGCTCGCCAAACGTCCCATCCGAGAGCACTTCTTGGTACATGCGCCGGGCCTGTTCCAGGATCTCGATGCGGTGGGCCACGAACAGCAGGCTCAGATCGCGGCCGTGATGATCCTCGACCAACCGTCGGTAATCCAGCGCAGCGATCACTGTCTTGCCCGTCCCCGTGGCAGCCACGACGAGGTTGCGGTGCCGGTTGTGCAGGGTGCGTTCGGCGTCCAGCTCCTCGAGCATCTCGGCCTGATGCGGTTTGGGCCGCACCTCGAGACCGGACAACGTCACTGACGTCGGACGCTGCCGTCGTCCTCCCGCGACCTCGAGCGCTTCCCGGAGTCGTTCGCCGTCCCGGCCCGGAAGGTACGGCTCGAACTCCCGGCTCGCCCAGTACGAGTCGAACGTGGACCGGAACTTGTTCAGTAGCGCCGGTGTGGCGATAGCCGAAAGTCGGACATTCCACTCCAGCCCATCGATCAGCGCTGCATGCGAGAGGTTGCTGCTGCCCACGTAGGCGGTGTCGAAGCCAGTTCGACGGTGCAGCAGCCAAGCCTTGGCGTGCAGTCGGGTCCGGTCGGTCTCGTAGTTGACCTTCACGATCGCGCCGAACTCATCGACCAGTCGGTCGAGGGCCCGCGCATCCGAGGCGCCCAGGTAGGTGGTCGTCAGGACGCGTACCGGCACGCCCCGCTCCTTGAGCATCAGAAGTTGACGCTCGAGAAGCCGAACGCCTTCCCATTTCACGAAGGCGCACAGGAGGTCAACGCCATCGGCGCTGCTCAGCTCGGCCTGAAGCTCGGCGGCCAGGGTGGGCTCGCCGCGAGCATTGGTCAGCAAAGCGGCGTCCGAGAGCGGTGTCTTGGGCCGTTCGACGTTCGGTGCGACAAGGCCCGGGTGCGCCTGAATCGCGAGCAATTGCTCGAGCCGCGGGAGCTGCTCGTCGAACGTCTCCTGCTCAGCATCGGGAAGGGCCCGCAGAATCGTGCGAGCCAACGCAACCCGGTCCGCCGTACCGGGCGCGCGGCGCAGGCTGCCCTCGATCAGCGGCGCGAGATGCCGGACCAGGGCGGTCGTTTCCTCCGCCACATCGACCTTGTCAGTGTGAGCCTGGGCGTCGACTAAGCGGGCAAGACTGTCCCGAAGTCCGACGGTGACCAGAGACTCGTAGAGCCCCTCCTGCACGTACCACTCCCCGTTATGGTCAGACGACCGCGCCGTCCCCGTCGTCCTCGTCGCGGTGCTGCGGCATCCGCGCGACCAGGGTCACGAAGCCGGCCACGAACGCCACGATCGCGGCCATCAGCAGGAGCTGCGGAGCGGTGCGCCAGGCGATCACGGCGATCAGCAGGAACAGCGGCCCGCCCAGCGCGCCGGCCCAGGCGACCCGGCTGATCAGGTCGCCGCGCGGCAGCGGGGGCGGCTCGGGCGGCTCGTACCGCTCGGTGTCCTCGGGCTCGGCCGGCTCGGACCGGTCGGACCGTTCGCCGTCCGGGACGACCGAGAGTCCTTCGGTCTCAACCGGAACCGACTTGGTCACCGGCGGCAGGGCGCGCAGGGCCTCCAGGTCGGCGTCCTCGTCGGCGGGCCAGGAACGTTCGCCCTCGGGCGTCTCCTTCTCCCAGTCGGCAACGATCGCCGCGAACGCCGAGTCGATGTCCAACGGCTCCCCGGAACCGCTGTCGGGCCCGTTGCCGCCCCCGGCGTTCGCCTCGTCACTCATGGCTCGTTCCTCGCCATGCGCCGCACACTCTGCTCGATGATGAGCTCGCTCCGCTCGCTCATGCCGTCGTCCGGTTGCGGGTGACCTGCTCGATGAACTCGATGGACTTCTCGAAGATCGTCGGCGCGTCGTTGTCGAGAGTGGCCACGTGGTAGCTGTCCTCCAGCACGATCTCGACCGGGTCCGGGGAGGACACTTTCGACAGGATCAGCGCGCTCGACGAGGCCGGCACCACGTGGTCGACGCGCGAGCGGATCAGCAGGAGCGGCGCCGTCACCTTCGGCAGGTCGGCCACGACCCCCTTGTACCCGGCCAGGCTCGAGGCCAGCGCGTGCGACGGGATCTTCCCGTACGCGTCCTCCGTCACCCCAGGCTTCTTGATGTCGTTGCCCACCGGCGGCAGGTACGGCGTGAGCCACTTGACGACGGGCAGCGCGACCAAGCGCGGGTCGTCGATGCGCACGGCCGGGTTCACCAGCACCAGCCCCGCCACCTCGGCGGGGTACCGCTCGGCCAGGGTCAGGGCCAGCGCCCCGCCCATCGACAGCCCGCAGACCACGACCGTCGAGACCTTGGCGCGCAGCGTGTGGAAGGCCGAGTCGGCCTCGGCGACCCAGTCTTCCCAGCGGGTACTCCGCATGTCCTGCACCGTCGTGCCGTGCCCGGGCAGGCGGGGGAGGGCGACGGTGCGGCCGGTGGCGGCGATCGCCTCGGCCCACGGGCGCATGGACGTGGGGTTGCCGGTGAAACCGTGCAGTACGAGGACGCCGACGTCGTCGCCGTCGGAGTGGAAGGGCTCGGCACCGGGCCGCACGGTCATGACCACTCCCATCGTGAATCTGCCCGCCAATCGTGACACGGCGGGCCGCCGAGGTCGAGGCCGGTCGACCGGAGTCCGGATTGTCAGGAAACGCCAGGGGAACACTCTCGGATGTAGCGCCGCCCACAACCACCCCGGTTTCCGCACGCGCATCCGCGGCCTACCCTCGTTGACAAGCCCTCGCACCGGAAGGGGGTCGTGGGTCGAGACGCGGGGGGCGGAGGTTCGGTGCTCTTCTACTGGCTGCTGAAGCGGGTCATCCTGGGCCCCCTCATCGCCGCCGTCTGGTCCCCGCGGGTCGAGGGGCTGGAGAACGTGCCCGACCGGGGCGCGGCGATCCTGGCCAGCAACCACCTGTCCTTCTCGGACCACTTCTTCCTGCCGCTGTTCGTGCCCCGGAAGATCACGTTCCTGGCCAAGTCGGACTACTTCACCGGCCGGGGCGTCAAGGGCCGGCTCACCGCCGCCTTCTTCGCGGCCACCGGCCAGGTGCCGATCGACCGCACGGGTGGGCGGGCCTCCGAGGCGGCCCTGCGCACGGGGCTGCGCGTGCTCGGCAAGGGCGAGCTCCTGGGCATCTACCCCGAGGGTTCGCGCTCGCCCGACGGGCGCCTGTACCGGGGCAAGACGGGCGTCGCCCGGATGGCCCTGGAGGCCGGCGTCCCCGTCATCCCCGTCGCGATGGTCGGCACCTACGAGGTGCAGCCCCCCGGGCGGAAGTTCTGGCGGCTGAAGCCCGTGCGGGTCGTGATCGGCAAACCGCTCGACTTCTCCCGCTACGAGGGCATGGAGTCCGACCGGTTCGTGCTGCGCTCGATCACCGACGAGATCATGTACGAGCTGATGGAGCTGTCCGACCAGGAGTACGTGGACGTCTACGTGGCGACCATGAAGGAGCGCCTGGCCGCGGCCAAGGCGGGCCACGCCTGGGAGGCCCACGACGGCGTCCACGACGGGGTGGTGACCCCGGGCGGGCCCCCCGCCCGAACCGCACCCGACGACGCCGCCTGAGGGGCGCCGTCCCACGGCTCATCCCGGACGACGCCCGCCCCTCGAGCGGGCGGCCCACCGCCCGTACGGGTCGGCGCGGCGATACTCGGGCGAAACTCACGACCCCGGTCGCTTAGGCTGGCCCGGTGAACGTCCGTCTCCCGCTCGAACAGCTCCCCGAATTCGGGGCTCCGCAGACCGCCGCCGCCGCCCTCGAGGCCGGCCTCGACCTGTGGCGTGACCTGCCCGCCCTGCAGCAGCCGGAATGGCCCGACGAGGCCGTGCTGAAGGAGGTCACCGCCGAGCTCGCGGCGTATCCGCCGCTGGTGTTCGCCGGCGAGTGCGACGACCTGCGCGACCGGCTGGCCGCGGCCTCCCGCGGCGAGGCCTTTCTGCTCCAGGGCGGCGACTGCGCCGAGACGTTCGCCGAGGCCACGGCCGACCGCATCCGTAACAAGATCAAGACGATCCTGCAGATGGCCGTCGTCCTGACCTACGGCGCGAGCATGCCGGTGATCAAGGTCGGCCGGATGGCCGGCCAGTACAGCAAGCCGCGCAGCAGCCCCACCGAGACCCGCGACGGCGTGGCGCTGCCCGCCTACAAGGGCGACGCGATCAACGACTACGACTTCACGCCCGAGTCGCGCATCCCCGACCCGCGCCGGCTGCTGCGCGCCTACAACACGAGCGCCTCGACCCTGAACCTGATCCGCGCGTTCACCAAGGGCGGCTTCGCCGACCTGCGCCAGGTGCACGAGTGGAACCGCGGTTTCGTGAAGAGCCCGGCCAACGCCCGCTACGAGGTGATGGCCCGTGACATCGACCGGGCCATGCGCTTCATGGCGGCCTGCGGCGGTGACACCGACGCGCTGCGCACGGTCGACTTCTACTCCTCGCACGAGGGCCTGCTGCTCGACTACGAGCGAGCGCTGACCCGCATCGACTCCCGCACCGGCACCCCGTACAACGTGTCGGCGCACATGGTCTGGATCGGCGAGCGCACCCGCCAGCTCGACGGCGCGCACGTCGACCTGATGTCGCGGGTGCGCAACCCGATCGGCATGAAGGTCGGCCCGAAGACCACGCCCGACGAGCTCCTGCGGCTGATCGACAAGCTCGACCCGCACCGCGAGCCGGGCCGGCTGACGCTGATCTCCCGGATGGGCGCGGGCACCATCCGCGACGTCCTGCCGGGCCTGGTCGAGGCCGTGCACCGCGAGGGCATGCCGGTGCTGTGGATCACCGACCCCATGCACGGCAACACGTTCGAGTCGGCCTCGGGCTACAAGACCCGTCGGCTGGACGACGTCCTCGACGAGGTGCGTGGCTTCTTCGAGGTGCACGCGGCGCTGGGCACCGTGCCCGGTGGGCTGCACGTCGAGCTCACCGGTGACGACGTGACCGAGTGCCTGGGCGGGTCGGAGCGGATCGACGACGCCGACCTGGCCACCCGGTACGAGACGCTGTGCGACCCCCGGCTGAACCACCAGCAGTCCCTGGAGCTGGCGTTCCTGGTCGCGGAGATGCTGAGCGAGCGGTGAGCGCGCCCGTCGACCTGCGGTCGGACACGCTGACCCGGCCGACCCCGGCGATGCGCGAGGCGATCGCGCACGCCGAGGTCGGCGACGACGTCTACGCCGAGGACCCGCTGGCCAACGAGCTGGAGGCCCGGGCCGCGGCGCTGCTCGGGCACGAGGCCGGGCTGTTCTGCCCGACGGGGTCGATGACCAACATGCTCGGCGTCCGGGTGCTCGTCGCGCCCGGGCAGGAGCTGCTGTGCGACTCGATGGCGCACGTCGTGCGGGCCGAGCTCGGCGGGCACGCCGTCCTCGGGCAGGTCACGACCCGCACCTGGGTGTCGGAGCGGGGCCGGTTCTCGGCCGACCAGGCCCTGGAGATGGCGGTGCCCGACGCGGGCCCGTACTTCGTCTCCACCGCCGCGATCGCCGTCGAGAACACCCACAACTTCGGCGGTGGGACGGTCCAGTCCATCGACGAGCTGAAGTCGCTGCGGGCGGGGGCCGAGGCGCTCGGCGTCGCGGTGCACCTGGACGGCGCCCGCCTGTTCAACGCGCACGTCGCCACCGGCGTCCCGATGTCCGAGTACGGGGCCGTGGCCGACACCGTGTCGATCTGCCTCTCGAAAGGCCTTGGCGCGCCGATCGGTTCGGTGCTCGTGGGTTCCGCCGAGCGGATCGCACAGGCCCGGGTCTGGCGCAAGCGGTACGGCGGCGGGATGCGCCAGGTCGGCGTCCTGGCCGCGGCCGGGCTGCACGCGCTGGACCATCACGTCGAGCGGTTGGCGGACGACCACGCGCGGGCCCGGCGGATCGCCACCGCGGTCGCCGCGGCCGCCCCGCAGGTCGTGGACCCGGCCGACGTGGAGACGAACATCGTGGTCCTCGACCTGCCCGGGGCGGTCGGCGAGTCGCCCGCGGCGGACGTCGTCCGGCTGGCCGCCGAGCGCGGCGTGCGGGTGGGCGCGCTCGGCACCCGGACGGTGCGAGTGGTGACCCACCTCGACGTGGACGACGCGGGCACCGACCGCGCGTGCGACGTCCTGCCCGCCGTGGTCACGGACGTGCTGTCGCGCAGCTCCTGACCCCCGCAGACGGGTGTAGCCCGGGGGTGGCTCACTCGCGCGCCGGCCTCGGTGGTCAGCGGGACCTGTGAGGTCTGGGAGAATGCCGGGGTGCAGGAGCCCGCGCCGCAGCCGCGAACGCTACCGCCGGGCCAGAGCCTGGCGGCGGGGTTCCCGGTCCGGCACTACGGGCCGGTCCCGAGATTCCGCCCGGACACGTGGAAACTGACCGTCAACGGCGCCACCGCCGACGGGCAGGAGCACCACCTCGACGTCGACGCCTTCGCCCAGCTGCCGCGCGGCAGCGTCACCGGCGACCTGCACTGCGTCAGCAAGTGGTCGGTCCTCGACAACCTCTGGGAGGGCGTACTCGCCCGCACCCTGGTCGAGCTGATCCCGCCGGCCGACGAGGTGACCCACGTGATGGCGTGGGCCGAGTACGGCTACTCGACGAACCTGTCGATGGACGATTTCGTCTCTCCGCGAACGGTTCTCGCCACCCATCGCAACGGTGAGCCGCTCTCGCCGGAGCACGGGTGGCCGCTGCGCCTGGTGGTTCCGCACCTGTACAGCTGGAAGGGCCCCAAGTGGCTGCGGATGATCGAGTACCTGACGCTCGACCGCCGCGGCTTCTGGGAGGAACGCGGCTACCACCGCCAGGGCAACCCCTGGCGGGAGGAGCGGTACTCCTACCAGGAGTGAGGCTCGGGGAGCGGCCTCAGCGGCCGGGGCCGTTGCCGACGAAGACGTTGACCTGCGTGCCCTGCTGGACGTAGCTGCCCGGCGTGGCGCTCTGGAAGGTGACCACGGCGTTCGGGTTGTTGCCGCCCCCGTTGATCACGTTCATCGTCAGCCCGGCGCCGTTCAGGATGCCGTTGGCCTCCTCGACGTTCTTGTTCCGCACGTCCGGCACCTGGACCTGCCCGTCGGGCACCTTCACCACGGTCAGGGTGACCGTGTCGCCCTTGGCCACGTTCGCGTCCTTGGCGGGGCTCTGGTCGAGGACGGTGCCGGGCGCCTGCGTGCCGTCGCCGTCCGTCTCCTCGACCTTCACCTTGAGGCCCAGCCCGGACAGCTGGGCCTTCGCGGCGTCGACGTTCTGGCCCACCACGCCGGGGACCTTGATCGGGGCCGGACCGCGGCTGACGATCAGCGTGACCTGCTGCGAGTTGACCTTGATGGTCTTACCCGCGGCCGGGTCGGTGCCGATCACCTGACCCTTGTCGATCTTGTTGCTGTACTTCTCGGTCGACTCGGCCGCGATCTGGATCTTCCCGTTGGCCGCCTTCAACTTGGCCCGCGCGTCCTCCTCGGACAGCTTCGCCACGTCGGGGATCTTCACCGTCTCGGGGCCCTGACTGACCTCGATCGTGACCTCGCCGCCCTTGGACACGCCCTCACCGGCGCCCGGGTCCGACTGGATGACCTTGCCCTTGTCGACGTCGTCGCTGTACTGGGGCACGATGACGACCGTCAGACCGGCCGCCTTCAGCGTCGCCGTCGCCTCGGCCTGGGTGGAACCGACCACGAGTGGGACGGGGATCTTCGAACCCGGCCCACCGGCGAACCACCAGACGATGAGCAGCAGGAGCACCGCGGCGCCGCCCCCGGCCCCGATCAGCAGCCGCTTGCGCTTCTCCGGGTCCATCGGCGGGCGCGCGGCCCCCGGACCACCGAGCGCGACCAGCGGGGCGTCGTCCTCGTCGTGCACCGACAGCCGCGGCAGACCGCCGTACCCGGCGTTCGGGTCGTTGCCGCCCGGCCAGGACGGGCCCCCCGGGCCCCCCGGCCCGGCGGGCGGGCCGAGGGCCGTGGTCGCCGGCCCGCCCACCGCGGTCGGCCGGTCGGCGAAGGACGGCGGGGGCGCGAAGGCCGTGGGGGCGCCGCTGAGCGCCGTGGTGTGCGCGGTCGCAGGACCGGCGGAGAAGGCGGCCGTGCCGGCGGCGGCCCCGGCGGCACCGACGGCTCCGGCCGTCCCGCCCGCGAAGGCCCCGGCGGCGGCACCGCCGACCACGGGCATGCCCGCGGTGTTCATCGCTCGGGTGGGCTCGGAGCGGGTCACCGGCTGCAGGGACGGCGTGACCGCGCGGATGTCGAGCGCCGCGGCCGGCATGGTGGCCCGGATGTGACGGACCTCGGCGAGCATGTCCTCCGCGGTGGCCGGACGGCGGTCGGGGTCGTGCTCGGTGGCCTGCAGGACCAGCGCGTCGAACACGTCCGGCAGGCCGGGGGCCACGACGCTGGGGGCCGGGACGCGCTCGTGCACGTGCCGGTGGGCGACCTGGACGGGCTCGCCGCCGCTGTACGGCTGGGCGCCGGTGAGCAGTTCGAACAGCACGATGCCCGCGGCGTACAGGTCGGCCCGGTGGTCGGCGATCCCGCGGCTGACGAGCTCGGGGGCGAGGTAGGCGGCGGTGCCGAACAACTGGCCCTGCGCGTCGCTGGGCACCGGGGCGGCGATGGCTTTGGCCAGGCCGAAGTCGGCGACCTTCACGCGGCCGTCGTCGGTCAGGATGATGTTCTCGGGCTTCACGTCGCGGTGCACGATGCCGCCCCGGTGCGCGGCGGCCAGCGCGTCGAGCAGCGGGACCATCACGGACGACGCCTCGCGCGGGGTCAGCGCGCCGCGCTCGGCGAGCACCTCCCGCAGCGTGCGGCCCGGCAGGTACTCCATGGCCAGGTACAGCAGCTCGTGACCAGGCTCGCTGCGGTCGGTGCCCTGGTCGAAGACCTGGACGATGTTCGGGTGCGACAGCCGGGCGGCCGAGCGTGCCTCCCGTACGAAACGGGACGCATACTCCTCGTCACCGCCGAAATCGGCGTGCATCACCTTCAGCGCGACCTCGCGGTCCAGCCGCCGGTCGACCGCCAGGTACACCGTGGCCATCCCGCCGTCGGCGATCTTCGACTCCACGAGGTAGCGGTCGTCGACCATGCGGCCGAGGAGCCCGCCCTTCACAGTGAGGTCCACGGGTCCGACTATACGGGGGCTCCTGGGGTCCCACGGTTTCATCGGTAACACTGATTCGACCCAAGACGCAGGTCGGGGGCATGAACCGGACACCTCCGCCGCCTGTCCCGGCCGCTGCTTGAGGCGGTTCTCACATCGCCGGGCGGCCGTGGCAGGCTGAGCACGTGGACGTGCTCGACTCCGGCCCCGACGGCCCCCGTGAATGGCTGCCCCTGCCCGATGTCGCCGAACGGATGGGCATCGCCGTCGGCAAGGTCCGGCGGCTGCTGGAGGAGCGCCAGCTCCTGGCGCTGCGACGTGGTGAGCGGAAGATCCTGAGCGTCCCCGCCGAACTGCTGGGGGACGACGGTCAGCCCCTGGACGCGCTGTCCGGCACGATCGTCGTGCTCGCCGACGCCGGGTTCACCGACGAGGAGTCGCTGCGCTGGCTGCTCACCCCCGACGAGAGCCTGCCGGGCACGCCCCTGGACGCGCTGCGGGCCGGCCGCAAGACGGAGATCCGGCGCCGCGCCCAGGCCCTGGCCTTCTGACCCGCCCTCTTACTCGTCCCTGATCACGATCTGATGAGGGCGCGGCGGGTCTTGCGGGCCTGGCGCAGGGCCGGGACCGCGACCTGGAACCGCCGGGAGAGCCGGACGCCGACCCGCTGGGTGAGCACCTGGTACCCGGCCTGCTCGACGGCGTCCAGGATCTCGCCGTACAGCACGAACGCCGTCCGCACGCAGTCCCGGCTGGTCGGGTGCAGCATGTCGATGCCGGGTTCGGCGAACGCGTACAGCGCGCGGGCCCGGTCGATCTCGAAGGCCAGCAGCTCCCGGATCATCGGCGTCACGATCCCGCGCTCCAGGTGCGCCCGGGTCACCCCGAACGTGTCCAGGTCCTCCTGCGGCAGGTAGACCCGGCCCCGGCGCAGGTCGTCGCCGACGTCGCGGATGAAGTTCGTCAGCTGGAACGCCTCGCCCAGCGCCCGGGCCCGCGCCGCCGCCTCCGGCTGCTGCGGCTCCAGGATCGGCAGCATCTGCAGCCCGATCACCGACGCGCTGCCGTACATGTACTGCTCGAGGTCGGTGTAGCGCGGGTAGCCGGTGATCGTGATGTCCATCTGCATGGACTCCAGGAACGCCTCGACGTGCTGGCGGGGGATCGCCCACCGGCGCATCGTGTTGATCATCGCCAGAGCGGCCGGGTCGTCCGGCATCGGCCCCCCGGCCAGTGCGTCGAGGAAGTTCGCCCCCCAGGTGATCAGGGCGTCGGGGTCGGGGTTGACCAGCGAGTCGACGAACTCGTCGGCGTAGCGGGCGAACCCGTACAACGCCCAGACGTGGGGCCGCTTGGCGGGCGGCAGCAGCATCGTGGCCAGGTAGTACGTCTTGCCGTGCTCCTGGTTCAGCTTGCGGCACACCTCGTACGCGGCGCGCAGCTGCGGGTCCTGGATGCCCGCTGCGTCGAGTACCCGGTCACTCACCCCGCGCATTGTGCCGTATCCGCCGGGTCCGGCCCAGATCCGCTCCGAGATTGACGAAACGCGGGTTCGTCGCGCCCAGCTTGACGAAATACAGCCTGGAGAAGCCCGGTCCGGGGCTTCAGAGAAGCGCAACGTCAATCTCGGCGCAGCAGACCCGCACAACGTCCATACAGATGCTCAGGACTCGGTGACCCGCACTGCCAGCTCGGTCAACAGGTCGCGCATGGTCGAGTGCCTGACCTCGATGTCGAGGCGCCGCGCCTGGGTCTCAATCATCTCGTCGTGGAAGGCCAGGATGAAATGCCGACGGGAGCGGAACACGTCGTCGGAGTGGTACTCGTGCACGGAGTTCACCTGCCGCGAGTGCTCGATCCAGGCCGAGTTGTGGACCTCGAAGGGGCCATAACCGCTCAGCCCGGAGCCTGCCAACGGATGCCCGTGCTGTGCCTCGTCGTTGGGCCCGCCCCAGCGCACTTCGGAACAGCCCACGATCTCGACGACCAGAAGGGCTTCCTCATCACCGGACGTCACAGGTCTTCCCTCGGACTCTCCCCAGCCGCCGAGGGCGCGTAGGTTCTCGGAGTCCCGTGGGTAACAGATCACGAACGCACGATGCGGACCGACGACCAGGTGGGGCATCGGCGCCCCGGCGTTCCACGTCACCCCCAGGTCGAGCGGTTCCACCCATGGGCGACCGGCAGCCGCTGCCGCCTCACGTCGTGCGGCCGGCTCCCGCTCGAACCGGGCGATCGCCTCGGCCACCGTCTCGCCGTCCGTCGCCATCAGACCCACGCCCTGGACCGGTAGAACGGGTCCGGACCGGTGATCCGCTCGGCCGCCAGGCGTCCGGACAGCAGCACCATCGGGACGCCGACGCCCGGCTGGGTCCCGGACCCCGCGAACACGACGTTCTCGCCCCACAGGTTCCCGGGCCGGAACGGGCCGGTCTGCCCGAACGTGTGCGCCGCGCTGAACGGCGCCCCCGCGGCCATCCCACGCGCGGCCCAGTCGGCGGGCGTCGTCACGTCGATGACCTCGGCCGCGCCGGTGAACCCGGGATAGCCGCGCTCCTCCAGCACGTCGAGCACGTGCTGGGTGTACACCGGGCCGATCCGGTCCCAGTCCACCGGCCGCGAACCCCGCGGCGGCTGCAGGTTCGGCGTCGGGAACAGCACGTAGTAGATGTGCCGGTTTCCGGGGGCGAGCCGGGGGTCGGTGCGGGTCGGGTTGGTGACCAGGAACGACGGGTCGCTCATCAGCCGGCCGCGTTCGAGCTCGTCGAACACCGAGTCCCAGGCGTGCCCGAAGTGGATGTTGTGGTGGGCGGCGGCCGGGTAGTCGGCCCGCGACCCGGCCAGCATCAGGTAGCAGGACGGCGAGTAGCGCAGCCGCCGGACCCGCCACGGCACGCGACCCAGCAGGTCGCGGTAGGCGACGGGCAGGTCGGGGTTGAGCACGACGGCGTCGCACGGCACCCGCTCGCCCGTCGCCGTCCGGACGGCGACCGCCCGCCGTCCCTTCAGCTCCACCCCGGAAACCTCGGTCCCGTAACGGAACTCGACGCCGTGGCGGGCGGCGGCGGCGGCCATCGCGGCGGGTACGGCGTGCATCCCGCCGGCCGGGAAGTACACCCCGGCCACCGAGTCCATGTACGAGATGACGGCGTACAGGGCCAACGCGTCCTGCGGCGACAGGCCGGCGTACATCGCCTGGAACGAGTAGACCCGTTGCAGCCGTTCGTCGTTCAGGTACTGCGCGACCTTCGGGGCCAGCTTCCGGAACCCGCCGATCGCCACCAGCCGGGCCAGGTTGGTCGAGACCAGGTCGAGCGGGGAGTCGATGTTCCGGTCGATGAACGAGCGCATCTCGTACCGGTACAGCTTCGACACGAACCTCACGTACTGCCGGAACCCCGCGGCCTCCCCGGCCCCGCAGAGCTTCTCGATCTCGGCGGCCATCGCGTCGACGTCCGCGTGCACGTCGATGTGAGACCCGTCCGCGAAGTTCGCCCGGTACAGCGGTTCCACCGGGCGCAGGTTGACCCAGTCGGTCAGGTCCTCGCCGAGCGCGTCGAAGCAGTCGGCGATCAGGTCGGGCATGGTCAGGACGGTGGGGCCCGGGTCGAACCGGTACTCGCCGCCGGCGGGGGAGGGCAGCACCCGGACGGCGGCCCGCCCGCCCGGGGTGGCCTCGCGTTCCAGCACGGTCACCCGCCGTCCGGCGCCGGCCAGCCGCATAGCGGCCGACAACCCGCCGAGCCCGGCGCCGACGACGACGACATGGTCGGTGGGCCCCTCGACCCGGCGACCCCGCCCGAGCGCCACGGCGGTCAGTGCGCCCGCGCGGTCGCGGCCTCGGCCAGGGCCCGCAGCACCCCGCGCGCCGGTTCGGGCAGGCCCTCCACCCGGGCCAGCGCGGCGTCGGCGAGGCCCGCGATCGAGCGCTCGACGTCGTCCAGCGCCCCGGTCTCGACGATCACCGCGCGCAGCGCCTCGACGTCGTCGCCCGTGAGCTCCGGGTCGCCGAGCAGCTTGTCGACCAGTGCGGCCTGGGCGGGGGTGGCCGCCTCCAGGGTCAGCCCGATCAGCACGGTGCGCTTGCCCTCGCGCAGGTCATCCCCGGCCGGCTTGCCGGTCGCGGCGGGGTCGCCGAACACCCCGAGGACGTCGTCGCGCAGCTGGAACGCCTCGCCCACGGCGAGGCCGAACGCCGACAGCGTCTCCCGCACCACGTCGTCCCCGCCCGCCAGCCCGGCCCCGATCAGCAGCGGCGCCTCGACCGAGTACTTGGCGCTCTTGAACCGGATCACGTGCCGCGCCCGGCGGGTGATCTCGGCCGGGTCGGCCAGCGGTACCGACGCGGCCAGCACGTCGAGGTACTGCCCGGCCAGCAGCTCGGTGCGCATCCGGTCGAAGGTCTCGCGGCCCCCCGCGGAGCGTCCGGCGTCGAGCCCGTGGCCGGCGAACAGCTCCTCCGACCAGGCCAGCGCCATGTCCCCGACGAGCAGCCCGCCGGCCAGCCCGAAGCGTTCCGCACGGCCCTGCCAGCCGTTCTCGTCGTGCAGCGCCTCGAACCGCTTGTGCACGGCGGGCATCCCGCGGCGGGTGTCCGAGCCGTCCATCAGGTCGTCGTGGATGAGGGCGGCCGCCTGGAACAGCTCGAGTGCCGCGGCGGCCCGCACCGCCCCCGGCTCGGCGGCGTCACCCCCGGCGGCCCGCCAGCCCCAGTACGCGAACGCCGCGCGCAACCGCTTGCCGCCCCGCATCAGCAGCTCGACGGCGTCCACCAGCTCCCCGACCTGCGGGTCGACCCCCGCCAGCACCGCCCGCTGGGCGGTCAGGAACCGGTCGAGCTCGGCGTCCACCCGGGCGCGCAGCGCCTCCCGGTCGACAGGCGAGTCAACGGGGGAGGGGGCGGTGGTCACGGCCACAGCCTACGGGCGGGACCCACCCTTTACCCTGTGAGCATGCCCGCCCCGACCGGTGACCCGACAGGCTCCGCCCCCGGCAGCCTGCCCGCTGCCCTCGCGGAGCTGCGCGCCACCGGCCGCCCGTCGATCTCGTTCGAGTTCGGGCCCCCGCGGGACGACGCGGCCGAGGCGGTCTTCTGGCAGACCATCCGCGTGCTCGAGCCCTTGGCGCCCACCTTCGTGTCGGTCACCTACGGCGCCGGCGGGTCCACCCGCGACCGGACGGTCCGCATCACGCAGCAGCTCGCGCAGACCACCACCCTCACCCCGGTCGGGCACCTGACCTGCGTCGGGGCCTCCCGCAGCGAACTGCGCCGGGTGATCGGCGAGTACGCCGACGCCGGGGTGCGCAACATCATGGCGCTGCGCGGGGACCCGAAGGAGGGCCCGCGCGCCCCGTGGACGCCGCACCCCGACGGCCTGAACTACGCGGTCGAACTGGTCCGGCTGGCGCGTGAGCTCGGGTCCTTCGGGGTGGGCGTCGCGGCGTTCCCCGACGTGCACCCGGCCAGCACCGACCTGGACGCCGACGCGCGCGTTCTGGCCCTGAAGGCCGAGGCGGGGGCCCAGTTCGCCGTCACCCAGTTCTTCTTCACGCCCGACGACTACTTCCGGCTCGTCGACCGGGTCGCCGCGCTGGGCTGCGACATCCCGATCCTGCCCGGGATCATGCCCGTGACCAGCGTGAAGTCGATCCAGCGGATGGCCGAGCTGTCCGGGGCGGACATGCCCGCCCAGCTGATCGAGCGGTTGCACGCCGTCGCCGACGACCCGGCCGCGGTGCGCGCCGTGGGCGTCGACGTGGCCACCGAGCTCGGCTCGGCGCTGCTCGAGGGCGGCGCGCCGGGGCTGCACTTCTACACGATGAACCGGTCCACGGCGACGCTCGAGGTGTACGAGCGGCTGGGGCTCGCCGCCCGGGTCTGAGCCGTTCCGATGCTGACCCGGGACGAGTACCTCGTCGGCTGGTCGGTGGGGCACGGGGTCGTGCCCTCCCGGCTGGTCGCGGGGTGGTTGCGGGCGGCCTACCGGGTGGCTCGCCCGCTGACTCGGCTCGGCGTATCTCCTTCTGCGATAAGCGTTCTGGGAGTGGCGCTGATCGGTGGCGGTGCGTTCGCGGCCGGCCGGTGGCCCGCGCTCGGGGGGCTGCTGATCGCGGCGGGCGGCGTCTGCGACGGGGTGGACGGCGCGGTCGCGCTCGTCGCCGGACGGGCCGGCCGGCGCGGGGCGCTGGTGGACGCCGCGTGCGACCGGGTCGGGGATCTCCTGCTCGGCGTCGGGCTGGCCGCCGCGGGCGCTCCCGGCTGGGTGTGCGGGACGGCGGTGGCCGTCGGGTTCGCGCACGAGGGGGTGCGGGTGGTCGCGCGGCGCCGGAGGCTACGGCTCGGGGTCACGGTGTCGGAGCGCCCGACGCGCGTGATCGTGACGGTGATGTTCCTGGTCGCGGCCGGTCTCGGGGTGCTGGCGGACGCCGGGTGGTGGGCCTCCGCGGGCGCGTGGACGTCGCTGCTGCTGGCGGCCGCGGGGTTGGTCCAGCTCCTGGCCAAGATCACCGCCAGCGCCCGGTGAGTGCGAGTCTCACTCGCATTCGGCGGGCACCAGCGGTGATCTTGAGCGGTCAGGCGCGGGTCAGGGCCTCGTGCACGGCGCGGTAGCGGCGGAACGCCTGCCGCAGCGACTCGGTGTCACCGCCGGCCGATCCGGTGCCGGGCAGCGAGTCGCGCAGCGACTGGATCGCCTGGTCCACGAGCTCCGAAGCCTCCTGGACGCAGCCCGCCGGATCGTCCACGAACCGGCCCTGCAGGTCGGCCCAGGGCCCCGGGTCGGGCAGCGCGGGCAGGTCGGCCGGTTCGGGCACGTCCGGCTCCGCGGCGCCCTCCGGCTCTGCGACGACCGGCTCCTCGGTGACGGGCTCCTCGGCGACCGGTGCTGAAGTGTCCGGCTCGTCGCTGTCCGGCTCGTCGCTGTGCGGCTCGGCGGCGGTCGTGGAGACCGTGGTGACCGCGCCGGTGTCGTCCACGTCGACCACGGGGTCCTCGTCGCGGCCGAGCAGGACGGGGGAGTCCTCGGTTGCCGAACCGTCGTGCGTGACGACGACGTCGGGCTCGTCGACACCGGGCCGGGTCAGGGTCTCGTCACGTTCGCTCATCGGTCGGCCTCCCGCCTCGCCTCGGCCCGTTCCTCGGCCGTCGTCAGGTTCACCCGGTCGGGTTGCTCGTCCAGCCGGTCGTCCGTCCGGCCATCCACTTGCTCGTCAGGGCGCCGGTCCGTGAGTCGGTCCGTCCGGTCGGGCACCGGCTCGCCGACCGCGTCGCCGCGGACCGAATCGTCGCGGACCGAATCGTCACGGACCGCGTCGCCGCGGACCGTGGTCGCGGGGGTCTCGCGGGTGTCGTCGCTGGGGTGCACGAGGGCCACGAACAACGCGCGGTAGTGCACGAAGGACTGCCGCAGGTCCTCGGTGTCGCCCAGTCCGGACTCGCGGTGCCGGTCGTAGGCCGCCTGTGCGTCCCGGTAGTGCTGGACGACGTCCGGGTGGTCGGCGGCCACGAGGGCGGCTCGCTCGTCGAAGTCGTCGACCGGGTAGCCGCGCTCCCGCATCACGGACGTGACCAGCGCCGACGCCGACGCGACGGCCTCGGCCGGGGAGTCGACGAAGTAGGTCTGCACGGCTCCCCAGTCGCGGGTCCAGCGTTGCCGGGAGTCCTCGTCCAGTTCGTGGATGTCCAGCGCGTCGCGCCGCTGGGCGACGTCCCGCAGTTCGCGTTCGGCGGCCCGCGGGTCACCGGTGCGCTCGACGGCCCGGTCGTACTCGGGTCCGAACCGGTGCTGCAGCTGCTGCCGCTGTCTCTGCCGCGTCACGAGCAGCAGGACGCCGATCGCGACCAGGGCGACGACCAGAACGACCAGCCAGTAGATGGGATCCATGGCGTACCTCCTCAGGTCGGCATCGATCCTTGACCCGAACTCGATCACCCGCAGGTCGAGATGTCCGCTCTGTCCAGAATCCCGATCCTGCGTTCGTGCATGATCAACGGGAAGAGGTGTGGTCAGGCCGGGCCGACGAGGTCGGCCACGATCGCCGCCGACAGCGCCACCAGCGGCAGCCCGCCGCCGGGGTGCGCGGACCCGCCGACCAGGAACAACCCGTCGACCGGGCCGCGGTTGGCCGGCCGCAGGAACGCGGCGCGCGGTCCGTTGCTGCTGGTCCCGTAGATCGACCCGCCGCGGGACAGGGTCGCGGCCTCGAGGTCGGCGGGGGTGCGGATCTCGCGCCACAGCACCCGGCCGCGGACGTCGAGACCCCGCCTGGCCATCACGGCCAGCACGTCGTCCGCGTACCGCTCCGCCAGCCCCGGCGCCCGCCAGTCGACCCCGGCCGGCCCGCCGTCGGGGCTGTGGCGGGGGGCGTTCACCAGGACGAAGAGGGCTTCGTGGTCGTCGTCGGGGCGCAGGGCCGGGTCGTCGGGGGCGCTCACGTACACCGTGGGGTCCGGGACCGGTCGGGGGGCGCCCGCGAACGGGCCGGTGCCGAAGACGGCGTCGAACTCGGCGTCGTAGGCGGTCGGGTAGTCGTCGCCGAACAGCACCGTGTGGTGCCGCAGCCCGGGCGTGCGGCCGCGCAACGCCAGCAGCAGGACGAACCCCGACAGCGACGGCGTGGCCCGTCCGGCCCGTCGCCGGGCCGCGCGTGCCGACCGGTCGCCGGCGAGCAGGTCGTCGTACACCTGGGCCGCGTCGGCGTTGGCCACCACCACGTCGGCGGGGACGAACTCGTCCCCCACGAACACCCCGTCGACGCGACCGCCCGCCGTCGAGACCCGCGTGACCCGGGCCGACGTGCGCACCTCCACCTTCCGCTCGAGCGCTCGCGCGTGCACGGCCTCGCCCAGCCGCCGTAACCCGCCCGGCACGTACCAGGCACCGAACCGCTGCTCGACGAACGGCACCGTGGCCAGCGCGGCCGGGGCCCGGCGTGGGTCGGAGCCGGTGTACGTCGCGTAGCGGTCCAGGAACTGGCGCTGCGCAGGGTGTTTCAGGTACTTCGCGCCCAGCTGCCGCAGCGAGGTGAAGGGGGCGACGGTGCGCACGTCACCCGGCCGGGCCAGGCGCAGCAGGGTGCCCAGCCCCTGGAGGGGCGACTCCAGGAACGGCTCACGGGTCAGATCCCAGATGCGGGCCGCGCGCTGCAGGAAGGCGTTCCAGTCGGCCCCCGCCCCCGGCCCCAGAGCGTCGTCCCAGGCCGCGGCGATCCGCGACGTCGACACGTTCGGCAGGTCGAGTTCGAGTGCCGCACCAGAACTGGAGCCGAACCGGTAGTGGCAGGCCGGGTCGACCGGCTGCAGGTCGAGCACCTTCTCCAGCGGCCGGCCGGTCTTCAGGAACAGGTCACGGTACGTCGCCGGCAGCGTCAACAGGCTCGGCCCGGTGTCGAACCCGAAACCGTCCCGGGAGACGAAACCCAGCTTCCCGCCGATGGTCTCGGCCTGCTCGAAGACGGTTACGGAGTGCCCGAGGGTGCCCAGTCGGGCGGCGGCGGCCAACCCGCCCAGACCCGCACCGACCACCGCTACCCGCGCCACGACCGAGCCGCTCCGGGAACGCTCAGCGCACCGGGGTGCCGACGGCGCGGCCCCGCCAGGCCAGCCGCCCGGCCCGGTGCTCGGCGATCGAACGGGCCGTCAGCCAGCCCAGCGCCACGACCGAGGCCGGGTGGGCCAGCGAGTCGGGCAACGACCGGCCCCCGGTCCGCTCGGCCACCAGGTACCGCCCGGCCACGGCCGCCGCGTACCCGCCGAACCCGACCCACGAGCCGGTGAGCGCGGCCAGCGGCGGCATCACGTAGACCAGCCCCAGCCCGGTCATCACGGCCGCGGCACCGGCCGGGGACCCGAACGCCGACCACAACGACTTCCCGTACCCGTCGCGCAGCTGCGGCCAGCTCTCGTACATCCGGCAGGTCGCCAGGCGGGTGCCGTCGACCATCCCGCCCCGGCCACCGGCCGCCTTCACCCGCCGGACCAGGGCCAGGTCGTCCAGCACCGCGTCGCGCACGGCCGCGTGCCCGCCGGCCGCCCGGTAGGCCGCCGCGTCGACCACCAGGAACTGCCCGTTCGCGGCGGACAGCGCCGGGTTCGGGGACGACTCGGCCACGTCGAGCGGCAGCGTCGTCAGGTACGACCACTGCAGCAGCGGCTGCACCAGCCGCTCACCGGCGGTCAGAGCCAGCTGCCGCGGGTACGGCGACACCAGGTCGAGGCCCGCGCCACGCAGCAACCCGACCGCGGCCGCCACGGCGTGCGGGGCGAGCCGGACGTCGGCGTCCACGAACACCAGCACGTCACCGCTCGCCTGCTCGGCGAGCTGGGCGCAGGCGTGCGGCTTGCCCGACCACCCGGGCGGCAGGTCACGCCCCTGCAGCACCCGCACACGCGGATCGGCACCGGCCACCTGGCGCACCAGGTCGGCGGTGCCGTCGCTGGAACCGTCGTCCAGCACCAGGATCTCCAGGTCCGGCACCGCGACCTGCTCCAGCAGCGACGTCAGGCAGGGGCCGACCCGCTGCGCCTCGTCGCGCACCGGCAGCAGCACGCTGACGCGCTCGGTCACGGCGTCCGGCTCGTCCGACGGCACGCGCAGCTTGCGCACGTTGAGCACCGAGTGCACCGTCAACGCGACCGCCGCCAGGCTGCCCGCCCGGGTCGCCGCCCGCCACACCTTCATCGGGTCACCTCCGCCAGGGCCCGGGCCTGCGGTCCGGGGGTCAGCGAACGCAGGTACGGCAGCACGAACAGCCCCAGCCCGACGAACCCGTAGGCCGCCACCGCCGGGCGGTCGAAGAAGGTCAGGTTGCCCACGGTCGAACCCAGCCACGTCCAGCCAAGCACCAGGGCCGGCGCGAGATCGCCCGTCGCGGAGGGGTTCTCCGGCAGCACCGCATCGAGCGCCAGGGTCAGTGCGGAGCCCACCGCGAACCAACCCAGGTAGTTGGTCACCGGCACGTCGGCCACGCCCGGCAGGCCATGGGCCCCGCCCGAGATGGACAGCCACCGCCAGTGCCCGGCCGCCACCATCTGCGGGTCGAGGAACAGGTCCCACCCGGTCAGAGTGCCCCCGCCCAGCAGGGCGCGGGCCGCGCGACCGGTGCCCAGCCGGCGGGCCAGGAGCAGCGCCGGGTAGGCGAGCATCGACCACGCCACCGGCACCAGCACGGGAACCCCGAGCAACTGCGGCCCGAGCCGCCCGTCGCCCGCGTACTCGTACGCGCCGAACGGGAGACCGCTCGTCACCCCGACCGCCTCGACCAGCCCCGTCGCCACCCAGGCCAGCGCGAACACCGCCGCCGCCCGCGTGAGGCCGGCGACCGACGTCGCGTGCGCCAGCCCGGCCGCCGCGAACAGCACCACCCCGGCCACCGTCGCCGCCGTCAACG
Organism: Spongisporangium articulatum; assembly: GCF_044465595.1. NCBI lineage: Bacteria > Bacillati > Actinomycetota > Actinomycetes > Kineosporiales > Kineosporiaceae > Spongisporangium > Spongisporangium articulatum. The sequence continues at coordinate 280,202 of NZ_JBITLV010000007.1, read as the reverse complement.
CCGGACCGGACAGCAGTGGGTACGCGATCTGCGCGACCACCCCTGCCACCGCCAGCGCCGCCGAAGTCATCCCGGAAGTCTAGGAGCCACCCCCGACGCTCACCCGTCGCCCTGCGTACGTGCCCTCGACGCGCCGCACCGCGAACCGGGCGAACAGTTCCTCGGCGTACCAGCGCGACGGGCCGCTCCGCCGGATCGCCTCGGCGTGCGCGGCCCCGCGGTAGGCGAACTCCCGCATCGCCCGCCCCGACTCCCACAGGCTGAACGTGCCCTGCAGCCCGACCGGCGCCTCGCCGATCCCGATCGCCAGCAGCACTCCCGGCGCCGCGTGCAACGCCACGGCGACGGGTGGCACCGCCCGCCAGAACGACAGCGCCCGTACCGGCCGCAGCCGGGCCCGGGTGATCGCGGCGACCGGGCCGCCGTCCTCGCGGGGCACGTCCGCGAGCGCGAGCGGCCCGAACGGCTGCCGCCCCGCCCAGGACCCCCGGCTGGTCACCGGCGCGAGCCGGACGTCCAGGCGTTCGGAGCTGACGTCGTCCCAGCTGCGGTGCACCCGGCCGGCGCGGAAGGCGTCGGCCGCACGCTCGCCGTCCCAGACGCTGAGCAGCGCCCAGTGCCGGGGGTCCGCGTCGCGCGGCGTGAACCGGGCCCCGCGGCCGGTGCCGAGCAGCTTCGCGAAGCGCAGGCCCGGTGCGGCGGCCAGCGGGCGGCGGTGCCGCGCCATCCGGGCCAGGGCGCCGGGGACCGATCCGGGGGGAACGCCCCAGATCGTCAGGTCGACGACCGCCGGGGCGGGGCCCGGTCCGTGGTCACCCTCGGCGCTCGCCGTCACCCGGACAGCCTAGAGGGACGTCGCCCCGCACCGACGCCGGTCAACTCACCGTCCGCGGGGGCCGAGAAGAAGTCGTGCCAGGTCCGCCGATCCGCCTCGCCCGCCTGCGCGGGACGCGGCTCACCGTGCGCCTGACCGTGCTCCTGCTGGTGCCCGTGGCGGCCTTCGGGGCGGTCAGCGCGCGGGTCGCCTACGGCCAGTACTCGGTGCTGGAGCAGGCCGAGGACGTGCAGGCCCAGGCGGAGGAGCTGTCCAGCGTCGGGGGGCTGGCGTACGTGCTGTCCAGCGGCCTGGCGTGGCCCGCGAACCGCGACCAGATCGATCGGGCGCTGGACCAGATCTCGGAACCCGGGCTGCGCGCCTCGCTCACGGAGAAGATCTTCGCGCCCGGCGCCAACCGGATCGCGTCCGAGCGCGAGGTCCTGCGCAGCATGGACACCCTGGGCAGCGAACTGCTGGAGACCAGCGACGGGCTGGCCCACACCTCGGGCGTGCTGCGCCAGGTGATGGCCCTGCAGGCCGCGTACCAGGCCGCGTCGCTGCAGGCCCGCCTGTCGGTCGCGGCCCGAGCCGTGATGGGCGGCCACCGGATCACCGACGGCGAACGGGCCGTCCTGCTGGAGTACCAGGCGCGCTACACCGCCTTCGGCGACACCGTCGTGGCCTTCGGCGGTCCCTCGGTGCAGGACTACTGGAAGCGGATGAGCAGTTCCTCGGCGATGCGCACCCTGAACGCGGTCGTCGACGGCGAGACGCCCGGCCCGCTCACCGCCCGGCAGGTGATGCAGACGACGGCCGCCCTGGAGGTCGAGGACGGCGAACGCGACCGCCTGCACGCCGAGGTCATCAACCTCGCCGCGGCCCAGGTGGCCCGCGACGCCGCGCAGTTGCGCGCCCGCAACGGCCACGCCTTCTACCTGGCCCTGCTGCAGGTCCTGCTGGTCGGCATCGGGATGGCCCTGGCCGCCCTGCTGCTGGCCCGCAGCGTGACCCGCCCGCTGCGCCGGGTCGCCGACCGGGCCCGCCGGATGCAGGACGGTGACCTGGCCGTGCTGCGGACCCACGCCCCGGCCCCGGCCGAGATCGCCATGGTGACGGACGCCTTCGACGACCTGGCCGACAACGTGACGCTGGTCGGGGACCAGCTGGCCGCACTCGCCGCGGGGGAGGTCGAGCACGAGTCCCTGAAGCGCACCGGGTCCGGGCGGATCGGGGCGAACCTGAAGACGTCCGTGCGGCGGCTGACCCGCTCGCTCGAGGCGCGCGCCGAACTCGAGAGCCAGCTGCGTCACGAGTCGACCCACGACCGGCTCAGCGGCCTGCTGAACCGGTCGTCGGCGATCGTCGCGCTGGAGCAGGGTGTGGCCCGCGTGCACCGGGTCGGAGGTGGGCTGGCCGTGCTCAGCATCGACCTCGACGGGCTGAACCGGGTGAACGCGACCTTCGGGCACGCGACCGGCGACGAGGTGCTGCGCCAGGTGGCCGGGCGGATCGCCGCCTCGGTGCGGGGCGGCGACATCGTCGCCCGGCTCGGCGCCGACGAGTTCGTGGTGATCGCCGAGGTCGACGGGATCGCCGAGGCGGTGGAACTGGCCGAGCGGGTCGTCGAGACCATCGCGACGACGAGCGTCCAGCCGATCTCCGGGCCGGGGCCGGCGGTGGCCGGCGCCGGTGCGGCCCCGGTGTCGGTGGGGGGCAGCGTCGGGATCGGCATCACCCTCGACGGCCTGGCCACCCCGGCGGAGCTGATGCGGGACGCCGAGGCTGCGGTGCGCCGGGCCAAGGCCGGCGGTGGCAACCGGATCGACGTGTTCGACGAGGCCCTGCGCCGCCAGTTGGCCTACCGCTCCAGCGTCGAGTCGGCGCTGTCCGCGGCCATGGAGCGCGGCGACCTGCGACTCGTGTACCAGCCGATCACCGACACGTCGGGCCGGGTGGCCGGGCTCGAGGCACTGTGCCGGTGGGTCGACCCGGAGCTCGGCGAGGTGCCGCCCACGACGTTCGTCGGGATCGCCGAGACCTCCACGCTGGTGGTCGAACTCGATCGCTGGGTGTTCAAGGAGGCCGCCCGGCAGATGGCCCGCTGGCAGGCCGACGGCCTGCTGAAGGGCGCGTACCTGTCGGTGAACCTGTCCGGCCGGCATCTGCTCGACCCCGGTGTCGTGGGCGATGTGCAGGAGGCTCTCGACAGCTCCGGGCTGGACCCGGCGCGCCTGGTGGTGGAGATCACCGAGACCGTGCTGCTCGACGACTTCCTGCTCGCCGCCGACCATCTCGAGCAGCTGCGCCGGCTCGGCGTGCGGGTCGCCGTCGACGACTTCGGCACCGGGTTCACCTCCGTCGCGCACCTGCAGAAGCTGCCGGTGGACGTGCTGAAGATGGACCGTTCGTTCATCGTCGACCTGGGCACCGAACGCGGTCGCTCGCTGGTGCGGCTGATGGTCGACATGGCCGCGACGCTCCACCTCGGTCTGGTCGCCGAGGGTGTGGAGACCTCCGAGCAGCTCAAGCAGCTGCGCGCGATGGACTGCCCGCTGATCCAGGGCCACCTGTTGGGCCGGCCGATGGTGCCGGACCAGTTGCGTCGCTGGGCCTCGACCGCGGACCTGCTGCCCGCGGTCTAACCTGCGGTGTCGTGGGTGTGCTGGACGACGTCGAGGTGGTGGGGGTCTACGCGCTCCCGCTGACCGAACGGTTCCGGCGTACCGACGTCCGCGAGGGCGTGCTGCTGCGCGGGCCCGCCGGCTGGGGCGAGTTCTGCCCGTTCCCCGAGTACTCCGACGCGGCGTGCGTGCCGTGGTTGGCCGGTGCCCTGGAGGCCGCCACGGTGGGCTGGCCCGCCCCGGTGCGCGACGTCGTCCCGGTGAACTGCATCGTGCCCGCGGTTGCGCCGGCCCGGGCCGCCGAGCTGGTGCGGGCCTCGGGCTGCGCGACCGCGAAGGTGAAGGTCGCCGACCCCGGGCAGACGCTCGCGGACGACGTCGCGCGGGTCGCCGCCGTGCGCGCGGCCCTGGGGGCGGCCGGTGCGGTGCGGGTCGACGCCAACGGGGCGTGGTCGGTCGCCGGCGCGGTCGAGGCGGTCACGGTGCTGGACGACGCCGCGGGCGGGCTGGAGTACGTCGAGCAGCCGTGCGCCTCGGTCGAGGAGCTGGCCGCCGTGCGCCGGTCGGTGTCGGTGCCGGTCGCGGCGGACGAGTCGATCCGGCTGGCATCCGACCCGTTGACGGTGGCGCTGGCCGGGGCCGCCGATGTCGCGGTGATCAAATGCCTGCCCCTGGGCGGGGTCTCGGCCGCCCTGGCCGTGGCGGAGGCCTGCGGGCTGCCGGTCGTGGTGTCGTCGGCGCTGGAGTCGAGCGTCGGGCTGGCCGCGTCGGTCGCGCTCGCCGCGGCCCTGCCGTCGTTGCCGTTCGCGTGCGGTTTGGGCACGGTGTCGCTGTTCGCGCGGGACTCCGTCCCGGCCGAAGCGTCGCTGCGGCCCTTGGGGGGTGCGTTGTCGGTCGCCGCGCCCGTGCCGACGGCCGCGTCGCTGGCCGCGGCGCTCACGTCGGACGACGGGCGCCGGGCCTGGTGGACGGCGCGCCTCGAGCGGGTCGCATCCCTTCTGGATGCCCCGTGAGCGAGCTGGAGGCGGAGGCCTGGCACGAGGACCTGGCGCTGCCCGGATCGGTTCTGGACGGCGCGACGCTGGCGGGGGCGTCGTTCGTCGACTGCTCGTTCTCGGGTGGGTCCGCGGCCGGCGCCGACCTGTCCCGGACGATCTGGCGCGGTGGCGGTCTGTCCGGCCTGCGCCTGGTCACGGCGAAGCTGATGCGGGCCCAGTTGACCCGCGTCACGCTGGAGGACTGCGCGCTGTCGGGGGTCGACCTGTCGGTGTCGACGTGGCGGAACGTGACCCTGCGCGGGTGCCTGCTCGAGGTCGTCAACCTGCGCCAGAGTGCTCTGGACACGGTGGTTTTCGAGGACTGCACGCTACGCGAGGTGACCTTCGGCTCGGCCCGCCTGTCCGGTCTGCGGTTCCCGGGCTGCCGGGTCGAACGGCTCGACCTGACCGACGCCCGGCTGTCGGCGGTCGACCTGCGCGGTGCCTCGGTGGAGATCGCCGCCGGGTTCGACCGCCTGCGCGGAGCGGTGATCAATACGGGTCAGCTGATGTCGCTCGCGCCGGCCCTGGCCGCCCATCTCGGCATCACCGTCGACTGAGCTTTGCTCTGAACGCCAATTGGCATCACTGCCGGCCGTCGGACAGTGGGGTAGTTCTGCGCCCTCCCAGGGGGTCGGAACTACCCCGATCAGTGATCGACGACTGCTCGGGGGCTCATGGGCTCGACTGCGCCGCCCGTGTCATGACCGCCGCCGCGGCGGGTAGCCGAACAGCACGAGGCTCAGCAGGCCGAGGATGCCCGGGATCAGGAGTAGCGCCATGGTCGCGCTCTCGTGCCGTTCGGTGGCGTACTCCCCGTCGACCTGGAGCGGCACCGTGCCGCCCGGCTCGATCCAGTGCGGCACTTCGACGTCGTCCTCGTGCTGGCGGCCGCCGGAGGACCACCGCGTCCGGCAGACCGTGTGGTTCATCGAGTAGCGGCCGGTGGAGGGGCGGAAATCGCACCGGACGACGGTGCCGGTCACGGGGGAGTCGAAGAGGGCCGCGGCGGCGACCCCACCGACGAGCAGGGCGACGAGACTCAGGGCCAGGACGAACCAGAAGCTGGGGCGGTCCCACCGGCGCGGCGACCAGATCCCTCCGTGGCCCAGGTTCCTCGTGTGCTTCGGCACGGCCAGCGGCGAGCGGCCGTTCACGCGGGTCACCGGGACATTCTGCGGGTGGAGGGCCGGACAGCGGGTGGTTGTGGGGTAGTTCTGCGCCCTCCCAGGGGCCGCGATCTACCCCGCTGCTCAGGTCGGGTCCGGCGATTCGGCCTGCTCCGCGGGGGCACCCCGGTAGTGGAGGTAGTCGATGCTCATCAGCGCGACGATCCCCACCCCGGCGAGACCGCCCACGACCAGGCCCATCAGTGTCGCGTACCGGACGACCTGGCCCTTCGGAGGCGGCGGTGAGGTCATGCGTCGTCCCACTCGTCGCGCAGTTCCTTGCGCAGCACGTCGGCCTGGACGATCAGTGCACCCAGCAACTCCTCCCGGTTCAGCCGCGAGGTGGTCCGGTAGGCCCAGGTGACGTCGCCCTCGTCGTCGAGGCACTTGACCAGGACGAAGGCTTCGAGCGGCGTCCAGCCGGGCTCCAGGGGGTGGACCTCCAGCCCGGGAAGGGTGTCGGCCAAGGGGTGCCGCTCGTCCGGCCCCGCCTTTCCCTCGTGCCCGCTCATGGCCGGAAACGTAGCCCCGAGAACGCGGCGCGAACAGTGGATTTCCGCTCTGCCACCGCATCACTGGGTGGATCTTCGTGGGCTCCGGGCTGCGCAGATCCACCCGATCTTCGACCGGTCAGGGTTCGCGGTAGTCGGCGGCCAGGTCCTCGGGGGCGCGCATCCGCCAGGCGTCGGTCACGAGTTCGTGCAGCCGGGGCAGGTCGATCTCGGCGAGGCGGACCATGACCAGCGGTTGGTCGCCGTAGCCGGGGGCGGTGAAGAACAGGTCGGGTTCGCCGAGCAGGAGCGCCTGCTTCTCGTCCTCGTCGCCGACGTACAGCACGGCGACGTCGGTGCGGATGCGGCGCGGTCGACCGGGTTCGCGCTCGGGGTAGGACCAGATGAAACCGTGCCCGCCGACGCGGAAGTCGAACCCCTTCGAGGCGATCTCCTCGACATGCGGCAACCCCAGCGCGAGCCGGCGGACGTCGTCGGCGTCGACCATCGCCCACTCCGATCTCGAGAGGGCCGCGTTTCCGATTGACGGACCGCGGGGGCCCCGGTGTACATTCGAACTGTTCGAACACGTGTTCGAAAAGGGGAGGTTCGGGTGGCTCGGCGGATCGGTGAGGCAGTGGCGGTACGGCTCGCACAGGATGTCACGTCCGGCGCCGGGGCCGGGGTGGCACCCGCGTCGTTCATCTGGCGCGACCGGGTCTACGTCGTCCGTGAGGTGCTCGGCTACTGGCGCGAGCGGCAGGCCTGGTGGAACGCGCCCGCGGTCCGCGCCGCCGCGGTCGGGGAGGACCTCCCGATGGCCGTCGGCGCGGAGGGGCAGGCGCTCAAGGTCGCGGTCGACCACGAGCGCGAGGTGTGGCGCGTGGAGGCGCGCGGGCCCCGGACTGTCGGTGCCGGCGTGTACGACATCTCCCGTGAGACGACCCGGGGCACCGACGGCGAGGGCTGGCGCCTGCTGGCCGTCGCCGACTGAAGACGTGGGCGCCGATGTGCCCGGAACGGGCCGACCCTCCGGATCGTCCAGAAGAGCAAGAGCAGGACGAGCAGGCACTCAGGTCCAGCACACCTGATTCGCAGCAACCCTTCACCGACCCACGGGAGCGTGGGCGACGCACCACCGACGACGAGGAGGACGACATGTCGGCCACCACCCTGGAGCGACCGCCCGTCTCCACCGCTGCGCGCATGCTGCTCGAACGCTCCCGCGCCGGTCTGCTGTCGGCCTGCGCCGCCCGCACCCCCGGCGAGCGGTACGTCACCGCGCACCTCGCCGCCCTGCGCGCCGCCGCCGCGGTACTCGCGGTCCGCAGCCGGCCCGGTGGTCGCGGCGGTCCGCGCAGCGTCTGGGAGGTGCTGCCCCGCGTGGCCCCCGAAATGGGGGAGTGGGCCACGTTCTTCGCCTCCACCGCCGCCCGTCGGGCCGCCATCGAGGCGGGGCGCGCCTACGTGGTCAGCGGCCGTGACGCCGACGACCTGCTGCGGGACGCCGAGGCGTTCCACCACCTGGTCGAGTCCGCCCTCGGCCTGCCCTACCAGCAGGTGCTCCCCATCGACCTGCCCAGCTGCGAGTAGCCATCCTCAGTCGGGTGCGAACGAAAGGCCGGTCATGTCAGAGCCTTTCGTCCACCTGCACGTCGCTTCGGGGTACTCGCTACGGCACGGGGCGACCAGCCCCGGCGCGCTCGTGGCCCGCGCGGCCGAACTCGGCATGGACGCCCTCGCCCTGACCGACCGCGACGGCCTCTACGGGGCGGTCAAGTTCGTCCAGGCCTGCGAGAAGAACGGCGTCGCCCCGATCCTCGGCGTCGACCTGGCGGTCGAACCACTCGATCTGGACCAGGACGACGCCGCCCCCCGCTACGCGACCGTCACCCGGGCGGTGCGCAAGGCTCCCGTCCGGGGCGGGGCCGCGGTCGACCCCCGGCACCCGCGGGTCACGGTCCTGGCGCTGGCCGACCTCGTAGCCCGCCGCGCGATCAGCGGTCCGGACGACGGTCCGCGCCCGCCGGGTGTCGGCTGGGCCCGGTTGTGCCGGCTGGTCTCGGCCGCCCACGCGCGCGGCGAACGCGGCACCCCGGTGGCCGACGTCGACCTCGTCACGCGGCACGCCGCCCACCCGGAGCACCCCGAGGTCGCGGCGCTCGTGGTGCTGCTGGGCCCGGCCTCCGACGTCGGGCGCGCGCTGCTGGCCGGGCGCCCCGACCGGGCGGCCGCCCTGCTGCGACGGTGGCGTGCGCTGCTGCCGGCCGGCGCTCTGGCCGTCGAGGTGGTGAACCACCGCGGTCCGCGCGGGGCGCTCGCGGGCCGCGCGCACGCCGTCCAGCTGCTCACGCTGGCCCGCCAGGTGGGCGTGCCCGCCGTCCTGACCAACGTCGTCCGACACCTCGAACCCGACGGCGCGGTGGTCGCCGACGTCCTCGACGCCGCCCGGCGGCTCGTCCCGCTGAACGCCCGACACCTCGACAGCACCACCGCCGAGGGCTATCTCGCCGGTACCGATGAGATGGTCGCCCGGGCGGTCGAGATCGCCGACGCCCTGGGCGGAGGGGGCGGTCGGGACGAGGCGCGGTTGCTGCTGGCCCACACGCGGTCGCTGGCGATGCGGTGCCGTCTGGTGCCCAAGGTCGACCTCGGCCTGGGCAGCGCGCAGTACCCCGAGCTGCACACGCTGCGCCTGGCCGACAAGGAGGACGCGCGGCGCACCCTGCGGGAGAGCTGCGAGCACCAGGTCCTGACCCGTTATCCGCACGCCGACGAGAGCTTCCGGCGGCGGGTCCACGAGCGGCTGGACCAGGAGCTGGGGGTGATCGAGGAACTCGACATCCCCGAGTACTTCCTCGCTGTGCAGCGGGTCTGCGAGCTGATCCGGGACAAGCTCGGTGGCCGGGTCGCGGCCCGCGGCTCCGGCGCCGGCAGCCTGGTCAACTACCTGCTGAACATCTCCGGCGTCGACCCGCTGCAGCACCGCCTGCTGATGGAACGGTTCCTCACCACCCGGCGGGCGGTCCTGCCCGACATCGACCTGGACGTCGAGTCGCACCGGCGCGAGGACATCTACCGCGAGATCCTGCGCGAGTTCGGCGACGAGCGGGTCACCTGCGTCTCGATGATGGACACCTACCGGGTCCGGCACGCGGTGCGTGACGTCGGCGCCGCGCTCGGCCTGCCGCCCGGCGAGGTCGACACCATCGCCAAGGCGTTCCCGCACATCCGCGCCAAGGACGCCCGTTTCGCCGTCGCCGAGCTGCCCGAGCTGCGTTCCGCCGGTCTCGACTCCCCGCGCCTGCAGCTGCTCTTCGAGCTGGTCGAGAGGCTCGACGGGCTGCCCCGGCACATCGCCCTGCACCCGTGCGGGGTGGTGCTGTCCAACGCCCAGCTGCTCGACCGCACCCCGGTCGAGGCCAGCTGGCAGGGCTTCCCGATGAGCCAGTTCGACAAGGACGACGTCGAGCTGATGGGCATGATCAAGCTGGACGTGCTCGGCATCCGGATGCAGTCGGCGATGGCGCACGCCGTCCAGGAGGTCGAGCGGCTCGGCGGGCCGGCCATCGAGCTCGACGACATCCCGCTGGACGACGAGCCGACGTTCGAGATGATCCGCAGCACCCGGACTCTCGGCTGCTTCCAGATCGAGTCGCCCGGGCAGCGGGAGCTGATCGGCAAGTTCGGCCCCGAGACCTTCGACGACCTGATCATCGACATCTCGCTGTACCGACCGGGCCCGGTGCAGTCGGACATGATCACGCCGTTCCTGCGCGCCCGGCAGGGTTTCGACGACGTCGAGTACCTGCACCCGGCCCTGAAGGACGCGTTGGAGAGCACGGCCGGGGTCGTCGTCTTCCACGAGCAGGTGATCGAGATCATCGCCGCGGTGACCGGCTGCCCGCTCGACGTCGCCGACGAGGCGCGCCGCGCGATGGGCTCGCCGCAGGGCCAGGCGACGGTCCGGGAGTGGTTGCAGCGCAATACCTTACCCACGTTCGACGAACCCACCCGGCGGCGCATCTGGGACCTGCTGGTCGCGTTCGCGTCGTTCGGCTTCTGCAAGGCGCACGCCGCCGCCTTCGCGCTGCCCACCTACCAGTCGGCGTGGTTGAAGACCCACCACCCGGCGGCGTTCCTGGCCGGGGTGCTGACCCACGACCCGGGCATGTACCCGAAGCGGCTGATCCTCGACGACGCCCGCAACCTCGGCATCGCCGTCCTCCCGCTCGACGTGAACGCCTCGGACGGCACCTACCGGGTGGAGCGGGTCGACCACGCCGAGAGCGGGTACGGCATCCGGCTCTCCCTCGCCGATGTGAAGGGCATCAGCGACGAGCAGGTGGCCTCGGTCGTGGCCAACCACCCGTACCACTCGCTGGCCGACTTCTGGCAGCGGGCCGAGGTCGACCGCCCGGTGGTCGAACGGCTCGTCCTGGCCGGCGGTTTCGACTCGGTCTACGGGTTGGTCCCCGAGCTGACCGGCGCCGGCCTGACCAACCGCACCCTGCCCACCCGCCGCGACCTGCTGCTGCAGCTGGGCGACCTGGACCGGTGGACGCCGCGCCGCTCGCGCGGCGGTCAGCTCGCCTTCGACCTCGCCGGGCTGCTCGAGGAACCGGACGAGCAGGAGCAGGTGGACGACGTCCGCCCCGCGGGCGGGTCCGTCACCGACACCCGCCGCAGCGGATTGCCCGAGCTGACGGACGGCGAGCGCCTGCGGATCGAGCTCGACGTCCTGGGCCTGGACGCCAGCCGGCACGTGATGGACTTCTACGCGCCGATGCTGGAGTCGCTGGGCGTCACCCGCGCCCCCGACCTGCTGTCCCGGCGCAGCCGGTCCGAGCTGTTGGTGGCCGGGGTGAAGGTGGCCACGCAGACGCCACCGATCCGGGGCGGCCGCCGGGTCGTGTTCCTCACCCTCGACGACTCCAGCGGCCCGGTCGACGCGACGTTCTTCGAGGACGTGCAGGGGCACTACGCGGGCACGGTGTTCCACTCCTGGCTGCTGCTGGTGCGCGGCGTGCTGCGCAAGGCCGGGCGGCGCGGGGTCAGCCTGCGGGCCACCGGGGCGTGGGAGCTGCCGGTGCTGTGGGAGATCTGGTCGGAGGCCGGCCGCGACGCCGTCCTGGAACTGCTGCGCACCGAACCCGGTGCCGGGGATCCGTGGCGGCGCACCTCCCGGACCCCGGCCGGCCTGCCGGCCACGACGTTCGGCGGCGGGGTCGCCGTCCCCGGGGCCCCGCCCGTCAACTGGGAGATCGCGGCGGGCCTGCCCGCGGGGGACCGGGCCGCCCTCGCGGCGGCCTACGTCGACCCGGGCTCCGGCTCGGCGCCCGAGGAGCCGGCGCGCCGGGCCGGGGGGATGGGCGGCGGGTTGGGCCACACCCGCGTGCTGGTGCACGCGAGCGGGTTCCGGCAGTCGCCGTACGCCGACCTCGCCCCGCCCGGTGACGACGTCAAGGACACCCGCCGGGTCAGCCGCGTGAACGGTGCGAACGCGGCCCGGCCCGACCGCTCGGCGCCGCGCAAGCTGTGGCACTCCAGCCCGGGCAGTTCCGGTGGCTGAACCCGATGGCCGCGGTTCTGTCGGTGCGGCGGGTTAGGTTCCTCGCGTGAGCAGGAGCCAGCTGAACCGGGGTTCGGGCGGCCGCACGCCCGAGAGTCTGCTCTCGCAGGACGACACCGGCTGCACCGTGCTGCACGTCGACATGGATGCGTTCTACGCGTCCGTCGAGCTGATCGACCGCCCCGAGCTGAAGGGGCGCCCGGTGATCGTCGGCGGGGGCGGGCGCTCCGTCGTCCTGTCGGCCACCTACGAGGCCCGGGCCGAGGGGGTCCACTCGGCCATGCCGATGGCCCGGGCCCGGCGGCTCAGCCCGCACGCCGTGGTCATCCCGCCCGACCACCGGCGCTACGCCGAGGTCTCCGCGGGGGTGATGCAGGTCTTCGCGTCGGTCACGCCGCTGGTCGAACCGCTCAGCCTCGACGAGGCGTTCCTCGACGTGGCGGGGGCCGTCCGCCGGCTCGGGGCGCCCGCCGCGATCGGGCAGCTGATCCGCGACCGGGTGGCCGACGAGCAACGCATCACCTGCTCGGTCGGGGTGGCCTCGACGAAGTTCGTCGCCAAGCTCGCGTCGGGGCGGGCCAAGCCCGACGGGCTGCTGGTCGTCCCGGCCGCCGAGACGGTCACCTTCCTGCACGCGTTGCCCGTCGGCGCGCTGTGGGGCGTGGGGGAGCGCACGGAGGAGGCGCTGCACCGGCTGGGCCTGACGAAGGTCGCCGACCTGGCCCACACCCCGGTCGAGACGTTGCGCCGGGCGCTGGGGGATGCGTCCGGTTCGCACCTGCACGACCTGGCCTGGGGGCGTGACCCGCGGCCCGTCGTCCCGGCGCAGGCGGAGAAGAGCATCGGCGCGGAGGAGACGTTCGCCCAGGACGTGGACGACCCCGAGATCGTGCTGCGGGAGCTGCTGCGGCTCAGCGAGAAGGTCGCCGCGCGGGTCCGGCACGCCGGGATGATCGGGCGCACCGTCGTCCTGAAGGTGCGCTTCGCCGACTTCACCACCATCACCCGCTCCCGCACCCTGTCCGAGCGCACCGACGTGGCCAAGGTGCTCTACCGCACGGTGGCCGAGCTGTACGGGAAGCTCGGGCTCGACCGGGCCCGGGTCCGGCTGGTCGGCGTCCGGCTCGAGGGGCTGGCCGACGCGGCCGGCGGGCACCACCAGCTGGCGCTCGACGAGCGGCCGCAGGGTTGGCGCGAGGCCGAGCAGGCCGTCGACCGGGTCAGCGCCCGGTTCGGCCGGGACGCGGTGCGCCCCGCGACCCTGGTCGGTGACGACCCGGCGCGGGGCCGATGATCATCCGGTGATCCCTCCGGAACAGGGGGTGGAAACCTGCTCCGAACGGGTTACCGGCGCCCTGCGGGGGCCGTGCGGGCATCAAGATCGGCCGATTCGGGGTCGATACCTGCTCGACCGGCCCCGCCGGGACGGTGGATCGGCTTTCCCGAAGGCCAAGCGCGACCTATCCTTGTCCCCATCGCCGGAAGTCAGGGAAACTACCGGTGGGACCACAGGAGGTCGAAGGTGCCGCTCTCCGACAACGAGCAGAAGCTGCTCGAGCAGATGGAGCGTGCTCTGTACGCCGAGGACCCGAAGTTCGCCTCGGCCATGCGCGGAGCCAACCGCCGTCACGGTGCTGGTCGACGCCTCGTACTCGGCGGCGTCGCCATCGTGGCCGGGCTCGTCGTCCTCGTCCTCGGCGTGTCCAACCAGCAGATCCTCGTCGGCGTCCTCGGCTTCGTCTGCATGCTCGGCGGTACCGCCTACGCGGTGTCCAGCCAGCGCAAGGGCCCGCTCGGCGTCGTGAACCAGAACGGCACCACCCGAGCCCCCGCCAAGGGCAAGGCCCGGAGCCGGGGCAACTTCATGCAGCGCATCGAGCAGCGCTGGGACCGTCGCCGCGACGGCCAGTAGCCGGCACCAGTACCGCCCGGCCCGGGTCACCTGACCCGGGCCGTCACGCGTCCGGTGACCGTGTCCGATCGTTTACGAGGCAATCTCGGCTGCCCATAGCGACCGAGGTTGCCTCGTAAACGATCGGACGGGCGCCTCAGACCGTCTCGCGCTCGCGGTTGAGGTCCACCGCACCGTTACCGGCCCCCGGGCCCGGCCCGCCGCGGAACCGGTCGTCGAACCAGTTCTCGACCCGCTCCACCACCCGCCGGACGGCGGCGGCCGCCGCCTGGACGGCGTCCCGCAGCATGTCCGCCCCGGAGGTCGGCAGCCACCGGGCGCGCAGCTGCTGGGCCCGGGTGCTGGCCGCCGACACCCCGGCGACCACCCGGGCGACGTCGGCGCGACGCTCCTCGGCCCGGCGCCCACCGTCCGCTCCGCCCGGCGGCGCGTAGCGGGCCCCCTCGACCTCGGTGACCAGCCGGCGCAGCGCCTCGGCCGCGGGCCCACCGAGCTCGTACTCCGTCATCACCCGCTGCAGGACTGCTCGCGGCGTCCAGGACCGGGCCCAGGCCATGCCCAGGTCGGAGAGCCCCACCCGCAGCTCCTCCCAGGCCGCCTCGGCCAGCGCCGTGGCCGGGTCGGGTGAGCGCAGCGCCCGCGACCAGCGCACCCGCGTCGCCGTGCGGGCCGCCAGCCACGGCAGCACCAGCACCAGGGCCAGCAGGAGGAGCGCCGCGACCAGGACCAGCGGCAGCCGCGACGACCCGTCGCCCGTGCTCCCGCCGCCGGTCTGCGTCGGCTCGGGCCGCACGGCGGTCGAGGTGGACGCGGACGACGACGGCGCCGCGGTGGTCGGTGCCGCGGTGGTCGGGGTGTCCTGCGGCAGCGCCGACGAGCGCGGCTGCGTCCAGGCCGGAGCGTCGGTCCCGGCGCCGCGCGGGGTCGGCTCGAACCGGACCCAGCCGATCCCGCTGAAGTACAGCTCGGGCCAGGCGTGCGCGTCGTGCGCGGTGATCACCATGTCCCCGTCGGAGTCCTTCGTACCGGGCAGGAAGCCGACGGCGACGCGGGCCGGGATGTGCAGCACGCGGGCCATCACGGCCATCGCCGAAGCGAAGTGCACGCAGTAGCCCTTGCGGTCCTGCAGGAACTGCGCGATCGCCGCCGACCCGCTGTCGGTGCCGCGGGTCGCCCGGCTGACCTCGGTGCTGTACGTGAAGTTGCTGCTGCGGAACCAGCTCTGCAGGGCGACGGCCTGCTCGTACGTCGTGGTGGCGCCCGCGGTGACCTGCTCGGCGGCGGTCCGGATCGACTGCGGCAGGTCGGCCGGCAGGTCCGTGTAGGTGGCCGAGACGTCGCGGGCGTTGGTGGTCGCGGCGCTCAGCTGTGCCGCGGTGGGCGTCACCTCGAGGTGGGTGACTTTGTACGCGGCCCCCTCGGTGGTGATGTGGTCGCCGATCACGTTCAGCGTCTCCGCGTCGTAGAGCCAGTCGCCGTCGATCGCCACCTGGGTGGCCGGGTAGGGCAGCGGCAGGTACGTCTGCGCCAGCTTCCCGATCTTGACCTGTGTGGTCGCGAGCTTCCGGGCGACCGAGGAGTCGGTCAGCCCGGGGGCCGGCGGCAGCCCGTCCTGCACCTTGTTGTCGCGCGGGATCCGGGGCGTCCCCGGCGCCCAGACCTTGCCGTCGAACACGTCGGCGGTGACGATCCGCAGCGGCTCCGGGTTCGACACCGACGTGCGGTACTGCAGCAGTTCGGTGTCCTGCCGGTCGGTCAGGTCCTTCTGCAGGTTGAGGATCGGGTTGATCCGCGTGATCGACCCCTTGCCACCGTCACCGGACCCGATGCCCCCGGAGCCGAACAGCGCCCCACCCAGCCCCGGGACGAACAGCGGGACGACGAGCGCCGTCACCACCGCGGCGCCCGCCGCCCGCCGCCCGCCCTGGCCGAGCGACCCCAGCCCGAGCCCGGTCACGCCGAGGCCCGGAGGTTTACCCCGCCCGTCGGTCTGACCGCCCAGCACGCGGCCCCAGGAGTGCGTCCGCTCGTCGGCGTCGGCGGTGAGCAGCAGGAGGAAACCCGCGCCGGCCAGGCCGAACAGGTACCAGGGCAGGCCGTCGGGCAGCAGCGCCGCGGGCACGCAGTACAGGGCCAGCAGCGGCAGCCCGGCCAGCGCGGTCTGGCGCAGCGTCACGGCCATCAGGTCGGTCAGCAGCGCGATCAGGCCGGTGCCCGCGACCAGGAGGAACACCACGCCGGAGGTGGCGGTGACCGGGGAGGCCTGGGTGCGGCTGACCTCGAGCCCGGCGTGCACCAGGTCGACGAAACCGTCGATCACGCCGAAGGGGTCGACCAGGCGGTCGCGGGTGAAGAGCAGGTCGAGCACCACGGCCAGGGCCAGGACCTGCCCCGGCACGACGAGCGCCGAGCGGTGCAGCAGCTGGCGCAGCGCGATCCCGGTGACCATGACGACGAGCGTCACCAGCGCCGCCGCCAGCAGCCACAACGGGTTGCGGACCAGAGGCACCAGGGCCAACGAGGTGAGCAGCGTGGCGCCCGCCGCGGCCACGGCCAGGCGACCGTCCGAACCTGGCTTCACTAGTTCCACCCTCCGACGGTGGTGCCCGTCCGGGCTCCGGTCGCCCCGTGCACGTTCTCCGCGCCCCAGCCGTCACCGAGCCGGGCCGCCTCCGCCCACACCTCGGTGCCGGTGGACGCGGGGTGCGCCTCGGCGACCAGCCAGCCGGCCCCCAGGAGGGCCTCCACGGCCTCGGCCACCTCGGCCGTGTCCGGGCGGGCCGGGCCGGGGGCCCCGCCACCGGTCGGTTCCCGCTCGACGGAGACGTCCCACTCGGCGGTGTGCAGCAGGACGGCGAGGCAGCGTGCCCCGCCCACCCGGAGCCGGGCCAGCGCATCGAGCTGGCTGCCGCTGATCTCACCGAGGACGGCCACGACGAGCCGGTCCGGGCTGTGCCGCAGCAGCTCGAGGTCGGTCTCCAGCGAGTGGACGTCGGACTGCAGGGTGGTGACCGCCAGCCGGTCGATCAGGTCGTTCAGTTCGTTGCCCGAGTGCGGGCTGGTCCAGCCGGGGGCGTGCCCCTCGGGGCGGGGTTCGCCGAGCAGGAGGCGCACCGCGTACTGCGTCTGGCCGAGGTGCAGCACGGCCGAGGTGGCCATCCGTACGGCCCATTCGTACGACGACGCCCAGCCCGGGCCGCGGTGCGCGACGACGCGAGAATCCAGTAGCACCGTGGCCTTTCGCTGCCGCGGCTGTTCCTCTCGCCGGACCATGAGCTCGTTGCGCTTGGCCGTGAGCCGCCAGTGGACGCGGCGCAGGTCGTCCCCGTCGCGGTACTCCCGGATCGCCGCGTCGTCCTCGCCGTGCACGGCCGCCGCGCGCGACTGGGACTCGCCGGACCCGCTCCAGGCGCCCCCGCCGGCCAGCTCGCCGAGCGGCCAGTGCTGCGGGACGACGGTCACGGCGCTGGTGCCGCTGAAGGCGCGCGACGTCTCGCACAGCCCGAACGGGTCGCTGACCCGCAGGGTCAGCGGGCCGACGGGGTACCGCCCCCGGACCGCGGCCCGCAACGAGTAGGTCACGGCCACCTTGCGCCCCGACGCGAGCCGGTCCAGGACGAACCGGGTCGGGGTGCCGAGCGCCGGCGGGATCGAGTCCTCCGCGAGCAGCACGTTGGCGCTGCCCCGGGACAGGTTCTGCAGTTCGAGCCGGACCCGCAGCGGCGAGCCCGCGGGCACCCGCAACGGTTCGACGGCCCGGGCCAGCCCCATCCGGTACGTGGTGCGGGCCAGGAAGACGAGGCAGGTCAGGGGCAGGGCGATCAGCAGGACGGCGACCCGCAGCAGGTCGGCCTGCCCCAGCAGGACGGCGCAGATCGCCGAGGCCACCCCGGCGCTGATGAAGGACCGGCCGCGGGTGGTCAGCCCGGACAGCTCGGCCCGGACCCGGTGCAGCAGACGCCGCCCGGGGGAGGGCCGGGGCGGACCGGAGGCCGGCATGCCGGTCAGACCACCGCCCGCGCCTGCGGGACGGGCACCTGCTGCAGCAGGTCGCCCACGACGTCGAGGGCGCTGCGGCGGGCGATGCTGCCGTCGGTGCTGGGCAGCAGCCGGTGCGCGAGGACGGCGGCGGCCAGCGACTGGACGTCGTCCGGCAGGACGTGCCCGCGCCCGCCGATCGCGGCCCGGGCCTTGGCGGCCCGCAGCAGGTGGAGCGCGGCGCGCGGTGAGGCGCCGAGCCGCAGCAGCGGCGTCTCGCGGGTGGCGCGCACGATCTGCACGACGTAGTCCTTGATCGCGTCGGCGGCGTAGACCGCCTGGGCGATCTGGATCATCGCCTGCACGGTCGCGGCGTCGCTGGCCGGTGCCAGCTGGCCGAGCGGGTCGCGCCCGGCGTGGTGCTCCAGCATGTCCATCTCGGCGGCGGGGGCCGGGTAGCCCATCGACACGCGGGCCATGAACCGGTCCCGCTGCGCCTCCGGCAGCGGGTAGGTGCCCTCCATCTCGATCGGGTTCTGGGTCGCGACGACGATGAACGGCGGCTCGAGCGGGTGGGTCACGCCGTCGGCGGTGACCTGGCGTTCCTCCATGCACTCCAGGAGCGCCGACTGGGTCTTGGGGCTGGCCCGGTTGATCTCGTCGCCGATCACCACGTTGGTGAACACGGCCCCGGGCTTGAACTCGAACTCGCGCAGCTCGGGGCGGTAGATGCTGACCCCGGTCACGTCGCTCGGCAGCAGGTCGGGCGTGAACTGGATGCGGCGCGACTTCGAACCGATGGCCTTGGCCAGCGACTTGGCCAGCATCGTCTTGCCGACGCCGGGCACATCCTCGACCAGCAGGTGGCCCTCGGCGAGGAGCACCGTCACGGCGAGCTCGATCACGTCGCGCTTACCCTCGATCACCGTCTCGATCGAGTCGCAGATCGCACCGGTGGCCTGCGCCACGTACTCCAGCTCGCGCGGCCCGGCGGTCAGTGCGGTCACAGTGCATCCCCTCGGAGTGCGGGTGGTGCGTTTCGGTATCGGCGGAAGTCTCTCAAACAGCCGTCACTTGTGCATGGCCCTGCCGGGGCTGCGTCCCCCACTTCCCTCCACGGAGGCGGCTCGCGGGGCCCTCAGCCCCCCTCCGGGGGCGGAAAACCGTGCTCGGACGACGCCGGGCCCCTCGCTCGCGGCCGTCGCCGCCCGATTCCCTCCACTTCGCACCCACACCCTGTGACCTGCGTATTCGTCACAGTCGACCCCATCGACACGGCGGTCTTCCCGTTGACCGGGGAGCGAAGTGGAGTAATGTGGGGGCCACTGGAGCAAGGTAGGGGCGCAGGGAGGTGCGGGTTGTTCCTCGGCACGCACACCCCGCGCCTCGACGAGAAGGGTCGGATGATCCTTCCCGCCAAGTTCCGGGAGCAGTTGGAAGAAGGGGTGGTCATCACCCGGGGACAGGAGCGGTGCCTCTACGTCTTCCCGGTCGCCGAGTTCGAGCGGCTGGCGGAGCAGTTGCGGCAGGCGCCTGTCACCAGCAAGCAGGCGCGTGACTACCTGCGCGTCTTCCTGTCCGGCGCCTCCGACGAGGCGGTCGACCGGCAGGGACGGGTGACCATCCCGCCCGCACTTCGCACCTACGCGGGTCTCGACCGGGACTGCGCCGTCATCGGCGCGGGCCAGCGGGTCGAGATCTGGGCGGCCGGTGCCTGGGAGGCCTACCTGGCCGAGCAGGAGGAGGCGTTCGCCGAGCAGGCCGAGGAGGTCGTGCCCGGGTTGTTCTGACGTACCAACCGCACCACGCACCACCAGTTCGAACGGTCGAGAACGTCGCGGCGATGAGGTCTCCAGCCGCATGAGCTTGGTCCTGACGCACCTTCCCCGGTGTCAGGCCCTTGCTCTTCGCGGATGGAGCCCTGATCGGCGCGGCCACCGGCCCGCCCTTCGGGCAACGAGCACGTACCCGCCATGACTGGCACCGCCCGAAGGGAGGCGAGATGACCGACGACACCCCTGTCCCGCCCGCGACGAGCGAGCGGCACGTCCCCGTGATGGTGCAGCGCTGCGTCGACCTGCTCGCCCCCGCCCTGCAGGACGACGGCGCGGTCGTCGTCGACACCACGCTCGGCATGGGCGGGCACAGCGAGGCGCTGCTGCGGCAGTGCCCGCGGGCCGTCCTGGTCGGCATCGACCGCGACCCGCAGGCGCTCGAGCTGGCCGGGGCCCGGCTGGCCTCCTTCGGCGACCGGGTGCGGCTCGTGCACGCGGTCTACGACGAGCTGCCGCGCGTGCTGGCCGACCTCGGCCTCGCGACCGTGCGCGGCGTGCTGATGGATCTCGGCGTCTCCTCCCTGCAGCTGGACGAGACCGGGCGCGGGTTCTCGTACTCGACCGACGCCCCGCTCGACATGCGGATGGACGCCACCACGGGCATCACCGCCGCCGAGGTGGTCAACGACTACCCGGCCGCCGAGCTCGCCCGCGTGCTGCACCAGTACGGCGAGGAACGGTTCGCCCGGCGGATCGCCTCGGCCATCGTGCGTGAGCGGGCCCGGGAGCCGTTCACCACCAGTGCCCGCCTCGTCGACCTGGTCCGTGAATCGGTTCCGGCCGCGACGCGGCGCACGGGCGGCAACCCGGCCAAGCGCACGTTCCAGGCGCTGCGCATCGAGGTGAACCAGGAGCTGGCCGTGCTCGAGCGCGCCGTGCCCGCGGCGGTGGCCGCGCTCGGCGTGGGCGGCCGGATCGCGGTGCTCGCGTACCACTCGCTGGAGGACCGCATCGTCAAGCGGACCTTCGCGGCGGGCGCCAAGAGCACTGCGCCACATGGACTTCCGGTCGAGCTACCGGAGCATGCTCCGCGGTTGCGGCTGCTGACGCGGGGGGCGGAGCAGCCGGACGAGACGGAGCGGGGGGTCAATCCGCGGGCGGCGTCAGCGCGTCTGCGCGCGGCGGAACGGATTCGGGAAGACGTCAGGGGAGTGGCGGCGTGATCAGGGTGGGGACGATGGACCGGACGGCGTCGCGGCAGGTGGCGGCATGAGCGGCGTGAGTGGTGCGGCGGCGGCGAGGCTGCCCCAGCGTGCCCCGAGGCCGGTCGCCCGGCAGCGGGCGCAGCAGGCCCCCCGCCTGCGGGTCGTGGCGCCCCGGTTGGGGACGTCGCGGGCCAAGCTCGCATGGTTGTGCGTGGGGATGCTCTGCACCGGGCTGGTCGCGTTGCTGATGCTCACCATCAGCCTGGGCTCGGGGGCCTACACCCTGACCCAGTTGCAGCGTCAGCAGCGGGATCTCAGCGAGCAGCGGCAGGCGCTGACCGAGCAGGTGCAGGCCATGCGCGCTCCCGCGGCGCTCGCCGAGCGGGCCGGTGAACTGGGCATGGTGCCCGCGCCCAACGCCGCGTTCCTGCAACTGCCCAGCGGGAGGATCCAGGGGGAGAGCGCCGCCGCGACGGCCCCGCCGAAGCCGGCCCCGAAGCCGCCGACGACGACGAAGAAGACCGACGCGGCGAAGTCGGACGCGAAGAAGTCCGACGCCAAGACGTCCGACGCCAAGACCGGCGCGAAGACCGACGCGAAGAAGACGGACAGCAGGACGTCGACCTCGAAGACGGACTCGAAGACGGGCGACACGTCGGGGGGGTCGGGCCGATGACGGGCGCGGGCCGCCCGCCGTCGGGGACCCGCGCGCGTACCACCGGCGTCCCGGCTCAGACCCGGGCGAAGAAGGCTGCCCCCCAGCAGGCGGCCAAGCAGGCGGCGGCCAAGAAGTCCGCGGCCAAGAAGACCGCGGCCAAGAAGACCGCGGCCAAGAAGACGGCCGCCAAGAAGCTCCCCGCTCAGAAGAGTGCCGCCCGGGCGGCCGCGCGACCGGGGGTGACCAAGAAGGCCGCCCCGGCTCAGAAGGCGGCCCCGAAGCGTGCGGCGGCGAAGAGAGCGGCGCCGAGGCAGGCGGCGGCGACGAAGGCTGCGCCGGGGCAGGTTCCGGCCCGCAAGGCCCCCGCGAAGAAGGCGGCGGCCCGCCGGGTCCCGACGTCCCGACGTCCGGCCCCGCAGGCCCCGAGCGCCCAGCGCATGCTGGCCCCGGCTCGCAGACCCCGGCCCCGCCTGCGCCGCCCGCCCCGCCCCGGCAACCCCGACGGGCGGATCCGGTTCGTCGCGGTGGCGGCGAGCGTCGTCCTGCTGCTGATCGTGGGCCGGCTGATCCAGGTCCAGGTGATCCAGGCCGGGCCCACCGCCGAGGCCGCCTTCGAACAGCGCTCGCAGGTGCGCACGTTGAGCGCCGCGCGCGGGTCGATCGTCGACCGCAACGGCGCGGTGCTGGCCACCACGGTGGAGCGCCGCAACGTCACGGTCGACCAGCGGATCGTCAACCAGTACCACGTGGACGACGCCCAGTTGCCGCCGTCCCAGGTCGGCATCACCGGGGCCGCCAACGCGCTGGCCCCGCTGCTCGGCATGAAGGTCGACGACGTGCGCGAGAAGCTCACGGGCGACCGGGCTTTCGTGTACGTGAAGAAGAGCATCGAGCCGGCCGTCTGGCAGCAGGTCGACGCGCTCGAGATCCCCGGCGTCTACAGCGAGTCGGCGAACCAGCGGAACTACCCCAACGGTCAGGTCGCCGCCTCCGTGATCGGCTTCGTCGGCAAGGACGGCACGCCGCTGGCCGGGATCGAGCGCGCCCAGCAGTCCGTACTCCAGGGCCGGGACGGGGTGCTGCACTACGAGCGCGGGAGCAACGGCCAGCAGATCCCGACCGGGCGCACCACGGAGGTCGACCCCGTGCCGGGCCGGAAGGTCCAGCTGACGATCGACTCCGACCTGCAGTGGAAGGCGCAGCAGCTGCTCACGAAGGCCGTGAAGTCCAGCGACTCCAAGGCCGGGCAGGCGGTCGTCCTGAACGTGAAGACGGGCGAGGTGCTCGCCCTGGCGGACGCGCCGTCGTTCAACCCCAACGACTACGGCAGCGCCAAGGCCGAGAACCTCCAGAACCGCAGCCTGGTCGACGTGTTCGAACCGGGGTCGACCAGCAAGCTGGTCACCGCCGCGGCCGCCCTCGAGGAGGGCAAGGTGACCCCCGAGTCCAGGCTGACGGTCGACTACACCATCCAGCGGGGTGGGCGTACCTTCCACGACAGCCACGTGCACGGCCCCGAGAAACTCACGTTCACCGGCGTTCTGGCCCAGTCCAGCAACACCGGCACGATCCAGGTTGGCGAGCGGGTGCCGGCGGCCGACATGTACCGGTACATGCGCTCGTTCGGGCTGGGGTCCGCCACGGGTGTCGGCCTGCCCGAGTCGAAGGGTCTGCTCGCCGATGCCAAGGACTGGAACAACTCGCAGCGGTACACGGTGCTGTTCGGTCAGGGTCTGTCGGTCACGGCCCTGCAGTCGGCCGAGGTGTACGCGACCGTCGCCAACAACGGTGTCCGCGTGCCGCCCCGCATCGTCAAGGCGGTACAGGGCGAGGACGGCGAGATGGTGCCCACCGCGCAACCCCGGGGGACCCGGGTGGTCAGCGACAAGACCGCCTCCCAACTGCGGGAGATGCTCGAGCGGGTGGTCGGGAAGGAGGGCACGGGTGACCTCGCGTCCGTCCCCGGCTACCGGGTGGCGGGCAAGACGGGGACGGCGGACTATTACGACTCCGACGTCGGTCGCTACAACGGCTATACGGCCAGCTTCGTCGGCATGGCCCCCGCGGACGATCCGGCGATCGTCGTCGCCGTGTTCCTCCAGCAGCCGAAGAAGAACGGTTACTACGGCGGCACGGTGGCCGCACCGATCTTCCAGAAGATCATGACGTACGCGCTGGCCAAGGAGGGCATTGCCCCGTCCACCGGCAAGAAGCCGAACCTGCCCCTCGAATGGAAGTGACCGACCTCGCCCGCCTGGCCGCTCCGCTAGGGTCGCGAAGCGTGCACCCGAGCAACGCGCGAACCGTCGCCGACCTCGCGACGCTGCTCGGCGTCCCCGCTCCGCCGGGTGCCGACGTACCCCTGTTCGGGGTCACGCTGGACTCCCGCCGGGTCACCGCCGGGGACCTCTACGCCGCCCTGCCCGGCGCCGCCACGCACGGGGCGCGGTTCGGGGCCCAGGCCGCGGACGCCGGGGCGGTCGCCGTCCTGACCGACCCCGAGGGGGAGCGGCTGCTGGGCGAGGCCGGGGTGCGGCTGCCCGCGCTCGTCGTCCCCGACCCGCGGGCCGTGCTGGGCCGGGTCTCGGCCACGGTGTACCGAGATCCCGCGACGAAGCTGACGATGTACGGGATCACCGGCACCAACGGCAAGACGACGACCGCCCATCTGTTGCACACGGCGCTGAACGGCGGACAGAAGGCCGGGCTGATCGGCACGGTCGGGGTCCTGGTCGGTGACGACCCGGTGCCCAGCGCCCGGACGACGCCCGAGGCGCCCGACGTGCAGCGCCTGCTGGCCACCATGTACACGCACGCCCTGGACTCGTGCGTGATGGAGGTGTCCAGTCACGCGCTCGTCCTGGGCCGGGTCGACGGCATCGTCTTCGACGTCGTCGGTTTCACGAACCTGAGCCAGGACCACCTCGACTTCCATCCCACGATGGAGGACTACTTCGCTGCCAAGGCAACGCTTTTCACGCCCGAGCGCGCGCAGCGCGGGGTGGTCTGCGTGGACGACGAGTGGGGCCGCCGGCTCGCGGCCGAGGCCCGGGTGCCGGTCACCACCCTGACCACCGACCCGGTCCTGGACGCCGACTGGCGGGCCGTCGACATCCAGCCCGAGGGCGAGCGCACCCGCTTCACGCTGGTCGCCCCGGACGGGCGTGAGGTGGAGGCGGTGGTGCCCCTGCCGGGGGACTTCAACGTCGCCAACATGGCCCTCGCGCTGGTGATGGGCGACCTGACGGGCCACGAGCTGGGGGTGGCCGCCACGTCGATCTTCTCCCGGGGCCGTGTCCCCGGCCGGATGGAGCCGGTGACCAGCGCCCGGCCGGAGATCGAGAGGTGGGGCTACGCCGACCGCTGGCAGCCCTACCGGGGTGAGCCGACGGCCGTCGTCGACTACGCGCACACGCCCGATGCCGTCGCGAAGGCCCTCGAGGCGCTGGCGCCGGGTGCGCGCGGCCCGCTGGTCGTCGTCCTGGGCGCCGGGGGCGACCGGGACCGGGGCAAGCGGCCGGGGATGGGGGCGGCGGCCGCGGCGCACGCCGACGTCGTGATCGTGACCGACGACAACCCGCGTTCCGAGGACCCGGCGGCGATCCGGGCGGCGGTCCTGGCCGGGGCCCGCCAGCTGCCCGCCCCCCGGGCCTCCGTCGTCCTGGAGATCGGGGATCGGGCCGCGGCGATCCTCGAAGGGGTCCGGCGGGCCTGGGGCGGCTCCGGGCCGCCGGGAACGCTCCTGGTGGCGGGCAAGGGGCACGAGTCGGGCCAGGAAGTCGCGGGGGCCGTCCACCCCTTCGACGACCGGAGCCAACTCGGCGAGGCCCTTGTGGCGGTGGGGACAGAGGTCGGTACGGTGACGGGCGGCGCGCCGCGCCGAGGCGCCGGACAGCAGGAGGCTCGGGAGTGAGGACAGTCCTGATCGCGGCCTTCGTGTCGCTGGTCTGTTCCCTCTTCGGCACCCCGCTGTACATCCGGTTCCTGGTCAAGCGCGGGTACGGGCAGTTCATCCGCGATGACGGGCCGACGTCGCACCACATCAAGCGCGGCACCCCGACGATGGGCGGGGCGGTGATCATCGGCGCCTCGCTGTTCGCCTACACGGTCTCGCACCTGGTCACCTGGTGGACGCCCAGCGCGTCCGGGCTGCTGGTGCTCTTCCTCATGAGCGGGCTGGGCCTGGTCGGGTTCGCCGACGACTTCATCAAGATCAGCAAGCAACGCAGCCTGGGCCTGCGGGCGGGCAGCAAGCTGGCCGGGCAGTCGTTCGTCTCGATCGCGTTCGCGGTGCTGACGCTGCAGTTCGGCAACCGGGCGTTCCTGACCCCGGGCTCCACGTCGATCTCGTTCATCCGGGACACGGCGGTCGACCTGGCCTTCGCCGGGCCCGCGCTCGGGCTCGTGCTGTACGTCGCCTGGACGTACGTCATGATCGCCGGCACCAGCAACGGCGTGAACCTCACCGACGGGCTCGACGGCCTCGCCACGGGCGCGAGCGTGATGGTGTTCGGCTCCTACGTACTGATCGGGATCTGGCAGTCCAACCAGTCCTGCCAGCTGCTGACCCGGGCCGGGCCGCAGTGCTACGAGGTGCGCGACCCGCGCGACCTGGCCGTGGTCGCGGCCTGCGTGATGGGCGCCTGCTTCGGCTTCCTGTGGTGGAACGCCTCACCGGCCAAGATCTTCATGGGCGACACCGGGTCGCTGGCCCTGGGCGGCGCGCTCGCCGGCCTGGCCATCACCACCCGGACCGAACTGCTGCTGGTCCTGCTGGCCGGCCTGTTCGTGATGATCACCCTCTCGGTCATCATCCAGGTCGGTTCCTTCAAGCTGACCGGTAAACGGGTCTTCCGGATGGCCCCCCTCCAGCACCACTTCGAGCTGGCGGGCTGGGGTGAGGTGACGATCGTCATCCGGTTCTGGATCATCGCCGGCCTGTTCGTCGCGCTGGGGCTGGGGGTCTTCTACGCGGAGTGGGTCGTCGGCATATGAGCGAGGGCTCGCCGGAGCAGATCTCGGCGCTGTGGACGCCCGCGAACGGTTGGCCGGGTGTGCGGGTCGTCGTCGCCGGGATCGGCGTGTCCGGGTTCGCCGCCGCCGACGCGCTGCTCGAACGCGGCGCCCAGGTCGTCGTGGTCGACGAGCGGGACGGGCCCGGGCAGCGGGAGCGCGGCATCATCCTCGAGACCCTGGGTGCGACGATCCTGCTCGGCGAGGGCCGCACCCACGTCCTGCCGCAGGTGGACGGCGGTCCGCCCGACCTGGTCATCACCTCGCCGGGGTGGCCCCCGTCCCAGCCGCTGCTGGCCGAGGCGGCGCGGGCCCGGGTGCCGATCTGGGGCGAGGTCGAGCTGGCCTGGCGGTTGCGGCCGGCCAACGGTCCGGGGGGCCGGCCGGCGCCCTGGCTGACCCTGACCGGCACGAACGGCAAGACGACGACGGTCACGATGCTGGAGTCGATGCTGCGCGCGGCCGGCCTGCGGGCCACCTCCGCGGGCAACGTGGGCACCCCGCTGCTGGAGGCGGTGCTGCACCCCGACCCGTTCGACGTGATCGCCGTCGAGCTGTCGAGCTTCCAGCTGCACTGGTCGTACTCGGTGCAGCCGCAGGCCGCCGCGGTCCTGAACGTCGCCGACGACCATCTCGACTGGCACGGCGGCCGCGAGGCGTACGCGGCGGCCAAGGGCCGCATCTACCACGACGCCGAGATCGCGTGCGTCTACAACGTGGCCGACCCGGTGACCGAGCAGCTGGTCCGCGAGGCCGACGTGATCGAGGGCTGCCGGGCCATCGGCTTCACCCTCGGCGTGCCCGGGCTGTCGATGCTCGGGGTCGTCGAGAATGTGCTCTGCGACCGGGCTTTCGTCGAGGAGCGCGCCACGTCGGCGGCCGAGCTGGGTACGTTGGAGGACGTCGAGACGGCCGGTGGGGGCACGCTCGCCCCGCACAACGTGGCCAACGCGCTGGCCGCGGCCGCACTGGCCCGGGCGCACGGCGTCCCCGCCTACGCCGTCCGCGACGGGCTGCGTGGCTACCGGCCCGAACCGCACCGGATCGCCACCGTCGGCATCCTGCGCGGCGTCACGTACGTGGACGACTCCAAGGCCACCAACCCGCACGCGGCCGCCGCGTCGCTGGCCGCCTTCGACTCCGTGGTGTGGGTCGCGGGGGGCCTGGCCAAGGGCGCCCGGTTCGACGACCTGGTCGCCGCGAACGCCGCCCGGCTGCGGGGCGCCGTGCTGATCGGGACCGACCGCGAACTCGTCCGTGAGGCACTGGGCCGACACGCGCCGGATGTCCCGGTCGTCGAGGTGGACGTCACGGAGACTGGTGACGTGCCGGTGATGGATGTGGTGGTCGCACGCGCGGGTCAGCTGGCCCGCCCGGGCGACACCGTGCTGCTCGCACCCGCCTGCGCATCGATGGACATGTTCACGAACTACGCGGAACGCGGTGACGCGTTCGCGGAGGCCGTCCGGTCGCGCCTGGGCAGCGGCGGCTCGGGCGGCAGCACGTCGGTGTGAGCAGCGAGACCAGCACCCGACCCGCCTCGCCCGCCGCCGGTGGGGCACCGGCACCGGCCGAGCGGGGGCTGCGCCTGCCCGCCTGGCTCGACACGCCCCTGACCTCGTACTACCTGGTGCTGGGCTCGAGCGTGGTCCTGATCGGTCTCGGCCTGGTCATGGTCCTGTCCAGCTCGAGCGTCGACTCTTTGGCCGACGGGCAGTCCGCCTTCACGGTGTTCTGGCGCCAGGCGGTGTTCGCGCTCATCGGCGTGCCGCTCATGGTGCTGGCGGCGCGGATGCCGCCGAAGAGCTGGGCGGCGCTCGGCTGGCCGCTGCTGGTCGGGGCCATGGTCATGCAGCTGCTCGTGTTCACGAGCTTCGGCGTGGGCGTCAACGGCAACCGCAACTGGGTCTCCCTCGGCGGTTTCCAGCTGCAGCCCTCCGAGATCGGCAAGCTGGCGCTGTGCGTGTGGGTCGCCGCGGTGCTGGCCCGCAAACGTCCGCTGCTCGGTGAACCCGTGCACGCGATGGTGCCCGTCGTCCCGGGTGCGTTGCTGTTCCTCGCCCTGGTCCTGTACGGCGCCGACCTGGGCACCGCGCTGATCGTGATGGCGATCATGGTCGGCACGATGTTCGTGGCGGGCTGCCCGAAGCGGATCTTCGTGTTCGGCGGTGGCGCGCTCGCCCTGCTCACGCTGGTGATGGTGATGACCAGCTCCAACCGGCTCGGCCGGATCGCGTCGTGGCGGTCCGACTGCACCGGCGACGCGGCCCTCGGTGCCTGCTTCCAGAGCCTGCACGGCAAGTATGCGCTGGCCACGGGTGGCTGGTGGGGCGTGGGCCTGGGCGCCAGCCGCGAGAAGTGGGGGCTGCTGCCCGAGGCGCACAACGACTTCATCTTCGCGATCATCGGCGAGGAGCTCGGACT
Source organism: Spongisporangium articulatum (assembly GCF_044465595.1). NCBI lineage: Bacteria > Bacillati > Actinomycetota > Actinomycetes > Kineosporiales > Kineosporiaceae > Spongisporangium > Spongisporangium articulatum. The sequence goes on along the minus strand of NZ_JBITLV010000007.1, from coordinate 251,530 downwards.
CGTCGGCACGCTGGCCGTGGTCGGCCTCTTCGCCGCGTGTGCGGTAGGAATGTTCCGGATCGTCCTGCGGCACACCGACCCGTTCGTCAAGATCGCGACCGCCGGTGTGCTCGCCTGGGTGATCGGTCAGGCTGTCGTCAACATCGGGGTGGTGATCGGGTTGCTGCCGGTGATCGGCCTTCCCCTGCCGCTGGTCAGCAGTGGCGGGTCCGCGCTGGTGATGACCATGGCCGCACTGGGCATGGTGATCGGGTTCGCACGTCACGAGCCGGGGGCGCAGCAGGCGCTGGCCGCGCGCGCCGGCCTGGTCCGCCGCTCCCTCGCCGTGGTGGGGAGAGGACGCCGGTGAGTCTGAGTGTCGTCCTGGCCGGCGGGGGCACCACCGGTCATGTCGGGCCGCTGCTCGCGCTTGCCGACTGCCTGCGCCGCCGCGACCCCGCCACCAAGATCGTCGCGCTCGGCACGGTCGAGGGGCTCGAGGCGCGGCTGGTGCCGGCCGCGGGTTACGACCTGGAGTTCCTGCCCCGGGTGCCGCTGCCCCGCCGCCCGAGCGGTGACCTGCTGCGGATGCCTGGCCGGCTGTCCGCGGCCGTCTCGGCGGCCACCCGGGTGATCGAGAACGCCGACGTGCTGGTCGGTTTCGGTGGATACGTGTCGGCCCCCGCGTACATCGCCGCGCGCCGGCTGCGGGTGCCGATCGTCGTCCACGAGGCCAACGCCCGCCCCGGCGTGGCGAACCGCCTCGGCGCCCGGTTCACCGACCACGTCGCGGTGGCCTTCCCCGGCACCCCGCTGCGCCACGCGCAGGTGCTGGGTCTCCCGCTGCGCCGCACCATCACGCAGCTCGACCGGGCCAGCCAGCGCGAGACCGGCCGGGTCGCTCTCGGTCTCGACCCGGCGCGACCGACCTTGTTCGTCACCGGCGGCTCCCTCGGCGCGCAGAAGCTCAACGAGACGTTCGGCGCCGCGGCGCCCGAGCTGCTGGCCGCGGGGTACCAGGTGCTGCACACCTGCGGGCGCGGCAAGACCGTGTTCGGTGACGGCGAGGCGCCCGCCGGGTACCTGGTCACCGAGTACCTCGACCGGATGGACCTGGCCTACGCGGCCGCCGACCTGGTGGTCTGCCGGGCCGGGGCGGGCAACGTCAGCGAGGTCACCGCGCTCGGCCTGCCCGCGGCCTACGTGCCGCTGCCCATCGGCAACGGCGAGCAGCGGCTGAACGCCGAACCCGTGGTCGCGGCCGGCGGCGGCCTGCTGGTCGACAACGCCGACTGCACACCCGAGTGGGTGCGCACCCGGTTGATCCCGTTGTTGCGCGACACCCAGCGGTTGACGTCGATGGGCCTGGCGGCGGCCGAGTTCGGCATCCGGGACGGCGACGAGCGGCTCGCGCAGCTCGTCGAGCGGGCCGCGGCGCAGCGGGCCGCGGCGTGAGCCGTCGATGAGCGCGGTTCTCGACGGGCCGTTCCACCTGATCGGGGTGGGCGGCGCCGGGATGTCGGGCATCGCGTTGCTGCTGGCCGACCGCGGTCTGGCCACGTCGGGCAGCGACGGGCGCGACTCGGCGGTGCTGCAGACGCTGCGGGACGCCGGGGTGCGGGTCTTCGTCGGTCATGCGGCCGAGCAGGTTCCCGCCGGGTCGACCGTCGTGGTGTCCAGCGCGGTCAAGGAGGACAACCCCGAACTGGCGGCCGCGCGCGCCGCCGGGCTGAGCGTCCTGCACCGTTCCGAGGCGCTGGCCGCGCTGATGGCCGACCGGCGGGGCGTCGCCGTGGCCGGCACGCACGGCAAGACCTCGACGACGGGGATGGTCACGGTCGTGCTGCGCGAGTGCGGGCTCGACCCGTCGTTCGCGATCGGTGGGCAGCTGACCGACTCCGGGGTCGGCGCGCACGCGGGGGCGGGTGAGGCGTTCGTGGCCGAGGCCGACGAGTCCGACGGGTCGTTCCTGCGCTACCGGCCCGAGGTCGCGGTGATCACCAACGTCGAGGCCGACCACCTCGACCACTACGGCACCGCCGAGGCGGTCGACGCGGCCTTCGTGGAGTTCTGCCGCACCGTGCGCGCGGGTGGCCTCGTGGTGGCCTGCGGTGACGACCCCGGCGTCCGGCGCGTCCTGGAGGCCGTCGGCCCCGAGTTGGCGGCGCGCGGCGTGCAGGTCAGCCGCTACGGGTACGAGCCGGGGCTCGGGAACGACGTGCTGCTCACGGCCGCCGACCCGCTGGGCATCGAGGGCGTCGGGTCGGTGCGCCTGCAGGTGCCCGGCCGGCACATGGCCCTGAACGCGGCGGCGGCCTGGCGGGTGGCCGTCCACCTGGGCGCCGAGCCGGCCGAGGCGCTGCAGGCGCTGGCCGCGTTCGCCGGCACCAAGCGACGCTTCGAGCTGCGTGGAACCGCCCGGGGCATCAGGGTTTTCGACGACTACGCGCACCACCCGACGGAGATCCGGGCGCTGCTGGCCGCGGCCCGGCCGGTGGCCGGCGACGGGCGGCTCGTCGTCGTCTTCCAGCCCCACCTGCCCAGCCGGACGCGGGCCTTCGCGCGGGAGTTCGGCGAGGCACTGTCGGCGGCGGACGAGGTCGTCGTCCTCGACGTGTACGCGGCCCGCGAGGCACCGGACCCGCAGGTCAACGGCGCTCTGGTGGCCGGCTACGTGACCGGGGTGGCGACCCACGCCGACGTCCCGGCGTCCGCCGTCCCCGACCTGGTCGCGGGGCTCACGAAGCCCGGGGACGTCGTCCTGACCGTTGGCGCCGGGGACGTCACGGAACTCGGGCCGTTGATCCTCGACGCGCTGGCCGAGCCCGCGGCGACCCGATGAGCAGCACCGGGACGCGGCACGCGACGGGGCCCGCCCCCGGCACCGTCTCGGCCACCTCGGCCCAGCGGTTCGCGGCCAAGGTGCGGGAACGCCGCCGGCGCCGGTTCGCGGTCGTCGTCGTGGTGCTGGCCCTCGTCCTGGGCGGCGGCTGGCTCGTCGTGCTGTCGCCGTGGGCGACCGTGAAGACCATCGAGATCGAGCGGGTCGGCGGCTCGAAGCTCACGGGACTGCCTGCCTCGGCGCAGATCTCGGACGCTGAGCTGCGCGCCCAGGCCCAGGAGGAGCTCGGGCACTCGCTACTGCTGGCCCGGGTGGACGACGTGCGCGACCGGCTGGAGCGGCTGCGCCTGGTGCGCGGGGCGACGGTGCGCCGGAAGGTGCCCTCGACGCTGGTGCTGCGCGTCGAGCTGCGCGAGCCGGTGGCGGCCGTGCCCGCCGCCGACGCGGCCGTGCCCGCCGCCGACGCGGGGGAGGTCGCCGACGGCGGGTCGAGCGCGTCGTCCAAAGGCCTGGTGCTGGTGGACATCGACGGCGTGCGGCTGGGCCGGGTGGCGGCGGCGCCGGCGGGGCTGCCGCAGTTGGACGTGGACCTCGACTCGGCCGGGTCGGCGTCGCTGCGCGCCTGCCTCGCGATGCTGCGCGAGCTGCCGGAGGCGATCTCGCGCCGGGTCGCGACGATCGGTGCGGACTCCCCGGACGGCATCCGGCTCCGGCTGAAGGCCGGGGCGAGCGTGATGTGGGGGAGCGCGGGGCAGACCGCGCGCAAGGCCGAGGTGCTGAGGGCGCTGCTGAAGCAGAAGGCCGTCGCCTACGACGTCAGCTCACCGGACACCCCGGCCGTCCGGCAGCGTTGATTCCCGGAATGGGCTGACCGGACGCACCATTCGGACGGTTTTCCGTACTCCCGGCCCGACACACCCCGGTGGTCGTTGAACGGACCCCACCCGGTCCCTACGTTCGCTGCATCGAGTAGTTGACATAACTATAACCCTCGAGTCGAGGGTGAGGGTTAGGCCTCAGGCTCAGCAAGCCTCAGACCACAGGACCAACCAGCGAGAGGCACCGACGTGGCAGCACCGCAGAACTACCTCGCAGTGATCAAGGTCGTCGGCATCGGCGGCGGTGGCGTCAACGCGGTCAACCGGATGATCGAGGTCGGTCTGAAGGGCGTCGAGTTCATCGCCATCAACACCGACGCCCAGGCGCTGCTGATGAGCGACGCGGACGTCAAGCTCGACGTCGGCCGCGAACTCACCCGCGGTCTGGGGGCCGGGGCCGACCCGGAGGTCGGCCGCAAGGCCGCCGAGGACCACGCGGAGGAGATCGAGGAGGTGCTGAAGGGCGCCGACATGGTCTTCGTCACCGCGGGCGAGGGCGGCGGGACCGGCACCGGCGGCGCGCCGGTCGTCGCGCGCATGGCCCGCTCGCTCGGCGCGCTCACCATCGGTGTCGTCACGCGCCCCTTCACGTTCGAGGGCCGGCGCCGCTCGACCCAGGCGGAGTCCGGCATCGCCGCGCTGCGCGAGGAGGTCGACACCCTCATCACCATCCCGAACGACCGGCTCCTGTCGATCAGCGACCGCCACGTCAGCGTGCTCGACGCCTTCCGTTCGGCCGACCAGGTCCTGCTCTCCGGTGTCCAGGGCATCACCGACCTGATCACCACCCCCGGCCTGATCAACCTCGACTTCGCCGACGTGAAGTCCGTCATGCAGGGCGCCGGGTCCGCGCTCATGGGCATCGGCTCGGCCCGCGGCGAGGACCGGGCGATCCAGGCGGCCGAGACGGCCATCTCGTCGCCGCTGCTGGAGGCCAGCGTCGACGGTGCCCACGGTGTGCTGCTGTCGATCCAGGGTGGCTCGGACCTCGGGCTGTTCGAGATCAACGAGGCCGCGCGCCTGGTCCAGGAGGCCGCGCACCCCGAGGCCAACATCATCTTCGGCGCCGTGATCGACGACGCACTGGGCGACGAGGTGCGGGTCACCGTCATCGCCGCCGGCTTCGACGGCGGCGCCCCGCAGCGGCGGCGGGACGAGCGGGCGCTCGGTCAGGTGTCGGGTCGCAGCTCGGCCCCCGCGGCCGGGGGGCAGGTGCCGCCGCAGGCCGCGCCGCCCGCGAGCGCCCCGCCGGCCCCGACCTACGGCGGTCAGACCTACGGCCAGCCGGCCCCGGCGCCCGCCCCGGCCACGCAGCCGGTCGGCGTCCCGGTCGGTGCACCCGCCGGTCACGCCGGCCACGCCGGTCAGGCCTCCGCGCCCAACCACTCGACCAACCACTCGACGAACCACTCGGCACCGCCCGCCGGCTCACCGACCCACGCGGAGCCGGAGGGCGACTGGCTGCACAACGGCGCTCAGTCGATGCCGCCGGCCCCCGAGGCCCCGGCCGAGCCGCTCGTCCCGCCCCGCATGGTGGAACTGCCCGACGCGGGCCGCCCGACCCGTCCGCAGCAGCCGGTCGTACTCGACGACGACGACCTGGACGTGCCCGACTTCTTGAAGTGAACCTCCCGACCGAATCGGATCAGCCCGACCCCCGGCTCGCCGAGCTGCGGGCCGGGCTGACCGGCGTCCGGACCCGCATCCGGACCGCGGCCGAGGGCGCGGGTCGCGACCCGGCCGACCTCACGCTCGTCGTCGTCACCAAGACCTACCCCGCGGACGACGTGCGCCGGCTCGCCGGGCTCGGCGTCCGGGAGGTGGGGGAGAGCCGCGACCAGGAGGCCGCGCCCAAGGCCGACGCGCTCGCCGACCTCGGACTGCGCTGGCACTTCGTCGGCCGGTTGCAGAGCAACAAGGCGCGGCACGTCGCGCGCTACGCGGACGTCGTCCACTCGCTCGACCGGGACTCGCTCGTGCGGCCCCTGTCGGCGGGGGCGACGGCGGCCGGGCGGACGCTCGAGTGTCTCCTGCAGGTCAGCCTGGACGACGACCCGAGCCGGGGCGGGGTCGCCGCCGGGGGGCTGGCGGGGCTTGCGGACGCGGTGGCCGCGGCGGAGGGACTGGTCCTGCGTGGAGTGATGGCCGTGGCGCCGCTGGGTGCCGACCCGGACGCCGCGTTCGCCCGGCTCGCGGACCTCGCGGACGGTCTGCGGGGGGCGCATCCGGGTGCGACCTGGGTCTCTGCGGGGATGAGCGGTGACCTCGAGGCAGCGGTCCGTCACGGGGCGACACACCTGCGTGTCGGCAGCGCGGTCCTCGGAAACCGCCCGCGCCCTTAGTACCGTCGATTCCGGAGGGGCAGCTGTTGCCTCTGGAGCGAGCACGGAGGTACCGATGAGCGGCGCACTGCGCAAGACCATGATCTATCTGGGTCTGGCCGAGGACGACGACCGCTACGTCTCGTACGAGGAGTACGAGGAGGAGGAGTACGACTCCGCGCTCGACGAGCTCGAGCCCGAGGCTCCGCGCCGGGCGCCGGTGACCTCGATCTCCGCCCGCGGTGGCCAGGTCGCGAAGGTGCTCGCCCACCCGTCCGCTCCCGACCTGCACCGCATCACGACCGTGCACCCGCGCAGCTACAACGAGGCCAAGACCATCGGCGAGGCCTTCCGCGGCGGGGTTCCGGTCATCATGAACCTGACCGACATGGAGGACGCGGACGCGAAGCGGCTCGTCGACTTCTCGGCCGGTCTCGTGTTCGGTCTGCACGGGTCGATCGAGCGGGTCACCAACCGGGTGTTCCTGCTCTCGCCCGCGAACGTCGAGGTCGCCAGCCCCGAGCGAACTCGGCAGCCCGAGCGAGCGTTCTTCAACCAGTCGTAGGTCGATCCGCAGGCAGATTCCCAGACCGCTCTAGGATCGACTCCCAGCCCGCTCCCACCTGGAGTCGTCACCGTGTCGGTCGTGTTCCTCCTGCTGTACTACGTCGTCCTGCTGTTCTTCATCGTGCTCATCGGGCGCCTGATCCTCGACTGGATCCAGGTGTTCGCGCGCGACTGGCGGCCGCGTGGACCGGTGCTGGTGGTCGCCGAGGGTGTGTACTCCGCCACGGACCCGCCGCTGCTCGCGTTGCGCAAAGTCCTCCCCCCGCTGCGGATCGGTCAGGTCCAGTTGGACCTGGCGTTCATCGTGATGTTTTTCATCGTGGTGATTTTGATGCGCGTTCTGGCCGGACTTGCGGCGGCTTGATCTCCCCCGTGCGTGTCCCCCAATCACTATGGGTATCCGACACATCACGCATCGTTTCTACGGTGGTGGTCGCGGCGCGCAGAGTTGTGTAGCGTCTCTTCCGGTACGGTGACCTAGACCCGGTCCGCAGATGTCCTTCCAGCAGTCCTTTCGCGAGGTGACCAGATGGCGTTGACGCCCGAGGACGTTGTCAACAAACGCTTCCAGGCGACGAAGTTCCGTGAGGGCTACGACCAGGACGAGGTCGACGACTTCCTGGACGAGGTCGTGAACGAGCTCCGTCGACTGACCGAGGAGTCCGAGGAGCTGCGCACCAAGCTCTCGGCGTGCGAGCGGCGGGTGGGCGAGCTGTCCCGCGCCACCGTGGCGCGCGAGGCGGCTCCCGAGGCGGCTCCGCTGCCGGCCGCGGCGGTCCCGCCGCCGCCGGCTCCGATCGTGCCCGAGCCGGTTCCGAACCAGCTCGTCGCGGCGAGCGCCGGGGCCCAGGGTCCCGAGGCCGCCGCCGGCATGCTGGCGCTCGCGCAGAAGCTGCACGACGAGTACGTGCGCAACGGCGAGCAGACCCGCGACCGGATCGTCGGGGAGGCGCGCGAGCACTCGACCCGGCTGATGCGCGAGGCCGAGGAGAAGCAGCGTCAGACCCTCGGTTCGCTCGAGCAGGAGCGCTCGCTCCTGGAGCGCAAGATCGACGAGCTGCGCGCCTTCGAGCGTGAGTACCGCAGCCGTCTGAAGTCGTACCTGGAGAGCCAGCTGCGCGAGCTGGAGGCCAAGGCCGCCGTCGTGCCGAACCGGGGGCCGCAGCAGGCCACCGCGTCGGTGGGGGCGTCCCAGACGCCCTACAGCGGTCCGCTCCCCAGCCGCGGCAACTACGCCGACCAGGGGCAGGAGCAGCCGGCCCAGTACCCCTTCGGCGGGCAGAACTGAACTGAGCCGTGACGGCCTCCGGGCCGTCCGGTCCGGTCACCCGCGCGATCGCACCCGCACAGGCCTCGGCCTGTGCGGGTGCGATCGGTTTGCGCCGGGTATGACAGTCTGGAGTCACCATGGCTGAGATCTCCGACACCGACGCCGGGCCCGGCTCCGAACCCGGCTCCGAGCCGGACTCGGGGGCGGCGCCCACGCCGATCAGGGGCGCCCTGTCGATCGTCCTGTCGATCGCCGTCGTCGTCCTCGCCCTCGACCAGGCCGCCAAGGCCTGGGCCATCGCGGCGCTCGGGGACCGCTACGGCGACGAGGCGCGGGTCGCGGTCCTCGGCGACCTCTTCGGGTTCCGGTTGGTGCGCAACCCCGGCGCTGCGTTCTCGATGGCCACCGGCACCACGTGGATCTTCACGATCATCGCGACCGTAGTGGTCGTCGTCATCGTCCGGATGTCCCGGAAACTCGGCAGCCGGCTCTGGACGGTCGCTTTCGGGCTCCTGCTCGGCGGGGCCACCGGCAACCTGACCGACCGCCTGTTCCGCGCACCCGGGTTCGCCCGCGGGCACGTCGTCGATTTCCTCGAACTGCCGCACTGGCCCGTGTTCAACCTGGCCGACTCGGCCATCTGCTGCGCCGCCGCGCTGATCGTGCTGGCCAGCCTGCGCGGCGTCGGCATCGACGGCGCCCGGGTGCGATGAGCCACTGCCGACGAGCCGCCGATGAGTGACGTCCGTTCGATGCCCGTCCCCGACGGGCTGGCCGGCGAACGCGTGGACGCCGGCCTGGCCCGGCTGTTCGGCCTGTCCCGCACGGCCGTGGCCGACCTGGCCGCCGAGGGGCACGTGCTCCTGGACGGCGAGGCGGTCGGCAAGTCCGAACGGTTGCGCTCCGGCGCCTGGCTGGAGGTCACGCTCGCGCGCCCCGAACCCGTCGTCCCGGCTCACCTGAACCGGGTCGCGGAACCGGTCCCCGGGCTGCGGGTCGTGCACGACGACGACGACATCGTCGTCGTCGACAAGCCCGTCGGCGTGGCCGCCCACCCGAGCCCCGGCTGGACCGGGCCGACCGTGGTCGGCGGCCTGGCCGCGGTCGGCTACCGGATCTCCACGTCGGGCGCCGCCGAACGGCAGGGCGTGGTGCACCGGCTGGACGTCGGGACGAGCGGCCTGATGGTCGTCGCCAAGAGCGAGCACGCCTACTCGGTCCTGAAGCAGGCGTTCCGGGAACGGACCGTCGAGAAGACCTACTGGGCATGCGTCCAGGGGCACCCGGACCCCTCGTCGGGCACGATCGACGCGCCGGTCGGCCGGCACCCCGTGCACGACTACCGGTGGGCCGTCGTCGAGGGCGGCAAGCCGAGCGTGACCCACTACGAGACGCTGGAGGCGTTCCCGGCGGCGTCCCTGGTGGAGATCCACCTGGAGACCGGCCGCACCCACCAGATCCGGGTGCACTTCTCGGCCCTGCGCCACCCGTGCGTCGGCGACCTGACCTACGGCGCCGACCCCACGCTGGCCGCCCGGTTGGGGTTGACCCGCCAGTGGCTGCACGCCGTGCGGCTCGGGTTCCACCACCCGGCCACGGGGGACTGGGTCGAGTTCGAGTCCACGCTGCCCGAGGACCTGGCCACCGCCCTGGAGCGGCTGCGCCCCTGACACCCGTCAAGCAGCCCGGGTAAAGCTCACCGGCCCATCGCCCGACCTATCCGAGGCGGCTGTGTCGCACGCCGGAACCGGGTGAGGGGGGATGCATCGTGCCGTACTCGGGCGACCTGGACGAGGTCGTCGAGCTGGCGGGTCAGATCCCGTTCCGGCTGCGGATGCGGGCCCTCGGCCTGCTGTGGATCGCGGGCGCCTCCCTCGCCCTGGTCTGGGTCCGGCTGACGGAGCTGCGCGAGGGCCGGTCGATCGTCGTGGCCATGGCCGTGGGGGCCCTGGTCTGGGGTCTCGTGATGACCTCGGGCGTGTTCAACGGTCTCGGCGCCCGGCGGCTCGGCCGCCACGACGTGGGCGAGGTCTACCTGCACGTCGCGATCGCCCTGATCCAGGTGGTGATCACCATCGCGTACGCCGCTGCGGCCGACCCGGCCAACGACATCCGGCTGTTCTACGTCTGGGCCACGCCCTACGCCGCCCTGTTCTTCACCCGCCGGCTCGCCGTCCTGCACAGCGTCTGGGTCGCGCTGCTGATGTTCGTCGTCCTGGGCTTCCACGAGGTACCCGCGGCACAGGCCGTCGCCCTGTGGTTGACCACGATCGGGTTGGTCGGCGTGGCCACCTTCCTGGTCGCCTGGGTCAGCCGGCTCAACCAGCGCAGCCGCGACCGGCTCCGTCACCTCGCCGAGCACGACTTCCTCACCGGCCTGCCCAACCGCCGAATGTTCGGCCGGCTGCTGCGCGACTCCCTGCAGAACCCCCACGTCACCACGACGCTCCTGCTGGTCGACCTCGACTCGTTCAAGATGATCAACGACAGTCACGGCCACGACTCCGGTGACCGGCTGCTGAGCGAAGTGGCCCCGCGTCTGGCTGCGCTGATCGGCCCGCGCGACATCCTGGCCCGCGTCGGCGGGGACGAGTTCGCCGTCCTGCACGAGGTCCCGGGGGCGGCGACCGATCCGGACGGCCACGAGCGGGCCCGGGACTCGGCGATGGTGCTCGCGAACCGTCTGACCCAGGCCTGGCGGCAACGGTTCACCGTCGCCGGTGGGGTGTATGCCAGTGGCTGCGTGGGGGTTTCGGTGTCGCTGGGCAGCGCGGCGGGCGGCGGCCCGGTGACCGCGGGCGCCCTGCTGCGGGAGGCCGACACCGCCCTCTACCGGGCGAAGGAGGCCGGGCGCTCCGCCGTCCATCTGTACGACGAGGACCTGCGCAACTCCGCCCTGCGTCGGCTGGAGCTGGAGTCCCACCTGCGCGGCGCGGCGGGGCGCGGTGAGTTGTCGCTGGTCTACCAGCCGATCGTCACGCTGGACGACGGTCGCCCGGTGGGCGTCGAGGCCCTGTGCCGCTGGAACAGCCCCGTGCTGGGGTCGGTGCCGCCGGACCGGTTCATCCAGGTCGCCGAGGACTCGGGGCTGATCGACGAGATCGGCGACTTCGTGCTCGCCGAGGCGACGCGCCAGATCGCCCGCTGGCAGGCCGGCGGCCTGCTGCCGCCCCGGTTCGCCGTCACCATCAACGTGTCGCCGATCATGCTGCGGGCCGGGCTGGCGGCCCAGGTGCGGGACGCCGTCGAGCTGGCCGGGGTGCCGGCCGAGCGGCTCGCGATCGAACTCACCGAACGCCTGCTGATCAGCCCGACCACGGAGGTCTCCGACGAGCTGGGGCAGCTGCGCGCGGCGGGGCACACCCTGATGCTGGACGACTTCGGCACGGGCTACTCGTCCCTGTCGAGCCTGGCCCGGCTGCCCGTCGACGTGGTGAAGGTGGACCGCGGGTTCGTCGCCGCGATGGGCTCCGACCGGCGCGCCGAGGGCGTCGTGCAGGCCGTCCTGCGCCTGGCGCAGACCCTGGGCATGGTCGCGGTGGCGGAGGGCGTGGAGACCGGTGAGCAGGCTCAGCGGCTGCTCGATCTGGGCTGCGACCGGGCGCAGGGCTGGTTCTACGGGCGGCCCGTTCCGCCGGCCGAGATCGAGACCCTGCTGCGCGCCCACGGTCCGGTGCACGTGGTGGGCTGAACCGCGGGGGCTGAACCGTTGGGCTGACCCCCTGGGCCGAACGGGTGAGGCCGGTACACCCCGTGGCGCCGAGGGCCGATCCAGATGTCGGGGTGCGCGACCGCCGCATTCCACTAGCCGCCTGACCACGGTGCCCGCCGCTGGTCCTGGGGTCGGACGGAGGGATTGGCATGGCCGCACAGCGTCCGGTGCTCGACCCGCCGTTGCAGGTCGTCCCGCCCCGGATCCGGATGCGCGTCTTCGGTGTGCTCTGGGGCGCGGCGGGCCTGCTCGGACTCGTCCAGATCTGGCTCGGGGTGGTCGACCAGCACGTGCCGATCAACATCGGGCTGGGTGTCGGGGCCGTCCTCTGGGGTGTCCTGATGTACTCGGGCCTCTTCGACCGTTCGGGCGCCTGGTTCGAGCACGCGACCATGGCCGGCGCCGTCTGGGTGATCACCCTCGCCTTCACCCTGACCGCCGCCTCGCACAACGACGTCCGGCTGTACTACGCCTGGGCCGTCGCGTACGTGGCGCTCTTCCTCGGCCGCCGGGAGGTGCTCGCCCACCTGCTCCACATCGAGGTCTGCCTGGCCGGGGCCCTGTGGCTGCAACCGGGGGGCTTCGCCGGCCGGTTCGTCGTCTGGCTCGACACGTCGGCACTGTTCCTGGTGGTGGCGGTCCTCGTGGTCTGGGTCGCGGCCCGCGCCGAGGCCGGCCTGCAGCAGCTCCAGGAGCAGGCCGACCAGGACACCCTCACCGGATTGCCGAACCGGCGGCTGCTGATGCGGCTGCTGAACCGGTCGCTGGCCGAACCGCTGACCGCGACGGCCGTCGTCCTGCTCGACCTTGACTCGTTCAAGATGGTCAACGACACGCACGGGCACGACGCCGGCGACGTGCTGCTGCAGAACGTCGCGAAGCGCCTGTCCAGCGTGCTGCAGCCGGGCGAGGTGCTGGCCCGGCTGGGCGGTGACGAGTTCGCGGTGGTGATCGTCGAACGACACGGCCGGCTGCGGCTGGACCGTCGGCTCGCCCAGCTCGGCGACCAGCTGGGGCGCCTGTGGACCCACGCGCTGCCGATCGCGGGCGGGTTGTGGACGAGCGCCTGCTGCGGCATCGGCATCGCGGCGAGCAGCAACGTCACGCCCGGCGACCTGCTGCGCCGCGCCGACGTCGCCCTGTACGAGGCGAAGGCCGCGGGGCGGGGGGCGATCCGGCACTACGACCAGAGCCTGCGCGACCGGGTGGAGCGGCGGTTGCAGGTCGAGACGGCGCTGCGTGAGGCCCGCCGGCGCGGCGACCTGCGCGTCGTCTACCAGCCCATCGTCGAGCTCAACACCGGTCGCCTGATCGGCGCCGAGGCGCTCTGCCGCTGGTTCAGCCCGGCCTTGGGCGAGATCACCCCCGACGAGTTCATCCCGCTCGCCGAGGACAGCGGCCTGATCACCGAGCTCAGCCGGTTCGTGATCGCGCAGACCCTAGCCGACGTCGGGCGTTGGCGCCAGGCCGGGCTGCTCCCCGAGGATTTCGTGGCCACCCTCAACGTCTCGCCCGTGCTCGTGCGACCCGGACTCGCCGACATGGTGGCCGAGATGGTCGCGGGGGCGGGGCTGCCCACCAGCACGATCGCCCTGGAGCTGACGGAGAGCGTGCTGCTCGCCGACGACCCCGACGTCGACACCGAGGTGCTGAAGCTGCGCGCCGCCGGCCACCGACTGCTGCTCGACGACTTCGGCACCGGCTACTCGGCCCTGTCGTACCTGACCCGGCTGCCGGTCGACGTCCTGAAGCTGGACCGGTCGTTCATCCCCTCGGGCGTCGGGGCGGGTGAGCAGGACGGGTGGGCCGTGGTGACCGCGGTGCTGCGGATGGCGCAGGCCCTGGGCATGCAGGTGGTCGCGGAGGGGGTCGAGCACCCCGAACAGGCCGAGCGGCTGCGTCGGCTCGGGTGCGACCGCGGGCAGGGCTGGTTGTTCGGGCGCCCGGCCGACGCCGACGGGTTCACCAGCCTGCTGACGATGGTCCGGCGGGCCGGTACGCAACCTTCCGTGATCGCCTGACACGCCCCGTCATCAAGGAGCTTTCGCCGCTCGAACGGACCGGTCGGAGGACACGCCGAATGGCCCGGACAGTCGACGAGGTTGCGCCGTCTTGTCGGTGCGCCGTGTGAGAATCGAACCTCACCCACCACGCACCAGATCGCACCTAGATCGAGCGGGGGCGCTCGTCGTCCCGGCGCTTCCCCCGGTCACCGTGCCCGCTTCTCGGGAGGCGCCCACCCATGCCGTCGACGGACTCGTTCGTCCATCTGCACGTGCACACCGAGTACTCGATGCTCGACGGTGCGGCGAAGATCGACGACCTGTTCGCCGAGGCCGCCCGGATGGGCATGCCCGCCGTCGCGACGACCGACCACGGGTTCGTCTTCGGCGCGTACGAGTTCTGGAAGAAGGCCAAGAAGCACGGGGTCAAGCCGATCATCGGCGTCGAGGCGTACCTCACCCCCGGCACGGCGCGCGGCGACCGCACCCGGGTGCGCTGGGGCGATGCGTCGACCAGCCCCGGCGACGACGTGTCGGGCACCGGGGCCTACACGCACATGACGTTGCTGGCCGAGAACACGACCGGCATGCACAACCTCTTCCGGTTGGCGTCGCGGGCCAGCCTGGAGGGGCAGTTCTACAAGCCCCGCATGGACCGCGAGCTGCTCACGACGTACAGCGAGGGCATCATCGCGACGACGGGCTGCCCCTCGGGTGAGGTGCAGACCCGGCTGCGGCTGGGTCAGTACAAGGAGGCCGTGCAGGCGGCCGCCGAGTACCGCGACCTGTTCGGCCCCGACAACTTCTTCTGCGAGCTGATGGACCACGGCCTCGGCATCGAGCGCCGCATCCAGCAGGACCTGCTGAAGCTGGCCCGCGACCTGAAGCTGCCGCTGCTGGCCACCAACGACCTGCACTACACCCGCGCGGAGGACGCGCAGGCGCACGCCGTCCTGCTGTGCGTGCAGTCCGGGTCGACGCTGGCCGACCCGAAGCGGTTCAAGTTCGACGCCGACGAGTTCTACCTGAAGAGCCCGGCCGAGATGCGCCAGGTCTGGAGCGAGCTGCCCGAGGCCTGCGACAACACGTTGCTCATCGCCGAGCGGTGCGACGTGTCGTTCTCCGAGGGGGAGGGGCAGTACATGCCCCGGTTCCCCTGCCCGCCCGGGGAGAACGAGGAGTCCTGGTTCGTCAAGGAGGTCGAGAGCGGCCTGCTGCGCCGCTACCCGAACGGCGTGCCGGACGACGTGCGCAAGCAGGCGCAGTACGAGATCGAGGTCATCACCTCGAAGGGGTACGCCGGGTACTTCCTCGTCGTCGCCGACTTCATCAACTGGTCGAAGGAGAACGGCATCCGGGTCGGCCCGGGCCGTGGTTCCGGGGCCGGCTCGATGTGCGCGTACGCCATGCGCATCACCGACCTCGACCCGCTGCAGCACGGCCTGATCTTCGAGCGGTTCCTCAACCCCGAACGCATGTCGATGCCCGACTTCGACGTCGACTTCGACGAACGTCGCCGGGGCGAGACCATCCGCTACGTCACCGAGAAGTACGGCGACGACCGGGTCGCGCAGATCGTCACCTACGGCACGATCAAGGCCAAGCAGGCCCTGAAGGACGCGGGACGGGTTCTGGGGTACCCGTTCTCGCTCGGCGAGCGGATGACGAAGGCCATGCCGCCCGCGGTGATGGGCAAGGACATCCCGCTGTCGGGGATCTTCGACCCGGCCCACCCCCGCTACAAGGAGGCCGAGGAGTTCCGCCAGCTCCACGCAGGAGACGAGGACGTCGCGCGCGTCGTCGAGACGGCCCGCGGGCTGGAGAACCTGAAGCGGCAGTGGGGCGTGCACGCGGCCGGCGTGATCATGTCGAGCGAGCCGCTGCTCGACGTCATCCCGATCATGAAGCGGGAGCAGGACGGCCAGATCATCACCCAGTTCGACTACCCGAGCTGCGAGTCGCTCGGGCTGGTCAAGATGGACTTCCTGGGCCTGCGGAACCTGACCATCCTCGACGACGCCATCGTCAACGTGAAGCTGAACCGCGGCGTCGACATCGACCTGGACGCCCTGTCGAAGGACCTGAACGACCCCGAGACGTACAAGCTGCTCGGCCGCGGTGACACGCTCGGCGTCTTCCAGTTCGACGGCGGTCCGATGCGGGCCCTGCTGCGGTTGATGCAGCCCGACAACTTCGAGGACATCTCGGCCGTCGGCGCGCTCTACCGGCCCGGCCCCATGGGCGCGAACTCGCACACCAACTACGCGCTGCGCAAGAACAAGCAGCAGGAGATCTCGTACCCGCACGACGAACTCGCCGAGGCGCTGGAGCCGATCCTCGGCACCACGTACGGCCTGATCGTCTACCAGGAACAGGTCATGGAGATCGCCCAGCGGCTGGCCGGCTACACGCTCGGCAAGGCCGACCTGCTGCGCCGGGCGATGGGCAAGAAGAAGCGTGAGGTCCTGGACGCCGAGTACGTCGGCTTCGAGGGCGGGATGAAGGCGAACGGGTTCAGCGCCGCCTCCATCAAGGCCCTGTGGGACGTGCTCGTCCCGTTCTCCGACTACGCCTTCAACAAGGCGCACTCCGCGGCGTACGGCCTCGTCTCCTACTGGACGGCGTACCTCAAGGCCAACTACACGGCCGAGTACATGGCCGCGCTGCTGACGAGTGTCCGGGACGACAAGGACAAGTCGGCGCTCTACCTGAACGAGTGCCGCCGGCTGGGCATCAAGGTGCTGCCGCCCGACGTGAACGAGTCGGCGGCGAACTTCACGCCGGTCGGCACGGACATCCGGTTCGGGCTCGCCGCCATCCGCAACGTCGGCATCAACGTCGTCGACGCGATCGTCGCGGCCCGCGAGGAGCAGGGCCGCTACGCCTCGTTCACCGACTACCTGCAGAAGGTCTCCGCGGTCGCCTGCAACAAGAGGACGATCGAATCCCTCATCAAGGCGGGTGCTTTCGACTCCCTGGGGCAGTCGCGGCGGTCGCTGCTGGCCAAGCACGAGGACGCGGTCGACGAGGTCATCGCGATCAAGCGGCAGGAGGCCGTGGGGCAGTTCGACCTGTTCGCGGGCCTCGGCGCGGACGACGGCGGCGAGGCGATGGGCCTGTCGGTGCAGATCGTCGACCTGCCGGAGTTCGACAAGAAGGAGAAGCTCGCGTTCGAGCGGGAGATGTTGGGGCTGTACGTCTCCGACCATCCGCTGTTCGGCGTCGAGCACATCCTGTCGAAGGAGTCGGACTGCTCGATCTCGGCGCTGACCGGGGACGACGGTCGGCCGGACGGCGCGACGGTCACCATCGCCGGGATGATCAGCTCGTTGCAGCGCAAGATGACCAAGAACGGCAGCCCCTGGGCGATCGCCACGGTCGAGGACCTGGACGGTGCCATCGAGGTGCTGTTCTTCCCCAAGACCTACGAGACGATCTCGCACGTGCTCGCCGAGGACCTCATCGTCTGCGTCCGCGGCCGGGTCAACCGGCGGGACGACGTGCCCACCATCTACGGCTCCGAGCTCAAGATCCCCGACCTCGACATCGGCGACCGCGGCCCCGTCGTCGTGACGATGCCGTTGGCCAAGTGCACGCCGCCGGTCGTCGAGCGGCTGAAGGACGTGTTGACCAACTACCCGGGGGTGACCGAGGTGCACCTGCAGCTCCAGCAGCCCGGCCGGGTGCAGGTGCTGAAGCTGGACGACGGGCTGCGGGTCACGCCGTCGACGTCGCTGTTCGGGGACCTGAAACAGATCCTGGGCCCCAACTGCCTAGTCTGAGTCCCGTGTCGTTGAAGCGGGCCTGGCCGGTGGTGCGGGCTCAAGCCCCGTTCGTGGCGCGCCTGGTGCTGGTCGGCGTCCTGCTGGCCGCGGCCCGGCGCGGGCTCTACCCGCTGACCCGGCACCTGGGCGACAGCGACGAGGTCAACGCCAGCGCCGATGTGACGCTGGCCCTGCTCGGCATCGTGGCCGGGATCCTCACCGCCACCTGGGTTCTGGTGCGGCCGACCGCCCGGCCGGTGACCCGCTGCGCCTCGGCCGTGCTCGGCTCGCTGCTCGGCGGGCTGATCACCTGGCCGGTCCTGTACCTCTTCGGAGGCGCCTCCCTGCTGGGCCCGGGGGTGCTCCTGGCCTGGCCGATCGCCACGGCGCTCGGCCTGTTCACGGCCTCGCTGCTGCCCTGGACGTCGGAGCGCTTCGACGCGGCCGGAGAACCGCACGGCGGCCCGGACGGCGGCCCGGACGGTGAGTGGGGCGACTGGGCCCAGCGCCCGCCGTCCCACGCCCGCTGACCCCCCCCGTTGATCATGCGCAAACGCATGACTAGCGCGGTGATCATGCGCAAACGCAGCATCGGCGCCTGAGAGGCTGAGGCGTGGCCAAGAAGAAGCCTGCCGGTGAGACCCCTGCGGTGCGGGAGCTCATCACTGCCGGTGTCGCGCACACCCTGCACGCCTACGAGGCGGCCGACCGCTCGCGGGAGGGGCGCGACGTGGCGTTCGGCGCGGAGGCCGCGGCGGCGATCGGCGCCGACCCCGATGCGGTGTTCAAGACCCTGCTGGCCGAGGTGGACGGCAGCCTGTGGGTCGCCGTCGTCCCGGTCAGCGGCCTGCTCGACCTGAAGGCGCTGGCCGCGGCCGCGGGCGGAAAGCGCGCCGCGATGGCCGATCCGGCGGTGGCCGAGCGGACCACCGGCTACGTCGTGGGTGGGATCAGCCCGCTCGGGCAACGCAAACGGCTGCCGACGGTCGTCGACGCCAGCGCCCTGGAACGGACGACCGTCTTCGTCAGCGGTGGCAAGCGCGGCCTGGACGTCGAACTCGCCCCCGCCGAGCTGGTGCGACTGACGCAGGCGCGCGTCGCCCCCATCTCGACGCGCCGCTGACCATGCGTTTGTGCATGATCAACGCGGAGGTCATGCGTTTGTGCTCCGTCGGCGCTGACGCGCCTCCTCCCGAGTCAACGGGGGAGGGCGGGTCAGTTGGGGGCGATCGGGGCGCGGGGGAGGTCGACGGCGGGCAGGGCCGCGAAGGCGTCGAGCAGCCCGATCTCCCGGCGCAGCAGCGCCAGCTCGGCCCGCAGCCGTTCGGCGGTCGAGCCGGCCTCCAGCAGCTGCTGGCGTTCCCTCAGGTCGAGGGCGGCCGCGGCGGCCACCAGGTAGGAGAGCACGCGCGGGTCGGTCGGCACGCCCGACTGCTCGACGCGGAGCCGTTCGCGGTAGGCCGCGAACCGCAGCCCGACCAGCTCGGCCAGGTAGGTCACCTCGTCCTCACCGTCGGGTTCGTCGAGGTACTCGACCTGCGCCGTCAGGTACGACGTCCCGGCGTCGGGCAGCAGCTGGACCAGCCGGAACCGGTCCTGGCCGACGGCCACGATGTCGTACCGGCCGTCGTCGTAAGACGTGACCTCCTGCACCAGCGCGGTGCAGCCGACCCGGAACAACTCGGGGAACCGGGACCGGGCCGGGAGCGCCGGCGTCCCGGCATCCGGCAGTTCCGTGCCCTGCAGGGTGGCCGGTTCGACCGAGCGGGCGGCGATCACGCCGAACAGTCGCTGGTCCTCGGGCTTGTCCTGCAGGTCGGCGACCAGTTCGCGGTAGCGGGGTTCGAAGATGTGCAGCGGCAGCACCAGCCCCGGCACGAGCACCGTGCCGAGCGGGAACAGGGGCAGGTGCGCGGGCATGGGGCCAGGCTATGGCACGGGTAAACTCGCGGTCGTGATCCGCCGTCTCGACCTCCGCGACGCCCAGCGTGGCCCGTCCGGCCGCCTCGACTCCCGGTCCCTGCGCAACGCCGTCCCCCGGGCTTCGATCGGGGTCGAGCAGGCCCTGGAAGCGGTCCGTCCGATCTGCGAGCAGGTCCGCGTCGACGGGCTGAACGCCCTGATCGACCTGACCGAACGGTTCGACGGCGTCCGGCTGGAGCACGTCCGGGTCCCGCACGCGGCGCTGGGCCGTGCGCTGGAATCCCTCGACGCCGAGGTCACGGCCGCGCTGCAGGAGTCGATCGCCCGCGCCCGCCGCGTGCACGCGGCCCAGCGCCGGAGCGACCACACCACCCAGGTCGTGCCCGGCGGCACCGTGACCGAACGCTGGGTGCCGGTCGGCCGGGTCGGGCTCTACGTGCCCGGTGGCCTGGCCGTCTACCCGAGCAGCGTGGTGATGAACGTCGTCCCGGCGCAGGAGGCGGGCGTCGAGTCCATCGCCGTGACGAGCCCGGCGCAGAAGGACAACCCGCCCGGTTTCGAGGGCCTTCCGCACCCGACGATCCTCGCCGCCTGCGCCCTGCTCGGCGTCGACGAGGTCTACGCCGTGGGCGGCGCGCAGGCGGTCGCCATGTTCGCCTACGGGGCGCGCGACGCGGACGACGAGCTGTGGGCGTGCGAGCCGGTGGACGTCGTCACGGGGCCCGGCAACGTCTACGTCGCCGCGGCGAAGCGGCTGCTCCAGGGCCTGATCGGCATCGACTCCGAGGCCGGGCCGACCGAGATCGCGATCCTGGCCGACGACACGGCCGACCCGGTGCACGTGGCCGCCGACCTGATCAGCCAGGCCGAGCACGACCCGCTGGCCGCCTCGGTCCTGGTCACCGACTCCGAGGCGCTCGCCGACGCGGTCGACGCCGAGCTGGCCCGCCAGGTCGCGGCCACCAAGCACGTCGAACGGGTCACCACCGCGCTGTCGGGCCCGCAGTCCGCGACGGTGCTGGTCACCGACGTCGAGGACGGGCTGGCCGTCGTCGACGCCTACGCCGCCGAACACCTGGAGATCCAGACCGCCGACGCCGACGCCGTCGCCGCTCGCGTACGCAACGCGGGCGCCGTCTTCGTCGGGGCCTGGTCGCCGGTCAGCCTGGGCGACTACTGCGCGGGCTCGAACCACGTGCTGCCCACGGGTGGTTGCGCCATCCACTCCAGCGGCCTGAGCGTCCAGTCGTTCCTGCGCGGCATCCACGTCGTGAACTACGACCGGGCCGCACTGCAGGAGGTCGCCCACCACGTGCTGGCCCTGTCGGCCGCGGAAGACCTGCCGGCCCACGGCCAGGCGGTCTCGGCCCGGTTCCGGGACCAGCGGGACTAGCCGTATGGCCGGCAGAGAGCGGTACGCGCTGCTGCTGCGCGGGGTGAACGTCGGCGGCGTCAAGCTGTCGATGAAGGACTTCCGCGCCGCGTTGGAGACCGACGGCCTGGACGACGTCGCCACCTACCTGCAGTCCGGCCAGGCCGTCGTCACCGCGAGCGGGACGCCCGCCGCCCTGCAGAAGCGCGTCGAGAAACTGATCAAGAGCGAGTTCGGGCTCGACATCCGGGTCCTCGCCCAGACCCACGCCCAGCTGGAGGCCGTGGTCGCCGACTGCCCGTACCCGAGGCCGGAGGCGGAGCCGACCAAGCACGTCGTCTGGTGGCTGATCGACGCCCTCGACGCGGCGGGTCGCAAACGCCTGGCCGAGTTCGACCAGGCCCAGTTCGCCCCCGACGAGTTCGCGCTCGTCGACGACCGCATCTACCTGCGCCTGCCCGACGGGCAAGGCCGCTCCAAGCTCCTGCCCCCGTTGCAGCGCGCCCTGAAGGTCCCGGCCACGGCGCGGAACTGGAACACCGTGGTCAAGCTCGTGGAGATGACGGCCCCGTAGCTCCCGGCCCGTAGAATCGCGGGGTGTCGAGCACTGTGAGCGAGCGGGACGACGTGCTGTCGCGCCTGCCGATTCGGGACGATCTGCGCGGAAAGGTCCCGTACGGGGCGCCGCAGCTGGACGTCGCCGTGCGGCTGAACACCAACGAGAACAGCTACGACGTGCCGGACGAGGTGATCGCGGCGGTCGTCGAGGCCGTCCGCCGTGAGGCCAAGCACCTGAACCGCTACCCCGACCGCGAGTTCACCGGCCTGCGCGAGGACCTGGCCGCGTACCTCGGTCACGACCTGACCGCCGACCAGCTGTGGGCGGGCAACGGCTCGAACGAGGTCCTGCAGCACGTCCTCCAGGCGTTCGGCGGTCCGGGCCGCACGGCGCTGGGGTTCACGCCGTCGTACTCGATGCACCCGATCATCAGCACCGGGATCGGCACCGCGTGGGTCGACGGGCTGCGCGGCACCGACGCCGACGTCTTCGACCTCGGCCTGGACCTGACGGTCGAGCAGATCGAGAAGCACCGCCCCGACGTGACCTTCCTCTGCTCGCCGAACAACCCGACCGGGACGGCGCTCGACCTGGACGTCGTCCGCGCGGCCTACGAGGCGACCGACGGTGTGCTGGTGGTCGACGAGGCGTACGCGGAGTTCGCGCGCCCGGGCACGCCCAGCGCGCTCACCCTGCTGCCGGGCCGGGAGCGGCTGATCGTGACCCGGACGATGAGCAAGGCCTTCGCGCTGGCCGGCGGGCGGCTCGGCTACCTGGCCGCCGACCCGGCCGTGACCGACGCGCTGCGCCTGGTGCGTCTGCCGTACCACCTGTCCTCGGTCACGCAGGCGGTGGCCCGCGCCGCGTTGTGGCACGCCGACGTCCTCCTGGCCACCGTGGAGGCGATCAAGGAGCAGCGCGACCGGATCGTCACCGACGTTGCGGCGCTCGGGCTGCCGCCCGCGCCCAGCGACGCCAACTTCGTGCTGTTCGGCGGGCTCCCCGACGCGGAGGCGACCTGGCGCTCGCTGCTGAGCCGCGGCGTCCTGGTGCGCGACGTCGGCATCCCGAACCACCTGCGCGTCACCGCCGGCACCGAGGCCGAGACGACGAAGTTCCTGGACGCGCTGGCCGACAGCCTGCTCGACTGAAACCCCCTGAAGGAGAACGAGAAACGATGACCTCGGCCAACCGGACCGCACGCATCGAGCGCACGACGAAGGAGTCCAGCGTCGTCGTCGAGCTCGACCTCGACGGCACGGGCCAGTCGCAGATCTCCACCGGGGTCGGCTTCTACGACCACATGCTCACGTCGCTGTCGAAACACTCGCTGATCGACCTGGCCGTCACGGCGACGGGCGACCTGCACATCGACGCCCACCACACCGTGGAGGACGTGGCGATCGTGCTCGGTGAGGCGTTGCGCCAGGCGCTCGGCGACAAGGCCGGGGTGCGCCGGTTCGGTGATGCCGTGGTCCCGCTCGACGAGGCGCTGGTGCAGGCCGTGGTCGACGTCAGCGGCCGCCCGTACTGCGTGCACGAGGGGGAGCCCGCCGGGCAGGAGCAGGTGCTGATCGGCGGCCAGTACATCGGCAGCCTGACCCGGCACGTGTTCGAGACCATCGCGTTCCACGCCGCGATCGCCCTGCACATCCGCGTGCTCGGCGGCCGCGACCCGCACCACATCGTGGAGACGCAGTTCAAGGCGTTCGCCCGGGCCCTGCGGGCCGCGATCGAGCCCGACCCGCGCGTGTCCGGCGTCCCGAGCACCAAGGGCTCGCTGTAGAGCCGTTCGTACAGCGGGTCAGATCGTGGGCAGCCGGGTCTCCAGGTCGTCCAGCGTGACGTCGCAGTAGGCGGCGGCCAGGGACAGCGAGATCGCGGCCAGCGGCGAGTCGCCGGAGGCCATCGCCGGCGGCAGCGTGCCCGGCTCGCGGACCAGCAGCAGGCCGGCGATCGCGTACCGGACGGCGGCCGCCAGGTCGGCGAACGTGACCCCGTGCTTGGGGGTCAGCCCGTAGGCCGTCATGTTCTTCTCGAGGATGACCGTCCACAGTTCGCGGCTGAGTTCGTCCACCCTCAGGGCGTGGGTGAGCACCGACGGGTGGCCGGGGATGGCCGCCTGGATCCACTGCTGCAGGCGGAGCACCGGGTCCTCCGCGGCGGCCTGGAAGAGGGCGTCGGTGGCCAGTCGGACGTACTTCGCGTAGGGCAGGTCCGGGTCGGTGACCAGGACCGCCTCGCGCACGGTGGCGATGCGGCGTTCCTGCGGGCCGGGCCGGAACAGGTAGGCGATCAGGTCCTCGGTGTAGGCGGCCTGGTGCCCCCAGGTCTCCTTCCAGCGCACCACGGACAGGACGGAGGCCCGGTCGGGGTCGGCGACCTTCAACTGGGCCGTGTTGGCCAGGTTCTCGGGGGTCAGCGTGCTGCTGAGCTTCACGCCGTCGCCCTGGGCGGAGGTGCCCTGCTGCAACTGGTGCTCGTGCAGGATCAGCAGCCCGAGGTTGAGGAACTCGCGGGTCTGCCAGCTGTTCGCCCACGCGGCGCGGGTCGCGGGGAGTCGGTTGACCCGCACGTGGCGCAGCACGGCGGAGAGGTCGTCGTCCTGGTCTCCGAGCCGGGCCGCCCACATCTGCGCCGCATCGGGCACACTGTCCCTTTCGGCCTGACCTGTTCCTGACACGACGCCCCTCCGTGATCGTCCGTCATGGTCCGTCTTCGGTCCGTGAGCACCGAATGGGTGCTCCTGTCCAGAGCACCCCACAGTAGTTGCGCGGCGCCGCGATTCCGGCGCGTAGACGGGGCCGTTCACACTTCCGGGGCCCCGGCGGGCATGGCCGAGGGTTGTGGTCGCGTGACGGGGGGCGCGACCACAACCCTTGCGGCGCCTGTGCGTGGGCGCGGAAAGCGCTGGCGGGCGGGGCGCCGCAGCCCGGGGGACGACGTCCGCCCGGTCGGCGTGGGGGCGGTCGGTGCCGCTGGGGCCGCGTGATGCACATCACATCAACTCGGCACGGTCCCGGGTTTCAGACGCCGACCGCGCTTCCGCTCAGCCCGACCATCAACCGGGTGCCGGCCGGCAGTCGGCCGGACCGGTCCTGCTCGGCCAGGTACTCCAGCAGGACGGTCTGCAGTTCCCGGGCGGCCCCCGGCAGGGGCACGTCGCGGCGGTGCGCGACGCCGATCGTGCGGGCCAGGCCGGGGGCGGCGAACTGCGTGACCCGGTGGGACGCGCGGCCCTCGGCGACCGTGCTCGGCAGCACCGCCCAGCCGAGGCCGGCGGCGACCATGCTCAGCACGGCGTCCATCTCGCCCCCCTCGACCACCAGGGTCGGCTCGAAACCCTCGGCGCGGCAGGCGTCCATGGTCACCTCGCGCAGGTCGTAGCCGGGCCGGAACATCACGAGCGGCCGGCCTTCCAGTTCCGAGACCGCGATCGGGCGGCCGTCCCGCGTGGGGGCCGGCTCCTGCGTCGAGGAGACGACCACGAGCTCCTCGCGGAGCAGGGGAGCGGTCTGCAGGGTCGGGTCGGCCCGCCGCAACGGCAGGACGACGAGGGCCAGGTCGAGCTCGCCGGTCGCCGCCTTCGCGACCAGATTCTGGGAACCGCTCTCCTCGATCATCAGGTGGATGCCGGGGTAGCGGACCCGGAACTCGCGGGCGACGTCCGGCAGCAGCCCCGTGAGCAGGCTCGGGGGTGCGCCCAGGCGCACCCGGCCCCGGCGCAGTTCGACCAGCTCGTGGACCTCCTGGCGGGCCATCTCGACATCGGCCACGATGCGCTGGGCGATGGGCAGCAGCGCCTCCCCGGCCGGAGTGAGGCCGATGTTGCCCCGGGTGCGCTCGATCAGCTCGGTGCCCAGCGAGCGTTCGAGGGCCTTGATCTGCTGCGACAGCGACGGCTGGGCGATCCGCAGCTCCTGCGCGGCCCGGGTGAAGTGCCGGGTCCGGGCGACGGCGACGAAGTACTGGAGCTGGTGGAGCTGCATGAGGAGCAGCGTACTGCAGGTATAGGCGACACCTATCGTGATGAGCGGTTACTTCTCTTGGACCTACCGAGGCGCGGTGCCCTAGCGTGCGGGCTGTGGCTGTGACAGCGAAGACCGCCCCTGCGAGCAAGCGGGCGACGTCCCTGAGCACCCTGCACCGATCGGCCGTCGGCAAGAAGATGATCATGGCCGTCACCGGCCTGCTCATGCTCGCCTTCGTGATCGTGCACATGCTGGGGAACCTCAAGTTCTACGAGGGACAGGAAGGGTTCGACCACTACGCGGCCTGGCTGCGGACCATCGGTGAGCCGCTGCTGCTGCACGGCATGTACCTGTGGATCCAGCGGGCCGTGCTGCTGGTCGCCCTGGTCGCGCACGTCTGGTCGGCGGCCTCGCTGACCAAGCAGGACGTGCAGGCCCGCCCGGTCGGCTACACCGCCCGGCGCAAGGGCGGCTACGCCGCCAGCACCATGCGCTGGGGCGGCGTGATCCTGCTGCTCTTCGTGATCTACCACCTGCTCGACCTGTCGGCCGCGAAGCTGAACCCGGCCCCGGCCGGAGCGGACGTCTACGAGCGGATGACCGCCGACTTCAGCACCTGGTACGTGACGCTCGCCTACACCGTGGCGATGCTCGCGCTCTGCCTGCACATCGCACACGGCCTGTGGAGCGCGGCGACGACGCTCGGCGTCGGCCCGGCCACCACGGCGTCGTACCGCACGGTCGCGGTGACGGTCGCGGTGCTGATCACCGTCGGCTTCCTGGTGGTGCCGTTCTCGGTCGCCTTCGGACTAGTGGACTGAGAGGGACAGACGACATGAGCACCCTTCCCGCAGACGACCTCTGGTCGGTCGGCGAGCCCGTCAAGGACACCAAGGCACCCGAGGGCCCGATCGAGGAGCGCTGGGACAAGCGCCGTTTCGCGGCCAAGCTGGTGAACCCGGCCAACCGCCGCAAGCACAAGATCATCGTGGTCGGCACCGGCCTGGCCGGCGGGTCGGCCGGCGCGACGCTGGCCGAGCAGGGCTACCACGTCGTCCAGTTCTGTTTCCAGGACAGCCCGCGGCGCGCGCACTCGATCGCCGCGCAGGGCGGGATCAACGCCGCGAAGAACTACCGCAACGACGGCGACTCGATCTACCGGCTCTTCTACGACACGGTTAAGGGCGGCGACTTCCGCGGCCGCGAGTCGAACATCTACCGCCTGGCCCAGACCAGCGTGGAGATCATCGACCAGTGCGTCGCGCAGGGCGTGCCGTTCGCGCGGGAGTACGGCGGCCTGCTCGACACCCGCTCGTTCGGGGGCGTCCAGGTGCAGCGCACGTTCTACGCGCGCGGCCAGACGGGCCAGCAGCTGCTGATCGGGGCCTACCAGGCGCTGTCCCGCCAGATCGCGGCCGGCAACGTCGAGATGCACGCCCGGCACGAGATGCTCGACCTGATCGTGATCGACGGGCGGGCCCGTGGCATCGTGGCCCGCAACCTGGTCACCGGTGAGCTGAGCACCCACCTCGGTGACGCCGTCGTCCTGGCCACCGGCGGGTACGGCAACGTCTTCTACCTGTCGACCAACGCCAAGGGGTCGAACACCTCGGCGATCTGGCGGGCCCACCGCCGCGGCGCCTACTTCGGCAACCCCTGCTACACCCAGATCCACCCGACCTGCATCCCGCGCAGCGGCGACCACCAGTCGAAGCTCACGCTGATGAGCGAGTCGCTGCGCAACGACGGCCGCATCTGGGTGCCCAAGAAGCACGGCGACACCCGCCCGGCCGCCGAGATCCCCGAGGCCGAGCGCGACTACTACCTGGAGCGCATCTACCCGGCGTTCGGCAACCTGGTGCCTCGCGACATCGCGTCCCGGGCCGCCAAGAACGTCTGCGACGAGGGCCGCGGCGTCGGCCCCGGCGGGCAGGGCGTCTACCTCGACTTCGCCGACGCGATCAAGCGGATGGGCGAGGAGGCCGTGCGGGCCAAGTACGGGAACCTCTTCGACATGTACGCCCGGATCACCGACGAGGACCCGTACAAGCAGCCCATGCGGATCTACCCCGCCGTGCACTACACGATGGGTGGCCTGTGGGTGGACTACGACCTGCAGACGACGATCCCGGGGCTGTTCGCGATCGGTGAGGCCAACTTCTCCGACCACGGCGCCAACCGGCTGGGCGCGAGTGCGCTGATGCAGGGCCTGGCCGACGGCTACTTCGTGCTGCCGCCCACGCTGAACAACTACATCGCCTCGAACAAGCTGGCCCCGGTCGCCACCGACGCGCCCGAGGTCGCCGAGGTCGAGACCGGGGTCAAGGCCCGCATCGACCGGCTGCTGTCGATCAACGGCGACCGCACGGTCGACTCGTTCCACCGCGAGCTCGGCCAGATCATGTGGGACTACTGCGGCATGGCCCGCAACGACGCCGGCCTGCGCAAGGCCATCAGCGCGATCCGTGAGCTGCGCAAGGAGTTCTGGGCCCGGGTGAAGATCCCGGGCACCGGCGTCGAGCTGAACCAGTCGCTGGAGCGGGCCAACCGGGTCGCCGACTTCCTGGAGCTCGGCGAGCTGATGTGCATCGACGCGCTGATGCGCAGGGAGTCGTGCGGCGGTCACTTCCGCGAGGAGAGCCAGACCGAGGACGGCGAGGCGGCCCGCGACGACGAGAACTTCTCGTTCGCCGCGGCGTGGGAGTACGGCGGCCCCGAGGCGCCGATCCTGCCCGAGGGCAGCGACCCGGCGGAGCCCGTGAAACCGGTTCTGCACCAGGAAGAACTGATCTTCGACTACGTCCACCCGGCCCAGCGCAGCTACGCCTGAGGAGCAGTACCCACTCATGAAGCTCAAGCTCAAGATCTGGCGTCAGAAGGACGCGGCCGACAAGGGCGGCATCGTCGACTACGAGCTGGACGAGGTCTCCGAGGACATGTCGTTCCTCGAGATGCTCGACACGCTCAACGAGAAGCTGACGCTCGACGGTCAGGACCCGGTGGCCTTCGACCACGACTGCCGCGAGGGCATCTGCGGCTCCTGCGGTGTCGTGATCAACGGTGAGGCGCACGGCCCGGTCCAGACCACCACCTGCCAGTTGCAGATGCGCAGCTTCAAGGACGGTGACGAGATCGTCATCGAGCCGTGGCGCTCGCGGGCCTTCCCGGTGATCAAGGACCTGGTCGTCGACCGCTCCTCGTTCGACCGCATCATCGGCGCCGGTGGCTTCATCACCGCCCCGACCGGCGTCGCCCCCGAGGCCCACGCCACCCCGGTGCCCAAGGCCGACGCGGACGAGGCGTTCAACAACGCCACGTGCATCGGGTGCGGCGCCTGCGTGGCGTCCTGTCCGAACGGTGCGGCGATGCTGTTCACCAGCGCCAAGGTCACACACCTGAACCTGCTCCCGCAGGGCGGCCCGGAGCGCGAGTCCCGCGTGATCAACATGGTCGGGCAGATGGACGCCGAGGGCTTCGGTGGCTGCACCAACACCGGCAACTGCACGCTGGCCTGCCCGAAGGAGATCCCCTTCACGAGCATCGCCAACCTGAACAAGGAGTACCGCCGGGCCCTGTCCAAGGGCTGACCCTCGGTTCGTGATCATGCAGAAACGTCCGCCCGGCGGGCTGCGGTCGGATCGGCCGCGGACCGCGGCGGACGTTTCTGCATGATCACGAACTATGGTGGGGGTATGTCCTCGCAGCCCGACGTCGTCGTGCTCGACTACGGGTCGGGCAACGTGCGCTCGGCCGTGCGGGCCCTCGAACGGGCCGGCGCGGCGGTCACGCTGACCGCCGACCCGCGGGTCGCCACCGAGGCCGACGGGCTCGTCGTCCCCGGGGTCGGCGCGTTCTCCGCGGTGGCCGACGGTCTGCGCGCGGTCCACGGGGACCGCATCATCGAACGTCGGCTGGCCGGCGGCCGCCCGGTACTCGGCATCTGTGTGGGGCTC
Source organism: Spongisporangium articulatum (assembly GCF_044465595.1). Classification (NCBI taxonomy): domain Bacteria; kingdom Bacillati; phylum Actinomycetota; class Actinomycetes; order Kineosporiales; family Kineosporiaceae; genus Spongisporangium; species Spongisporangium articulatum. The sequence continues at coordinate 222,416 of NZ_JBITLV010000007.1, read as the reverse complement.
CAGGTCCTCTTCGACCGGTCGGTCGAGTTCGAGGGTGAGGTCCGCGGGCTGGGCGAGTGGCCCGGCACCGTCGAGAAGCTGAAGGCCGACGTCGTCCCGCACATGGGCTGGAACACGGTCGACGTGCCGGCCGGGTCGACCCTCTTCGCCGGCGTCGAGGACGAGCGGTTCTACTTCGTCCACTCCTACGGCGTGCAGACGTGGCAGCTGCCCGGCCCCGGCGAGGAGGACAGCCCGCTGCGGGCGCCGCTGGTCACCTGGACGACGCACGGCGTCCCGTTCGTCGCCGCGGTCGAGAACGGCGCCCTGTGCGCCACCCAGTTCCACCCCGAGAAGTCGGGTGAGGCGGGGCTCCGCCTCCTGCACAACTGGCTCGCCGCCCTCTGAGCCCTCGAGGTCTAGGGTCTTTGCGTGGCCCGCTACCTCGACGTCCACCCGGACAATCCCCAGCCCCGCGCCATCGCGCAGACCGTCGACCTGATCAAGGACGGCGGCCTGGTCGCCTACCCGACCGACTCCTGCTACGCGCTGGGCTGCCGGCTCGCCAACCGCGAGGGGCTACGCCGGATCCGGGAGATCCGCCGGCTCGACGACAAGCACCACTTCACGCTGGTGTGCAGCGATTTCGCGCAGCTCGGCCAGTTCGTCATCGTCAGCAACGCGGTGTTCCGGGCGATCAAGGCCTCCACGCCGGGCAGCTACACGTTCATCCTGCCCGCGACCAAGGAGGTCCCGAAGCAGCTGCTGCACCCGAAGAAGAACACGGTCGGCGTGCGCATCCCCGACCACACGGTCACGCAGGCCCTGATCGCCGCGCTCGGTGAGCCGCTGCTGTCCTCCACCCTGCTGCTGCCCGGCCACGAGGAGCCGCTGACCCAGGGGTGGGAGATCAAGGAGGAGCTCGACAACCAGGTCGACGCCGTCCTCGACTCCGGCGACTGCGGGGTCGAGCCGACGACGGTGGTGGACCTGTCCGGTGACGAGCCCGTCGTGGTCCGGGTCGGGGCCGGGGACCCGTCCCGCTTCGAGTGAGCGATACCTTGGCGCCCGTGACCGAAGGATCCGCACCGAAGCTCGAACTGCTGCCCGCCGTCGACGTCGCCGACGGCCAGGCCGTCCGCCTGGTCCAGGGTGAGGCCGGCAGCGAGACCTCCTACGGCGACCCGCTCGAGGCCGCCCAGGCCTGGCAGTCGGCCGGCGCCGAATGGATCCACCTCGTCGACCTCGACGCCGCCTTCGGCCGCGGTTCCAACGCGGAACTGCTGGCCAAGGTCGTGGCCGCGATGGACGTGAAGGTCGAGATGAGCGGGGGCATCCGGGACGACGAGAGCCTCCGCCGGGCGATGGCCACCGGCTGCGCCCGGGTCAACCTGGGCACCGCGGCGCTGGAGAACCCGGACTGGACCCGCGCCGCGATCGCCGAGTACGGCGACCGGGTGGCCGTCGGCCTGGACGTGCGCGGGACGACGCTGGCCGGGCGCGGCTGGACGCGCGAGGGCGGCGACCTGTGGGAGACCCTGGAGCGCCTCGACGCCGACGGCTGCGCCCGCTACGTGCTCACCGACGTCACCAAGGACGGCACGCTGCGCGGCCCCAACCTCGACCTGCTGCGCGAGTTCTGCTCGAAGACCGACCGGCCGGTCGTCGCCTCCGGCGGCGTCTCCAGCCTCGACGACCTGCGCGCCCTGCGCTCGCTCGTGGAGCTGGGCGTCGAGGGTGCGATCGTCGGGAAGGCGCTCTACGCAGGCGCTTTCACGCTCACCGAGGCCCTGGATGTCGCGGGCCGGTAAGGCGCCGGGGGAGAACCTCGCCGACTCGGCCGGCGTCCCGTGGTCGGGGCGCACCCTCACCGCGCAGCCGTTCCCGGGGGACGACGGCAGCTGCGACCCGGGCCTGGGCGCCGCGCTCGCGGGCGGTTCCCTCGAGGAGGTCGTCCGCGCCTGGGCCCCGACCCGCGCGCTGGTCCCGATCGTCGCCGTCCTCGGCGAGGGGGAGGAGGCCACGGCCAGCGAGGGCGACAAGAGCGCCGACATGGCGCTCGTGACGATCACCGGCGCGGACGGCGTCCGCTCGCTGCCGGTCTTCACCTCCGTCGCGGCGCTGGCCGCCTGGAACCCCGGCGCCCGCCCGGTGCCCGTCGAGGCCGCCCGCGCCGCCCAGGCCGCCGTGCTCGAGGAGTGCGGGCAGATCGTGGTCGACGCCGCCGGGCCGCAGCTGCGGATCCTGCCCCGCCCGTGCGTGTGGGCCGTCGCCCAGGGCCGGGACTGGGTGCCGCCGGCCGCCGACCCCGAGGTGCTGACGGGAGTGGCGAACCTGGCCCGCGCCGTCCCCGACCTGGTGGCCCACCGGGTCGAGCCCGACGGCGAGACCGGGCTGCTCGTCGTCCTCGGGCTGCCGGCCGGGCTGGACGCCGACGCGGTCCAACGCGTCGTGCAGCGGCTGTCCGAGCTGCTGGCCGCCGACCCCGTCGTCGCCGAACGCGCCGGCTCGATCCGGCTCAGCCTGCGCACCGCCTGACACAAGATCACCGATCCGGCCGGGATCGGCCGAGCGGAACTCGCCGGACCCCGGCACTCGTGCCGATCATGCCGGGCGACGCCGGCCGAAAACGGCTCGAGCTCTGTCGGTCGGGACGGTCATGATGGAGGCCATGTCCGGCTCCACCCCGTCGACGACGACGCCCGAAACGCACGTCTACCGCCAGATCCTGGCGATCCCGAGCGTCCGGCGCCTCCTGGTCTTCTCGCTGTTCGCGCGGATGCCGCACGCGGCCAGCGGCATCGTCCTGACCCTGTTCGTGGTGCTGGGGCTCGACCGCGGGTACGGCGCGGCGGGCGCCGTCGGGGCCTTGTGGACGGTCGGGGTGGCGCTCGGTTCGCCGTGGCGGGGGCGGCTGCTCGACCGGATCGGGTTGCGCCGCACCGTGCTGCCCTCGCTCGTCGTGGAGGGCTTCGTCTGGGCCGCCATCCCGTTCCTGGACTACGCATGGCTGCTGCCGGTGGCCCTGGTCGGCGGCCTTTTCCAGGTCCCGACCTTCACCGTCGTCCGGCAGGCCCTCGGCGCCCAACTGCCCCGCCGGCTGCACACCGGCGGGTTCACGGTCGACTCGCTGGCCACCGAGGTCAGCTTCATGATCGCCCCGGCCGCCGCCGTCGTCCTGGCCACGGCCTGGTCGGTCCGCGGTTCGCTCGTGGTCGTGGGGGTGCTGACGGTCGTCTCGGGCGTGGGGCTGCTCGTGCTCAACCCACCCCTGACCTCGGCCCCCGACCCGGTCGAGGCCGTCGTGCGCGACCGGGGGCGCCTGCGCCAGGTCTTCGCGCCCGGCATGGTCACCGTCCTGCTGGCGTCCGTGGCCGCGCTGATCGTGCTGTCCGGCACCGAGGTGGCCATCGTCGCGCACCTCCGGGAGGAGTCCGGCGACGCCCGGATGAGCTGGCTGGTCTTCGTCGTCTGGTCGCTCACCTCCATCGTCGGCGGCCTCGTCCTGGGGGCGCTGCGCCGTCCGGTTCCGCTGTACGTGCTGCTGCTGGCTCTCGGCCTGGCCACGGCGCCCGTCGGACTGGTGCCCGGGCTCTGGTGGCTGGTCCTGGCCATGGCCCCGGCCGGGTTCTTCTGTGCGCCGACGCTGAGCGCCGCCACCTCGGAGGTGAACCGCCTCGCGCCCGAGTCGGTGCGCGGGGAGGCCATGGGCTGGTACGGGACGGCGGCGACGGTGGGCGTGGCTGTCGGGGCGCCCCTGGCGGGGTTCGTGATCGACCGGGCCGGGGCCTGGTCCGGTTTCGCCCTGATCGGCACGCTGGGCGCGCTCGTCGCCGGAGTGGGCCTGGTGCTGATATCGTGGGGGGACGACCGACCGGGTCCGACAGGGTCCGGTGCGCAAAGTGGAGTCTCTCCCACCCGTCGCCGGGCTGCATCAGTCTGACGGCGTCCGGGTCCGGTCCGTGCTTCACCGGTAGGCGTCCCGCCGCCCGGTCGAAGCCGCGTTCCGCCGTCCGCGGCGTGTTCGCCGGTCCGTTGTCAGAGGCTCCCGTGCGCCTGCGCGCGGGAGCCTTCCTGCGTTGCGGCGGCCACGGACACGAACGGATGGGAGCACCACATCAGCGAGCCCCGGATCAACGACCGTATCCGCGTCCCTGAGGTGCGGCTGGTCGGCCCCAACGGGGAGCAGGTCGGCATCGTGCGGGTCGAGGACGCCCTGCGTCTGGCGCAGGAGGCCGATCTCGACCTCGTCGAGGTCGCCCCCCAGGCGAGGCCCCCGGTCTGCAAGCTCATGGACTTCGGGAAGTTCAAGTACGAGTCGGCGATGAAGGCACGCGAGGCGCGCAAGAACCAGGCGCACACCGTGCTGAAGGAGATCCGTCTCCGCCTGAAGATCGACCCGCACGACTACGGCACGAAGAAGGGCCACGTCGAGCGGTTCCTCAAGGCGGGGGACAAGGTCAAGGTCATGATCATGTTCCGCGGTCGCGAGCAGTCGCGCCCGGAGATGGGTTATCGGCTGCTGCAGCGGATGGCTGCCGATGTCGCCGAGCTCGGCTACATCGAGAGCAACCCGAAGCAGGACGGCCGCAACATGGTCATGGTCATCGGTCCGCACAAGAAGAAGGCCGAGACCAAGGCCGAGCCGCGCGCCTCCCGTCGCCGCCGCGACGAGGACGACGTGTCGATCGACCTGAGCGAGTTCGACGGGTCCGCCGTGACCGACGCGCCCGCGCCCGCCGTCCCGGCGACGCCCGAGCCCGTCGCCCAGGCGGCGGAGCCCGAGCCGGCACCGGACCCCGTGGTCGAACCGACCCCGGCGCCCGTCGCCGAGGCTCCGGCCCCGGCTCCGGCCCGGCCGGCCGCCCCGCGGCCCCCGACCCCGGGCAGCGCCCGACCGGGCCCCCGCCCGGGGGCGGCCACCGCCAAGGCCCCCGCCGCGGCACCGGCCCCCGCACCGGCGAAGGCGCCGGCGGCGAAGGCCCCCGCCAAGGCTCCGGCGGCCAAGGCCCCCGCGGCCAAGGCTCCGGCGGCCAAGGCGCCCGCGGCCAAGGCCCCGGCCCCGAAGCCGGCCCCGCCGAAGCCGGCGGCTCCGCGACCGCCCGCCAAGACGGCGGCCGCGAAGACCGCCAAGAAGGTCGCCGACGCCTGAGGTCCGCCTCCGGCCGGTGACACCACCGACGACCGCGGTCCCAACCGCGGTGACAGACCCGCGCCACCCGGCGTGGCCGAACAGGAGAACGAACGTGCCCAAGATGAAGACGCACAGCGGTGCGAAGAAGCGGTTCAAGGTGAGCGGCAGCGGCAAGCTGATCCGCGAGCAGGCCAACCGCCGGCACCTCTTCGAGGGCAAGCCGACGACGCGTACCCGTCGCCTCGCCGCCAACGAGGTCGTCGACCCCGCGAACGCGCCCGCCGTCAACCGCCTGCTCGGTCGTCGCTGACCGGCGCGAGCCAGTAAAGGAGAACTCACGTGGCACGCGTGAAGCGGGCGGTCAACGCCCAGAAGAAGCGTCGCGAGGTCCTCGAGCGGGCCAGCGGTTACCGCGGCCAGCGCTCGCGGCTCTACCGCAAGGCCAAGGAGCAGGTCACCCACTCGCTGGTCTACGCCTACCGTGACCGTCGGGCCCGCAAGGGCGACTTCCGTCGTCTGTGGATCCAGCGGATCAACGCGGCGGCCCGCGCCAACGGCATGACCTACAACCGGTTCATCCAGGGTCTGAAGGCCGCCGAGGTCGAGGTCGACCGCCGCATGCTCGCCGAACTCGCGGTCAACGACCCCGCGGCGTTCGCGGTGCTGGTCACCACCGCCCGGGAGGCCCTGCCGGCCACCGGGACGACGACCGCGGCCTGACCTGAACCACACAGGCCACCAGCAGGTGCTCAGCGGGGAAACCCTCGCCAACCCCCGGTCCGACCGGGTGAAGGCGGTGGCCCGGCTCTCGGGGCGGCCGGCGCGACTACGCGCCGGCCGCTTCCTCGTGGAGGGACCCCAGTCGGTCCGGGAGGCTCTGCGCTTCCGGGCGGCGGACGTCGTCCAGCTGTACGTCACCGAGGCGGCCGCGCAGCGGTACGCCGAGATCGTCGCGGCCGCGCTGGCCGCCGACGTCCCCGTCACCCCCGTCACGGAGGCCGTGCTGGCCGCGATGGCGGGGGACGACGCGACCGTCAACCCGCAGGGGCTGCTGGCCGTGTGCGGCCTGGTCGACGTCCCGCTCGACGAGGTACTGGCCGCCCGCCCGAGGCTCGTGGCCGTGCTGGCCCAGGTGCGCGACCCCGGCAACGCCGGGACGGTCATCCGGGCCGCGGACGCCGCCGGCGCCGACGCCGTGCTGCTCACCGACGCCAGCGTCGACGTCCACAACCCCAAGTGCGTGCGGTCGACGGCCGGCAGCCTGTTCCACCTGCCCGTCGTGACCGGCGTGCCGCTGCCCGACGCGGTCGCGGCGCTGAAGGCGGCCGACCTCGCCGTGCTCGCGGCCGACGGGGCGGGCCGGACCGATCTGGACGACCTGCTCGACGAAGCCGAGACCGCCCGGACGACGGGCGCCCCCGCGCTGCTGCGCGGTCCGGTCGCGTGGGTGTTCGGCAACGAGGCGTGGGGCCTGCCCCCGGCGGACCGCGCCCTGGCCGACCAGGTCGTCCGGGTCCCTGTGCACGGCCACGCGGAGAGCCTCAACCTGGGCACCGCCGCCACGGTGTGCCTGTACGCCTCGGCGCGCGCCCACCGGTAATCATCGACGAGGCGATCTCGGCTGGACATAGCGCCCGAAATCGCCTCGTCGACGATCGCCCGGCGGCCCGGTGAAGATCGCCGCTCAAGGTTCAGGGGCTGCGTGCCGATGCATGCTCCGTGAGCATCAGTCCTGTGTCCGGCGGCAGCGGTGACTACTACGCCCAGCTGCTCAGCAACGCCTCGGCCTCGTCGCAGGTCTCCGGCTCGTCGAACGACACCACCAGCGACTGGTGGGCCAGCCTGTCCGGCAGCTCGTCGGCGTCCGACTCCCTCGACTCCCTCGCGGCGTCCACGGGCCTGTCGACGCAGGAGTTCCAGGCGCTCAGCCCGATGGAGTCCGCCAACTACCTGAACCAGCAGGCGATGCTCAGCGCCTTCGGCAGCGGCGACGACGACTCCGGCGGCGGGCTCGACAGCCTCTACTCCGGGATCGCCGACAAGTACGCCAGCCTGCTGCCCAACGGCCAGGCCAAGAGCACCACCACCGGCACCTCGGGCGTCGACCTCTCCTTCTGAGCGTCGCGGAAACCCTGGCGAACGGAACCCGCGCGATCTGAAACAATCGCGCGGTGACCGGAAAGAGCACCGACTACGACCCGGTCGAGGTGGCGACGCTCTCCGAGGCGTCGCTCGCCGAGGCCGTGCGCCAGGCGCTGGCCGCCTTCACCGAGGCTCGCGACCTGGACGAGCTGAAGCAGGCCCGCCTCGACCACACCGGCGGCAAGAGCGCCATCTCGCTGGCCAGCCGCGAGATCGCCGCGCTGCCGCCCGCGGCCAAGGCCGACGCCGGCAAGCGTCTCGGTGCGGCCCGCGGCGAGATCCAGGCCGCCCTGACCACCCGCCAGGCGGAACTGGAGTCCGAACGCGACGCGCGCATGCTCGTCGAGGAGGCCGTCGACGTCACCCTGCCCGCGGAGCGCCGCCCGCTCGGCGCCCGGCACCCGCTCGAGACGCTGATGGAACGCGTCGGCGACGTGTTCCTCGCGATGGGCTGGGAGATCGCGGAGGGGCCCGAGCTCGAGGCCGAGTGGTTCAACTTCGACGCCCTGAACTTCGGGCCCGACCACCCGGCCCGCCAGATGCAGGACACGTTCTTCGTCGACCCACCCGACAGCGGTCTCGTGCTGCGCACCCACACGTCACCCGTGCAGGCCCGTAGCCTGCTCGAGCGCGACCTGCCGGTCTACGTGATCTGCCCGGGCAAGGTGTTCCGCACCGACGAACTCGACGCCACGCACACGCCCGTCTTCCACCAGGTCGAGGGTCTGGCGGTCGACAAGGGCCTGACGATGGCCCACCTGAAGGGCACCCTCGACCACTTCGTGGAGACGATGTTCGGCGCCGGCAGCGTCACGCGTCTGCGCCCGTCGTTCTTCCCCTTCACCGAACCCAGTGCCGAGCTGGATCTGCGCTGCTTCGTGTGCTCCGGCAAGGACCCGGACTGCCGCACCTGCAAGGGCACCGGCTGGATCGAGTGGGGCGGCTGCGGGATGGTCCACCCGAACGTGCTGCGCGCCTGTGGCGTCGACCCGGACGTCTACACCGGGTTCGCGTTCGGCGTCGGTGTCGAGCGCGCCCTGATGTTCCGCAACGACGTGGAGGACATGCACGACATGGTCGAGGGCGACGTGCGGTTCAGCCGCCGGTTCGGGGTGGAGGCCTGATGCGCGCGCCGCTGAACTGGCTCGGCGAGTACGTCGAGCTGCCCGAGGGGGTCACCGGCGAGCAGGTGGCCGCCGCCCTGGTGAAGGTCGGCCTCGAGGAGGAGGGGCTGCACGGCGGGGACGTCGTCGGCCCGGTCGTCGTCGGTCGCGTCGTGAGCTTCACGCCGGAGCCGCAGAAGAACGGCAAGACGATCCGCTGGTGTCAGGTGGACGTCGGGTCGTACAACCCGGACGACGGGCAGCCGCGGGGGATCGTCTGCGGGGCGGGCAACTTCGTCGAGGGTGACCTGGTCCTGGTGGCGCTGCCCGGGGCGGTGCTGCCGGGCGGGTTCGCGATCGCCGCGCGCAAGACGTACGGGCACGTCTCGGACGGGATGATCTGCTCGGCCCGCGAGCTCGGCTTGGGTGACGACCACTCGGGCATCATCCGGCTGGTCGAGTGGGAGTTCGGTGACGTCGAACCCGGCACCGACGCGCTCACGCTGCTCGGTCTCGACGAGCAGACCGTCGAGGTGAACGTGACGCCCGACCGCGGGTACGCGTTCAGCCTGCGCGGCATCGCCCGCGAGTACTCGCACTCCACCGGCGCCGCCTTCACCGACCCCGCGCTGCTGGACACGCCGGCCCCGACGGACGACGGGCCGGCCGTGAGGCTGGCCGACGACGCGCCGATCAACGGTCACGCCGGCTGCGACCGCTACGTGGCGCGGGTCGTGCGGGGCGTCGACGCGGCCGCCACCTCGCCGCGCTGGATGCAGAAGCGGTTGGAACAGGCGGGGATGCGACCCATCTCGCTGGCCGTCGACGTCACCAACTACGTGATGCTCGCGCTCGGCCAGCCGTTGCACGCCTTCGACCTGAGCAAGCTCGTGGCGCCGGTCGTGGTGCGCCGCGCCCGCGCCGGTGAGCGGCTGACCACCCTGGACGACGTCGAGCGCACCCTGCACGCCGAGGACCTGCTGATCACCGACAGCCCGTCCGGCGACGGCAGCCGCGTCCTGGCCCTGGCGGGAGTCATGGGCGGGGCCAGTTCCGAGGTCGGCACCACCACGACGGACCTGCTCATCGAGTCGGCCCACTTCGACCCGATCACCGTCGCGCGCACCGCCCGCCGGCACAAGCTCTCCACCGAGGCCAGCCGCCGCTACGAGCGGGGCGTCGACCTCGACCTGGCCGCCGCCGCCGCGGAGCTCGCGGTCCGCCTGCTGGTCGAGCACGGCGGAGGTACCCCGGCCGCGGTGACCGACGTCGACGAACGCGAGCCCGTCCCGCCGATCGAGATGCCCTGGGACCTGCCCAACCGCATCGTCGGCGCGCAGTGGACCGAGGCGCAGGTCGTCGAGACGCTGCGCGAGATCGGCTGCACCGTCGAGCCAGCAGTAGGTGGAGGCGGGACGCTGAGGGTGACCGCGCCGACCTGGCGCCCCGACCTGCGGATCGGCGTCGACCTGGTCGAGGAGGTCGCCCGGCTGCGCGACTACGCCCAGATCGGCTCGGTCCTGCCCGTCGCCCCGCCCGGACGAGGCCTGACCCACGGGCAGCGCGTGCGTCGCACCGTGGCCCGGGCGCTGGCCGACCACGGCCTGGTCGAGGTGCTCAGCTACCCGTTCGTGTCCGGCGCGACGCACGACGCGCTCGGTCTGCCCGCCGGCGACCCGCGACGAGCCGCCATCCGGCTGGCCAACCCGCTGTCCGACGAGCTGCCCCTGATGCGCACGGAGCTGCTGTCCACCCTGCTGGAGACGTTGCGCCGCAACGTGTCCCGCGGGCTCACCGACATCGGGCTGTACGAGATCGGGCTCGTCACCCGGCCGGCGCCGGACAGCACGCCGCACGCGCCCCAGGGCCCGGTCGGGGTGCGCCCTTCGGACGCCGACCTGGACGCCATCCGGGCCGCCGTCCCGCCGCAGCCCCGCCGGGTGGCCATCGTGCTCACCGGACAGCGGGACCTGCCCGGATGGACGGGTCCCGGCCGGGCCGCCGACTGGACCGACGCGCTCGAGGCCGCCCTCCTGGTGGCCCGGACGGTGGGGGTGGAGCCGACGGTGGTCGGCGACGCCGACCACATGCCGTGGCATCCGGGGCGCTGCGCGCGCCTGGAGATCGACGGGCAGCTGTTCGGCCACGCGGGAGAGCTGCACCCGAAGGTCTGCGCGGCGCTCGACCTGCCCGCCCGCACGGTGGCGGCCGAGGTCGACGTGGACGTGCTGACCGCGGCGTCGGGGCGGATCGTCAAGGCCCGTCCCATCTCCACCTTCCCGCTGGCCAAGGAGGACGTGGCCGTGGTGGTCGACGCCGTCGTGCCGGCCGGCGACGTCGAGGCCGCGCTGAGCACCGGGGCGGGCGACCTGCTGGAGTCGATCCGGCTGTTCGACAGCTACACGGGCCCGCAGGTCGGTGAGGGCAAGAAGTCGCTGGCCTTCGCGCTGCGGTTCCGGGCCCCCGACCGCACGCTGACCGCGCAGGAGACCGCGGCGGCCCGCGACGCGGCCGTGGCCGAGGCGACCCGGGCGACGGGCGCCGTCCTGCGTTCGTAGGCGGTTCGTAGCGGGTTCACGCCCGCCACACAGGCCACACCGTTCCCACACGGTTAGCGAGGTGGGACACTGGGTATCGATGCGGGAGGCGGTCTCATGCTGAGCCGTGAATACTCATGCAGAAGGGTGTATAGTCTTTCGTCATGGGAATCACGGCAGCCGTCGCTGGGGCATCCGGCTACGCGGGCGGTGAGCTGCTGCGCCTGCTGCTGGCCCACCCCGACTTCGAGATCGGCACGCTGAGCGCGGGCGGGAACGCCGGCTCGACGTTGGGTGAGCACCAGCCGCACCTGCTGCCCCTGGCCGACCGGGTGCTGGCCGAGACCACCCCGCAGACCCTGCGCGGCCACGACGTCGTCTTCCTGGCCCTGCCGCACGGCGCCTCCGCCGCCCTCGCCGCCGAGCTCGGCCCCGACACGGTCGTCATCGACTGCGGCGCCGACCACCGACTGTCCGACGCGCAGGCCTGGGCCGAGTTCTACGGCGGTGAGCACGCGGGCACCTGGGCCTACGGCCTGCCCGAGCTCACGCATGCGGACGGCACCAAGCAGCGGGCCCAGCTGGCCGGGGCCACGCGGATCGCCGTCCCCGGCTGCTATCCGACCGCGGCGACCCTGGCGCTCGCCCCCGGCTTCGCCGCGGGCGTGCTCGAGGCGGACGACGTCGTCGTGGTCGCCGCCAGCGGGACGTCGGGCGCGGGCAAGGCCGTGAAGCCCCACCTGCTCGGGTCCGAGGTGATGGGCTCCATGAGCCCCTACGGCGTGGGCGGCATCCACCGGCACACCCCGGAGATGGAACAGTGCCTGGGCGTCGCCGCGGGGCAGGGCGTGACGGTGAGCTTCACCCCGACCCTGGCGCCGATGGCTCGGGGCATCCTCGCCACCGCGACCGCCCGGCTGGCCCCGTCGCTCCAGGCACAGCTGGCCGACGACCCGCAGGCCGTGGAGTCGGCCGTCCGGGACGCCTGGGGCCGGGCCTACGACGGCGAGACGTTCGTCCACCTGCTCCCCGAGGGCCGTTGGCCGCGCACCGCGGACACGCTGGGCGCCAACACCGCCCTGGTCCAGGTGGCCCTCGACCGTCGCGTCGGTCGCGTCGTCGCGATCAGCGCCATCGACAACCTGACGAAGGGCACGGCGGGAGGGGCCGTGCAGTCCGCCAATCTGGCCCTCGGCCTGCCCGAGGGCCTCGGCCTGCCGGTCGCCGGCCTGGCCCCCTGACGCACGAAAGGTCTTCTGCGTGCACCTCATCCAGTACCGCCAGGCCATGACCGTGGTCCGGCTCGGCGCCGACGCCCCCGAGCCCACGTGGGCCGTCGGCGGCCCCCTGGTCAGCGTCTCCCGCACGGATGACGAGCTGAGCGTGATCTGCCCGACGAGCAGCCTGCCGGAGCCCGTACCGGGCCCGGTCGAGGGGCCGTTCTCGGTGGTGCGGGTCGCCGGGCAGCTCGAGATCTCACAGATCGGCAGCCTGTTGCGCCTGCTGAAACCCATGGCCGACGCCGGGATCCCGGTGCTGTCGGTCTCGACGTTCGACACCGACTGGATCCTCGTGCCCGCCGCCAAGACCACCAACGCCGTCTCGGTGTGGCGGCACGCCGGCTACGAGATCACCGAGGACGCGGAGTAGCGCAACGATGAGTGTCACTGCACCCCAGGGCTTCCGGGCCGCCGGCGTGACCGCCGGCCTGAAACCCAGCGGCAAGCCCGACGTCGCGCTCGTCGTCAACGACGGCCCGTTCGAGGCGGCCGCGGCCGTGTTCACCAGCAACCGGTGCAAGGCCAACCCCGTGCTCTGGAGCGAGCGCGCGATCGGCGACGGCCGGCTGCGGGCCGTCGTCCTGAACTCCGGCGGCGCCAACTGCTACACCGGGCCCGAGGGTTTCCAGACCACCCACGCCACGGCCGAGAAGGTCGCCGAGCTGGGCGGTTTCGGCGCCTACGACGTGTTGGTCTGCTCGACCGGGCTGATCGGCCCGCTGTTCAGCCGCGAGCGGATGCTGGCCGGGGTCGAGGCGGCCACGGCCACGTTGAGCACGGACGGCGGCGCCGACGCGGCGACGGCGATCATGACCACCGACACCGTGGCCAAGCAGTCCGTGCACACCTCGCCCGCGGGCTGGACCATCGGCGGGATGGCCAAGGGCGCCGGCATGCTGGCCCCGGCGCTGGCCACCATGCTCGTGGTCGTCACGACGGACGCCGAGGTGGACGCCGCGGGGCTGGACGCCGCGTTGCGCGCCGCGACCCGGGTGAGCTTCGACCGACTCGACTCCGACGGCTGCCAGTCCACGAACGACACCGTCGCGCTGCTCGCGTCCGGGGCCAGCGGTGTCACGCCCGACCCCGTCGAGTTCACCGACGCCCTCACGGCCGTCTGCACCGACCTGGCCCGGCAGTTGCTCGCCGACGCCGAGGGCGCCGACCACGAGATCGCCATCGAGGTGCGCGGCGCCGCCAGCGAGGAGGACGCCGTCGAGGTCGGGCGCAGCGTGGCCCGCAGCAACCTGTTCAAGGCCGCGATCTTCGGCAAGGACCCGAACTGGGGTCGCATCCTGGCCGCCGTCGGCACCACGGGGGCCGCCTTCGACCCGGCCGACCTGGACGTCGCGATGAACGACGTCTGGATCTGCCGCAAGGGCATGGCCGCCGACGACCCGGCCGGCGTCGACCTCGAACCGCGGGCCGTGCACATCGTCATCGACCTCAAGAGCGGCGACGCGACGGCCACGATCTGGACCAACGACCTCACCCACGCCTACGTCCACGAGAACAGCGCCTACTCCACATGATCAGCAGCACCACTCAAGAAGAGGCACAGCTCAAGGCCGCCGTCCTCGTCGAGGCCCTGCCCTGGCTGCAGCGGTTCCGCGGGGCGATCGCGGTCGTCAAGTACGGCGGCAACGCCATGGTCGACGACGAGCTGAAGCGCGCCTTCGCGCAGGACGTCGTGTTCCTGCGCGCCGCCGGGCTGAAGCCGGTCGTCGTGCACGGTGGCGGGCCCCAGATCTCGCGGATGCTCGACCGGCTCGGCATCGAGAGCGAGTTCCGGGGCGGCCTGCGGGTCACCACCCAGGACGCGATGGACGTCGTCCGCATGGTCCTCACCGGGCAGGTCGGCCGCGAGCTGGTCGGGTTGATCAACGCGCACGGCGCGCTCGCGGTCGGGCTCTCGGGCGAGGACGGCGGCCTGTTCCGGGCCGCGCGCCGCGGCACCGTCGTGGACGGCGAGCCGGTCGACCTCGGCCTGGTCGGAGACGTGGTGGACGTCGACCCGGCCGCGGTGCAGGACCTGATCGACGCCGGGCGGATCCCGGTGGTCTCGACCGTGGCCCCCGACGACGACGGCCAGGTGCTCAACGTGAACGCCGACACCGCGGCGTCGGCGCTGGCGGTCGCGCTCGGCGCGGAGAAGTTCGTCGTCCTGACGGACGTCGAGGGCCTGTACGCGGACTGGCCGGACCGGTCGTCGCTGCTGACCGAGGTGGACGACGTGCAGCTGGAGCAGATGCTGCCCGGCCTGGAGGCCGGGATGGTGCCGAAGATGGAGGCCTGCCTGCGCGCGGTCCGCGGGGGCGTGCCGCGGGCCACCGTGATCGACGGGCGGGTCCGGCACGGCCTGCTGCTCGAGGTCTTCACCACCCAGGGCGCCGGCACCATGGTCGTTCCGGCGAAACAGGCGGTGGCCCAGTGACTCTCGACCTCGACCTCTACACCTCCGGTCAGCTGCAGTCGCAGGACGCCTGGCTGGAGCGGTACCGGCACTCCGTGATGCAGACCTTCGGCACGCCCCAGCGGGTGCTGGTGCGGGGCGAGGGCTGCTACGTCTGGGACGCCGACGGGAACCGGTACCTCGACCTGCTGGCCGGGATCGCGGTCAACGTGCTCGGGCACGCCCACCCGTTCCTCAGCTCGGCGGTCAGCGCGCAGCTGGCCACCCTCGGGCACGTGTCGAACTTCTTCGCCACGCCCACCCAGGTGGCGCTGGCCGAGCGCCTGCTCGACCTGGCCGGGGCCCCGTCGGGTTCGGCGGTGTTCTTCAGCAACTCCGGCACCGAGGCCAACGAGGCGGCGTTCAAGCTGACCCGGCGCACCGGCCGGACCGGGTTGGTCGCCGCCGAGGGCGGGTTCCACGGCCGGACGATGGGTGCACTGGCCCTGACCCACAAGCCCGCCTACCGCGAGCCGTTCGAACCGCTGCCCGGGGACGTCGTCCACGTGCCGTTCGGCGACCCCGCCGCCCTGGAGGCGGCGCTCACCCCGGCGACCGCGGCCGTCGTCCTGGAACCCGTGCAGGGTGAGGCGGGAGTGCGTCCGGCCCCGCCCGGCTACCTCGCCGAGGCTCGTCGGCTGACCCAGGCTGTCGGCGCCCTGCTGGTCCTCGACGAGGTCCAGACCGGCGTCGGCCGGACCGGGTCGTGGTTCGCCTTCCAGCAGGCGGAACTGTCGCCCGGCGGGACCGGACCGGACGTCGTCACGCTGGCCAAGGGCCTGGGCGGCGGCATCCCGATCGGCGCGACCATCGCGTTCGGTGAGCGCAACGCGCAGCTGCTCGGCGCGGGCCAGCACGGCTCGACGTTCGGCGGCAATCCGGTCGCTGCGGCCGCCTCCCTGGCCACGCTGCACGTGATCGAACGCGACGGTCTCCTCGAGAACGTGGCCGGCGTCGGCCGGCGGCTCGTCGACGGGGTCGGGGCGCTCGCCCACCCGGGCGTGGCGAGCGTGCGCGGGGCCGGTCTCCTGCTCGCCGTCCAGCTCACGCAGCCGGTCGCCCCCCAGGTGGCCGCCCGGCTGCTGGAGGCTGGTTTCATCGTCAACCCCGTCGCGCCCGACGCGCTGCGCCTGGCCCCGCCGCTGGTGCTCACCGCCGAGCAGGCCGACACGTTCCTCGAGGCGCTCCCCACGGCCCTCGACCTGGCCCTGGCTGGTGCGGCATGAGGCATTTCCTGCGCGACGACGACCTGAGCCCCGACGAACTGCTCGAGGTCCTCGACCTGGCCGACCGGCTGAAGGCCGAGCGCGCCGCGGGCCGGTTCACGGCCCGCCCGCTGGAGGGTCCGCGGGCCGTCGCGGTGCTGTTCGACAAGTCCTCCACCCGGACCCGGGTGTCGTTCTCGGTCGGCATCGCCGAGCTCGGCGGCTACCCCCTGGTGCTGGACGCCGGGTCCAGCCAGCTGGGTCGTGGCGAGTCGATCGAGGACACGACGCGGGTGCTCGACCGGCAGGTCGCGGCGATCGTCTGGCGTACCGCGGGCCAGGAGCGGATCGCGGCGATGGCCGCCGTCAGCCGGGTGCCGGTCGTGAACGCGCTGACCGACGAGTTCCACCCCTGCCAGTTGCTCGCCGACCTGCAGACGGTCCGCGAGCGGCACGGCAAGCTGGCCGGGCTGACGCTGTCCTACCTCGGTGACGGCGCCAACAACATGGCCCACTCCTACCTGCTGGCCGGAGCCAACGCGGGCCTGCACGTCCGGATCGGCACCCCCGAGGGCTACCTGCCGGACCCTGGGGTCGTGGCGCGCGCCGCCGCGCGGGCCGCCGAGACCGGGGGGTCCGTAGCGGTCGGGCACGACGCGGCCGCGGCCGCGGAGGGTGCCGACGTGCTGGCCACCGACACCTGGATCTCGATGGGCCAGGAGGCCGAGGCCACCGAGCGCGCGGCGCCGTTCGTGCCCTTCGTCGTCGACGGGACCCAGCTGGCCCGCGCGAACCCGGGCGCCGTCGTCCTGCACTGCCTGCCCGCCTACCGCGGCAAGGAGATCACCGCCGAGGTCATCGACGGTCCGCAGTCCGCCGTCTGGGACGAGGCCGAGAACCGGTTGCACGCCCAGAAGGCGCTGTTGACCTGGCTTCTGGAGAAGTCGTGACCTCCATACCCACCCAGGGGAAGCTGGCCGCCACCAAGAACGCCCGGCACCGCCGGGTGGTCGACCTGCTGCGCCGGACGCCCGTGCGCTCGCAGGCCGAGCTCGCGCAGCTACTGGCCGAGGACGGCCTCGTCGTCACCCAGGCCACGCTGTCGCGCGACCTCGTGGAGCTCGGCGCGGTGAAGGTCCGGCACGCGGACGGCGGCTTGGTCTACGCGGTGCCGGGGGAGGGCGGCGACCGGACGCCGCAGGCCGGGCTCGAGCAGGACGTGCTCGACCAGCGCCTGGCCCGGCTCTGCCAGGAGCTGCTGGTGACGGCCGAGGCGTCCGCGAACCTCGTCGTCCTGCACACCCCGCCCGGCGCGGCGCAGTTCCTGGCCTCGGCGATCGACCAGTCGGTGCTGCAGGCGGTGCTGGGCACGATCGCCGGTGACGACACGGTCCTGGTGGTGACCCGCGACCCCGCCGGGGGCGGGGCGGTCGCCGACTGGTTCCTGGCCCTGGCCTCGGGCGAGGCCCCTGAAGAGCAGAAGGACGAGCAGTGACTGATTCGACGGGCACGACGGGTACCGGCGCGCTCTGGGGCGGCCGGTTCGCCGGGGGCCCCGCCGACGCGATGGCCGAGCTGTCCCGCTCGACGCACTTCGACTGGCGACTGGCCCGCTACGACCTGGCCGGGTCCCGCGCCCACGCCCGCGCGCTGCACCGGGCCGGGCTGCTCACCGACGACGACCTGAACGGGCTGCTCGACGCGCTGGCCAAGATGGACGCCGACGTCGCGTCGGGGGCGCTGGTCGCCGACCCCGGCGACGAGGACGTGCACGGCGCGCTGGAGCGGGTCCTGCTGGAGCGGGTCGGCCCGGAGCTGGGCGGCCGGTTGCGGGCCGGGCGCTCGCGCAACGACCAGATCGCCACGCTGCTGCGGATGTACCTGCGCGACCACGCGCGCGTGATCGGCGGGCAGGTGCTGGACGTGGTGGCGGCGCTCGTCGCCCAGGCCGCGGCCCACCCGGAGGCGCCGATGCCGGGGCGCACGCATCTCCAGCACGCGCAGCCCGTGCTGCTGGCCCACCACCTCCTGGCCCATGCCTGGCCGCTGCTGCGCGACGTGGCCCGGTTCGCCGACTGGGACGCACGGGCGGCCTCGTCGCCGTACGGGTCGAGCGCTCTGGCCGGGACGTCGCTGGGGCTCGACCCGGTGGCGGTGGCGGTCGAGCTGGGCTTCGAGGGTTCGGTGCCGAACTCGATCGACGGGACGGCGGCGCGCGACCTGGCGGCCGAGTTCGCCTTCGTGACGGCCATGGTCGGGGTCGACCTGTCGCGACTGTCGGAGGAGGTGATCCTCTGGGCGACGAAGGAGTTCTCGTTCCTGACGCTGGACGACGCCTGGTCGACCGGGTCGAGCATCATGCCGCAGAAGAAGAACCCGGACGTGGCCGAGCTGGCCCGGGGCAAGGCCGGCCGGCTGATCGGGGACCTGACCGGGTTGCTGGCCACGCTGAAGGGCCTGCCGCTGGCCTACAACCGGGACCTCCAGGAGGACAAGGAGCCCGTCTTCGACGCGGTCGACACCCTCGAGGTGCTGCTGCCGGCGGTGGCCGGTCAGGTGGCGACCCTGGTGTTCCACACCGACCGCATGGCCGAGCTGGCGCCGCGCGGGTTCGCGCTGGCCACCGACGTGGCCGACTGGCTCGTCCGGAAGGGCGTGCCGTTCCGGGAGGCGCACGAGCTGTCCGGGGCGTGCGTGCGGCGGTGCGAGGAGCGCTCGACGGCCGAGGGCCGCGAGGTGGAGCTGTGGGACCTGACGGACGCCGACTTCGCGGCGATCTCGCCGCACCTGACGCCGGACGTGCGGTCGGTTCTGGACGTCGCCGGTTCGCTGGCCTCGCGCGACGGGCGGGGCGGGACGGCGCCGGCGCGGGTGCTCGAGCAGCTCGCCGAGGCGCGGGCCGAGCTGACGCGACTGCGCGCGTTCACCCGGACTCTCCGGGCCTGAACGGTTCCGCGCGTCGTGAGGGCGGGGGAGCCGCTGCCGCGGGAGTTCTTCGACCGGGACTCCCGGAGGGTCGCGCGCGACCTGCTGGGCTGCGTGCTGACCCTCGGCGGGGTCTCGGTACGGCTCACCGAGCTGGAGGCGTACCTGGGGTCGTCCGACCCCGGATCGCACGCCTTCCGAGGTGAAACCCGCCGTAACGCAACGATGTTCGGGCCGCCCGGGCACGTCTACGTCTACTTCACCTACGGCATGCACTGGTGCGCGAACCTGGTCTGCGAGCCACCGGGGACGGGTACCGCGGTGCTCCTACGGGCCGGCGAGGTGGTGGGCGGCCTCGAGGAGGCGCGCTCCCGTCGTCCGGCGGCGAAGACCGACCGCGAGCTCTGCCGCGGCCCGGCGCGGCTGGCGAGCGCGCTGGGGCTGACCGGTTCGGACGACGGTCTCGACGCCGTCGGGGCGCTGGTCGCCGGCGCCCGGGTGCCCGCGAGTCGGGTGCGCACCGGGCCGCGGGTCGGGGTGTCGGGGGCGGGCGCGGTGCAGGAGTGGCGGTGGTGGATCGACGGCGACCCGACGGTGTCGGTGTACCGGCCCGCCAAGCCGCGGTCCCGGAAACCGGTGGTGCGCAGCCCGTAGGCTGTTTCGCGTGACCGAGAACTCCGCCGAACGACCTCTGGACCCTGCGCTCGAAGAACTTCGCTGGCGCGGGTTGATAAGCAACTCCACCGATCTGGACGCCCTGTCGGAGGAGTTCGCGAAGGGGCCGGTCACCTACTACATCGGGTTCGACCCGACCGCCCCCAGCCTGCACATCGGGCACCTGGTCCAGCTGCTCACCATGCGTCGCCTGCAGCAGTTCGGGCACCGGCCGTTGGCCCTGGTCGGGGGCGCGACCGGCCTGATCGGGGACCCGCGGCCGACGGCCGAGCGCACCCTCAACTCGCGCGAGACGGTGGGGGAGTGGGTGCAGAAGATCCGGGGGCAGATCGAACCGTTCCTGGAGTTCGACGGCCCGGCCGCGGCGCGGATGGTGAACAACCTCGACTGGACGGCGCCCCTGTCGGCGATCGACTTCCTGCGGGACATCGGCAAGCACTTCCGGGTGGGCCGGATGCTGGCCAAGGACGCCGTGAGCGCGCGGCTGAACAGCGAGGCGGGGATCAGCTACACGGAGTTCAGCTACCAGATCCTGCAGGCCCTCGACTTCCGGGAGCTGTACCGCGGGTACGGCTGCGTGCTGCAGATCGGCGGTTCGGACCAGTGGGGCAACCTGACGGCGGGGACCGACCTGATCCACCGCACCGAGGGCGTGTCGGCGCACGCGCTGGCCACCCCCCTGATCACGAAGGCCGACGGGACCAAGTTCGGCAAGACCGAGGGTGGGGCCGTCTGGCTCGACCCGTCGATGACGTCGGCGTACGCGTTCTTCCAGTTCTGGCTGAACGTGGAGGACGCGAAGATCGGTGACTACCTGCGGGTCTTCTCGTTCCGGACCCGGGAGGAGATCGCGGCCCTGGAGGCCTCGGCGGCTGAGCGCCCGCAGGCCCGGGAGGGTCAACGGGCGCTGGCCCGGGACCTGACGTCGTTGGTGCACGGGCCGAAGGCGATGGAGCAGGCCGAGGCGGCCGCGGCGGCGTTGTTCGGGGGTGGGGACCTGACCGCCCTGGACGACGGGACGCTGGCCGACGCGCTCGGCCAGTTGCCCGTGGCGCGGTTGCCCCGGGTCGACCACCCGGTGGCGGACCTGCTGGTGGCGGCCGGTCTGGCGCCGTCGAAGTCGGCCGCGCGGCGCACGTTGAAGGAGGGCGGGGCGTATCTGAACAACGCGAAGGTGCCGGGGGAGGACTCGACCGCCGGCGTTGCGGACCTGCTGCACGGGCGGTGGCTCGTGGTGCGGCGGGGCCGGAAGGCGATCGGGGCGGTGGAACTCGTCGACTGACCACACTGCGTGGCCCTGACCAGCCGTGTTGTTACAACTACGTAGCGACATTGGCGCAGGTCACAGGCGTGTCGCAGGGCCGATTTGACTTGCGAAACCGTACTGCGTAACTTTCTACCTGTTGCCGAACGAGAGCAACGGACACCGCAAGGTGGCCGGTCTCGGAGCAACTCCCCCAAGTAGGTACAGGCAGGGTCCTCTACGGGCTCGGCCAGAAAACCACGCGGTGGGATGCCGAACGAAACGGCTCAATCAGATCCAAGAAACACGGATTTGACCGGGCTGAAACGGGAAGCTAAGCTAGAAGGGTTGCCCCGAGAACAGGCCGAAAGGTCACAGTAACGGTGTGCGTCCGCTCCTTGAGAACTCAACAGCGTGCCAAAAGTCGATGCCAAATAACCCCGTCATCGGGTGTGCATCGAGGTCCATCCGGGCCTCAGCATAGTCGAGACGGAATTCCTTTGGTAGACGCAGATTGGGGCCCCTTACCGGGGGCCAGCAACTGCAGACGCCAGATCAATATGGTGCAACCGAGCTCGCCAGCCCGGGCGCACCGACTTCTAGATGACAATGGCCTTCGGGCTCATTGACTAGACATCAACGGAGAGTTTGATCCTGGCTCAGGACGAACGCTGGCGGCGTGCTTAACACATGCAAGTCGAACGGTGAAGCCACTTCGGTGGTGGATCAGTGGCGAACGGGTGAGTAACACGTGAGCAACCTGCCCATGACTCTGGGATAACCCCGGGAAACCGGAGCTAATACCGGATACGACACGCGAGGGCATCCTCTGCGTGTGGAAAGTTTTTCGGTCATGGATGGGCTCGCGGCCTATCAGCTTGTTGGTGGGGTAACGGCCCACCAAGGCGACGACGGGTAGCCGGCCTGAGAGGGCGACCGGCCACACTGGGACTGAGACACGGCCCAGACTCCTACGGGAGGCAGCAGTGGGGAATATTGCGCAATGGGCGAAAGCCTGACGCAGCGACGCCGCGTGAGGGATGAAGGCCTTCGGGTCGTAAACCTCTTTCAGCAGGGAAGAAGCGCAAGTGACGGTACCTGCAGAAGAAGCACCGGCTAACTACGTGCCAGCAGCCGCGGTAATACGTAGGGTGCAAGCGTTGTCCGGAATTATTGGGCGTAAAGAGCTCGTAGGCGGTCTGTCGCGTCTGGTGTGAAAACTCAGGGCTTAACCCTGAGCTTGCATCGGGTACGGGCAGACTAGAGTGCGGTAGGGGAGACTGGAATTCCTGGTGTAGCGGTGAAATGCGCAGATATCAGGAGGAACACCGGTGGCGAAGGCGGGTCTCTGGGCCGTAACTGACGCTGAGGAGCGAAAGCATGGGGAGCGAACAGGATTAGATACCCTGGTAGTCCATGCCGTAAACGTTGGGCGCTAGGTGTGGGGCTCTTTCCACGAGTTCCGTGCCGCAGCAAACGCATTAAGCGCCCCGCCTGGGGAGTACGGCCGCAAGGCTAAAACTCAAAGGAATTGACGGGGGCCCGCACAAGCGGCGGAGCATGCGGATTAATTCGATGCAACGCGAAGAACCTTACCAAGGCTTGACATAAGGCGAAAACTGGTAGAGATATCAGGTCCGCAAGGGCGCCTTACAGGTGGTGCATGGTTGTCGTCAGCTCGTGTCGTGAGATGTTGGGTTAAGTCCCGCAACGAGCGCAACCCTCGTTCTATGTTGCCAGCACATAATGGTGGGGACTCATAGGAGACTGCCGGGGTCAACTCGGAGGAAGGTGGGGATGACGTCAAATCATCATGCCCCTTATGTCTTGGGCTTCACGCATGCTACAATGGCCAGTACAAAGGGCTGCGAGACCGTAAGGTGGAGCGAATCCCAAAAAGCTGGTCTCAGTTCGGATTGGGGTCTGCAACTCGACCCCATGAAGTCGGAGTCGCTAGTAATCGCAGATCAGCAACGCTGCGGTGAATACGTTCCCGGGCCTTGTACACACCGCCCGTCACGTCATGAAAGTCGGTAACACCCGAAGCCGGTGGCCCAACCCTTGTGGAGGGAGCCGTCGAAGGTGGGACTGGCGATTGGGACGAAGTCGTAACAAGGTAGCCGTACCGGAAGGTGCGGCTGGATCACCTCCTTTCTAAGGAGCATCTAGACGCCGATTGGCGTCCAGAGGCCACTACTCAGACGTTCGATCTGAGGTGGTTGCTCATGGGTGGAACATCGACAGTTGGCCGTCGCTCTGCGACCCCTCGTTAGTACAGCTCTTCGGAGCAGGAACGCGGGTTGGTCACGGGGAGGCGGCTTAGGCACGCTGTTGGGTCCTGAGGGAACGGGCGAAAGCTCGACCTTCAGTGGCCGGCCGGGCAACCGGCCGACAC
Source organism: Spongisporangium articulatum (assembly GCF_044465595.1). Taxonomy (NCBI): domain Bacteria; kingdom Bacillati; phylum Actinomycetota; class Actinomycetes; order Kineosporiales; family Kineosporiaceae; genus Spongisporangium; species Spongisporangium articulatum. The sequence goes on along the minus strand of NZ_JBITLV010000007.1, from coordinate 199,346 downwards.
GCGCGGAATCACCTCGTCGACGAACCACCGGCCTCCGCCGGCAGGCGCGACAGCAAATGGTCCGATCTCCGCCCGTAGCTTGAGAACTGCACAGTGGACGCGAGCATCTTTTAAAATCTGTGGTCAAGTTTTTAAGGGCACACGGTGGATGCCTTGGCACCAGGAGCCGATGAAGGACGTAGGAACCTGCGATAAGCCTCGAGGAGCTGGTAACCGAGCTGTGATTCGAGGATTTCCGAATGGGGAAACCCCGCTGGAGTCATTTCCAGTGACCCATACCTGAACACATAGGGTATGTGGAGGGAACGTCGGGAAGTGAAACATCTCAGTACCGACAGGAAGAGAAAGCAACCGCGATTCCGTGAGTAGTGGCGAGCGAAAGCGGATCAGGCTAAACCGAGCGCGTGTGATAGCCGGCAGGCGTTGCGCGTTCGGGGTCGTGGGACCCCTCCGTACTTTCTGCCGAAAGTACAAGGAGTTACAAAGTCGCGTCATAGTCGAAGGGCATTGAAAGGCCCGGCACAGAGGGTGTTACCCCCGTAGACGAAATGGCGCGGCCTCCTGAGGGAGTTCCCAAGTAGTACGGGGCCCGAGAAATCCCGTACGAATCTGGGGGGACCACCCCCTAAGCCTAAATACTACCTGGTGACCGATAGCGGACAAGTACCGTGAGGGAAAGGTGAAAAGTACCCCGGGAGGGGAGTGAAATAGTACCTGAAACCGCGTGCCTACAATCCGTCGGAGCCTCATTCGTGGGGTGACGGCGTGCCTTTTGAAGAATGAGCCTGCGAGTTAGTGGTATGTGGCGAGGTTAACCCGTGTGGGGAAGCCGTAGCGAAAGCGAGTCCGAATAGGGCGATTGAGTCGCATGCTCTAGACCCGAAGCGGAGTGATCTACCCATGGCCAGGTTGAAGCGCGGGTAAGACCGCGTGGAGGACCGAACCCACTTAGGTTGAAAACTGAGGGGATGAGCTGTGGGTAGGGGTGAAAGGCCAATCAAACTCCGTGATAGCTGGTTCTCCCCGAAATGCATTTAGGTGCAGCGTCACGTGTTTCTTACCGGAGGTAGAGCTACTGGATGGCTAATGGGCCCTACAAGGTTACTGACGTCAGCCAAACTCCGAATGCCGGTAAGTTAGAGCGTGGCAGTGAGACTGCGGGGGATAAGCTCCGTAGTCGAGAGGGAAACAGCCCAGATCACCAGCTAAGGCCCCTAAGCGTGTGCTAAGTGGAAAAGGATGTGGAGTTGCACAGACAACCAGGAGGTTGGCTTAGAAGCAGCCACCCTTTAAAGAGTGCGTAATAGCTCACTGGTCAAGTGATTCCGCGCCGACAATGTAGCGGGGCTCAAGTACACCGCCGAAGCTGTGACATTCGCACATGTGCTAGGTCTTCGGATCCAGGCGTGTGGATGGGTAGGGGAGCGTCGTGTGGCGAGTGAAGCGGCGGGGTGACCCAGTCGTGGACGCCACACGAGTGAGAATGCAGGCATGAGTAGCGAAAGACGGGTGAGAAACCCGTCCGCCGAATGACCAAGGGTTCCAGGGCCAGGCTAATCCGCCCTGGGTAAGTCGGGACCTAAGGCGAGGCCGACAGGCGTAGTCGATGGACAACGGGTTGATATTCCCGTACCCGCAAAGATTCGTCCATACCGAACCCGGTAATGCTAAGCGTCTGAAGCGGCATTGGTCTTCGGACCGGTGTCCGTGGAGCACGCGACCCGAGCCGGTAGTAGGTAAGCGATGGGGTGACGCAGGAGGGTAGCCACCGCGTAGCGATGGTTGTCTACGTCCAAGGATGTAGGGCGAGCTGTAGGCAAATCCGCAGCTCATATAGCCTGAGATCTGATGGTGACCGCATTAGCGGGAAGTAGGGTGATCCCATGCTGCCAAGAAAAGCCTCTAGCGAGAATCGAGCGGCCCGTACCCTAAACCGACTCAGGTGGTCAGGTAGAGAATACTAAGGCGATCGAGTGAATCGTGGTTAAGGAACTCGGCAAAATGCCCCCGTAACTTCGGGAGAAGGGGGGCCTGAGGGGTGAAGGCACTTGCTGCCTAGCCTTTGAAGGCCGCAGAGACCAGGGAGAAGCGACTGTTTACTAAAAACACAGGTCCGTGCGAAGTCGCAAGACGATGTATACGGACTGACGCCTGCCCGGTGCTGGAACGTTAAGGGGACGGGTTAGCCTCACGGCGAAGCTCAGAACTTAAGCGCCAGTAAACGGCGGTGGTAACTATAACCATCCTAAGGTAGCGAAATTCCTTGTCGGGTAAGTTCCGACCTGCACGAATGGCGTAACGACTTCTCCGCTGTCTCAACCGCGAACTCGGCGAAATTGCACTACGAGTAAAGATGCTCGTTACGCGCAGCAGGACGGAAAGACCCCGGGACCTTTACTATAGCTTGGTATTGGTATTCGGAACGGCTTGTGTAGGATAGGTGGGAGACTTTGAAGCGGATACGCCAGTATTCGTGGAGTCAACGTTGAAATACCACTCTGGTCGTTCTGGATGTCTAACCTCGATCCGTGATCCGGATCAGGGACAGTGCCTGGTGGGTAGTTTAACTGGGGCGGTTGCCTCCCAAAGAGTAACGGAGGCGCCCAAAGGTTCCCTCAGCCTGGTTGGCAATCAGGTGTCGAGTGTAAGTGCACAAGGGAGCTTGACTGTGAGAGAGACATCTCGAGCAGGGACGAAAGTCGGGACTAGTGATCCGGCCGTGGTAAGTGGAAACGCGGTCGCTCAACGGATAAAAGGTACCCCGGGGATAACAGGCTGATCTTGCCCAAGAGTCCATATCGACGGCATGGTTTGGCACCTCGATGTCGGCTCGTCGCATCCTGGGGCTGGAGTAGGTCCCAAGGGTTGGGCTGTTCGCCCATTAAAGCGGTACGCGAGCTGGGTTTAGAACGTCGTGAGACAGTTCGGTCCCTATCCGCTGCGCGCGTAGGAAACTTGAGAAGGGCTGTCCCTAGTACGAGAGGACCGGGACGGACGAACCTCTGGTGTGTCAGTTGTTCTGCCAAGAGCACCGCTGATTAGCTACGTTCGGAAGGGATAACCGCTGAAGGCATCTAAGCGGGAAGCTCGCTTCAAGATGAGGTTTCCATGGGGTTTACCCCGAGAGGCTCCCAGCTAGACTACTGGGTTGATAGGCCGGATGTGGAAGTGTGAACTAACGACACATGAAGCTGACCGGTACTAATAAGCCGATAACTTGCTAACAGATTTCTTGCTTGCGTCCACTGTGCGGTTCCCGAGATACGGTCGGGAAACGGCTGACATCTCAATAGAGTTACGGCGATCATAGCGACAGGGAAACGCCCGGCTCCATTCCGAACCCGGAAGCTAAGCTTGTCTGCGCCGATGGTACTGCGTGCGGGAGCGCGTGGGAGAGTAGGACGTCGCCGGACATCTTTCACGATGGCGGCCACCTTTGCGGTGGCCGCCATCGTTGTTTTGGCGCATGTAGCTCACAAGATCACCGGGGATCGCGCATTTCATCGGGTTCAGCCCGGTCAACTGACGGATTTTCGGTGATCTTGGTGGGGCTATCGGGTTCGGGAAAGATGGAGCAGATGGACGGCAAGCAGGGACGCGGCGGCAGCGCCGGTCGTGGTGGCAACTCCGGGCGCGGCGGGAGCTCCGGTGGTGGCCCGCGGCGTGGTGGCCAGGGCGGTGGTTTCAGCCGTGGGCAGTCGTCGGGCGGAGCCGGCGGTGCTTCGCGCGGGGGCAATCCCCGGAGCGCCGGCAGCGGTGGCGCCTCCCGAGGAGGAGCGTCGCGCGGTGGCAGTTCGGGCGGCTCTCCCCGGTCCGGTGGCTTCCGCAGTGGTGGCCCGTCCCGCAGTGGTGGCCCGTCCCGCAGTGGTGGCCCGTCCCGCAGTGGTGGCCAGCGCTTCGGTGAAGGTCCGCGTACCTGGTCGCGCGACGACCGTACCCAGGGTGATCGCCCGCAGAGTTCCGGTCGCCCCACGAGCAGCGGTAGGCCCAGCACCGGCCGGCCCAGCTCGGGTGGGCGTCCGTCGGGTGGTCGTCCGTCGGGCGGTGGCCGTCCGCAGGGGCAGTGGCGTCCCGAAGGTGGCGATCGTCCACGCGGTCCGGGTCGCCCCGCCGGTGGTGGCAGCGGACGTTTCGAGCGCTCTGAGCGCCCGCAGCGTGACGACCGTCCCCAGCGGCAGTGGCGCCCCGAGGGCGGCGACCGTCCGCGGGGTGCGGGTCGCCCCGCCGGTGGTGGACCTTTCGAGCGGCCGGACCGTCCCCAGCGTGATGACCGTCCGCAGCGTGATGACCGTCCGCAGCGTGATGACCGTCCGCAGCGCAGGGACCGCTCCGGCAGCGATGACCGCGGCCCCCGCAGCGGCGGCCGTCCGCAGGGTGCCGGCCGTCCG
>NZ_JBITLV010000007.1:0-194859 GCF_044465595.1 Spongisporangium articulatum | reverse complement strand
GCAGGGTGCTGGCCGTCCGCAGGGTGCTGGCCGTCCGCAGGGTGCTGGCCGTCCGCAGGGTGCTGGCCGTCCGCAGGGTGCTGGCCGTCCGCAGGGTGCTGGCCGTCCGCAGGGAATGGGGCGCCCTCAAGGCGGGAACCGATTCGAGCGGAGCGACCGTCCTCGGCGCGACGACCGTCCCCAGCAGAATGATCGCCAGCAGCGCGAGGACCGGCCTCAGCGTTCGGACCGGCCTCAGCGTTCGGACCGGCCTCAGCGTTCGGACCGGCCTCAGCGTTCGGACCGACCTCAGCGTTCGGACCGACCGCGCTCGGCCCCGCCGCTCGGCGCGCCCTCCTGGCGTCGCGACGACACCCGGGGCGAGCGCCGCCCGTTCACGCGCAGCCCGGAGGCCCGGGAGCAGCGCGAACGCCAGCCGCGGATGCGCCGCAACGGTGAGCAGCCGGACCCAGCGATCCCGGACGGCATCACCATCTCCGACCTCGACAAGAGCGTGCGCTCCGAACTGTCGAGCCTGACCAAGGAACTGGCCGCCGACGTCGGGGCCCACCTGGCCGCCGTGGCGGCGTTCATCGACGAGGACCCGGACCGCGCGTGGCGGCACGCCATCGCCGCCCGCCGCCGGGCCGCCCGCCTGGGCATCGTGCGGGAGACCGCCGGTCTGGCCGCCTACCGGGCGGGGCGCTACTCGGACGCCTTGAGCGAGCTGCGCACCGCGCGGCGGCTCACCGGGTCCGAGGAGCACCTGCCGGTGATGGCCGACTCGGAACGCGGTCTGGGGCGCCCTGAACGGGCTCTGGAGCTGGCCCGCAGCGCCGAGGTCAAGCGCCTCGACGCGGCCGGTCGGATCGAGATGCTGATCGTCGAGTCCGGGGCCCGGGCCGACCTCGGCCAGGATGACGCCGCCGTCGTCACACTGCAGGTCAAGGAACTCGACAGCGCCGCCCGGACCCCCGCGGTGGCCCGGCTGCGGCACGCCTACGCCGCCGCGCTGGCCAACGTCGGGCGGGTCACGGAGGCCGAGAGCTGGTTCGCCAAGGCGAAGTTCGCCGACCGCGACGGCACGGCGCTGGCCGACGCCGTGAACCCGGCCGACCTGGCCAGCTCCGACGGCGACCCGGTCGACTACTGGGACTACGACGACGAGATCACGGACCTGCTCGACGACGAGGAGCAGGACGCGGCCGCCGACCCCGAGGGAGAGGCGGCGGACCAGGAGCTCGACGACGTCGAGACCGACATGGAGACCGACGTCGCGGCCGAGGAGTCGACGGACCGGTGAACGATGGCCTGATCGGCGCGGGTGTCCCGGTCGACGTCTACGACCTGCTGCTGTTCGACCTCGACGGCGTCGTCTACATCGGCCCGGCGCCCGTGCCGCAGGCGCCCGAGGCGATCGCCCGCGCGCAGAAGGCCGGCGTGCGGTGCACGTTCGTCACCAACAACGCCTCCCGGCGTCCCGGTGTCGTGGCCGACCACCTGCGCGAGTTCGGTATCGACTGCGCCGACGACGACGTGGTCACCTCCGCGCAGGGGGCGGCCGCGATGCTCGCCCGGCGGCTCCCGGCCGGGGCGCCGGTCCTGGTGATCGGCGGCGACGGGCTCACCTGGGCGCTCGGGGAGGCCGGGCTGACGCCCGTCACCAGCCTGGACGACGACCCGCAGGCGGTCGTGCAGGGGTTCGGCCCCGACGTGGGCTGGCGGCAGCTGGCCGAGGGGGCGATCGGCGTCAGCCAGGGGCTGCCGTTCATCGCCACCAACCTCGACCTCACCGTGCCCACCCCTCGGGGCCGGGCGCCGGGCAACGGCGCGCTGGTCGGCACGGTGGTGGCGGCGACCGGGGTCCAGCCCGAGGTGGCCGGCAAGCCGCAGCCGACGTTGTTCCTCGAGGCGGTGGCCCGCTACGGCGGCCGGGCCCCGCTGGTGATCGGCGACCGGCTCGACACCGACCTCGAAGGGGCTCGCGCGGCCGGCCTCGACGGGCTGATGGTGCTGACCGGCGTCCACCGCACCCGCGAGCTGCTGGCCGCCGCGCCCGGCGTCCGCCCGCACCTGATCGCCCGCGACCTGCGCGGCCTGGAGACCGTCCACCCCGCGCCGGAACCGGACGACGACGGCTGGCGCGTCGGGTCGGCGGTCGTGGGCCCGGGGCTCGAGGTGCGCAACGCGGGGGACGACGCCCTCGATGTCCTGCGCGCGGCCTGCGCCGCCGCCTGGGCCGGGTCTGAGGTCGGGACTGGAACCGTCGACCCCACAAGCCTTCTCGCGGTCCTGCACCGGATGGAACCCGACGGCCCCTGGGGCACCTAGCGGGTCAGGAAGGCCAGCACGGCCTGGACCCGGCGGTGCGCGTCGGGGGAGTCGACCAGCCCGAGCTTGGTGAAGATCGAACGCATGTGGGTCTCCACGGTCCGTTCGGCCACCACCAGCTCCGCCGACACCGCGGTGTTCGAGCGCCCCTCGGCCACCAGCGACAGCACCTCCCGCTCGCGCGCACTCAACGCCGCCAGCGGGTCGTCGACGCGGGACGGGCGGATCAGCGCACCCACGACGACCGGATCGAGCGCCGAGCCCCCGGCACCGACGCGGCGCACGGCGTCCAGGAAGTCGTCCACGTGCAGGACGCGGTCCTTCAGCACGTAGCCGAAGGCGCCCGTCGCCACGAGGTCGACGGCGTGCCGGGTCTCGACGTGCTGCGACAGCAGGAGGATGGGCAGCGCCGGGTGCACCGCACGCAACCGCCCGGCGGCCTGCGCGCCGTCGTCGGTCATGGTGGGCGGCATCCGGACGTCGGCGATCACCAGGTCCGGCACCTCTTCCGCGACCGCGGCTTCCAGCTCGCCGGCGTCGGCGACGGCCCGGACGGTGTGCCCGTCGTCGACGAGCAACCGGACGAGCCCCTCGCGGAACAGGGCCGAGTCCTCGGCCACCAGGACGCGCATCAGAACGCCGCCTCCACGACGGTGCCGCCGCCGGCGGGGCTGGTCACGGACAACCGACCGCCCAGGGCCGTCACGCGGTCGCGCATCGTGGTCAGGCCGAACCGCGGCTCGGCGCCGCCGCACCCGTCGTCCACCACCCGGACGACGAGCCCCGGGGCGAGCGCGACGCTCACCTGCGCGGCACTCGCCCCGGCGTGCTTCAGGGTGTTGGCCAACGACTCGGCCACGACGAAGTAGGCGGTGGTCGCGAGGGCCTCGCCGATCCGCACGTCGGACACCGCCAGCGTCACGGGGATGGGGCTGGTACTGACCAGGTCGCGCAGCGCGGGTTCGAGCCCGTCGTCGAGGCGGCGGGGCCGCACGCCGTGCGCGAGCCGGCGCAGCTCGGCCACCACGTCCTCCAGAGCCGTCACGGTGGAGTCGATCTCGGCCGACGCCGCAGCCGGCAGCGCGTGCCGGCGCTGCAGCATCCGCAGCCGCATGCCCGCGGCCACCACCTGCTGCTGCGCGCCGTCGTGCAGGTCGCGCTCCAACCGGCGCCGCTCCTGCGACACGGCCTCCACCAGGCGGGCCCGCCCGGCCTGGGCCTCGGCGAGCGCGTCCCGCAGCCCGAGCTGCAGGCGGCTCACCTCGACGGGCAGCCGGACCTGGACCACGGCCGCCTGCGCCACCCGCAGCCGGCGCGCCGAGGGCCGGCTGAGGACCAGCAGCCCGACGTCCGCCCCCTGCGCGGTCAGGGGCACCACGGAGTGGCCCGGCGGGGCGTCGGCCGCGACCCCGGCCGGTGTCACGTACCCGCCGTCGCCCGGAAGGCGCAGCAGGACGAGCAGGTCCGGGTCGTCGAGGGTCGAGCGCAGCACGTCCTGCACCGACTCGGGGGCCGCCGACCCGTCGCGCACGGCCCGGACGAACGCCGCCAGCCGGGCGGCGACGACGGTGCGCTCGCGGTCGAACAACCGCCCCGCGACACCGTGCGCCCAGCGGTGCACCGGCAGCAGCAGGAGGGCTGCGACGAAGGCCGCGGCCGCCTGGCCGAGCGGCGAGCCCGGCGCTGCGACGTCCACCTGGGCCAGCAGCAGTACGACCCCCGCGAAGGCGCCGGCGGCCACCACCGACGTGGCCACCCAGGCCGCGGACTCGCTGATCAGCCGGTCGATGTCGAGCAGGTCGTGGCGCAGGATCGCGATCGCCACGGAGGCGGGGAAGACCACCAGCATGGCGATCAGGAACCCGGAGTACGAGGCGGTCACCGAGGCCCCGGCCGCCTGGGCGACCCAACCGGCGGCCAGCAGCACGGGGACGGACGCGGCCCCCAGCAGCAACCACCGCAGCTGTTCCCGGGTGCTCGCTTCGCCGCGGCGGTACCGGACGGCGATCGAGGCCACCGAGGCGGCGAGCGTCGCCAGGAACAGGACCGCGGCCGGCAACTGCACCGCCGACCAGACGGCCTGCGGGATCTCGACGTCCCACCGGCCGTCCTGCTGCGCGGTGTAGAACGCCAGCAGCGTGTTGACCAGCACCGCCGAGCCGAGGAACAGCACCGGCAGCCGGCGCCACCAGCGGTCGGTGAGGGGGCCGTCGGGGAACACCTGGCAGAGCAGCGCGAATCCCGCCAGGTTCCAGACCCAGGCGCCGGCTCCGACGTCGGCACCCAGGCCGGCGTCGCGGCGACCCCAGATCTCCAGCGACCACGCCAGGGCCGGGCTGGCCCCGAGCCAGATCAGACCGGCGCCGACCGGGCTGTCCGGCCGCCGCCACGCGACCAGCAGCCCGAGGACGACGGTGGGCGGCAGCGCGACGAGCGCGGCCACCGCCTCCGAGGTGTCGATCGCGGGCGCCGCGCGCCGGGCGGCGAGCATCGACAACGTCGCCAGGACGTACACGAGCAGCGCGAGGGCGGCGCTCAGGCGGTTCCGGCGCACGCTCACCACCGGATGATCGCCCCTCCGGGCCGCCCCGCGCATCAGTGCCAGCACGCAGGGCCGGGTCCGGCGCTGGCCCGGATGTGCCGGAACCACCCGTCCGGCGAGGGTTCCGGCATGGAACTCATCCTCATGCTCATCGCCCCGTTCCCCATCGGCTACCTCGTCCGGAACCGGGTCGCCGGTTTCGTCGCCTACACGGCCCTGCACGCCTTCGTCTTCACGTTCCAGACCGCGGAGCTGATCCTCGACTGGGCCGGTGGCTCCGACCGCGCCTTCGGCGCGGCCTTCCCGAACTACGAGCAGAGCGAGGTCTACGCCTACGGGATCGTGAACCTCGTCATCTACGCCGTCGGTCTCGGCCTGCTGTACCTGGGGCAGCGGGTCGGCACCGGTCGGCGGCTCAAGGCCGGGCAGGTCAGCCTCGACCCGGTGGGCTGAGGGTGCTCGGGGTCTCGAGCCGCTAGCCTCGCGTGGTGAGCGAGTTCGAGACCCCGGCGGACGGCGTCCAGCACCTTCCCGAGGAGGCCGCGCCGCAGGCGCGGGTCGTCGAGGAGCCCTCGGACGGCGTCCCCGCGGTCCCCGCGGTCCCCGCGGTCCCGGCGCCCCCGGCGACGGGCGACGAGGCCGTCGACGAGGCCCTGGGGGCCCTGGCCGCGGCCATGGGCGACACCCCGCTGGAGGGGCACGTGACGGCGTTCGAGTCCGCCCACCGGGCCCTGCAGGACCGGCTCGCCGACGTCGAGGGCTGAGCCGTGGCCCGGCTCCGCCGGCTCGACGCGGAACTGGTCCGTCGCGGGCTGGCCCGCTCCCGGGAGCAGGCCTCGGCACTGATCCACGAGGGCCGGGTCAGCGTGGGGGGCACCGTCGCCGCCAAACCCGCCACCCAGGTCGACCCCGCCGTGGCGATCCTCGTGGCCGCCGACGAGACCGACCCGGCCTACGCCAGCCGCGGCGGGCACAAGCTCGCGGGCGCCCTCGACCACTTCGCCGGCCGGCTCAGCGTGACCGGCAAGCACTGCCTGGACGCCGGGGCCAGCACCGGCGGGTTCACCGACGTCCTGCTGCGGCGCGGGGCCGCGCACGTGGTGGCCGTCGACGTCGGGTACGGGCAGCTGGCCTGGTCCCTGCAGACCGACGACCGGGTCACGGTGCTCGACCGGCAGAACGTCCGGGCGCTGGAACCGGAGCAGGTGCTCGCGCCCGACGGGCGCGCCCCCGAACTCGTCGTGAGCGACCTGTCCTTCATCTCGCTGACCCTGGTGCTGCCCGCGCTCGCGGCCGCCGCCCCGGGGGCCGACCAGCTGCTCATGGTCAAACCGCAGTTCGAGGTGGGGCGTGAGAGGTTGGGGTCGGGCGGTGTGGTCCGCGACCCCGCGGCCCGGCGCGACGCCGTGCTCACGGTGGCCGCGGCGGGTGCGGAAGTCGGGCTCGGCGTCCACGGAGTGGTGGCGAGTCCCCTGCCCGGGCCTAGCGGCAACGTGGAGTACTTCGTATGGTTCGCGCCGGGGGCCCCGCCGATGGACGCGGAGGCGCTCGGCGAGGCCGTCGGGCAGGCGATCGAGGAGGGGCCGCAGTGAGCGACCGTCGAGTGCTGGTGCTCGCCCACACCGGCCGCCCGATCGCGGTGACCGTGGCCGAGGAGCTGGTCGGCCTGCTGCAGTCGTCGGGCCTCGAGGTGATGATGCCCGCCGAGGAGGCCGCCGAGCTGGCTCCCGGGGCCCAGTCGCTGATCACCCCGTCGGACCCGGCCGACGTGCTGGACGGCGCGGAGCTGGTCGTCGTGCTCGGCGGCGACGGGACGATCCTGCGGGCCGCCGAGATCACCCGCGGTACCGGCGTCCCGCTGCTCGGGGTGAACCTCGGGCACGTCGGGTTCCTGGCCGAGAGCGAGCGGGACGACCTCGCGTACACGGCGCAGCGGATCGCGGCGCGCGACTACGAGGTCGAGGAACGGATGACCCTCGAGGTCGCCGTGTTCAAGGACGGGGTGCAGGTCGGCGCCGCCTGGGCGATCAACGAGGCGTCGGTCGAGAAGGTCGACCGGGAGCGGATGATCGAGGTGGTCCTCGAGGTCGACGGGCGGCCGGTGACCGAGTTCGGCTGCGACGGTGTCGTGCTGGCCACCCCGACCGGCTCGACGGCCTACTCGTTCTCCGCGGGCGGTCCGGTGGTCTGGCCCGAGGTGGAGGCGCTCCTGCTCACCCCGCTGTCGGCGCACGCCCTGTTCGCCCGGCCGCTGGTGGTGGCGCCCACGTCGGTGCCGGCCGTCGAGCTGGTCCCCGGGACGCCCGGCCGGGCGACGTTGTGGTGCGACGGGCGGCGCAACATGGACCTGCCCGAGGGGGCCCGGGTCGAGGTGCGGCGCTCGGACACGCCGGTGCGGCTGGCCCGGTTGGCGCGCCCGCCGTTCACCGACCGGCTGGTGGCCAAGTTCCGGCTGCCGGTGCACGGCTGGCGGGGCGCCTCGCGCGACTGACGTTCGAACAAAACTTTCGAACACTTGTCCACACGCCGGGCTCGAATCGGCGATTTCGTCGGTCGTCGGGCTTAGGCTCGGTGGCGTGCTGCTGGAGATGCATCTTCGCGGTCTCGGGGTGATCGACGACGCCGTGCTCGAGTTCGGGCCCGGTCTGACCGTCGTCACCGGCGAGACGGGCGCGGGCAAGACGATGGTGGTCACGGGCCTCGGCCTGCTGATGGGCGGTCGGGGCGACCCGGGGGCCGTGCGGACCGGGTACGAGACGGCCGTGGTCGAGGGGCGCATCGTCGTCCCCCGGCACGGGCGGGTCGCCGAACGGGCGCACGAGGCCGGCGCCGAGCTCGACGGTGACGAGCTGCTGGTCTCCCGGTCGGTGTCGTCCTCGGGGCGCAGCCGGGCCTACCTCGGTGGGCGCGGCGTCCCGGTGGCCACGCTGATCGAGCTGGCCGGTGACCTGGTGGCCGTCCACGGGCAGAGCGACCAGATCCGGTTGCAGTCCCCGGCCCGCCAGCGCGAGGCGCTCGACCGGTTCGGCGGGGCCCCCGTCGCGGCGGCGCGCTCGTCGTACAAGACGTGCTGGCAGCAGTGGCGCGCGGCCGAGGAGAAGCTGCGCGAGCTGACCGAGCAGGCCCAGGCCCGCATCCAGGAGGCCGACGTGCTGCGGCTGCGGCTGGCCGAGGTCGAGCGCATCCAGCCGGTCTCCGGCGAGGACCACGCGCTGCGTGAGCAGGCGGCGCGGCTGGCCCACGCCGACGGGCTGCAGCGGGCGGCGCAGGAGGCGAACCTGTACCTGGCCGGCGACGAGGATGTGCCGGACGCCTCGGGCGCCTCGACCCTGCTCGGTGACGCCCGGCACGCGCTGGAGGCGATGCGCGAGCACGACACGCAGCTCGCCGGGCTGGCCGACCGGCTCGCCGAGATCACCTACCTGGTCGACGATCTCGCGCAGGAGTGCGCCTCCTACGCGGCCGGCGTCGAGTCCGACCCGGCGCAGCTGGCCGCGGTCGAGGAGCGCCGGGCGGTGCTCAACGGCCTGACCCGCGCGCACGGCGTCGACGTCGACGGCGTGCTGGCCTGGGCGGAGGAGGCCTCGGCCCGGCTGGCCGAGCTCGACGGCGACGAGGACACGGTGTCGGCGCTGGCCGCGGAGGTCGAGGCGCTGCGCGTCGAGCTGGCCCTGCGGGCGGCCGTCCTGAGTGACGCCCGGTCGGAGGCCGCGGCCCGGCTCGGAGCGGCGGTCACGGCCGAGCTGCCCGAGCTGTCGATGAACGGCGCCCGGCTGGAGATCGCCGTCCGGCAGAAGGAGGACGAGACGGGCCTGCCGGTCGAGCTGGGTGGGCGCGTGCGCACCCTGGTCGTGGGTGGGGAGGGCGTCGACGAGATCGAGATGCTGCTGGCCCCGCACGCGGGGGCCCCGCTGCGCCCCCTCGGCAAGGGGGCCTCGGGCGGTGAGCTGTCCCGGGTCATGCTCGGGCTGGAGGTCGTGCTGGGGGCGGTCGACCCGGTGCCCACGTTCGTGTTCGACGAGGTCGACTCCGGGGTCGGCGGGTCCGCCGCGCTCGGCATCGGCCGGCGCCTGGCCCGGCTGGCCCGGCACGCCCAGGTGCTCGTCGTCACCCACCTGCCGCAGGTCGCGGCCTTCGCCGACCGGCATCTGCAGGTGGTGAAGAGCGGTGACGGCGAGATCACCACGAGTGGCGTCCGGGCGCTGGACGACGACGGCCGGGTCCGTGAGCTGGCCCGGATGCTGGGCGGGGTGGCCGACTCGGGTTCCGCGCAGGAGCACGCCCGGGAGCTGCTCTCGATGGCGGCGCAGGACCGCGCAGAACTCGACGCCGAGGTCGACCTGCGGGACGGGAAAGAGTTGACACCGGCCCACTGAGGGTCACGGTCCGAGCGTCCTGGAGAGGCCTACCCGTCAGTCATGGCACGATCAGGGATGTGAAGTTCTCGTTGCCGCGGCGTCGCCCGGAGCCCCAGGAGGGCCCCGGGGTGACGGGTGTGGCGCGGGTCGACCGCCGGACGAAGAACCTCACCAAGCGGCTGCAGCCCGGTGAGATCGCCGTCATCGACCACGTCGACATCGACCGGGTGGCCGCGGAGGCCCTGGTCGGGTGCCGCCCGGTGGCCGTCGTGAACGCCGCCGCCAGCATCTCGGGCCGCTACCCGAACCTGGGCCCGGAGATCCTGCTGAAGGCCGGGGTCGTGCTGGTCGACGGGGCCGGCCCCGAACTGCTGGGTGTGGTCGCCGACGGCACCCCGGTGCGGATCGAGGACGGCAAGCTCTGGGTCGGCGACCAGGTGGTGGCCACCGGCCAGGTCCAGGACCGGGCGAGTGTCGACGAGGCGATGGCGCTGGCCCGGGCCGGGTTGAACACCCAGCTGGAGTCGTTCGCCGCCAACACGATGGAGTACCTCCAGAAGGAGCGCGACCTCCTGCTGGACGGCGTGGGCGTGCCCGACGTGCGCACGGACATGGACGGTCGGCAGGTGCTGATCGTCGTGCGCGGGTACCACTACAAGGAGGACCTGGCCACGCTGCGCCCGTACATCCGCGAGTACCGGCCCGTGCTGGTCGGGGTCGACGGCGGTGCGGACGCGATCATCGAGGCCGGGCTGACCCCCGACATGATCGTCGGTGACATGGACTCGGTCACCAACGAGGCGCTCACCTGCGGGGCCGAGGTGGTCGTGCACGCCTACCGGGACGGCCGGGCCCCGGGGCTGGACCGGGTCCGTTCCCTCGGGGTGGACCCCGTGGTGTTCCCGGCGACCGGCACGAGCGAGGACGTCGCGATGTTGCTGGCCGACGACAAGGGCGCGACCCTGATCGTGGCCGTAGGCACCCACGCCACCCTGGTCGAGTTCCTGGACAAGGGGCGCGAGGGTATGGCCAGCACGTTCCTGACCCGGCTGCGGGTCGGCAGCAAGCTGGTCGACGCCAAGGGGGTGTCGCGGCTGTACCGGCAACGCATCACGAGCAGCCAGCTCGTCGTGCTGGCGCTCGCCGGCCTGTTCGCGCTCGGCGTCGCGCTGGCCGCGACCGCCGCCGGGCAGGCCTTCTACGCATTGATCGGCGCCCGGACCGACGACATCGTGTCCTGGGTGAAGAGCTGGTTCGTGGACGCCCAGCCCGAGGCGTTGGCCGGCTATCTGAGGAGCGCGAGCACCGGGCAGGGACTGATCCGTTCATGATCGATTTCCGGTACCACCTGGTCTCACTCGTCTCCGTGTTCCTGGCCCTGGCCGTGGGCATCGTGCTGGGCGCCGGCCCGTTGAAGGGTCAGATCGGCGACACGCTGGCCAACAGCGTCGAGCAGCTGCGCCAGGAGAAGGACCAGCTGCACGACCAGGTGGCCACCGCGACCACGTCGATCGCCAACCGGGACGCGTTCCTGGAGCAGGTCACGCCGCAACTGGTCGCCGGGCAGCTGACGGGCCGCTCCGTCGTCGTGGTCAGCCTGGCCGGGGTCGACTCCAAGACGGTCTCCTCGATGGTCGAGGCGGTCGACGCCGCGGGCGGCACGGTCACCGGGCAGGTCGCCGTGGCCTCCGACTGGGTGGAGGCCGGCGGGGTCACCGCACGGGACAAGGCGCTGGCCAAGATCGCGCAGAAATTGCCCGCCACGAGCCAGGTCTCGGGCGACGCCACGGCGCGGCTGAACACCTACCTGGCCCGCAGCCTGGTGGGTACGGGGGACACCGGGTCGCTCGCGCGCGGCAGCACCATCGCGCCGGCCGTGCTCGACGCCCTGAAGTCGAACGACCTGATCGACACCAAGGGTGACCTCACGGCGCTGGCCGGTTCGGCCGTCGTCCTGGCCCCGGCCGTCGACACCGCGACCGCCGGCAACCCGACGCCGACGCCGGTCGGGGTGACCTCTTACCTGCCGCTGGTCAGCACGCTGGACACGACCGGGGGCGGAACGGTGGTGACCGGGCCGGCGTCGTCGGCGACGGCGGGTGGGTTCGTCGCGGCGGTGCGCAAGGACGAGTCCGTCGTCAAGATCGTCTCCACCGTGGACGACGGGATGACCCCCGCCGGGGAGATCACCACGGTCGCGGCGCTGCGCGAACAGGCGGCCGGCGGGGTGGGCCAGTACGGGTTCGGCTCGGGGGCGGGGGCCGTCCTCCCGGCGACAGTCACGGCCGGTGGATCGGCCGGTGGCGCGAACGCCACGAGCGCGAACTGAGATGGCGCGGCTGAGGCGGGCGCTCGGCGGTGCCGTGGCCGGCGGCGTCGCGTACGCCGCGTCCCGGGCCGCCTTCCGCGCGCTCACGGCGAACCCCCCGGGCGGGGTCGCGCACTGGGAGCGCACCAACCACGCGGGCGAGCCGATCACCCTGCTCGAGGGCCCGGCCTACGCCGCCGGGGCCGCCGCGGCCGTGGCCGTCGCCCCCGGGGTGCCGGCCGGTCTGCGCGTCGCGGGCGTGCTGGCCACCGCGGGGGCGGGTGCCTTCGGGGCGGTCGACGACCTGCTGGAGACGGGGAAGCACAAGGGACTGCGCGGCCACCTCGGTGAGCTGGCCCGGGGACGGCTGAGCACCGGCGGCCTGAAGGTGCTCGGTATCGGCGCCACCGGCCTGGTGGCCGGAGTGTTGGCCCTGCCGCCCCGTCCGGACGACGAGAGCCCGCTGCGCGCGGGCCGTCTCGCCGACGCCGTGGTCGCGGGGGGCGTCGTGGCCGGGGCGGCGAACCTGGCCAACCTGCTCGACCTGCGGCCCGGCCGGGTGTTGAAGCTGGTCCTGCTCGCCGCGCCCGCGGCGACGTCTCCCGCCGGGGGCGCGCTGGTCGGTGCGGCGGCCGGCGCCGCGGCCGGGCTCATCGGCGAGGACCTGGCGGCGCGGGCTATGCTGGGCGACACCGGCGCCAACGCGGCGGGGGCCCTGCTGGGCACGGCCGCCGTGCACCGGCTCGGCCGCCCGGGCCGCCTGGCGGCGCTGGCCGGGCTGGTCGGCCTGACCCTGGCCAGCGAGAAGGTCAGCTTCACGAAGGTGATCGAGGCGACCCCCGGGCTGCGCGAGTTCGACCGGCTGGGCCGCTAACCCGTGATCACGCTTTCGTCCATGATCGTCGGCGCCGGAGGCGCCTACTCCCGGACGGGGAGAGGGTGAGGGGGCGGGGCGCGGGGGGCCTGCTGGGGGCGGCCGCGCTGATCGCGGTGGTCACCGCGCTGGCCCGGGTCGTGGGCTTCGGCCGCTGGCTGGTGTTCTCGGGGTCCGTGGGGGCGCACTGCGTCGGCTCGGCGTACTCGACGGCCAACCAGCTGCCCAACGTGCTGTTCGAGGTGGCCGCCGGGGGAGCGCTGGCCGCGGCCGTCGTCCCGCTGCTGGCGGGGCCCCTCGCCCGCCGCGACACGGCGACCGTCGACCGGGTCGCCTCGGCGCTGATCGGCTGGGTGCTGCTGGTCCTCGTCCCGGTCTCGCTGGTGCTGGCCCTGCTGGCCGGTCCGATCACGGACGCACTGCTCGACGGGGACTCGGCGTGCGCCGGCCAGCAGGCGCTGAGCATGCGCCTGCTGCTGGTCTTCGCGCCCCAGATCGCGCTCTACGGGCTGGGAGTCGTGCTCACCGGCGTGCTGCAGGCGCATCGCCGGTTCTTCTGGCCCGCCCTGGCCCCGCTGATCTCCAGCCTCGTGATGATCGGTGGCTACCTCGCCTACGCGGGCACCGCGCACGGCGTCGACGACCCCGCCCGGCTGCCGGGCGCGGCCGAAGCATGGCTCGGGTGGGGCACGACGGCCGCGGTGGCCGCCATGACCCTGCCGCTGCTCGTGCCGGTGCACCGGGCCGGGGTGCGGTTGCGGCCCACCCTCACCTTCCCTCCGGGGGTGGCCCGGCGCGGGCTGGCGCTGGCCGGGGCCGGCGTCGTCGCCCTGCTGGCGCAACAGGTCTCGGTGCTCGTCGTGGTGAAACTGGCCAACTACCGTGACCCGGCCGGGGCCCTGAACCTCTTCCAGTACGTGCAGGCGGTCTACCTGTTGCCGTACGCCGTGCTGGCCGTGCCGCTGGCCACCACCGCCTTCCCGCGGCTCGCCGAGCAGGCCGCGTCGGGGGCCCTGGCGGGGTTCGCCCGGACGTCGGCCGCCAGCACGCGCGCCGTGGTCCTGGCCGGGCTGCTGGGCGTCGGGCTGCTGATCGCCGGGGCGCCGGCCGTGACCGCGCTGTTCGCCGCGACCGACCGGTTCGACGTGCACGCCATGAACCCCGCCCTGGTCGGGATGGCGCCCGGGCTGCTGGGTTTCGCGCTGATCGCCCACGTGGGACGGGCGCTGTACGCGCTGGGTCAGGGCCGCCCGGCCGCGGTGGCCACGGCCACGGGCTGGTCGGGGGTGGTCGTAGCGTCCCTGGTCCTCGTCGCGCTGATGGACGACACCGACGTCGTGGTCGGCCTCGCCTGGGGCAACACCGTCGGGATGTTGCTGGCCGGAGGGCTCCTGCTGGCCGCCCTGGCCCGGGCGGCGGGGTCCCGGGCCCTGACGGGGTTGGGCCGGACGGCGGGGGCGGGCGTGCTCGGAGCCGGGTTGGCCGGGGTGGTGGGTCATGTCGCATCGGCGGCCCTGCTCGACGGCCGGTCCGGCGTGGGCTGGGCGGTGACGGCCGGAGCGCTGGGCGCGGTGCTGGCCCTGACCGCCTTCGCGCTGCCCGTGGCCGCTCTCGACCGGCGGGATCTGATCACCCTGTTGCGTCGTGGAAAGCCGTTAGGGGAGAGGACTTCCGATGCCTGAGGGTGCTCGCCGGGTACTGCTCGTGGCGGGGCACGCCACGGGTGGGATCGGCGCCCACGTCGCGTCCCTGGCCCGTGGTCTGCCGGAAACGGGGTGGGCGCCGACCGTCTTCACCTCGGCGCTGACCGCCTCGCGGTTCGACTTCGGAGCCGGCGCCATGGTCGTGACCGGCTGGTCAGGAGCACCTTCCGCTCTGCCGCGAACGGTCCGCGCCCTCCGCCGACGCGCGCTGCGGGCCGACGTCGTCCATGCGCACGGTCACCAGGCCGGGCTGCTCGCCACGGCGACGGTCGCGACGATCCCGCGCGCCCGTCGTCCGAAAGTCGTCGTCTCCTGGCACAACGCGGTGCTGCCGGGCGCCCGGCTGCCCACCTGGCCGGCGGCCCTGTGGGCCCAGCGTTGGCAGGCCCGCCACGCCGACCTGGTGACGGGGGCGTCGTCCGACCTGGTCGGGACCGCCGAGGGCTGCGGGGCCCGGGCGGCGCAGCTGGCACCCGTTGCGGCGCAACCGTTCCGGCCCGGCACCCGGACCGAGCGCGCGGACGGGCGGCGCGTCGTCCTGACCGTCTCCCGGTTGGCCCGGCAGAAGAACCTCGAGAGTCTCGTCCTCGCTGCGGAGCAGGTCGCCAAGAGCTTCCCGGGCTTCGTCTGGCAGGTGGCCGGGGACGGTGACGAGGAGATCCGCCACTTCCTGGAGCAGGTGATCGAGGACTCGCAGGCGCCGGTCGAGCTGCTCGGCGCCCGGGACGACGTGCCCGACCTGCTGGCTTCGGCCGACGTGTTCGTGCTGCCCAGCCTCTGGGAGGCCCGGTCGCTGGCCGTGCAGGAGGCGATGGGGGCCGGCCTGCCGATCGTGGCCACCGACGTGGGTGGCCTGCCTGACCTGGTGGGTATCGACGGTCAGGCGGGGGTGCTGGTCCCGATCGCGAACCGGGACCGCCTGGCGACGGCCGTGCTGCGGATCCTCGAGGACCCGGCCTTCGGTGCCGCCCTGGGCGCCGAGGCCCGCCGCCGGTATGACCGGTTGCCGACCGAGCGTGACGTTCAGTGGGAGTGGGCGACGCGATACGGCCACCTGGTGGAGGGGTAGCTGTCACCGGGCCGTGGGCCTGTTAGGGTCGAAGCCCGTGCAGAGGTTTTCGGGTCCGGCAAAACACATCTTCGTCACGGGCGGCGTCGCCTCCTCGCTGGGTAAGGGCCTCACGGCCTCCAGCCTCGGTCATCTCCTCCGCGGTCGCGGGTTACGGGTCGTCATGCAGAAGCTCGACCCCTACCTGAACGTCGACCCGGGCACGATGAACCCCTTCCAGCACGGCGAGGTCTTTGTGACCGACGACGGGGCGGAGACCGACCTCGACATCGGCCACTACGAGCGGTTCCTGGACGTCGAGCTCGACGCCTCCGCGAACGTCACCACGGGCCAGGTGTACTCGGCCGTCATCGCCAAGGAGCGCCGCGGCGAGTACCTCGGCGACACCGTGCAGGTCATCCCGCACATCACCGACGAGATCAAGAGCCGGATGCGGGCCCAGGCCGACGTGGCCGACCCGCCGGACGTGATCATCACCGAGATCGGCGGCACCGTCGGCGACATCGAGTCGCTGCCGTTCCTCGAGGCCGCCCGCCAGGTCCGCCGGGACGTCGGCCGCGACAACGTCTTCTTCCTGCACGTCTCGCTCGTGCCGTACCTCGCCCCGAGCGGCGAGCTGAAGACCAAGCCGACGCAGCACTCGGTCGCCGCGCTGCGCAACATCGGCATCCAGCCCGACGCGCTGGTCATCCGGTCCGACCGCGAGGTCCCCGAGGGCATGAAGCGCAAGCTGGCCCTGACCT
This sequence comes from Spongisporangium articulatum, assembly GCF_044465595.1. Taxonomy (NCBI): domain Bacteria; kingdom Bacillati; phylum Actinomycetota; class Actinomycetes; order Kineosporiales; family Kineosporiaceae; genus Spongisporangium; species Spongisporangium articulatum. The sequence goes on along the minus strand of NZ_JBITLV010000007.1, from coordinate 178,952 downwards.
GCGACGTGGACGTCGAGGCGGTCTGCAACGCCGTCGACGCGCCGTCCATCTACGACATCCCGAAGGTGCTGCACTCCGAGGGCCTCGACGCCTACGTGGTGCGCCGCCTCGACCTGCCCTTCCGCGACGTGCAGTGGGACTCGTGGGACGAGCTCCTGCGCCGCGTCCACCGGCCCCGGCACCAGGTCACCGTCGCGCTCGTCGGCAAGTACATCGACCTGCCCGACGCCTACCTGTCCGTGACCGAGGCGCTGCGCGCGGGCGGCTTCGGCGTCGACGCGAAGGTGAAGATCCAGTGGGTCGCCTCCGACACCTGCGAGACGCCCGAGGGGGCCCGGCGCGAGCTGGCCGGCGTCGACGCGATCTGCGTGCCGGGCGGGTTCGGCGTGCGCGGCATCGAGGGCAAGCTCGGCGCGCTGCGCTGGGCGCGGGAGAACGGCGTCCCGGCGCTCGGGCTGTGCCTCGGCCTGCAGTGCATGGTCATCGAGTTCGCCCGCAACGTGGCCGGTCTCGAGGGCGCCAGCAGCACCGAGTTCGCCGCCGAGCTGCCCGGGCAGCTCGAACACGCCGTCATCGCCACGATGGAGGAGCAGCTCGCGATCGTGGACGGCGCCGGCGACCTGGGCGGGACGATGCGGCTGGGTGCCTACCCGGCCGTGCTGGCCGAGGGCAGCGTCGTGCGCGAGGTGTACGGCTCGGGCAAGGTCACCGAGCGGCACCGGCACCGCTACGAGGTGAACAACGCCTACCTGCCGCAGTTGCAGGAGGCGGGGCTCGTGTTCTCGGGGATGTCGCCCGACCGCTCGCTGGTCGAGTACGTCGAGCTGCCCCGCGACGTCCATCCGTACTACGTCGGCACCCAGGCCCACCCCGAGTTCAAGTCCCGGCCCAACCGGGCGCACCCGCTGTTCGCCGGGCTGGTCGAGGCGGCCGTGAACCGGCAGAAGGCCGAGCGCCTCATCGAGGTCGAGCCCGAGCTCAGCCAGGACGCCGAGGTCGTGCTCAGCGCGGACGCGAACGCGTGAGTCCGGACTCCTCGGAGGAGCTCGCCGACTTCATCGCCCCCCGCCCGGTCGTGAAGGCCGAGCACCTGCACGACGGGATGATCTTCGACCTGGTCGCCGAGACCGTCGACCTGGGCCGGGCCGGGCAGGTGCGCCGGGAGATGCTGCGGCACCCGGGGGCGGTGACGGTCGCGGCGCTCGACGGCGAGCCCGGCGCCGAGCGGGTGCTGATGATCCGGCAGTACCGGCACCCGGTGCAGATGGAGCTGTGGGAGCTGCCCGCCGGCCTCCTCGACGTCGTCGGGGAGCCGCCGCTCGAAGCCGCGAAGCGCGAACTGCACGAGGAGGCCGACCTCAAGGCCGAACGCTGGGACCTGGTGGCCGACTGGTTCAACTCGCCCGGCGGCTCGGACGAGGCGCTGCGGCTCTACCTGGCCCGCGACGTCCAGGTGGTCGACGAGGCCGACCGGCACACCCGCGAGGCCGAGGAACTCGACATGCCCAGCCGGTGGGTGCCGCTCGAGGAGGCGCGGGACGCCGTCCTGGCCGGGAAGATCCACAACCCCGGCTCGGTGATCGGCATCCTCGCGGTCTGGACCGCCCGCGAGCTCGGCTGGACGACGTTGCGCCCGGCCGCCGCGCCCTGGCCCGAGCACCCCCGGCTGCGCTGAGCGCCCACCGGTAGACCGTTCAGTCGTAGACCGAGTCGATCCGGAAGGCCGGGAACCCCGGGGCCGCAGCGGCGATGGCCGCGTCGTCGGAATCGGCGTCCAGCCCCTCGAGGAAGTAGCCGACCTCCCACTTCCACTTCCGGATGTACTCGCGCAGCACGGGCGGCTTCTCGGCGTCGGACAGCTCGACGGCGGTGAACGGCTCGGCGTGCCGGCCGTACGTCAGGGTGCCGTTGCCGGCCGCGCGGAGGTTGCGCACCCACTGGGTCTCGCCGCGCGGGGCGACCAGGTAGCGCGCCTCGCCGATCGTCAGCAGGTTGACCGGCGTGGAACGTGGTTGGCCCGACGTGCGGCCGACCACGGTGAGAACCCGGCTGCCCATGAGGCTGATGCCGCAGCGGGTCAGGACGGCCACCGTGCGGTTGAAGACGTGCTGGGTCAGGACGCCGGGCGCGAGGTACCGGCGGGGCTGCTCGGTCACACGCCCCAGCCTAGGCTGCCGCCATGGAGCGTTTCGAGCGGTCAGGGCTGACCTTCGACGTGCGGGACTGCGGGCCGGCCGACGGTGAGCCCGTCGTCCTCCTGCACGGGTTCCCGCAGGACGGCACCGCCTGGTCGGGCGTCGTCCCGCTGCTGCACGCCGCCGGGCTGCGCACCCTCGTCCCCGACCAGCGCGGCTACTCGCCGGGGGCCCGCCCCCGCTCGCGCCGGGAGTACACGCTCGGGCACGCGGTGGACGACGTCCTCGCCCTTCTCGACGCCGCCGACCTGACCGCCGCGCACGTCGTGGGGCACGACTGGGGCGGGGCGGTCGCGTGGGTACTGGCCGGTCGTCATCCGGTGCGGGTGAAGTCGCTGACGGTGGTCTCGACGCCGCACCCGGCCGCGATGATCCGGTCGATGACCCGCAGCACCCAGGGGTTGCGGTCGTGGTACATGCTCGCCTTCCAACTGCCCTGGCTGCCCGAGCTCCTGATGCCCGGCCGGATGTTCGACGGGTTGCGGCGCTCCGGCCTCCCGGCCGCGCACGCCGAGCACTACGCGCAGATGATGCAGCGCCCGGGTGCCCTGGGTCATGCGCTCAACTGGTACCGGGCGATGCCGTTCGCGGCGGGCCAGAAGGCCCCCCGGTCGCGGGTGCCGACCACGTACGTGTGGGGCAACAAGGACTTCGCCCTCGGCCGGGCGGCCGCCGAGTGGACGGCCGACTTCGCGCTCGCCGACTACCGTTTCGTCGAACTGGACGCCGGGCACTGGCTGCCCGAGCGCCGTCCGGAGCAGGTGGCCGCCGCGATCGTCGAACGGGTCAGCTCGACGAGCTGACCGCCTTCTTCCAGCTGCGCGGGACGGCGAGTCCGGCGGAGCGCAGTTCCATCGAGGCCAGCGCTCGGATCACCGCCTCGTCCCCCTCGCGCCAGGCCTGGACCGGGTCGTGCGAGACCTTCACCAGCTTCGGCAACGGCCGGTTGGCGAGCGCCCGCAGGGCCAGCAGCTCCTCACCGGCCTCGGTGCTCGCCAGCGTCACCGCCGCGCCCGCGCGGCGCGCGAACCGCAACCGCGCCCAGAGCCAGGGGACGACGACCGCCAGTGCCGGGGGGACGGCCACCGCCAGCGCCAGGACGATCGCCAGCCAGGTGGCCTTGTCGTACAGGCCGTGCCCCGCCTCGGCGATGCTGCGGGCCGCGTTGCCCGCCGCCTGCAACGGCTTGCTGACCGGGTCGCCCACCAGTGGCACCTTCCCCGCGCCCTGGCCGGCCGAGTCGAGGTTGCCCGCGATGCCGTTGGCGCCGCTCTCGACCTTCTGGCCGACGGTCGCGAAGGCGGAGATCGCGGTGTGCACGAGCTTGCCGACCCAGTACCACAGGACGCACCAGAGCACGACGGTGATGTCGGCGACCGCCTGCCCGAGCGCGCGGCCGGGCGTGCTGGCGTAGGGGACGAACCGGGTCCTGGCAGGTGTGGCCATGACCAAGATCAGAGCACAGGATCAGGCCGTCGACACCTCGGCGGGTCTATGGTCGGGCGAGGTCGAGAAGAGCAGGTCGAGAGCTGCGAAGGACGTGGACCGGTGAAGATCGGGATTCCCCGCGAGGTCAAGAACCACGAGTACCGGGTGGCCATCACCCCGGCCGGAGTGCACGAGCTGGCCCGGGCCGGGCACGACGTGTTCCTCGAGGCGGGCGCGGGGGAGGGGTCATCCATCCCCGACGCGCAGTACGTCGAGGCGGGCGCGAAGATCCTGGCCACCGCCGACGACGTCTGGGGTACGGGCGACCTGATCCTCAAGGTGAAGGAGCCGATCAAGGAGGAGTACCACCGGATGCGTTCCGGTCAGGTGCTTTTCACGTACCTGCACCTCGCCGCCGACCGGGCGCTGACCGAGGAGCTGGTGGCCCGCGAGGTCACCGCGATCGCCTACGAGACGGTCGAGCTGCCCGACCGCAGCCTGCCGTTGCTGGCGCCGATGAGCGAGGTCGCGGGCCGGCTGGCCCCGCAGGTCGGTGCCCACACGCTGATGCGCGCGCAGGGCGGGCGCGGCCTGCTGATGGGCGGGGTGTCCGGCGTGTGGGCGGCGAAGGTCGTCATCATCGGCGCCGGAGTGGCGGGCATGAACGCCGCGGTGATCGCCCTGGGCATGGAGGCCGAGGTGATCCTCATGGACCGCAACATCGACCGGCTGCGCAGCATGGATCGCATCTACCAGGGCCACGTGCAGACCGTGGCCAGCAACGCGTACGAGATCGAACGGGCGATCGCCGACGCCGACCTGATCATCGGCGCCGTTCTCGTCCCCGGCGCCAAGGCGCCGAAACTGATCACCAACGAGCAGGTCTCGCGGTTGAAGCCGGGCAGTGTGCTGGTCGACATCGCGATCGACCAGGGCGGCTGCTTCGAGGACTCGCACCCGACCACGCACGCCGACCCGACGTACCAGGTGCACGAGTCGATCTTCTACTGCGTCGCGAACATGCCCGGCGCCGTCCCGCACACGAGCACCTACGCGCTGACCAACGTGACGCTGCCGTACGCGGTCGAGCTCGCGGGCCGGGGCTGGCAGGAGGCGCTGCGCCGGGATCCGGCGCTGGCCAAGGGCCTGAACACGCACGCGGGTGCCGTCACGTACGAGCCGGTCGCGCAGGCGCACGATCTCGATTCGACCTCGTTGGCGGCGGTTCTCGGGGCGTAGCCGGGCCCGGCCGTGTGACAGTGGGCCCGTGACGGTCAGTTCGACGGCGGGCGTGGTGCGCGAGGTGGACGGCGAGGTCGCCGGGTACCTCGACCATCTCGCCGTCGAGCGTGGCCTGTCCGCCAACACCCTCGCCGCGTACCGTCGCGACCTGCGCCGCTACCTGGCCTTCCTGGCTGCGCGGGGCGTGTCGAGCGCGGGGGCGGTGACCGAGGCGCTGGTCGCCGAGTTCCTCGCGTCGATCCGCACGGGCGAGGACGGCGGGGCGCCGCTGAGCGCCACGTCCGCGGCCCGCACGGTGGTCGCCGTCCGCGGGTTCCACCGGTTCCTCGTGCTCGAGGGCCGGACCCCGCACGACCCGGCCGGGCAGGTGCAACCGCCCGCCGCGCCCAAACGGCTGCCGAAGGCCATCTCGGTCGCGGACGTCGAACGGCTGCTGGTCGCGACGAAGGCACCGGAGACCCCCGCCGGGCTGCGCGACCGCGCGCTGCTGGAGCTGCTCTACGGCTGCGGCGCCCGGATCAGCGAGGCCGTCGGGCTGGCCGTCGACGACCTGGACCGTACCGACGGGCTGGTCCGGTTGCACGGGAAGGGCGACAAGCAGCGGATCGTCCCGGTCGGCAGCTTCGCGCTGGCCGCCGTCGAGGCCTACCTGGTCCGGGGTCGCCCGGCGCTCGCGGCCCGCGGGTCGGGTTCGGCCTGGTTGTTCCTGAACGCGCGCGGCGGGCCGCTGTCCCGGCAGAGCGCCTGGGCCGTGCTGGCCGGGGCCGCCGACCGGGCGGACCTGGCCGGCCGGGTCTCGCCGCACACCCTGCGGCACTCCTTCGCGACCCACCTGCTCGAGGGCGGCGCCGACGTCCGGGTGGTGCAGGAGCTGCTCGGGCACGCCTCGGTGACCACGACGCAGCTGTACACGAAGGTCAGCGCGGACGCCCTGCGGGAGGTCTACGTGACCGCCCATCCGCGGGCCCTGCACGCCTGAAGGGCTGCTCAGCCGGGTTGTCCCGGGTTGTCCCCGGGGACACACCCGGGGTTGAGCGGTCCGCGACGCGCCGACTAACCTCGCAGGGTCGTGCTCGCGCGCGAGGGATGATGTGTGCGTAGGCAGGCGGCGTCGACGGCGCTAGCGAGGAGACGACGTGACGAACGAGACGACTGCGACAGCCGTAGACCTGACCATCCAGCGCACCCCTGACCGGGGCGCCGACGACCTGCTGTCGTTGAGCGCGGTCGGGGCCGAGGGGCCCACCGGGCGGCCGATGCCGAACTTCCCGGAGCCGCAGCCCCTGACCTCCCACGGTCCGGCCCGGATCATCGCGATGTGCAACCAGAAGGGCGGCGTCGGCAAGACGACGACCACCATCAACCTGGGGGCCACGCTGGCCGAGTACGGCCGCAAGGTGCTCCTGGTCGACTTCGACCCGCAGGGTGCGCTGTCCGTGGGGCTCGGCATCAACCCGCACGAGCTCGACAAGACGATCTACAACGTCCTGATGGACCGGGACACCCAGATCCGGGATGTGATCCGCTCCACCGGCCTGCCCGGCCTCGACCTGCTGCCGGCCAACATCGACCTGTCGGCCGCCGAGGTGCAGCTGGTCGGCGAGGTGGCCCGCGAGATGACGCTGCAGCGCGTGCTGCGCCCGGTGGTCGACGACTACGACGTGGTGCTGATCGACTGCCAGCCGTCGCTGGGCCTGCTCACCGTCAACGCGCTGACCGCCGCCCACGGCGTGGTGATCCCGCTGGAGTGCGAGTTCTTCGCGCTGCGCGGGGTCGCCCTGCTCGTCGAGACGATCGACAAGGTGAAGGACCGGCTGAACCCGGGCCTGGAGGTCGACGGCATCCTGGCCACCATGTACGACCCGCGCACGCTGCACAGCCGCGAGGTGGTGGCCCGCGTGGTCGAGGCCTTCGGCGACCGGGTCTTCCACACCGTGATCGGGCGGACGGTGAAGTTCCCCGACGCGTCGGTGGCCGCCGAGCCGATCACCACGTACGCCGGGTCGCACGCGGGGGCCTACGCCTACCGCCTGCTGGCCCGTGAGCTGATCGCGCGAGGCGACGCTGCCTGAGATCCGCCTGCCGGAGGCGCCGGCCACCGAGGCGCCGCCGTCGGACCTGCAGGTGCACCGCGACGACGTCTCGCTGACGCGTCCGGACGGGACCACCCGGACGGCGGGCGCCGAGCCCGAGGTCGTGCCCGGCGGCGTCCTGACCAACCGCACGGCACCGTCCTTCCAGGTCCACCTCGACAACTTCGAGGGCCCGTTCGACCTGCTGCTGGGGCTGATCGCCAAGCACAAGCTCGACGTCACCGAGATCGCGATCGCCGCGGTCACCGACGAGTTCGTGGCCCACATCCGGGCCCTGGAGTCCGACTGGGACCTGGGCGAGGTGTCGGAGTTCCTGCTGGTCGCGGCCACGCTGCTCGACCTCAAGGCGGCCCGGCTGCTGCCCGCCGCCGAGGTCGAGGACGACGAGGACCTGGCCCTGCTGGAGGCCCGCGACCTGTTGTTCGCCCGGCTGCTGCAGTACCGGGCGTTCAAGGAGGTCGCGGGGGCCTTCGCCGAGCGGGTGGCGGCCGAGGCCCGGCGCCAGGCCCGCGCCGTCCCGCTGGAGACCCAGTTCACCAAGCTGCTGCCCGAGCTCGTGCTCGGGCTGTCGCCGCACCAGTTCGCCGAACTCGCCGCTGCGGCCAGCGCCCCCAAAGCCCCACCGGTGGTCGCGCTGGAGCACCTGCACGCGCCGGCGGTCAGCGTCCGCGAGCAGGCCGCCCTGGTCGTCGACCGGATGCGCCGGGCCGGGACGGCGAGCTTCCGGTCGCTGGTCGCCGACGCCGACGAGACCGTCGTGGTCGTGGCCCGGTTCCTCGCCCTGCTCGAGCTGTTCCGGGAGGGAGCCGTGGCGTTCGACCAGGTCACGCCGTTGGGGGAGCTGACCGTGCGGTGGACGGGCGCCGAGGACGGCGAGATCGACGTCGAGGACGAGTTCGACGAGTAGCGGGCTCCGCGCCGGATTCCTTGATCACGGGCCCGGCGCGGCATGATGGGGGCGTGACCGCGACCGACGAGCATCTCGACCAGGCTCCCGAGCTCGACGAGGGGCCCGAGACCGCTCCCGAGGCGCCCGACGTCGAGGAGGCGCCCCCGATCGACCTCGACAGCCTGCCCGGCGGCGCCCGCGGCGCGCTGGAGGCGATCCTGGTCGTCGTCGAGCGGCCGGTGGACGAGCTGTCCCTGGCCGCGGCGCTCGGCACGGACGTGGCCCGGGTCGCCGAGCTGCTGGCCGAGCTGGTCGCCGAGTACGAGCGCGACGGGCGCGGCTTCGAGCTGCGCCGGGTCGCGGGCGGCTGGCGGATGTACAGCCGGGCCGAGTACGCCGACGTGATCGGCCGGTTCGTCCTCGACGGGCAGACCGCCAAGCTCACCCAGGCCGGCCTGGAGACGCTGGCGATCGTCGCCTACCGGCAGCCCGTCAGCCGGGCCCGGGTGTCGGCCGTGCGGGGCGTGAACGTGGACGGCGTGATGCGCACGCTGGTCGCGCGCGGCCTGGTCGAGGAGGTCGGCCAGGACCCGGCGACCGGCGCCGTCCTGTACGGCACCACCGAGACCTTCCTGCACAAGCTGGGCCTGACCAGCCTCGACGAGCTGCCGCCCCTGGCGCCGTACCTGCCGGAGATGGACGCACTCGACGACCTCAGCGGAGACATGCAGTGACACCCCAGGGACGGACCCCCAGAACCCCCAGGAAGGCCACCCCGAGCCGGGGCGGCTACCCGCGCGACCCCGCCGCCCGGCCCGGCAAGAAGAGCGCGGCGAAGGACCCGCGCCGCTTCGCCGACACCCCCAAGCGTGCGAACGGGCCGCAGGACACGGGCGCCGACGTCCACGACCCGGACGGCGTGCGCCTGCAGAAGCTCATCGCCCAGTCCGGACTGGCCTCCCGCCGGGCCAGTGAGGACCTGATCGCAGCCGGCCGGGTGCAGGTCGACGGGCAGACCGTCACCGAGCTCGGCGTGCGCGTCGACCCGAAGCGCCAGGTCGTGCACGTCGACGGCGTGCGCCTGCAGCTCGACGACAACCTGGTCTACCTGGCGCTGAACAAGCCGCCGGGCGTCATCTCGACGATGGCGCCGACCGACCCGGACGGCAAGAACCGGCCCACCCTGGCCGACTACGTGACCAACCGCGAGGAGCGGCTGTTCCACGTCGGGCGGCTCGACACCGACACCGAGGGCCTGATCATCCTCACCAACGACGGCACGCTGGCCAACAAGCTGGCTCACCCGAGCTCCGAGGTGCCCAAGACGTACCTGGTCGAGGTGGCCGGGCCGGTGGCCCGGGACGTCGGGAGGCGGCTGCGCGAGGGCGTGCAGCTGGACGACGGGCTGGCCAAGGTCGACTCGTTCAAGCTCGTCGACTCGCGGCCGGGCAAGGCGCTGCTGGAGATCGTGCTGCACTCGGGCCGCAACCGGGTGATCCGCCGGATGATGGCCGAGGTCGGCTACCCGGTGCTGCAGCTGGCGCGCATCCAGATCGGGCCGGTCCGGATGGGCGACCTGCGCTCCGGCCGGACCCGTGCGCTGCACGGTGCCGAACTCAGCTCGCTCTTCGACGCGGCGGGGCTGTAGGCATGGCGGTCCGCGCCGTCCGGGGCGCCACCCAGGTGGACGTCGACGACAAGGAGCACGTGCTGCGGCGCACGCGCGAGCTGCTCCAGGAAGTGTTGTCCGCCAACAAGATCGAGCACGACGACGTGATCAGCATCGTCTTCAGTGCCACCCGCGACGTGTCGTCGGTGGCCCCGGCCGTGGCCGCCCGCCAGCTCGGTCTCGAGGAGCCGGCGCTGTTCTGCCTGCAGGAGATGTACGTCGAGGGCTCGATGCCCCGGGTGGTCCGGCTGATGCTGCACGTCGAGACGGAACTCGCGCGCGCCGACGTCCAGAACGTGTACCTGCGCGGCACCGAGCTGCTGCGGGCCGACGTGCCGACCTTCGAGGACTGATGGGCGAGCGGATCGCGGGGCTGGCCACCGCCCGGGTGGTCGGCACCGGACTGCTCGGCACGAGCATCGCGCTCGGCCTGCGCCAGCACGGCGTCCGGGTGTTGCTGGCCGATCCGTCGCCGACCGCGCTGGCCCTGGCCGAGGACGTGGGCGGCGGCGAACCCGACCCCGGAGGGATCGCGGTCGACCTGGTGGTCGTGGCCGCCCCGCCCGACGTGACGGCGGACGTCGTCCTGACCGAGCTCGAGACCCACCCGGACGCGACGGTCACCGACGTGGCCAGCGTGAAGGCCGGCATCGCCGCGGCCGTCGCGGGGGCCGCGGGGGCCGCGGGGGCCGCCCGCTACGTGGGCGGGCACCCGATGGCCGGCCGCGAGCGGTCCGGCCCGGTCGCGGCGCAGGCCGACCTGTTCCTCGGCCGCCCCTGGGTGTTGTGCCCGTCGGCGCTCACGGACGACGGGCGGCTGGCCCTGGTGCGCCGGGTCGTCGTCGCGCTCGGCGCGGCTCCCGTGCAGCTGGACGCCGCCGCGCACGACGAGGCCGTGGCGCTCGTCTCGCACGTCCCCCAGGTCGCGGCCTCCCTGGTGTCGGCCCGGTTGGTGAAGGCCGCCGACGAGGCGGTCGCCCTGGCCGGGCAGGGTTTGCGGGACACGACGCGGATCGCGGACTCCGACCCCTCGCTGTGGGCGCAGATCCTGGCCGCCAACTCGGGGCCCGTCGTCCGGACGCTGAAGGACCTGCGGGCCGACCTCGACGACGTCATCGGCGCCCTCGAGTCGGCGTCCCGGGCCCAGGCCACCGTGGCCCGGGTGGTGGAGTCGGGCCGCGACGGCCGAGCCCGGATCCCGGGCAAGCACGGCGGCTCGCCGACCCGGTACGCGCAGGTCACCGTGCTGCTGCCGGACCGTCCGGGGCAGTTGCGGCGGTTGTTCGACGACATCGGCGAGGCGGGGATCAACGTCGAGGAGTTCGCCCTCGAACACGCCGCCGGTCAACTCGTCGGGCTCGCCGAGGTGTCGGTGCTGCCGGCGGCCCGGCCCGCTTTGGTGGAGGCGTTGACCGCGCGGGACTGGCGGGTCGTGTCGTAGCGGTCGAGGAACCCGCGCGCCCACCGGGGTAGCCACCAGTTGGCCTCACCCAGCAACACCATCGCGGCCGGCACCAGGAGCAGCCGCACCACGGTGGCATCGATCGCGACGCTCACGGCCAGGCCCACGGCGAGCATCTTGACGCCGACGTTGTCGTCGAGCGCGAACCCGGCGAACACGCTGATCATGATGAGGGCGGCCGCGCCGATCACCCGGGCGGTCGCCGACAGCCCGGAGGCCACCGCGTCCGTCGTCGAGGCGCCCCCGAGCCAGGCCTCCCGCACCCGGGAGAGCAGGAAGACCTCGTAGTCCATCGAGAGCCCGAAGACGATGGCGAACATCATCATCGGCACGTACGACTCGATCGGCACGGCTGCGTCGAGGCCGAACAGCCCCGCTCCCCAGTGCCATTGGAAGACGGCGACGACGACGCCGTAGGACGCCGCGATCGAGATCACGTTCATCAGCGCCGCTTTCAGGGCCACCACCGGGCTGCGGAAGGTGAGCGTGAGCAACAGGAACGCGGCCCCCACGACGAGGGCGACGATCGCCGGCAACCCGGCCGTCAGCCGGTCGGCGAAGTCCACCTGGGCCGCGGTCTGCCCGGTCAGCTGCAGATCCGCGCCGGTCGACGACCGGATGGCGTCCGCGGTCGGGCCGCGCAACCGGTCGTACAGGTCTCCGGTGGCCGCGTCCTGCGGGCCGGTGGTCGGGGTGACGGTCGTGACCGCGATCGCGCCGTCCGGGCTGATCTGCCACGGGGTCAGTGTCGCCACCCCGGCCGTACTGGCGAGCTGCGTCCGGGCGTTCGCGAGGATCTCCTGCCCGGCCGGGCTGTCGGGTGCGGACGCGAGCCGCAGGAGGGCCGTGAACCGGCCGTTGACCCCGGGCCCGAACCCCTCGGCCATCCGGTCGTAGGCCACCCGTTGGGTGCTGCCGGCGGGGGCGGAGCCGTCGTCGACGTGCCCCAACCGCAGCGAGAAGAGCGGCACGGTGAGCACCGCCAGGAGGAGGAGCGCGGCGCCCGTCACGGGCAGCGGGTGGCGGGCCACCCAGGCCGCGTACCGAGCCCAGACCCCGCCGTCCGCCCCGCCCTCGGCCCGCGGACGGCGTACCCGCAACCGGTCGATCCGCGGACCGAGCAGGCTCAGCAGTGCGGGCGTCAGCGTGACTGCGGCCAGGGCCGAGATGGCCAGCGTCACGGTGGCGGCCAGGCCCAGACGGCCGATGAACTGCACGCCCGAGGCGTACAGGCCCAGCAGCGCGATGCCCACGGTGCCCGCCGCCACCAGCACGGCGTGCCCGCTGGAGTGCAGCGCGTACCGGACCGCCGCCTGCGGTTCCCGCCCCGACAGCTGGCCCTGCCGGGCCCGGGTCACCACGAACAGCGCGTAGTCGATGCCGCACCCCAGCCCGATCATGGCCGCCAGCGTCGGGGCGATCGTGGCCAGCGTCAGCCCGCTCGCCAGAATCCTGATCAGGGCCAGGCCGGTCACCACGGCGACGGCGGCCGACACCAGCGGCAGCAGCGCCCCCGCCACGGAGCCGAACATCACCAGGAGCACCACGAGGGCGGTGACGAGGCCGATGGCCTCCGCCAGGTGCGAGGGGCGGCCCCCCGTGTCCACCGTCTCGCCGAGCAGCCCGGCGTAGGACACCTCCAGCCCGCTCGGGGCGGCCTCGTCGGCGGCGCGCAGGGCGTCCAGGTCGGCGCTGGGCAGACTCCGCGGAGGATCGGTCAGGTCCAGGGTGAGGAAGGCCGTGCGCCCCGTGTCGGCGACGGTTCCGGCGGCCAGGGGTTCGGAGACGTCGACCACGCCGGGCACTTCGCGCAGGCGCTGCGCGAACGCCTCCACCTGCGCCCGGCGCCCCTCCAGTCCGTCGGCGGCGTACAGGACGACGGTCGCGCCGGCCTCCCCGGCGTCCGGTTCGTGCTGGGCGAGCACGTCGGCGGCCTCGGCGGACGGGGAACCGGGCAGCCCGAGATCGGTCTCGAAGGTGCCGCTGGCCAGGCGGGCGCCGAGGAGCGCGGTCACGATCAGGAGCAGCCAGGCGGCGAGCGTGAGCCACGGCCTGCGAACCGGGAGGCCCGCCCACCGGCCCGTGTCGGGTGCTGCAGGCGGCGCTGCGGAGGATGTCGAGGTCTCGGACGTCGGGGTGTGGGTCGTCGGGAGCACGTCGTCCAGTGCAGCGCGGCCGGTGGAGGGTTGGCCGGCGCCGGAGCTGACGATCCGCTGAGCGCTCGCCGCCGGTGTGCTGCGGGGCAGTCGCAGCCGGGCGACCAGGCCGTGCGGCTCGACGCCGGACAGGGAGACGTCACCGCCGTGGCCGCGGGCGACGGCGCGCGCGATCGCCAGGCCCAACCCGGACCCACCCGCCGACCGCTCCCGCCCGGGGGACCCCCGCCAGAACCGGTCGAACGCCCGGTCCCGCTCCTGCGCGCTCAACCCCGGCCCGGTGTCCGCGACGTCCACGACCACCTCGTCGGGCCCCGGCCGCACCGTGACCCGCACCTCGGCGTCCGGGCCGGCGTGCGTGAGGGCGTTCAGCACCAGGTTGTCGACGGCCCGCCGGATCGCCGTGCCGTCCCCGGGGACGATCCAGCGCCGACCGCGGGCCGCCCGATCGGGCCCCCCGTCGTCGTCCAGCAGTGAGTCCAGAGGTGAGTCCAGCAGCGAGCAGGTCAGCCGCTGCGGGCGCTCGCCCAGGAGCGGTCGGACCTGAAGGCAGGCCTGGGTGACCACTTCGGCGACGTCGACCGGCTCGTCCACCGCGGCCCTCGCGACCGCGTCGAGCCGGGCCAGCGCGAGCATCTGCTCGACCAGGGCCGCCATCCGCTCGCCCTCCGAACCGATGGAGCGCAGCGCCGCGTCCAGGTCGTCGGGGTCGGGCAGCATTCCGGCCGCGTACAGCTCGGCCCAGCCGCGGACCGCGGCCACGGGCGTGCGCAGCTCGTGCGAGGCATCCGCGAGGAAGTCGCGGGCGGCGGCCTCACTGCGGGCCCGGGCGGCCAGCGCCCGGTCGAGGGCCACGGCCAGGTCGTGCGTCTCGGTGCCGGTCGGACCACCGACGATCGGCTCCCGGCTGCCCTGTTCGATCCGGGCCGCCGTCTCGGCCATCCGGCGCAGCGGGCTCAGGCCCCGACGCACCAGGAGCCGGCCGCCCAGGGCGGCGACGGCGACGATCAGGATCGCCCCGAGCAGCTCGACCCGCAGCAGCGTGGCCAGCGTCTCCCGGTCGCCGTCCACCGCGACTCCGACGAGGACACTGCCGACGGGTTCGCTGCGCCCGTCGGGCAGGTCGAGCGCGAGGGGGACGTCGGGCCGCCATTCCCGTACCACGTAGCCGGGCACGCTCCCGTCCGCTGCGGGCGTCACGGGCGCGGTGCTCAGGCGCACGGTCCCGTCGGGGGCGCGCAGCACCACGAGGGCACCCACCGGGGTCAGCGCCGGCAGGGAGGTCAGGGTCACGTGGTGCGTGCCGTCGGCGGGGGTGACCCGCAGCTGCTTCGCCTGCCACCGGTCCAGCTGGGCCGCCGCCGCGCTCAGGAGCCGGTCGTGCCGCTCGTCCAGGTGCGACCTCAGGACGAGGTAGGCGGTCAGGTCCGCGCTCAGCAGCCCGACGGTGAGCAGGGCGAGGGTGCCCAGCAGCAGGCGGCCGCGCAGGGTGCCCGCCCAGGTGCGCACCCGGTTCACAGACGCTCCACGGTCGGCTCAGGATTCGGGTGGGCGCACGACATAGCCGAACCCGCGGACGGTGTGCAGCAACGGATCGTGACCGGTGTCGACCTTGCGTCGCAGCTGGCTGACGAACTTCTCCACCACCCCGGCGTCGCCGCCGAAGTCGTACTGCCAGATCGCCTCCAGCAGTTGCTGTTTGGACAGCACCCGACCGGCGTTGCGCACCAGGTGCTCAAGCAGCCGGTATTCGGTGGGGGACAGGTCGATCCGGGCGCCCGCGCGGGTCACCTCGTGGGCGTGCTCGCGGATCACGAGGTCGGCGACCTGCAGCTGCGGCTCGGTGGCCGGGGGTTGGGCGCGGCGCAGCACGGCGCCCACGCGGGCCACGAGTTCGGCGATGTGGAACGGCTTGGTCAGGTAGTCGTCGCCGCCCAGGGCGAACCCGGTCAACCGGTCGTCCACGGAGTCCTTCGCGGTAAGGAACACGACGGCCACGCCCGGGTGATGGGCCCGGGCGTGGGCCCCTACCTCGAAGCCCGAGCCCTCGGGCAACATCACGTCCAACAGCAGGAGGTCGGGGGCCGGGGCACGGGTCAGGGCCTCCCGGGCCTGCGCGGTGGTGCCCACGGCGGTCACGTCGTAGCCGGCGAAGGTCAGGGCCCGTACGACGATCTCCCGGATGGCCGGCTCGTCCTCCAGCACCAGCACGCGTGGGGCCGTCTCCACCGCCATCCGGCCAGTCTGCCGCACCGGCCGGCCCTGAACCTGACGGTCCGCTGACGGTTCGCCGACGATCCTCTCGGCGGCCCGGGCAGCGCCGGCGGGGGCGGGAACCCGGGGATCCGCAGGGCGGCGCCCCAGGCTCGTTCCATGATCCTCCGCCGGTTCCTGCCTACCCGTCGCCGACGTCTGGTGCTCGTCACCGCTCTGACCGTGGGGCTGGCCCTCGGTGCGGTGCTGGTCGTCGGGGCGGTCGCGGCCGGGCGGGCCGAGCACCGCATCGAGACGGCGCTCAGCACTCGCCTCGGCCCGGGGGTGGAGGCGCACGTGTCCATCCCCACGGCCCTGCGAGCGCTGGTGGGCCGGTCGAGTCCGCAGGTCGAGGTGCTCCTGCCCTGGGACGACCTTGCGCGCCTGGGGGTCGCCCGTCGGTCGGGGCGGGACGGCGCCGCCGTCCCGGCCCTGCGCGCAGCCCGGGGCGGCCTGGAGCTGGAGAGGCCCACGCCGTTCGGGCCCGTCACCGTGTTCCTGAAACCGCAGGTCGACGGCACGACACTGTCATTCGAGGTGGCTTCCGTGGGCCTGGCGGGCCAGTCGCTGGGTGGGGCGGCGGTCGAGCGGCTCACCGGTCGGATGGAGTTGCCCGCCGTGGACGTGGCGGCCCTGCTGCCGGATCGCGTGCGGGTGCATGGGCTGGCCGTCGAACCCGACGGGCTCCGCCTGGAGGTCGGCGTGCCGTCCCAAAGCACAGGAAACCGGCCCTGACCGCATCGATGTCTGTGCTTTGGGCTGGCACGCCGACCGGCCGGGCGGGTCTGTTTCGGCTGGTAGATTGGACTCCCGTGGAGATCTCCGAATTGCCGCGCCCCCTGGTGATCGCCGTCGACGGTCCGTCCGGCTCGGGGAAGTCCAGCGTCTCCCGCGAGGTCGCCCGCCGCCTGGGTCTGGAGTACCTCGACACGGGGGCCATGTACCGGGCCGCGACGTGGAGCGTGTTGGAGGCCGGGGTCGACCTGGCCGACCAGGCCGCCGTCGCTCAGGCCGTACGCGACCTCGACCTGAGGATGGGCACCGACCCTGCGGCGCCCGGCGTCCACGTCGGCTCCACCGACGTGGCCGGGCCGATCCGCGAGACCCGCATCTCCAGCCAGGTCAGCGCCGTGGCCACCAACCTCGAGGTCAGGGCCGAGCTGAAGCGCCGCCAGCGCGAGCTGATCGAAGGAGCCCGCGACGGTGTCCGCTCCGGCGTCGTGGCCGAGGGCCGCGACATCACCACGGTCGTCGCGCCCGACGCGGACGTCCGCATCCTGCTCACCGCCAGCGAGGAGGCCCGGCTGGCCCGGCGCGCCCGCGAGCTGCACGGTGCCGCCGAGGCCCACCACCTCGAGGCGACCCGCGACCAGGTGTTGCGCCGCGACCGCGACGACGCCACGGTGTCGAGCTTCCACGTGGCCGCCGACGGCGTGCTGCAACTCGACTCCTCCGAGCTGGACTTCGAGCAGACCGTGCAGGCCGTGCTCCAGGCGATCGCCGCGACGGTGGGTACGCGGCAGGGAGATCCGGTCTCGCGATGAGTGACGGACCTGATGAGGTCCTGGAAGTCGATGCCCCCGACATCAGCTCGGCGCTGCGCGGTGGGCTCGACGACTACGACCTGACCGACGAGGACTACGCCCTCATCGAGGGGGAGACCGACCTCGACGCCGAGGGGGCCGAAGCCCCGCTGCCCGTGCTGGCCGTCGTGGGCCGTCCCAACGTGGGCAAGTCGACGCTGGTCAACCGCGTGCTGGGCCGCCGCGAGGCCGTCGTCCAGGACGTGCCCGGCGTCACCCGCGACCGCGTCACGTACCGCACCGAGTGGTCGGGGCGCGAGTTCGCGGTCGTCGACACCGGCGGCTGGGAGACGGACGTGCGCGGGCTCGCCGCGCGCGTCGCCGAGCAGTCGGAGATCGCGATCGAACTGGCCGACGCGGTCCTCTTCGTCGTGGACGCCACCGTCGGGGCCACCGCCACCGACGAGGCGGTCGTGAAGTTGTTGCGCCGCAGCAAGAAACCCGTCGTGCTGGCCGCGAACAAGGTGGACGACGAGCGCGGCGAACTCGAGGCCGCGAGCCTCTGGGGGTTGGGACTGGGGGAGCCGTACCCGGTGTCGGCGCTGCACGGCCGCGGCTCGGGTGACCTGCTCGACGCCGTGCTCGCCGCGCTGCCCAAGGAATCCGCCGTCGGGGAGGTCTACAACGACGGCCTGCGCCGGGTCGCGCTGCTGGGGCGCCCGAACGTCGGCAAGTCCAGCCTGCTGAACAGCCTGGTCGGCAAGGAGCGGGTCGTCGTCGACGCGGTCGCCGGCACCACCCGGGACCCGGTCGACGAGGTCGTCGAGATCAACGGTCGGCCGTGGCGTTTCGTCGACACCGCGGGTCTGCGCCGGCGCGTGCACCAGACGCAGGGCGCCGACTTCTACGCCTCGCTGCGCACGCAGGCCGCGCTCGAGAAGGCGGAGGTGGCCGTCGTCCTGCTCGACTCGAGCGAGCCGTTGTCCGAGCAGGACACCCGGGTGATCCAGATGGTCGTGGACGCCGGGCGCGCCCTGGTCCTCGCCTACAACAAGTGGGACCTGATGGACGACGAGCGCCGCCGCTACCTGGAGCGCGAGTTCGAACTCGACCTCAACCAGGTCACGTGGGCGCCGCGGATCAACATCTCGGCCAAGACCGGCTGGCACACCAACCGTCTCGTCAACGCGCTCGACACGTCGCTCGCGTCGTGGGAGACCCGCGTCCCGACCGCCCGGCTGAACCAGTTGCTGGCGCAGATCATGCAGAGTCACCCGCACCCCGTGCGCGGCGGCAAGCAGCCCCGCATCCTGTTCGGCACCCAGGCCGGCACCCGCCCGCCGCGGTTCGTGCTGTTCACCAGCGGCTTCTTCGAGGCCGGGTACCGCCGCTACATCGAGCGCCGCCTGCGCGAGGAGTTCGGCTTCGAGGGCACCCCGATCCAGGTCTCGGTCCGGGCCCGGGAGAAGCGCAAGCGCTGACGGCCGGCTCATACTCCCGGTATCCACCAATTCGGCGGCCGTCGGAGGCCCAGATCGGTGGTTCACGGGAGGATGAGCTGAGCGGGTGGCTGGTCAGCCGAACCGGGCCATGATCGCGTCACCGATCGGGCGGTACCCGATCCGCTCGTACAGCGGGCCGGAGGTCGGGTTGGCCAGGTCGGCGTAGAGCGCCACCGTGGCGGCGTCGCGCAGGGCGAGGTTCGTGGCGGCCGACACGAGGGCACCCGCGTAGCCCCGACCGCGGTGCTCGGGCGGCGTGTAGACCGGGCCGACGCGGCAGACGCCGACGGCGGGATGGGTCAGCCCGAGCAGGCAGCGCGCCGAGGCGCCGTCCTCCCAGAGGAACAGTCGCCGGGTCAGCAGCCGCGTGCGGGTGAGGGCCTCGCCGTCGTCCCACGGTTCGTCGGGCATCGCCTCGGCATGGAACGCGGCCAGCCAGGCCACGAGCAGGTCGAGATCCGGCTCGCCGGCCCGGCGCATGGCGCCTACCGCCTGCGGGACCCGGCCCGGTGGAACGGGTTCGGTGATCTCGTACAACCGTTCCCGCAGAGTCACTTCCGTCGGTTGTCCGGTCGTCTCCGTCCAGGCCTCGAGGAACGCCAACGCCAAGGGTTCGTCGCCGGTCAGCCCCGGCAGTGGCAGCGCGGCGAGGGCCGCGGCCAGGGCTCGGGCGACGGCGTCGACCTCGGCCATCGTGGGGGAGAGGAACAGGTTCCACGGGGGCGTCCACATCCCGACCGCCACCGGCTCGCGGCCGTCGAGCACGAGCACCCAGCGTTCACCGTCCGCAGGGCGACGGCGGTCGTTCAGGATCTCGTCGAGGAAGCTGGCCGGCACGTTGCAGGCGACCGGGTGCCGCCGGAGTACGTCACGGGCCAACGGTGCGAACGCGAACGGGTCGTCGTAGACGGTGGCGAGCACGCGGCCAGTCTGGAGCATCGATGCTGCGTTTGCGCATGATCACCGGGCGGGTCAGCCGGGGTAGGCGGTGATCTCGGTGGCCTTCGCCGACAGCCACACCGCGGATCCTTCGTGCAGGCCCAGCTCGGCCACTGCCGCGGGGGTGACGTCGACCAGGGCGGGTGGGGCGGCGTCGACGGTCAGGCGGACCCGGTCGGTGAGCAGTTCCATGCCCGTCACCGTCCCGGGCCACACGTTGCGCGGTGACCCCTCCGGCCGCGCGGAGTGGACCGAGATCGCCGTCGGGGCGAGCACCGCCAGAACATGCGTGCCGACCGGCTCCGGGGTGGACGCGAAAAGCGTTGTGCCGGAATCGAGTGCGATGGTGTCCCGGCCGACCAGCCGGCCCCGGTACAGGTTCAGCCCGACCAGCCGGGCCACGTAGTCGGTGGCCGGGCGCCGGGCCACGTCCTGCGGTGGTCCGGACTGCACGACGCGCCCGCCCTCGAGCACCAGCAGCCGGTCGGCCAGCACCAGTGCGTCGAGCGGGTCGTGCGTCACGACCACCGCGGGGCCTGCGAACGAGCGCAGCGTGCGGCGCAACAGGTCACGCACGTCCAGGCGGGTGCGCGCGTCGAGGGCGGCGAGCGGTTCGTCGAGCAGCAGCATCCGCGGTCGGGCGGACAGCGCCCGGGCCAGTGCGACCCGCTGCGCCTGCCCGCCCGACAACCGGTGGGGACGACGCCCGGCGAGGTCCGCCGTCCCGGTCGCCTCGAGCCACGGCTCGGCCGCCGCCCGGCTCTCGGCCCGCCCGGCGCCGTGGGCGCGCGCCGCGAAGGCCACGTTGTCGCGGACCGTCAGGTGCGGGAAGAGCCGGTAGTCCTGGAACACGACCCCCGTCGTGCGGTCGGTGGGCGGGACGAACACGCCCGCGCCGACGTCGTCCCACACCTCACCGCCCACGGCCAGCCGGCCCTCGTCCAGGGCCTGCAGCCCGGCCAGCGCGCGCAGCAGGGTGGTCTTCCCGGCGCCGTTGGGCCCGAGCACCACGAGCGTCTCACCGTCGGCCACGTCGACGTCGACCGACAGCTCGAAGGTTCCGCGCCGGACGACGACCCGCGCCGCGAGCGCGTTCACGCCGCACCCAGCGGGCGCAGCCAACGGTCGCGCAGCAGCAGGAGCACGGCCACCGACAGCGTGAGGAGCACGAGGCTGAGGGCGATGGCCGCGTCGGTGTCGTTCTCCAACGCCAGGTACACCGCCAGCGGCATGGTCTGCGTGCTGCCCGGGAAGTTGCCCGCGAAGGTGATGGTGGCGCCGAACTCGCCGAGCGCGCGGGCCCAGGCGAGCACGCTGCCCGCGACCAGGCTGGGGGCGATCAACGGTAACGTCACCCGGCGGAACGTCGCGAACGGCCGTGAGCCGAGCGTGGCCGCGGCCTCCACCAGCCCGGCGTCCGCCGAGCGCAGCGCCCCCTCGACGGTCACCACGAGAAACGGCATGGCGACGAAGGTTTCGGCCACCACGACGCCCGCGGTGGTGAACGGCAGGGTGAGCCCGAACCACGAATCCAGGTACTGCCCGACGAGCCCGCGCCGACCGAGGGCCAGGAGCAGCGCCACCCCGCCGACGACCGGGGGCAGGACCAGAGGCAACGTGACCAGGGCCCGCAGCAGGGCCACCCCGCGCCAGCGCGCCGTCGCCAGCACGTAGGCCAGCGGCACGCCGATCAGCAACGACACGAGCGTCGCGAGCGACGCGCAGATCAGGGACAACCGGAGGGCCTCGCGCACCGGCGGTTCCGCGAGCAGATGGGGCAGCCCGCGCCACGGCGTGCGCTGGAGCAGGCCGAGCACCGGGACGAGCAGGAACAGGACGGCGACCAGCGCCGGGACGGCGAGCGGCCAGGGAACCCGGCCACCCGCCGTCCTCGCCCGCCGGTCGCGGGTCATCGGGTGGTGAAGCCGGCCTCGGACAGCTCCGCCCGCCCGGCCGGCGACGTCACGTAGTCGACGAAAGCCTGCGCCAGGGCGCTGTTCCGGGACCCGGTGAGCGTGGCGATCGGGTAGTCCGTCGAGGCGTTGACGGCGTCGGGGATGAGCACGCCCTCGATCTCGTCGCCGGCCGATCTCACGTCGGTCACGTAGACGACGCCCGCGTCGGCCTCGCCGAGGCCGACCTTCTGCAGCGTGGACTTCACGTCGACCTCGTCGGAGACCGCCTTGACCGTGATCTTCGCGTTGGCCAGGACCTGTCGGGCGGTCGCGCCGCAGGGCACGGTCGCGGCGCACAGGACGACCTTCACACCCTTGCGGGCCAGGTCGTCGACGGAGTCGATCTTCGCGGGGTTGCCCTGGGGGACGGCGATCTCCATCGTGTTGGTCGCGAACACGACCGACCGGCCGGCGGCCTGCGCATCGCTCACCTGCGTCATGTTCTTCGGCGACGCGGAGGCGAACACGTCGGCCGGGGCGCCGTTCACGATCTGCGTGGCCAGACCGGAACTCGGGCCGAAGTTGAACCTCACCGTCGTGCCCGGGTGCCCGCTCTCGAACTGCCGGCCCAGCGCGGTGAACGACTCGGTCAGCGAGGCGGCCGCGAAGACGGTGATGGTTCCGGACAGCGGGCCGGACGGGTTGTCGGCCGGGGAACCGCCGCTCGAGCTCCCGCCGCAGGCGGTGAGCGTCAGGGCGGCGACGGCCACGGAGGCGCTCAGGATTCGACGCATGATTCCCCTCAGGGTTCGGGTAGTTCGACGACGACGTTGGTGGACTTCACGCTGGCGGCGGCCAGGACGCCGGGTTCGAGGCCGAGCTCGTCGGCCGCCTCCCGGCTCATCAGGGACACGACGCGGAACGGCCCGGCCTGGATCTCGACCTGGGCCATGACCGTGTCGCGCACGACGCGGGTGACGAGGCCGGTGAACCGGTTGCGGGCCGAGCTGGGGCGGGGCGCCTCGTCGGGTTGGGGGGAGGCGGCGGCCAGGTCGGTCGCGAAGGCGGCCAGGTCCGCCCCGTCGACCACTCGTCGTCCGGCCTCGTCGGTGGACGACCGCAGCCGCCCGGAGTCGAGCCACCGGCGCACGGTGTCGTCGCTGACCCCGAGCAGCGTGGCGGCCTGGCGGACGCGGAAGCTGGGCATGACTCGCGATTGTAGCCGCAGATACGGATCAGTGAGGTCTAGTACGCCGCATCTGCGGGGATATGATCTGCATGTGCGCTACCGGGCGGTCCTCGGCAGGGTGTAGGTATGAGCGTTGCGACCATCACCCTGAACAACGGCGTCGAGATCCCGCAGCTGGGGTTCGGCGTGTTCCAGATCAAGCCGCAGGACACGGTCCAGGCGGTCACGACCGCCCTGGAGACCGGCTACCGGCACATCGACACGGCCGAGATGTACGGCAACGAGCGCGAGGTCGGCGAGGCGATCCGGAAGTCCGGCCTCGACCCGGCGGAGGTGTTCGTCACCAGCAAGCTGAACAACGGCTTCCAGACCTACGACGACGCGGCGCGCGCCCTCGACGGGACGCTCGACGCGCTCGGGGTGGAGCGGCTGGACCTGTTCCTGATCCACTGGCCGCTGGCGACGGTCCGCGACTTCACCGAGGCGTGGAAGGCGCTCGAGCAGGGCTACCGGGACGGCAAGGTCCGGGCCATCGGCGTGTCGAACTTCCAGGTCCACCACCTGAACCGGCTGCTGGCCGAGACGACCGTGAAACCGGTGGTGAACCAGATCGAGCTGCACCCGTACCTGACCCAGCCGCAGCTGCGCGCCTACGGTGCCGACCACGACATCGCGATCGAGGCGTGGTCGCCGATCGCCCAGGGCGGGGTTCTCGAGGACCCGACGATCACCGCGATCGCCGAGCGGGTCGGGAAGAGCCCCGCGCAGGTGGTGCTGCGCTGGCACGTGCAGCTCGGCAACATCGTGTTCCCGAAATCGGTCACGCCCGAACGCATCCGGGAGAACTTCGAGATCTTCGACTTCGAACTGACCGACGCCGACGTGACGTCGATCAGCGCGCTGAACAAGGACGAGCGCACCGGTCCCGACCCGGACACGTTCGCCTACGTGCCGCGGTGACCGGCCCGTAGCCTGGCCTTCATGAGCATCACGACGCTCGCCTTCGACGTCCTCGGCACGGTTCTCGACGAGGACGCCGGAATGCGGGCCGCCTGCACCGCGCTCGCCCCCGGCCGGGTCGAGGAGTTGTTCACGAGCTGGAACCGGGCGCGCAGCGCCCGCGCCCGGGCGATGGCCGCCGGGGAGGCGGCGTACACGCCGGGCGCCGCGACCGACCTGGCCGCCCTGCGGACGGCCCTCGCCGACCTGGCGCTCGAACCGGCCGAGGAGGACGTGCGGGCGGCCGGTCGCTTCGGTCACCGGCTCGCCCCGTTCCCGGACTCGCCGCCCGCCTTCGAGCGGTTGTTCCGCCACTACCGGCTCGTGACCCTGACCACGGCGGGCCTGGCGCAGGCGACCGACATGTCGTTCGCGTCGGGGCTTCGCTGGCACATGATGCTGTCGTGCGAGCTCGTCGGGGCCAACAAGCCCGACCCGCGCACCTACCGGTTCCTGCTCGAACGGCTGGAACTGGACCCGGCGGAGGTGTTGTTCGTGGCCGCCCACGAGTACGACGTCGAGGCGGCGGCGACCTTCGGGATGCGGACGGCCTTCGTGGACCGGGTGGGGTTGCCGGCCGACGACCTGGACCGTCTGGCCGAGCGCTTCACGTACGTGACGCCCGATCTGCAGGCTCTGGCCGATCGACTTCTACCGCCGCCCCCGGTGGCTCGTTGACCATCAGCCAGTACATCCCGAGAACGTTGGCGGCGGTGAGGAACTCGCCGAACGTGACCGGCTTGCGGACGAAGCTGTTCGCCCCGAGCCGGTAGCTCTCGGCGATGTCGCGTTCCTCGCTGGACGTGGTCAGCACGATCACCGGCAGCAGTTCGGTGCGCGGATCGGCCCGCAGGCTGCGGATCAGTTCCAGCCCACCGACCCGCGGCATGTTGAGGTCGACCAGGGCGATCAGCGGCCGCAGCGCTTCGCGGCCGTCGGTGGGCAGCAGCAGGTCGCGGGCCTCGGCGCCGTCGCGGGCCACGACGATCTCGTTGACGAAGTTGTTCTTGCGGAAGGCGCGCACGGTGAGGGCGACGTCGTCCGGGTTGTCCTCGACGAGGAGGATCACCTCGGGCCGCGGGAACCGGTCGGGCATCACGCACCTCTCGGGAGGGTGAAGTAGAACGTCGCGCCCTCGCCGGGGGCGGACTCGGCCCAGATGTCGCCCCCGTGCCGCCGGATGATCCGTTTGACGATGGCCAGCCCGATGCCGCTGCCGTCGAAGTCCTCCTGGTGGTGCAACCGCTGGAACGGCTGGAAAAGCTTGGCGGCGAACCGCGGGTCGAACCCCGCGCCGTTGTCCGCGACGACGAACGCCGGCCCGGGCGGTCCGGCCAGGCTCGCGGGCCGGCCGGTCTGGGCCACCCAGCCCACCTTGATCTGCGCGGAATCGCTGCGGGCCGTGAACTTCCAGGCGTTGGCGAGCAGGTTGTGCAGCGCCGCGCGCAGCAGGTGCACGTCGCCCGTCGCGCTGAGCGGCCCGTCGACGACGAGCGAGACTTCGCGGCCGGGCTCCGCGGCCCGCAGGTCGGCCACGATCGAGGTGGCCAGCTCGGCCAGATCGACCGGCTGGCGGTGCAGTTCGGCCCGGGTGGTCCGGGACAGCCGCAGCAGGGACTCGATCAGGGTGTCCATCTTCGTGGCGTTGGCCTGGAGCCGTTCGAGGTAGCCGGTGGCGGTCTCGTCCAGGTCGCCGGCGTAGTCCTCCAGCAGCACCTGGCTGTACCCGTGCAGGGCCCGCAGCGGGGCCCGCAGGTCGTGGGACACGGAGTAGGCGAAGGCGTCGAGTTCCTGGGTGCTGGCGGCCAGCTCGGCGGTGCGCTCCTCGACCCTCTGCTCCAGTTCGGCGTTGAGCAGCCGGACCTCGTCCTCGGCACGCTTGCGGTCGGTGATGTCGGTCGAGATGCCGCAGATCATGTACGCCTTACCGGCGGCGTCCAGCAGCGGGAACTTCACCGTGACGTAGGTGTGCAGGCTGCCGTCCTCACCCGGGGCGACCTCCTCCATCGTCACCGGCCGCCCGCCCAGGATCGCCTGCAGGTCGTTCTCCCGGAACGCGTCGGCCACCTGCCGCGGGAACAGATCGTGGTCGGTGAGGCCGAGCAGTTCCTCGCGACGTACCCCGAAAAGCCTTTCGTACTCGCGATTCACGAGGACGTAACGGCCCTCCAGGTCGCGCACGTAGACGACCGCGGAGGTGTGGTCGAGAAGGGCCAGCAGCTGCTCCGGGCCCATCCGGGCGTCGGGCAGGCCGTGCCGGACCCTCGGGTCGAGGCGGGCGTCACCCATCTCAGTGCCTCCCCGTGGCGTGTTCGTGCAGGTGGGCCGGCGGCCGCAGCTGGGGCAGGCCGGGCGCGGGCAGGCCGAGTTCCTCGGGGGAGAGCGTGGTCCCGCGGAACCGGACCTCGACGTGCTGGTCGCGCAGCCGGGGCAGCCCGGCGATCTCCTCGAGTTCCCGGGCCGGAACGGCTCTCAGCGCCCGCAGCGGGTGGTGGTGGCGGGCGTGGGTGAGCAGTTCCAGGCGCTGCTCGTCCATCCCCGTCGTCCCGACCCGGTTCGACACCACGCCGGGGTCGCCGTAGCCGGACTGGTCCCGATCGCGCTGCGGGTCGAAGAGGAACCGTTTCGACATCCGCAGGTGCACCCCGGCGATCCGCGCGTGCGCGTTCAGCAGCAGGTAGAGCGCGGCCAGCACGGGGTGCTCGTGGACCAGGGCCCGCAGCTCGGCCGGAGTCGCGGCCTCCAGTTGCTGCCCGCCGTCCAGGTCGAGGTGGTCCAGCACCAGTTCCGGTAACGAGGGCCGTTCGAACAGCTCGTAGAGGGCCAGCCGCTCACCGGCCAGCAGGCTCGGGAAGACGGCGCGCAGCATTCGCGGGTACTCGGCCAGGTCGATGCCGAGCAGGAGGTCGCGGATCAGGAACTCCACGTCCTGGGCGCCGCTCGGCGGCACGTCGCCGACCTCCCAGTGCACGGCGAACTGCCGGAACACGTCGAGGAAGAACCCGGTGCGCAGCCCGTCCTCGGGAGGGCGGGCGATGAAGTCCTGGTTGATGCTGCGCAGCAGGTCGATCAGGACGACGGCCCGCGCCACGCTGTTGGCGGCGTACGGGTCGTCGGGGTGGAGGGTGCCGTCGGAGATCGGGTTCAGCAGCGTGTTGGCGGCCTGCTCGACCGCCTCGGACGCCTTGAGTAGGCCCAGGAAGCGCACCTCGTCGGGGGCGCCGGTGTACGTGCGGGCCCGGCCGTCGGCGAACCGGCTGCGGACGCTGACGAGCGTGGCCCCGGCGACCTCGACGTCACAGGGCGGCAGGTTCCAGCGCACCAGGCTGGAGAAGGTGTCGCGGTGCGCGTGCCCGGTGCCGGTGCGGTCGGCGATCTCGCCGAAGTACTGGCGGAAACTGCGCCCGTCGGCCGTCACGAGTCCGTCGAACGCTGCCGCCGGAGTGGCCCGATGCGCCTCGTCGGCCTCCTGGTAGTGCCGGGCCACCGAGGCCCCGGCCAGGCCCAGGCTGACGACCAGCTGCTCGCAGCGGGCGACGGTCAACTCGCGCGGATCGGGCAGATCGGGCAGGACGGCGTGCGCCAGCTCCGCGGGGAAGGTGGACCCGGGGCGGGTGCCGGCCAGGATCTCCCGGTTGAGGTCGGGCAGGCGCCGCAGCGCCCACCGGTTCACCCGATCGACCTGCTCGGCCGCGCGGGCCCGCCCGGAGCCAGGGGCTGCCGCTGCGCTCGACACCCCGGCAGTCTAACTGCTTAAAGTGAGCATGTGATTACTCATTGTGGATGAGTCGTGGGACGTCATCCACCACGGCCTGGCGGCCCACGGGTAGGCCGGCCGCCCGGCGGGCCTCCTTACCGGCCCGTTTCACCTCGTACATGTGCTTGTCAGCGACGGCCATCGCCGAATCGATGTCGCCGTTCGCCGGGATCTGGGCCCGTCCGATGCTGACCCCGACGGCCACGGTCCCGCCGTCCGAACGGCGTTTGGGCACCGGGGTGCAGACGGCCTGGGAGACCCGCGCCACCGCGTACTCGAGCTCGGCCGGTTCCTCGGTGTCGACGGTGAGCACGGCCACGAACTCGTCGCCGCCGAGCCGGCAGAGCAGGTCGTCGGGACGCACCGCACGAACCAGTCGCTGGGCGGCCGCGCGGAGGACGTCGTCACCCTGGTCGTGGCCGTAGGTGTCGTTGATCTCCTTGAACCCGTCGAGGTCCATGTAGAGCAGCCAGCGGGTGGCCCGCCCCGCGACCACGGCCTCCGGGGGCGCCGCGGCGACGGCCCGGTCCAGGCCGGACCGGTTGAGCAGGCCGGTGAGCGGGTCGTGGTCGGCGTCGTGCTGCAGTCGGGCCGCCTGCGCCTGCACAGCGATGACGTTGGCGTGGAGGACCTCGCCGAACGGGCCCGGCGCGGCGGAGTCGAGGGCGGGGTCGTCCATCCGGCCGTCGGCGATCGCCTGGGCCTGGGCGTTCACGTGCAGCAGGGTCGCGGCGCTGCCCTCGAGGGCGGCGGCCAGCTGGGTCAGCTCGTCGCGGCCGACCACCGGGACCGGTGGGCCGTCCAGGCGCCCGCGGGTCAGCTCGCCCGCGCGGCGGTTGAGTTGCCGCAGCGGCGACAGGATCGAGCGCAGGGCGGCCATCGCCAGCAGGAACGTCAGGAGCAGAGTGGCCCCGGCGATCCACAGGGCGACCCGTTCCCGGTGGTGGGCCTCCTCGGCTGTCCTGCGGATGGATTCCGAGGCCTGGTCCTGCACGAGTTTGACGTTGACGTCCTCCTCGTCGGAGACCGCCAGGGCGCCGAGCCCGGCCTTGGCCACCTGGCTGCCGTCGAGGGGGGCGTGCCGTCCCTCGGCGATCTTCACGGCCAGTGCCACGGAGGCCACGTACTTCTTGAAGTTCTCTCCGTCGATGATGGCTTGGATCTTCTGCCGAGTGCTCTCGTCGGTGCCGAAGCTCGACCGGATGACGGCCTGCTCGCGAGCCCCCGACAGGACCGAGAGCTCCGAGGCTGACACGAAGTGGTACCCGGCCAGCATGGGTAGCAGGGCGCTGACCTCGTAGTAGCGCGTGCGGTAGATCTCGATGACGCCCTGGTAGAGGGCCCAGGTGAAGTCGGTGAACTGGAGGAAGAGCTCGGTCAGGGCGTCGTCGGCCGCCGTGCGGGCGACCTTCAGACGCTTGATCGCCGCGGCACCGGTGTTTCCGGACGTGACCACCCGGAGCGCGTGGATCTCCTCCTCGAACGCCTGCCGGGCGTCCGTGGGAACCGCCGAACCCTGCCTGATCATCAGCTTCTCGAGGGCGGTGGCGGCGTCGTTGGCCCGCTTGTTGATCAGGTTGTACGTGGAGTTCAGGGCCAGCTGGGTGATCAGCGGCATGCCCGGTCTCGGCTTCAGTCCGTGCGCGATCATCTCCGGAGCCACCACCGTGCCCTGCAGGACGGCGACCGTCCGCAGCAGTTGGGCCCGGACCAGTGACTGGGAGGCCCGGTCCCCGGTGTCCCGGGCGTCCTTGATCTGAGTACCGAGGACGCCGACCAGGGCGAGCAGCGGTACGCCGATCGTGATGAGGAGCCTCACCGGGATCGGCAGCCGTCTGCTCAGACCTGCCCGCACTGGTCGTTCTTCGTCAGCCGAAGGGGGTCGCTTGATCGGCCGAACAGGGTCACTCCGGACGTCACGCCGGGTAGGCGATTGGGCCTTTCGGGTGCCTGGTCAGGGCGGCCCTCCGGACGTTCTCGGCTTTGTGATCACGCGTGGTAGCTCGCAGCGGGGACCGGCGGCGCGCTCTTCCGGGCCCCCCGGGTGGCCTGCTTGGCCTCGTACATCTGGCGGTCGGCCGCCTTCATGGCGACGTCCACGGAGGACCCGGGCACGATGAGGGCGCGTCCGATGCTCACCCCGACCGCGACGCTCTCACCGCCCGACCCGCGCCTGGGCACGGGCGCGCACACCGCTTCCCGGAGGCGGTCCGAGGCGTGCTCGAGTTCGCCGGGCTCGGCGGTGTCGATCGTCAGCACGGCGACGAACTCGTCCCCACCGATCCGGCAGAGCAGGTCATCGGCGCCCACGGCGCGCCGCAGCCGCCGGGCGGCGGTCCGCAGGACGTCGTCCCCCTGGTCGTGCCCGTAGGTGTCGTTGATCTCCTTGAAGCCGTCGAGGTCGAGGTAGAACAGGCAGCGGATCGCTCTGCCCTCGTGCGCCAGGCGAACATCCACCCGCGCAAGCGCCACCGCATCCTGGAGAACCCACGAAGCGAAACAGGCCGAACCCGTAGGTTCGGCCTGTTTCGGATGTCTTGCGACATCACAGAGTCGGGCTGACAGGATTTGAACCTGCGACCCCCTGACCCCCAGTCAGGTGCGCTACCAAACTGCGCTACAGCCCGAAACAACTCGGCAAGGCTACACCAGCCGGGTGATCGCTCCGACCGGCGGCCCGCCCGGGGCGCCGAGGTTCAGGGGCCGAGGCTCAGGTGAACGAGTGCGGCCCGAACCGGCCCCACGCCACGAACGCGGCCAGGGCCAGCAGGACGACGTTGACCACGATCATCGGCGTCTCGCCCCGGCGGGCGTGCGTGATGATCGCCCCGATCATCAGTAGCACCAGCCCGGTGGCGGCCAGCGGCGTCAGGATCTCGGCGAAGCCCAGCAGCGGGGGCCCGACCAGCCCGATCGCCGCCAGCACCTCGAGCACCCCGATCAGCTTGATCACCGGCGGCGCGAAGTCCTCGACGTAGCCCATGCCGCCCGCGATCAGCTTCTCGGCGGGCTGGGCGATCTTCATCAGGCCGGCGCCGGCGAAGGCGACGGCCAGGGCAGCCGCGACGACCCACAGGACCACGTTCATGCAGGGCTCCTCAAGCAGTAGAAGGTTGATGCTTCAAGTCAAACTAAGCAGGTCGACATGTGAAGCGTCAACTATGCTGGGGGGATGGAACCGCGCTGGCTCGATGTCGACGAGCAGGCCACCTGGATGCCGTTCGCCGGTCTCATGACCCTGCTCCCGGCCGCCCTCGACGCCCAGCTCCAGCGCGACGCGGGGCTCAACCACTTCGAGTACCTCGTGCTGGCCATGCTCTCCGAGACGCCCGGCCGCACCCGGAGGATGAGCGAGCTGGCCCTGATCACCAACGGCTCCCTGTCCCGCCTCTCGCACGTGGTGAAGCGCCTGGAGCGGCGCGGCTGGGTGCGCCGCACCCCCGACCCCGACAACGGCCGGGTGACGCTCGCCGTCCTCACGGACGACGGGTGGGACAAGGTCGTCGCCACCGCCCCCGGGCACGTGGCCGAGGTGCGCCGGCTCGTCTTCGACCCGCTGACGCGGGCCCAGCAGAAGCACCTGCGGGACGCCGCCCGCCGGATGCTGGGCGGCCTCACCTCCGACTGCGAGGACTGAGCGCCAGGGCATCCCCTAAGCGCTGCGCATGACGACGCGCGGGTGGCCGGCCAGCGTCGACGACGTGTCGGCCACCACGCGAAAACCCGCGGCCTCGAACATGGCTCGCGTTCCGACGAAGGCCATCGTGGTGTCCACCTTCGCGCCCCGGTTGTCCACCGGGTAGCTCTCCACCACCGGGGCGCCCTGCGCGATCGCGTAGTCGACCGCCCCGGCGATCAGGGCCCGGGCGACGCCTTGGCCCCGGTGCCCGGCCCGCACCTTCAGGCACCACAACGACCATGCCTGGACGTCGTCCACGTGCGGGATCTTCGTGCTGTGTTCGAAGGTGTACAGCTGCGAGCGGGGCGCCACCCCCGCCCACCCCACGACGTCCCCGCCCGCGTCGTAGGCCAGCACCCCGGGGGAGACGGCCTCCCCGCACAGTGCGCGCATCCGGTCCCGCCGCTCTCGTGGGCCGAGGCTCTGGTTCTCCCGGGGCTCCAGCCGGTAGCTCAGGCACCAGCAGCCCACCGCCGCCGGTTTCTTGGGTGCCAGCATCGTGGTGACGTCGTCGAACCGGTCGGCCGTGGCAGGTTCCACCGTGAAGTCCACGTACATACACTTCCACGGTGACCTTGGCTGAGCGTTCAATCGCCGCACTGCGCACCGACCACGACCTGCTGGCCGCCCTGGTGGCCGACACCCCGGAGGATGCGCTCACCGCGCCGTCCGGAGCCGACGACTGGGTGGTCGCCGACGTCCTGTCGCACCTGGGCAGCGGCGCCGAGATCGGCCTCGCCGCCACCTGGAAGCCCGCCCTCGAGGGAGCCGACGTTCCCGACCAGGAGTTCAACCGCACGGTCTGGGACCGGTGGGACAACCTCCCGGCCTGGGCGCAGGCCGCCGGGTTCCTCGACTTCGACGAACGGCTCGTCACGCTCCTCGAGAACCTGGACCCGGAGACGCGCGAGTCGCTGAAGGTGCGACTCGGCTTCCTGCCGGCGCCGATCAGCCTGGCCGGCGCGGTCGGCATGCGCCTGAACGAGGCGGAGCTGCACGGCTGGGACGTGCGCGTCGCCTACGACCCGGCCGCCGAGCTGGCGGGCGAGCACGCCGAAATCCTGGCCGAGCACCTGGCGGGCGAACTCGGCTTCATGCTCGGCTTCGCAGCCAAGACCGAGAGGCTGGGTCGCCCGGTCACCGTCGCGGTCGGCGACTCCGGCTACGTCCTCACCCTCGAGGACGGGGCGACGCTCGCCCAGGCCGCCGGGACGACGTCCGCCACCTTCTCGGGGAGCCTCGCCGCGTTCCTGCGGCTGGTCGCCGGCCGGCTGAAGCCGGAGCACACCCCCGCCGGGGTCGACGTCACCGGCGACGTCACGCTGGACGAACTGCGCGCGGTGTTCCCGGGCTACTGACCCCTCGGACTCACCCGTCGGACCCGGGACCCTGACCTCGCCGGGTCCGACGGAGCTTCAGCGGGCGGGGGCGCCGTCGGTGACGTGCCGGCGGACGTCGCCGCGCCACCTGCGCATGACCACCGCGAGCACGACGACCATGCCCAGCAGCAGAAGGTAGTTCCACGGGCCGATCGCCTGCTGGAACGGCAGGTCGAGCAGGGTGTACCCGAGCAGCCAGAGGGCCATCACCCAGATCATGGCGGCCACCAGGCCACCCACCCACGGCGGCGAGGGCTTGCGGCCGTCGTCGACCGGCACCGCCGAGAAGTTCGACTGGGCCGTCAGGGTGACGTCTGTGCTGGTCGGAGCCGTGTGTTTGGGCATGACGAGACCTCCTCGTGTCGCCGTTTGCGAAGCTTGGGGCCGGGCGTGTGTCGCGCACCACGGGGGTGTTGTCGCGCTCACATCCGTCTGTTACGTTCCCCGCACCTTTCCATTGATCGATGGAAACGTCTAGTGCGAAGGAGCGTGGACGCATGAATGGCGCAACGGTCGCCGCCGAACGCCCGGCGGTGCCGGCGTGGCGGGACACCAAGAAGTGGATGTGGCCGGCCGCGTTGATCGTGCCCATGCTGCCGTTCGCGTCCTTCGGCATCGCGCACAAGTCGGGCATCGACGCCTGGTGGTGGTTCGGCCCCGCCATCATCTTCGTCCTGATCCCCGCTGTCGACGGTTTCGTCGGCGACGACGGCGGCAACCCGCCCGAGGAGCTCGTCGCGATGCTCCAGGAGGACCGCTACTACCGCTGGATGACGTTCCTCTACCTGCCGCTGCAGTACGCGGGGCTGGTGCTCGGCTGCTACGCCTGGACGCACAGCCCGCCGAACCTGATCGGCCGGGTCGGCATGATCTTCGCGATCGGCTCCGTCAGCGGCATCGCCATCAACACGGCCCACGAGCTCGGCCACAAGCGTGAGGACATGGAGCGCTGGCTGTCGAAGATCGCGCTGGCCACCAGCATGTACGGGCACTTCTACGTCGAGCACAACCGGGGTCACCACATCCGGGTGGCCACCGCCGAGGACCCGGCGTCCGCCCGGATGGGCGAGAGCTTCTGGGCGTTCTGGCCGCGTACCGTCGCCGGCAGCCTGCGCTCGGCGCTGCACCTGGAGTGGCGCCGGTTCCGGAACAAGGGCGAGAGCCCCTGGACCTACCGCAACGACGTGCTGAACGCCTGGGCCATGACCGTCGTGCTCTACGGCGTCCTGGTGGCCGTCTTCGGCTGGTCGGCCCTGGTCTTCCTCGTGCTGCAGGGGATCGTCGGCTTCTCGCTGCTGGAGGCCGTCAACTACCTCGAGCACTACGGCCTGCTACGGGAGAAGAACGCCGCCGGGCGGTACGTGAAGGTCAGCCCGCTGCACAGCTGGAACAGCAACCGGCTCGCGACGAACCTGTTCCTGTACCAGCTGCAGCGGCACAGCGATCACCACGCGAACCCGTTGCGGCGCTATCAGGTGCTCCGGCACTTCGACGAGAGCCCGCAGCTGCCGGGCGGTTACGCGAAGATGATCGTGCTGGCGCTGTTCCCGCCGGTGTGGCGCCGGGTGATCGACCCGCGCGTCATCGCCCACTACGGCGGCGACCTGAGCCTGGTCAACATCCACCCGAAGGCCCGGCGCCGCATCGAGGCCACGTGGGGTCGTCGCGAGACCGTCGGGGCGGTGCGCTGATGGCCACGGTCAAGGCGGACCTCGACACCTGTATGGGGTACGGCAACTGCGTGCTCGGTGCGGAGGACTACTTCGACGAGCGCGAGGGCGTCGTCATCGTGCTGCAGGAGCAGGTGGCCGACGGCGACGTCCCGCGGGTCGAGGAGGCGGTCGCCGCCTGCCCGGTGATGGCGCTCACCCTGCAGAAGTCGTGAGCACGGACGGCGCCGCCGACACCGCGGGAGCCGTCGTGGTGGGGGCCTCGATCGCCGGGGTCCGCACCGTCCAGGCGTTGCGCCGGGCCGGGTACACCGGCCCGGTGCACCTGGTCGGGGCCGAACCGCACCTGCCCTACGACAAGCCGCCGCTGTCCAAAGCCGTTCTGGCGGCGGACATCCCGGATCCGGTCCCGCTGCTCACCCAGGAGCAGGCCGAGGAGCTCGACGTCGTCCTGCACCTGGGCGTGCCCGCCGAGGATCTCGACACCCGGGGGCGCCGGGTGCTCCTGGCCGACGGCCGGGCCCTGCCCTACGACCACGTGGTGATCGCCACCGGCGCGCACGCCCGGCCCTCACCGTGGACGCCGGACAGCGGGCTGCACGTGCTGCGCACCCTGGACGACTGCCGGGCCCTGCACGCCGACCTGCGCACGGCCCTGGCCACGGGTGGTTCCGTGGTGGTGGTCGGCGCCGGCTTCATCGGCGCGGAGGTCGCCTCGACGTGCCGGGCGCTCGGCCTGGAGGTCACCCTTGTCGACCCGGTCGCGGTGCCGATGGCGCGCGCCCTGGGCGGCGTCGCCGGCCGCGAGATGGTCGAGCTGCACCACCGGCACGGGGCCCACACCCGGTTCGGCGTGGGGGTCCTCGACGTCTCCGGCCGGGTCGGCGACCTGACGGTGCACCTGGACGACGGCAGCCGGCTCGCCTGCGCGACCGTCGTGGTGGGCATCGGGGCCGACCCGCAGACCGACTGGCTGCTCAGCTCGGACGTGATCACCGACAACGGCGTGGTCTGCGACGAGACCGGCCGTACCAGCGTGCCGGACGTGTACGCGCTGGGGGACGTCGCCACCTGGCGGGTGCCGGGGGAGGCCCGTCACCGGCGGCTCGAGCACTGGACGAACGCCGTCGACCAGTCGCTGGTGGTCGCGCTGGCCATCGCCCAGCCCGAGGTCCCGCGCAGCCACCGCCCGAACGACTTCGTCTGGAGCGACCAGTACGACTGGAAGCTGCACGTCGTCGGGCGGCCCGCCCTGGGGGAGCGCACGGTCACCGTGCACAACCCGGACCGCGGGGCCGGCGACGTCGACCGGTTCGCGGTGCTGACCGAGGAGGGTGACGACGGGCTGGCCGGCGCCGTGGTGGTGAACTGGCCCGGCGCCTCCGTGCAGGTCCGGCGGGCGTTGGCCGGGGGTGCGGGCTTCGAAGCGGTTACGGAAAGGGTGCGTGGGCTCGTATCGTCTCGGGGATGATCGACAGACCGGTGATCCAACTGAGGCTCGTCGTCGAGACGGAGGACTTCGACGCCGCGGTCGCGTTCTACCGCGACGTCCTCGGCCTGCCGGTCGAGGGCTACCACGAGACCACTGTCGACGGTGGCGCCGACGGTCCGGGTGACGCCAAGGTGATGATCCTCGACGCCGGGCGGGCCACGCTGGAGCTGGCCAACCCGGCCCAGAAGAAGTACATCGACGACGTCGAGGTGGGCCGGCCCGTCGCGCCCCGGGTGCGGGTCGCGTTCGAGGTGCCCGACGCGCACGCGGCCAGCGACGCCGCGGTCGCGGGCGGCGCCTCGCTGGTGGCCGAACCGATCCGCACGCCGTGGGACTCGCTCAACGCCCGGCTGGACGCCCCCGCCGGGCTGCACATCACCCTGTTCCAGGAGCTGGAGAGCTGATGATCAAGGAAGACGTCACGTTCGACTCGCACGGCGACGACTGCGCGGCCTGGGTGATCCGGCCCGACGCCCACGCCTTTCCGGGGCCTCGGCCCGTCGTCGTGCTGGGCCACGGGCTGGGCGGTGTGCGCGACATGGGGCTCGACGCCTTCGCCGAACGGTTCGCCGCGGCCGGGATGGTCGCCGTGGTCTTCGACTACCGCCACTTCGGGGACAGCGGCGGCAGCCCACGCCAGCTGCTGTCGGTGCGGGCCCAGCTCGAGGACTGGGACGCCGCGATCGCCTTCGCGAAGCGCGTGGCCGGTGTCGACCCGGCCCGGATCGCCATCTGGGGCAGCAGTTTCG
Organism: Spongisporangium articulatum; assembly: GCF_044465595.1. Lineage (NCBI taxonomy): Bacteria > Bacillati > Actinomycetota > Actinomycetes > Kineosporiales > Kineosporiaceae > Spongisporangium > Spongisporangium articulatum. The sequence goes on along the minus strand of NZ_JBITLV010000007.1, from coordinate 142,792 downwards.
GCGGCGGGCACGTCATGGTGGTCGCGGCGAAGCACCCCGAGCTGGCGGCCGTGGTGAGCCAGTGTCCCTTCACCGACGGGCTGTCGTCGTCCCTGGCGCTCGGCCCGCGCAGCACGCTCGCGGTCGCGCCGTACGCCCTGCGCGACGAGTTCGCCGCGCTGACCCGGCGGACGCCCGTGCGGGTCAAGCTGGCGGGTCCGCCCGGTACGGCCGCGCTGATGACGGCCCCCGACGCCGAACCCGGTTACCGCGCTCTGCTGAAGCCGGGAACGACCTTCGAGAACGCGGTGGCGGCCCGTCTGGGCACCCGGATCGGCCTGTACAACCCGGGCCGTAAGGCGAAGAAGGTGACGAGCCCGCTGTTCGTCGGGGTCTGCCTGCGCGACAGCGTGGCGCCGGCGAAAGCGACTCTGCGGCACGTGAAGAAGGCGCCCAACCTGGAGTTGCACGAGTACGACACGGGCCACTTCGACATCTACGTCGGTGACTGGTTCGAGACGGTCGTGACCGACGAGACGGCCTTCCTCACCCGGTGGCTGAAGCCCTGACGTCGTCCGGTTCGCGGGGCGTGGGGACCGGCGCGGTGCGCAACAGGGCCGCCCGGGCCGCCGCCTCGGACTGGCGCAGCGTCTCGCGGGCCGCCTCCGTCGCCTCCTCGGCAGGCAGTGGCTTGCCGTAGAGCCAGCCCTGCGCCATCGAGCAGCCGAGCTCGAGCAGGAACGCGGCCTGCTCCTCGTCCTCCACACCCTCCGCGACGACGCCCTCCAGGCGCAGCGCGGCGGCCACGTCGATCATCGCCTTGGTCAGGTCCTGGTCCCGACGATCGGCGGCCAGGTTCCGGACGAACGCACGGTCGACCTTCAGCACGTGCAGGTCGAAGTCCTTCAGGTAGCTGAGCGACGAGTAGCCGGTGCCGAAGTCGTCCAGGGCCAGCTTCACCCCCATCTCGCCGAGCTGGACCAGCGCCTGCAGGGCCATGTCGGTGCGGTCGAGCACGACCGACTCGGTGATCTCCAGCCAGAGGCTGTGCGGTTCCAGCCCCGTCTCCTCCAGGACGCCCGCGACCAGCCCGCACACGTCGTCCCGCATGAGCTGCACCGACGACACGTTCACCGAGACGTGCAGGGCCTGACTGCCGAAGAGGCGCTGCCAGTCGGCGAGTTGCCTTGCGGCGCGGCGCATCACGAAGGCGCCGATGTCGACGATCAACCCGGTGTCCTCGGCGATCGGTACGAACTCGACGGGGGAGACCGGCCCGAAGTCGGGGTGGGTCCAGCGGGCCAGGGCCTCCCAGCCGACGAGGTCGGCGAAACCCGCACCGCCGCGGATCGGCTGGAACACGACGCTGATCTCCGCACGGTCGAGTGCCCCGCGCAGCGCGTCGGCCAGCTCGAGGCGGCGGGCCACCTGGTCGTGCATCGAGGCGTCGTAGACGGCGAACGTGGCGCGGCCCTCGGCCTTGGCCTGGTACAGCGCCATGTCGGCGTTCTGCAGCAGCTCCCCCGCCGAGGTGCGGTGGTCGAAGCGGACCTGGGCGATGCCGATCGAGGTGGTCAGCCGGGTGCTGCGGCCCTCACTGATCTGCACCGGCGTGTCGAACACGTCGAGGATCGCGCGCGCGAAGGCCTCGGCGCCGGCCGCCTCGGGAGTGTCGATCCAGAGCACGAACTCGTCGCCGCCCACCCGGGCCAGGTCCGTCGTCCCGATGCTCAGTTCCCGCAGCCGGTGGCCGAGTTCGATCAGCACCTCGTCGCCGGCCGTGTGGCCCCACGTGTCGTTGATCTGCTTGAAGTGGTCGCAGTCGACGAAGAACACGTTGACCCACCCCTGCCCGTGCCCGGCCGCGCGCTCGTGCAGGTGATCGTCGAGTTGTTGCATCAGGGCGGCCCGGTTCGGCAGTCCGGTGAGCAGGTCGTGGGTGGCCCGGTACTGGGCCGCCGCCTCCGCGGTGCTCAGCGCCTGCAACGTGCCGAGCAGGCGCAGGTAGACGAAGAGGCCGAGGCCGGTCATCAGGACCGCCCGGACGAAGGCGTCGACCACGCCGAAGACCGGCAGGACCAGGGGGATGGTGGCCGGCGTCAGCATGGTCGCGAAGATGACGCCCAGGCGGGCGCGCGACGTGCCCGGCCGGTGCTCGACGTCGACGTCCGACAGCTCACGCATCGAGGGGTGCGCGGCGGTGAGACCCATGCAGCAGTAGGCGACGATGTAGGCGATGTTCAGATAGGGGTTGTTCGCCCCCGGATGGGTCGCCCAGACGAAGGTGTAGGCGAAGTCGCCCACCAGCAGAGCCGTCATGGCCACCATCAGGGCCTGGAGGGCCGGCGCGTCGGGGCCCCGCCGGAAGCCGAGCTGCACCGTGAGGGACAGCAGCAGCGCGTCCATCACCGGGTAGACCGTGTAGACGATGACGGGCCCGAGCCGGACCTCGTCGGAGTTCAGCTGGGGCGCGATGCTCATCACCCAGCTGATCAGTGCGGAGCCGGTGACGACCGCCGCGGTGTCCAGCCAGAGGGTGGGGTCGGCGCCGCGGTAGGTGCGGCGCAGCAGCCCGACCAGGAAGGGCACGGTCAGCCCGTACCCGGCGAAGGCCCACAGATCGGGATTGCCGAGCGGGCCCGGCACGTCGGTCGCCACGAAGCGGACGATCAGGCTGCCCAGGAAACCGAGGCCGGCGGCCGTGGCCCACATCCAGGGCTGCCGATTGACCGGGCGGTGAACCAGCATGCCGGTGGTGAATGCGATCAGGCCCACGACGGCGCTGGCGAAGAGGGCGATCGCTCCGGATCCGTCCGGGGCACTGAGATAGACTGCGGACAGCCCGACGAGCAGCGCGGCGAACGCCAGGCGTCCGCGCGCGTGCGCCACCGAGCCGAATGCCCGCACGGGCCCCTCCTCCGAGTTTCAGCTTTATCGTGCTGTTCGTCTCGGGGGTGGTCATCGGCCGAACAAGGGCTCGACTCAAATCGACTGGTGCGACGAGGTTTGCTCGGTGGGCCGCAACGCCCGTCTATCGCCCGATCCGGACCAGTTCGTTCACCCCGTCGTCGGGCCCGCCATACGTCCGGCCGTGCCGCGTCGTCGTGCCCAAACCGGCGGCGGCGGCCTCGTCGGCCAGCCGGTCGACGGGGGAGAAGTCGTATCGGCCCCCACGGGCCAACAGGTCGATGAGCAGGTCGATGACACCGATCCCGATCAGGCGGACCCTTAGCAGACTGCGCCATCCTCCGCGGCGCAGTTGCTCGCGCACGATCGGCCCGAAACCGGGTCGGGTGGTGTGCGCGGCGACCAGGAAGCCGCCGGGGGCCAGTACACGGGCCACCTGGGTGAAGAAGGCCGTCCGGTCCGGCTGGGTGTAGAGGAAGTTGACCGCCGTGATCCGGTCTACGCTGCCCTCGGGCTGGGCGGCCAGTGCCGCGGTCGCGTCGTCCAGCACGAACTCCACCGACCCCTGGGCCACGTCGAGAGCCAACTTCCGGCGGGCGAGGCCGAGCATGTTCGCGCTGGCATCCACCGCCACGACGTGGGCCGGGCGGTCCTGGAGGAGCCGGGCGGTCACGTTGCCCGTCCCGCACCCCACGTCCAGTACGCGATGGCCCTTGACGTCGCTCAGTTCGACGACGTCGTCCAGCATGTCCCGATAGGCGTAGACGTCGAGCAGCCCGTCGTAGAGATGGGCGTAGGCCTGCCAGAGGCCGGCCTCCAGCACGGCGGTCGGCTTCCGCACGCGGGCGGTCACCGGGCGGGGTGCGGGAAGAGATGGGGCAGGAGTGGGGTCAACGGATCATCCGGCGGTGCCTCCAACGCCCGGCGCGTCAGGATCGCGTTCGTCTCGTCGAGCCAGATCACCGAAGGGATGACCAGCGACCCGAAGTACTCCAGTTCGGGCCCGATCGGACGCATCGCGTCGCCGGACAGCAGGGTGCGGACCTGCCGGTAGACGTGGCTGTCGATGGCAAGGACCCAGGCCTGGTGCCTCTTCTGGAGGGAGTGCTGCCACATCCGGACGTACACGGCCGTGGCGTCGATCAGGTTCGCGGCCCCGCGCGAGCGGACCACCTGGGAGATCTCGATGACCTCGTCACCGCGCAAGGCGGTGAGACGGGTCAGGTCGTCGGGGAACAGACCGGGCAGGCGCAGGCCCGGTAGTTGCTCCACCCTGTCGGTCATGATCTGGCGCGCGGAGGCGACGGGTCGGCCGTCGCGCAGCACGCCGAAGTAGGTGGATTGCACGACCCAGGGGTCGTGCTCCTCGTCGAGGGTGCCCTCGACCGTCAGGTCGCCCGCTTGGGCGTAGCCGTAGCGGACGTAGACCGAGGCGGCGAGCCGGCGGGCCGCGTCGACGTCCTTCGGCTCGGTCAGGACCTCGGCCGTGAGAAAGGGTTCCAGGGCCGGCGTGAGCCTGTCCTGCGGACGGTCCCGGAGATCGATGACCAGGCCGTCGGGGCCGACCGAGGCGACCACCGACGGGCCGACCACGGACAGTTCGGGGGGCGCGGCGTCCGGATCATCCGTGGCGTGCCTGATGATCTCGAGGTCGCCGGTCCCGGCCTGTATCGCGTCCTCGTCGTTCCGAGCATCGTGACTGTCTGTGATCACCGTCAAGTCCCGTCACCCCCGTGCAGATCATGCGTTCGGCCATTGCTATCACGACTGGAACCCGTTTCAGGCGTGCTTACGCACGATGGATCCCGCACTCGCAGAAGGTGTTTCGGAACCTCCGTTGCGAATGGGGCAGAAAGGACTTCCGCCCTCGGCGACTTGTCCTTGATTACGCCGCGTTACATCGATCGGCACGGTTTACGACACGCGCAGGAGTTCATGTCCCGGAAACCATCCGGCGCGCCCGCGCGGCTTACAGTCCTCGCATCCTGAGCGAGATCGATCCATTCATCGGCACGGCCGCGACCTCCTTGCCTGCGGCGCAGGGTCTGGCGGCCACCTGGTGGTGGCCGAAACCGCAGGTCGGAAACACCCATCCCGGGGCGACCTCCCCGTTCGGCATGGTCTCGGCCTGCGCCTATTCGGGCGCCTACCCGACCGGCTACGGGCTCTACACCAAGAACACCGAGGGCGTGCCCGAGGAGATGTTCGACCGGGTCCAGGCCTCCGGCTTCACGCACTTCCAGCAGTCCGGTACCGGGGCGATCCGCAAGTACTACAACTACGTCCGCGTCACGCCGATGGTGCAGTCGCTCGACGCGCTCGGGCACGCCTGGGCCCTGCACGACGAGACCGCGGAGGCCGGCTACTACGCCGCCACGCTCGACTCGGGCATCCGCAGCGAGATCACGGTCGGCGAGAAGGTCGCCGTCCACCGGTACACGTTCCCGCAGCACCGCAGCGGGCGCGTCGTCGTCGACCTGTCCTCGGGCGGGCTCGCCATCGACCACGGGCGCACGGTCCCGCTGCGCGCGTACGTCGAGAACATCGGCGGCGGGTGCGCGCAGGGCACGGTCGTCGTCGAGGGCGTGCCGCTGTCGGTCTACATCGAGGTGGACAGCCCCGGCTGGCGCTCGATGCTCTGGCACGACCGGCGCCTCATCGAGGGTGGCACCCGGCTCGACTTCGACCGCATCCGGCAGACGACGCTGCGCCCGTTCGGGCTGCTGTTCATGGGTTCCGCGCAGGCCGGCCAGACCGTCGAGGTGCGGATCGGGTTCTCGTTGCGCGGCTGCGAGCAGGCCAAGGCCAACCTGCGCCGCGAGTGCGGGGGCACAGGCGGCTCGGGTCGGGCCTTCGAGACGATCCGGGCCGCGACCACCGAACGCTGGCGGTGGCACCTCGACCGGGTGCAGGTGGAGGGCGGTTCACCCGCGCGTCGGCAGGTGTTCTCGACCGCGCTGTACCACTCACTCATCAAGCCCTGTTTCGCGGACGACGAGAGCCCGTTCTGGCCCACCCCGGGCCCGTTCGCGTTCGACGTCTGCACGATGTGGGACATCTACAAGACCCAGATCCCGCTACTGGCCGCCATCTGCCCGGACCGGGCCGTCGACCTGCTCGAGTCGCTCGTGCGGGTCTGCGAGGAGGAGGGCAACTTCCCGATCGGGTACCGGATGGCCCGCGGCGCCGACCGGTTCTTCCGCCAGGCCAGCGCGCTGGCGCACACGGCGCTGGCCGACGCGCACGCGCTGGGGCTCGGCGACCTGGACTGGAACTGGGCGCTCGTGCACATGGAGGACGACCTGCGCCGGATGTACGGCGAGGACTTCTTCGAACACGGTGTCGTGCACCCGATCTCGCACACGCTCGACCTGGCCTACGCCTACTGGTGCACCGCGGACGTCGCCCGGGCCCTGAACGACGGGCCGCTCGCCGACGACCTCGACGCCCGCAGCCGCCTGTGGTCCAACGCCTTCGACGCCTCGACCGGACTGCTCAAGGACTCGGAGTTCTACGAGGGCGGCAAGTGGAACTACTCGTTCCGGCTGCTGCACGACATGAGGGGCCGGATCGAACTGGCCGGTGGCGACGATGCGTTCGTCGCCATGCTCGACTCGTTCTTCGGCTACGGCGCCCCGCCGGTCAAGCAGCCCGGCAAGCGGCCGCCCGCCGCCGAGATGGCGGCCGGCTACCTGCTGAACCGGTTCGAGGGACTGAACAACGAGCCCGACATGGAGGCTCCCTGGTCCTACCACTACGCCGGCCGGCCCGACCGCACCGCCGAGATCGTGCACTCGGCGTTGACCTGGCAGTTCGGCACCGGCCCGGGCGGGCTGCCCGGCAACGACGACTCCGGCGGGCTGAGCTCCTGGTACGTCTGGGCGTCGCTGGGGCTGTTCCCGGTCGCCGGCCAGAATCTCTTCCTGGTCAACGCGCCCGCTTTCGCGCATGCTCGAGTGCAGATCGGGGATGCGGAGTTCGTGGTCGAGACGAGTGGCCACCGGGAGACACCCATCAGCTCCGACGGGCTGGAACGAATACCTCCTCCGCAGTACGTGCAGTCCGCACGGCTCAACGGGAGACCTCTCGAAGAAGCCCATCTACGCGGCACGGACCTCCACGCGGGAGGCCGGCTGCATCTCGAACTCGGACCTGAACCCTCGGAATGGGGGCGAAAGATCCGGCCGCCGTCGTTGTCCGACCCACTCGGAACGGGGACCCTCCCATGAGCCTCCCGACGCAGACCCAGTCCAAGGCGTGGGTCGCCAAGCCCACCCGCCGTCTCGTGATCGTCGTCCGCGCCGACCCGGTCATCTGCGGTCACTCCGGGGAGGCGCGCAACCTCGCCGAGGTGGCCCTGACCCGCGGCTTCGACGACGTCCGCCTGCTCACCTGGCCGATGCCGGCGTTGGAGGCGGCCGGGTTGCCGCTGAAACCGGTCGACCGGATCACCCCGTACAGCCCCGGCATCACCGTCGAGCGGCCGGAGCCGGTCGGCGACTACCGGGTGCCCGACGGCCGGTACATGGCCGGGCTGACCGGGCGGCTCATCGAGCTGCTCGCGGAACCCGTTCCCACCACGTGCCTTTCGATGTACCTCGCGCCGCACACGCAGGTCGTGGAGGACGCCGTGGTGGCGGCCCGGGCGGCCGGGTTCCGGCCGGACGTGCGCACCATGGCCAAGGCCGTCGGCTCCGACGTCACCAACGTCATCGCCTCGTGCCTGCGCGAGGGGCGGTTCGGGGCTGCGGTCGCCACGTTCACCACGTTCCTGGCCAGCGACGAGGTCGTCGCCGTCTCGGAGTACACCAAGCAGCAGATCGTCGAGTCGGCGCTCGCGGTCGACGCCCACTGCGGCACCCGGTTCGGCCCCGAGTGCCTGCGCCGCGTCGTGGTTAGCTACCCGCCCATCGACACCGCGGCCCTGCTGCAGCCCGACCCCCTGCTGGTGGACGCCGCGCTGCGGCGCCGGGGACTCGAACGCGACGGGTACGTGCTGTTCCTCTCGCGGGTGGCCCGCGCCAAGGGCATCTACGACCTGATCCCGGCCTTCGCGCAGAGCAAGGCGTCGGAGAAGGTGAAGCTCGTCGTCGCCGGGAACGGCCCCGCGCTCGAGCACGTGCGCGCCGCCGCCCGGGACGACGACCGGATCGTCTTCCTGAACGACGTGGACGACGAGGAGAAGCCGCTGCTCATGGCCGGCTGCGCCGCGTACACGCTGCCCACCAAGCCCGAACCCGACTTCGTCGAGACCTTCGGCATCGCACTCACCGAGAAGATGCTGGCCGGTGGCGGCCCCGTCATCACCACGTTGACGGGCGGCACGGGCGAGGCGGTCGGCGACACCGCGGTCATCGTCGAGGCCGGGGACGTCGGGGCGATCTCGGCCGCCATCGACCGGGTCGTGCTGGAGATGTCGCGCGAGGACCGGGTTCTCATGGAGACCCGGGCCCGCGAGTACGCGCTGCAGTTCGACCAGGAGCGCGTGTTCGACGACCTGTTCGGCACGGGGCCGGCGCTCCCGGTGACGCCGTCGCACCAGGCCGCTCCTGCCTGAGCCTCCCTCAGGGGCCGCCCCGCCAGTGCTCGATCCGGTGCCGGTCCGGGGTGAAGCCGTGGCGCACGCCCCACAGCACGGCCTGGGTCCGGCTGGCGACGCCGATCTTCCGGTAGATGGTGCGGATGTACGACTTCACGGTGTTCGGGCTGAGGAAGGTCAGGGACGCCACCTCGGCATTGCTCATGCCCTGGGTGATGAGCGCCAACACCTCGGACTCCCGGTCGGTCAGGCCCTCGCCCTGCCCGGGCCAGCGCAGCCCCGCCGCACTGCGCGCCCGCGGAGCCTGGTCGGTGAACACCTCGTCACCGGCGTGCAGCGACTCGATCGCCGCGACCAGCTCGGCGGCCGTGCTCGTCTTGGAGAGGTAGCCGTCCACCCCCTGCCGGCGAGCGTTCTCGATCAACTCCGGGTGGAAGTTCCACGTGTAGACCGCGACGCGCCGTGCCCGCGGGTTCGCCACCAGCGTGCTGATCTCGTCCCGGTCGGACTCCGGCTGCGCGAAGTTGTCGTAGAGCACCACGTCGACCTCGTCCGTGACGCCCTCGTTGGCGTCGATCTCGGCGATCACCACGCGGTCGCGGTAGTGGTCGAGCATGTGGGCCACGCCGGCCAGGACGACGTCGTAGTCGTTGACCAGCGCGACTCTGACGAGGCTCGCGGCGGGCGTCATGACGGGACTCTAAACCTCCCTAGGGGTGTAGTGCACCAGCCCTAGGGGTGGTTCGCTCGAGGGGTCAGCAAGGTCTCGAGAAGGGTTTCCACCATGCTGGGTCTCATCGTCACCCTCATCATCGTCGGGCTGATCGCCGGCGCCCTCGCCCGTCTGCTCGTGCCCGGTCCTCAGCCGATGTCGATCGTCGCCACGATCGTGCTCGGCATCGTCGGGTCGTTCATCGGCGGGTTCCTCGGCTACCTCATCTTCGGCAAGGACGGCTCCGACGGAATGCTCCAGCCCGCCGGCCTGATCGGCTCGATCATCGGGGCCGTCATCGCCCTGCTGATCTGGACGCAGGTCGGGCAGAACCGCGGCGTGCGCAGCTGACCGCCACGGCCGACCCTCCACGGCGACGAGCCCCTGACCGGACCACCGGTCGGGGGCCCGCCCGTTCAGTCGGAAACGCAAGGTTGAGATGCGCTTAGCGGTGCAGCTGGGGCTCCCGTCGTAGGCTGCCCGTCGGAAACGCCTTCAATCGGGAGTAGGAGTCCTTGGCCAGCGGCCGTCACCGCGAGGAGACCACCGAAGCACGCCTGTCCGGTCTGCCCCGCCTGCTCGGGTCGCTCCGGCGGGTGCCGTGGCCGGTCGCGGCGATCGCAGGGCTTTCGGTCCTGCTCGTCGCCCTGGGGGTCGCGGTCTGGCCCGGAGGTGGGGCCGAGCCGCAGGCGGTCCCCGGTCCCCAGTCGAGTGTGCTCGCCGACTCGGCCGCCCTGCGGGACAGGGCGGCGGAGCGGGTCAACCGCAGCCAGGACCGCACGCCGCTGCCCACGCCGGCCCTTCCGGCCGTCAAGCGCAAGCTCTGGGTGACGACCGCCGTCAACGTGCGCTACGGGCCGTCGGCCGGCACGAAGCGGTTCGAGCTCCTGAAGGCGCTCCAGCGGGTCGGCGTCACAGGCACCACCAGCGACGGGTGGACCGAGGTGGTCGTCGACGAGCAGGTCGGATGGGTCAAGTCCGGCTACCTGTCGAAGAAGAAGCCGAAGCCCGAACCGACCTCGACGGGGGTCTCCGGGGCCTCCTGCCCGATCAGCCCGGACGTCGAGACCCACCTGACGGCCAACGCGCGGGCCGTCTACCGCGCGGTGTGCGCCGCCTACGGCGACTCCGTGTCGTCCTTCGGCGGCTACCGGGCCGGGGACTCGGGCGACCACGGCAGCGGCCGGGCCGTCGACATCATGGTCTCGGGGGAGCCCGGCCGGACGATCGCGCGCTACGTCCAGGCCCACGCCGGGCAGCTGCACGTCAGCTACGTCATCTACCAGCAGAAGATCTGGATGGCGGGCCACGCGACCGGCGACTGGGAGCCGATGGAGGACCGGGGCAGCGCCACGGCGAACCACTACGACCACGTCCACGTGAGCGTCGAATAGCCGTACGGAAGGCGCCGAGGAATTCAGACCAGGCCGAAGTCGGCCAGGCTGACCAGCAGGTCGTCGTCCAGCCGGACGCCGCCGCTCGCCTCGAGCGCGGCCTGCACCTCCTCGAGCGGGCGGCCGTCGAGTGCGCGCAACGACGACTGCAGCTCCGCGGGCAGCACGAGCGGGTCGAAGGGGGAGTAGCCGATCAGGCGCAGCACGTCGACCGTGGCCTCGCTCCCGATTCCCGGTGCGAAGGTGGGGTTCTGGGGCACGTCGACGGCTTCGACCTCCGCCGAGCGGGCCTGGACGGCCTCGACCAGCCGGCGCACGCCGTCCATCCACGACGCGAGCTCGGCGTCGTCCATCCCGTCCACGCTGTCGGCGCAGCGCAGGTACCACTCCTCCTCGCGCCCGGCCCAGCCGCCCCACATCCGCTCGTACCAGCCCGGTTCCTCGTCCGGGAGGGACGCCGGACGCGGCTGCGGCACGGGGGTTTCCGCCTGGGCCGCGGCGATGGTCGCGCGCACCTGCGCTCGGTGGCCGAGGACGTCGTCCACCTGCTCCTGCGGCAGCCGGTCGTCCTCCACCAGACAGCGGTAGGCGACCCGTTCCTCCGCCGCGATCAGCAGGTCGCGCACGGCGTGCCAGAACCGCTGCCCGACGGCGCCGCGCTCGTGCTTGCAGAACCACGTCGAGCAGACCGCGTTGCGGGTCGCCCAGATCGCACAGCCCTGCGTCTCCGCCACGAAGTGCGGGCACCGGACGACGGCCGCCCGGCCGAAATGGGCCTGGGCGCCGACCATGTGCAGCACGTCCGCGTGGCTCAGACCCACACCCAGCGGCGTCACCCCCGTCCGCCGGGCGATGCGGGCGCGGACCGAGTCGGCCCCGGGCCCGCGCAACGAGCGCCCGGCCAGGAAGTTGGCCAGATGTGGGACGTAACTGCAGCACTTGATGGTCGGCGAGAACGTGACCCGGCTGCCCGACCGTTCGACGCCCGCACACATGACGCAGTCCCCGCACGTCGCCTTGGGCTCCGACGCGGGGTGGCTGATGCCGGTGAGCGCCCGCAGCCACTCGTCGTGCAGGGGCGGCAGGGCCCCCTGAGGAGTGGCCGCGACCTGTGCGTCGGCCATGAACCCGACCCTACGTCCGCCCGGCCGCGCGATCGGTCAACCGCTCCGTCAAACGTTCGGCCGGAAATCTCGACCCCGACAGAGCGGTTCATCGCCGGAAACATCGCAAGCAACAGGAGAGAATCATGCCGAAGTACGTGATCGAGCGGGAGATTCCGGGTCTGGGCGGTTCGTCCGCGCAGGACCTCCAGGACGTGGCGCAGAAGTCCAACGCGGTGCTGGGCGAGCTGGGCGGTTCCGTCCAGTGGGTCCACAGCTACGTCACCGACGACAAGATGTACTGCGTGTACGTGGCGGGCGACGCCGACCAGGTCCGAGAGCACGCCCGGCGCGGCGGGTTCCCCGCCGACTCGGTGGTGGCCGTGCGCGCGGTGGTGGACCCGACCACGGCCGAGGGCTGACCGGTCGTGAACGCGTCCGGACGAGACGGAGGTGCGACGACGGTGCTCCAGATCCATCTCCTCGGTGCCCCCCGCGTCGTCCGGGCCGGTGCGGCGGTGCAGGCCCCACGCGGGAACAAGGTGTGGGGCCTGCTCGCCTACCTGCTGCTGCGCGGAGCCCCCGCGGGCCGGTCGCAGCTGGCCGAGCTGCTGTTCGCGGAGGCCGACGACCCGCTGGCGGCCCTGCGCTGGAACCTGACCCAGTTGCGCCGCCTCGTCGACCACCCGAAGGGCTTCCGGGGCGACCCGCTCGAACCCGACTGGCCGGCCGGGCTCGAGCCGCGGGTCGACGTCCTCGACCTGACCGCCGACGATCCGAACGTCGGGTCGGATCTGTTGGCGGGTATGGCCTTTCCCGACAGTCCCGGGTTCGAGATCTGGCTCGAGGCGCAGCGCCGGCAGGTCCGGGGAACGGTCGAGTCGCTGCTGCACGAGACGGCGATCTCGCAACTGGCGCGCGGGTCGGCCCGGGAGGCCTCGGACGTCGCGGCCCGGCTGGTCGGGCTGAACCCGCTGGAGGAGAACTTCCAGACGCTGCTGGTCCGCACGCTCGCGATGGCCGGCCTGCCCGTGGCGGCGCAGCGGGCGGCCGAGGCGTGCCGGGAACTGTTCGCCCGCGAGCTCGGGGTCCAGCCCGGGGCCCAGCTGACGGCGGCGTTGCGGGCGGGGCCGACCGCGGCCCGGCCCGTGGCGACCGGAGCGGTGGCCGTGGAGGCCCAGTTGCTGGCCGGGGAGGCGGCCGTCGGGGCCGGGGCGACGGCCGCCGGGCTCGAGGTGCTGGCCCGCGCGGTGGCCGAGGCGCGGGGGCTGGACGACGGCCCGCTGCTGGCCCGCTGCCTGGTCGCCTCCGGCACGGCGCTGGTGCACGCGGCCCGCGGGTCGGACGAGGAGGGGGCGTACGACCTGCACGCAGCCCTCGCCGTCCCCGGTGCGAGCCCGGACGTGGTGGCCCAGGCCCACACGGAACTCGGGTACGTCGAATTCCTGCGCGGGGGCTACGAACTCGCGCAGAAGCACCTGCTGGCGGCCGAGTCCCACGGCGCCCCGAGGCCCGACACCCGGGCCATGATCGAGACCGTGCGCGGTGCGGCCCTGAGCGACCAGGGCTTCTACGACGCGGCGCTGTACCCGTTGCGGGCCGCACTCGACGTGTCGGCGCCGGGGCCGGCCGGAGAACGGCGCCGGGCCTACGCGTTGTCGATGATCGGGCGGGTACACCTGCTGCGGGGCGACTACGACGAGGCGGCCACGGCGCTCGACGAGTCGACGGCCCGGTCACAGGCCTGCGGCTGGACGACCTTCGTCCCGTGGCCCGAGTCGCTGCGGGCCGACGTCGACCTCGCCGCCGGTGACCTGAGCGCGGCCGCCGACCGGCTGGAGAGGTCGTTCGCGCTGGGCTGCCAGATCGGCGACCCGTGCTGGGAGGGGATGGCCGCCCGGGGCCTGGGGGTGCTCGCGGCCGCCCGGGGTGACGGCCCGGGCGCGGTGGCGATCCTGCTCGACGGTCTCGTGCGCGCCCGGCGGCTGCCCGACGCCTACGTCTGGGCGCAGGCCCACGTCCTCGACGCGTTGGCGGGGGTCGGCGTGACCTACGAGCGACCCGAGGCCGGGGCGTGGGTGGCCGACCTGGCCCGTACCGCCGACCGGGCCGGGATGCGCGAGTTCGGGGCCCGCGCCGCCGTGCACCGGTACCGGCTCGGGGACGACGGGGCGCTGGCCGCCGCGCGGGCCCTGGCCGCACCGCTGCGTAGCCCGCTGCTGGACGAAGATCTCGTTTCCGTGGCAGACGTCGTGAGATGAGTTAACGTCCTGATCATCATGGGGATTGATCAACGCAAGGTCTGGCTGCTGGGCATCTCCGGGGCCGTCGTCATTCTGCTCGTCGTGGGGCTCGGGGCCTGGGCCTTCGCGCGGGGGGACGGCGAGGCGACATCGGCGGCATCGGCGACATCGGCGGCGTCCGGCCCCGAGATCCTCCTGAGCGCGCAGGGCCTGGCCGAGCGGTCGGTCGCCGTGACGTTGCAGGTCTCGGCCCGCGACCTGCCCGCCGGCGGCGAAGTGCGGGCGGTGCTGCGCGGCATCGAGGTGCCCGACGACTACGACGAGTCCGACGACACCACGGATGACGGGCCGGTCGACGACTCGACCTGCCTGCGGGCCGCCGAGTCCGACCAGCAGTTCGATGTGGTGGGTGAGGCGCTACGGAGCGTAGGTGCCGATGGGGCCACGGTTCTCCAGACCGTCGCCCAGGTCTCCGCGGACCAGTACCGGGCGGTCTGCGCCTACGTGACCGTCCCGGACGGGAACCGCACGCGCACGGTCCGGAAGTTCGTCCGGGTCCCGGGATCCGTCTATTAGCGCCTCGTGGGCACAATGACCCGGTGATCGACCGCGAACTGCTGCGCCCACTGGAAATCCTGCAGGGGCTCACCGACGCCCAGCTGACCGAGCTCGCGGCGGCCGGCGAGGCCGTGCCGATCGTCGCGGGCGAGCAGCTGTGGACGCAGGGGGACCCGGCCGACCACTGGTACCTGGTCGTGACGGGTTCGATCGAGCTCGTGCGGCGCAACGGTCGCGAGACCGAGGTCTTCGGGCGGATGGAGTCCGGACGCTGGGCCGGCGGCTTCCGCGCCTGGGACGAGCGCGGGGTGTACCTCGCCACCGGCCGCGGCGGCGAGCCGGGCGTGGCGCTGCGGGTGGCGTCGCCGGACCTGCGCCGGCTGACCGACACCTGGTCGCCGCTGTCCGGGCACATCGTGCAGGGCCTGTTCGGGTTCGCCCGGACCGTCGAGGCCAACGCCCGGCAGGCGGAGTCCCTGCTGGCCCTGGGCACGCTGGCCGCGGGGCTGGCGCACGAGATCAACAACCCGGCCGCGGCGGCGACGCGGGCCGTGGCCGACCTCGACGCGACCCTCGCGACGATCAGCAGCTCGCTCCGCTCGTTGGCCGAGAAGGGCCTTCCGGCAGCGTCCTTCGCGAGTCTGGACGGGTTGCGGCAGTCGCTGGCCCCGGCATCGCTCAGCCCGCTGGCGCTCGCCGACCGGGAGGACGAGCTGTCGGACTGGCTCGACGACCGGGGCGTCGACGACGCCTGGACCCTCGCGCCGGCCCTGGCCGGGGCCGGGGCCGACGTCGCCTGGCTCGACCGGGTGGCAGAGGTGCTGGACGACGCCACGTTGGGCCCGGCGCTGCAGTGGGTGTCTGCGACGCTGAGCGCCTCGTCGCTGCTGGCCGACGTCCGGGAGTCGACCACCCGGATCTCGAAGCTCATCGGCGCGGTGCGTTCCTACACGCAGATGGACCGCGCGTCCGTGCAGCTCGTCGACCTGACGGAGGGGCTGGAGAGCACGCTGGCCATGCTCACCTCCCAGTTGGTGGGCGTCGACGTGGTCCGGGACTTCGGTGCCGACGTGCCGCGCGTCGAGGCGTACGCGGGTGAGCTGAACCAGGTCTGGACGAACCTGATCGACAACGCCGTGGACGCCATGACGGGTGCGGGGACGCTGCGGCTCGCGACGCGCTCGGCGGGCGACGACGTGGTGGTCGAGATCGGCGACACCGGGCCCGGCATGACGTCGTCCGTGGCCCAGCGTGCGTTCGACCCGTTCTTCACGACGAAGCCCGTCGGGCAGGGCGCCGGGCTGGGGCTGGATGTGGCACGGCGCATCGTCGTCGAGCGGCACGGTGGGACGATCGAGATCGAGCGTCGGGTCGACGAGACCGTGCTCGTGGTCACGCTGCCGGTGCGGCCCGGGTCCTGAGTGCCTCAGGGGGTGCTGTCGGGGAAGGCGATCACCGACAGGAACCGCACCGGCCGGGCGGGCAGGCTCGGCAGCTCGACCGGCCCGTGCGGGCCCTCGCCGTCGAACTGCAACGAGTCGCCGGGCGCCAGGTGGTAGACGGAATCGCCGTGCCCGTAAGCCATCTCGCCCTCCAAGAGGTGGATGAACTCGGTGCCCGGGTGCTGGAACATCGGGTAGCTCTGACTGTCCTCGGTGAGGGTGACCATCAGCGACTCCAGCCGCTTGTGCTGGCCGCGTAGCGCGCCGAGCAGTTCGTACTCGTGGCCGTCGTGGATGCCGGCGCGGGCGATCCGCGGGCCCGATCCGGCGGGCGTGTAGACGGCCGCCCGTTCCTCGTCGGCGCCCCGCAGCAACGCCGTCACCGGGACGTCGAGGCCCAGCGCCAGACGGTGCAAGGTCGCGAGACTGCACGACGTCTGGGCGTTCTCGATCTTCGACAGCATGGCCTTCGAGATGCCCACCCGGTCGGCCATCTCGGCCACGGACAGGCCGGAGCGCAGCCGCGCGGTGCGGGCGTTCTGGGCGATGGCCTGTTCGAGCGCCCGCGAACCGAGCGGTTCCGAGCGGTCCCGGTCGCGCGCGATGCCCAGGGTGTTGCGGATCAGGCGACCGGTGTCCGAACCGTCCATGGGTCCTAGCCCGCCAGGGCCGAGCCGGTCCGGAACCGGGCGGGGATGTCGTGCCCCGTCGCCACGTCCGCCGCGACCCGCCCGATCAGCGGGGCGAACTTCGCCCCGTGCCCGCTGCAGGCCGACACGACGGTGATGCCGCCCGCGCAGTCGATCACGAAGTCCTCGGTCGGGGTGACCGTCCAGACGCAGGACGACTCGCCGTACGGCCGCGGCGACAGTCCGGGCAGGTACCTCTCGACGTACTCGGTCACCCGGCGACGGTTCGCGCTGGAGACGCGGCGGTCGCCGGCACTCGCGTCCCGGATCAGTCTCCCGGCGCCGTACTCCGCCACCTTCTGCCCGATGTGCCCCGCGTCCGTGCCGCCGGGCAGGGCGTAGACCTGCATCGCGTCGCTCTTGTGGATGATCGTGGGCCAGGTCCGCTCTGCGAACCCGTCCCGGTACGGGAAGTGGAACGTCTGTTCCTGGTGGACGGCGAAGGGCGGCAGGGCCCGCCGGAACCCTTCCGGCAGAGGCAGGTTCGGCAGCAGGGACGGCAACCAGCCGCCGGCCGCGACCACCACGCGATCGGCGTCCAGCACCCGCCCGTCCTCGGCGACCAGCTCGTACCGGCCCCCGAACTCGGTGACCCGGGCGACGGGCCAGTCGGTCCACAGCTGCGCACCGGCCTCCAGCGCGAGGCGGGCCATCGCGGCGACCGACTCGGCGGCGTCCAGCACCCCGGCCCCCTCGTGCCAGAGCACGTCGGTGTCGAACCCGATCTGCGGCCACCGTTCCCGCGCCGCGCGCGCGGGGAGCACCTCGTGCCGGACACCGACCTCGGCCAGCACCTCGGCCAGCCGCGGGACGTCGCGCACCACCCCGAAGTCGACGGCGTCGGTGCGGGTGATCAGCGCGGTCTGAGCCTCGGACTCCAGGTCGTCCCAGTCGCGCCGGGCCTGCCCGACCAGACCCGCGTAGAAGGGGTCGGGGTAGGCGTGCCGGAAGATCCGCGCCGAACCGTGCGAGCTGCCTCCGTCGTGCGCGGGGGTGGCCCGTTCGATCAGCGTGACCCGGTGCCCACGGCGGGCCAGCTGCCAGGCGGCCGCGGCGCCGATCAGGCCGGCCCCGATCACGGCGATCGTGCCGGACTCGGTGTAGACGCTCATGCGCCCACCCCGGGAATCCAGTCGGTACCGGCCAGCGGGACCCGGGCCATCGCGGCCGCCTCGATCGTGACGGCCACCAGGTCCTCCGGTTCCAGGTGCTGCAGATGGGCCTTACCGCAGGCGCGGGCGATGGTCTGCGCCTCCAGGGTCAGGACCCGCAGGTAGTTGGCCAGTCGTCGGCCCGCGAGCAGCGGGTCGAGCCGGGCCCCGAGTTCCGGGTCCTGGGTGGAGATCCCGGCCGGGTCGCGGCCGTCCTGGAAGTCGTCGTAGAAACCGGCGCGCGAGCCGATCGCCGCGTACTCCGCGTCGTGGCGGGGATCGTTGTCGCCCAGCGCGATGAGCGCGGCCGTGCCGATCGCCACGGCGTCGGCGCCCAGGGCCATCGCCTTCGCGACGTCGGCGCCGGTGCGGATGCCGCCCGAGACGATCAGCTGGACGCCGTCCGCGCGTCGGTGCACCCCGAGTTCCTGGAGCGCCTGCACGGCCTGGGGCACCGCGGCGAGCGTCGGGACGCCCACGTGCTCGATGAAGACCTCTTGGGTGGCGGCCGTCCCGCCCTGCATGCCGTCGACCACCACCACGTCGGCCCCGGCGTGCACCGCGAGCTTCACGTCGTAGTAGGTGCGGCTGGCCCCCACCTTCACGTAGACCGGCTTCTCCCAGTCGGTGATCTCGCGCAGCTCGGCGATCTTGATGGTCAGGTCGTCGGGGCCGGTCCAGTCCGGGTGCCGGCAGGCGCTGCGCTGGTCGATGCCGGGCGGCAACGTGCGCATCTGCGCGACCCGGTCGGAGATCTTCTGGCCCAGCAGCATGCCCCCACCGCCGGGTTTGGCCCCCTGCCCGAGCACAACCTCGATCGCGTCGGCCTTGCGCAGGTCGTCGGGGTTCATCCCGTACCGGGACGGGAGATACTGGTAGACCAGGTGTTTCGACTGATCACGCTCCTCCGGGGTCATCCCGCCGTCGCCCGTGGTGGTCGACGTCCCGGCCTCGCTCGCCCCCCGGCCCAGGGCCTCCTTGGCCTGCGCGCTCAGGGCGCCGAAGGACATCCCGGCGATGGTGACCGGGATGTCCAGGTGCAGGGGGTGTCGCGCGTTGCGGGCGCCGAGGACGACGTCGGTGTCGCACCGCTCCCGGTACCCCTCGAGCGGGTACCGGCTCATGCTCGCCCCGAGGAACAACAGGTCGTCGAAGTGGGGGAGGGCGCGCTTGGCCCCCCAGCCCCGGATGTCGTAGACACCCGTGGCCGCCGCGCGCTGGATGCCGGCGATCGTCGCGCGGTCGAACGTGGCCGACTCGCGCAGACCCCAACTCTCGTCAGCCATCTCGTCCCTGTGTCCCTAGTACGCGTTGTCGGGGTGGAAGTGGTAGAGCCGCCGGGCCGAGCCGTAGCGCGTGTACTCACCCGGGTCGTCGTCGTAGCCGGCGGCCTTCAGCAGCTGGGCGAGCTCGTGGCGGTGCTCGCCGCGCAGCTCCTTGGCCACGCAGTCGGTGCCCAGCGAGGCCACCGTGCCGCGCACGTACAGCCGGGCCTCGTAGATGCTGTCGCCCAGCGCGTCGCCTGCGTCGCCGCGGACCACGAGCGTCCCGGCCTGAGCCATGAACGCGCTCATGTGCCCGACCGAACCGCCCACCACGATGTCGACGCCCTTCATCGAGATGCCGCACCGGGCGGCCGCGTCGCCCTCGACGACGAGCAGCCCGCCGTGCGCCGTCGCCCCCGCCGACTGGGAGGCGTTGCCGCGTACCCGGACCGAGCCGCTCATCATGTTCTCGGCCACCCCGACCCCGGCGTTGCCGTCGATCACGACCTCGGCCTGCTGGTTCATGCCGGCCGCGTAGTAGCCGACGTGGCCCGCGACCGTCACCCGGACCGGCGCGTCCAGGCCGACCGCGACGCTGTGGGCACCGGCCGGGTGGAGCACCCGGACCCGCGTGCCGGGGGCCAGATCAGGAGCGTGCAGGGCCGAGTTGAGCTCCCGGAGAGGGGTCTCCGCCAGGTCGAAGGTCAGTGCGTCCATGCGTACACCCGCTCCGGGTCGGGTTCGTAGATGCGTGCGCCCTCGATGCCGGGCAGCCCGACCAGGGCGCGGTACTCGGAGCCCATCGCCACCCAGGCGTCGGTCTCGGCGATCACCGCGGGCTTGCAGGCGATGGCGTCGCGGACCACGGCGAACGAGTCGCGGTCGGCCACCAGCAGCGTGTAGAACCCGTCGAACCGCGCGCACAACTCCTTCAGCGCCGTCTCGACGTCCAGCCCGTCGGCCAGGCACTGCGCCACGAACCGGGCCCCCACCTCGGTGTCGTTCTCGGAGTCGAACTCCACCCCCCGGGCCCGCAGCTCGCGCCGGATCGTCGCGTGGTTGGCGAACGACCCGTTGTGCACCATGCACTGGTCGGGGCCGACCGCGTACGGGTGGCTGCCCTCGGGGACGACCGCCGACTCGGTGGCCATCCGGGTGTGCCCGACGCCCTGCCGACCCTGGGCGCCCGCCAGGCCCCAGCCGGCGGCCAGGTCGGCGGGGCGGCCGATGCCCTTGAGGACGGCGACGTCCTCGCCGAAGCCGATCAGCAACGCCTCCGGGGCCACGGCGTGGACGGCGGCCCGCAGGGTGGCCGGGTCGATGGCCGCGCGGATGAGGGTAGTGCCCCCGACGTGGAGAACGCTTGGCTCGCAACCTGTCTCGGCGACGATCGCCGCCTGGAGCTCGTCCGGGCCCCGCTGGGTGAGGACCGAGACGCACGAGGTGCCCGGCGGCGTCCAGACCGGGTCCCCGTACACGGCGACGCCCGCGGCGTCGGGCCCGCGCTCGCCCAGCGCGGTGAGCATCCCGGACAACAGGGCGCCGAGCTGCGGGTGCAGGTCGGGGTCGCGCAGGTGCAGGCCCACGATCCCGCACATGCCCCTCGCACCTCCGCTCACCACTGTTGAGAAACCCGGCTCCTGGCGTGAACCTCAGTTCACCAGCAGTGGATGGCAGGGGTGTTTCGAGCGCGTCAGAGTCCCGTGACCATTGTCTTTGAGCCGCGTCGGGTCATCCGGTGATCTGCGGTCAGGCGCTCGCGACCCGGGCCGCCGAGTGTGACGCTCGTGCACCGTTCGAGCGGGATATCGCCCGAATCACGCGCACCAGCGCCACACTCGACGCGAAATCGGCTGTGACCGCCGGACGCCTGCTCTGACGGTCTGGTGCGCTCAGAAGGCCGTGAGGTATCGCTCGATCTCCCACTCGCCGACCGCGCCGTGCCAGGCGAAGAACTCCTCGCGCTTGAGGTCGGCGAAGTACTCGGCCACCCCCGGGCCGGCGGCGTTCAGCGCGCCGGTGAGGACGTCGTCCCGCTCGAACGCCTCGACGGCGTGCAGCAGTGTCCGTGGCAGCGGCGGTCGCTCACCCGCCTTGCCCGGGTCACCCGGGTCGAGGCCGCGGCCGATGCCGTCGAGCCCCGCCGCCAGGGCCCCGGCGATCGCCAGGTACGGGTTGGCCGAACCGTCGCCGCCGCGCAGCTCGACCCGCTGGTCGTCCGGGACGCGCACGTAGTGGGTGCGGTCGTTGCCGCCGTAGGTGGGCACCTTCGGCGACCAGGAGGCGCCCGAACTCGTGGAGGTCGCGTTGGTCCGCTTGTACGAGTTGACCGTCGGGGCGGCCACGGCCTGCAGGGCGCTCGCGTGCTCGAGCACCCCGGCGACGAACGAGTAGGCGAGCGCTGAGAGCCCGAGGCCTCTGGGATCCGCCGGCCCGTCGTCCGGGCCCGGGAAACCCGCCACACCGTCCCGCCACAACGACATGTGCAGGTGCAGGCCGTTGCCGGTGCGGTCGGCGAACGGCTTGGGCATGAACGTCGCCGTCATGCCGCGCTGCTCGGCGAGCATGGAGATCAGGTACCGCGCGCTGATCACGCGATCGGCGGTGGTCAGCGCGTCGGCGTACTCGAAGTTCTGCTCGAACTGCCCGTTGCCGTCCTCGTGGTCGTTGGCGTAGTTGCCCCAGCCGAGCGCGTTCATGCCGGTCGACACGGCGGCGAGGTGGTCGAACATGCGGGTCAGGCCGCGGGCGTCGTAGCAGGGGCGGGCGGCGACGTCGGCGGGGTCGGCCGGCTGCGGGCGCCCGCCCGCGTCGCGCGTGACCAGGAAGTACTCGACCTCGGCGCCCACGTTGAGCGAAAGCCCTTGCGCCGCAGCCCGGGCCAGCAGCGCCCGGAGGATGACCCGCGGCGCGAACGGCCACGGGACGCCGTCGACGTGCGGGTCGCAGTGCACGAGGGCGAGCCCGTCCTTGATGAACGGGATCGGCGTGAACGAGGCCGGGTCGGGGATGGCCATCAGGTCCGGGTCGCTGGGCTGCTGGCCGATCGCGCCGACCGCGTAGCCGGCGAAACCGACGCCCTCGGTGGCGAGCGCATCGACCGCCGAGACCGGCACCAGCTTGGCGCACGGCTTACCCGCCAGGTCGACGAAAAGGGCCAGGATGAATGACGTTCCGGCCGCCTCGGCCCGTTCCCGGAGGCTCCCACCCGATCCACTGGCCACAGTCATGAACCGAAGTCCACCACCAGTGGATTCCCACGGTGTTCCTGCCGTGTTACCGGTGCGTCGCCGCCCGGTCACGGGGCGGGGGTGTCGGCCTCCTCGGCGGCCCGGGCGTCGGCCGTGGTCGGCGCGACCCGGGCCAGCGCCGCCTTCACCGTGGCCGGGTGCGGGGCCAGCGCCCCGTCGTCCCCGGCGTCCGTGGTGCCGAGCAGCAGCGACGAACCCGGCTCCGGCGGGGGACCCGCGACCGGGGACCAGCCGGCGATGTAGCTGCCGAAGGCCGCCGTGCGGGACACCTGGTAGGTCAGGGTGCGGTGCGGGGTGATGACGTGCACCTCGTCGCCGGGCGCGACCCGGTTCAGGCCGAGCAGCGGGTCGTACCGGTCGGCCGCCCGGGCCGCGAGGGTGAGGTCACCCGTCGCGGTCCAGTGACCGGCCTCGTCGAGGTGACCGGCCTGCAGGCCGACACCCCTGGTGAAGCCGCGGTCGCCCGAGGCGGCGTCCGCCGCCACCGGATAGACCGGCCAGCGCCAGTTCTCGCCCAGGGCCGGGACCTTGAGCACGGCGACCGCCTCGGAGGCGACGAGCGGGCCGGCGCCCGTCCAGCCGCGGATCAGGCGGTCGGCGAGACGTCGGGCCCGCCACTGCCGCCACCAGCCGTCGCCGAGCCACAGCGCGGCACCCAGTGCGGCGAGAGCGGCCAGCAGGCCGATCCACCGGGTCCCGCGGCCGGTCAGCGCCGAGGTCAGCGCGTCGTCGGTGACGCCGCCGGCCTGGTCGCTGGGCGTGACCTTCGGGGTGGCCGTGGCGACGGCCGTCGCCCGGCTGGTGCCGCGGCCGGCGGGGCCGTCGTGGATGCCCCGCGACGACGCGGTGATTCCGCCGCCCGTGGCGCCCGAGCCCGCGGAACCGCCTGTGCTGCTGGTGTTCCCGCCGGTGCTGCCCGTCCCAGCCCCTGTACCGCCGTCGGTGCCGCCGTCGGTTACGGGGTCGGGTGAGCCGTCGACGCCGGTGCCGCCGTCGCCTCCCGTGCCGGTGCCTCCGGTCGGGGACGTGGTCATGCTCGGGCCGGCGGTGCTGGTCGGGCTGGGACTGGACGGCGGGCTCGTGGTGGGCGACGGGCTCGGCGGGTCGTACGTGAAGTCGCTCGCGGCGTCGGGGGTGCTCACGCCGACCCCGTTGTCCACGGTGACGTCGACGACACCGGTGCCGGGGGGCGCGACGACGGTGAGGTGCTGGTCGTCGACGGGTACGACGCCGGTCGCGGGGGTGCTGCCGAACGTCACCGTCGAGGTGTTCGAGAAGTCGGTGCCGGTGATGGTGACGGTGTCACCCACGACGCCGTGGGTCGGGCTGAGGTTGGTGACGGTCGGGGCGACGAGCGGGCCCACCAGCGCGTAGTAGTCGAAGTCGCCGACCGGCGTCTCGACCGTGCCGGGGCCGACGAGCACGACCGGCTGCGGCCCGATGCCCAGCGCCGGGGTGTCGAAGGTCAGGGACGTCGCCGACTGGGCCAGCAGCGCGCGGGTCAGGCCGCCGACCGTGACGCTCGTGACGGTGTTCAGGCCGGTGCCGTGCACGGTCACGACGTCGCCGCCCGTCGTGTACCCGAAGTGCGGGGTGTAACTGGTGACCGCCGGGTGGACGACATAGGTGAAGGTGCCCGGGGCCGTCGGCCCTCCGGCGGTGGTCACCACGACGTTCGCGGTCCCGGCGGCGTGCGCCGGCGAGGTGACCTGCAGCGTCGTGCCGTTCACGAACGTCGGGGTCACCTGGACGCCGCCGACCGTGACCGCGGCGCCGGGTGTGAACTCGGTGCCGGTGAGGGTGAGCGGGTCGCCGCCCTGGGTGGAGCCGCTGGTCGGCGAGACCGACGTCAGCGTCGGCGCGGTGAGATAGCTGAACAGGTCGGCGCCGCTGGTGGCCGACGTGCCGCCGGTGCCGGTCACGGTCGTGTGCACGTCACCCGCGACGTGGGCGGGCGTGGTGGCGGTGATCCGCGTCGGGCTGTTCACGGTGAACGCCAGCGCCGAGGTGGCGCCGAACTTCACGTCACTGACGGCGGCGAAGCCGGTGCCGGTCACGGTGACCTGCGTGCCGCCCACGAGCGGGCCGGCGGCGGGGGAGACCGACGTGACGGTGGGCACCGCCCGGTAGGTGTACTGCTGCGCGGCGGTGCCCGTACCGGTGGCGTTGGTGACGGCGACGGACACGGCCCCTGACGCATGGGCCGGAGCATCGATCCGGATGCGGGTGGTGCTGACCCGGGTCAGGTTGGTCCCGGCGACGCCGCCGAAGGTCACGCCCGTGACGCCCAACATGTTGGACCCGTCGACGGTCACGGTGGTGCCGCCCGCGGTCGGGCCGGAGGTCGGGGAGAGGGCCGAGGCGACCGGGGTGGCCGGCTTGGTGGACGCGCAGCCGACCTTGCCGACGGGGATGTTCCCCGCGTTCAGAAGCGTGATCCCGCCTACGGTGACGTGGAGCAGTTCGATCCGCAGCGCGGTGGTCGAGGTGGTGTTCAGCCCACCGGGCGTCGAGGCCAGGGAGGCGCCGGGTTGCTCGTTCAGGTGCAGGTTGGCGACGGTGACGTTGGCGCCCAGCAGACCGACGGGCAGCTGGACCGGGATCACCGTGTTGGGGGCCGGGTTCGTGGGCAGGGTGACGATGCCGGACGCGTTCGTCAGGGTCGTCGTGGCCGTGGCGGCGCCACCGGTGGTGTCGCAGACGGCGTCGACGGCGCCGACGGTCAGGATGCTGGTGTTGAGCAGGGTCAGGCCCAGGTCGTCGGCCCCGGCCGTGGCGTGCGCGGTGTCCGCCAGGTTGTCGGCGTCGACCGTGGCGTGCACGGCGCTCGTGCCGAGCAGGCCGGGCGAGTTCACGGCCGCCACGGAGCCGGTCTGGGGGCCGTTGTTCGTCGTCACCATCGAGGTGGTGATGCCGAGACCCACGATGGTCGTGTCCAGCGCCTGGGCGGTGGACTCCACGGTCCCCGTGATCGCCTCGGCCGGACCGGCCACCAGACTGAACGTTCCGAGCGTGAACAACGCACTGAACGTGTAGGCGATGGCGCGCTTGGTCCTCGGCAACGACACGAATCGACTCCCCTGGGTCCGCGGAGCCGGACCTTCAGGCGGGCCCCCGTGGCGCCGGACTTGGACGCCTGGAGGGTTTGTCGAGCGGTGACGGTGAGCGCTGAGCCGTACCGGGACGACTGCACCCGGTCGGCGTACGCCTTACCCGAGTGGTCTACGCCCCGTACGGGTCGGGCCGTTCAAGATCACTGGGCCGGCCTCAGGCCCAGGTGACCTCGCCCGTCTTGACGTCATAGGTCCCGCCCACGACCCGGACCTTGCGTCTCAGCGAGGCGTCCCGCAGGACGGGCGCCTTCTTCAGGGCCTCCACGACGCGCTCCACGTGTACGTCGACGGTCACGCCCGCCAGTTCGGACTTCTTGGCGCCGATGTCCTGGGCCTCGTGCACGGCCGGGACGATCGACTCGATCAGGGAGTCGATGTCGCTGGACGGGGCGTCGTGGGCGGCCTCCGCCTCGGTGGTGTCACCGTCGGAGGTGTCCTCCTCGTCCGCGCCCTCCACCTCGTCGGCGGAGTCGAGCGTGTCGTCCGGGTCGTCGCTCGTCCCGGAGTGGTCGGAGGACTCGTCCGTGGTGTGGGCGACGGTCTCGATCCGGACGCCGTCCACGTGGCTCGCGTGCTCAGCGCTCGGTTCGGAGGACTTCGCGGCCTTCGTGACCGCGTCGACGGCCTTGTTGACGATGCCGCACTGGGTGTGACCGAGCACGACCAGCAGGGGCACCCCGAGGGTGTCGACGCCGTACTCGAGCGACCCGAGTACGGCCTCGTCGAGCACCGGACCGAGGCTGCGCACCACGTACAGGTCGCCCAGCCCCTGATCGAACAACAGCTCCGGGGTCACCCGGGAGTCGGCGCAGGTCAGGATCGTTGCGAACGGCGACTGGCCACCGGCGACCGCCTCCCGCCGCTCGACCGACTGGTCGGGCCGGGCCGGGTGTCCGGCGACGAACCGGGCGTTCCCCTCGGTCAGCAGGTCGAGCGCCTCGCGCGAACTCACCGACTCCTCGTCGTCCCGGGTGGTGGCGGGCGAGCGCTTCGACCAGGCCACCCCGCCACCGCCCAGCAGAAGACCGGCCGCGGCCCCACCGAGCAGCCACAGGGCCTGGCGCCGGTCCGGGACGTAGGGGTCGAACCGGCCGGGGGCCGGGGGCTCGGCGGGGGGCGCGTCGGAGCCGCCGTCCGCGACGTCCTCGCGGGGGGTGGGGACGGCGGAGAGCGGGGCGGCGTCGGCCGCGTCGGCGTCGGTGCCCGACGGGGAGGTCATGAGGTGTACCTCGGACGGGTGAGCGCCCGACTGAACGCCCGACCGATCGGATGACGGGTTACCCGTGGGTCGGGCATAGTCCCGTGGGTGCAGAGTCCGATTTTCCCGGCTGGCTCCCGAACCGCGGCCCTGTGGGGGTTCGCCCGCACACCCCGTGGACAGCTCGCCGGGCTGATGCTCGTCGCGGTACCGGCGCTCGTGGGGCCGCTGCCGGTGGACGGCGCAGCGCGGGCCGGGGTCGGGGTGCTCGCCGTGCTGGCCGGGACGGCGGGTGCGGTCCTGGTCTTCGGCGGTCTCCTGACCCGGGTCTACGGCCCGGCCCTCGAGCGGCTGGGCCGAGGCGTGCCGCTGCTGTGGGCCCTCGCCGCCGCGCTGCTGGTCGCCGCCGGGGTCGCCCTCGTCGCCGGGACGCGCGGCGACTGGGACGAGCACGCCCCCGAGGTGCTGATGTTCGCGCTGCCCGCCGTCGCCGCGGCCGGCGCCGCGTGGCGGGCCGGGCGAGGCGAGTCGGTCGCCGAAGGCCCAGAGCCTGAACACGATCGTCGCAATCCCGGCGACTAGTCGGGTGCGACCCCGCGAATTGACCGCCGGGTGGTGATCTTTGACGTGACCGAGTTCGACGCGGTCGTGCTGGCCGGTGGAACCGGGCGCCGGCTGGGCGGGGTGGACAAGGCGGCGCTGCGCCTCGGCGGCCGGACCCTGCTGGACGGCGTGCTGCTGGCGGCCGCGGCGGCGGCCCGGACCGTCGTGGTGGGCCCGGAGCGCCCCACCGTGCGGCCGGTGGTCTGGACCCGGGAGGCGCCGGTCGGCGGGGGACCGTTGGCCGGGCTGGCGGTGGGTGCCCGCCGGACCTCGGCGCCCGTCGTGCTGGTGCTGGCCACGGATCTGGCCCGGATCGGCGTGGACGACGTCGCGCGGCTGGTCGCTGCGCTCACCCCCGGGGCCGATGCGGCGGTCTTCGTGGACGACGCGGGCCGGGTGCAGCCGTTGGCGGGGGCTTATCGACGGGCGCCGCTGATGGCCGCCCTCGACGCCCTCGAGCCCGTGGCCGGGCGTGCGGTGCGTGAACTGCTCGTGGGGATGTCGGTGCGGGGTGTGCCGGACGGTGGTGCTTCGCTGGACGTGGACACCGTCGAAGACCTGGACCGGGAGCGTGGCCGATGAGTGAACTCGACGACTGGGTGGCGACCGTCGCGGCGGCGACCGGCCTCGAGGAGGCCGCGGTCGACGTCCGGGCCGTGCTGGACCTGGCCCGCGACGTCGCCCACGGGGTGGCCCGTCCGGCCGCGCCGCTGACGGCCTACATGGCGGGGTACCTGCTCGGGAGCCGCGGCGCGACCTCGGCGGCCGAGCGCGAGGCGGTCTTCGCCCAGCTCAGAGCCTTGATCCCCGGATGAGTGACATTTCAAGATGTGGTCCGCGGCGACCTGTGGGACGCTCGCGCCGATTCTGACGATTGTCGACGGACGGGCAGAGGTGGACCAGGCCTGGGAGCTCGAGGAGCAGTTCTGGACCGCCGGGACGACCGGTGACGTCGAGAACTACTACGCGCACGTCCTGGCCGCCGACGCGTTCGTGGTCGTGCCGGGGCGGGTCCTGGTCCGCGAGGACCTGATGCGGCAGTGGGCGGACCGCCGGCCGTGGTCGTCCTTCGAGCTCAGCGACCGCCGTGACGCGCTCGTGAACGGCGAGACCGTCGTGCTCAGCTACCGCGTCCGGGCCACGACGGCCGACGCGGAGGGCGAGTACGTCGCCCGCGTCTCCAGCGTGTACACCTGGGTCACCGGCTGGGTGCTCGCGTTCCGGCAGCACACCCCCGACCCGGACGAGAACACGGCGGGCATGACGCTCCACTGATGCCCCCGGACGCCGTACCCCTGTGGATAACTCCCGGGAACCGGTGTTCCTGCCCGTAGCCTGCTGACATGACGATCAACGGGGAAAACGGGGAAAACGGGGAAAACGGAAGCGGGCGGGTGGTGCTGCGCTCGGAGCCGGAGCTGCACCAGTGGGCCGACCTGGGGGGCGACGGGTCGCTGCGGCTCCACGGGCAGGACCTGGGCGTGCGTGAGCTCATGGGTGTCGACGAGTACGAGTGGTGCTTCACCGTCCCGGCCGGCCACGTTGCGGCCTTCCTCGCCGCGCTGGGGGAGCCGCCCACGGTCCCCGTGCTCGAGGCCGTGGCCCGGCACGCCCCGTTCCTGGCCGGCGCCGGGCTGACGGAATGGTTCCTGACCCACGGGATCGAGATCGATTTCTGGTCCCGGCAGGGCTGACCCGCTGGTGGCGAACGGTTCCCCTTCCGCCCGTGAGCGTTTCGAGGCGCTGTACCGCGCCGAGGCGCCCACGGTGCTGCTCTACGTCTCCCAACGGGTGGGCCCGGCGGAGGTGGAGGACGTCGTGGCCGACGTCTTCGCGGCGGCCTGGCGTCGGCTGGAGGACGTGCCGGAGAATCCGCGGCCCTGGCTGCTGAAGGTGGCCCGCAAGCTGGTCGCGGAGCACCTGAAGGCCGCGGGCCGGCCCGCGGTGATCGACCTGGCCGTCCCGGAGGAGGACGTGGCCGTCGGCGTCGCCCGGCGCGGCGAGCTGGTGGCCGCGCTGCGCCGGTTGCACCCCAAGGACCGCGAGGTCGTGCTGCTGGCCACCTGGTACGACCTCGAGCAGCGGGAGGCGGCCGAGGTGCTGGGGATGTCCCGGCCCGCGTTCGCCGTCCGGCTGCACCGGGCCCGCAACGTGCTGCGCCGCCTGCTGGCCGAGTCCGACCAGCGGCCCCGCCCGCGCCCCGAGACCAACCCGCCCACCGAGGCGACCCGCCGTCCGCGTGCGCACGGGCCACCCGAGGTCGTCGACCTCCGCGAAACCGACCGTGCGACCGACGAAGACCCGGACTTGGAGAACGACCCGTGACCGACCTGCTCGAAGAACTCACCGCCCTCCGGCCGCAGCCGGACCTCGACTGGCCCGACTCGCCCGCCGGGCAGCGGGTGATGTACCTGGCCCTCGAACGGGGCTCCGTGCCCGAGGTGCGTCGCCGTCCGACGCGCCGCCCGCTCGGCCGGCGGTTCTGGATCGCGATCGCCCTGATCGTGGCGCTGCTGACCGCCGGGGCGGGCATCGCCCTCTACGTTCTGCCCGACGACCCGACGCAGGCCGGGTGCTACAGCGCCCTCGACCCGCAGGCCGACACGATCGTGCCGGATCCGGCGGTGGTCGCCCGGGTGGGCGCCGTCGCGGCCTGTCAGGAGCTGTGGCCCCTGCTGCGCCGCGGCCCGGCCGACACGTCGAACCCCGTGGTGTGCATCAACGACGCGAACGGCCGCGGTGTCTTCCCCGCGCCGCCGGGGTTGTCTGGCCAGGAGGCGTGCGACCGTATCGGCCAGCACTGGGAGCGATGAAAATGCCTGTGCAGGAGCTATTTACGGAAGGAGGGCGGCCCGCTGGGCCGGCGGCACCGGGTTGCGCAGGCAGCGCAACGACGTGCTGACCGGCGGCCACACCTGGACCTGCAGGATGCCCGCGGCGTAGCAGATGGCCACGAGTTCGGTGCGGCTGTGGGCGGCCGCCCGCTGCATGGCCGTAGCCAGGTGATGACGCACGGTTGCCAGGCCCACGTCGAGCCGGCGCGCGACCTGTCGGTCCGAAAGGCCGGCGGCGATGAGGGCGATCACCTCGACGTGCCGGTCCGTCAGGTGCTCGTTGCGGTAGCAGCAGTCCGGCTCCGCGGTGCCCACGTTCCCCGTCACATCACTTTTATTACATGACTTTGCCTGCCCGGGGACAGGAATTTGAACGATGTGGCCGCCGCCCGAAACGGTGACGATCTCTGGTGCGGGGGGAAAGAACCGCAAGCCGGGGGGCTGCAATGAAGAGATTTCTGATCGGAGCAATGGCGCTCGTGATGGGTCTTTCAGCGGGGGGTGGGATCGCACGGGCGACCGTGACGGTCTCGGAACCGACGGACGAACAGAGATTGGAGGCGGCCGGGATCGACGTGAACCAGCTGGCCCCGGGTTGGGACCTGGTGGACGTCGAGATCAACGGAACCGTGCAGGCGGAGATCGTCTGGGACGAGGGGACCATCATGGCCAGCCTCGCCCCGGCGGCCTACGACGACTGCATCGCCGGGTACGTGTGCTACTTCGAGAACACCAACTACGGGGGCCGGGTCCTGCAGTTCTCGGCCATCGGGCTGGTCTCGAGCATGGCCACGTACAGCTTCAACGACCAGATGTCGTCGTGGCGCAGTCGTCGCTCGCTCGACGCCCGCTGGTACTACGACACGGGTGGTTCAGGCACGAGCCGCTGCGTCGAGTCCATCTCGTCCAACGCCGACGTCGGCGCCGGGGTGTTCAACGCCGACAACGACGAGATGTCGTCGGCCCGCATCTACGACAACGACAACGTCTGCTGAACCGGGGGGACGACCGGTCCCGGTGTGGAGCGCCACGGGGGTGCTCCACACCGGGACCCGTTCTTCGTGTGCGGCACTCTCAAGACGTGTAGGGGGCGGGCCGATCTGCGGACATGCGGCGTCTGCGGGCCGCCCGACCCTCAGAGGCGGGCTTCACCATCCTCGAGGTGGTCATCGCCCTGACCATCTTCGCGACCATGGTGCCGGCGACGCTGTCCGTGGTGGCCTCCACGACCACGGCCACCACGCAGAACCGCTCCCGGGTCGTGGCGGCCAGTCTCGCGTCCAGCCAGATCGAGGCGGTGCGCTCGGCCGGTGCGTCCGCGATCCCGTCCCCGGTCTCGCCGCGAACCGTGGGCAACGTCCCCTACACGGTCAGCCAGACCGTGTCCGCGGTGACCTCGGGCGGGTCGACGGTGACCTGCCTGACGTCGTCCCTGACCGGCGTCCTGAAGCTGGTCACCGTGCAGGTCACCTGGCCGGGGATGGGTAGCACCCGGCCGGTGCGCTCGGACACCCTGCTGCGCAGCTCCGACTCCGGAGCCGTGGCCGTCACCGTCACCGGTGCCTCGGGGCAGCCCGTCCCGGGCCTGCCGGTCCAGCTGAGCAACGGCGCGAGCGTGGCCACGGACGGCTCGGGGTGCGCGGTGTTCAGCCCCGTCCCGCTGGGCACCTACACGGCCACCCTGAACAGCTCGGGTTACACCGGCCAGGCCAACACCCAGGCGGTGACCAGCAGTGCGGTCACGGTCAGCTCGACCGGGGTGAGCAAGGCGAGCATGGTCTACGACGTCGCGATGAGCCTCTCCTACCGGTTCGTCACCGCCAACAGCGGCTCGACCGTGAGCGCCGCGCAGCTGGCCGAGGTGCCCGACTCGCTGAAGACCGCCACGATCGCCAGCACCTACGCCACGACCACCCAGGCCCTCGACACCGCGGTCACACCGCTGTTCCCGACCACCTACTCCGTCAAGGCCGGGCCCGGGGCGAGCTGCACGCTGGCCAGCCAGGACTTGAGCTCTCGCACGCCGACCCAGCAGACCGTCAACGTGCCCACGGCCGACGTCCAGGTCAGCAACTTCGCCACGCTCCTGGCCATCGGCGGCATCCGGGCGATCTACCAGGGCCCGGCCACCGGGTCCGGCGCGATCAGCTGCCCGGTCGGCACGAGCGTCGACGTCGGCACCGTGTTCGGCCTGTTCGGCGACCACAAGGTCACCCTGCCGCTCGGCGCCTGGAAGATCCAGGTGCCGTGGAACGCGTTCGGCTCCGTGCCCATCCCCGGGCTGACCGTCTACTGCTACCCGGTCACGCTCACGTCGTCCTCGACCGGCACGACGGTGATCAACTTCCTCACCTGGCTGAGCACGATCCTGCTGAACCTGCTGAACTGGGCGGACGGCGGGTGCTGAGGTGCACCCCGTAGGTTGGGCCGGTGGACCTGGGCCCCTACTTCGCGGTGGAACGGCACCCCGCGCACGCCGGCCCGGGGCCCGGCTGGTGGTCGCTGCACGACCTGACCGGGGCCCTGCTCGAGGAGCGGGTCGAGGCCGTGCGCGCGGCGTTGGCCGGGCTGGGGAACCGGGCGGTGGACGACGTCCCGGTGCGGGTCGCGGGGTCGGTGCTGCATCTCGGGCTGGCGGCCCGCCTGGTCTCCCCGGTGCTCGGAGCGGCGACGCTGACGGGGGTGGCCCCCCGGCTCGACCCCGAGACCTGGTGGTGGCAGCCGGTGCTCGGCGGCCCCGTACCGGTCAGCCTGGCCGACGGCCCGGACGTACCCGTGGCCGAGGCCGTCACCGCCGTGCTGACCGGACCGCTGGAGGTGCTGCGGGAGGCCCTGGCCACACGGCCGGTGCCCGGCAACGTGCCGTCGACGGTGCTGCGCGGGAACGTGGCCTCGGCGGTCAACGGTGCCTACGGGCAGGTGGTCGCCCGGCGCCCCGACCTCGAACCCGCGGCCCGGGCGGTGGCGGCCCGGTTCCTCGCCCACCCGGGCCTGGCGGGCACGGGCACGGGGGAGTGCGGGCCGGAGTTCCGGCGGCGCAGTTGCTGCCTGATCTACCGGCTGGCCCCGGGCGGGGCGGCGGTTCGAGGTCGGGCCGCCTACTGCGGGGACTGCGTGCTCCGCTAGCCGGTGGCGGCGCCGGACATGCCCCGGCCCGTTCTCCCGCGCGGATGATCGTTTCGCTAAGCTCTGAGACGGCTGCTCGACGGATTCGGGTAAAGAAGATGCCTGCGCTGCGGCGTACCCGCAGACCCGCACCCGAGGATCCCCCAGCCGTGACGTCCGAGCAGGCCTCCGTGGCCGAACTCATCCTCCAGGTCCAGGAACTCGAGCGCGAGCTGGCCACGCTCCGCCACGGCCTGGACACCCGCACGCTGATCGGCCAGGCCACTGGACTGCTGGCCGGCAGCCTGCACCTGTCGACCGGTCGGGCCTGGCAGGTGCTACGCCTGACCTCCAGCTACTCGAACGTCAAGATGCGCGACGTGGCGCGGGTTCTCGTGCACGCCCACGACGGCGTCGCCGAACCGGACGACGAGGCGCTCGCCGTCCTGGTGGTCCCGGCCCTGGAACGCGCCTCGCAGCTGGCCGAGGGCGTCAGCGGTCGCTGAGCCGTTCGGCCGCCTCGGACGCACCCGCGGCGATCGCGGCGACGGCGACGACCGAGGGCCAGGCCCCGATCCGCTTGGCCAGCGGGTGGGAGACGCCCATCAGGCCCGTGGTCAGGGCCCCGAGTCCGGTGGCCACGACCGGGCCGGTGGTGCGCACCCAGCGCCGCTCGCTGAGCGCGACGGCCGCCGCGAGGACGGCGCCGCCCAGCTGGCGACGGCCGCTGTACCGGGCGGCCGCATACCCGCCGATCAGGCCGGCGGCGACGAGGACGGACGGGCGGGTGAGGTCTGCCATCCGGCCACCGTATCCAGGTGCTTGGCGTAGGCCCGGTTCAGGGGCGAGTCCTGGTAGATCGAGTAGTTCGGAATCCTCGTGTACCCGCTGCTCTCGTACAGCGCGATGGCCTCGGGCTGCTCGGTGCCGGTGTCCAGGACCAGGTCGGTGTACCCGGCGGCGCGCACGGCGTCCTCGAGGGCGGCGAGCAGGCGCCGGCCGAACCCGCGGCGCCGGGCGGACTCGGCCACGTACATGCGCTTCATCTCCGCCGTGCCCGGCGCCGCGGGGGGTTCGGCCCGGCGGAAGCCCACGCAGGCGACGGGCTCGCCGGCCAGGAGACCGACGAGGAAGCCGCCCCCGGCGGCCGGGTCGAACTCGTCGTCCTCGATCGGGGTCTCGTCGACGCCGCCGTACCGCTGCCGGTAGACCTCGTTGACGGCGGCGGTCAGGGCCCGCGCCGTGGGGGACGTGAAGGGTTCGGGGCGGATCACGAGGTCGCTCACCGGGTCGGTCACCGGGTCATTCTCGCGGGTGTGAGAATTCGTCCCATGGCAGAGACCCCGGCTCCGACGTCTGCACAGACCCCGGAACAGACCCCGGAACAGACCCCGGACAAGCGCACGGTCACCCTCTCCCGGCACGCGGAGGGCATCTACATCGCCCGCAACGCCCGGGGCCACGAGCTGAAGTTCGGCACCAAGGACCCCGACGGCTTCTCGCCGGTCGAGCTGCTGCTGGCCTCCATCGCCGCCTGCACGGCCGTGGACGTGGACGTCGTCACCGGGCGGCACAGCGTCGCCGACGAGTTCGGGGCGACCGTCGAGGCCGACTACATCCGGGACGAGACCGGCAACCGGCTCGACAACATCGAGCTGACCTTCCACATCCGGTTCCCCGAGGGCGAGAAGGGGGACCGGGCGCGCACCCTGCTGCCGCGGGCCCTGCGCACCTCGCACGACCGCACGTGCACGGTGTCCCGGACGATCGAGGCCGGGACCCACATCACGACCACGGCGGACTGAGGCGCCGAGCGTTGCGGGGCGTTCCGATCACGGTGCTCTAGGGTGCGTGACGTGGACCCGGCGGTGGAGGTCGTGGAGCGGGAGATGGCCCTGCTGCTGCGGCGTGCCCAGGGGTTCTCCACCCGGCTGGCCAACTCCCTGCACCCCGACCTGGAGTCACCGGCCTACGTGCTGCTGGTCTGGCTGGAGGACAACGGGCCGGCGCGGCTGACCGACGTGGCCCACGCCTTCGGGGTGGGCAAGGCCACGCTGTCCCGGCAGCTGTCGCAGCTGGAGCAGCTGGAGCTCGTGCAGCGGGAGCCCGACCCGCACGACGGGCGGGCCTTCCGGCTCGCCCTGACCGGCCCGGCGTCCGAGCGGGTCCGCGAGATCCGGGCGGCGCGCCGGGCCCAGTACCGGGCCCTGTTGCGCACCTGGCCGGAGGAGGACGTCAGCACCTTCGGCGACCTGCTGGGCCGGATGAACGCGCTGATGGAGCAGGTCCGGCCCGACTGAGACCGGTCGGCGGGAACCCGTTCCGGCGGCTGAGGCTCCGGACGCAGGCCGCGCCGAGCGTCCCCCGTGCGCCCGGCGCCGCCGGCGGCCGGAGGGTGAACACCTTCCAGCAGGGTGGCCCGGGGCACAAGCCCCCGCTCCGGGACGCCCGGGTCGGGGCACGGCTTTCAGGCGTTCAGGGGAGGGGCTTGCCCCCCGAGGACGTCGTCGACCAGCGCGTTGAGGGTCGGCCCGAGCGGTGCCGAGACGCGGACGTCGACGCCGCCCGGATCGGCCCGGGTGGGGCCGTCGTTGACGATGGCGACGGGGATGCCCAGCTGCCGGGCCCGGATCACGAACCGGTACCCCGACATCACCGACAACGACGAGCCGAGCACCAGCAGCCAGCGCCCGGCGCCCACCAGGTCGAAGCAGCGCGCGACCCGGTCCTTGGGCACCGTCTCCCCGAAGAACACCACGTCCGGCTTGAGCGGGCCCGCCCCGCAGGCCGGGCAGGGCGGGACGACGAACGCGTCCAGGTGCTCATCCGCGATGTCCGCGTCGCCGTCGGGGTTCAGCCCCAGCACCTCGGCCCGGAAGCCGGGGTTGGCGGCGTGCAGGAGGGCCTCGACGTCGTCCCGCCCGACCCGTGCCTCGCAGGCCAGGCAGCGCACCCGGTCGAGCCCGCCGTGCAGCTCGACGACGCGGGTGGCACCGGCCGCCTGGTGCAGGCCGTCGACGTTCTGCGTGATGACGCCGCCGAGCAACCCGGCCCGCTGCAGGGTCGCGACCGCGCGGTGGCCGTCGTTCGGGCGGGCGGCGGCCATCTGCGACCAGCCGACGTAGCTGCGCGCCCAGTACCGGCGCCGGGCCACGGCGTCATCCCTGAAGGCCTGGAAGGTCATCGGGGTGTGCCGGCGGGCGGCGCCCGAGGGGCCGCGGTAGTCCGGGATGCCCGACTCGGTCGACAGGCCGGCCCCGGACAGCACGACCCCGCCGCCGGTGCGCACGAGGTCGGCGAGGTGTGACGTCGGCCCTGCGGTCGGCGCCGAAGTCTGTTGTGGGATCATCGGAACCGATGTTGCCACCTGACAACCACGTGCACACGCGGTGGTCCTGGGACACCTCCAACTCCTCGACCATGCAGCTGGCCTGCGAGCGGGCCGCGAGCCGGGGCCTGCCCGGCCTCGCGTTCACCGAGCACGTCGACTTCACCGCATGGGGGGAGGGGGACGGCGCCCGCGAGGGCCTGGCCGCCCCCGACGCCGTCGCCGTGCGCCCGCACGTCATGCCGTTCGACGTCGAGGGCTACTCGGCCGAGCTGGAGCGGGTCCGCGGGATGTTCCCGCAGCTGCGGATCGTCTCGGGGATCGAGGCGGGCGAGCCGCACCTCTTCGCCGGGTCGGTGTCCCGCGTGCTGGCCTCGGGCAGCTTCGAGCGGGTCCTCGGGTCGCTGCACTCGGTCTCCTACGAGGGTCGCCTGGTCGGGGCCGACGACCGGATGTTCCGGGCCCTGGGCGCCGAGGGGCTGATGCGCAAGTACTTCACCGAGATGCTCGACCTGGTCTCGGGCTCCTCGGTGTTCGGCGTCCTCGCGCACTGCGACTTCCCGCGCCGCTACTGGCCGGAGCGGGCCGGCGAGTACGACGAGTCGCGCTTCGAGGAGGAGTACCGGGCCGTGTTCCGGGCGCTCGCCGCGAGCGGCCGGGCGCTGGAGATCAACACGCGCAGCCCGCTGTGGTCGGTCGACCTGGTCCGGTGGTGGCGCGAGGAGGGCGGGCGCGCCGTGTCGTTCGGCAGCGACGCCCACCAGCCCTACCGCGTGGGCGCGCTGTTCGACGTGGCCGTCGACATCGTGGAGGCGGCGGGGTTCAAGGCGGGCCGCGACCCGCTCGACTTCTGGTACCGCTGAAGCCTTCTCACACCGTACTGGACGGCGAGCACCCCGCCGGTGATGCCGATCGCGACGATGCCGTCCATCCACCAGTGGTTCGCGGTGGCCGCGACGACGAGCACCGTCAGCACGAGGTGCAGCGCGCCCACCCACTTCCAGCGGCGCGGGGCGAACTCGGCGACGTACCAGGCGACGATGAACGCCCACGCCACGTGCACCGACGGCATCGCCGTCAGCTGGGCGGCCAGGCCGTCGTTGTACGTGCCGTACACCGACTGCCCGTACTCCAGTGCGGTGTCGACGTAACCGGGCAGCAGGCGGGGCGGCGCCACCGGGACCATCTGCACGAGCAGGCAGATCAGCGTGGTGGCGGCGACCGTGTTGCGCACCCGGCGGAAGGCCGTCTCGTCGCCGACCCGTTCGCGCCTGCGGTGCATCCACCAGACCCAGAGCAGGAACAGGCCCATCCCGTTCAGGTGCGCCGTGGCGTAGTAGACGTTCATCGCCTGCACGAGCAGCGGGTGCCCGAGGACGGCGTGCTGCAGGCTCAGCTCGCTGGGCAGGTGGAGGCGGGCCTGCAGGTCCTCGATCCCGTGGGCCCGCCGGAACGCGCCCTCGGACCGGGTCCGGACCAGGCGCCCGACGTACTGCCACAGCCCCAGGAGGCCTGTGACGATGGAGAACTCACGCGCGAAGGCGCGCCAGCCCGGGGCCCGGCGCAGCAGGGTCAGGGTCAGCCAGGCGCCGACCAGCAGCACCGTCAGCGTCGCCGACAGCTGCCAGCTGGGTTTGAGCAGCACCGCTCGTCGTCACCGGCGCCGACTCAGTCGGTGCCGGACTCCATGGCGGCGCGGTCGAGCGCGGCGTCGTCGACGTCGTCCGGGCGGCCGTTCTCGGCGATGTCCTCGGCCTGGCCGGGCTCGAGCTCCCCGATGAACGCGGCCTGCCCGGACAGCTGCCCCTGGCCGGCGTAGTACTCCAGCTTGGTGCGGGTGTCGGCGATGTCGAGGTTGCGCATGGTCAGCTGGCCGATGCGGTCGACCGGGCCGAACGCGGCGTCCTCGGTGCGCTCCATCGACAGCTTGTCGGGGTGGTAGCTGAAGTTCGGGCCCTCGGTCTTCAGGATCGAGTAGTCCTCGCCGCGCCGCAGCCGCAGGGTCACCGTGCCGTTGACGGCGCCGGCCACCCACTGGGTCAGGCTCTGGCGCAGCATCCAGGCCTGCGGGTCCAGCCAGCGGCCCTCGTAGAGCAGCCGGCCCAGGCGACGCCCCTCCGCGTGGTAATTGGCGATCGTGTCCTCGTTGTGGATGGCGTTCAGCAGCCGCTCGTAGGCGATGAACAGCAGCGCCATCCCCGGCGCCTCGTAGACGCCGCGGCTCTTGGCCTCGATGATCCGGTTCTCGATCTGGTCGGACATGCCCAGCCCGTGCCGGCCGCCGACCTCGTTCGCCTTCATCACGAGGTCGACCTTGGAGTCGAACCGCTCGCCGTTGATCGCCACCGGGTAGCCGCGCTCGAACGTGACCGTGACGTCCTCGGTCTCGATCGCCACGGCCGGGTCCCAGAACCGGACGCCCATGATCGGCTCGACGATTTCCAGCGACTCGTCGAGCAGCTCCAGGGTCTTCGCCTCGTGCGTGGCGCCCCAGATGTTGGCGTCGGTCGAGTACGCCTTCTCCTTGCTGGCCCGGTACGGCAGGTCGTGCTCGGTGAGCCACTGGCTCATCTCGGCCCGCCCGCCCAGCTCGTCGACGAACGCGGCGTCCAGCCAGGGCTTGTAGATCCGCAGCGCCGGGTTGGCCAGCAGGCCGTAGCGGTAGAACCGCTCGATGTCGTTGCCCTTGTAGGTCGACCCGTCGCCCCAGATGTTGACGCCGTCCTCGGCCATGGCGTTGACCAGCATGGTGCCGGTCACCGCGCGGCCCAGGGGCGTCGTGTTGAAGTAGGCGCGGCCGCCGGAGCGGATGTGGAAGGCGCCGCACATGAGCGCGACGAGCCCCTCCTCGACCAGGGCGTCGCGGCAGTCGACCAGGCGGGCGATCTCGGCCCCGTACAGCTTGGCCTTGTCCGGCAGGGCGCTCATGTCGTCCTCGTCGTACTGGCCGAGATCGGCGCTGTACGTGCAGGGGACGGCGCCGTGATGGCGCATCCACGCGACCGCCACCGACGTGTCCAGACCACCGGAGAACGCGATACCGACCCGCTGCCCCTCGGGCAGGCTCGTCAAGACCTTCGACACGCAGGTCAGACTAGTCAGTGGGGTGGCCCGGACTTTCATCGACACCTGCATCGACACCGACCTCCGGCACCCCGATGGGGTTGACCGGGGGCAGGACCGCCCGGCACAGCACGGCGGCGCGGTGCAGGTGGTGGGCCAGGCGCCGGGCGTCCGCGACCGTGCCGCCCGCCGTCGTCCAGCCCCGCCAGGCCAGTTCGTCGGTGACGTGCTCGACCTCGGCGAGCAGGGCCTGACCGGCGTCGGTGACCCGCGCCTGCGAGATCAGCCCTCGCCCGGTCAGCTCCTCGGTCGCACCCTGCCACTCGTCGTCGGTCCAGCCGCGCACGGCCTGCAGGCGGTCGGCCTCGAGGTCGGCGGCCCCGCGCAGGACCAGCGCCTCCAGACCGGTGAGCCCGGCGGTCAGCAGGGCCGCGACGTGCCCGTCGCCACGGTGCTCGCGCAGCGTGGTGCAGGCCTGCCAGAGGCGTTCGTACGGGTCGTCCGGGCGGGGCAGGGCCAGGTTCGCGGCCGCCAGCACCCGGCCGTCGGCCGGATGTTCCGCGGCCAGCGCCCACAGATCGTCGGCGACGTGCTCGACGTCGCGGGGCGGGACGTCGTCCGCCAGCAGTTCGCGCAACGTCGCCGCGGTGCCGGTGCGGCGGGCGTCGAGCGCGGCCTGCGGGGTGATGAGCTCCCAGACCGCGGGCAGGGCCCGCGCGGTGAACGACCGGCTGAAGTTGAAGAACGCGGCCCGCACGGGCGCCTCGCCGACGGGCCCGAGCGGGGCGGCCCGTTGGGCGAAGTAGCCCCGCCAGAACCCGCGCAGCCCGGCCGCCTCGAACGCGGCGAACGCGGTGGGGTGGAAGTAGACGACGGCGTGGACCGGCTCGTACAACGTCCACAGCCGCCGGGCCAGGCCCAGGTCTTCGTCGGTCACCTGAGCATGATCGGCGTCAGAGCCGCCTTTGTGCGAGTTCTACTCGCGGAAATCCGGCCGTGGCGGCGATCTTGGACGAGGTCAGGCCCGGACGCGGGCGGAGGTGGGGTCGTAGGTGGCGTCGGGGACGACGTCGGCGTCCACCCAGGTGCCGAACAGGTCGACGGCCACCCGGGTTCCCGGCCCGGTGAGGGGGAGCGGCAGGTAGGCCAGGGCCAGGGAGGCCGGCGGGGTGAAGCCCTGGCCCGCGGAGGTGACCCGGCCGACGATGGTGCCCTCCGGCGTCCGGACCGGTTCGCCGCCCACGGCCACGGCGGTCGGCGCCGCGAGCCGCAGCGTGACCAGCCGGCGGGAGAGCCCGGTCTCGCGATCGGCGGCCAGCGCGTCCCGGCCGGTGAAACCGCCCGGCTTGGCGAGCTTCACGCAGAACGACAGGCCCGCCTCGTCGGGGGTGGTCTCGGGGGTCAGGTCGCCCGCCCACACCCGGTACCCCTTCTCCAGGCGTAGCGAGTCGATCGCGCGGTACCCGGCGGCCAGCAGCCCGTGCGGCGCCCCGGCGTCCATCAGGAGTGACCAGAGGCCGGCGCCGTACTCCGTCGACGCGTAGATCTCCCAGCCCAGTTCGCCGACGAACGTGACACGGGTCAGACGCACCGGGACCGTGCCGAGGGTGGCGGTCTGGGAGGTCATGAACGGCCGGGACAGGTCAGCGGTGGTCAGCGGGGCCAGGATCTCGCGGGCCAACGGGCCCCAGAGCCCGTACACGACAAGGGATCCCGTGACGTCGCGGGCGGTCGCGTCGGCCCCGAGGCGTTCGAGTCCGCGCCGGACCCAGGACAGGTCGTGCCCGGCGAACGCCGTCCCGGTGACGAGCAGGAACTCGTCGGGGCCGGTCCGGGTCACGGTCAGGTCGCACTCGATGCCGCCCCGGTCGTTCAGCAGCTGCGTGTAGGTGACGGCCCCGACGTCACGCGCGACCCGGTTGTCGCACAACGCCTCCAGCGCGGTCGCGGCGTCCGGTCCGGTGACGAGCAGCTTGCCGAACGAGCTCTCGTCGAACAGGGCGGCGCGCTCGCGGCAGGCGCGGTGCTCGGCGGCGATGGCCGGGGACCAGGCCGTCCCGGCCCACCCGTCGGGGCGCACGGCGTCCGGCGCCGCGCCCTCGTTCGCGGCGTACCAGTCGACCCGCTCCCAGCCGGACTTCTCACCGAACACGGCGCCGTGCGCCGCGTGCCACGGGTAGGCCGGCGACGTGCGCAGCGGCCGGCCCGACCGCCGTTGGCGCGCCGGGTAGGCGATGTCGTAGTAGGTCGCGTAGTTCTCGACCGTGCGGGCCAGGCTCAGGGCGGGGGAGGCGTAGGCGGGCCCGAACCGGCGGATGTCCATGTGCCACAGGTCGTACCCGGGGTCGCCGTCGAGCACCCAGGCAGCCATCACCCGCCCGACGCCGCCCGCCCCGGCGATGCCGTGGGCGTTGAAGCCGGCGGCCACGAAGAAGCCGGCCACCTCCGTCTCGCCGAGGCAGAACTCGTTGTCCGGGGTGAACGCCTCCGGCCCGTTGATCAGGGTCCGCACGCCGAGCGAGTCCATCAGGGGTACCCGGCTCGCGGCGTTCGCGGCGATCGGCAGGAACCGGTCCCAGTCCGGGGCCAGCAGCCGGCCGTTGAAGTCGGCGGGGACCGCGTCGAGCGCGGTGGCCGACACCGACCAGGGCGCCGGATCCCGTTCGTAGCCGCCCATCACGAACCCCGGGCCCTCCTGCCGCCAGTAGACCAGCCGGTCGGGGTCGCGTACCGAGGGAATCGAGAACCCCGGCGGGAGAACGCCGTCCGGCAGGGGTTCGGTCACGGCGTACTGGTGGGCCATCGGTACGACCGGGACCCGGACGCCGACCATCCGGGCGATCTCGGCCGCGAACATCCCGCCGCAGTCGACGACCACCTCGCACTCGACGTCCCCGCGGTCGGTCCGGACCCGCCGTACCCGGGCCCGGCCCCGCGCGTCGGTCTCGGTGTCGATCGCGAGCACCCGGGTGTGGTGCTGCACCCGCACCCCGCCCGCCCGCGCGCCGGCGAGCAGGGACAGGCACAGCTGTGACGGGTCGACGTGCCCGTCCAGCGGCAGCGCCACCGCACCGGTGAGGCCGTCGGTCGACATCACCGGGAACAGCTCCAGCGCCTCGGCGACCGAGATCTCGTGCAGCGGCAGGTCGAACGCGCGGGCCCAGCCCGCCTGCCGGCGCAACTCCTCGAGCCGTTCGGGGGACGACGCGAGCTTGAGCCCCCCGGTCGGCGTCCAGCCCGGAGGGTGATCGCCCTCCTCGAGCCGTGCGTACAGCTCGGCGGAGTAGCGGTTCATCCGGGTCAGGGTCGGGTCGGAGCGCAGGATGCCGACCAGCCCGGCCGAGTGGAACGTCGACCCGCTGGTGGGTTCGGCGCGGTCCAGGACCAGGACGTCCCGTTCGCCGGCCTCGGCCAGGTGATACGCGACGCTCGCCCCGCCGACCCCGGCGC
Source organism: Spongisporangium articulatum (assembly GCF_044465595.1). Lineage (NCBI taxonomy): Bacteria > Bacillati > Actinomycetota > Actinomycetes > Kineosporiales > Kineosporiaceae > Spongisporangium > Spongisporangium articulatum. Next base: position 99,865 of record NZ_JBITLV010000007.1, on the reverse strand, counting down.
CGATCACGACGACGCGGGCCCGCGTCGGGAGCTGGTCGGCCATGGCGCGAGCGTAGGCCGCGCGCCGCGAGGGGTGAAGGTCATCTACTGGATACGTGGCCGATCGAGCCGTGAAATGTCGACTCTGGAACCTGTAGGCGTCCGCCGCTTATGATCCGGACCGGATCTCACCCGAGGAGATGCGGATGTCGTCGTCGACCCGCGCGAGGCGCTCCAGCCGTTCGGCGGCCTCGCTGACCGATGCCGACATCGCGGCCGTCCTCGACCGGGTGCCGTGCGTGGCCGACTCGACACGCACCGTGCAGCACCTGGAGGGCGGGCTGACCAACGTCATCGTCAAGGTGGTCCTCGCGGAGGGCACGGCCGCGCAGCGCACCGTCGTGGCCCGCCTCGGCACCGACGACTCCGCGGCCCTGGCCATCGACCGCGACGCCGAGCACGGGGCCAGCCGGGCCGCCGCCGCCTCCGGTGCCGCCCCCGACGTGGTCTGCCGCAGCGTCGCGGAGGAGGTGCTCGTGGTCGCCTGGGTCGAGGGCCGCACGCTGGGGCCGGCCGACGTCCGCCGCGACGACATGCTGCCCCGGCTCGCGGACGTGTGTCGCACCCTGCACGCCGGCCCCCGGTTCCCGGTCGATTTCGACATGTTCGACGTCCAGGGCCGGTACCTGCGGATTGTCCAGGAGCGCGGATTCCGGCTCCCGGCAGGCTATCTCGACCTGATGCCGGCCTTCGAGCGGATGCGCGCCGCGCTCGCCGTCCGGCCCGCGCCCACGGTGCCCTGCCACAACGACCTGCTCGCCGAGAACTTCCTCGACGACGGGAACCGCCTGTGGGTCGTGGACTTCGAGTACGCGGGCAACAACGAACCGGCCTTCGAGCTGGGCAACATCGCCAGCGAATCCGGCCTGTCCGTGACGCAGTTGGCCGAGCTGGTGCGGTTGTACCGACGGGCGGACGACGTCTCGCAGGTGGCGGCGGAGGTGGCCCGGGCCCGGTTGCTGGCCACGGCGTCCAAGTACGGCTGGACGCTGTGGGGCTGCATCCAGGCGGGCACCAGCACGCTCGATTTCGACTTCTGGGCCTGGGGCCTGGAGAAGTACGAACGCGCGGTCGAGGAGTTCGCAGCCGCGGACTTCGGCGCACTACTGGAAGAGGTCGCTGCATGAGTACCGAACAGCGCAACGCCGACGAGGACACCCTCGCGAGTCTCGGCTACAAGCAGGAGCTGGCCCGGACCTGGTCCGCCTTCTCCAACTTCGCCATCTCGTTCTCGATCATCTCGATCCTGGCGGGCTGTCTGACCACGTTCGGCCAGGCCTGGAACAACGGCGGGCCGATCGCCATCTCGATCGGCTGGCCGGTCATCTCCCTGTTCATCCTGATCATCGGGCTCTGCATGTCGGAGCTGGTGTCGGCCTACCCGACGTCCGGCGGGATCTACTGGTGGGCGGCGAAACTCGGCGGCGCCAAGGTCGGCTACTACACGGGCTGGCTGAACCTCGTCGGGCTGATCGCCATCCTGGCGTCGGTCGCCTACGGCGCGGCGAGCTTCCTGAACGTCTTCATCGACCTGTTCTCGGACTCGTACGCCGAGAGCTTCCTCGGCGGGAACTACCTGTACCAGCAGTTCTTCTGGTTCATCGTGGTGATGGCCGTCGTCATCTCGATCAACGTCTTCAGCTCGCACCTGCTGGCGATCATCAACAACGTCTCGGTCTGGTGGCACGTGTTCGGGGCCGCGATCGTGGTCGCGATCATGATCTTCGGGCCGGACAGCCACCAGAGCCTGTCGTACGTGTTCACCGAGCGGATCAACAACTCCGGCTTCTTCGGCGGCGAGTCGAACGGCTTCGGCTTCTGGTTCGCCGTCCTGCCGTTGGGCTTCCTGCTGACCCAGTACACGATCACCGGGTACGACGCCTCCGCCCACCTCTCGGAGGAGACCCACGGCGCGGCGCACGGCGCGGCCCGCGGCATCTGGCAGTCGATCTTCTACTCGGCCATCGGCGGCTGGATCCTCCTGCTGTCGTTCGTGTTCGCGGTGAACGACCCGGACAAGCTGAGCTCGGTCGACAACGGCTACGGCCCCGGCAGCATCTTCGCCCTGCTCGACGGGGCGCTGTCCTCGACGCTGTTCAAGATCGTGGTGTTCATCAGCATGAGCGCCCAGATCTACTGCACCACGGCCTGTCTCACCGCCACCTCGCGGATGATGTTCGCCTTCAGCCGGGACGGCGCCCTGCCCGCCTCGGGGGCGCTGCGCAAGGTCGACGGCAAGGGTGTGCCGCGCAATGCGGTGCTGGCCTCGGCGCTCGTCGGCATCATCCTGACCCTGCCCGCCCTCTACAAGAGCCCCAGCGGCGCCCCGACCGCCTTCTACGCGGTCGTCTCGATCGGCGTCATCGGCCTGTACGTCTGCTTCGCCATCCCGATCTTCCTGCGCTGGAAGGCCGGCGACTCGTTCGCGCCCGGTCCGTGGACCCTCGGTTCGAAGTACAAGTGGATGAGCCTCGTGGCGGTCGCCGAGATCACCGTGACGTCGATCTACTTCCTGTTCCCGACCGTCCCGCAGGGCATCCCGGGCCACAAGACCGACGGCGTGGGGGACTTCACCTGGACCGCGGTCAACTACACGCCGATCGTCTTCGGCGTCCTGCTGATCAGCCTCTGGGTCGCGTGGCACCTGAACGTCAAGCACTGGTTCACGGGCCCGCGGTCCACCCTCGACGACCCGGACGCCCACACGCTGTCCGGGTCCTGACGCCGCCCGTGTGAGTACGGGGTGCCTCCTCGACCCGCCCCCACCGCCTAGGCTGTGGCTGTGCAGCCCGGGGGCGGGGGCGCGTCGAGGAGGAGCGGACAGCCAGTGTCGGACAGCGAGCAGGTGGTCGGGGATCGACTGCTGACCATCCCGAACGTGCTCAGCCTGCTCCGGCTCGTGCTCGTGCCGGTCTTCGCCGTCCTGATCGTCACCGAGCACGACTGGCTGGCTCTGGTCGTGCTGATGGTCTCCGGCTGGACGGACTACTTCGACGGTTGGTTGGCCCGCCGCTGGGGTCAGATCACCCGGTTCGGGGCCCTGCTCGACCCGCTCGCGGACCGGCTCTACATCTTCGTCACGCTGCTCGGCCTCGCCTACCGCGAGATCGTGCCGTGGTGGCTCGTGGGCCTGCTCGTCCTGCGCGACGCCGTGCTGACCGGTTCTCTGCTGGTGCTGCGCCGGGCCGGGCACGAGCCGCTGCCGGTCAACCTGATCGGCAAGGCCGCGACCTTCAACCTGCTGTACGCGTTCCCGCTGCTGCTGCTCGGGCACGTGGACGGCCTGGTGGGCGACGTCTCGAAGCCGATCGGCTGGGCGTTCGCCTGGTGGGGTGCCGGCCTCTACGTGTGGTCGGCGGTGATCTACCTGCGCCAGTCGGCCGCCGTCCTGCACCGGGCCCGGCGCCAGGTCGCGACCTCGTGAGCCCGCGCCGGCTCGACGAGTCCATGACCCTCCTGCGGGAGGCCATGGAACGCCCCCTCGACCCGGGCTACGCCCAGGCCGCGGAGCGCCGGAGACAGCAGGCGGACGACGCCGCGCCCCTCACCGGGGTCCGTCGCCTCCGCATGGTCTCCGGTCGCGGCCTGACCGGCGTGGTCGCCGTCCTGGCCGGGTTCGGCCTGGCGGTCTCCGTGCTGGCCATCCGGGAGCCGTCCGACGCGGCCGCGAAGGTGCGCACCCAGCTGGCCGCGCGGATCGAGCAGCGCAACGCCGACGTCAGGTCGGGCGAGGAGCGCAACGCGCAGTTGCGCGCCCGGATCGCGGCGATCCAGCAGCAGGCCCTCGGCGACCGCGGGGCGCAGCTGCAGGCCCAGGAGAAGCTGCTCAGCGCCGCGACCGGTGCGTCGCCGGTGCGCGGCCCGGGCGTCGAGATCAGGGTGGACGACGCCCCTGACAGCGGCTCGGTCGGCGGCACCGACCCACGCGCCGACCCGGCGGCCGGGGGCGGCGTGGTGCTGGACGTCGACCTGCAGATCGTGGTCAACGGGCTGTGGGCCGCCGGGGCGCAGGCGGTCGCGGTGAACGGGCAGCGCCTGAGCGCCCTGTCGGCGATCCGCTCGGCCGGCCAGGCGATCCTGGTGGACTTCCGGCCGACGGCCCCGCCCTACCGGATCGACGCCGTCGGCGACCCGGCCACGTTGCAGGCCCGGTTCGCCGGGGGCAGCGCCGGGCCGTACGTTCAGGCGCTGCGGGACAACAACGGCATCCGGGTGTCGATCGACGGCCGTGACCGGCTCGAGCTGCCGGCCGCCGCTCAGGTCACCCTGCGGCTGGCCCGACCCGTCTCGACCGCCCCGACCGACTCGGCCGCACCGACGAAGGGAAGCACACCGTGATCGCCGCTCTCGGCCTGCTGATCGGCATCGCCGCCGGCCTGATCTTCTCCCCGACGGTGCCCGCCTGGTTGCTGCCCTACCTGCCGATCGCCGTCGTCGCCGCGCTCGACGCCGTGTTCGGCGGTCTGCGGGCCCTGCTCGACGGCATCTTCGACGACCGGGTCTTCGTGGTCTCCTTCCTGTCCAACGTGGTCGTGGCCGCTCTGATCGTCTACCTCGGTGACCACCTCGGGGTCGGGGCCCAGCTGTCCACCGGCGTGGTCGTCGTCCTCGGCATCCGGATCTTCTCCAACGCGGCGGCGATCCGGCGCCACCTGTTCAAGGCATGAGCGAGGTGCACAAGCCCCAGCACCGGCGGCGGTTCGGACGCGCCACGGTGCTGGCCGCCGTCCTGCTGGCCGCGCTGGGGTTCTCGCTCGTCGTCCAGGTCCGCCAGACCAGCACCGGCGGCTATGCGTCGCTCAGCCAGTCCGACCTGGTCCAGATCCTCGGCACGGTGAACGAGAAGTCCGCGCAGGTCGACCGCGAGACCCAGGAGCTCCAGCAGCAGGAGCAGGAACTGCGCACCGGTACCGACCAGGCCCAGGCCGTCGAGACCCAGGTGCGCAAGCGGCTGACCGACCTGCAGATCCTGGCCGGCACCGTGCCCGCGACCGGGCCCGGGATCGTGCTGCGGATCGACGACCCCGACGGCAACGTGCGCGCGAACGCGGTGCTGAACGCCGTCCAGGAACTGCGCGACGCCGGGGCCGAGGCGATGCAGATCGGCACGGCCGTGGGAGCGGCACCCTCCGCGGCGGGTTCGTCGGCCACGGCGGGCGCCACCCCGGTCCCGGCCACGACCGGAGCCGTCCGGATCGTGGCCAGCACGGCGTTCACCGACCCCGAGGCGGTCGGGCAGGACGGGGTCGAGGTGTCCGGGACCCGGGTGCGCCCCGCCTACCTGATCACGGCGATCGGTTCGCCCGAGACGATGGACTCGGCGCTGAAGATCCCGGGCGGCGTGATGGACAGCCTCGATCAGGTGGGCGCGCACGGTAGCGTGCTCCGCAGCGAGCGACTGACCATCTCGGCGACCCGCGCCGCCGGCTGAAAGAGGAGACACGGTGCCCGACTTCGAGTACCCGGACGACCTGAAGTACACCGCCGAGCACGAGTGGGTCCGGCTCGAGGGCGGCATCGCCCGCGTCGGCATCACCGCGTTCGCCCAGGACGCGCTCGGGGACATCGTCTACGTGACGTTGCCGGCCGAGGGCGACGTCGTCGTGGCGGGGGGCACCTGCGGCGAGGTCGAGTCGACGAAGAGCGTCAGCGACATCTACGCGCCCGTGTCCGGGACGGTGGTCACCACGAACGCGGCCCTCGACGCCACGCCCGAACTGGTCAACTCCGACCCGTACGGCGAGGGGTGGATGTTCGAGGTCCAGGTGTCGGACGAGCCGGGCGACCTGATGGACGTCGCCGCGTACACGTCGGGCCTCGAGTGAGGTCGACTGTCTCAAGGCCTCGTCGAGGGTTAGGCTGCCTGCACATCTGCAGCCAGTAAGGGTCGAGTCGAGGGAGCGCACGATGTCGGAGCCGGACAGCCGCGAGCCCGCAGGCGGCCCCGCGGCGGACGGCCGGGGCGCCGACACGACGATGTCGTTCGGCGCACTGTCCACGACCGAGGCGATCGAGGCGGCCGAGGCCGGTCTCAGCACTGCGGACCAGGCCGCGATCGACGCGCTGCCCGAGGGCTCTGCGCTGTTGATCGTGCAGCGCGGGCCCAACGCCGGAGCCCGATTCCTGCTCGATGCCGACCGCACCACCGCGGGCCGCCGGCCCGACTCGGACATCTTCCTGGACGACGTCACGGTCTCCCGCACGCACGCCGAGTTCGTCCGCGAGGGCGGGGCGTTCGTCGTGCGCGACGTGGGCAGCCTGAACGGCACGTACGTCGACAAGGACCGGATCGACTCCGCCGTGCTGGCCGACGGCGACGAGGTGCAGATCGGCAAGTACCGGCTGGTCTTCCACCCGAGCCGGCGGACGGCCTGACCTTGAGTCCGGCCCGGGGCGAGGGCGCCCGCGCGAGCGGTCCGGCGTCGATGAACATCGGCGCCGTGCTGGCCTTGTTGCGCCCCGACTTCCCCGACATCTCGATCTCGAAGATCCGGTTCCTGGAGGACCAGGGCCTCGTCGAGCCCGAGCGCACGGCCAGCGGCTACCGGAAGTTCTCGCCCGCCGACGTCGACCGCCTGCGGTACGTGCTGGGCGTCCAACGCGACCACTACCTGCCGCTGCGGGTGATCCGCGACCACCTCGAACGGCTCGACCAGGGTCTCGAGCCCCCGGTCACCCGGGGCGGTCCGCGGGCTCCCCGGCTGGTCAGCTCGAGCGAGCAGCACGAGCCGGAACCGCCGCAGGAGCGCCGGCTGTCCCGCGCGCAGCTGCTCGCCTCGGCCCAGATCGACGAGGCCCTGCTGGCCGACCTGGAGTCGCACGGGCTGGTCTCGCCGCGCACCGGGACGCCGGGCACGCCGTCGGCCGGGTACGACGAGGACGCCGTGCTGATCGCCGCGACCGCCCGCCAGCTGGCCGATTTCGGGATCGGAGCCCGGCACCTGCGCTCGTTCCGTTCGGCCGCCGACCGGGAGGCCGGCCTGGTCGAGCAGGTGGTCAACCCGGTGCGCCACCAGCGCAACCCGGAGTCCGCGGCCCGCGCCGAGGAGCTCGGTCGCGAGTTGACGGCGCTGTGCCTGCGGTTGCACGCCGTGCTGGTCAAGACCGCCCTCGACCGGGCCGGGCACTGATCGCGTCACCGTTCGGTCGTCACCGTTCGGTCGTCACTGATCCGTCGTAGAGGTACGGTGACGGGATGCGGGAGCTGGACGTGGTCGGGGTTCGGGTCGAGTTGCCGTCCAACAACCCGATCGTGCTGTTGCGGGAACGGGACGGCGACCGTTACCTGCCGATCTGGGTGGGGGCCCCGGAGGCCAGCGCCATCGCGTACGCCCAGCAGGGCGTCGTCCCGCCCCGGCCGCTGACCCACGACCTCCTGAAGGATGTCATCGAGGGGCTGGGCCGCACGCTGCAGGAGGTCCGGATCATCGCGATCCGGGACAGCATCTTCCACGCCGAGCTGGTCTTCGACGGGGGCGTGACGATCGGGTCCCGTTCGTCCGACGCGATCGCCCTGGCCCTGCGGGTCGGCTGCCGCATCGTGGGGGCCGACGAGGTGCTGGAGGCGGGCGGCGTCGCGGTGCCCGACGAGGACGAGGACGAGGTCGAGAAGTTCCGGGAGTTCCTCGACCAGATCTCGCCCGAGGACTTCGGCGAGACCGGAGCCGGCCCCACGGACAAGCCCGAGTCCTGAGCAGCCGGGGTGAGTCGCCGGCCGACACGCGCGGGACTCGTGGGGCACCTCGTTGACGCTGCCGGGCCGGGCGCCTACCGTTCCAAAGGAAACGTCGCGGCTGTAGTTCGACCGGTGTCATTCCGCCCGGTTCGTCGCAATCGTCCGAACCGAGGAGGCACCGCGTGAGCGAGCGCAGCGAACCGGGGCAGTCCTCCGGTCACGTGGCCGCGGCTCAGGGCATGCTCTTCACGGAGGACCTGCCGGAGCTCGACGAGCAGGCCGGCTACCGCGGTCCGGTGGCGGCCAAGGCCGCCGGCATCAGCTACCGCCAGCTCGACTACTGGGCCCGCACGGGCCTGGTCGAGCCGAGCGTGCGCAACGCGGGCGGGTCGGGCACCTCCCGGCTCTACAGCTTCCGCGACATCCTGGTCCTGAAGGTGGTCAAGCGCCTGCTCGACACCGGGGTCTCGCTGCACCAGATCCGCATCGCCGTGACCCACCTGCGTGACCGTGGGGTCGACGACCTCGCCCAGATCACGCTGATGAGCGACGGGGCCAGCGTCTACGAGTGCACGTCGGCCGACGAGGTCATCGACCTGGTCCAGGGCGGGCAGGGCGTGTTCGGCATCGCCGTCGGCCGGGTCTGGCGCGAGGTCGAGGTCTCGCTGGCCGAGCTGCCGGTCGAGCGCACGGAGGCCGAGGGCGTCGACGAGCTCGCGGCCCGAAGGGCGCAGCGCGCCACGGGCTAGTTCTCATGTCGTGATCATGGAAACTTCTACTCTCCCCGCGCATCGACGGGTGGGCGGTGATCACGCCAGAGGGTAGAAGTTTCCATGATCACGACGGGACGGCGAGGGCGGCCGCGCGGCCGCGAGTGCCGCGGAGGTTGGCGCGCAGGATCCGGGCCAGGTGGGCGTCGAACGCGGCGGCCAGCTCGTGGGCGGGCTCACCGGGCCACCGGTGGATGGGCTGGCTGGCCCCCTGGGCCTGCTGCAGCGCCGAGCGCTCCCGGATCGTCGGGCCGAGGATCAGCGGGCCGAACATGTCGCTCAGCTCCTGCAACCGGAACTTGTGCTCGGGGGAGCGTTCCCGGAACCGGTTCACCACCACACCGAGCGGCTGCAGGGCCGGAGCGCTGCTGCGCCGCACGTCGTTGATGGCGTGCAGCGCCCGGTCGGCGGCGGTCACCGAGAACAGGGCCGGTTCGGTCACGACGATCGCCCGGTGGCTGGCCCCCAGCCCGGAGCGGGTGATGGTGCCCAGCGACGGCGGGCAGTCGACCAGCACCAGCCGGTACTGGCTGAGGGCGCCCAGCGCGGTCGACAGCCGGGCCAGCGTCCGCTCGGAACCCGACGGCCGGTCCAGGGCGGCGATGTCGGGCGACCCGGGGATGACGTCGAGCACGGCCGACTCGTCGTCCCCGGCCCAATTGCTGCGCGCGGGCACCAGCTTGCCGGCGCTGCGCCGGGGAGCGCCGAGGACGGTCGCGGCGTTCGTGGCGCCCTCCGCGTCGACGTCGAGCGCGAGCGTCGCGTCGGACTGCGGGTCGAGGTCGACGACGAGCGTCGGCACCCCCTTGGCGAGCGCTGCGGACGCGAGACCGAGAACCACCGACGTCTTCCCGACGCCACCCTTCAGGCTGCACACGCTGACGATCGTCACGGGGTCGAACGCTACCGGGTCGAGCGGTGCTTGTGCGGCAGGGCACCCGGTCGACCACTGCTGCGCCCCGGTCCGTGGCTGGTAATCTCGAAGCGAGCCGATGACCCCCGCGGGAGAGCCCGCAGGTAACCGTCGCGGGCGCCGAAGGGGCAACTCTCCCCGGAACCTCTCAGGCGCCAGGACCGCGTGGGGTGGGCCGCTCCGAAGGGCGAGGAAGCCCGACGGATGGGGAGGCCGCCGAAGCTGCCGACAGCCAGGAGCCTCCGATGACGTCACTCACTGATCGTCCCCTCGAGCCGGCCGAGCCCGTCGCGCTCCACGCCGACGAGCCCGCGGGCCACCCGTTCCCGCCGGTGTTCGTCGACCGGCACGTCGGCCCCCGCGACGCCGAGTACGCCACGATGCTGCGCACCGTCGGCGTCGCCGACCTGGACGCCCTCACGGCCGCGGTGCTGCCGCCGGTGATCCAGGACGCGCACATCGAGGCCTCGGACATCCCCGACCTGCCGCCCGCGCTGGACGAGCCCGCCACGGTCGCCGCGCTGCGCGCGCTGGCCGCCCGCAACACCGTCGCCACCCCCATGATCGGCCTCGGCTACCACGGCACCCACACCCCGGCCGTGATCACCCGCAACGTGCTGGAGAACCCGGCCTGGTACACGGCCTACACGCCCTACCAGCCGGAGATCTCGCAGGGCCGGCTCGAGGCGCTGTTGAACTTCCAGACGATGGTCGCCGACCTGACCGGCCTGCCCACGGCCGGCGCGAGTCTGCTCGACGAGGCCACCGCCGCCGCCGAGGCCATGACGCTGATGCGCCGGGTCTCGAAGGTCGCCCCGGACGCGGTCATGGTGCTCGACACGAACGTCCTGCCGCAGACGGCCGCCGTGATCGGCACGCGGGCCGAACCGCTCGGCATCGAGGTGCGGCGGGCGAGCCTCGCCGGTGCGCCCGACCCCGCCGCGGCGCTGGCCGCCGCGGCCGAAGGACGAGCCGTGTTCGGCGTCCTGGTGCAGTACCCGGGCGCGGACGGCGCGCTGCAGGGCCTGGCGCCCCTGGTCGAGGCCGCGCACGCGGCCGGGGCGTTGGTCACCGTGGCCGCCGACCTGCTGGCCCTCACCCTGGTCCGTTCGCCGGGGGACGACGGCGCGGACGTCGCGGTCGGCACCACCCAGCGGTTCGGCGTCCCCCTCGGGTTCGGCGGCCCGCACGCCGGGTACCTGGCCGTGCGCAAGGGCCTGGAACGGCAACTGCCCGGCCGTCTCGTGGGGGTCAGCCAGGACGCCGACGGCGCCCCCGCCTACCGGCTGGCCCTGCAGACCCGGGAGCAGCACATCCGCCGGGAGAAGGCGACCAGCAACATCTGCACCGCGCAGGTGCTGCTGGCCGTGATGGCCGCGATGTACGCGGTCTACCACGGCCCCGAGGGCCTGCGCCGGATCGCGGGCCGGACGGCGCGACTGGCCCAGGCGCTCGCCGCGGCGCTGCGCGAGAGCGACGTGGACGTCGTGCACGCCGAGTTCTTCGACACCGTCCTGGCCCGGGTGCCCAACCGGGCCCGGACGATCGTCGAGGCGGCCCGCCGCGACGGCGTGCTGCTGCGGCAGGTCGACGCCGACCACGTGGCGGTCGCCTGTGACGAGACCACCACGATCGACGAGATCTGCACCGTGCTCGGCGCTTTCGGGATCGACGCGACCCGTGCGCTGCAGCGTGGTGAGGTGCCGTTCGACCGCGACCTGCCGTTCGCCGGCGCCGTGCCCGCCGCGCTGCTGCGCACCTCGCCGTACCTGACCAACCCGGTGTTCACGACGCACCGCAGCGAGACCGCGATGCTGCGTTACCTGCGCCGGCTGTCGGACTCCGACTACGCGCTGGACCGCGGGATGATCCCGCTCGGCTCGTGCACGATGAAGCTCAACGCGGCCACCGAGATGGAGGCCGTGACCTGGCCCGAGTTCGCCGGGCTGCACCCGTTCGCGCCGGCCGAGCACACCGAGGGCATCCGCGAGCTCGTCGACGACCTGGCCCGCTGGCTCGCGGAACTGACCGGCTACCACACCGTTTCGCTGCAGCCCAACGCCGGTTCGCAGGGTGAGCTGGCCGGGCTGCTGGCGATCCGGGCCTACCACCGCGACCGGGGCGAGACGCATCGCACGGTCTGCCTGATCCCCTCCAGCGCGCACGGCACCAACGCGGCCAGCGCCGTGATGGCCGGGATGCGGGTCGTCGTGGTGGCCTGCGACGAGGACGGCAACGTCGACCTGGCCGACCTGGACGCGAAGATCGCCGAGCACGGCGCGAACCTTGCCGCCGTGATGGTCACCTACCCCTCGACGCACGGCGTGTTCGAGGAGGGCATCGCCCGGCTGTGCGAGGCGGTGCACGCGGCGGGCGGGCAGGTCTACGTCGACGGCGCGAACCTGAACGCGCTGGTCGGTCTGAGCCGGCCGGGCGCGTTCGGTGCCGACGTGTCGCACCTGAACCTGCACAAGACGTTCTGCATCCCGCACGGCGGCGGCGGACCGGGCGTCGGCCCGGTCGCGGTGCGCGAGCACCTGGCGCCCTACCTGCCGAACCACCCGCTGGACGACGGGGCGGGACCGGCCACCGGGGTCGGCCCGATCAGCGCGGCCCCCTACGGTTCGGCCGGCATCCTGCCCATCTCCTGGGCGTACGTGCGGATGATGGGCCTCGACGGCCTGAAGAAGGCCACCCAGACCGCGATCCTGGCCGCCAACTACGTCGCCGCCCGGCTGCGCGACCACTACCCGGTGCTCTACACCGGCCGGGGCGGTCTGGTCGCCCACGAGTGCATCCTCGACCTGCGGCCCATCACCCGGGCCACGGGCGTGAGCGTAGACGACGTCGCCAAGCGGCTGATCGACTACGGCTTCCACGCCCCGACCATGTCCTTCCCGGTGGCGGGCACGCTGATGGTCGAGCCGACCGAGAGCGAGGACCTGGCCGAGCTCGACCGGTTCTGCGACGCCATGATCGCGATCCGTGGCGAGATCGAACGGGTCGCGGCGGGGGAGTGGCCCGGCGACGACAACCCGCTGGCGAACGCGCCGCACACGGCGCAGTGCCTGACCGACCTGGCCGGCGACTGGACCCACCCGTACAGCCGGGCCGAGGCCGTCTACCCGGCCGGCGTCGTCCCGCGGTTCAAGTACTGGGCGCCGGTCCGGCGCATCGACGGGGCCTACGGCGACCGGAACCTGGTCTGCTCCTGCCCCCCGCCGGAGGCGTTCGAGTAGGAACGGGCGGCTCAGCCCGACGTCTTGCCGCCGAACAGGTCCTTGAACACCTTGGCGCTGGCGGGGAACTCCCCGTCGAGCAGGCTGTGCTTGCTCTCGGGGTCGTCGGAGTTGAAGTAGGCCGCGTAGGCGACGTTGTTCAGCGGTGACGTGATGAAGTCGTGCATCTGCCGGATGTAGAAGGGGTTCTCGGCGCCGCCGGTGTGGTCGTTCAGTCGGTCCCACAGGCCCCACTCGCTGAGGGCCAGCGGTTTGTCGTGCTCGGCGGCGAACTGCGACCAGAACTGCAGGCCGCGCTCGCCGCCGAAGATGACCTCGTCCCAGGCGCGCTCCTGAAGCTTCTCGCGGCAGACCGTGCGGCAGTTCTTGGGGTAGGGGTAGACGGTCCCGTCGATGTCGTACGCGTCGACCCCGACGGAGTCGACGTAGGCGTCACCGGGCCAGTACTTCGTCCCGTCGTAGGGGGTGAACCCGTTGTTGACGTTCCAGTCGATCCAGAAGTCCGCGCCGGGCACGCTCCGCATCGTGGTGACCACCTGGCGGAAGAAGGCCCGGAACGACTTCGCGTCCGGCGTCCCCCAGGCCCAGTCCTTGATGTTGAACTCCCAGCCGATCCGCAGTACGGCGTCCTGGTGGTCGGCCGCCACCAGCCGCTGCGCGAGCGCCTTGAAGTACTGGTTGTAGTCGCCGGCCGCGCCGGCCTTCATCGCGCTCAACCGGGTCGGCTTCAGGCTCGTCGGCAGCAGGGGCACGGCCAGGATCAGCCGGTGTTTCGTGTCGCCCCGCCAGTGCGCGAGCACGGTGGCCGGGTTCGCGATGTCGTCCCAGCTGCCCCGTTGGCCGAAGTCGAGCACGTCCACCACGTTCTGGCCGGTGACCCGCTCGAAGCGGCGGACCTGGCTGGCATCGGTGCCGACGAAGACGCCGTAGCGGACCTTCTCGTTCGCGGTCGCCGCGTCGACGGTGGCCGCCGCCGAGGGCGACGGCGGGGGCTGGGCGCCCGGCAGCGAGGTGGTCGGTTCGTCACCGAAGTGCACCGGGTGCAGGACGAGGGCGACGGCCACCACCACGGCCAGGCCGGCGAGCGGCAGCAGGATGCGCGTGGGGCGCCCCCGGAAACCGTCGAACCGGCCCGGACGGGACGTGACCCGCGACAGCTGAACCTGTTGCTGGTTGGCGTGACGCATGTGGCGAACTTCGGCCTTTCGTCCTGCGATGGCCGAAATTGCTCAGCCCCCTCTGGCCGGAACACTACCGACGAGGCCGCGCGAAGGCGTCTCGATACGGCGAAATCGCAGATCAGAGGCATGTGAGAAAAGTCCCGGCCGACTCCCCGTATGTCCGAAAAGCGTTGTTAAGTGGCGCATTAAGTCAGATGACAGTGGGTGATTAGAGGCGAGGGCGAATCTTCTCCACGACCCGGACGGCGGGTCGCCGAGGAGAAGGAGAAAGAAATGATCATGAATACGATCACTGAGGCATCCATCAGCACCGTCAACCCCTGGACCTGGCAGGACGGGCTGGGCTTCGCCCAGGGCGCCCTGGTCGAAGGCGGGACCCGTACCCTGCACGTGGCGGGTCAGTGTTCCCTCGACGCCGACGGCACCCCGGTGCACGTCGGGGACATGGCCGCCCAGGCCGTGCAGGTGATGGACAACGTCGAGACCGTCCTGGCCCACGCGGGCCTGGGCCTGGCCGATGTCGTCCGCTACGACGTCTTCAGCACCGACCTGCAGGCCTACTTCGTCGAGGGTGCGGCCACGGTGGCCGGCCGGTTCGCCGCCGCCGCGGGTCGTTTCCCGGCCGGTGGCATCGCGGCGCAGGTCGCGGCCCTCGCGATGCCCGGCCTCATGCTGGAGGTCGTCGTCACCGCCACCCGGTGAGCGCCCTGGCTACGCGCTGGTACGCGCGGATCCCGGTTCGTACCAGCGCGTAACCACAGCCCGGGTCGAGCCGCTCAGCCCATGGTCTTCTGGCCGTCGATCGACTCGCGCAGGATGTCGGCGTGGCCCGCGTGCTGGGCGGTCTCCGCCACGATGTGCAGCAGCACCCGCCGGGCCGACCAGCGCTTGCCGGGCTCGAACCACGGCGCCTTGGGCAGCTCGTGGTCGGCGTCGAGGCTGGGGAGGCTGCGGACCAGGTCGTCCGTGGCCGCCGCGACGGCCTCGTACTCGGCCAGGGCGCCGGCCAGGGTCTCGCCCGCCACCAGCTCGAAGCCGCTCGCGTAGGTGGCCACGGCCTCGTCGGAGATCTCGCCGGCGGCGAACGCCTCGGGGTCGAAGCCCATCGCGCTGCCCCCGTTGACGATGAAGTCGGCCCACTGCTTCTCGGTGGCCGCGACGTGCTTGATCAGGCCGCCCAGGGACAACTCGCTCGCCGTGGGCCGCAGCCGGGCCTGCTCCTCGGTCAGGCCCTGGACGGCGAAGCGGAGGAAGTACCGGTGCCGGCCCAGGCTCTCCAGGAGGTCTTCGCGCTCGCGGGTGAGGGTGGTCGAGGATTGCGTGGAAGTCGTCATGCCGAGAACGCTAGGCACTCATTAGGAAGGGAAGCTTCCGCTTAGGACGCGAGCCCCGGAATGCCGGCCAGCAAACCGTGGACGATCAGTTCCACCCCTATGGCCAGGATCAGGAACCCGATGATCCGGACCAGCGCGCCGATCCCGGTCGGGCCCAACCGGTCCACCAGGGGCGTCCCGTACCGGAGCACCAGGCCGATCAGCACCGACACGGCCAGCACGGCGAGCACGATGCCGACCCGGTCGTCGGCGTGGGCGTGGCGGGCCGACAGGGCGATGACCACGCCGATCGCTCCGGGACCGGCGATCAGCGGCAGGGCCATCGGCGAGAACGAGACGTCGGTCTTGGTCCGGGCGTGCTCGCGTTCGGCGTCGGTGAAATCCTGGCGGGGCGAGATCATCCCGAACCCCGAGTGCGCAACGACGATCCCGCCGGCGATCTGCAACGCGGGCAGCCCGATCCCGAACGCCTCCAGCACCAGCGAGCCGAACAGCGCGAACACGGTCAGGATCGCCGCCACGTAGACGGCGGTGCGCACCGCCTGCCGCTTCACCTCGGCCGGTTCGAGGTTCCCGGTCAGGCCTGCGTAGGCCGCCACCGCGCCCAGCGGGTTCGTGATCGGCAGCAGCGCCCCGAGCGCGGCCAGGAAGACCGTCAGCACGCGACTACTCCTGCGGCGCAGCCGGTTCGGCGTCGGGCGCCGAGAGCGTCGGGGTGGCCGGTGGCCCCGCGATCGCCGCCACGGCCCGGGGCAGCGGCAGCCCCGAGCCGTCGCGGCGCGAGTCCGGCTCGGGCAGCGGGACGGCCTCCCCCTTCTCGGTCGAGGCCACCGGCGGGGCGGCGCCGGCCCAGGCCAGCAGCAGCACGTCCTCGCCCTTCATGAACCGGTGGCAGCGCACGCCGCCGGTCGCGCGGCCCTTGCGCGGGTACTCCGCGAAGGGCGTCACCTTGGCCCGGCCGACCTGCGTGCCCGGCAGGGCCGACGACGACCCGGAGACGGTCACGACCGCGCTGCCCCACTCGCCGTCCTTCACGGACAGGTCGACGGCGCCGAAGAACACGACCTTCTGCTTCGCGGCCAGGTTCACTCCGGCCATCCCGCCGGCCGCGCGGCCCTGCGGGCGGACGACGTCGGCCGGGAACCGCAGCAGCTGCGCGTCGCTGGTGACGAAGACCAGGTCGACGGAGTCGGAGGGCAGGTCGACGGCGCCGACCACCGAGTCGCCGTCCTTCAGCGACACGACCTCCCACTCGTCCTTGTTGCCCGGCCACTCGGGCACGACCCGCTTCACCACACCCTGTGCGGTGCCCAGCGCCAGCACATTGCCGCCGGTGCCTCCCGCGATGCCCGCCAGCCCGACCACCCGCTCGTTCTTGGCCAGCGTCAGGTACTCGGTGATCGGGGCCCCGCCCGACAGCGACGGCGCCGACGTGGTGGGCGGCAGCGCGGGCATGTCGAGGACGGGCAGCCGGACCATCCGGCCCAGGCTGGTGATCGCCCCGACCTCGCCCCGCGCGCTGGAGCGCACGCAGGCCACCACGGCGTCCTGCGCCGCCCGGTGCGCCGGGTCCGGGCCGGCGACCGGCTCGAGCGACGTCGTCCGGGCCAGCCGGCCCGTCGAGGACAGCAGCACCCAGCAGGGGTCGTCGGCGACCTCGAGCGGTGCCGAGCGGGCCGCCGTCTGCGCGACGCCGCCCTCGAGAAGCACGGTGCGGCGCGGGGTTCCGAACTCCTTGGCGACGTCGCCCAGCTCGGTCGAGACCAGCCGGCGCAGCTTCTTCTCGTCCTCGAGGATCGCGGTCAGCTCGTCGACCTCGCGCTGCAGCGTGTCGCGCTCCTGCTCCAGCTCGATCCGGGAGAACTTGGTCAGCCGGCGCAGCGGCATCTCCAGGATGTAGTTGGCCTGGATCTCGGTCAGGTCGAAGACGCTGATCAGCCGCTCCCGGGCCATCGCCGTGTCGTCGCTGGAGCGCACGATCTGGATGACCTCGTCGATGTCGATGATGGCGATCAGCAGACCGGCGATCAGGTGCAGGCGGTCGAGCCGCTTGCTGCGGCGGAACTCCGAGCGGCGACGCACCACGTCGAGGCGGTGCTCGATGTAGACCTCGAGCAGCTCCTTGAGCCCCAGCGTGCGCGGCTGCCCGTCGACCAGGGCGACGTTGTTGATGCCGAACGACTCCTCCATGGGGGTCAGCCGGTACAGCTGCTCGAGCACCGCGTCGGGGTTGAACCCGCCCTTCAGCTCGATGACCAGCCGCAGGCCCTTCTCCATGTCGGACAGGTCGACGACGTCGGCGATGCCCTGGATCTTCCCGGCCCGGGCCAGCTCGCTGACCTTCTCGCTGACCTTCTCGGGGCCGACCATGTACGGCAGCTCGGTGACGACGATGCCCTGGCGGCGCGCGGTGATCGGCTCGATCGAGACGGTGGCCCGGGTGCGGAACGTGCCGCGACCGGTGGCGTACGCGTCCCGGATGCCGTCGAGCCCGACGATGCGCCCACCGACGGGCAGGTCGGGGCCGGGCACGAACCGCATCAGGTCGTCGAGCGTCGCGTTCGGGTGGGTCAGCAGGTGCCGGGCCGCGCCGATCACCTCGACGAGGTTGTGCGGCGGCATGTTCGTGGCCATGCCCACCGCGATCCCCGAGCTGCCGTTGACCAGCAGGTTCGGGAACGCCGCCGGCAGCACCGACGGCTGCTGCAACTGGTTGTCGTAGTTGGGCACGAAGTCGACGGTGTCCTCGTCGAGGCTGCCGACCAGCAGCATCGCCGCGCGCGCGAGCCGGGCCTCGGTGTAGCGGTAGGCGGCCGGCCCGTCGTCCAGCGAGCCGAAGTTGCCGTGCCCGTCGACCAGCGGCACCCGCATGGTGAACCACTGCGCGAGCCGGACCAGCGCGTCGTAGATGGCGCCGTCGCCGTGCGGGTGCAGCTTGCCCATCACGTCACCGACGATGCGGCCGCACTTCACGTGCCCCCGGTCGGGCCGCAGGCCCATGTCCTCCATCGTGTAGAGGATGCGCCGCTGCACCGGCTTCAGGCCGTCGCGCGCGTCGGGCAGAGCACGCGAGTAGATGACCGAGTAGGCGTACTCCAGGAAGGCGCCCTGCATCTCCTGGTCGACCTCGATGTCGACGATCTTCTCGGTGTAGTCCGGCGGCGGCGGGGGCGTGGATCGGCGAGCCATGCCCTCATTGTCCCTTGCGTCGGGGCGGTTCAGGCCCAGGGCACGCCGAACCGGCCGTCGTGCACGACCTCGGCCAGGGGACGGCGCCCGCGGGCCAGCGAGGGCGAGCGGCGGTCGGGTGCGGAGTGGCCGACGCTGACCACGCCGACGATCCGCCGGCCGGGCGGGATGCCGAGGGCCTGGTGGACGGCGTCCGCGTGGTCGGGGGGCACGCCGAAGAAGGCCGCGGCCAGCCCGGCGTCGACGGCCCCGAGCAGCAGGATCATCGCGGCCATGCCGACGTCGACGTCCCAGTACGGCACGGGCCAGCGGTCGGGGTCGCGGTCGGTCCAGCCCTTGTCGGGTTCGGCGTACCGGTCGAGGTAGCGGTCGCGGTCGGACAGGCAGAGCACCAGCACCGGGGCGGTCCGCATCCCGGTCAGCCAGCGGTCCGGGGTGGCGTCGGGGTCGGTGGTCGCGGCCCAGAAGGCGTCGCGGTCGTCCGGTTCGCGCAGCACCAGGAAGTCCCAGCCCTGCGTGTTCCCGGCGCTCGGGGCCCGGGTCGCGGCGGCCAGCAGGCCGGTCAGAGTCGCCGCGTCGACGGGCTCACCGGTGTAGGTGCGCACCATTCGCCGCGCGCGCACGGCGTCCGAGAACTCCACGACTGGATCGTGCCACGCGGTGAGCACGGTGGGCACGGTGGGCACGGCCCCCACCTGGCGAGCGCGGTGTCACACGGTGCCCACCACGGTTCAGGTCGGCGGCCGGAACGAGCCCGGTGGGTAGGGCGCCTGAGGCGGCGGGTAGTGCTGGAGCGCGACCGGGTACGGGAAGGGCGGGGGCAGCACATGGGCGTTGACCGGTGCGTAGGCGGGTCGTTGCCAGCGCTCCCACTGCTCACGGTGTTGCGCCCGGACCAGCCGGGGCCGGGTCAGCAGGTAACAGGGGAAGGCGATCAGCCACACGAGCAGCACGCTCAGCGACCAGGCGATCGGGCCCTGGTCGAGCAGCCCACCGCCCAGCCGACCCCGTTCGGCCCGCAGCTGGACCGAGTCGAACGCGACCCAGATCGCGCAGCCCAGCGCCACGAGACCCAAGGTCAGGTGCACCACCGGATACGTCTGACCGAACTCGTACCCGTAGTGGTAGGCCGTGCCCCCGTAGGAGCCGTCCTCGTAGTAGTACATCCGCCCCCCTCGTGCTGCGTCCTCCTCGACCGGTCGACGATCTCCGTGGTGACTTGAGGCAGATCCGACCCGGTCTGGGCCGGTCGGGTGGCCCCGGGCCCTGGACAGTCCCCGCTAGCGTCGACGCAGCTGCTCCTGCAGCCCCCGTTCCCCTCGGCGCATGACGACGTCGTGCCGGCGACGTAACACCGGTGCCCCGAGCGGGACCAGCGGCCGCATCCACCATCGGGTCAACGCCACCTCCCACACCGTCGTGACGGCCGTCCCGACGCCACGCGGGAACGTGGTGTCGGCCAGCACGACGTGCCCGGTGCCGACGAGATGGCCGATGCTGCGGGCGGTGAGGCCGCGTCCCTCGTCGACCTGCGTGACGCGCACGGTGAAGGTCAGGCGGTACCCGAGCCCGCTGTCGACGGTGAGCCGCGCGGTGCGGCCCAGCCCGGCGTCGTCCCCGGGCTCCAGGAGTTCGACGGCCTCGATGCCCGGCCACCAGCGCGGCCAGCCGCGCACGTCCGCAAGCGCCTCCCAGACGGCCGTCCGTTCGGCGGGCAGTCGCCAGAGCGTGACCATCCGGAAGGTCCGCACGGATGCCTCCCGGTCGTCGCCATGACGTCGAGTGGATCCTAGTGATCTCCGCGCGGGGGGCGTCGGTCCTAGGCTGAGGGTCGTGGACGAGGCGGAGGACGAGGCCGAGGTCGAGGTCGTGGACCCCGGCGCGCCGTACCCGGCGCACTGGGAGGCCGACGTCGTGCTGCGCGACGGCGCGACCGCCCACCTGCGGCCGATCGCCCCGCGGGACGCGAAGGGCCTGCAGGAGTTCCACGACGAGCAGTCCAGCGAGTCGGTCTACATGCGGTTCTTCGCGCCGATGCCGCACCTGTCCGACCGCGACGCCGAACGGTTCGCCCGTGTCGACCACCACGACCGGGTCGCGTTCGTGGTCACGGTCGGCGACAAGATCGCCGGCATCGGCCGCTACGACACGCTGAGCGAGGGTGTGGCCGAGGTCGCGTTCAACATCGCCGACGTGCACCAGGGTCGCGGCCTCGGTTCGGTCCTGCTGGAGCACCTGGCCGCGGCGGCCCGCGAGACCGGCATCCACACCTTCCACGCCGAGGTGCTGCCGCAGAACCGCAAGATGGTCTCGGTGTTCACCGACGCCGGGTACGAGGTGCGCTCGCACTTCGACGACGGGGTGATCTCGCTGGAGTTCGCCGTCGAGGAGACCGAGCGGTCGCTGGCCGTGATGGAGGCGCGCGAGCACCGGGCCGAGGCGCTCAGCATGCAGCACCTGTTCACCCCGGCCTCGGTCGCCATCATCGGGCCCAGCCGCTCGCCCGGCACGGTCGGGCACCGGCTGCTGGCCGACCTCCTGGAGGGCGGCTACACGGGCCGCCTGCACGTCGTGCACCGCAAGGCCGACAGCGTGCTGGGCGTGCCCGCGGTCCGGCGGATCACGCACCTGAAGGAGCGCATCGACCTGGCGGTCGTGGCCGTGCCCGCCGAGGAGGTCGTCGGCGTGGTCCGCGACTGCGCGCGGGCCGGGGTGCGCGGCCTGGTGGTCGTCTCGAGCGGGTTCGCCGAGTCCGGGCCCGAGGGCGCCGAACGGCAGCGCAAGGTCGTCGCGCTCGCGCGGGCCAACGGGATGCGCGTCGTCGGGCCCAACTCGTGGGGCGTGATCAACGCGGCGGACGACGTCCGGCTGAACGTCTCGCTCGTCCCCGAGATGCTCAATTCCGGCCACCTGGGCCTGTTCTCGCAGTCCGGCGGGCTCAGTGTGGCCGTGCTGGACGCGATGTCCCGGCGCGGTCTGGGGCTGTCGACGTTCCTGTCGGCCGGCAACCGGGCCGACGTGTCCGGCAACGACTGCATGCAGTACTGGGAGGAGGACGAGGCCACCACCGTCGTCGGCCTCTACCTCGAAAGCTTCGGCAACCCGCGGAAGTTCAGCCGGATCGCCCGGCGGCTGGCCCGGCAGAAGCCGGTGATCGTGGTGAAGTCCGGGTCGTCGGGCGTCGGGCTGCCGCCCGGTCACGAGGTGCGCCCCAGCATCGCCCCGCGCGAGGCGATCGACAGCATGCTGCGCCAGTCGGGCTGCATCCGGGTCGCGACCATCCCGCAGATGCTCGACGTCGCCCAGCTGCTGCTGCACCAGCCGTTGCCGCGCGGGCCGCGGGTGGGGGTGGTCGGCAACAGCGACGCGCTCGGCACGCTGATCGCCGACGCCTGCGCCAGCTGGCAGCTCGAGGTCGTGCACATGCCGCTGGCGCTGCACCCGCAGGCGGGCCCCGAGGAGTTCCGCAAGGCGCTCAAGGCCGCCTTCACGCACCCCGACGTCGACGCCGTCGTGGCCGCGTTCATCCCGCCGATCGCGACCCAGGCGGACGACGTCGCGCGGGTCCTCTCGGACGTCGCCGGCCGCTCCCAGATCCCGCTCGTGGCCTGCTTTCTCGGCACCCGTGGGATCGCGCCGGCGCTGGCCCGGGGGCGGCGCGTCGTCCCGTCCTACCCGACCCCCGAGGAGGCCGTGCGGGCGCTGGCCCGGGCCACCCGGTACGCGGCCTGGCGGGAACGTGACCCGGGCCACCGGGTCGAACCCGCCGGCATCCACCTCGACGCGGCCCGGAAGCTGGTCACCACCTGGCTGGCCGACCTGGACCGCCCCGAGGCCGGGTCGCTCGACGTGCCCGGCTGGGACGGCGTCCTCGACCCGGCACGGGTGACCCAGCTGCTGGCCGCGTTCGGGGTCCGGGTCTGGCCCGAGACCGTGGTGCGCGACCCGGAGGAGGCCGTCGAGGCCGCCACCCGGATCGGCTACCCCGTCGTCCTGAAGACCACCGAGCCGCACCTGCGGCACCGGGTGGACCTCGGTGGCGTGCGGCTGGACATCGCCGACGACGACGAGCTGCGCGCCGACGTGCACCAGATGCAGCGCTCGGCCGGGACCGCCGGTTCGACCATGGTCGTGCAGGCGATGGCTCCCACCGGCGTCGCGTGCGTCGTGCGCACCGCCGAGGACCCGCTGTTCGGGCCGGTCGTGTCCTTCGGGCTGGGCGGCGACGCCAGCGAGCTGCTCGGCGACGTGGCCCACCGGATCCCGCCGCTCACCGACGTCGACGTGGCCGATCTGGTCCGCTCGGTGCGGGCGGCGCCCAAACTGTTCGGGCACCGCGGCGCCACCCCGGTCGACGTCCGGGCCCTGGAGGACCTGATCGCCCGGATCTCGGTGCTGGCCGACGAGCTGCCCGAGGTCGCCGACCTGGAACTCAACCCCGTCGTGGTCTCGGAGAACGGCCTGGCGGTGCTCAACGCGTACGTCCGGCTGGCCCGTCCGGCCCTGCGCGCGGACGCGGGACGGCGGGAGCTGCCGGGGATGACAGGATGGGACCATGCGTGAACGAGGCGCCGACGCGCTGAACCGGGGGCCGGGCCAGGGCTCGGGGCTGCCGGCCGACCTGACGGGTGACGTCGAACGGGCCGGGTTCTACCCGGCGGTCGTGCTGGACGCCCTGGACGTCGCGGTCGCGGGGGAGCAGGTCCGGGCCTTCCTGGTGCACCCGGAGACGACGTTCGACCGGGTCGAGGTCCGGCGGCACCTGACCGTCCTGGCGCTCACCCCGACCCGGCTGGTCGTCGCCCACGCCGACGACCACGACCCGGACGCCTCGATCTCCGAGCCGTATGCGTCGACGTCCACCGAGGCCGTGCCCCTGCACCAGGTGACGACCGTCGTCATGTCGCACTCGGTGGCCAAACCCGAGCGGCACACGCCCGGGAACACGGCCCGCGAACTCAGCCTGACCATCGGCTGGGGCGCGCTGGCCCGCATCGACCTGGAACCGGCGTCCTGCGCCGACCCCGACTGCGAGGCCGACCACGGGTACACCGGCACGGTGGCCAGCGACGACATCACGGTGCGGGTCAGTGCCGAGGCGGAGGGGGAGGCGTCGGTCCGCGCGGCCGCCCGTTTCGCTCGCGAGCTGTCCGCCGCGACGGCGCACCGCTGAGGCGCGAGGCGTCGGGTCCGGTCATGAGCGCGCCTGCGTCGACGGCGGGTTCCCTGGCCGACGTCCTGCCTGCGGCCGCCGCCGCCCTGGGCGTGCCCTTCCCGGGCGCTGCCGAACCGCTGTCGGTGACGGTCCCACCCGCCCGGGTGGTCGTCGTCCTGCTGGTCGACGGGCTCGGCGACCTCGCGCTGGCCGCGCACGCCGGCCACGCGCCGTTCCTCCGGTCGCTGCGGGCCGACCCGTGCTCCAGCCGGCTGCGCTCCGGGTTCCCGAGCACCACGGCGACCAGCCTCGGCATGCTCGGCACCGGCCTGCTGCCCGGCGCCCACGGGCTGGTCGGGCTGGACGTGCTCGACCCGGCGCGGGACGTGGTGTTCAACGAGCTGATGTGGGACCCGGCGGTCGAACCGCGGCGCTGGCAGCCGTCGCTCACCGTCTTCGAGCACCTGGAGGCGTCGGGTCTGCAGGTGACCCGCGTCGGGCCGGCCTACTTCGACGGCTCCGGGCTGACCGAGGCCGTGCAGCGCGGTGGCCGGTTCGTCGCCGCGCAGAGCCTGGCCGACCGGGTGGCGGCCGGGCTGCAGGCCGTGCGGGCCACGAAAAGCGGTCTGGTGTATGTGTACTGGGGTGAGGTCGACAAGGCCGGACACGAGGCCGGGGTTGCCTCGTGGCGCTGGCTGACCGAGCTGGAGGAGATCGACGCCTACGCCCGCCGCCTCGCCGAAGGGTTGCCCGCCGACGTGCAGCTGGTGATCACCGCCGACCACGGCATGGTCGACGTGCCCAGCACCCGTCGCTACGACCTCGCCGTCGAGGCCGACCTGGCCGCGGGCATCCGGCACCTCGGCGGCGAACCCCGCGCCCAGCACCTCTACTGCCGACCCGGCGCGGCGGACGACGTGCTGGCGACGTGGCGGGCGCGGCTCGGCTCCTCGATGGTGGTGCTCCCGAAGGCCGAGGCGGTGGCCGCCGGGTGGTTCGGCCCCGTGTCGCCACACGTGCTGCCGCGCATCGGCGACGTGGTGACCGCGGCGGTCGACCCGATCGCCGTCGTCGACTCGCGCACGGCGCGCCCGGAAACCCTGGCGCTGAAGGGTTTTCACGGAGCCCGCACCGAAGACGAGGTCTACGTGCCGCTGCTGGTGAGCCCCGGGTTGCGTCGGTAGGCCACCGGGTCGCCTCGTGCGGGCCCTGGCCGAGCGGTGAATCCTCCGAGTGCCGGAGCCGTCAGTCGCGGCGCTGGCCGAAGACGATGTCGTCCCAGCTCGGGACGCTCGCCCGGCGCGGGCGGCGGGAGTTGCGCCCCCCACGACCGGCGGGCACCTCCTCGTGCTCCACGGGCTCGTCGTGCCCCTCGTCGACCGGCTCCTCGACGTCGGGCAGCACCAGGACCTCGTGCTCGTGCGCGTCGATCGGGACGTCGGGGGCGTTGCGCGGGGCCTTGCGGGTGCGCTGCGCGGGTGGCGCGTCGACCAGCTCGGCGGCCCGGCCCAGTTCGGTCCGGGTATCGCTACGACTGAGCAGGGAGTCGATCGCCTCGCGCACCGGGTCGGGGGCGCCGCCGATCTCCTCCTCCTCGGTCAGCGGCCGGTTCCGGCGGCCGCGCCGCTGGGCCAGCGTGTCGAGGAGGTCGACCGCGGCCTCCTCCTGCCGGGCCACCGCGTCGACGTCGAAGACCCGGTCGCGTACCGGGGCCAGCCGGCGCTGCGGGACCGACGGCGCGGCCTCCTCCTCGGCGACCAGCTTGGTCGCCTCGTCGTCCTGCGGGACGACGTGCCGGACGTTCGGCGTGTACGTCCACTTCGCCGTCTGCTCACCCGACGGCACCGGCCACGTCAGGGCGACCGTCCAGCTGCCGTCCTCCGCCCGCCAGGCGTCCCACGACAGCTCGTCGAGGTCGACACCGCGCGGGCCGAGGTGCTCGCGGACCAGTTCGTCGAGGCTGCGGGTCGGGGACGACGCACGCCGCACCCGCACCTCGCGGGCCTGATCGGCGACGTAGGCCCGCTCGGCCAGCACCGGACCCTCGTAGCGCTGCACGTGCTCGAGGCTGAGGTTGGCGGACTCGGCGACCGACTCGGCGCTCTCCCCGGCGCGGATCCGGGCTTGGATCTCGCGCGGGCGCAACCGGCCCTCGGTCTCGACCTGGATCTGGCTGAGCCGGGCGCGGTCGCGACGTACGGCCGCGCGGACCGCCTCGTCGACGCGCAACCGGAACCGCTGGCCCGAGGGCGAGGTGAGCAGCAGGTGCTCACCGTCGTCGTGCACACCGACGAGCGTGAGGTCGTCCATTACTCATGCTCCTTCCGGTGCCCGCGTATCCCGACTGTGCCACTTCGTTCCACGCATACGAAGCACGTCGGTGGGCATGTCGCCGCCCGGTGCCGGTCGGTTCGACAAAGCTTGGCAGTATCGGGGTGTGCCCGATCCGACAAGCGCCCCTGCCGACCCGTCCGACCCGCTCGCCCCCTATGACGCAGTGCTGCTGCTGTCGTTCGGCGGGCCCGAGCAGCCGGACGACGTGATGCCGTTCCTGGAGAACGTGACCCGTGGGCGCGGCATCCCGCGCGAACGGCTCGAGGGGGTGGCCGAGCACTACCTGCACTTCGGCGGCCGCAGCCCGATCAACGACCAGAACCGCGACCTGCTGGCCCGGCTGCGCGCGCGGCTGGCCGCCGCAGGCTCGACCGTGCCGGTGCGCTGGGGCAACCGGAACTGGGACCCGTACGTCACCGACGAACTGCGCGCCGCGCACGACGCGGGCGCCCGCCGGGTGCTGGTCGTGACGACGAGCGCCTACCCCTCCTACTCCGGCTGCCGGCAGTACCGCGAGGACCTCGGCGGCGCGCTGGTGACGCTCGCGGCCGAGGGCCGCGCCCTGCGCGTCGACAAGGTCCGGCACTACTACGACCACCCGGGTTTCCAGGGCCCGGTGGTGGACGCCGTCCGCGCGGGTCTCGCCGCCGTCCCCGCCGGATCGCGGGTCGTGTTCGTCACCCACTCCATCCCCGACGCGATGGAGGACTCCGCGGGCCCCGACGGCCATGCCTACACGGCCGCCCACCTCGACGCGTGCGGCACGGTCATGACCGACATCGACGCGACCAGCCATTCCGGCTGGGACCTGGCCTACTGCTCCCGGTCGGGCCCGCCGTCCCAGCCGTGGCTGGAGCCCGACGTGAACGACCACCTGCGGGCCCTGCACGCGGACGGAGTCCCCGGCGTGGTCGTCGTGCCGATCGGGTTCGTCAGCGACCACATGGAGGTCGTGTTCGACCTCGACACGGAGGCGGCGGAGACGGCCCGCGAGCTCGGGCTGCCGTTCGCCCGGGCCGCGACGGCGGGGGAGGACGCGCGGTTCGACGCCGGGCTCGTGGACCTGCTGCTGGAGCGCGCGGCCCGCGAACGGGGCGAGGACGTCGACCGCGTCGCACTCGGCCGGCTCGGCCCGTGGCACGACGTGTGCCCCGTGGGCTGCTGCCCCAACCTGCGCTCCGAGAAGCCCGCGGCGTGCGGGGCCGACTGGGTGGCGCCCGAGGTCGACGGAGCCCGGCGGTGACCGTCCCGCCCGAGCTGGTCGCGCAGTTGCGCGGCTTCGCCGAGGAGATCGCCGTCGAGGCGGGCACGCTGAGCCTGACCGGCCCACGCGCGGTGACGGACACGAAGTCGAGCCCGACGGACGTCGTCACCGCGACCGACCGCGCGGTGGAGGACCTGCTGCGCGCGCGGATCGCGGCCGCCCGTCCGGACGACGCCGTGCTGGGGGAGGAGGGCGGCTTCGACGGGGGCGGCGGCCGGGTCGGGGAGGGCCTGACCTGGGTGCTCGACCCGATCGACGGCACCGTCAACTTCCTGTACGGCCAGCCGCAGTACGCCGTGAGCGTCGCGGTCGTCACCGGTGACCCGCGGGTGCCGGGGGCGTGGCAGCCGGTCGCGGCGTGCGTGCACCAGCCGGTCGGCGGGCTCAGCTGGACGGCGGGACGCGGCCAGGGCGCGACGCTGGACGGGGAGCCGCTCGCCGTCCGGGCGCCCGTGGACCTGGCCCAGGCCCTGGTGGCGACGGGGTTCGGCTACCGGGCCGACCGGAGGGCGGGCCAGGCGCGGGTGCTGACCGGCGTCGTCCCGGCCGTGCGGGACATCCGGCGGGCCGGGAGCGCCGCGCTCGACCTGTGCTGGGTGGCGACGGGCCGGCTCGACGCCTACTACGAGCGGGGCGTGAACGTGTGGGACATCGCCGCGGCCGCGCTGGTGCTGACGGAGGCGGGCGGGGTGGTGACCGGGCTGCGCGGCGCCCCCGCCGGGCCCGAGATGACGGTGGCGGGGCCGGGGCCGGTGGCCGCCGCCCTCGCCGGCCTCTTGGCCGAGCTGGACGCGGACACCGACCCGCAGCGGTAGAGAGTCAGTCGACCGCGACCTGGTGCTCGGCGGCGAGCCGCCTCAGGCCGTCCAACTCGGACTGCAGGACCTGGGCCAGGTACTCGTCGCCACTGGCCAGGGCCTCGCTGACCGACAGCCGCGCATCGTGCACGCGCTGCCGGATCTCGGTGCTGAAATCACTCACGATCCCCTCCGATCCCTCAGGCGGGCGACCCCGGTCAGTGGGCCGTGCGCCTGAGTCGGACCCTACGTCCGAACTCCGGGCATCCGCGACACCCGGTGACAGATGGGACGAGTCGTGGTCGTTCCCGCCTGTCCCGGCGTGGAACAGACGGCTATCCTGATCCGTTCTGCGTGGCGAACATGCAACGGTGCGTGGCAACCGAGAGGTCGGAGGCGGTTTGTCTCGCGTTTCCAGGGCCCTTCGGGGCGCCGGAGTGGCGGTTTCGCGAGACGGTCCCGGGTAGTGCACAATCCCCGGGCGCGAGCGGGCACAAATCAGGCCCGGGTTGCGTTAACAGCTCACTCAGTACGACCTGCGTACGACCTGTACGGGCCGCGGCCAGCGCCGGCCGGCGCACCCTGCACCGCTGATCCACTGCAATCCATCGGAGCGTGACCCACCCATGGCAACCGATTACGACGCGCCGCGCAAGACTGACGACGATCTCAACGAGGACTCGCTCGAGGAGCTGAAGGCTCGGCGGGTCGACAAGTCGACGAGCACGGTCGACGAGGACGAGACGGAGGCGGCCGAGGGCTTCGAGCTCCCCGGCGCGGACCTGTCCAACGAGGAACTCTCGGTCCGGGTCCTGCCTCGGCAGGCGGACGAGTTCACCTGTTCCAGCTGCTTCCTGGTGCACCACCGCAGTCAGCTCGCCTCCGAGAAGGGCGGCCAGCTGATCTGCAAGGAGTGCGCGGCCTGACGGTCACGCCTCCGCAGTACTAGGGGGACGTGGGGCGGCTTACCGGGGCTGCCGATGAGAGGGCCTCGGTGAGCCGACGGGGGGAACGGGTCGAGACCAACCAGTACGGCGTGGGGTCGGCGGGATCGTCGATCCGGACCCGCACGCCGTCCTTCACCCAGCCGCGCAGGCACAGGTAGGCGCGGGCGTCCAGGCCCGGCCCGGCCGCGTGGCGCATGTCGTCGCCCTCGAGCGGTTCGACGGCGCTCACGAACTCCACCGGGATGCTCGCTCGGCCGGCCCGGAACCGGCCGTCGGCGATCTCCACGACGGTTCCCAGCAACCAGCCCACTGTGATGAGCGCCACGCAGCCGACGACGGCGACGACGATCGCCAGGGTGGGGGCGATCGGACCCACCACGAGGCCCAGGGCGGCACCGAAGCCGGCCAGCACCGACCAGGCCCACGGGCTCGGCAGGAGACGCTCTCTGTACACCGCGGTCGACTCAGCCACGACCACAGACTGCCACGCCGTGACGGCAGGGGGCTGCGCGGCTGCCGTGCGCGGCTAGTCTGTCTGTTCGTGACCACCGTCGACGTGCTGCTGCAACGGCTCGACCCGGACCTTCCGGTGCCGGCCTACGCGCGCGACGGCGACGCCGGTGCGGACCTGTGCACGGCGGTCGACGTGCGGCTGGCGCCGGGCGAGCGGCAGACCGTCCCGACCGGCGTGGCCATCGCGCTGCCCGAGGGCTACGCGGCCTTCGTGCATCCGCGCTCCGGCCTCGCCGCCCGGTCCGGCCTCACCGTGGTGAACGCGCCCGGCACGGTCGACGCCGGGTACCGCGGCGAGATCCGGGTGACGTTGCTGAACACCGACGCCCGCGAGCCGTTGCAGCTGCGCCGCGGTGACCGGATCGCGCAGCTGGTCGTCCAGCCGGTGAGCCGGGCGCAGTTCGCGGTGGTCGACGAGCTTCCCGAATCCGTCCGTGGGGTGGGCGGTTTCGGCAGCACCGGTGGTTTCGAGACGACAATGGCGACGACAGAGGTGACACGATGAGCTGGTTCCGGCGCGGGCGTGAGAAGGCCCCCGAGGAGTCCCGGTCCGAAGGCCTGGACTGGGTCGAGGGCGCGGGCGACCAGCAGGGCGTGCGCCCGTACGCCTCGGCGGGCGACTACCCGATCGAGGGCCAGGGGGGCCGCCGCCGGCCGCTCGGCGAGGACGAGACCGGTCCGGTGGAGGCGGTGGGCCCGGCGTCCACCGACTCCTCCGACTCCTCCGACTCCTCGGGTACCGCGGACCGCAGCGGTGGTCCGTGGGACGTGTCCGAGGTGAGCAGCGCCGAGGGGTACGTCGACCTGGGCGCGCTGTGGCTGCCCGCGCAGGACGGCATGGAACTGCGCCTCGAGGTCGAGGAGGAGTCGGGCCGGGTGATCTCCGCCACCGCGCAGATCGGCGCCTCCGCCGTCCAGCTGCAGGCGTTCGCGGCCCCGCGCACCCTGGGCATCTGGGAGGAGATCAGCGAGGAGATCGCCTCCAGCATCACCGGCCAGGGCGGCGAGGCCGACCGGGTCCCGGGGCCCTTCGGGCCGGAGCTGCTGGCGCGCGTCCCGGCCCAGGGCGCCGACGGCCAGGTCGCGCTGCAGCCCGCCCGGTTCGCCGGGGTGGACGGCCCACGGTGGTTCCTGCGAGCCGTGTTCCACGGTCCGGCCGCCTTCTCCCACGAGGACGCGCAGCCCCTGGAGAGCCTGGTCCGAGGCGTCGTCGTGGTCCGGGGCAACGAGGCGATGGCCCCACGTGAGCTGCTGCCGCTGACCGTGCCCGGCGCCGAGTCGGCGCCCGAGCCGGAACCGACCGACGAGCGGGCGCCGTTGCAGCCGTTCACCCGCGGCCCGGAGATCACCGAGGTCCGGTAAAACCCTTTGACACCCCCGGGACGGCGGAAGTTCGGGGCCGTGAAGGGCGTTACCCTGGTGTGGTGGGTAACGAACCGTCCGGTTTGCGCAAGCGCTTCGCCCGCCTGGTCGCTCCGCAGCACCAGGTGCACGCCGAGCAGGAGCGCGAGGAGTCGGCGCGCCTGGGCGGCACGCCGATCGACCAGCTGACCATGCGTCAGCCGGCCATGGTCTGCGGCACTCTGCGCTCGGTGACCCTGCGCCCCCGCGGCGGCGTCCCGGCGCTGGTGGCCGAGCTGTACGACGGCACCGGCAGCGTGTCGGTGGTCTGGTTGGGCCGCCGGCAGATCTCGGGCATCGAGTGCGGGCGCCGGCTGCGGGTCAAGGGTCTGGTCACCGAGGTCAACGACCAGCGCGTCATCTACAACCCGCGCTACGAGCTCGTCGCCACGAATGGCTGCTGAGGCCACCCGGGGTGGCGGCGGCCCCGCCGCCCCGCAGGGTGGTGTCGGGCAGCTCGGCGCCGAGCACTTCGACCTCGGCAAGAGCGTCGGTGGCCCGCGCGGGCTGATCGAGTCGGTCCTGCCCTACGCGGTCTTCTCGATCGTCTACGGCGTGACCCGCGACCTGCGCCCGGCGATCTACGCGGCCGTGGTGCCCGTCGTCGTCCTGGCCGTCTGGCGTCTCGTGCGCCGCGAGTCCCTGATGCAGGCCGTGTCGGGCGTCATCGGCGTCCTGATCGGCGCCTACGCGGCGCAGCGCACCGGCAACGCCGCCAACTTCTTCGTCCCGACGATCATCAAGAACATCGGGTTCGCCCTGGTCTACGCGGTGTCGGCGCTCGTGCGCTGGCCGCTGCTGGGCCTGGTGGTCGGGTCGATGATGTCAGCCACCGGCATGCAGGAGAAGCTGAAGCAGGAGAAGGAGCGGCCGGCCGGGTCGGAGGGGGCCGACGAGCCGGAGCCGAGCCTCGGCGAGATGTTCGCCGACATGGTCACCTGGCGGAAGGACCCGGCCCTGCTGACCGCCTACACCTGGGCGACGTGGGTGTGGGTCGGGATGTTCGCCGTCCGGCTGGCCGTGCAGGTTCCGCTGTACCTGGCCGACCAGGTGACGTTGCTCGGCCTGCTGAACGGACTGGTGCTCGGGGTACCGCTCTTCGCGTTGACCCTCTACCTGTCCTGGCTCATCCTGCGCGGCCCGCTACGTGGGGATTGAGGAGCTGCTGCAGCTCCTCCTCGTTCTCCGGCACCGTGATGAAGAGCAGCTCGTCCCCGGCCTCCAGCGCGTCGTCGCGGCTCGGCGGAATGGGCCGCTCACCGCGGATGATGCACGTCAACACCGTGTCGCTCGGCCACGTGATGTCACTGATGGCGGTACCGGCCAGCGGTGAGTCACCGGGCAGGGTGAGCTCGACCATCATCGCCTGACCCTGCTGGAACGTGAAGATCCGGACCAGCTCACCGATCGAGACGGCCTCCTCGACCAGCGCCGTCATCAGCCGCGGGGTCGACACGGCGACGTCCACGCCCCAGGCCTCGTCGAACATCCACTCGTTGGCGGGCGTGTTCACCCGGGCCACCGTGCGAGGTACGCCGTACTCGGTCTTGGCCAGCAGCGAGACCACCAGGTTCGCCTTGTCGTCACCGCTGGCGGCCACCACGACGTCGCAGTCGGCCAGCCGGGCCTCCGACAGCGAGACGATCTCGCAGGCATCGGCCAGCAGCCACTCGGCGTCCGGCACCGACGTCACCCGGATCGCGCTCGGGTCCTTGTCGATCAACAGCACCTGATGACCGTTGGTCAGCAGTTCGCGGGCGATCGAGCGCCCGACCATGCCGGCCCCGACGATGACGATCCGCATCAGGACTCCTCCGTCGCGGGCCGCTCGGCCATCACCGACTCCACGTGCCCGGCCTCGTCGTGACGCATCATGAAGTGCACCAGGTCGCCCTCCTGGAAGACGGTGGAGCGGTCGGGCAGGATGCCCTCCCCCAGCCGGGTCAGGAACGCCACCCGGGCGCCCGTGGCGTCCTCCAGGTCGGCCATCGGGCGGCCCACCCAGCCGGTGTTCACCTGGACCTCGGCCAGGACGACGGCGCCGGACGGGTCCCGGAACTCTGAGACCGCGCCGCTGGGCAGCAGCCGCCGGGCCATCTGGTCGGCCGTCCAGCGCACCGTGGCCACCGTCGGGATGCCGAGCCGCTGGTAGACCTCGGCGCGGCCCGGGTCGTAGATACGCGCGACGACGTTGCCGACACCGAAGGTCTCACGGGCCACGCGGGCGGCCAGGATGTTCGAGTTGTCCCCGTTGCTGACCGCGGCGAACGCGTGCGCGTCCTCGATCCCGGCCTCCAGCAGGGTGTCCCGGTCGAAGCCGGGCCCCACGACGCGCCGACCCTCGAAGTGCGGTCCCAGCCGCCGGAACGAGTCCGAGTTCTGGTCGACGACGGCGACCGTGTGGCCGCGGTCCTCGACCATCTGGGCCAGGGTGGAGCCGGTCCGGCCGCATCCCATGATCACGAAGTGCACTGTCGGCCCTCTCGACCTGTCCGGTCCGATGATCCGTCCGATGATCGGTCTGTGTGTCGCGTGCGACGGTACACGTATCGGTCCACATATCGGCCCTCGCGCCTGTGCGCCCTACGATGTCTGCCCGTGCCCTCCATCACCGGTGCCGCCAAGCGCCTGCTCCTGGGTCGCCCGGTCCGCAGCGAGCGCCTGGGCGAGACCCTGCTGCCCAAGCGCATCGCGTTGCCGGTGTTCGCCTCGGACGCGCTGTCCTCGGTGGCCTACGCCCCGGACGAGATCTTCCTGACCCTGGCCGCGGCCGGGATCACCTCGGTGACGCTTTCGCCGTGGATCGGCCTGGCGGTCGTGTTCGTCATGCTGATCGTCGTCGCGTCGTACCGGCAGAACGTGCACGCCTACCCCTCGGGCGGCGGGGACTACGAGGTCGCCACCACGAACCTCGGGCCGCAGGCGGGCCTGACCGTGGCCAGCGCCCTGCTCGTCGACTACGTCCTCACCGTCGCGGTGTCGGTCTCCTCGGGCGCGCAGTACGCCGCGACGGCGATCCCGTCCCTGCGCGGCCACGAGGCGGTGCTGGCGGTGACGGTCGTCGTCCTGCTGGCGACCATCAACCTGCGCGGCGTGCGCGAGTCCGGCACGGCGTTCGCCATCCCCACGTACGTCTTCATGTTCTCGGTGCTCGGGATGGGGGCGTTCGGCTTCGTGAAGCTGGCCTTCGGTGACCTGCCGATGGCCGAGAGCGCCGACCTGACGCTGCTGCCCGAGTCGGCCTACGAGCAGGGCCTGGTGGGGCTCGCCGGCGGCTTCCTGCTGCTGCGCGCGTTCTCGTCGGGCTGTGCGGCGCTGACCGGCGTCGAGGCCATCAGCAACGGCGTGCCCGCGTTCCAGAAGCCGAAGAGCCGCAACGCGGCCACCACGCTGGCCATGCTGGGAGCCATCGCGGTCGGCATGCTGATGAGCATCATCATCCTGGCCAACCTGATGCACGTCCGGTTCGCGGAGTTCCCGCAGGAGCAGCTGCTGCGCGACGGCCGCCCGGTCGGCGAGGACTACGTCCAGGACCCGGTGCTGGGCCAGATCGGCAAGGCGCTGTTCGGCGGCTTCCCACCGCTGTTCTACCTGCTCACCGCGGCCACCGGGCTGATCCTGGTGCTGGCCGCCAACACCGCGTTCAACGGGTTCCCGGTGCTGGGCTCGATCCTGGCCAAGGACGACCTGCTGCCCCGCCAGCTGCACACCCGCGGCGACCGCCTGGCCTACAGCAACGGCATCATCATCCTGGCCGCGGCCGCCGGGGCCCTGATCGTCGTGTACGACGCGGAGGTCACCCGGCTGATCCAGCTGTACATCGTCGGCGTCTTCATCTCGTTCACCACCAGCCAGACCGGCATGGTCCGGCACTGGACCCGGCTGCTGCGCACCGAGACCGACCCGAAGACGCGCCGGAACATGATGCGCTCGCGGGTGATCAACGCGATCGGCCTGAGCATCACCGGCGCGGTGCTCGTCGTCGTCCTGATCACGAAGTTCACCCGGGGCGCGTACCTGGCCCTGATCTTCATGGCCGTCCTCTTCCTGCTGATGATGGCCATCCGCCGGCACTACAAGTCGGTGCGCGTCGAGCTGGCCGAGGACGACGGGCGCGGCCGCATGCTGCCGTCGCGGGTGCACGCGATGGTCCTGGTCTCGAAGGTGCACAAGCCGACCCTGCGCGCGCTGGCCTACGCGCGGGCGTCGCGGCCGTCGGTGCTGGAGGCGGTCAGCGTGGCCGTCGACGCCGAGGAGACCCAACGGCTGCAGGAGGAGTGGGACCGGCACGACATCCCCGTCCCGCTGCACGTGCTGGAGAGCCCGTACCGCGAGATCACCCGGCCGGTGCTGCAGTACGTGCGCAGCGTCCGCACCGAGAACCCGCGCGACCTGGTGGTCGTCTACATCCCCGAGTACGTGGTCGGCCGGTGGTGGGAACAGTTGCTGCACAACCAGTCCGCGTTGCGGTTGAAGGGGCGGCTGCACTACATGCCGGGTGTGATGGTGGCCAGCGTGCCGTGGCAGCTGCACTCGTCGGCGCTGCGCGAGCAGGGGGACGGCGAGGGGCCGGCCCCGGGCGACGTGCGCCGGGGGACGCTGGTCTCCGGGTCGGGCGGGCCCAGTGGTTCGGGTGGGCTCAGCGGGTCGGGTCATCTCCCGGATGCCTGATCCCGAGCTCCTGGAGCTGCGCGTCGAGCGGGTCGCGCACGGCGGCCACTGCGTGGCCCGGCACGAGGGGCGCGTGGTGTTCGTCCGGCACGCCCTGCCCGGCGAGCTCGTGCGCGCCCGGCTCACCGAGGCGCCCGCCGACAAGTCGTTCTGGCGGGCCGACGCCGTCGACGTGCTCGAACCCGCGCCCGGGCGGGTCGAACCGCGCTGCCCGTACGCCGGGCCCGGGCGGTGCGGCGGGTGCGACTGGCAGCACGCGGACCTGGCCACCCAGCGCGAGCTGAAGGCGGCCGTCGTCGCCGAGCAGCTGCAGCGCCTGGCGGGGATCGAGCGTGACGTGACCGTCGAACCCGTGCCGGGCGACGATCACGGGCTGGGCTGGCGCACGCGCGTCGGTTTCGCGGTGGACGACGTCGGCCGGGTCGGTCTGCGGGCGCACCGTTCGCACGACGTCGTCCCGGTCGAGCACTGCCCGATCGCGCACGAGGGCGTCGACGCGCTGGGCCTGGGCGAGCAGCGCCTGCCGGGGCTGGCCACGGTCGAGGCGACGTCCGCGCCCGAGGGGGCGCTCGTCGTCCTCCAGCCCCGGGCTGCGAAGGTCCGGCACCCCAAGGTCCCTGAGGGGACGGGCGTCCTGGTCCGCGAGGGGCGCGGAACGCGGCAGCTCAAGGGGCGCACGTGGGTGCGGGAGGAGGTCGTGGTCGCCGGCCGGCCGCGGTCCTACCGGGTGACCGGCGGCGGGTTCTGGCAGGTGCATCCCGGGGCGGCGCAGACGTTCCTGGACGCCGTGCTCGAGGCCGCCGACCCGCAGCCGGGGGAGCGCTGCTGGGACCTGTACTCCGGCGTCGGGCTGTTCGCGGTCGCGCTGGGCGAGGCGGTCGGCGTCACCGGGTCGGTGGTGGCGGTCGAGGGGGACGAGCGGGCCACGGCCGACGCCCGGCGCAACGTGCACGACCTGCCCCAGGTGCGGTGCGTGGCCGGCAGTGTCGCGCGGGAGGTGCCGCGGCTGGGTGACGCGGTGGACGTCGTGGTGCTCGACCCGCCGCGGACCGGGGCGGGCCCTGCGGTGGTGGAGTCGGTGCTGCGGGCGGACCCTCGTGTCGTGGTGTACGTGGCGTGCGACCCGGCGGCGCTGGCCCGGGACCTGGCCACCGCAACGGCGGCGGGGTACCGGCTGGCGGGCCTGCGGGCGTTCGACGCGTTCCCCATGACCCACCACGTCGAGTGCGTGGCGACCCTGGTGCGGGCCTGAGCGCCCCGGGTAAGGTATCTTGATGTCAAGATAAATGGACGAGCGAGCCCTTGACGTGATCGTCATGCGTGTGCGGCAGGATTGCGCCCGGCCGCAGGGGACCCGCAGAGGATGTCGGAGGAGAACTGGTGAGCGTGGACAGCTTCGGAAGTAAGGGTACCCTAACAGTCGATGGGCGGGACTACGAGGTCTTCCGGCTCTCGGCCGTCGAGGGGGCGGCCAGGCTGCCGTTCAGCCTGAAGGTGCTGCTGGAGAACCTGCTGCGCACCGAGGACGGTGCGAACATCACCGCCGACCACATCAACGCGCTCGGTGGGTGGGACCCGAAGGCCCAGCCCGACACCGAGATCCAGTTCACCCCGGCCCGCGTGATCATGCAGGACTTCACCGGCGTGCCCTGCATCGTCGACCTGGCCACCATGCGCGAGGCCGTCGCCGACCTGGGGGGCGACCCGGCCCGGATCAACCCGCTGGCCCCCGCCGAGCTGGTCATCGACCACTCCGTGATCATCGACGTGTTCGGCCGCCCCGACGCGTTCGAGCGGAACGTCGACATCGAGTACCAGCGCAACGGCGAGCGCTACCAGTTCCTGCGCTGGGGGCAGACCGCCTTCGACGACTTCAAGGTCGTCCCCCCGGGCACCGGCATCGTGCACCAGGTCAACATCGAGCACCTGGCCCGCGTCGTCATGGAGCGTGACGGCGTCGCGTACCCCGACACGTGCGTCGGCACCGACTCGCACACCACGATGGAGAACGGCCTCGGCGTGCTCGGCTGGGGCGTCGGCGGCATCGAGGCCGAGGCGGCCATGCTCGGCCAGCCCGTGTCGATGCTCATCCCGCGTGTGGTCGGCTTCAAGCTGACCGGCGAGATCCCGCCCGGCGCGACCGCCACCGACGTCGTCCTGACGATCACCGAGATGCTGCGCAAGCACGGCGTGGTCGGCAAGTTCGTCGAGTTCTACGGCGAAGGCGTGGGCGCGGTGCCGCTGGCCAACCGCGCCACCATCGGCAACATGAGCCCCGAGTTCGGCTCCACCTGCGCGATCTTCCCGATCGACGAGGTGACCATGGGCTACCTGCGGCTGACCGGCCGCTCCGAGGAGCAGCTCGCGCTGGTCGAGGCCTACACCAAGGAGCAGGGCCTCTGGCACGACCCGTCCACCGAGCCGGTCTTCTCCGAGTACCTCGAGCTCGACCTGTCGACCGTCGTGCCGAGCATCGCCGGCCCGAAGCGCCCGCAGGACCGCATCGTGCTGACGGAGGCCAAGGGCTCGTTCCGCACGGCGCTGAACGACTACGCGACGGACGACGGTGTGCACAACGGCGTCGACGAGTCGATCGACGAGAGCTTCCCGGCGTCCGACCCGCCCGCCGCCGAGGGTGACGGCACCGACCCCGAGCCGCCCCGCACCGCCGTCCCCGCCGCCACCGGCCGGACGAGCAAGCGCACCCCGGTCACGCTGGCCGACGGCACGCAGACCCACCTCGACCACGGCTACGTGGCGATCGCCTCGATCACGTCGTGCACCAACACGTCGAACCCGTCGGTCATGGTGGCCGCCGCGATGCTGGCCAAGAACGCGGTCGAGAAGGGCCTCGGCGTCAAGCCCTGGGTGAAGACGTCGCTGGCCCCGGGCTCCAAGGTGGTCATGGACTACTACGAGAAGGCGGGCCTCGTCCCGTATCTCGAGAAGCTCGGCTTCCACCTGGTCGGCTACGGCTGCACCACCTGCATCGGCAACTCGGGCCCGCTGCCCGAGGAGGTCTCGGCCGTCGTCAACGAGGCCGACCTCGCCGTCGTCTCGGTGCTGTCGGGCAACCGGAACTTCGAGGGCCGCATCAACCCCGACATCAAGATGAACTACCTGGCCTCGCCGCCCCTGGTGATCGCCTACGCGCTGGCCGGGACGATGGACTGGGACGTGCTGAACGAGCCGCTCGGCCAGGGCTCGGACGGCGCCGACGTCTACCTGGCCGACATCTGGCCTGACGCGGCCGACGTCGCCCAGGTGGTCGAGGCGTCCATCACCAAGGACATGTTCACCACCGACTACGCCGACGTGTTCGCCGGCGACGAGCGGTGGCGCGGCCTGCCCACGCCGACGGGCAACACCTTCGAGTGGGACGCCGACTCCACCTACGTGCGCAAGCCCCCGTACTTCGAGGGCATGCCGGAGCAGCCGACGCCGGTCACCGACATCGAGAACGCCCGCGTGCTGGCGCTTCTCGGCGACTCGGTGACCACCGACCACATCAGCCCGGCGGGCAACATCAAGGCCGACACCCCGGCCGGCAAGTACCTCGCCGAGCACGGCGTGGACCGCAAGGACTTCAACTCCTACGGCTCCCGGCGCGGCAACCACGAGGTGATGATCCGCGGCACGTTCGCCAACATCCGGCTGCGCAACCAGCTGCTCGACGACGTCCAGGGCGGCTTCACCCGCAACTGGCTGGCCGACGGCGAGCAGACCACCATCTACGACGCCTCCCGGGCGTACGCGGACGCCGGCGTCCCGCTGGTGGTGCTGGCGGGCAAGGAGTACGGCTCCGGCTCGTCGCGCGACTGGGCGGCCAAGGGCACGGCGCTGCTCGGCGTCCGCGCGGTGATCGCGCAGTCGTACGAGCGCATCCACCGGTCGAACCTGATCGGCATGGGCGTGCTGCCGCTGCAGTTCCCCGAGGGGGAGTCGGCCGCGTCGCTGGGCCTGGACGGCTCGGAGACGTTCTCGATCTCCGGGGTCACCGCGCTCAACGACGGGACGACGCCGCGCACCGTGGCGGTCACCGCGTCGAAGCCCGGCGCGTCGGACGTCACGTTCGACGCCGTCGTCCGGATCGACACCCCCGGCGAGGCGGACTACTACCGCAACGGCGGCATCCTGCAGTACGTGCTGCGCTCGCTGGTCAAGTAACTGGTGAGGTAGCTGAACAGGGTCCCGGCCGGCTGGCCCGGCGCCGTCCCCCCACCCGGAACCCCGGACTGGGTGGACGGCGCCGTGGCCTGGCTGCTCGACGTCTGCCCGCCCGACTACCGGGGGTACCCGGTGCTGCGCAGGCACCCGACCGCCCTGGCCTGGCTGGCGGCCCGGCACGTGGCCGCCGGCCGTGAGGCCATGCACCGGTCGCTGGCCACCGCCCGGGCCGAGCTGGCCGACTCCCTCGACGCCGCCGCCCTGCGGGACGTGGTCGAGGTCCTCGAACTGGAGCAGTTGCGGATGCTCTCGATCGGGCGCAGCGTGGCCCTCGTCTCAGCCGCCCTGCCGGTTCCGCGACCTGACTGATCCCTCCCGGGTGAGGTGCCTAGACTCGGTGGTCACGAACCCGTTCGAGGAGATGCTTGCGCCCATGGTCGACCTGTCCGACATCTCCTCACCCGCCGACCTGCGCGGGCTGGGTCCGGCGGAGCTGGAAGACCTGGCGGGGCAGATCCGCACGTTCCTGATCGAGAACGTGACCCGCACCGGCGGTCACCTCGGCCCGAACCTGGGCGTGGTCGAGCTGACCATGGCCCTGCACCGGGTCTTCGACTCCCCGCACGACCAGCTCGTGCTCGACACCGGCCACCAGTCGTACGTGCACAAGCTGGTCACCGGGCGGCACGACTTCTCCGGGCTGCGCAAGAAGGGCGGGCTGTCCGGGTACCCGAGCCGGGCCGAGTCGCCGCACGACATCGTCGAGAACAGCCACGCGACGACGGCACTGTCCTGGGCCGACGGGCTGGCCAAGGCCAACCAGATCCTGGGCAACGACCGGCACGTGGTGGCCGTCATCGGCGACGGCGCGCTCACCGGCGGCATGGCCTGGGAGGCGGTCAACAACATCGCCACCGGGCGCGACCGGCGGCTGGTGATCGTCGTCAACGACAACGAGCGCTCGTACGCGCCGACGATCGGCGGGCTCGCCGACAAGCTGGCCACGCTGCGCACCGCGCCGACGTACGAGCGGGTGCTGGAGGCCGGCAAGACCGTGCTGCAGAAGGGCGGGGCCCCGGGCCGGCTCGCCTTCGACGCCCTGCACGCGGCGAAGAAGGGCATCAAGGACATGGTCTCCCCGCAGGGCCTCTTCGAGGACCTCGGGCTGAAGTACATCGGGCCGGTCGACGGTCACGACGTGGCCGCCCTCGAGCACGCGCTGCGCCGGGCCAAGAGCTACGGCGGGCCGGTGATCGTGCACGCGATCACCCAGAAGGGGCGCGGGTACGCGCACGCCGAGAACGACGAGGCCGACCACTTCCACGGGATCGGCGTGATCGACGCCGTCACGGGCGAGGCGGCCCCCAGCACGGGGACCAGCTGGGACGCCGTGTTCGCCGACGAGATCCTGGCCATCGCCGACCGGCGGCCCGACGTCGTCGGCATCACGGCGGCCATGTGCATCCCGGTCGGGCTCGACGGCTTCGCCCGCCGCTACCCGGACCGGGTCTTCGACGTCGGCATCGCCGAGCAGCACGCCGTGACCAGCGCGGCGGGGATGGCCCGCGGCGGCCTGCACCCGGTCGTCGCGCTCTACGCGACCTTCCTCAACCGGGCGTTCGACCAGGTCCTGATGGACGTCGCCCTGCACCGGGAGGGCGTCACGTTCGCCCTGACCCGGGCCGGGGTGACCGGTGACGACGGCGCCTCGCACAACGGCATGTGGGACCTCTCCCTGCTGGCGCTCGTGCCCGGCATCCGGATCGCCGCGCCGCGCGACGCCGTCCGGCTGCGCCGCCAGCTCAACGAGGCGGTCGCGGTGGACGACGCCCCGACCGTCGTCCGGTACTCGAAGGGCTCGGTCCCGGCCGAGATCGTCGCGATCGACACGGTCGGCGGGATGGACGTGCTGCGCCGGACGCCCGCGGGTGACGCCACGGACGGCGACAGCGACGTGCTCGTGGTGGCCGTGGGCGCCCTGGCCGGGCTCGGCCTGGAGGTGGCCGACGGCCTCGCGGCGCAGGGCATCGGCGTCACCGTGGTCGACCCGTGCTGGGTCGTCCCGGTCGACCCGCAGCTGGCCCCGCTCGCGGCCCGGCACCGGCTGGTCGTCGTGGTGGAGGACAACGGCGTGGCCGGCGGGGTCGGCACCCAGGTCGCCGCCGCGCTGCGTACGGCGGGCGTGCCGACCGCCGTACGGGGGTTCGGCATCCCGCAGGAGTTCCTCGACCACGCCTCGCGGGCCCAGGTGCTGGAGCGCATCGGGCTGACCGCGCAGGAGGTCACCCGTGAGGTGGTCGAGCAGATCGCCCGCACCGAGCAGGCGTTCGATGCCCGCCTCTGAGCAGGTCTGATCTCGGTCGGCGTGGATAGGGTTGCTCGCGTGGTCGAATTCAACGCGGTCGTGGAACTGAACGGACGGACTGCGACGGGCATCGAGGTGCCGGCGGGCGTGCTGGATGCCCTGGCCGGCGGTCGGCGACCCGCGGTCGTGGTCACGATCGGCTCGTACTCGTACCGGACGACGGTCGGGTCGATGGGCGGGCGCTCGATGATCCCGGTGAGCGCCGAGAACCGCGCGGCCGCGGGCGTCTCCGCGGGGGACGCCGTGAGCGTGACGATCGAGCCGGACGCGGCGCCCCGCACGGTGGACGTGCCGGCGGACCTCGCCGCCGCGCTGGCCGCGGCCGGTGTGCGCGAGCGGTTCGACGCGCTGGCGTTCAGTCACCGCAAGGAGCACGTGCGGGCGATCGAGGACGCCAAGACCGACGCCACCCGGCAGCGCCGGATCGCCAAGGCCGTCGAGAAGCTGGTCGGCTGAGCGCCTTTCATGATCATCCGGGCGATTCGCCCGATCGGCCCATCGAGCGTCTCGCCCCGGGCCCCGATACAGGCCCATGCAGCTGCACCGGCTCACCTACGCCAGCGTCCCCACCGTCGTCACCCCGTCCGCCCTGGGGGAGATCATGGCCGTCAGCGAACGGAAGAACGAGGCGGCCGGCATCGGGGGCGTCCTGCTCTACTACCCGCGCAGCGCGCACGACGACGGGGCCTTCATCCAGGTCCTGGAGGGCGACCGGGGCCTTCTGGAGGACCTCTACGAGCGCCTGGCCGACGATCCCCGGCACCGGTCGCTGCGCCTGCTCAGCAGCACCCCCATCGCTGAACGCCGCTTCTCCGCCTGGGGCATGGGCCTGCGCAACCTGACCGGCCGGGACCTGCAGGAGGCGCTGCCCCTCGTGCAGCGCGACGTCGCCCGCAAGGACGTGCCCACGATGGCCGAGCTGCTCTCGGCGCCCGCCGTCGCGGAGGCGCTCCTCGACCTGTGGCTGGCCGACAGTCCCGTGTGAGAGTTCGGGACACCGGTCACCTGCGGGTGGGACATCCCGCCCGGCAGCCTCTTGGTACCCGCCCGATCGACTCCTACGATCGAGCCACCCACCGGGAGGCCTCCGTGACCGCCGACTCCTCGACCGCTGCCCTGACGCCCCGCCCCACCACGTCGCACGCCACCGCCGCCGTGCTGAACGTCGTGCTGGCCACGCTCACCGTCATCACGGTGCTGCCCGAACTGAACAAGGGGCAGGCCGGGAACGACGACGGCGTCCCGTGGGGGATCGTCCTGCTGGCCTTCGTGCTGGCGATCCTGATGTTCGTCTCGTCCTACGGCGTCTGGGCCCGCCAGCGCTGGGGCGTCGTCCTCACCATCGTGCTGAACGTGCTGTCGTTCATCTTCGGGGCGCCCGGGATCATCTTCGGCGGCAGCGCCTTCCTGGTGATCGGCTCGATCGTCGGCTGCGTGCTCAACATCGCGATCGTCTACCTGTTGCTGCGCCGCACCCCGGCCCAGGCCTGACGACCTTGAGCCTGCGCGACCGTCTGGCGGCGGTGGCACTGACCTACGCGCTTCTCGCGACGTGGGTCTGCGCCATCGTCGTCGTCATGCTCGCCGTGGCCGGCGTCGACGCCGAGAGCGACAGCCTCCCGGTGTGGGCGCTGGCGGTGGGCGTGGGCCTCGGCGTGCTGAGCGCCGTCCCCCTGCACGGGTGGCTGCGGCCCCGGGTCGACGGGGTGCTGTTCTCGCACCCGGACGACGCCGCCGGGCTGATCGCGGCCGCGGGTCGCCGTCTTGGCGAACCCGAAGCCCCTGCGGCGGAGGATGTCTCGACGCAACTGGCTGCGCAGATCGCCCGGCGGCTGCGCCTGCCCTA
The DNA here is from genome assembly GCF_044465595.1 of Spongisporangium articulatum. NCBI lineage: Bacteria > Bacillati > Actinomycetota > Actinomycetes > Kineosporiales > Kineosporiaceae > Spongisporangium > Spongisporangium articulatum. The sequence goes on along the minus strand of NZ_JBITLV010000007.1, from coordinate 56,065 downwards.
CGCGGCGATCGTCACCGGGGACGAACCCGGGGACCGGCCGGACGACGCCCGCCTGGTCCGCGTGCCGCTCACCTTCGCGGGCGAGCCGGTCGGCACGCTGCTGGTGCTGCCCCGGGCGCACGACCGGGCCCTGCCGGGGCCGGACGCGGACCTCCTGACCGACCTCGCCGCCCAGCTGGGCATCGTGCTGCACGCGGCGCGGGCCGCCGAGCAGGTCCTGCTCAGCCGGGCCGCGGTGATCACGGCCCGGGAGGAGGAGCGCCGCCGGATCCGTCGCGACCTGCACGACGGTCTCGGCCCCACCCTGGCCTCGCTGCGCCTGCACCTGGCCGCGCTGGAGCAGTTGATCCCGGCCCGCCCCGACGAGGCGGTGCAGCTGGCCGCCCGCCTGCGCGGCGACGTTCGCGAGACCGCCGCCTCCGTGCGGGATCTCGTCTACGACCTGCGCCCCGCGGCGCTCGACGAGCTGGGCCTGCGCGCCGCCGTCGGGGCCCGCGCCGAGGAGCTGGGCGACCAGGCCGGGATCGACGTCCGCGTGGAGGCGGGGAACCTGCCCGACCTGCCCGCCGCCGCGGAGGTGGCGCTCTACCGGATCGCCGCGGAGGCGCTGGCCAACGCCGGCCGGCACTCCGGTGCCGCGACCGTGTCCGTGCACATCGCGGTCGACGACGAGCGGGCCGTGCTGACCGTGCTGGACGACGGGCGCGGCCTGCCCGAACCGCTCGTGCCCGGAGTCGGGCTGGCCGGGATGCGCGAGCGTGCGGAGGAGCTGCGGGGGACGTTCGTCGCCGGGCCGGGCACCGACGGCACCGGGACGCGGATCATGGCGACGCTGCCGTTGCGTCGAGGGGGAGCGGAATGACAGACGTGGTGAGCGTCCTGGTGGCCGACGACCACCGGTTGTTCCGGGACGGCGTGAAGGCGCTGCTGGCCGTCACCGGCGGGATCGAGGTGGTCGGGGAGGCGGCCGATGCGCCCTCTGCGGTGGCGCTGACCCTGCAGACCCAGCCCGACGTCGTCCTGATGGACCTGCAGATGCCCGGCGGCGGGGGACTGGCCGCCACCGCCGAGCTGGCCGAGAAGGCGCCCGGGGTGGCGGTTCTCGTGCTGACCATGGCGGAGGACGACGAGTCGCTGTTCACCGCCGTGCGGTCCGGGGCCCGGGGCTACGTGCTGAAGGACAGCGAGGCCGAGGACCTGGTGCGGGCGATCCGCGCCGCCGCCCGCGGTGAGGCGATCTTCGGCGCGTCGGTCGCGGGCCGGCTGCTCGGCTCGGTCGGCGGCCGCCGCGGTTGCGCGGAACCGTTCGGCGGGCTGACCAGCGGTGAGCGCAACGTGCTGCGCCTGATGGCCCAGGGCCTGTCGAACGGCGCGATCGCGCAGGCGCTGTCGATCAGCGACAAGACGGTGCGCAATTACGTCAGTTCCGTGTTCCGCAAGCTCGACGTGCCCGACCGGGCCCAGGCCATCGTCGCGGCCCGGGAGGCCGGCCTGCACCGCGACGGGTGAGGTGGCCCCGCCGTCGGGTTGCCCTCACGATGACCGGGTGGAACCGCCCCGCGTACTGGCTGTCACGCTGCCCATCACCGGCCATGTGATGCCCCTGACGCCGGTCCTCGCCGAGTTGGTGGCCCGGGGGTCGCACGTCGACGTCCTGGCCGGGCGCCGCGACACCCGCACGTTCGCCGACCTGGGGCTGAGCGTGCACGACTACCCGGCCGACTTCGACGACGCCGTCCAGGAACCGTCGGACAACTTCCTGCGGGTGGCCGCCGACCTGGCGACCTGGACGGCCGACCCCTTGCTGGGCGTGACGCTGGCCCTGATCGACCGGACACGCCCCGACGTGCTGCTCGTCGACTCGATGGCCCCCTGGGGGCGGGTGGCCGGATCGCTGCGGCGCCTGCCGGTGGTGACCTCGACCAGCAGCTTCCTGGTGGGCGCGGGGCTGGGGGCCGACCCGCGGGCCCTGGTGGACGGCGTGCGCCAGGTGGGGCGGGGCCTGCCCGTGCTGCGGCGCCTGGGGGCGGCGGTCCGACAGGTGCGCCGGGCCCACGGGGTGTCGCTCGGCGGGCCGCTGCGCCTGCTGTCCAACCGTGGCGACGCGACGCTCGTCTACACCTCGGCCGGGCTCCAACCGGGCGGACGCCTCGACGCGGGGGTGCATCTCGTCGGCCCGACCGCCGCGCAGCGGCCCGGTTCCGTGCCCGCCGGGTCCGACCTCGCGCAGGCCCTGGACGGTGACAACCCGGTCGGTTACGTCTCGCTCGGCACCGTGTACTGGAACCGCCCCCGGGTGCTGTCGAACGCGGCGCAGGCACTGGCGGCGGCCGGGCTGCGCCCCGTCGTCGGGGTCGGGCCGGGGCTGAGCGCCGCCGACCTGGGGAAGCTGCCGCCCGGGACGATCGTGCAGCACGACGTGCCGCAGACCGCCGTCCTCGAGCGGGCCCGGGTCTTCGTGACGCACGGCGGGCTGAACGGGGTCCACGAGGCGCTGTGGCGCGCCGTCCCGCTGGTCGTGGTGCCGCAGGCCGCCGACCAGCCCGTGGTCGGCGCCCGGCTGAGCGCGCTCGGGGCGGCCACCGTCGTCCGGCGGCCCGACCTGGCCACCCTGTCCGCGGCGATCCGCTGGGCCCTCGCCCCGGCGGCCCGGGCGGCGGCCCGGGCCCTCGGCGACGACCTGCGCCGGACCGGCGGGGCCGGGCAGGCGGCCGATGTCGTGTTCGGCACCTGGGAAGCTTTCCGGCGCAGGCCTTCTCCGGAGGCGACCTAGCCGACCGGGCGGCTCGGGACGTCGCGCGTCGACTCCGCCCGGTGCTCGGCCGGGATCCGGATCGCCAGAAGCGCGGCGTTGGCGAGACCGGCCGCGAGGGCCGTGCGGGGCGCCCGCAGGGCCAGCGGAGCGCACACCACCTCGACGGCGACGGCGGCGTAGGCCGGGTCGCGCAGCCACCGGTAGGGGCCGCCGGTCACCCGCTCCCGGCCCGGCGTGATGAGGATGCGGGTGGTCCACTGCTCGCCCAGCGTGCGCATGGTCCACATCCGCACGGCCTGCGTCCCGGCCAGGGCCGCCAGCAGGGGCCACCGCGGACGGGCCTCGTCGGGGCGGGGTTCGAACAGCATCCCGAGCAGCCAGGCCGGATGCAGGACGAAGAAGGCCGGGAAGTGCGCCGCGCCGTGCTCGCGGGCCCCGGTGGCGCGCAGGGCCGCTTCGTTGCGGCGGGCCACCCGCAGCTCGGCCAGCCGCGCCGCCACCAGGGCGGCGACCACTGGGCGCGCCACGCGCGCGGCGCTCAGGGCAGCCACAGCAGCAGGTGCTCGAGGGCGAAACCCGGGCCGCTGGCGCTCATCAGCGTGTTGCCCGTCGTCTTCCGGCGCAGCAGCTCGTCGAGGACGAACAGCACCGTCGGGCTGCTCATGTTGCCGTGCTCGCGCAGCACCGTCCGGACCGGGTCGAGCAGGTCGTCGGACAGACCGAGCACGGCCTGGTACCCCGTGATCACCTTCGCCCCGCCGGGATGCAGGGCGACCGCGTCGAGATCGTCGAGCTTCCAGCCGGCGGTCTCGAGGGCGTCGTCCACCGCCGGACGCAGCGCCGCGGCCATGGCCTCGGGGATCTCCTTCGCGAGCCGCAGCCGGAACCCCTCGTCCTGCACGTCCCACCCGGTCAGCCAGGAGGTGTCCGGGACCGTGAGGCTGTGGGCGTGCAGCACGTGGGCGAGCTCGGGGCCCCGGCCGGCGGCCGGGCCGACGGTCACGGCCGCGCACCCGTCGGCGAACAGCGCCGTGCCGATGAAATTGGCCGCCGAGTCGTCGTCCAGCACGAATGTCGTGCTGCACAGCTCGACCGCTACCAGCAGCACGTGCTCGTAGCCGGCCCGGACGAGATCGGCCGCCCGGGCCAGACCCGCGGCTCCGCCGGCACACCCCAGACCGAACAGCGGCAGCCGGGCGACCGACGTGCGCAGCCCGAGGCGGCCGACGAGGTCGGCGTCCAGGCTGGGCGTGCTCACCCCGGTGCTGGAGACGAACACCACGGCATCGACGTCCTCGGCGCTCCAGCCCGCCGCCTCGATCGCCCGCCGGGCGTGCTCCTCCGCCAGCTGCAGGGCGACCCGCCGGTAGGCGTCGTTGCGCTCACCGAACCCGTGCGGGGTCGCGTACCACTCGAGCGGCATGGCGAACCGGCGGCGGTCGATCGCCGCGTTCTCGAAGACCGAGAGGTGGGCGGGGGCGGTGGTGTCCGAGTAGACGGAGGCGGCCACGGAGCGCACCTCGCCCTGGCGGTACTCGTGCTCGGGCCCGCCGGTGCTGATGCCGCGGACGGTGACGTCGCCGACGGTCGTGGTCGTCATTACCCGAAGGTAAGTCCGCGCCCGGAATGGGCATTTCGAAACGGTTCCGGCCTGTGCCGGCCCCGCCGCGGCTACTCGGGCTGCGAGGCACCCGCGCGCGGCGGGTCGACGCTGATCGGCTGCTGCACCTCGTGGGACGTGACCAGGAGCGGCTTGACGTTGCCGCGCATCGGCGGCGGGGTCAGGGACCAGGCGGCCGCGACGAAGGCCGGGTCGTGGTGGCGCAGGTCGTACCAGCCGCGGCGGCGGGTCGGGACGGCCACCGTGCAGAGCCCCGAGCCGTCGACGGCGGCCAGATGCCGGCGCAGGGTGCGGGAACTCAGCAGGGCCAGCACGTCGCAGCCGCCGACCGGGCGGATCACCGCCGTGTCGCCGTCCCGGCGCAGCCGCGAGGAGGCCAGTGCGCCCATCCGGTCGGCGTGGTCGCGGACCTCGGGCCACCACGACTCGACCGGGATCCCCAGGCGGGCGGTGACCGACGGCGGCAGCGGCACCACGACGTCCGACCCCTCGAGCAGCCCGTGCACGCCGATGCCCAGCTCGAGCGCGCCGCCGCGCAGGATCTCGCGGGTCCACTGCGAGCCGGGATGCTCGGCGTGCCCGGCGGGCAGGGCGACCAGGCGGCCGGCCGAGTGGAACCGGTGCTGGGCCTCGGAGCCGAGCTCCGTGATGAGAACGTGCAGCCGGAGCAGGGTCTCGACCCGGCGGCGCGCGCCGTCCTCGATCTCGTCGATGCCGATGGCCGACTCGTGCCCGGCCGTCGAGGTGCCCATGGCCATCGCCACGGCCGTCCAGGAGACCATCCATGGGGTGGCGCCGGGCAGCACGACCCCGCCGTCGGCGGGCTCCACATCGATGTCCGAGAGCACGCTCACGGCCAGCACGCAGCGTCGCATGGCGGCGACGTCGAGGCCTGGCATGTACCGAACGGTAATCACAGAAAGCGACGTTGTCTCGCAGGCACACCGAATTTCCCCCGGCTGGTAACCGATTGTGTCCTGTGCCTTCTCGATGATCTCGACGATCGTTCCGACGACGGTGCGGGCCCGAACGCACGAACGCCGCGCCCCCGATGTCCGGGAACGCGGCGTTCGTGGTGGTACGGGTGACTCAGGCGTGCACGCCCTCCGGCAAGGTCGACTCACCGGCCGGCAGGAACCGCTCGCCGCGTACGGCCTCGGTGATGCCGGAGCGGTCGAGGTACGGCGTGACCCCACCGAGGTGGAACGGCCAGCCCGCGCCCGTGATCATGCAGAGGTCGATCTCCTGCGGACCGCTCACCACGCCTTCCTTCAGCATGATGTCGATCTCCTCGGCGATCGCCTTCAGCGCCCGCTCACGCAGCTGCTCCTCGGTCTGCGGGTTGTCGCCGACCTCGAACAGCGCCTTGGTCTCGTCGTCCAGGTACGGCTTGCCGTCCGCGCCCCACGACCAGATGCCGGGCTTGCCGGCGGCCACGAGCCGCTTCAGGTTCTCCGAGACGTGGTAACGCTCCGGGTAGTGGCCGTTCAGCGTCTCCGCCACGTGCAGCGCGATGGCGGGGCCGACCAGCTGCAGCAGGACGAACGGCGACATCGGCAGGCCCAGGGGCGCCAGGGCCCGGTCGGCCACGTACGGGTCCGTGCCCTCGTCCAGCGACGAGGTGACCTCGCCGAGGAAGCGGGTCAGCAGCCGGTTGACGACGAACGCCGGGGCGTCCTTCACCAGCACCGAGGTCTTCTTGATGTTCTTCGACAGCGCGAAGGCCGTGGCCAGCGAGGCGTCGTCGGTCTTCTCGCCCCGGACGATCTCCAGCAGCGGGAGGACGGCGACCGGGTTGAAGAAGTGGAAGCCCACGACCCGCTCGGGGTGCTGCAGCTGCGAGGCCATCTCGGTGACCGACAACGAGGACGTGTTGGTCAGCAGCAGGCAGGTGTCGGAGACGACCGCCTCGACCTCGGCGAAGACCTTCTTCTTCACCGACATCTCCTCGAACACGGCCTCGATCACGACGTCGGCGTCCGCGAAGGCCGCCTTGTCGGTCGCGCCGGTGACGAGCGCCTTCAGCCGGTTCACGCCGTCGGCGTTCAGGCGCCCGCGAGCGGCCACCTTGTCGATCTCGGCGTGGATGTAGGCGAGACCCTTGTCGACCCGGGCCTGGTCGAGGTCGGTGATCACGACCGGGACCTTCAGCTGGCGGACGAACAGCAGGGCCAGCTGCGAGGCCATCAGGCCGGCGCCGACGACGCCGATCGTGGTGACCGGACGGGCCAGCGACTTGTCGGGCGCCCCGACCGGACGCTTGGCCCGCTTCATCACCAGGTCGAAGGCGTAGAGCCCGGCCCGGACCTCCTCGGACAGCGCGGTGTCGGCCAGCGCCTCGTCCTCGGCGGCGAAGCCCGCGTCGCGGTCGGCCGTGCGGGCCAGCGAGACCAGCTCGAGCGCCTTGTACGGGGCCGGGGCGGCGCCGCTGACCTTCAGGTCGGTGAAGGCCCGGGCCGCGGAGACCGCTGCCTCCCAGGTCTCCTCGGAGCGGTCGATCTCGGGCCGGGAGACCACGATCTCGCCGCGCAGGACCGCGGAGGTCCAGTGCAGCGACTGGGCCAGGAAGTCGGCCGGCTCGAAGATCGCGTCGCCGATGCCGAGCTCGAAGGCCTTCACGCCGTTGAGCATCTTGTTCTGGTTCAGCGGGTTGGTGATGATCACCTCGAGCGCCTTGGCGGGCCCGATCAGGTTCGGCAGCAGGTACGTGCCGCCCCAACCCGGGACCAGCCCGAGGAAGCACTCCGGCAGCGCCAGCGCCGGAATGCCGCTCGACAGCGTGCGGTACGTGCAGTGCAGCGCGATCTCCACGCCGCCGCCCATCGCCGCCCCGTTCACGTACGCGAACGTCGGGACCGGCAGCTCGCCGAGCCGGCGGAACTGGCCGTGCCCGAGCTGGCCGACGAACAGCGCGTCCGCGCGGTCGTTACCGGCCTTGACCATGCCCAGGTCGGCACCGACGGCGAAGATGAACGGCTTGCCGGTGACGCCGACGGCGACGATCTCGCCCGCCTCGGCGCGCTTGGTCACCGCGTCGAGGGCGGCCTCCAGGCTGAACAGCCCCTTCGGCCCGAAGGTCGACGGCTTGGTGTGGTCGAACCCGTTGTCGAGGGTGATCAGGGCCAGCGTGCCCGCACCCTCGGGGAGCTCGACGTCCCGCACGATCGCGTGGGTCACGACCTCGTCGGGCAGCGCGGCCTCGGCGCGGGCGCGCAGTTCGGTGTTGTCGATCGAGGAGGTGCTCACGCCTTGGTCCCCTTGCCGTAGTCCTTGTGGTGCGGGTTCTCCCAGATGACGGTCCCGCCCATGCCGATGCCGATGCACATGCTGGTCAGGCCGTACCGGACGTCGGTGCGGGTCTCGAAGTGCCGGGCCAGCTGGGTCATCAGCCGGACGCCGGACGACGCCAGCGGGTGGCCGATCGCGATGGCGCCGCCGTCGGGGTTGACCCGCTCGTCGTCGTCCTTGATCCCGTAGTAGTCGAGGAACGAGAGCACCTGGACGGCGAACGCCTCGTTGATCTCGAACAGGCCGATGTCGTCGATCGTCAGGCCGGTCCGGGCCAGCACCTGCTCGGTGGCCGGCACCGGGCCGTAGCCCATGATCTCCGGCTCGACGCCCTTGAAGGCGTAGCCGACCATGCGCATCTTCGCCGGCAGGCCGAGCTCCTCGGCGACCTCGGAGGCGGCCAGGATCGCCGCGGTCGCACCGTCGTTCAGACCGGCCGCGTTGCCCGCGGTGATCCGGCCGTGCGGGCGGAACGGGGTCTTCAGGTCGGCCAGGTCGGCCATCGTGGTGCCCGGGCGCGGCGGCTCGTCCCGGGTGGCGAGGCCCCAGCCCAGCTCCTCGCTGCGGATGGCGACCGGCACGAGGTCCTTCTGGATCCGCCCGGCCTCGTAGGCCGCGGCGACCTTGGCCTGGCTGGCCACGGCGAAGGCGTCGGTGCGCTCCTTGGTGATGCCCGGGAACTTGTCGTGCAGGTTCTCCGCGGTCTGGCCCATGACCAGGGCGGACTGGTCGACGAGCTTCTCGGCGACGAACCGCGGGTTCGGGTCGACGCCCTCACCCATCGGGTGGCGGCCCATGTGCTCGACGCCGCCGGCCAGGACGACGTCGTAGGCGCCGATCGCGACACCCGAGGCCGTCGTGGTCACCGCGGTCATCGCGCCCGCGCACATGCGGTCGATCGAGAAGCCGGGCGTGGTCTTGGGAAGGCCGGCCAGCAGCGCGGCCGTGCGGCCGAGGGTCAGGCCCTGGTCGCCGATCTGGGTGGTGGCGGCGATGGCCACCTCCTCGATCCGCTCGGGCGGCAGCTCGGGGTGGCGGCGCACCAGCTCGCGGATGCAGGCGATGACGAGGTCGTCGGCGCGGGTCTGGGCGTAGATGCCCTTCTTACCGGCCTTTCCGAACGGGGTGCGGACGCCGTCGACGAAGACGACGTCGCGGAGGGAGCCGAACACATGTCCTCCTGGGGATGGACCGACGCTGGGCCCGGACGGCCCCGTCGCGAAATCAGGTTACTGAACGCTTGCTTACCTCGCGCCTGCCGGGGGAGTGACGGGAGACACGTAGGGGACTCACAGGTCGTCCCAGCGGCTATTCGGCCTTGGCGGTCAGGGCCTCGGTGAGGGCGGCGGCGAGCTGGTCGACCTGCCACTGACGGGCACCGTAGGCGCGCAGCGCCAGACCCACGCGCTCCTCGTCGGCGGGGGCCGGCGGCGTCCAGCACAGCCGGCGGACCAGGTCGGGTGAGATCAGGTTCTCGGCCGGGATGTTGAGTTCCTCGGCCAGCCCCGTGACCGCGGCGCGGGCCGCGGCCAGGCGCGCGGCGGCGTCCGGGTCGCGATCCGCCCAGACCCGCGGGTTCGGCGGGCCGTCCCCGGGCACGGTGTGCGGCGGCAACGCCGCATCCGGCAGGGCGCGGGCGCGCTCGATGGCCTCGAACCAACGGCTCGCGTGCCGCTTCGAGCCACGCCCGGAGAAACCGGGCAACGCGACCAGGGCCTGGACGCTGGTCGGCAGGTTGATCGCCGCCTCGACGATGGCGGAGTCGGGCATGATCCGCCCGGGGGAGACGTCGCGCTCGCGGGCCAGCGCGTCGCGTGAGTTCCACAGCTCGCGGACGGCGGCCAGCTTGCGCCGGTCCCGCACCCGGTGCATGCCCGACGTGCGCCGCCACGGGTCGATGCGCGGGGGCGGCGGCGGAGCCGCGGCCACGGCGGCGAACTCCTCGCGGGCCCATTCGAGCTTGCCCTGCCGGTCGAGCTCCTCCAGCACCTTCGCGCGCAGGTCGTCGAGGACCTCGACGTCGAGCGCCGCGTAGCGCAGCCAGGGTTCGGGCAGCGGCCGGGTCGACCAGTCGACCGCCGAGTGCTCCTTGGCCAGGCTCAGCCCGAGCAGCGACTCGACCATCGCGGCGAGGCCGACGCGGGGGAACCCGGCGATCCGGCCGCCGAGCTCCGTGTCGAACAGGGAGCTCGGCCGCATCCCGACCTCGGCGAGGCACGGCAGGTCCTGGGAGGCGGCGTGCAGGATCCACTCGACGCCCTCGAGGGCGTCGTTCAGCTCGGACAGATCGGGCAGCGCGACCGGATCGATGAGCACGGTGCCCGCGCCCTCGCGGCGCAGCTGGACCAGGAAGGCCCGCTGCCCGTACCGGTGGCCCGACGCCCGTTCGGCGTCCACCGCCACCGGGCCGGTGCCGTTGCGCAGCGCCTCGACCGCGGCCTCGTACGAGGCCCGGTCGGCCGTCACCGGCGGGACGCCGTCGCGCGGGGTGTCGAGCCGGTGGACGACGGGAGCCTCGGGTTCCGGGGCGGGTTCGGGCTCCGCTTCCGGCTTGGCTTCGGGAACGTGCTCGGTGCCGTCCAGGAAGACCGGCCCGAGGGACGAACGGGACGCGTCGTCCCCACCCTCATGGTCAACCGGCACAAAGCCACCGTAGCCGTTCAGCCGTCACGACGGCATCAGCGACCCTCAGCCGATGACGCCGGAACGCAGAGAGGTGGCCACCATTTCGGCGCGGTCACCCGTACCGAGCTTGCGGGCGATCCGGGCCAGGTGGCTCTTCACGGTCAGGGCCGACAGGCCCAGCGCGACGCCGATGTCCTTGTTGGACTTGCCTTCCGCGACCAGCTGCAGCACCTGGATCTCGCGCGCCGACAGGGCGTCGACGCCCTCCCCGCGCTCGGCCACCGGGCGGGGCGCGCCGGAGGCGGCGGTGGAGACGACGTAGCAGCGGATGCCGGCCCCGATCGCGGCGCGCACGCTGTACGGGTCGTCGCTGGTGGCGATGACCATGCCGCGCTGCCACCCTGCGGCCTTCAGCTCGCGGACGAGCGCGATGCCCGAACCGTCCGGAAGGCCCGCCTCGGCGACCACGAGGTCGGCGATGCCGGCGCTGGCTCGGGCCCGGGCCTCGGCGACCGTGCTGATCTCCAGCACGTGCCGGGCGCCCATCGCGCGCAGGGTGTGGGCCACCGATTCCCTGATGGCAGGGCTGTTGACCACGACCATGGCCGCGAATCGGCCGGGTCGCGGAACGGCGACGCCGGGTCGCTCGACCAGAGCTGCCACCTCGACCTCCAAGTCTTCGGCCGCTGAGTGCGTCCCACGCGGCCGTGTTCTGTCCTGGATGGGGTTTCGGCAGCCCGGTCGGGCTACTTGACCCGCTGGAGTGACGGCCGTTAGTGAAAGTCGGCTCTGCTGTGGGCAGATCGGCCCAGGGCAGAGATTGCGGACAGGTCCCGGGCGGCCGGTGCACCGTGGGGAGATCGGTTCCGGCCCAGCATCCGAGGAGCAACCATGACAATCGGTTCGACGGAGAGCATCACGCCCGTAACGGGTTTCGACGACCAGTTGGCCCAGCGGCTGCTCTGGCAGCGGATCGTCGTCCTCGGGCAGGAGGTGAGCGACGAGTCGGCCAACCGGGTCTGCGCCCAGCTGCTCCTGCTGTCGGCGGAGGACCCGAAGGCCGACATCAGCCTGTATATCAACTCGCCCGGCGGTTCGGTCAACGCGGGCCTGGCGGTGTACGACACGATGAAGCTGATCCCCAACGACGTGAGCACCCTGGCCATGGGCTTCGCGGCCAGCATGGGCCAGTTCCTGCTCTGCGCGGGCACGCCCGGCAAGCGGTTCGCCCTGCCGCACGCGCGGATCATGATGCACCAGCCCTCGGGCGGCATCGGCGGTACGGCCGTCGACATCGAGATCCAGGCCGAGAACCTCGACTACACCAAGAAGCTGATGGCCCGGCTGATCGCCGAGAGCACCGGGCAGACCGAGGAGACGGTGACCGCCGACAGCGACCGGGACCGCTGGTTCACGGCCCGGGAGGCGCTGGAGTACGGCATGGTCGACGCGATCGTCGGATCGATGGACGACGTGCGCCCGGGCCGGGCCCGGAAGGCGGGCCTGTGATGGCGGGCCAGTACACGATCCCGACCGTCGTCGAGCGGACGTCGCGCGGCGAGCGGGCCTTCGACGTCTACAGCCGGCTGCTGACCGAGCGGATCGTCTTCCTGGGCACCGAGATCGACGACGGCGTGGCCAACGTGGTGATGGCCCAGCTGCTGCACCTGGAGAACGAGGACACCGAGCGCGAGATCAGCCTCTACATCAACTCACCCGGCGGCTCGGCCACCGCGATGACCGCCATCTACGACACGATGCAGTTCGTGAAGCCGCCCGTGGCCACCTACTGCATGGGTCAGGCCGCGTCGGCCGCCGCGGTGCTGTTCGCCGCCGGTGCCCCCGGAAAACGGTTCGTGCTGGAGCATTCCCGGGTCCTGCTGCACCAGCCGTCGTCCGGTGGCCAGGGTGTGGTCTCGGACCTGGCGTTGCAGGCGGCCGAGATCGTCCGGATCCGGGGCCAGCTGGAGAAGCTGCTGGCCCGCCACACCGGTCAGGACGTCGAGCGCCTGCGCCGCGACACCGCCCGCGACCGGATCTTCGAGGCGACCGAGGCGATCGAGTACGGCCTGGCCGACGAGATCGTCACGAGCCGCAAGCTCGTCCCCGCCTGACCCTCCTCATGATCATGGGCGTTTTCGTGTTCATGGAATCCGGCGGCCTTGACCTCATCACTGCCCGCGGCGTCGGAGCCTCGCCGAGTGTGATGCGTATGCACCACACTCGGCGTTCGGGGCTCCTTTTCGGTGCATGGACGTCACACTCGGCGTGAGGGGCACCGGCAATGGGTGGATGATGGGACGGGCCCGGCTGGTCCCCGCGCTCTTGGTCGCCCTGGCAATGGCCGGGTGCGATTCGACGGGCGAGCCGGGTGGGTGCGCGGCGCCCGGCGTCGACCCGGTACAGCCGGCCTCGGCGGCGGGGGGCGACGTGATCACGGTGTCGGGCCGCTACTTCCTCAGCGAGGTGACGGTCGACGACGAGGGCACCTTCACGACGAAGGCTGCTGTACCGGAGAGGCTGGTCGCAGGCCCGGCGGAGATCCCGGTCGACTACCCGAACTCGTACGGCGCGACCCTGACGATGGTCGGCTGAGCACTCAGGCGGCGAGCAGGGAGACCGAGCCGTAGCCGGACTGCGGCGCGAAGCCGACCGGCGCCGGCTCGGTGATGGTGGTGACCACGAGCGGCTGGCGCAGCAGGGCGAACTCGGCGGTCGCCTCGGCCAACAGGTCGCCGACGCCGATGCCCAGGGCCCGGCAGACGGCGGCCAGCACCTCGGAGGAGGCCTCCTTCAGCCCGCGCTCGACCTCGGACAGGTACGGCATCGAGATCTGGGCCTCCGTGGCCACGTCGGCCAGCGTCCGCTTCTGCTCGTGGCGGCGGCGACGCAGGAGGTCACCCAGGATGTGCCGCAGCAGCGGCTCGCGGGCTCCGACGCTCATCCGAGCACCTCCGAAGGTTCGGCGTACGCAGCAGTCTACCGCCGCAGGGCGGTGACTCCAGGGGGCAACGGCGGCAGCCCGGCGACCGTGCACAGCAGCGTGGCCCAGGCGGTGAGGTGGGCACCGAGCGGGCCCAACGGCGTCCAGGAGGCCCGGATCTCGATGTCCACGGTCCCGGCCGGGCCGGCCAGCTCGCCGAACGTCTCCGACAGCACCCGGGTGACGGTGCCCCCGGCGGCCAGGTGACCGGCGGAGTCGTCGGCCAACGCGTCGGTCAGCCACGACCAGCCGACCTGGCCGAGCATCGGGTCGGCACCCATCTCGGGTTCCAGCGCCGCCTTCACGAACGAGACGATCCGGAACGGCCCCTCCCACGACTCCGGCTCCGACGGGTCGTGCAGCAGGACGAACCGGCCGGTGGCCAGCTCCTCGTCGTCGAGCACGACGTCGGCCGACAGGGCCAGTGCGTAGGGCGCGATGCGCTGCGGGGCCGGCACCTCCTCGAACTCGACCTCGGGTCGCATCGAGGGGGCGGAGACGGACGCGCGCACCTCGGCGGAGGCCCTGAGGAAAGCCTCAGGCGCCCCGCTGGGAATCTCCCGCACCGCCACGTCGGCAGCGTACGGTGACGGATCGGAACAGTCGGGCACGACGCGCGGGGGACAGGCGGCCTCGAGCAAGCCTTAAGGGCCAGGTCGCGCCGCGAGGGCGGCCCGCATGGTGGCCATGTCGGCCAACCCGTCGAGGTCCGGGAACAGCTGGTGGTCGGTGACGCCCATGGCGTCGAGGTCGGCCAGGGCCTCGGCGGCGCAGGCGGCCGGGAGCAGGCAGCGGGTCAGGGCCACGCCCTCGGCGACCCGCTCGACGTACTCCTCGAGGCTGGACGTCGCCGCCCGGCACAGCGTGAACCGGCCGCCCTGGTTCTGCAGCCGGGTGTTGCCGCCGCCCGGGGCGGTGACCACCTCCACGCCGCCGTCGCCGCCGCGCCACACCGGGTTGTCCAGGTGCAGCGCCCACACGGCGACCTGCGAGCCGATCGTGTCCGGGCCACGCAGCAGGTGCGACCGGAACGCGAAGAACGCCGCGACGTACGGGCTCAACGACCAGTCGAGCAGCCGGGTGGGCAGCCCGTGGTGCTGGCCGAGCGCGGCCAGCGCGCGGTCGTCGTCCACCACCTCGCGCGCCACCCCGGCCTCCAGGCACCCGGCCCGCCACTGCGCGAGCAGCGAGTCCCACAGCTTCAGGCGTTCGGGCAACGGGACGGCGGCGAACCGGCGGTCGAACGCGGTGGCCAGCCGCCAGTCGGCGTCCCCGGCGCCGCGGAACAGGTAGCGCTCGCGGCGGAAGTGCCCGTCGCCGAACAGTTCGAGGAAGAAGTCGCGTTTGAACTCGGGCCACCCGGTGCACGAGATAGTCCGCACCGCAGGTGCTCTGGCGGCCACGCTCAGGCCTCCCGGAGCGCGGCGCCGGAGGTGCCGAGCCCGACGCTGGCGGCCAGGCACGGGTGGACGACGTAGGTCACCACGTCGGCCGGCAGCTTGAACTCGTCGACGTCGCCGAGGGTGTAGAAGACCTCGCGGCCGCCGTCGTCGAGGTAGCCGAGCAGGCCGTTCATCCACAGCACCGTGCCGAGGTCGGTGGCCGACTCGAAGTGCGGGTCGGCGATCTCGCGCAGCCCCTCGAGGTCGGCCCGGGGGAACCGGGCCGCGCCGACCAGCCGCACGATGGAACGCATCTCGTCCTGCACACCGGCGATGTACGACTGGGTGCTGGTGTACAGCTCGGAGTACGTGTGGGTGGCCGCCCCGTGCGGCATCAGGTCGGAGGAGACCTGGTTCGCACACTGCGCCAGCTGTGAGTCGCCGAACCGCTTCGCGGCCCGGACGACGACCTGCCGGACGACGTCCTCCGGCACCTTCGCGCGCCGGTTCCGCTTCTGCCGCAACACTTCCGCGGCCAGTTCGTTGCCGACCGAGACGACGTCGCGGGGGATCATCCGGGTGTGCCGGATGATGTACTCCTCGACCCGTTCGCGCACGCCCCACTCATTGGTCAGCGAGCCCAGGCCGAGCCAGTCGGCCAGCGTCGCGTCGCCGGTGGTTCGTCGCATGACGAACTCCTCGGGCAGCCGGCGCACCTTGTCCTGCAGCAGGTAGGTGAGCGCGTCGGCGTCCCAGGTGAGCACCCGCAGGTGCGGCTCGTCGTGGTAGCGGGGGGCGTGTTCGGAGCGGCGCACCGACGACATCACGATGTCCCGGATCGACACCACCACGTGCAGCCGGCCCCCGAACCGGTGGTCCCGCAGCATGCGCATGACCTGGTAGAACAGCCCCTCCTGGCACTTCAGCCAGTACATCGGCGCGTGCCCGAACTCCTCGTCCACCGCGTCGAGGTAGAAGTACAGCGGCGGGCAGTGGGCGATCACCTCGCCGAGCACGTCCTCCAGGTCGTCCCACAGCGGGTTGTCCAGGAACCGGGTCAGCTCGCCCGCGGTGTGGCAGTCGTTGATGATCTCGCGCACCTGGTTGTAGATCGAGCGCGGCCGCCGGTACTTCCCGAGCAGTTCGGTGTAGCCGGTCTCCAGGTCGGCCAGGTGCAGGTCGGGCACGTGCACGCGCAGCTCGGCGCGCAGCAGCAGGTGCGAGACGACCGCCCGCAGGATGGCCCGCGACCAGATCTGCATCCACTTCTCGACCAGCACCTGCCCCGAGAACCACTGGCAGGCCCGGACGATGACCTCGGTGCTCGGCGGGTCCTGCCGCGGCACGTCCGCGTACACCGAGGCCTGCCGGGCCTGGTGGTCCTGCAACCGGCGCAGGTAGACGGTCTTGCCCGCCCCGAGCTTCCCGGCGATGACCCGGGCGGTCGAGTCCTCGGCCCGGGTGGCCAGGGCGCCGAACGCGTTGTCGTGCCCGAAGTCGACGAAATCACCCAGCAGCCGGTCGATCTCGGCGCGCGAACCGTCCGGGTTGCCGAACGGTCCGAGCGGGTCCACGGTCACCCGTGCACTGTCCGGCACCCTGCCCCCATGATCATGTGATTGGTGAACCCTTCCGAACCGAGTGTGACGCTTGCACCATTAAGCCATCGACGGTGGTCGAGCGGGAGGGTCGTTTGGACGTCAAGTCAGGGGTGGGAGCGGCGTCGGGGGACACGCGGGACTACCGCACCCCCCGCCGGTTGCGGGTCCGGCGCCACGTGCGGGCGCACGGGACGCGGGCCGTGCTGCTCGGGACGACGGGCACGGGGGTGCTGGCCGGGTTCCTGTCGGCCTCGGACTACACCTGGCCGCTGCTGGCCTATCTCGGCGTGGTCGCCGCCTCGTCGGCGCTCATCCTGGTGGCCATCGGGCTGCCGACCCGCGCGGGCCCCGCGCCCGCCCCGGCGAACGGGCCGGCGTCGTCCCGGACCGTCCGGACGGTGAGCCGGGCCGCGTCGGTGGCCTCGACGTTCCTGCGTCCCGGCCCGGACGAACTGCACGACCCGGTCTACGGGGCGGGCCTGCGGGCCCTGCTGCCGCCGTCGCGCCCGCTGCTGGTCATCTCGAGCAACCGCCGGGACGTCGGGCGCGACCACGAGCTGCCGCTGCCGCTGTTCGCCGCCACCCCCGGGCGGCCGACGTGCGTCGACGTCGACCCGCGCGAGTTCGGGATCCCGTTACGGCCGTACAGTTTCGAGCGCGAGCAGCCCGAGGGCGGGCAGGACGTCGACCACACCCTCGCGGTGAAGGACCTGGTGTTCATGCCCGAACTCGCCGCAGCGTTGGGGGGCGGCGTACCGGACCGGCCGACGGACGATGCCCCGGTGATGCTGCCCGAGCACTGCGTCGACCCGCAGCTGCTGGCCGAACGGGACGTCGTGGTGATCGGCGGCCCGGACACGAACTTCTGGCACGGCGCGCTGTTCGAACCGGTCGCGCGGGAGTTCGCCGTCCCGCGCAGCCCGGTGCCGCTGGCTCTGCAGCTGCGCTCCGGGGGGAGCCCGCTGCCCAGCTACGGGTCCCGGTCGATGGGGGTGCGGCTGGCGGGTCTCGGCGACGTCCTGCCGCACAGCCGGGACGACGAGACCGACCTCGACGAGCGGCTCTTCCCGACCTACGGGATGGCCCTGGCCGCCCGCAACCCGTACGCCGCCGCCCTCGGCCGCGCCCACTGGGTGCTGTTCGTCGCCGGCACCCGGAGCCTGGGCACCAGCGGGGTGCTGCTCGGGCTGACCCGGATGCTGCGCGCCATGCGGGCCGACGACGGCTTGAACTTCGCCTCCCACGTGCCGAGCGCGGCCGGGCCGGTGCCCGTGTCGGCCGCGCTGTTCCGGGTCGGTGAGGTCCAGCAGCCCCTGTTGCGCCGGGGCGGCGAACTGACGCCCCGCCAGGTCCGGGCCCTGCCGCCCTCGGGGCTGGACCCCCAGTACAGCGACGGATACGTGCCCACGGTGGTCGAGTACCTGTCCTACGGCGACGGCTCCCCTCCGACCTGGAGGGTGGTCTGAGAGGATCAGGCCGTGCCGAACCCCACGACGACGACCACGGCGCCCCTGCTGCGTGCGGCCCGCGGTGAGCCGGTGGACCGGCACCCGGTCTGGTTCATGCGCCAGGCCGGGCGGTCCCTGCCGGAGTACCGGAAGGTCCGCGAGGGCATCCCGATGCTGGAGAGCTGCCGCCGCCCCGAGCTGGTCGCGGAGATCACCCTGCAGCCGGTGCGCCGGTACGGGGTCGACGCGGCGATCTTCTACTCCGACATCGTCGTCCCGCTGAAGGCCGTAGGCCTCGACCTGGACATCGTGCCCGGGGTCGGGCCGGTGGTGGCCGAGCCGTTCCGCACGGCCGCCGACCTGGACCGGATCCCGGAGCTGACCCCCGAGGCCGTCCCCGAGATCGCCGAGGCGGTCCGGCTGCTGGTCGGCGAGCTGGGCGACCCGACCGCGGGCGGTACCCCGCTGATCGGCTTCGCCGGGGCCCCGTTCACGCTCGCCTCGTACCTGGTCGAGGGCGGGCCGAGCCGCGAGCTGCAGAAGACCAAGGCACTGATGTACGGCGACCCGGGCCTGTGGGCGGCGCTGCTCGAGCGCCTGGCCCAGATCTCGGCGGCCTTCCTGGCGGTGCAGGTCGGCGCCGGGGCGGCCGCGGTGCAGCTGTTCGACTCATGGGTCGGCGCGCTGCCGCTGACCGACTACCGCCGCTACGTTCTGCCCGCCTCCCGCTCGGTGCTCGCGCACGTCGCGGCCGTGGCGCCCGAGGTGCCCCGGATCCACTTCGGCGTCGGCACCGGTGAGTTGCTGGCCGCGATGGGTGACGCGGGCGCGGACGTCGTCGGCGTCGACTTCCGGGTCGGCCTCGACGAGGCCGCCCGGCGCCTGGGCCCGAACTTCTCGGTGCAGGGAAACCTCGACCCGGCCATGCTTTTCGCGCCCTGGCCGGTGATCGAGCAGCGGGTGCTGGAGATGCTGGCCGCCGGTCGGACCGCGCGCGGGCACATCGTCAACCTGGGCCACGGCGTCCCGCCCGCCACGGACCCGGACGTCCTGCACCGGATCGTCGACCTGGTCCACGAGCAGACCCCCTGACGCGGTGACGCGCTGGTACGGCCGCCGAGCCGGCTGTACCAGCGCGCAACCGGAGGCGGTGGCTTACGCGGCCGGGCGACGGCGGCGCAGCACCAGCGCGGGGGTCAGCACGAGGCCGAGGACCAGCGCGAACGGCAGCACGGCGCCGGCCACGGTCAATAGCACCGTCGTGCTGGCCTTGATCGCGTCCCACCCGGCCCGGAACCCGGCCAGGAACCCGTCGTCCGCCGGCTTCGGCGCGGGCTCGGCCCCCGGCGGGCTGAGCGTGAGGTCGAGCGTGGCCATGGTCGCCTGGTCGTCGAGCGCGCGGTAGCGGGCCTGCGCCGCCTCGAGCTCGGCCTCCCGGCGGGTCAGCTCACCCTCCAGCAGGACGACGTCCTTCAACGACTTCGCGTCGGCCAGCAGGGCCCGCACCCGGTTCACCGACGCCTCCTGCGTCTTCACCCGGGAGTCCAGGTCGGCGATGGTGGCGGTGACGTCCTCGCTGGTCGTGGTCCGGCTCAGCTCCTCGCCCAGCTCGGCGGTGCGGGCCAGGGCGTCGTCCAGCCGCGCCTCGGGCACCCGCAGGGTCATGGACGACGACCCGTTCCCGAAGCTCAGGGACTCGGTGGCCACCGACCCGCCCAGCGATGTCGCCACGGTGCGTACCCGCGCGGCCGCCGCGCTCACGTCGTCCACCCGCAGGTCCTGCTGGGCGGTGCGGACGAGGCGGGTGCCGCCCGGTAGTGACGGGTCGGAACCCCCGGCGGTGGCGGTGATCTCGTCGGGGGCGACCTTGCTCGCGGTGGTCCCGGAGTCGGCGCTGAAGCCGAGGTTGGTCGCGCCGGGGGCGGGCTCGACGGCCGCCCGGGCGGCCGAATCACCCGCTCCGCCGGCCGATGCACCCGTCCCGCCGGCCGATGCGCCCGTCCCGCCGCCCCGGCCGGCCGAGTAGCCGACCGCGAAGACCGCGAGGGCGACGGCGAGCAGCGCGACGACGGCGAGCGCGACCCGCCCGGAGCGGTGCCGGAACGGGTTCTGGCGGAGGGTCTGACCGAGGGTCCGCAGCGTGGGCACGGTGATCGACATGTGGCTGTGACGCCACAGCCCGCCCCCAGGTTCCACCCGAATCGATCCTGCGTTTGCGCATGATCACCGCGAGCCCTGCGGTGATCATGCGCAAACGCAGGATCGGGACGTTCGGCCCTGGCGGGGGCGCGCGGCCGGGCTGCGACAATCGCGGGGTGCGGGTGATCGTGGTCGGAGGTGGCCTGGCCGGGTTGGTCGGGGCGCTGCGCCTGGCGCAGCAGGGCTGCGCCGTGACGGTGCTGGACGCCGCCCGCGAGGTGGGTGGGAAGCTCGCCCTGCGCGCTCCGGGGCTCGAGGAGTTCGGCGCCGACCTGGAGCTGGAC
Organism: Spongisporangium articulatum; assembly: GCF_044465595.1. NCBI lineage: Bacteria > Bacillati > Actinomycetota > Actinomycetes > Kineosporiales > Kineosporiaceae > Spongisporangium > Spongisporangium articulatum. The sequence goes on along the minus strand of NZ_JBITLV010000007.1, from coordinate 35,879 downwards.
GTCGGGGCCGAGTCGATGATCGCCCGCCGCCCCGAAGCGGTTCGGCTGGTGGCCGAGCTGGGGCTGGCCGAGCAGCTGGTGCACCCGGGCCCCGCCCGCCCGTTGATCGCCTCGCGAGGTGCGCTGTACCCGCTGCCGGCCGGCACGCTGATGGGCGTCCCGGTCGACCGGCGCTCCGTGGCCAACCTGCGCGGCCTGCTGACCGACGCCGAGGTGGCCCGGGTGGAGGCCGAACCGACCGTGCCCGTGCGGCCCGTCGACCCGGCCCTGGCCGACGTCGCCGTCGGGGGCTGGGTGGCGCACCGGTTCGGCCGCGCCGTGGTCGACCGGCTGACCGAACCGCTGCTGGGCGGCGTCTACGCCGGGCACGCCGACGAGCTCTCGATGCGGATGGCCGTCCCGCAGCTGTGGCCGCGGGCCGCCGCCGCCGAGACCGTGCTCGACGGACCGCCCCTCACGCCCCCGCCGGCCCCCGACGCGCCGCCCGTCTTCGCGGGGCTGCGGGGCGGTGTCGGGACGCTGGTCCGGGCGCTGCTCGCGGCGCTGGCCGCGGCGGGGGCCACGGTGCGCACCGGGGTCACGGTGCGGGCCCTGACTCCGGGGCCCGAGGGCTGGGCGCTCGAGACGGGGCCGGCCCCCGCACCCGAGGTGCTGAGGGCGGACGCCGTGCTGCTCGCCGTCCCGGCACCGGCCGCCGCGAAGCTGCTGGCCGCTGCAGCGCCCGCCGCCGCCGACGAGCTGGCCGGGCTGCGCACCGCGAGCGTGGCGGTGATCAGCACGCTGATCCCGGCGGCCCAGCTGCCCGGGCTCAGCGGCTCTCAGGCGGCGTCCGGCCTGCTGGTGCCCCCGGTCGAGGAACGGCTGATCAAGGCGGCCACGTTCTCCTCGGTGAAATGGCCGTGGCTGCGTGACCGGCTGGCGGCCCACGAGCTGCACGCCGTCCGGCTGTCCGTGGGGCGGGTGGGGGAGGAGCGCTCGCTGCAGCGCGGCGACCCCGACCTGACCGCGGCCGCCCTCGCCGACCTGGGCGACGTGCTGGGAGTGCCCGCACCCGAACCGGTCTGGAGCACCGTCGTGCGGTGGGGCGGGTCCCTGCCGCAGTACGAGCCCGGGCACCTGGCCCGGGCGGCGGCCGTGCGCGCGGCCGTGCGCGCCGTCCCCGGTCTGGCCGTGGCCGGCGCGGCCCTGGACGGCGTGGGGCTGCCCGCGGTGATCGGCTCCGCCGAACGCGCCGTCACCGACCTGCTCGCCACGGCGGGCGCCGGCCCGGTTTCCACGTAGGGGAAGATGGAGTCATGAGCGAGCACGCGCCGAAGGCCCGAGAGATCAACGACACCATCCGGTACACGATGTGGTCGGTGTTCAAGGTCGACCGGCTGCCCGGCGAACGGGCCGGGCTGGCCGCCGAGGTCGAGGCGATCCTGAGCGACCTGGCGGCCAAGGACCTCGTGCTGCGCGGCACGTACGACGTGTCGGGCCTGCGCGCCGACGCCGACCTGATGGTCTGGTGGCACGCGCCCGACGTCGAGACCGTGCAGGAGGCCTACCGCCGGATGCGGGCCTCGGAACTCGGCCGCTACCTGACCCCGGTCTGGTCGACCGTCGGCCTGCACCGCCCGGCCGAGTTCAACAAGGGCCACGTGCCCGCGTTCATGGCCGGTGAGGAACCGCGCGGCTACCTCTGCCTGTACCCGTTCGTGCGCAGCTACGAGTGGTACCTGCTGCCGGAGGCCGAGCGCCGCCAGATGCTGGTCGACCACGGTATGGCCGCCCGCGGCTACCCCGACGTGCGGGCCAACACGGTGTCGTCGTTCGCGCTGGGCGACTACGAGTGGCTGCTGGCCTTCGAGGCCGACGAACTGCACCGGATCGTCGACCTCATGCGCGACCTGCGAGCCACCGAGGCCCGCCGGCACGTGCGCGAGGAGATCCCGTTCTACACGGGCCCGCGCGTCCCGCTCGCGGAGTTGCTGGCCTCCCTGCCGTAGCACCGGCTGGCACCCCTGCCCCCGGCGGGGGCGAGTTGGCATGATCCCCGCATGGACCGTGCGGGGCGTGCTGCGACCCTGGTCGCCGCGTGCACCGCGGTGCTCGCGGTCGCGGCCCTCGTCCTGGCCGCGGCGCAGACCGACCAGGACGGCTGGGGCGCCACTGTCGTCGCGGCCGTAGCCGCGGGCGGAGCCTTCGGGCCCGTCGGCGCGCTGATCGTCCGCCGCCGGGGCAACGCCGTGGGCTGGGCGATGCTGGCCGTGGGGGTGTGCCTGGCGGCTCAGGTCGTGGGCACCCAGTACGGCGTGGTGGACGCGACCGGCCGGCTCGACCTGCCCGGCGGGAGCGTGGTCCTCGCCGTGAGCCTGATGTTCTGGGCGTTCACGCCGGGGGCCGCCGGTGTGTTGTTCCTGCTCTTCCCGTCCGGCGCTCTCCCCGGCCCGCGTTGGCGGCCGGTGTTGCGCCTGCTGGTCGGCAGCTGGGCGTTGCTGGCCGTGGTGGGGATCACCGGCGGCGAGCGGATCTCGCTGACCGAGTCGAGTGCGGTGCGCTACGAGAACCCGCTCTACGTGGAGTCTCTCGCTCCGGCGCTGAGGTACGCGCTACCGGTGCTCCTCCCGCTGGGCATCGCCCTGGTGTTCGCGGCCATCGCGTCGCTGGTCCTCCGGTTCCGGCGCGGCACGTCGGACGACCGGGAACGGGTCAAGTGGCTGGCCTACGTCGGGGCGGTGTGCCTGCTCTTCCTACCCGTGGAGTTCGTCCTCGCGCTGGCGGGTTTCAGCAGCGCCCTGACCGAGTCCGTGTTCTACGTCTTCTTCGCCGTGGTCGCACTCGGTGTCCCGGCGGCGATCGGGTCGGCCATCCTGCGGCACGGGTTGTACGACATCGAGGTCGTGATCCGCAAGACCGTGGTCGCGGCTCTGCTGGTGACCTTCTTCGTCGCGGTCTATGCGCTCGTCGTCGGGGGCGTCGGGGCCCTCGTACACGCGGAGGGCAGCGCGTCGCTGTCGTTCGCGGCGGCCGTGACGGTCGCCCTGCTGTCACAGCCGGCGCTGAACCGGGCCCGCCGGTTCGCCGACGTGCTGGTCTACGGCCGCCGCGCCACCCCCTACGAGGTGTTGGCCTCGTTCTCCGATCGGCTCGGCGAGACCCGTTCCTACGAAAGCGTTCTCGACGAGATGGCCCGGGTGGTGGGGGAGGGGTCGGGGGCGCGCGAGGCGCGGGTGTGGCTGCGTGTGGGCCGGGAGGTCCGGGTCGGAGCCTCCTGGCCGCCGGACTCGCGCGGGCCGGCCCCGCCCGTGGCGCTGCGCGCCGGCCGCGGGAGGGACGACGCCCCGCCCCTCCCGGGTGATGTCACCGCCGCGGTGCGGCACGACGGCGAACTGCTGGGCGCGCTGACGGTGACCATGCCGCCGTCGGAGCCGCCGACCGAGGTGACCCGCACCCTGGTCTCGGACCTGGCGGCCCAGGCCGGGCTGGTGCTGCGCAACGTACGGTTGGTCGAGGAGCTGCGGGCCTCCCGTCGGCGCCTGGTCACGGCGGGCGACGAGGCCCGCAAGCGGCTGGAGCGCAACCTGCACGACGGCGCGCAGCAGCAGCTGATCGCCCTGCGCCTGCGGTTGCGGCTGGCCGAAGCGGTGCTCGACGACCCCGACGCGATGCGCGAGGCGCTCGAACAGCTCGGCGTGGCGACCCAGGCCGCGCTCGACGACCTGCGCGCCCTGGCCCACGGCATCTACCCGCCGCTGCTGCGCGAGCGTGGGCTGGTCGCAGCCCTGGAGGGGCAGGCGCGTCGTTCGGCGGTGCCGGTATCGGTCGAGCGCGTCGAGTTGGAGCGGCACCCCGAGGACGTCGAGGCGGCCGTCTACTTCTGCGTACTGGAGGCGCTGCAGAACGTCGCCAAGTACGCGGGCGCGACGTCCGTGAGGGTGCGGGTCTGGGAGGACGACGGCCCGCTGTCGTTCGCGGTCGCTGACGACGGTTGCGGGTTCGACCCGGCCGCAACGGCTTTCGGCTCGGGTCTACAGGGAATGGCCGATCGCCTGGCCGCCTTGAACGGGACCTTGAGCGTCGAGTCCCGACCTGGCGTCGGCACGATCGTGACCGGCCGTCTGCCTGCGTAGCGCGCCACGGGCCCGCGGTGGGCGCGGTGTCACACAGTGCTCACCAGGTGATCGTCGTGCCACACCGTGCTCACCGCGACCGGCGGCTCACCGTGACGGGGGACGCCGCATGGGTACGTGCGGAATGCCGTCCTCGACGTACTCCGGGCCGGTGACCTCGAATCCGAAGGCGCTGTACCACTTCTCCAGGTACGACTGGGCCTCCAGAACCACGGGCCCGGTACCGGCCTCGGCCAGGACGGCGCGCATCAGCTCACCGGCCAGGCCCTGCCCGCGCGCGTCGGCCCGGGTGCAGACCCGACCCACGCGGGTCGTCCCGTCCGGCTCGGCCAGCGTGCGCAGGTAGGCGGTCGGCGCGCCCCCGGCGTCGGCCGTCCACCAGTGCCCCGTGCCCGGCTCGACGTCACGGCCGTCGAGCTCGGGGTAGGGGCACTCCTGCTCGACGACGAACACGTCGACGCGCAGCTTCAGCAGGTCGTGCAGGGTGCCCGGGTCGAGTGCGGACCACCCGGCCCGGTGCACCCCTGGCGCATCGTTCATGCCTTCGGCTCGAGCCGGAGGCTGACCGAGTTGATGCAGTACCGCAGGTCGGTGGGCGTGTCGTAGCCCTCGCCCTCGAACACGTGCCCGAGGTGCGAGCCGCAGTTCGCGCACCGGACCTCGGTGCGCTTCATGCCCATCGAGGTGTCGGTGATGTACTCCACGCGGTCCTCGGCCAGCGGGGCGAAGAACGACGGCCAGCCGCAGTGGCTGTCGAACTTCTGGTCGCTGCGGAACAGTTCGGCGCCGCAGGCGCGACAGTCGTAGACGCCCTCGGTGTGGGTGTCCCAGTACTCGCCGGTGAAGGCCCGCTCGGTGCCGGCCTCGCGCAGCACGTGGAACTCCTGCGGGCTGAGCTTGGCCCGCCACTCCTCGGCGGAGAGGGCGACCGGGTAGTTGGTGGTGCTCTGCTCACTATTTCTCATGCCCTGCACAACACCGACGGTACCGGCGTCGTTCCCGTCGCCGTGCGGGCCCGCGGGAGTGGGTCGACACTGATTGCAGGAATCAGAATCAGGATGAATCGGGCAATCCCTGGAGGATGTCATGAGCTCCGAAGCCCCCGAGTCCGGTCTGTCGGCCGGAACGCCGCCGACCCCCGCGCCCGGTGGTGTGCCCAACCAGGCCGCCGCGCCCGTCGTCCCCGTGATCGCCGGGTCCGCGGACACCCCCGCCCTCGGCGAGCAGGCGGGCCCCAAGCGCCGCACCGGGATGCACCCGCTGCGGCTCCTGCTCGCGGTCTCCGCCGTCGTGCTCGCGCTGGCGCTCGGCCTGGTGAACCAGACGTCGGGCGAGGCCTCGCTGGCGCTGCGGGTACCCGCCCTGCTGGCCGCCATGGTGCTGTTCGGCCAGGGCGTCCTGGACATGTGGCGCGGCCTGCCGCACCGCTGGTCGTTCCGCTCCGGCGTGACTCCGAGCGTGGCGGAGACGCCGCCCGTCGCCGAGGCCGGCCCGGCGTGGCTGCTGCCGCTCTTCCTCGGCGTCTGGCTCGGCTGCGCCGACCTGGTGGTGGGGTCGACCAGCCCGCTCAAGGAGCTGGCCGTGGTGGCCGCGTTCGTGCTGTTCGCCTACGGCTGGATGCAGCGTCCAGCGATGACCCCGCCTGCGGCGTAAAGAGTCTCAGCCCAGGAAGCCGGTGCCCGCGTAGACGTGCAGCACCGGCACGCCCAGGGTGTCGCGGGCCTTGGACGCCCAGTCGGCGTGGAACGTGTCCTCGACCGCGTGCGGCTCGGTGACCACGAACACCTCGTCGGCGCCGTCGGCGACCTCGAGCCGCAGCGCCGCGATCGGGTCGCCCTCGACGACGTCGCCCGTCGCCTCGGCGCCGGTGCCGGTCAGCGCGGCGACGGACGCGGCGAGGGCCTCGGCGGCCTCGGCCTTGTCGAGCCGGTCGTCGTCCTTGCCGCGGACGGCGTCGAGCGCCTCGCGCAGCTCGAACAGGCTCAGGTGGTCGAGGACGTCGGCCAGCAGGTTGCGCTTCACGTCGGCGGGGACGATCACGTGGTACGCGACGTCCTCGCCCTCGTGCACCTGGACCAGCCGCTGCGCGTCGGCGTCCGACAGCGCCTCCTCGGTGAGCACCGTGATCGACAACGCGGCCACGCGGCCTCCTCCTGCACAGGGAACGTTGGGGAGACCAGTTGTAGCGCGTACAGGCGGCCGAGGCAGAATCGGGCCCATGAGCGAGACCGGTGAGACCTCCGCCCCGACGGCGTCGAAGGAGCCGGCGCACTGGCCGCTGGTCACCCTGCTGCTCGGCAGCGGCACGATCCACCTGGCCGCGCCGCAGCTGTACGAGGGGATGATCCCGAAGTCGCTGGGCGCCCCGCGGCCGTGGGTGACCTGGTCCGGCGTCGTCGAGCTGGGCATCGGGGCCGCGCTGCTGTCGAGGCGCACCCGCCGGCCCGCGGCCCTGGCCGCCGCGGCCCTGTTCGCCGGCGTGTTCCCGGGCAACGTGACGATGGCCGCGAAGGCGCTCCGCTCGTCCCGCGCGTCGACCGCGTGGAAGGCGGCGACGCTGGCCCGGCTGCCGCTGCAGGTGCCGATGGTGACGCAGTCCCTGAAGGTCGCGCGGGCCCAGAAGCCTTCGCAGCGAGGCTGATCGGTGACCGGCGAGCGGGACGGAGGCCACCGACGGGGTCGGCGCCGGCTGGCGCTGGGCGCGGCGGTCGCCGGCGGGACGTCGGTCGCGGCCGGGCTCTCGGCCGTCGCCGCCGCGGGGCTGTTCGCCCGGCTCGTGCGACCCCGGGTGCCGGCGACGCACTTCAGCGGCGACCCGCGTACGGCGCACGGACTCGACTTCCGGGAGGTCGTCGTCCCGGCCGACTCCGGTGACCTGCCCGCCTGGCTGGTCGAGGCGGGCGTCGGGACGGGGGCGTCGCACACGTGGGCGGTGCTCGTGCACGGCCCGGGCGGTGACCGCACCGAGACCCTGCGGGCCCTGCCGATCCTGCACCGGCTGGGCATCACCTCGCTGGCCGTCGGCTCGGCCGCGGTGGCCGGAGACCCGGGCCAGCCGCTCGACCGGTTCCGGCTCGCCGACGCCCAGTGGCAGGACGTCGAGGCCGCCGTCGTGCACGCGGTCCGCCACGGGGCGCAGGACGTCGTGCTGGTCGGCTGGTCGGTGGGGGCTACGGCCGTGCTGCAGGCCGCCGTGCAGTCGTGGACGGCGCAGCGCGTGCGGGGTCTGGTGCTCGACTCGCCGGTCCTGGACTGGCGGCAGGCGCTGGCGCACGAGGTGCTGCCGGGTCGGTTCGCGGCACCGGTCGGTTGGGCCGGACGGCAGGTGCTGGCCCACCCGCGCGCCTGGCGGCTGGTCGGGCGGGCCCCGGCGGAGGTGCAACGGTTGGACTGGGTGGCCCGGGCGGACTCCCTGCGGCTGCCGACCCTCCTCCTGCAGGGCACGGACGACGAGATCGCCCCGGCCCGCGCGGCGCACCAGTTCGCCGACGCACGGCCGGACCTCGTCACCTACCAGGAGTTCCCGGGCGCGGGGCACGCCGCGACGTGGAACACCGACCCGGAGGGCTGGGCCGCCGCCCTGGCCCGGTTCCTGCTCCGCCTCTAGTTGTGCGTTTCTGCATGATCACGAACGGAGGTAGCCGTGGCGCTCCAGGTGACCGAGGGTGAGACGGGCGACCGTCTCCGGGTCCTCGCAGTGCGCCATGTGTCCGACACCCGGCAGCTCGACGTACCCGGCCTGCGGCATCGCCCGGGACAACCGCCGCCCGAGCCGTACGGGGGTGAGCGCGTCGGCGTCCCCCCACAGGGTCAGCGTCGGCACCCGCAGCCCGCGCACGGCCTCCCAGGCGGTCGGGCGCCGGTGCGGGAGGTAGCTGTTGATCAGGCCACGCAAGGTCAGGACCAGGGCGTCGAGTGAGTGCCGGGCGCCCTCCTGCTCGGCGATCTCCGTCAGCACGGTGGTCCGCCAGCGTTCCTGGGCCGCGGTGGACGAACCGGTCCGGAAGGCGAGCATCAGGTCGGCGCGCTGCTCGCGGCTGGTCGTCGACCAGCGCCGGGACAGCACGCGGCGGCCGCCGGGCAGCGCGGTCACGGCGACGCCCAGTTCGACCGGACCGCGCGGGAACAGGTTCGGCACGGCCGGGGAGATGAGCGTCAGCGTGTGCACCAGGTCAGGACGACGGACCGCCAGGGCCAGCGTCACGAGGCCGCCGAAGGAGTTGCCGACGACGTGCGCCGGGCCGCCCGTGGCCTCCAGGTACGCCTCCAGGGTCCGGACGAACCGCAGCACCGAGTAGTCGCCACCGGGCGGCGGCGGGCTGATCCCGAACCCGGGCAGGTCGACCGCCTCGATCGAGAGGTGGGGGGCCAGCAACGACCCCAGGTCGGACCAGACCGAGGCGCTGGCTCCGAGGCCGTGCACCAGGACGGCGCGCGTGGCGCCGTGGTCGCCCGCGGCCGCCCGACCGAGGCGACGCACGTGCACCGGCACGCCCCCGGCATCCACCTCGGCCCCGGGCCAGCGCGTGACCTCGGGCGGCATGGTCCCGAGGGGGAGTTGGGAGGGCCGGGGCGGTTCTGTGGGGGTATGCGCAGGGGCGGGCGCAGGCATGCCCTCATGATCCCACGGCGCCGGTCTCAAGGCGGTCGGGTCGCAGGCCGACGCCGATGGCGTAGACCGATACTTGGAAGTGTGCGCCACACGTGTGAGGAGTGAAGGCCGGACCGTGGACACCGAACCCCGGGACCGACCGCTCTGGGCCGCGCTGGAGATCAGCCCCGACGCCGTCGCCATCGCGCGGCTCGACGAGGGCGAGTTCTTCCTGGAGTCGAGCAACCTGGCCGGCACCCAGTGGTACGCCGACGGTGAGCGCGGCCTGCGCGAGGACCTGCACGGCGCGGCGGCCGGTGCCCTGACCTACGGGGCCCGGGGCCGTCACCGGATCGAACGCCCGGGGGCGGGGGGCCCGGCCGTGCTCGAGGTCGCCGTGACCCGGGCCGCCGCCGACCGGGTCCTGCTGATCGGGAGGGACGTCACCGAGACCCTGGCCGAGCAGGCCCTGCTGTCGGCCGCCTACGAGCAGACCGCTCAGGTCCGCGCGGTGCTGCAGACGGCCCTCGACGCGACCGCGCTCGCCTTCGCCGTCTACGACGTGACCCGCGACGAACACCTGGCCGTGACGGGGTTGCCGCTGGTCCTGATCAACCCGGCCGGGGCGGCCCAGTTGGAGGTGGCCGACCCCGGCGACCTCACCGGGGGTGACCTGCGCGACCTGTTCCCCGACGCGGTCGAGTCGGGGATGTGGCAAGCCGTGCTGGACACCCTCGACGCGCACGTCACGACCACCTTCCGCTACCACGAGACCGACGCCCGGGGCGTCTGGCGGGCGTCCTGGGACCACACCATGGCCCCCGTCGGCGACGACCGGGTGGTCGTGACGTGGCGCGAGGTCACCGCCGACGAGAGCCGGCAGCGGGAGCTCAGCCGCGCCCACGCCGAGGCCCACCACGCCTCCCGGCACGACGCGCTGACCGGGCTGCCCAACCGGCTGCAGCTGCAGGAGACGTTGCGGGCGGCCGCGCAAGCCCCGGACCGGGACGAGAGCGTCGCCCTCGTCTACGTCGACCTGGACGGGTTCAAACAGGTCAACGACACGCTCGGGCACGCCAGCGGCGACCTGCTGCTGCAGGCCGTGGCGCAGCGCCTGGCCCGCGTCGTGCGGGCCGACGACCTGGCCGTGCGGCTCGGCGGGGACGAGTTCGTGCTGCTCCTGCGGCGGCTGCCGAAGGACTGGGACGCAACGGGTTTCGTGACCCGGTGTCACACGGCGGTCGAGCAGCCGGTGGTGCTGCCCGCCGCGGAGATCGTGCCCCGGGCCAGCTTCGGGCTGGCCATGGCCACCCTCGAGGACACCGATCTCGACGCCCTGCTCGAACAGGCCGACCGGCAGATGTACTCGAACAAGCAGGCGCAGAAGCAGGGCTAGTCGTTGGGCTGGTCGTGCACCAGCCACCGCCCGAGCAGCAGGCCGTCGGCGTGGATCAGGTGCGCGAGCCGGGCCTGGTGCACGAACCCCGGCCCGTGCGCGATCCGGGGGCCGTCGCCGCCGACCAGCAGCGGCGACCAGGTCAGGCACAGTTCCTCGACCCGGCCCGCGGCCATCGCCCGGGCCAGCAGGGTCGGACCGCCCTCGAGCAGCACCCGGCCCAGCCCGCGCGACGCCAGCACCTGGACGGCGTCCGCCAGGTCGAGTTCCCCGCCGTCACCCGCGACGATCACCCGGTCCGGCCCGGCCAGGCCGCGCAGGGCGGGCAGGTCGGCATCGGCCGTGGTGACGACGAGGCTCGGGTTCGGTCCCGTGAACAGCTCGGGCTTCAGACCGTCGCCGGAGCGGGTCACGACGGCCAGGCACGCGGCGGGCGCCTGGCCCGCGGCGGCCCGCCGGTCGGCGAACGCCGCCCGTGCCTCGGGCGGCCCGTAGCCCTCGGCGCGGACTGTGCCGGCCCCGACCAGGATCACGTCGGCCAGAGCGCGCAGCACCCCGAACACGGCGGTGTCGGCGGGGGCGTTGATCGTCCCGGACCGCCCGTCCGCGCCGGTCGCCGAGCCGTCCAGCGTCGAGACCATGTTGGCCCGGACCCAGCCCCGGGCGGGCATCGGGTCGGGGTAGGCGTACAGGTCGGCGAGGGCCTGCAGCGCGGAGGCGCGGTCGAGGGTCAGGTCCCCGACGTCGGCCGACCCCGGCAGCAGGAGCTGCAGGACGGTCATGCGTCGCGCAGGTCTGACGGAACCTGGGAGCCGATGCCCAGGCCGGTGCGGACCTGCCGCTTGATCCGGCCGAGCATGCCCGCCATGCCACCGAGCCGCTGCTGGCTGATCGCCTCCGACAGGCCCAGCCGGCCCGGGACGTCGTCCGGTACCTCGAGCAGTTCCCGGGCGGTGAGCCCGGCGAGGCCCTCGCTCAGGATGCTGGCGAAGCCGCGGGTGGTCGGCGCCTCCGGCGGGGCGTCGAAGTAGATCCGCACCGGGTCGTCGAGGCCACCGTCGAGCTCGACCTTCACGAAGGCGGGCGACATGCACTCCGCGACCCGTTCCATGCCGTCGTGGTCGCCCGCGTAGCGCTCGGGCAGGGCGGGCAGCTCCCGGGCGAACTCCATCAGGAGCTGCAGCCGGTCCTGCTTACCGAGGGCCTGGAAGTCGTCGGCGATCTGCGCGAACGACTCGGGCAAGGTGGGCTGATTCGACGGGGGCATCACGTCATCCTTGCACCCGGCTACTTCCCCTGGAAGTTGGGCTGCCGCCGGTCGGCCCGGGCCCGCAGGCCCTCCCACGAGTCGTCGCTGCCCCACACGACGTCGAAGCTGGCCTCGACGGCGTCGTCGGGCGCGATCACGTCCGGGTGGGCGTCGCCGGTCGCGACCAGGCGGTTCAGGGCCAGCTTGTTGAAGGTCATGGCCAGCGGCGCCATCGCCGCGATCTCCTCGGCCCACGCGATCGCCGCGTCGACCTCGCCGAGGCGGTCGACCAGGCCCACGTTGTAGGCCCGCTGCACCTCGAGGGTGTCGGCGCCCAGCAGCAGCGCCCGCGACGGGCCACCGCCGATCAGCGAGATCAACCGCTGGATCGACCAGGCGTCCAGGGCCAGGCCCAACCGCACGGTGGGCACGGAGAACCGGACCGTGGGTGCGCCGACCCGCAGGTCGCAGGCGATGGCCAGCTGGCAGCCGGCGCCGATGGCCGGCCCGTTGAGCCCGGCGATCACGGGGATCGGCAGCCGGACCAGGCCCTGCAGCAGGTCGGCCAGGGTGCGGGTGAACCCGGGGTCGCGCACGGTGTCGAGGTCGGCCCCGGCGCAGAACGTGCTGCCCTCCCCGGTGATGACCAGGCAGCGGGCGCCGGACTGGCTCGCCTTCGTCGCCGCGTCGAGCAGCCCCCGGGCGTGCTCGGCGTTCAACGCGTTGCGCTGCGCGTGCCGCTCGATCCGCAGGACCGTCACTGCGCCGCGTTCCTCGATGCCGATCATGCGTGGGGCTCCTCGTAGCTGAAGTTTCCGTCCCTATCCATGTACCAGTCGGACCGCGGTACGGCCACGACCGCCACGGAGTCGGGTCCCAGAAGATACGTGCCGGCCCGGGTCACCGGGCTGCGTCCCCCGGGGTCCTCCCAGCCGACCTCGCCGAAACCCAGCCGGGACCGTGCGCCCTCCCCGCACGGCAGGGTGGCCGGTCGGGGCCCGATGTTCACCAGTACCGAGAACCGCCCGCGGTGCACAGCGACCCAGTTCTCGGCCGGGTCGTCCGGGACGTCGACGCGGACGGCGGCCAGGTCGTCGTCGCGCAGTTCCGGCTCCTCGCGGCGCAGGGCGATCAGCGCGCGGTACCACTCGAGCAGCGGGGCGTGCTCGCCCGTGCCCGGCTCCGACCAGTCCAGCACGGACCGGTCGCGGGTGGCCGGGTCCTGCGGGTCGGGGACGTCGTCCGCGCTCCAGTCCCCACCGTGGCCCGCGAACTCCGCCCGGCGCCCCTCCCGGACCGCCTGCGCGAGCTCGGGCGACTCGAAACTGGTGAAGAACTGCCAGGGGGTGCTCGCGGCCCACTCCTCGCCCATGAACAGCATCGGCGTGAACGGTGAGGTGAGCACGAGCGCGGCCGCCGCCGCGAGCCGGCCGGGGGACTGGCTCGCGGACGGCCGGTCACCCGCGGCCCGGTTGCCGACCTGGTCGTGGGTCTGCGTCGCCACGACGAACGAGTGCCCGCGGTGCCGGGCCGGGTCGACCGGGTGCCCCCAGGTCTGCCCACGGAAGGCCGAGTAGTCGCCGGTGTGCCGGAACACCCCGGTCAGCACCCGGGCCAGTACCTCGACGGAGCCGAAGTCGCAGTAGTAGCCGAACGTCTCGCCGGTCAGCCAGGCGTGCAGGGCGTGGTGGACGTCGTCGGCCCACTGGGCGTCCATGCCGAACCCGCCGTCGCTGGTCGCCTCCACCGTGGCCGGGTCGTTCAGGTCACTCTCGGCGACCAGCCCGAGCGGGCGGCCCAGCTGCGCGGACAGGGCGGCCACGGCGTCGGAGAGCTCGGCCAGGATGTGCTGGGGCGAGCTGTCGACGAGGGCGTGCACGGCGTCCAGCCGCAGGCAGTCGACGTGGAAGTCGCGGAACCAGCGCACCGCGTTGTCGACGATGAACGCGCGCACCGCCGGCGCCCCCTCGTCGTCGAGGTTCACCGCCTCTCCCCACGGCGTGTGGTGCTTCCCGGAGAAGTAGGGCCCGAAGTCGCGCAGGTAGTTCCCGTCCGGTCCGAGGTGGTTGTAGACCACGTCGAGGCAGACGGCCAGACCGTGCCCGTGCGCCGCGTCGACGAACCGCTGCAACGCCTCCGGCCCGCCGTAGGCCTCGTGCACCGCGTACAGGTTCACGCCGTCGTAGCCCCAGCCCCGCGGCCCGGGTGACCCGGCGACGGGCAGCAGCTCGACGACGTCCACCCCGAGCTCCACGAGATGACCCAGCCGGTCGATCGCGGAGTCGAGAGTGCCGGTGGGGGTGAAGGTTCCGACGTGCAGCTCGTAGAAGACCGGCCCGTCGGCCACCGCCACGCCGGCCCAGCCGGCGTCCGACCAGTCGTACCAGCCGGGGTCGAAGACGCGGCTCGGGCCGTGCACGCCGGCCGGTTGCCAGGCGCTGCGCGGATCGGGCCGCGGCGGGCCGCCGTCGAGGGTGAACGAGTAGTCGGTGCCGTGCCCGGCGCCGAGCACCGACGCGCGCCACCAGCCGCCGTCCGCGCGGTCCATCGGGACGACGCGCTCGTGGTGCTCGTCGCCCGGCTGCTCACCGTTGCCGGGCTCGGGGCCCGTGCCGGGCAGGTGCAGCATCACCCGGGCCGCGTTCGGGGCCCAGACCGAGAACTCGTGCACGCAGTGCCCTTTCGAGAAGGAGTGAAGAGATCAGGTACGGCCGCGGGCGCCGCCGGCCCGGGAGGCGACGGCGCGGGTGATCCGGCGCGGGATCAGCCGACTGGCGACCACCACGGCCTTGTACCGCACGTCGGGTACGGAGACGACGGCGTCGCGGGCCAGGTCCTTCAGGCCGGTGGACACCACGTCCTCCGCCTTCAGCCACACCCCGCCGGGGCTGGAGCTCATGTCGATGCCGGCCCGCTCGTGGAACTCGGTGCGGGTGAACCCCGGGCACAGCGCCATCACCTTCACGCCCGTGCCCGTCAACCCCGCCGACAGGCCCTCGCTGAACGAGACCGCCCACGCCTTGCTGGCCGAGTAGGTCGACCCGCGCCCCGGGACCAGCCCCGCCACGCTCGCCACGTTGATCACCGCGCCGCTGCCCCGGGCGATCATGCCCGGCAGCACCGCGTGGGTCAGCTGCAGCAGGGCCGTCACGTTGAGTTCGAGCTGCCGGTGCAGGGTTTCGTAGTCGGCGGTCCAGAACTCGCCCGACGTGCCGATGCCCGCGTTGTTCACCAGCAGGTCGACGGGCCGCTCCGTGGCCTGCAGCCGGGCCACCACGGGCTCGCGGGCCGCGGGGTCGCTCAGGTCGGCGGTGATCAGCTCGACGGTGCGGCCGAGTGGTTCGAGCTCGGCGCGCAACGCCTCGAGGCGGGCGGAGTCGCGGGCGACGAGGACGAGGTCGTGGCCGTCCGTGGCCAACTGCCGGGCGAAGGCGGCACCGATGCCGGCGGTCGGGCCGGTGACGAGGGCGATGGGCATGGGCGTCAACCTATCGGGGGCGGCGGGGGCCGCGCGCGATGGCGACCTCCGGGCTCTCCGGGGCCTGACGGCCGACCGGCCGGCCCGTTCGGGGCACATCGACGATCGTCGAGGCGCGTTTTCGAAGCGCCCAGTCGGCGCGGTTCTGCGGAACCGCGCACACCGTCGGCGCTGGATACGGGCGTCGGATGCGGGCGTCAGTCACGGACGAGCAGCGCCACGGGCAGGTCGGCGAGGAGCAGGACGACGGGCGCCTCCACGCTCCACTCGCGCCCGGTGAGCACGTCGGTCCAGGTGCCCGGGGGCAGCGTGAGGGGCGAGTCGTCCCAGCCACCGCTCGCCATCAGGCCGACGTGCAACCGCGTCACCACGCTCAGGACGGTGCAGCTCTCGAGCGTGTCGCCGCCGCGGGCGAAGGCGAACAGGTGCTCGGAGCCGGTCGGCACCGGGACGTACCCACCGGCCGCGCCCGTGCTCGGGCCGAAGGTCCGGGGGAGGTCGCGCCGCAACCGCAGGGCCCGGGACGTGACCAGCAGCTTCTCGGCGTCCAGCCGGTCGGCGGGGTCGAACGCGTCGGGCCGGACGCCGTCGTCGAGGCGGGTCAGCACCTCCCGGCGGAAGGCGTAGTCGACCGGGCGCCGGTTGTCCGGGTCGACGAGCGAGCGGTCGACGGCCTCGCAGCCCTGGTACACGTCCGGCACGCCCGGCATGGTCAGCTGCACGAGCTTCTGGCCGAGCACGTTCACCCGGTCCGCCGGGGCGAGCCGCTCGACGAAACCCCCGATGGAGGCGACCAGGTCGAGGTCGGCGAGGACGCCGCCGGCGAACGCGGCGGTCGAGGCCTCGTAGCCCTCGTTGGGGGCGGTCCACGACGTCCAGACCTTGGCCTCCCGGACGGCCTTCTCCAGGTAGGCCAGCACCCGGTCCGGGGACGGTGGCCCGGCCTCGCCCCAGATCGCGACCAGCGTCTGCCACAGCAGGTACCGGGTCTGCCCGGCGGGCCATCCGTCGTCCAGGTGTCGCTCCGCCAGGTCCTCCCACTCCAGGACGGCGCGGGCCCACTCGCCGGGCATCTCGGAGAGCGTCAGCAGGCGGGCCCGGGCGTCCTCGGAGCGCTTCGTGTCGTGCGTGGACAGGGTGGTCATCGTCTGCGGCCAGTCGCGTTGCAACCGGTCCGCGAACTCGTGGAACTCCTCGGGGGAGAACGAGAACCGGTGCGGGTCGGCGCCGACCTCGTTGAGCGCGAGCAGGCGCGTCGTCCGGTAGAAGAGGGTGTCCTCGATGCCCTTGGCCATCACCGGACCGCAGGTCTGCTGGAAGCGGGTGCAGAACTCGCGGCGCAGCGGGTCGGCGGACGCCGAATCCAAGGCGATCTCGCGGATCGCCCGCAGCGCCGCCAGCGTCTGCTCGCCGAGTTGCCAGCCGCCGGCCGCGTCGAGGGCCGCGGCGGCCCGGGCCACCGCCATGTCGAGCACGCGCTGCGACTCGATCGGCGCCGGCTCGCCGGGTTCGGCGTAGGCCCGGTACCGGTCCATGGCCACCAGCAGGTGCGAGAGGGCCTGCTGCAGGCTGCTTCTCGTGTGGTCGCGCAGTTCGAGATCGGTCGCGCAGATCCGCACCAGCAGCGTCAGTAGCCGGTCGAGCTCCGGCTGCAGCACCATGTCGAGCGCGGTGAACTTGGCGTTCTCGACCATCTGGTCGAGGTAGTCCTCGTCGACGCCCTCGGGTTCCGCGAGCCGGGTCAGCGTGCCCTCGCCGTCGGGGTCGACGAACACCCCCTGGACGGCGTTCAGCGCGTCGTACCCGGTGGTCCCCGCGCAGGCCCACCCCTCCGGCAGCGCCTCGTCGCCCTCGAGGATCTTCTCCACCACGACCCAGGCTCCGCCGGTCGCCGCCTGCAGCCGGCGCAGGTACCCGGCCGGGTCGGCCAGGCCGTCGGGGTGGTCGATCCGCAACCCGGACAGCCCGCCCTCCGCCACGAGTCGCGCGATCAGTGCGTGCGTCGCGTCGAACACGTCGGGTTCCTCGACGCGTACGGCGATCAGCGACGTGACGTCGAAGAAGCGCCGGTAGTTCAGTTCCTCACCGCCGACCCGCCACCAGGCCGGCCGGTACCACTGGGCGTCCAGCAGCTCGGCCATCGGCAGCTCGGAGGTGCCTTTCCGGAGCGGGAACTCGTGCTCGTAGTAGCGCAGCACCGGCCCGCCCGCGGCCGACGCGTCGACGGTCAGCTCGCCGTCCGCGACGACGTCGCCGACCGGACCGCCGAGCACCGGCATCAGCAGCTGCCCGTGCGAGCGGCCCGGGTACGGCGACCAGTCGACGTCGAACCAGTGCGCGAACGCCGAGTCCCGGCCCTGCGCGAGCACGTCCCACAGGGGCGCGTTCAGCCGGGCCGGCGTCGGCACGGCCATGTGGTTCGGGACGACGTCGGCCACCGCCCGCAGGCCGTGCGCCTGCAGCGCCCGGTGCAGTTCCGCGAACCCGGCCTCGCCGCCGGCCTCGGCCGACAGCCTCGTGTGGTCCACGACGTCGTACCCGTGCGCCGACCCCGGGGTCGCCTGCAGGACGGGGGAGAGGTAGACGTGGCTGACGCCGAGGGCGGCCAGGTACTCGGCGAGGCCGGCGACCTCGGCGAAGCCGAACTCCGCGCGCACCTGCACCCGGTACGTCGCACCGGGCGCGTCGTCGTAGATCACTACGAGCCCAGGTGTGCGGGCGTCGGGTCCGTGCGGGGCGCGGGACGGGGCGCGAGTTCCAGCTTCCGCTCCCCGGCCTGCCCCGGGACCCCCTCCGCCATCCGGGTCGTGGTCCGGACCACCGAGGGCGACCCCGCCGTGCCGACCCGGCGGGCCCCGGTGGCCAGGCCCGTGAGCGGCGTCGCGTCGTCCACGCTCGGCCTCGAGAGCACCACCAGCGAGCGTGCGGCCACGTGCGCCGTCCCGCCGGCCGTGTGGGTCTCCCCGTCGTCGGTGAACCCGACCTCGTCGGCCGCGGTGTCGATGACCACGTTCCACCACTCGCCGTACTCCGCCGGCGGCAGCGTGAACTCGAGATCCTCGTAGTGGGCGTTGAACAGGATCAGGAACGAGTCGTCGACGACCTTGCGGCCGCGCCGGTCGGGCGCCAGCAGCTTCTCGCCGTTGAGGAACACGGCGAACGCGCGGGCGTAGCCGTTGTCCCAGTCCTCCTGCTCCATGATCGTGGCCCCCGGCGTGAACCAGGCGATGTCGCCCAGCTCGCTCGAGCCGCCCCGCTCGGCCGCACCCTGGAAGAAGCGGCGCCGGCGGAACACGGGGTGCTCGTGCCGCAGCGCGACGACCCGCTGGGTGAACGCGAGCAGGTCGGCCTGCGCGTCGTCGAGCTTCCAGTCGATCCAGGCCAGCTCGTTGTCCTGGCAGTAGGCGTTGTTGTTGCCGCCCTGGCTGCGGCCCAGCTCGTCACCGTGGGCCAGCATCGGCACCCCCTGGCTGAGCATCAGCGTGGTGAGGAAGTTGCGCTGCTGCCGGGCCCGCAGGGCGAGCACCTGCTCGTCGTCGGTCGGGCCCTCGACGCCGCAGTTCCACGACCGGTTGTGACTCTCCCCGTCCTGGTTGCCCTCGCCGTTGGCCTCGTTGTGCTTCTCGTTGTAGGAGACCAGGTCCCGCAGGGTGAACCCGTCGTGCGCGACGACGAAGTTGATGCTGGCGATCGGGTGCCGGCCGTCTTCCTGGTAGAGGTCGGAGGAGCCGGTGATGCGCGAGGCGAACTCGCCGAGCGTGGCCGCCTCGCCGCGCCAGAAGTCGCGCACGGTGTCGCGGTACTTGCCGTTCCACTCCGTCCACAACGGCGGGAAGTTGCCCACCTGGTAGCCGCCGTCGCCGATGTCCCACGGCTCGGCGATCAGCTTCACCTGCGAGATCACCGGGTCCTGCTGGACGATGTCGAAGAACGCGCTCAGCCGGTCGACCTCGTGGAACTGGCGGGCCAGGGTCGCGGCCAGGTCGAACCGGAAGCCGTCCACGTGCATGTCGAGCACCCAGTAGCGCAGCGAGTCCATGATCAGCTGCAGCACGTGCGGGTTGCGCATGAGCAGGCTGTTGCCCGTACCGGTGGTGTCGAAGTAGTGCGAACGGTCGTCGTCGACGAGGCGGTAGTAGGCGTCGTTGTCGATGCCGCGGAAGCAGAGGGTCGGCCCCAGGTGGTTGCCCTCGGCGGTGTGGTTGTAGACCACGTCGAG
This sequence comes from Spongisporangium articulatum, assembly GCF_044465595.1. Lineage (NCBI taxonomy): Bacteria > Bacillati > Actinomycetota > Actinomycetes > Kineosporiales > Kineosporiaceae > Spongisporangium > Spongisporangium articulatum. Next base: position 16,834 of record NZ_JBITLV010000007.1, on the reverse strand, counting down.
GATGACCTCGATGCCCGCCTCGTGCAGCGCGCGCACCATGCTCTTGAACTCCTGCACCTGCTGGCCGCGCTGGCCGCTGGCCGCGTAGGCGTTGTGCGGGGCGAAGAAGCCGATGGTGTTGTAGCCCCAGTAGTTCGACAGGCCCTTGTCGGTCAGCGTCGTGTCCTGCACGAACTGGTGCACCGGCATCAGTTCGATCGCCGTGACGCCGAGCGCGACCAGGTGCTCGATCGTCGCCGGGTGCGCGATGGCGGCGTAGGTGCCGCGGATGTCCTCGGGGATCGCCGGGTTGGTCATCGTCAGGCCCTTCACGTGGGCCTCGTAGATGACGGTCTCGTGGTACTCGCGGCGCGGCGGGCGGTCGTTGGCCCAGTCGAAGAACGGGTTGACGACGACGCTCAGCATCGTGTGCCCGATGCTGTCGGCGTCGTTGAACTCCTGCTCGCCCTCCTCGTTCGGCTCGAACCGGTACGAGAACAGCGACTCGTCGCCGTCGATCTGCCCCTCGATCGCCTTCGCGTACGGGTCGAGCAGCAGCTTGCTGGGGTTGCAACGGTGCCCGGCGGCCGGGTCGTACGGGCCGTGCACGCGGTAGCCGTAGCGCTGCCCCGGGCCGACCGAGGGCGCGTAGCAGTGCCACACGAAGCCGTCGACCTCGGTGAGCTCGACGCGCTCCTCCGAGCCGTCGTCACCGATCAGGCACAGCTCCACCGACTCCGCGATCTCCGAGAAGAGCGCGAAGTTCGTGCCCGCACCGTCGTAAGTAGCCCCCAGCGGGTAGGGATGGCCGGGCCAGATGTCCATTCGCGCCATTCTTGCCTCTCGCGCCGACGTCGGCACGGCATGTGGTCACGACGCGCCGGGCGACCGGGACCGATTTACACCCTTTTCACTCGGGAAGGGCCCGTTCCACGATGGTCCGGGTGACCGTTCGGCCCACCGGCAACGTCCCGAACACGGCGCCCACGCCCGCCGCGACCCGCGTGGTCAGGAAGGTCGCCGCCACCGAGGGCGGGCTGCACCGGACCAGCAGCGACGCCTGCAGCACGACGGCCAGCCGCTGCACCATCCACCGGGCGCCCGCCTCGACCGCGGCCGGGTCGCGCCGGGCCTCGCGAGCCGCGGCCTGCAGGAAGCCCGCCACCTCGTCCATCGCCCGGTCGAGCCGCTCGTCCGCGCCGCGGGCCCGGTCGATCTCGGCCAGCAGCACCTCCATCGACCGCGGCTGGACGGCCATCGACTTCAGCACGTCGAGCGCGCTGACGTTGCCGGGCCCCTCCCACATCGACCCGGCCAGGGCGTCGCGGTACAACCGCCCGAGGCCGTGCTCCTCGACGTACCCGTTGCCGCCCAGGCACTCGACGGCCTCGGCCACCACGGCCGGCGCCCGCTTGCAGACCCAGAACTTGGCCACCGGCACGCACGAGCGCAGCAGTTCCGTCTCCCCGGCGTCGACGGCGGCGGCCAACCGCATGGCCAGCACCGTGGCCGCCTCGCTCTCCATCGCCAGATCCGCGAGAACGTTCTGCATGAGCGGCTTCTCGACCAGCGCGGAGCCCAACACCTCGCGGTGGCGGGCGTGGTGGACGGCCCGGGTCAGCGCCGCCCGCATCTGCCCGGCCGAGCGCAGTACGTTGTCCAGCCGGGCCGCCGAGTACATGCCGGTCAGCGCCCGGACCCCGCGCCCCTCCTCGCCGAGCCGCACCGCCCACGTGCCGTCCAGCTCGATCTCGGCCGGCGGGTTCGACCGGGTGCCGACCATGTCCTTCAGCCGCATCACCCGCAGCGGGTTCACGGTCCCGTCGTCCAGCACCCGCGGCACCAGGAAGCACGTCTGACCGCCCGGGGCCTCGGCCAGCGTGACCTGGACGTCGGCCATCGGCGAGGACACGAACCACTTCTGCCCCGTCAGCCGGTAGTTCGGGCCGCCGGCCAGCGGACCGCCGGCCGAGGACTCGAGTCGGGCGGTCGTCGTCCCGGTGCTCAGGTCGGCCCCGCCCTGGCGCTCGGTGGCGGCCACCCCCGCGAGCGAACCGAGCTTGTCGCCCGGCGGGCGCAGCCCGGCCTCGTACGAGCGGGACGCGAGCCGCGGCAGCCAGATCGTCTCCAGCTGGTCGTCGCTGCGCAGCGCGGGGACGGTGGCGTAGCTGGTGGTCAGGGTCGACAGGGCGCCCGTCTCCAGCTGCGACCAGACCAGCACCCCGGCGGCCCGGGCCGTGTGCGCCCGCCCCGGCGCGTCCAGCTCCCAGGGACCCGCGGTCAGCCCGGCCCGCACGGCCGCCTGCAGCAACCGGTGCCAGGACGGGTGGTAGTCGACCTCATCGATCCGGCGGCCGAACGCGTCGTAGGCCCGCAGCGTGGGCGGATGCCGGTCGACGGCCTCGGCCCACTGCGCGGAGCGGGCCGCGCCGACCAGCCGGCCCAGGTCGCGCAGGTCGGCCAGGTGGCCCTTCGCCTCGTGCCGCTCCACCGCCTCGACCAGGGCCACGTCGTCGGAGAAGACGTCACGGTCGACGGGCGCGGCCACCAGGTTCAGCGCGTCGTCGGATTCCGGCACGGGGCCCACGGTACTCACCCGTTCGGCCCAGGCGTATCCCTCGACGCCACCTCGTGACCGCCCCGGGACGGCCCCGGGAGGGCCCTCACGGGCCCTGCTCGCCCGTCCGGCGGATACCGTGGTGACGTGGCGGCGGATGCGAGCCTGCGCGCCCGGTTGGCCCAGGCCCGGGCGACCGAGGCCAGCTATCGGGGTCTGCTGCGCCGTTTCCTCCGGTTCCTCTGGAAGCTGACCGTCCGCACCACCCGCACGTGCCTGCGCTACCGGGTGACCGGTCTGGCCGCCGAGGCCGGCTTCTTCGCCCTGCTCTCGCTGCCCCCGCTCGTGCTCGGGCTGGTCGGGTCGATCGGGTTCATCGGGCAGCTGATGGGCCAGTCCGTGGTCGCCGACCTGCGCCAGCAGCTGCGCGAGCTGACCCTGACCTTCCTGACCGCCGACAGCGTCGCCTCGGTGATCCTGCCGACCTTCGACCAGGTGCTGGACGGCGGGCGCGCCGACATCGTCTCGCTGGGGTTCGTGCTCTCGCTGTGGTCGGGTTCGCGCGCCCTGAACGTCTACGTCGACACGATCTCCATCATGTACGGGTTGGGCGGGCACCGGGGGATCGTCCGGACCCGGGTGCTGTCGTTCTCGTTGTACGTCGGCACGCTGCTGGCCGGCGTCGTGCTGTTCCCGCTGGTCCTGGTCGGGCCGGGCATGCTGGCCCGGTTGCTGGAGTCCGCCAACCTGCACCTGCTGGCCGAGCTGGGCGGGTCCAACCTCCTGTACTGGCCGGTCGTCACGATCGTCGCGGTCACCGGCCTGACCACGCTCTTCCACATCGCCACCCCGGTGCGGTCGCCGTGGCGGCACGACCTGCCGGGGGCGGTCCTGGCCCTGCTGATCTGGGTGCTGGCCAGCTACGTCCTGCGCTGGACGATCGCCGCCTCGGTGGACGGGGCCTCCATTTACGGGCCCCTGGCCGCGCCGATCGTCGTGCTGATCTGGCTGTACTTCCTGGCCATCGCCGTGCTGATCGGCGCCGCCCTGAACGCCGTGATCGACGAGATGTTCCCGTCGGCGAACCGGGTGGCCGCGCGCCGGGCCGGCGGCGCCTTCGAGGGCACCGTTCCGATGACCCCGCAGCGCGACCCGGCGCAGGAGGTGGGCTGGCCGGACGACGTCCCGCTGTCCGGGCCCGCCGTCACCGGGCTCGTCCCGCCCGTGCCCACGGCCGTCGTCGCAGAAGCGCCGGAAAACGGCTCGACCGAGGACCGGCGCCCGGCGTAACGTGTCGTTCACCTGAATCAGGGTTCTCGCGCCACGTGGGCGCGGGGGTCGCAGCGCCGCACGGCCCAGGCGTACCCGCCGGGTCGTTCGCGGCAGGAGGAGGAGAAGAGCGCATGACCGTCACGGTCGACGCTGCGCGCCTCGAGGCGCCCTCCGCCGTCGCTCCTCCCGCGCCCGCCTGACGTCTCGGTCAGGCGAGGCCTGACCGAAACGAGACTTCAAGTGTCACAAGCATTTCCGTATGCCCTAGTACTACGCGTCGATCGTGGCGCGACGCTCGTCGAAACCGACGGTCGTGAACCCTTCGTGGCTCGGGTGCCGTCGTGGTTGCCCGAACCGCCCTGCACGGGGGACGTCGTCCGGCTGACCCTCGACGTGCCGCTCGACGAGCCCCCGTTCGTCGAGGAGGTGCTGCCCCGGCGCTCGCTGCTGAAGCGGGCCGACGCGGGCGGCAGTTCGCAGCAACAGGCCCTGGCCGCCAACGTCGACGTGGTCGCCGTGGTGGCCGCGTTCGACCCGGTCGCCAAACGCTCAGTGCACGCCGGCCGGATCGAACGGATGCTCACCCTGGCCTGGGCCAGCGGCGCCGAACCCGTCGTCCTGCTGACCAAGGCCGACCTGCACCCGGACGCCGACGAGGTGGCCGCCTCGCTCGCGGCCCGGACGGCGTGCACGGTGCTGCCGGTCTCGTCGCGCACCGGGGCGGGGCTGGACGACGTGCGCGGGCTGCTCGAGGGCGGCCGCGTGGTGGCCCTCCTCGGGCCGTCGGGCGCCGGCAAGTCCAGCCTCGTCAACGCGCTCGCGGACGCCGAGACGATGGCCGTGCAGGAGGTGCGCGGCGACGGCAAGGGCCGGCACACCACCGTCACCCGGGAGTTGCGCCGGGTGGCCGGGGGAGCGGTGATCGACGGCCCGGGCCTGCGCGGCGCCGGGCTGGCCGGCGGTGAGGCGGACGACGGGAGCCTGGACCGCGCCTTCGCCGACGTCGCCGCCCTGGCCGAACGGTGCCGGTTCGCCGACTGTGCGCACGAGTCCGAACCCGGGTGCGCGGTGAGGGGGGCGGTGGCCGCCGGGTCGCTCAACCCGGACCGGCTGGCCGCGTGGCGGAAGCTCCAGGCCGAGAGCCGGTGGCAGGAGCGGCGCCGGGACGCCCGGCTCGCCTCCGAGGACCGGGCGGCGGTCCGGGCGCTCCACCGGGGTGCCTACAAGGAGATCCGGGAACGCAGCCGGGCCAAGAACCGGGGCCGCCGCTGACCTGCACTATGCCCTTCCAGTGGGGGTGTTCGGCGCTCATTTCACGTCGAATCACCCCCACTGGAGGGGCATACCGCTTGGGTTGGGGGCGTCGGGTGCCGATCCCCCTCGGGTGAGCCCGGCGGAGATCGGTCACACCCTGACGTTGGTGCCGACGTCGGGGCAGGTCGTCGTGCTCGCGCTCATGCTCGGCTGCGGGATCTGGGCGGCCCGGGCCAAGACCCGCCTGGCCTTCGTCGCGCTCGGTGCCTGCCTGCTGTTCTGGCTGCGCGCCAACTCGCACCTCGAGGGCACGGTGCTGATCAGCTTCAGCCCCGCCCACGGTCTGACCCTGGCCGACCTGCTCGTGCCGCTCGTCGTGGCCTTCGTGCTGAAGGGGCAGACCGAGCGGCGCAAGCGCGACCGGCGGACCGACGGCCGGGTGGGCGGCCGACGGGCCACCGACCCCCAGCCGGCCGAAGCGGTCGGGGAGCAGCCCGTGGAACAGGCGGGCGACGTCCTCCCGCTGCCGCAGGCCCGCACCGGCGAGCACGACGAACCCGCGGTGGTCCGCGAGGCCGATCCGAACGACTGACCACCGACCGGTGTGGGCGGCTAGGGGTTCACAGCGAGGAACACGAACGCCGCGAACAGCACCAGGTGCACCTCGCCCTGCAGCCGGGTGGCGCGCCCGGGCACGATCGTCAGCGCCGAGACGACGACGGTCAGCACCAGCAGCGCCAGCTGGGTCGCGCCCAGGCCGAGCACCAGCGGCCCGTCCAGCCAGATCGAGGCCACCGCGATCGCCGGGATGGTCAGCCCGATGCTGGCCATCGCCGACCCGAGGCCCAGGTTCAGGCTGATCTGGACCCGGTCGCGCCGGGCGGCGTTCGCGGCGGCGATCGTCTCCGGCAGCAACACCAGCAGCGCGATCACGACGCCGACCACGGCCTGCGGGAAACCGGCCGCGTCGACGGCCTTCTCGATCGACGGCGACTCCACCTTGGCCAGGCCGACGACCCCGACCAGGGCCACCATGAGGAGGCCGAGCGAGGTCAGGGCGGCCCGGTTCGACGGTGGGGCGGCGTGCTCGTCCTCGACGCCGTCCCCGTCCTCGTCGCCGACCGGGAGGAAGTAGTCGCGGTGCCGGACGGTCTGGGTCAGCACGAACAGCCCGTAGAGCACGATCGAGGCCACCGCCGCGAAAGCCAGCTGGGCGGTGGTGAACTCGGAGCCACTGGCCCCCGTCGTGAACGTGGGCAGCACCAGGCTGAGGGTGGCCAGCACCGTCAGGGTGGCCAGCGCGCCGCCGGTGCCCTCGGCGTTGAACGAGGCCGTGCCCCGCCGGAACGCGCCGATCAGCAGCGACAGCCCGACGATCCCGTTGCACGTGATCATCACCGCCGCGAAGACCGTGTCCCGGGCGAGGGTCTCGGTGCCGTCCCCGCCCGACACCATCAGGGTCACGATCAACCCGACCTCGATGACCGTGACGGCCACCGCCAGCACCAGCGAGCCGTACGGTTCGCCGACGCGGTGGGCGACGACCTCGGCGTGGTGCACCGCGGCGAGCACGGCCCCGGCCAGCACGACCGCGACCACCGCGACCACGACCCCCGGCAGGTCCTTACGACCCCAGGTGCCGGCGAGCAGGAGGACGGAGAGGACGGGGGCGAGCGTCGTCCAGCGCCTCATGCGGTCCCGAACCGGGCGCGACTGCGGACGATCGCCCGCTCGCGCTCGACCTCACGGTTCTTGGGCGGGGCGCTCGTGGTGAGGTGGTCGAGCAGGTGCGCCGTGGCGTGGGCGACGGCGGCGACGGCCTCGTCGAACGCGGCCTGGTTGGCCGCGGAGGGTTTCGCCGTGCCGCTGATCTTGCGCACGTACTGCAGGGCCGCCGCCGTGACCTCGTCGTTCGTGGCGGGCGGCTCGAAGTTGTGCAAGGTCCGGATGTTGCGGCACATGGCTTCCTCCAGTCGTTGCCTACGCGTCAATCATGGCCCGTCTACGCTTCAACGCATGAGCGCACCCGAGGTCTCCCCGCCCGGCCCCCAGGTCTCCGCCGAAGGCAGCCACGTCCCGGAGGTCCGGGAGGTGCTGACCTGGGCCGATTTCGGTGACGCGGGTCGCGAGCTGGCCCGCGTCGTGGCCGCGGACTTCGAGCCCGACGTCGTGGTCGCCGTGGCCCGCGGCGGCCTGCTGCCGGCCGGCGCGGTCTCGTACGCACTGGGCGTGAAGGCGATCGGCACGCTGAACGTCGAGTTCTACACCGACATCGCCGAGACCCTGCCCGACCCGGTCGTGCTGCCGCCCGTGCTCGACGGGGGCGCCCTGAACGGGCTGAAGGCTCTGGTGGTGGACGACGTCGCCGACTCCGGCCGGACCCTCGCCCTGGTGCTCGACCTGGTCCGCTCCTACGGCGCTGAGGCCCGCTCCGCGGTCCTCTACGCGAAGCCCACCTCGGTCGTCGAGCCCGACTTCGTCTGGAAGCGCACCGACCGCTGGATCACCTTCCCGTGGTCGGCGCTGCCTCCGGTCACGGCCGACTGATGGTCACCGCCGACTGAGTCACGCGAGCCAGAACAGCGCCGCGTAGGCCAGCGCGGCCACCGCGGCCGAGGCGGGCAGCGTGAGCACCCAGGCCGTCGCGATGTCGCCGGCCACCCCCCACCGCACGGCGGAGCGCCGCTTCGTCGCCCCCACGCCCATGATCGCCGAGGTGATCGTGTGGGTGGTCGAGATGGGCGCGTGGAAGGCGAAGGCGGTCGTGTAGAGCACCGACGCGGCCACGGACTCGGCCACGAACCCCCGCGGCGGGTCGAGCTGGATCACTCCGCGGCCCAGGGTGCGCATGATCCGCCAGCCGCCGGACGCCGTCCCGAGGCTGATCGCGGCGGCCGCCGACAGCGTCACCCACAGCGGGACCGACGTCCCGGAGTGGTACCCGCCCGCGACGAGGGCCAGCGTGATCACGCCCATCGTCTTCTGCGCGTCCTGCAGTCCGTGGCCGAGGGACATGGCGGCCGCCGAGACGGTCTGCGCCGCCCGGAACCGCCGGGCGGCCGCGCCGGGACTCGCCCGGCGGAAGAGCCACAGCACGGCGACCATCGCGACGAACGCCAGGGTGAACCCGACCAGCGGCGACAGCACCATCGGGATCACGACCTTCTCGAAGATCACCGCCCAGTGCACCGTCGAGGAGGAGACGAGCGCCGCGCCGGCCAGCCCGCCGATCAGGGCGTGCGAGGAGGACGAGGGCAGGCCGAGGTACCAGGTGACCAGGTTCCAGGTGATCGCCCCGATCAACCCGGCCAGCACGATGACCATGCCGTGGTCGCCGCGGGGCGGGCCGATGATGCCGTTGCCGATCGTCTCCGCCACCCCGTGCCCGAGCAGGGCGCCGATCACGTTGAACACGGCGGCCATCAGCAGCGCCGCCCGCGGGGTCAGGGCCCGGGTCGAGACCGACGTGGCGATGGAGTTGGCGGCGTCGTGAAAACCGTTGGTGTAGTCGAAGAACAGGGCCACCCCGACCACGACGACGATGAGCGCGAGGGTCATGACTCCTTCACGGCGATGGTCTCGACGTGGTGCGAGACGGTCTCGAAGGCGTCGGCCGCGGCCTCCAGCGCGTCGATGACCTCCTTGACCTTCAGCAGCTCCATCGCGTCGGTGCCGCGGAACAGGTCCTGGATCATGTCGCGGTAGGTCGCGTCGGCGTCGTTCTCCAGCCGGTTGATCTCCACCCAGTAGTCCTTCAGACCCTTCATCGTGGCCAGCCTCGGCATCGCCGCGGCGGTCTCCTCGGCCTGCCGGCGCAGCACGGCCAGCACCTCGCCCACACCCTCGGGCAGGGCCTTGGGCCGGGTCAGCACCAGCATGTCGGCGGCCGCCTCCATGTGGTCCATGCAGTCGTCCAGCGCCGAGGCCAGCGCGTAGATGTCCTCCCGGTCGAAGGGCGTCACGAACGTCGAGTTCAGCCGCCGCATGGTGGCGTGCGTGATCTCGTCGGAGCGGTGTTCGGCGTCCCGCATGGCCAGCGCGAGCTCGGGCCGGTCGTCCGGAGCGGCCCGGACGACGTCCGCCAGCCGGTCCGCACCGTCCACCAGGCTGTTCGCCGCCTGGACCAGCAGATCGATGATCGCGGTGTCCCGCGGCGTCAGGGTCAGTCGCACAACTACCTCCACAGGGGTTCGCGCGAGCGTACGACCACCCACGGCGATCGGCGCACCCGGGCGCGCCCGAACGGGCTTAGACGGCATGATCTGTGCCATGGCATCCCTCACGCGTGACGAGGCCCGGGCCCGGGCGGAACTGTTGACCGTCGACTCCTACGACCTGCTCATCGACCTGCAGGACCTGCGCGAGGGCAGCACGTTGCAGGTCTGGTCGGAGATCACGTTCGTGGCCCGCCGGGCGGGGGAGACGTTCGTCGACATCGTCGCGGAGCAGGTGGAGGCCACCCTCGACGGGCAGCTCCTCGACACGTCCGGCTACGACGGGGCCCGGCTGCCGCTGACGGTCACGCCCGGCATCCACCGGCTGTCGGTCCACTCGACCACGACCCGCACGTCCGAGCGGGCCGGTATCCACCGGGTCGTCGACCCGGGCGACGGCGAGCCCTACGTGTGGACGTCGTTCGAGCCGGACGACGCGCGCCGCGTGTTCGCCTGCTTCGACCAGCCCGACCTGAAGTCCACGTTCCAGCTGCAGGTGGTCGCGCCCGCGGCCTGGACGGTGGCCAGCAACACCCCGGCCGAGAAGGTGGGCGACCTGCCCGACGACGCCCGGGTGTGGGCGTTCGGCCGGACGCCGAAGCTGTCCACCTACCTGGTCGTCGTGTGCGCCGGTCCGTTCCACGAGGTCCGGCGGCAGGTCCCGGGCGCCCCCGAGGGCGGCACCTACGACCTCGGGCTGCTGGCCCGCAAGAGCCTCGCCGGCTACCTGGACGAGCAGGCCGACGAGCTGTTCGACCTCACCGCGAAGGGGCTGGCGTTCTTCGGCGAGCGGTTCGGGATGCCGTTCCCGCAGAGCCAGTACACGCAGGTGTTCTGCCCCGACTTCCAGGGCGCGATGGAGAACTGGGGCTGCGTCACCTGGATGGACTCGTTCGTCTTCCGGGCGGCGCCGACCGCGACCGAGCGCGAGCTGCGGGCGATCATCCTGCTGCACGAGATGGCGCACATGTGGTTCGGCGACATCGTGACGATGCGCTGGTGGGACGACCTGTGGCTGAACGAGTCGTTCGCCGACTGGGCCGCGGTCTGGGCCACCGCCGAGACGACCGAGTTCACCGGGGCCTGGGCCTCGTTCCTCGGCAACCGCAAGGAGGCCGGGTACACGGCCGACCGCAGCCCCGCGACCCACCCGATCCGGCAGGACGTGCCGACCGTCGAGGCGGCCAAGGCGGCCTTCGACATGGTCACGTACGCCAAGGGAGCCAGCGTGCTGCGGCAGCTGACGGTCTACGCGGGGGAGGACGACTTCGTCGCCGGGCTCGGCACCCACTTCGAGCGGCACGCGTTCGACAACGCCACGCTGGAGGACCTGCTCGAGTCCGTCGGGTCGTCGTCCGGGCGTGAGCTGGGCCAGTGGGCCAAGGAGTGGCTGCTGACCGCCGGCACCGACACGCTGACCCTCCAGGCGGAGGCCGAGGACGGGCGGTACACGGCGGTGCGCGTCCTCGTCGAGCCGCCCGCGCAGTACCCGGCGCAGCGGCCGCACCGCCTCGGTCTCGGGGTGTACGACGTCGACGGCGAGCCGCGCCGGCGTGAGCTGCTCGATCTGGAGGTCAGCGGGCCGTCGACCGACGTCCCTCAGCTCGTGGGGGCGCCGGTCGCCGACCTGCTGCTGCTCAACGACGGCGACCGCACGTTCGCCCGGGTCCGCCCCGACGACGCGTGGCTCGCCGCGCTGCTGGAGTTCGGGGCCCGGCTGCCCGACCCGGTCAGCCGCGCGCTGGTGCGGCTCACGCTCTGGCACCTGGTGGACGACGGGCGCCTGGCCGCGCGCGAGGTCGTCCGGTACGTCGTGGGCGCGTTGGCGGTCGAGACCGAGGCCAGCGTCCGGGAGGGCCTGCTGCGCACCGGGGTGGCGGCCGTCCTCGACTGGTCCGGACCGGCCGACGCGGTGGCCGGGGGGAACGAGTTGGCCCGGGCCTGCCTCGATCTGGCCGTGCGGGTGGCCCCGACCGATCCGGCGACCCGGCTGTCCGCCCTGCAGGCGGCGCTCGCCGTGGCCTCCGACGCCGACCTGCTGGCCGAGCTCGACGAGTTGGTCGGTGACGACGTCGACCTGCGCTGGCGCTGGCTGACCCGCCGGGCGGCGACCGGCAACTACGACGAGCAGGCCGTGGCCGACCTGCTGGCCCGCGACCCCGACCCGGACGCGTCGTCCCGGGCGGTGGCCGTGCGCGCCGCCCGCCCCGAGGTGGAGGCCAAGGAGGAGGTCTGGCAGGCGGTCATCGTGGAGCGCAGCGTGCCGTTGCAGGCCTACCTGGCGGTCGGCCGGGCGTTCTGGGACCCGGCGCACGCCGCTGTCCTGGAGCGGTTCGCCGCGCGATACCTGGACGTGCTGGCGCGGCTGGGCGAGGGCGGGATGACGGCCGCCCTGGCCACCGTGCGCCAGCTGTTCCCCCGGCACGGCGTCGACGCTGACTTCCCTCGCCGGGCAACCGAACTGGCGAGCGCCGACGACGTCAGCCCGCTGGTTCGCAACCAGGTCACCGAGGCGGCCTCGACGTTGGAGCGGATGTTGCGGGCCCGCGGACTCGTCTGAGGCCCAGGCGCGCCGGGTCGTGATGTTACGACGGTGCGACACGATCCCGAATGACCGTTTCGCGTTGCTAAGGTCGCGCCCGGGGACGGTCGGGTTGGGGGTCTGGTGGGGTTCGAAGTCGTCATCGAGGAATTGCGCGCGTGCGACGACATGAGCAGACGTGCGTTCACGGATCTTGATCGGCAGGTGCCGTGAGCGCGGGCTGGTCGACGGTGCGGCGTTGGGACCGGGAACCGGTGGAGGCGGCGAGTCAGGCCTTGCTGGGGGTCGAGGACCGCCTGCTGTCGCTCGACGACGAGGTGCGCGGTTCGGCGACGAAGCAATGGTTCGGCCTGGCCGCCGAGGGGGCGCGGGTTGAACTGACCGGCATCCGTGAGGAGCTGGAGGACCGGGTCACCGAGGTGACCGCCGTGCGCCGGGCTCTGGCCGAGGCCGCCGATGCGATCCACGGAGTGCAGAACGCTGTGGCCGCCGTGGAACGGTTCGCACATGCCAACGGGCTGCGGATCAGCGACAACGGCATGGTGTCCGATGTCGAAGGGGCCGGAAAACGGTACGCGACCCAGCACGACGCGGACGTGGCGGACGCCGAGCGCCGGGCTCTGGTGCAGGAATGCGTCACGCGTATCGACGAGACGGTGCGCAAGGCCGCCGAGATCGACCGGGACCTGTGCCGGGTGCTGCGCGACGGAGTCCTGGCCGGGAGGCTGGCGGCGACCGACGCGGCGAGCCTGACGGCGGCGCAACAGGTGGGGTACGTGTTCGCCGAGGACGGGCAGTACGCGCCGCCGAGCGGCGGCCCCGACGGCACGGGGACGGCGGCCCAGAACGCCGGGTGGTGGGCCGCCCTGTCGGACGTCGAGCGGGAGGCGGTCATCTACAACCATCCCGAGTGGATCGGCAACCGTGACGGGGTGCCCGCCTGGGCCCGGGACCGGGCGAACCGCCTGCTGCTGCCGCAGCTGAGTGCCTCAGTGGACCAGCAGATCTCGGTCCTGGAGGCACAGCGCGAGTACCGGCGGCAGCAGGAGCTCGACAAGCTCCTGACCACCGGCCAGGGCGGCAACTACGGCGACGTCGACGACCCCGTGCTCTACCAGGACATCGACGCCAAGCTGAGGGTGCTGCGCGAGCAGAAGGCGGCCCTGGCCACCGTGACCACCCTGGCCGGCAAACCCGACCACCACGTCCTCGGCCTCGACCTGTCACACGGCCGGCCGCAGGCGATCGTCGCGGTCGGTGACGTGGACGCCGCCCAGCACGTGGCCGTCTTCACGCCCGGTCTCGGGTCCTCGGTCGCCGGGATGACCGGCTACGACGACCACATGCGCGAACTTCAGTTGCGTGCGTCGAGGATGGCCTACGGCGAATCCGTCGCGACCGTGACGTGGATCGGCTACCAGTCGCCGCAGGTCGAGCCCGGCAGCCTCATCTCCGGGAATTCGGTCGCGCTGTCGGGGGCCGCAAGCCACGGCGGGCACGACCTGGCCGAGTTCTATCGCGGGATCAACGCCTCGCGCGCCGACGATCCGGACCTGACGGCCCTGGGTCACTCCTACGGGTCGACCACCACGGGGTACGCCCTCCAGGAGCAGAACACCGGCGTGGACCGGGCCGCCTTCTTCGGCTCTCCCGGGCTCGGGGTGGAGACAGTCGACGAGCTGAACGTGCCGAGCGGCACCGCCTCCTACGCGGAGGCCAAGTGGGACCCGGTGGGCGACCTCGACCGGTTCGGGGCCGACCCCACCACCATGGAGGGCATGAAGCAGCTGCAGACGGGTGCGGCCACGGCCCCGTACGGCACCGACTACAGCGGAACCCGGTTGAACGACGTCACCATGCACGCGTCGTACCTGAACGACGGCAGCACCAGCCAGTACAACCTGGCCACGATCGTGGCCAACCGCCCCGACGCGACCATCGCCGGTGCGAACGTGGGGGTCACGGACCAGCCGTGGTGGTGGTGGGGGCCGTGGAACGCCTGACCGTCGTCGTGCGCCGCCGGGCCCTGCGGCCCGTCGCACTGGGCCTGCTGGCGGTGATGCTCACCGGGTGCCCCGGTCGCGGAGAGGGGAACGACATGGAATCAGCGCAGGCACAGTTGCAGGCCCGGCCGAGCTACGAGGCGGCCGAGGCGGACTACCTCGCGATGCTGAACGAAATGCGCGCCGCCTTCAACGCGGTCAACCCCGACCTGCTCTGGCTCGACAAGCCCGGGGTCTTCAACGAGGGCTTCTGCGCACCGCCCTTCTCCGATGTGGACCAGGCGGCGTCGGCGAACTACGACAGCGGTGACGCGGCCGGCGAGCTCACGCCGGCCCAGTGGGAGCAGGCCGCCCAGGGCGTCGCCGCCGTCGGAGCCCGGCACGGGTTCACCCACGTCGAGCGCTTGAAGAACGGGCCGAGCCAGTTCTACGTCGTCCTGCACGGCCGCTGGGACGACAAGGTCGAATTCGGGTACGAGGCCAACCGGGTCGTCCTGTCGGTCTACGGCGCCTGCTTCATCCGCACCGTCCCGGCCACGCCCTACGACCCGTTCACCGAGGACGCCACTCCGTCCTCCTAGGGCCCGGCGCTCAGGTAGGTGCTGGGCTACGCTCGGCGGGGTGCTGAGGGCGGGACGTCGACCGGGGCGCGTACTGGCGATCGGCGCCGCCGTGGGGGTGTGGCTCGTCGTGACCGTGGCGGCGCTGGCCGCCTGCACCGGGCCGTCGACGCCACCGCTGGGCGGTGACGGTCCCGCCGCCGGCGGGCGCGCGACGACCACCACCCAGTCGCCGTTCACCGGGCAGCCTGTCGCGTTCGATCGGCCAGTGCTGGCCGTGAAGGTCGACAACTCCCCGGCCGCCCGGCCGCAGCGCAACCTGGACCAGGCCGACCTGGTCTACGTCGAGCGCGTCGAGGGTGGACTGTCCCGCTACCTGGCCGTCTACTCGTCGAGGATCCCCGCCGAGGTCGGCCCGGTGCGCAGCGCGCGGGAGAGCGACCTGGAGCTGCTGCGGCAGTTCGGCACGCCTGCGCTGGCCTTCTCGGGCGCCAACTCCGGAGTGCTGGCGCTGGTGAAACAGGCTCCGGTGAAAGACGTCTCGCCGAGCGTGGCTCGTTCCGCCTACTTCAGGGGCAGCGACCACCGGGCGCCGCACAACCTGTACGCGCGCGGCTCGGCCCTGCTCAAGGCGGTCACCGGGGTGAGCCCGGCGGGCGACATCGGGTTCCGCTTCGGCGACGCCCCGGGCGGTGGCGTCGAGAAGGCCTCCTACACCGTCCGGTACCCCGCGGCCCGGTTCACGTTCACCTGGTCGGCGGCGCGCGAACGCTGGCTGGTGTCCGTCGACGGCCGAAAAGCGACCACCAGCAGCGGTTCCCGGCTCGCGGCGGCGACGGTCGTCGTCCAGCGCACCGTGATCCGGCAGTCGCAGTTCCACGACGTGCTCGGCAACAACAGCCCGTACACGGAGACCGTCGGCCAGGGGAAGGCGACGGTACTGCGCGGCGGGCAGGCGTTCACGGGCACCTGGGCGCGCGGCACCGCCGCGGGCGGGACGACGTTCCGCACCGACGCCGGCGCGGCCCTCACCTTCGCGCGGGGGCAGGTCTGGCTGCTCTACCTGCCCGCATGAGCGGCGGCGACGAGGATCTGGCCGGCTTCTACGAGCGGTACCTGCGCACGTGCAACGAGCACCGGTTCGACGACCTGGGCGCCTTCGTCGCCGACGACGTCGAGGTGGACGACGAACCGGTGGGCCTCGCGGTCTACGTGGACGGGCTGCGCGCCCTCGTCGAGGGCTTCCCCGACTACCGGTGGCACCTGCGTCACCTGCTGGTGGACGGCGACCTGGTGTCGGCCCACTTCGAGGACACCGGAAGGCATCTCGGACAGTTGCGCCACCTCGGCCCGCGGTGGCGGCTACCCGCCACGGGGCGTCCGGTACGGGTGCAGGAGTTCGCGGTCTACCGGGTGCGGGACGGGCAGATCCGGCAGGTGTGGGCGCGCGGCGACGACCTGGCGGTGGTCGAACAGCTCACCCGCGACTGAGCGAGGCGCCAGGGTCAGACCGGTGCCAGCGGCGCGTGCGGGGCGTCGGGCCGGACGACGGTCAGCGGGTCTCCGGGGCGGACGTGGCCCCCCGCTCGAACCACGCCCATCACCCCGGCCGTGCGGGCCACGCGGCCCTCCTCGTCGTGCAGGACCTCGGCCAGCAGCCCGGCCTGGAACCCCTCGATCTGGCGGCACGGGTTGCGCAGCCCGGTCACCTCGACGACGGCCGTCTCGCCGAGGTGCAGCAGGGTCCCGGTGGGCAGGCCCAGCAGGTCGACGCCGCGGGTGGTGACGTTCTCGCCGAGCTGGCCGGGCCGGACGTCGTGCCCGGTGGCGCGCAGCCGGTCGTGCAGTTCCGCGTGGATCAGGTGCACCTGCCGGAGGTTCGGTTGCGACGGGTCGCGCGCCACCCGGCTGCGGTGCTGCACGGTGATGCCGGCGTGGGTGTCACCCTCGACGCCCCAGCCCTCGACGAGGACGATCTCGGCCTGCGGATCCTTGCTGAACTCGTGAACGGGGCTGGAGTGCACGGCGAGCACCTGGGCGACCATGGGGCCACGGTCCCCGAGATCGCTGGCGTCCGGCAAGGTGATTAGTGCTGAGGGGTCAGCGCGTCCGCCGTGTGGGCCGCGCGGGCGCCGGTCTTCGCGGACTCCACGATGAACCGCGGGTCGTCCTCGCTGGCCGTGAAATGCTGCCCGTCGAACGTGAAGTCGCTGGTCCGTCGCTCCACGACCTTGCCGTGCGTCTCGCCCTGCGAGGTGTTCCAGCTGACCTTCGATCCGACTCTGAGCGCCATCCCGTCAGGCTAGGGCGGTTCCGCGGAACCGCGCGTTAGGTCGTCGAGGCTCCGTAAATCCTTGTTCGAGACTGTCCGATTTCCGGTGTAACCGGGTCTGACGGTTTCAGTTGGTGGTGCTCGGTGTGAGCCGTCCTTCGAAGGTGATCGCGAAGGCGTT
>NZ_JBITLV010000006.1:94040-399057 GCF_044465595.1 Spongisporangium articulatum | reverse complement strand
GACTTCGCAATCACCACCGCACCGGAGGTCTCACTACGTGATCAAGCTGCCGCGCCGACCGTCACCAACGTCCTGGCCGGTTACACCTAGGCCGCCAGGACGACGCCCTGGGGGTTGGCCCGCCGCTCGCGCACCGCCGCGTAGGCGATCAGGCCGAACAGGATCGCCAGCAGCACGGCCGAGGAGCCCATGGTGCCGAGGTTGAGGCCGCCCTTGGCGACCGGCTTGGTGAGGAAGTCACCGGCGGTGGCCCCCAGCGGGCGGGTGAGCACGAAGGCGAACCAGAACACCAGCACGTTCGGCACGGCCGGCACCTTCATCAGGGCGACGAGCACCAGCAGCAGCCCGGTGATCAGCAGGGCGCCACCGAGGTAGCCGAGACCCGAGCTGTCGGAGAGGAAGTCGCCCATCGAGGTGCCGAGCGTGTTCGAGATGAGGATCGCCGTCCAGAACAGCGCCTCACCGCGGAAGGTGTCGATCTTGTTGATGGAGAACGTGAGTCCCGTCACCCGCCACAGGGCGAACGTGAGCACGAGGAGCGAGGTGAGGATCGCGGCGCCCACCGGGTAGCCCAGCCCGAGCCCCTGCGGCCCCCAACCCAGCGAAGTGGCGCCGGCTTTGAGGTACTTCGAGCTCGCGTCGCGGTTCATGAAGTCCGAGATCGTCGTTCCGGCCATGCTCGTGGACAGGATGACCGTCCAGTAGAAGAACGGGTTGTAGCGCTTCGAGCGCAACTGCACGACCAGCGTCACCAGGAACACCGCGAACAACGCGATGGTAGTGAGGAAGTAGCCCAACTTCAGGGTCTGGGCGAACAGGTCGCCCGCCGTCTCGCCGAGCGTCGTCGCCGCCACCTTCATCACCCAGAAGGCCAGCGTGACCTCGGGCAGCTTCTTCAGCACGTACTTGCCGGTCTCGGCGTACCTCCCGCCGCCCGCGATGTCCATCTCCGTGGCCTCGGTGAAGGTGTGGGGGTGGTGGTGCTGGTTCGACACGGGGGTTCCTCTCGGAGCTCGCGGGCCCTTCGCCCGCCGTCGAAACCGACTGTGATCGAGCGGTTCTGATCCGTTCCTGAACGTGGTGGCCCGTTGCTCCGGGCGGGTGAGAGGCCAGTCAGGCAGCGTTCAGACGCCGCCCCGGAGACTCGCGGTCATGCGACTGGCCAAGGTCCCCGAGGTGACCGCCCTGTTCTGGATCATCAAGATCGCCACCACCGGGATGGGGGAGGCCGCCTCGGACTGGATGGGCGAGCGGCCCGTCGTCCTGGCCGCCGTTCTCGTGCTGCTGGCGCTGGCGGCGCTGGTCGGCTCGTTGTGGGCGCAGTTCCGCGCGCCGCACTACGTGGCCTGGATCTACTGGTCCGCGGTGGCCATGGTGAGCGTGGTCGGGACGATGGTCGCCGACGTGCTGCGGATGGCCTCCGGCCTGCCGCTGTGGGCCACGTCGGCGGCGTTCGCGCTGGCCGTCGCCGCGAGCCTGGGGGCCTGGTACCGCAGCGAGGGGAACCTGTCGATCCACTCGATCACCACGCGACGTCGCGAGACCTACTACTGGACGACGGTCGCCTCGACCTTCGCGCTCGGTACGGCTCTGGGCGACTACACCGCGCTGTACCTGAACCTCGGCTGGCTCGACTCGGGACTGATGTTCCTCGGGTTGATCCTGCTGCCGCTGATCGCCTGGCGCTGGTTCGGGCTCAACTCCGTGGCGGCGTTCTGGGCCGCCTACGTGCTGACCCGGCCGCTGGGCGCCTCGTTCGCCGACTGGTTCGGGGTGCCCAAGGAGCACCACGGGCTCGGCGTGGGGACGGGGCCCGTAGCGCTCGTGCTGATCGTGGCGATCGTCGCGCTGGTCGGGCTCTCCCGGGAGACCCTGCGTCCCGCGGGCCGGCCCGTCCTTGAGGCAAGCTACTGACGTGCAGGACGACGGGCGCCACACCGTCCTCGTGGTCGAGGACGACCGATTGCTGCGCGCCACCCTGGAGCGCGGCCTCCGGACGGCCGGTTATGCGGTGGAGGCGGTGGAGACCGGCGCGGACGCCGTGCACCGGGCGGCCGAGCTCGGCCCGGACGTCATCGTGCTGGACATCGGGCTGCCCGACGCCGACGGACGGGACGTGTGCCAGGCCCTGCGGGCTCAGGGCTGCACCTCCGGCATCGTCTTCCTGACCGCCCGCGACCACACCGAGGACCTGCTGTCCGGATTCGCCGCCGGTGGCGACGACTTCGTCCGCAAACCCTTCGCCTTCGCGGAACTGTTGGCCCGGATCGGCGGTGTCCTGCGCCGGCTGCCGAACGGGTCGGCGGCGACGCAGGAGACGGTGGACGACGGGAGCCCACGGCTGCGGCTCGACCCGGCCAAGCACACGATCCGGTACGGCACCGCCGAGACGTCGCTGACCCCGACCGAACTGCGGTTGCTCGCCTGCCTGCTCGCGCGCCGCGACGAGGTGGTGCGGCGTGGCGCGCTGGTCTCGGCGGCCTGGCCCGGCTCCGGTCAGGTCAGCGACAACACGCTCGACCAGTACGTGACGCGGGCCCGGAAACGCCTGCGCGAGATCGGCTTCGAAGGTGCGCTGGAGAACGTGCGCGGCGTCGGGTTCCGGCTGCACTGACCCGTGACACTGACCCCATGACGACCCTTCGCCGGTGGTTGCCTCGCAGCCTGGCCTCCCGGCTGGCCCTGGGCGGGTTGGCCTGGATCGCGGTGTGGGCCATGGCCTTGCTGCTCGCCTTCGCGCTGATGCTGTCCGTGGTCCTGGCGAGCCAGGTCGACGCCGCGCTGCGGGCCCGGGCCGAGGCCGTGCGGGCCACCGTGCACGTGACCGCCGACGGATTGCGCATCGACGAGGAGGGCGACGACTCCGCACTCGACGCGGGCACCGTCATCTACTACGGCCGCACCGTGGTCGAAGGAGAACCACTGGGCGGGAAGCTCGTCGACCGGTTCGTGCAGCGGGGGGAGGTGGTCTCCGACGAGGAGGGCCTGCACACCGAACGCCTGCTCGCCCTGCCGATCACGCACGCCGGACGGCAGGTGGGCACGATCGTCGTCTCCAGCGACGTCGGCCTGCGCACCCGCACGGCCTGGGTCCTGGGTCTGGGCGCCGTGGGTTTCACCGGGTTGTTGCTGCTCTTCACGTTCTTCGCGCTGCGGGGGACCGTGCGCCTGGCGCTGCGGCCGGTGGCCCGGATGGGGGAGCAGGCCCGTGACTGGAGCGACTCCGACCTGGACCGGCGGTTCGACCCCGAGGGCGGTCCGCTCGAACTGGCCCGGCTGGCGGCGACCCTCAACGCGCTGCTGGAACGGATCGCTGCGGCACTGCGGCACGAACGCCAGTTCACCGCCGAGCTCTCGCACGAGCTGCGCACCCCGATCGCGCACCTGCACGCCCTGGCCGACCTGCTCGCGGCCGGTGGACCCGCGGCCGTCGAGCAGGCCGACCTGCAGGAGGTCCTCGAATCGGTCCGACGCCTCGAGGGGCTGGTCGAGGGCGCGCTCGCCCCGGCCCGGGCACGTATCGGGGCGCCAGGTCTGGTGAGCGTCCGGGAGGTCGTGTCCGGTCTGCCCGCGGACGTCCGGTGCGAGGGTGACCTCGACGCGACCGTCGCCGTGGACGGTGACCTGGTCCTGCGAGCCCTGCAGCCGGCGCTCGACAACGCCCGCCGGTATGCGCGCTCCGCGGTGGTGCTGCGCGTCCGGCGCGACCGCGGCTTCACCGTGCTGGACGTCGAGGACGACGGGGGCCGCCTCGACCCGGCCCATGCCGAGTCGGTCTTCGAGGCGGGGTTCCGGGCCGACCCCGCGGACGAACACCCCGGCGCCGGGCTGGGGCTCGCACTCACCCGCCGCATCTGCCGGGCCGCCGGGGGTGAAGCGACGGCGCAATTGCGCGACGGCCGGACCGTGATCTCGCTCCGGCTGCCGGGGCTGGACCGCTGAGCACCCAGTCAGGTCGTGTACAGGGGGCTGGTTGCAGGGTGACGGGATGAAGTACGTGCCCCGCGCCCGCCCCGCGTCCGAGAAGTTCAGCACCGCCGAGGCTCTGGTGGTGGTGCCCACCTATCAGGAGGCGCACACCATCGGCCGGCTGCTCGACGAGGTGGCCCGGGTCGCACCGGCGCTCGACGTTCTCGTGGTGGACGACGACAGTCCGGACGGCACGGCCCGTCTGGTCCGGCAGGACCGGCGCTACAGCGGCCGGGTCTTCCTGCTGGAACGGTTCGGGGCCCGCGGTCTGGCCGGCGCCTACCGGGACGGCTTCGCGTGGGCCCTGGAGCGGGGGTACGACGTCGTGGTGCAGATGGACGCCGACCTCTCGCACCCGCCGTCCGCGCTGCCCCGGCTGATCGCCGCGCTGGGCGACGCCGACGTGGCCGTCGGCTCGCGGTATGTGGCGGGCGGCTCGACCGACGGGTGGACGGCGCACCGGCGACTGCTGTCCCGCGGGGGCAACCTCTACGTGCAGACCGCTCTCGGGTTGCACGTCGCCGACGCCACGTCCGGCTTCAAGGCGTTCCGGGCGTCCGCTCTGCGCGAGATCGACGTCCTGTCCTCCGGAACGGACGGATACGCCTTCCAGATCGAGAACGCCTGGCGGGCCGAACGTCGCGGCCTCCGGGTGTGGGAGGTGCCGATCCGGTTCGTGGACCGAACGGCCGGCACGTCCAAGATGTCCGGAGCCATAGTGCGCGAAGCCCTGATCCGGGTCGCGGGCTGGCGGCTCAAAGAGCTTGTGTCATGGGGTTCTCACCCAACCGCGCCCGAACTCGCCACCGTGCCCGACCCCGGCGGGCGGCGGGCCCGGTGAGACCCGGCGGCCCCGCTGCCCCGTCGCGCAGGGTCGCGAAGACGTCGCCCACGGGAGCGCCGGGCGGGCGCCCGACCTCCACGAACCATTCGCGGCCCAGCAACCGGCGGCGCACTGGGCCGGGCGCACGCAGCAGCAGCGCGACCGTGCGCGGCCCGCGCCCGCCGGTGGCCTGGCTGCGGTGGGCCCGCAGCGCGTCCAGCTTGGCCTCCAACTGCGGCCCGACATCGATGACGTGGGTGATCCGGTCCCGTGGGGTGTAGGCGGCCAGCAGAGATCGGCGGGTCACGTCTCCCACCCGGAACGGCAGCAATCCCAGCAGCCGCACGAGGGGCCGGAACGCATCCCGGTCTACGGTGGCTTCGAGGACGACCGGGGTACCTGCCCACCGGGCCGCGATCAGCCCGGCGTCGTGGACCTGCCGGTGGTCGGGGTGCCCGTAGCCGCCGTTCGAGTCGTAGACGGTGAGCACGTCGGCGCGTTCGTCGCGGAGGATCTCAGCGAGCTCCCGGGCCACGGCCTCGGGCCGGAGTCGGCAGAAGGCGCCGGGGGACGCGCGCCCGGCGTCCAAGCCCGAGTCGGAGTGGCCGAGCAGAACCACGCGAGCCACGGACAGAGCCGCGGCGGAGCGCTGCAGCTCTGCGGCGCGCACGGCGCCCAGTCGGCCGGACGTCGGCTCGGACAACCCGGCCTCCCCGTCGGTCGCCACGACGAGCACCACCCGGTGACCGGCCGCGGCGGCCGCGGCCAGCGTCCCGCCGGTCAGCAACGCCTCGTCGTCGGGATGGGCGTGGAACGACACCACGGTGAACGGCATGAGCACAGCGTGGCAGTGCGCCGTGACACCGGAAAGGTCGGACCGTCGTTCGGTCAGGAACGGGAAAGGAAGTCTGACAGACGCTTTGAGCGTCCGGTCCTCCGACCGGCTCGGAAGGAGGTGACCGGTGTCGGTCGGATCCGTCCCCCGGAACCCCGTTCCCGTCCCGTCGGCGTGGTCCATGGGGCGGGTCCTGCCGGCCGTTCTCGGTCCACTCGTCGTCGTCCTTCTCGTAGCCCGCCTCCCGCACCTGACCGGGACGACGTGGACGGCGGTGCGCGCGTTGCTCGCCTCGGTGCCGGTACGGGACCTGGCCTTGCTCGGGTCGCTGTGGGCGTTGAGCGTGTGGTGCCACTCGTGGGTGCTGACGGGGGCGCTACCCGGGCTCACCCGCAGCCGCGCCATCATGCTGAACCTCGCGGGCAGCGCCGTGGGCGATGTCGTCCCGTTCGGGGGCGCGGCCGGGGCCGGGATGAACCTCAGCATGATCTCGTCCTGGCACTTTCCGCGTTCGCGATCGATGACGTTCCTCGCGGTCAGCAACCTCTGGAACGTGGCCTCGAAACTCCTTCTGCCCGTGCTGGTCCTGGCCGTGGTGTGCGTGCGCGGCACGAGCAGCGTCCCCGGTCTCAAGATCGCGTCGGTCGTGGCGGGCGGGGTGCTCGGATCGGTTGTCGTCGGGGTGGTCGTCGTCCTGGCCGCGGGTCGGGGCGGGGCGGCTGAGTGGTTGCGCGGCGACGCGATGGCGGTCATCACCCGGGGCTGGCGGCAACTGACCCTCGGGATGCTCGGTCAGCTGGCCGTGCAGGCCGTGCTCTGGAGCCTGTGCCTGCAGCTGGTCGGCGTCGCTGCCCCCCTCGGCGTCTCGATGGTCGGCTTCGCGCTCGAACGCGCCCTCACGATGGTTCCCCTGACCCCGGCCGGGGCCGGTCTGGCCGAGGCGGGCAGTCTCTCGGCGTTGGTCGCGCTCGGCGCCGACCCGGCTTCGGCGAGTGCCGCCGTCCTGCTGTTCCGGACGTTCGCCTACCTTCTGGAGATCCCGGCCGGGGGCGTGAGCATCCTGGCCTGGCTCTGGTCGCGCGACCGGGCCGCGATGGGTACGACCGCATGAGGATCGTGCACGTGACCGACTGCTACCGGCCCCGGGTCGGCGGCATCGAGGTGCTGGTCGAGGGGCTCGCCGCGCGACAGGCCGCCGCCGGTCACCACGTGGAGATCTGGACGACGACCAACGGTCGGAGCGGGCCGGGGACGGTCGGTAGCGGCCTCGAAGACGTCGGGGTACGCCGGCTCCCGGCGCTCGTCGGGACCGCACCGGGCCCGGCCACGCTGCGCCGCCTCCGTCGCGAGCTGCTGCCGGGTCGGTTCGACGTGCTGCACGCCCACTCCTCGATCCTGTCCCCCCTCGCGTGGGGGGCGGTCCGGACCGCCGCGCACGGGGGACTGCCCACCGTCGTCACCATGCACTCGATGATCCGGCCGGGCTCGATCGGGCTGGAATGGTCCCAGGCCGTCGGCTGGACCCGGTGGCCCGTCGGGGTGACCGCGGTCAGCCATGTCGCCGCGGCCCCGCTCCGCGCCCTGGGGGTCGACGTCGAGATCCTGCCCAACGGGGTGGACACCCTGTGGTGGCAGCCGCCCCCGGCACTCCGGAACCGGCGCCCGGCGGTCACGATCGTCAGCGTCATGCGGCTCGCCGCCCGTAAGCGGCCTCTGCCGCTGATCCGGATGCTGGCGCGGCTGCGCGACATCGTGCCCGACGACATACCCTTGCGGGCCGTCGTGATCGGCGACGGGCCATTGCGGTCACGGCTCGCGGCGGAGCTGCACCGGACGGGCGCTGCCGCGTGGGTCGAGCTGGCCGGGGCGCTGACGCCGGCTCAGGTCCGAGCCCGGCTGCACGAGGCCGACCTGTACCTGGCCCCGGCCGACCAGGAGTCCTTCGGGATCGCCGCGCTCGAGGCGCGGTGCGCGGGGCTGCCCGTGATCGCCCGCTCGTCCGGGGGAGTGGGCGAGTTCGTCCGGCACGGGCGCGACGGGCTCCTCGTCGGCTCGGATGACGAGATGGTCACCGGCGCGGCGCAGCTCATCACCTCCGGTCAGCTCGGGGAGTTGCAGCGGCACAGCCTGGCCGCTCCGCCGTCCGACTTCGCCTGGCCCTGCGTGGTCGAGCGCACCCTGAACTGCTACCGCCGGGTCGGGGCGGGCATCCCGCCCAGACCGGCACACAGTCAGGCGGGTGTCAGTAAAGGCGATTCACGCTAGGAACATGGTCCTCCTCAGCCCCGTCGACATCGGGACGAAGCGTGTCCCGGGTGATCTCGAAACGGTCACTCCGGGGCCTGGTTCCGGTTCGCGGCGGGGATGGGGGCGGCGCTGGGCGGCGGACCTGGCCCTGGCCCTCGTGGCTCTCGCGTACGGTCTGAGCCAGCTCGCCGAGCGCCGGGTCGGTCTCGGCTGGGACGAGAGCATCTACTTCAGCCAGGTCACTCCGCACGAGCCGGCCGCGTTCTTCAGCGCTCCTCGGGCCCGGGGGATCTCGTGGTTGGCGGCGCCCCTGGCCCAGGCCACCACGGACGTCGGCGCGCTGCGGATCTACCTGACGGTCCTGTCCTCGATCGCCCTGTACCTGGCTTTCCGTGCCTGGTTCCGGGTCATTCCCGTTCCCGCCGTGGTGTTCTCGGCGAGCGCGTTCGGCAGTCTGTGGGTGACCCGGTTCTACGGGGCGCAGTTGATGCCCAACCTGTGGGTCGCGTTCGGTGCGTTGGCCGCCGTCGGTGGGTTCATGCGGCTGACCGGGAACCGCCGTGACCTGCTCGGTCTCGTGGCGCTGCCCACCGGGCTGGCCGTGGCCGCGCTGATGCGGCCGACCGACGCGGCGTACGTGGCGCTGGGGCTCCTCCTCTGCGCCGTGCTGGTCCGGCCGTGGCGCCGTGACCTGCCCCTGGTCGGCCTCACGATCGCGGGGGCCGCCCTCGGGGCGATCCCGTGGGTGGTGGAAGCCGAGGCGCGCTTCGGTGGGGTTGCTGAGCGGCTGCGGCAGGGCAGCGCCATCCAGGGTGGCCTCGGTTGGGCGCCCCAGGTCTTCACCCAGCACCTGAGGACCCTCGACGGCCCGCTCCTGTGCCGGCCGTGCACCCCGCCCGCCGACGCACCGTTCGACACCGTCTGGCTGCTGCTGATCCCGGCGACGGTGCTGGTGCTCGTCCTCGTCCGGGTCGTGCTGCACGAGCGGGTCCCGGCCGGGGCGTTCGTCGCCCTGGTCACCGGCACGGCCGTCGGGGTGCCCTACCTGCTCCTCATCGGCTACTCGGCGCCGCGGTTCCTGCTCCCGGCCCTCGCGCTGCTGTCGCCGGCGGTGGGGACGGCGATGCTCACCCTGCTCGCCCCGCTGGCCTGGCGCGGGCCGAGTGTCCGGCGGGCGGCCCCGGCGGCCGGGATCGTCCTCGTCGCCGCGCTCGCCGGCGCCCAGATCGTCGCCCAGCAGCGGGTCTTCGCCGCCGAGGTGCACTCCTCGGCCCACAGCGCCCAGGCCTACACGGACCTGGGCCGGATCCTGGGCGCCGACGGTCTGCGGTCGCCGTGCATCGTGAGCGGGACCCGCTCGCCGCAGATCGCCTTCGCGACCGGCTGCTCGTCGCGCAACGTCGGTGGTCACGATGCGTCGATCACCTCGGCCGGACTGCTGGCGGCCGCGCGACACGAACCGGCGGTGGCCGTCGTCCAGCCGGGTCAGGTCCCGGCCGCGCACCTGCGTCACTGGCTCCGCCGGGACGTCTCCGTCCCCGGGCACGCCGGCGTCTGGCAGGTGTACACCCCGGCCGGTTCCTCGCTCGTACGGTCGCCATGACATCCCTCGTGATCGCCTGGGTGACGGCCCTGTCGGGCTGGCCGGTCTACGCCGTCATCGGGGCCCTGGTCTTCGCCGAGTCCGCGCTGTTCGTGGGTTTCGTCCTGCCCGGCGAGGCCGCTCTCCTGGTCGGGGCCGCTCTGGCCGGCACCGGTCGGGTGCACCTGGCCGTGGTCATCGTGACGGCCGCGGTGGCGGCGGTCGTCGGGGACTCGGTGGGCTTTGCCGTGGGGGACCGGTTCGGGCCGCGGTTGCTGGCCGGCCGGCTCGGACGGCGGGTGCCGCGCGAGACCTGGGAGAAGGTGGTCACCCTGGCGACCCGGCGGGGTGGGTGGGCCGTGTTCGCCGGACGGTGGACGGCGGTGCTGCGCGCGATGGTGCCCGCGGCGGCCGGAACGGTCGGGATGCCCTACCGGACCTTCCTGACGTTCAACGTCCTCGGCGGCGTCAGCTGGTCGGTCGCGGTCGGTCTCCTCGGCTACTCGGCGGGCGCCTCGCTGACGAGGGCCGTGGCGCTGATGGGCCATGTCTCGCTGGCCGTCGGGGCGGTCGTCGCGGGAGCGGCCATCTGGCTGCTCGTGCGGTGGCGCCGGACCCGGGTGGCCAACTAGTCCGCGTTGCGTACCACCTCTCGAGTAGGCTCGAGGCATGCAGGTCAACGACGCGCAGACGCTCGTCCTCTACGCCCTGGCGGCCGGGCCCCTGCACGGGTATGCGATCAACGCGGCGATCGAGGAGTTGACCGGTGAAAGGCTCGGGGCCGGAAGTCTGTACGGCGCCCTGACCCGCCTTGAGGCCAAGCAGCTGGTCGAGGCGCTGGAGGAGCAGGGCCGGCAACGGCCCTTCCGTCTCACCCCCGCGGGCCGCACCGAGCTGCAGGTGCAGCTGGAGGGGATGGCCAAGCTGGCGGCCACCGGTCTGCGGCGGCTCAAACTGGGCCCGGTATGAACGACCAGGGTCACCCCGGGGCCGCGGTCGCGGTACGGCTCGCCGTAGGGCTCCACCCGCGCCCGTTCCGGGACCGGTTCGGGGCCGACCTGCTCGCCGAGGCCCGGACCGACGGCTGGCACGCCGTCCCCGACGTGCTGCGCTCGCTGTCGATCTGGCTGCATCCCGCCGTCTGGCCGGCCGCCTCTGCGGCCCAGCGGCGGCTGCGCGTCCACCTCTCGGCGACCGGGCTGGCCCTCCTGTGCGGGTACCTCGTCGCCTGCGTCCAGGAACTCGACCCGGCGGTGCCGCGGCGCGGCGCCGCCGCCCCGGTCATCGGGCTCGCCACGGCCCTGCTCGGCGTCGGGACGGTGGTGATCCTGCCGCGCCCCCGGGACGTGCGGGTGCTGGTCCGGATCGGGTCGGCCGGGGTGCGGCGACTGATCGCGCCGGTCTTCGTCGCCGGGGTCGTGGTCGCGTGCGCCAACGGAGTTCTTCCCGCCAGCGGCGTGCCGCCGCGGCTGCTGGTCGTCCTGTGGTGGATGTCGTTGGCCGCCGCCGCCTTCCAGTCCTGCCGGACCCTGGCCGGGACGTCGCCCGAGACGTGCGTCCCGGCCTCCTCCGCGCGCCTGCGGGTCGGTCTGACCGTGCTGGCCGCCGGTGCACTCCTCGCCGGGGCCGTGCTGACCGCCGCCTCGACGGTGGTGCCCGGCCTGGTGCTGCTGGCCCTGTCCGCCGCCCTGGCCGTCGACCTGCACGACACCTCAACGGTGCCGATGCACCGCTGAGGCGCCCGCGGCGAACACGAGACCCAGGGCGCCGCCCACGGCGGCGGCCGCGGCGCACGTCGTCCAGAGCGTGTCCACGGTCGCGGCGCCGCCGTCGACGCCGGTGACCGCCCACAGCGCGTCCCGGAACGTCGCCGCGCCGGGCAGGGCGATGCAGGCGGTGACCGCGGCCGCCGGCAGCGCCCGGACCCGGCCGCTGGTCGGCACCGCCTGGAGCAGGAAGCCGACGACGACGAAGAGTGTGAACAGGCTGGCCGCGTTGATCACGACGAAGAGCAGCGCCAGCTCCGGCCCATACCGCTCGAGCACGATCTGCGGCACCCCGATCACCAGGCCGCCCAGGGCGGCGAGCCAGCCGGCCGTGACGACCGGGTGCCTGTGCAGCGGGCGGGCCACCAGCGCTTCGAGGGTGTCGACGCTCCGCGCCAGCGGGCTCGCGAGAATCCCTGCGTGTCGGGAGAATCCACGTCCTACGACGACCAGGTCGGTGACCCAGTCGGGGCCCGTGCGATGGTCGGGGCAGGCCCGGAGCCGGCGGACCGCGCGGCTCAGGTCGACGAGGGCGGCGCCGGTGGTCACGGAAAGACCGGCGAGCAGGCCGATCAGCAGGCGCGTCCCGACATCCCAGGACGCACGGTGGGCGCCGACGGCCACGGCCGACCATTCGAGCAGCAGGGTCCCCGCGATGAGGACGGCCTGGATGCGCAGCGTCCGCAGCACGTCGAGGGCGCGTCGGGGTGGCACGGGGCCGGTGAAGAGGGTGAGGCGCAGGAGGCAGAGACCGGTGAGGAACGGGACGGCCGTCAGCATGAACGACACGCCCGCGTCGTACGGGTCGTCCTGCCACGGCTCGTGCGCGTAGACGGCCCCGATGCCCTTGGTGGCCTCGAGCGTCAGCCAGAACAGCAGGGCGAAGGCCAGGTTCCGGATGATCACGCCCAGGGCCGCCGACCTCGTTCGCTCGTCCAGGTTCATAGTGCCTATAGTACACAACGCGTAGTACGCGGCAAGGAGTAAATGTGAGGCGCCGCCGCGATGTCTGAGGGTGGCCGGGGCGGGTAGGAGCCGGGTGAGCGACCGGCGATCGGAAGGCCCCCAGGCCGTTCTCGACGAAAATCCCCCCGTGGCGTGCCGTTCGTGTGCGCCCGGTCCGTCCTATCCTGATCTTGCACCACCAGGATCAGGTAGGGGCCTGCACATGGATGACCCGTCGACGGGCGAGTGGGCGGCGGAGGGTCAACGCGCCCAGGCCGCTCGCGAGCGCGCCTCGGAGTTGTCACGTCGGGCCGTCCGGGCCGGCAAGTGGAGCGAGGCCGTCGCGTTCGAGGCGGCCGAACTCAAGGGCCACAACCGAGCCCGCTTGCTGCGCCCGTTGTCCCGAGGCGGTCCCGAGCCGGCCGTCGAGGACCTCTGGGTCGCCTACGTCGAGTGCGGCGGCAACACCTCGATCGGCGAACTCGCCGACTTCCTCGAGGGCCGGGCTTCGCTGCCCCCGCTGGAACGCGCCATCCTCCAGCAGGCGGTCCAGGAAGTGCTCCAGGACGCCGGTTCCGGTTCGTGAGGCGGAGGTCGTTCTGCTCGACCAGCAGGACGTCGACCAGGTCGTGCGGGCCCGCCATCAGTACGAGATGATCGAGACGAGCGCGCCGACCCGTTCGGGGGGCAGCGTGCGGGCGACGTCGGCCGTGCTGACGATGCCGACGAGGTCGTGACCGTCGACGACCGGCAGCCGGCGCACCTGGTGGTGGGCCATGGTCTCCAGGACGACTTGAACGTCGTCGTCGGCACCGACCGTCACGGGCTTGCCCTCGCCCAGCACCCCCACCCGGGTCTGGGCCGGATCGCCGCCCTCCGCAAGGCATTTCACGACGATGTCGCGGTCGCTGACCATGCCCTTCAGATGCCGGTCCTCGCCGCACACCGGGACGGCCCCCACCTGCAGGTCGCGCATCAGGCGGGCCGCCTGCTCCAGGGTGTCGTTCTCGCCGACGCACGTGACGTCGGGCGACATGATGTCGCGAGCTGTGGTCATGTCGGGCTCCTCGTGGATTCGTCCCCGCCCTGCCGGGGACCTACCCGCTGCCCAGGGGCCGATACCCGTCCGCGAGTGGTCACGATCGGTGGCCAGTGACTAGATTCGAGGTGTTCCCGACACCGGCCCGAGACCGCGGCCGGACCGCGGGGGACGAGTTCTAGGGAAGCCGACCTCATGGCCCAACGGGACACGATCGTCATCGGCGCGAGCGCGGGAGGCGTGGAGGCCCTGCGCAGCCTGCTCGGCGGGCTGCCGGGAGACCTGCCCGCCGCCGTGCTCGTCGTCATGCACACGCCGCCTTCGGCGATCAACGCGTTGGCCTCCATCCTGCGTCGCTCGACGTCCCTTGTGGTGCGTCCCGCCGAGACCGACCTGCGGCTGGAACGCGGCACCGTGGTCGTGGCCCGTCCCGACCACCACCTGCTGCTCGTCGACGACCATGTCATCCTCACCCGGGGCCCACGCGAGAACGGGCACCGGCCGGCGGTCGACGTCCTGTTCCGCTCCGCTGCGCGCGCGGTCGGGCCCCGGGCGATCGGAGTGGTGCTGTCCGGGGCGCTGGACGACGGGGCGGCCGGGCTCGTCGCGCTGCGCTCCCGCGGGGGCCTGGGGGTGGTGCAGGCACCGGACGACGCGCTGCACGCGGGTATGCCGCGCAGCGCCATCGCGGCGGCCGACCCCGAACACGTCGTCCCGGTGACCGAGATGGCCGAGGTGATCGCCCGGGAGGTCGGGGTCGAGGTCCCCGACCCGGCCCCGACGACGCCGTTGATGGAGACGGAGCTGGCCATGGCGGAATTGGAGCCGCACGCCCTGAACGACCCCGAACGGCCCGGTACGCCGGCCGGTCTGTCCTGCCCCGACTGTCACGGGACGCTGTTCGAGATCGCCGAGAACGGCTACCTCCGGTACCGGTGCCGGGTCGGGCACGCCTGGTCGCAGCAGAGCCTGCTCGCGGAGAACGACGCCGCGCTCGAGGGCGCGCTGTGGATGGCCCTGCGCAGCCTCGAGGAGAAGGCGGCGCTGGCCTTATCGATGGCCGGGCGGGCCCGCGACCGCGACCAGCCCATGACGGCGGCACGCTTCGAGGAACAGGCCGCCGAGTCGACCTCGGCCGCTACGCTCCTGCGACGCATGCTGATGGACGGCACCGGGATCGTTGTGACCGAGGAGCAGGGGAGATGACCGACCAGCCATCCGCCGAGGCGGAGGCGCCCCCGGAGGCGCCCGACCCGCACTTCGAGGCCCTGCTGGAGTACGTGAAGGAATCACGGGGGTTCGACTTCACCGGGTACAAGCGGTCGAGCCTCGTGCGCCGGGTGAACCGGCAGATGCAGATCGTCGGCATCGACTCGTACGAGGCCTACCGCGACTACCTGCAGGTTCAGCCCGACGAGTTCACGGCCCTCTTCAACACGGTCCTGATCAACGTCACGAGCTTTTTCCGCGACGCCGACTCATGGGCGCACCTGCGCAACGAGGTGCTGCCGGACCTGGTGGCTCGCAAGGAGCATGACGACATCCGAGTCTGGAGCGCCGGGTGCGCCACCGGTGAAGAGGCCTACACCCTCGCGCTCATCCTGGCCGAGCACCTCGGCATGGACGAGTTCCGCCGCCGGGTCAAGATCTACGCGACGGACGTCGACGAGGAGGCGCTGGCCACGGCCCGGCAGGCCACGTTCACCGAACGCGACCTGCGCGGGGTGCCACGCGAGCTCGTCGAGAAGTACTTCGAGGGGGCCGCGCACCGTCTCACCTTCGTCAAGGAGCTGCGCCGCAGCGTCATCTTCGGCCGCAACGACCTCGTCCAGGACGCCCCGATCTCGCACATCGACCTGCTGGTCTGCCGGAACACGCTGATGTACTTCAACGCCGAGACCCAGGCGACCATCGTGGGGCGCCTGCACTTCGCCCTGGAGAACGCCGGCGTGCTCTTCCTCGGTAAGGCCGAGATGTTGCTCAGCCACGGGGCGCTGTTCACCCCGATCGACCTCAAGCGCCGGTTCTTCGCCAAGGTCGTCTCGCCGGTGCGTGATCGGGGGATGCTCGTGGGCAACCATCAGGTCGAAAACGGCACGAGCGACGGTGACGAGCTCTCCCGGTTGCGCCAGGAGGGCATGAATGCCAGCCCGGTGGCCCAGATCGTGATCGACCGTGACGGCCGCACGGTGCTCAGCAACCAGCGGGCCGACATGCTCTTCGGCCTCACGAGCCGTGAGATCGGGCGCCCCTTCCAGGATCTCGACATCTCCTACCGGCCAATCGACCTGCGCACCCCCATCGGGCAGGCGGTCACCGAGCGGCGACCGGTGTGGGTGCGGGACGTCGAGTGGACCCGGGGCTCGAACACCGTCTACCTCGACACGCAGATCGTCCCACTCGTGGACCGCGACGGCACGCTGCTGGGCACGAGCCTGTTCTTCAGCGACGTCTCCCGGTACCGGCAGTTGCAGGGCGAGCTGGAGCAGGCGCACCGCCAGCTCGAGACCGCCTACGAGGAGCTGCAGTCCACCAACGAGGAACTGGAGACGACGAACGAGGAGCTGCAGTCCACCGTCGAGGAACTGGAGACGACGAACGAGGAGTTGCAGTCCACCAACGAGGAGCTCGAGACCATGAACGAGGAGTTGCAGTCGATGAACGACGAACTCCAGTCCAGCAACGAGGAGCTGCGCGAGCGGACGACGCAGTTCAGCGAGCTGAACGCTTTCATGGAGTCGGTGCTGACGGCCATGCAGGCGGGTGTGGTCGTCGTCGACCGCGACCTGCAGGTGCAGGTCTGGAACGCCCGGTCGGAGGAGCTGTGGGGGCTGCGCCAGGAGGAGACCGTCGGTCAGCACCTGCTGAACCTCGACGTCGGCCTTCCGGTCGAACGGCTGCGACCGCTCATCCGGCAGGTGCTGACCGACGAGGAGTTGCCGTCCCCCCTCGAGTTGTCTGCGGTCAACCGGCGCGGGCGGGCGATCGACGTGGCGGTCACCGTGAGCCCGCTGCGACAGGCCAGTGTGGGTACCACGGGCGCGCTGATCGTGGTGAGCGCCCCGGGCTGACTCAGCGCTGTCTCAGGGGCGAGCAGCGCGGGCGGCGTCTACCAGTTCCTGAGCGACCTCGCGCAGCTTCCGTTTCCGGGTGTTGCTGAGTCGGCGTAGGTGCTGGAACGCCTCCTCGGCGGTGCAGTGCCGGTGGGCCATCACGATGCCCTTGGCCTGGTCGATGACCGCACGCGACCGGAGCGCCTCGCGCAACTGGTCACGCGTGGCGACCAGGTCGGAGACCAGATTGCTGTCCCGCACCAGTTTCTCGGCGGCGGCCGCGAACGGGCGGACCGCCTCATCCGTCACCGGGAGTCCGAGCGCGCCGACGCCGCTTCCGTAGAGGGTCAGCACTCCGCCGGGCACGAGGTCGTCGGCCTCGGCCTGGCCGTCGAGGTGCAGCGGGAGGGCCAGCACGGAGCGGACTCGCGCGCCGGGGGCCCGGGTCGACAGCTCCGGCCAGCGCAGGTCCGATGCGAGGTCCTGGACCAGGACGGCGCACCGGCCATGGAATGCGTCCGCTGTGGGGCCCTCCCCGGAGAGCACCTGCAGGCCGTCGACGCTCTGCGCCTGGGCCGAGGAGGCGGCGACCACCGCGGGGGAGTCGGGGTCCCCGAGCACGACCGAGGCGTCGTCCACCCCGGGGACGGCGGCGGCCGCCAACCGCACGACGCGGGAGAGCATGCTGCGCAGGTCGGCGTCCACGACGCCGAGCCGACAGAGCTCGACGAGGGCCGCGTGGGCGGCCCCCTCGCCGTGGGTCGAGCCGTCGCG
This sequence comes from Spongisporangium articulatum, assembly GCF_044465595.1. Lineage (NCBI taxonomy): Bacteria > Bacillati > Actinomycetota > Actinomycetes > Kineosporiales > Kineosporiaceae > Spongisporangium > Spongisporangium articulatum. The sequence continues at coordinate 382,024 of NZ_JBITLV010000006.1, read as the reverse complement.
TTCCAGGACCCACCGCACGGCGGCCACTTCGGGCCTGCCCGTAGAATCGCCGGTGTGGTGCGGGGTGAGCCAGGCGTGGCATGAAAGGGCTTGGCCGCTGCGCAGTCTCAGGTCCAGCTGCAGATCCGTGGCCTGCCCCGAGATGACCGCCTGCGAGAGCATCCGTCGAGCGACGCGACGCCGTTCCGGGTCCATCAGGGCGAACAGGGGCTTGTGGAAGAGGCTGGACTGGCCGAGCTCGAGCAGGCGTAGCGCGGCTCGGTTGGCCCGTAGGACGGCGCCGTGGCGGTCGGTCGTCAGGATGGCGGTGGGCAGGACCGCGGCCATGGCCTCGTCGGCCCCCGGGCGCGGCAACGGAGCCGGCACTTCGAGCCCGACCAGGTGTTCTAGCGAGTGCTGGGCGGCTCGCAGGCCCTCGTCGGCCTCCGCGAGCGCCTGCGCGGCGGTGGAGGTCAACCGGCCGCCGCTCAGCACGGCCTGGGCGACAGTCAGGTGGCGCATCGCCGCTCGGAGGTCGCTGAGGGCCTCCTGCGACGTGGTCGGCGCGGAGGCAGGCTGTGTTCGCTCAAGGTCGACGCGTGCCGTGACCTGCATCGGAACGCTCCTGGACGTTCGAGTGTCGTCGCTGTCGAGCCGCCCACTGGACTCACTCCAACGGTAGCCCCACGCATTCCTCGCGTCACGTGAATGGAGCGGGAAGATCGACTGACGGTTGCCGCCCACTCGCTCAGCGTGTAGACAAGACATACGGTGCGTCCGAGACCAGGACGTGGACCGCGCTCCACATCGGGGCCACCCATGATCTCGCACGTGATCGCCAGCCAGCCCGTCGCCGGCCATGTCCTCTCGTCCCTGGCCCTCTCCGGTCATGACGTTCACCTGCACCGGATCGGCCTGCGCGCCGGAGCCGGCCGGGTCGATCCCGCCGCCTGGTCCGAGGCGGCGCGCGCGCTGGTCGGCGAGTTGGCCGACGCCGCGCAGGACGACCCTGCGTCAGACGACCGACCTCGCGGCGTGCTCCACGCGCTCGACCCCGGCGCCTGGGTGGTCGCCACGACCGTGCGCCGATTCCTGGACCTCCCGCTCGTGCTCCGGGTGGCCGAACCGCTGCCGGCCGAGCGGACCCGTCGCCGGCCGGTCCTCGTCGAATGCCTGCGCCGGGCAGATGCCGTCGGGGTCCTGTCCCTGGCGGTGCGCCGGGACCTGATGCGGTGGGGGGTCCGGGGCGACCGGATCCAGCTCGTCCCCGAGGTCGGCCTCCCGTTCACGGAGCCACCCCAGGAACCGCTGCTGCGCCGGCGCATCGCGGTCCTGGACTACGGGAGCCGGCTCGCGCGGGAGCGTCACCCACTCGAGGCGGCCCAGCCATTCCTGGAGCGGGCCGGCGTCCGCGTGAGCGTCGCCGACCGCCGCTGGTCTCCGCAGCAGCGGGCCGCGGCGATCGACGCGGCCGACCTGGTGCTGTGCGGCGCCGAGGCCGACCACCACGCGCTCGAGGCGATGTGGCGGGGCCGGGCCGTGGTCGCTCCCGACACACCCGAGATGGCGGAGGTGATCACGGATCGACACACCGGACGCCTCTTCCGCGCGGGCGACCGGGACGAGCTCCTGCGGGTGCTCGGGCGCCTCGTAGACTCACCCTTCTCCGTACAGGCGCACGGGCTGGCGGCCCGCAGTGCGGCCGAATCCCGTTACGGGCCGGCGCAACTCGCGATGTCGTACGAACGGCTGTACGGCCGGGCGGCGACCGCGTGACCGCGCGACCCGACCACAACCTGGCCGAGGCCGAGCGGTTGCTGCGGCAGGCCGCCGCTCTCGACGGCGACGATCAGGAGCGGGAGGAGCTGCTGGGGCGGGCGATGACGCTCTGCCTACCGCTGGCCGTCTCGATGGCCCACCGGTACCGCCGACGCGGTGAACCGGACGAGGACCTGGAGCAGGTGGCAGCCCTCGCCGTGGTGAAGGCGGTCCGCCGCTACGTACCCCAGGAACACACGTCGCTGGCCGGCTTCGCGGTCCCGACCATCCACGGGGAGCTGAAGCGCTACTTCCGCGACGCCACCTGGACCCTGCGCCCTCCGCGCCGGCTGCAGGAGCTGCGGATCGCGGCCCACGTCGTCCAGGGCGAGCTGACCCAGGCGCTGGGGCGCCCGCCCAGCGACGCCGAGCTGGCCCGGCGGCTCGGCGTCGACGAGACCGAGGTGCGCGAGATGCAGGTGGCCTCGTCGGGCTACTCGCCCTCGCCGCTCGACGTCGAGGCCGTCGACGTACGGGGCTCCGTACCGGACGGTGCCCCGGAGATCGAGAACCTGCTCGATCTGGATGCGGCGCTGCCCGCCCTCGACGCCCTGCCCGACCGCGACCGGCGGGTGGTCGCGATGCGCTTCTACGGCGGCCTCAGCCAGCAGCAGATCGCCGACCGGGTCGGGGTTTCCCAGGTCCAGGTCTCCCGCATCCTCGCGGCCGCGCTGCGGACCGTGCGGGAGGCCGTGCAGGTCTGACCTGGCTTCCCGTGCGCTGTTCCGGGCGCCACGCGGTGGGCGAAAATCGTTGGTGCCCGTCTGCTTCAGCCGCGACCATGTCGGGATGACGACCGAGTACGGCGACCGCGAGGTGGCGCGTCAGGGTGAGATCCTGCGCGCCACCGTGGGTTCCGGCGTGCACGGCATCGCGATCGCCGGTACCGACGACCACGACGAGATGGGTGTCTACGTCGAGCCCCCGGAGCACGCGCTGAGCCTGGCGCCGGTGCAGCCGCACTACGTCTGGCGGACCCAGCCCGAGGGGGCGCGCTCCGGGCCCGGCGACGTCGACCTGGTCTCGTACTCGTTGCGCAAATACCTGCGTCTGGCCCTGAAGGGCAACCCGACCGCGCTCCTGCCGCTCTACGCTCCCGAGGCCGACCTCCTGCACGTCGCGCCGCTGGGGGAGGAGCTGCGGGCCATGCGGGCGGCGTTCCTGTCCCGGCAGGCGGCGCACCGGTTCCTCGGGTTCATGCGCAGTCAGCGGGACCGGATGGTCGCCGGCCGCGACGTGCCCAACCGGCCGGAGCTCGTCGCGCGGTACGGCTACGACGTCAAGTACGCCTCGCACGCGCTGCGCCTGGCCGTGCAGGGTCTGGAGGTGACGCGGCGGGCGACCCTGACCCTGCCGATGCCGGACGACGAGCGTGAGCTGGTGCTGTCGGTGAAGCGGGGTGAGCACGAGCAGGGCTGGGTGCTGGAGCGGATCGACGCGACGGCCGCCCGCGTCGAGGAGCTGTTGGCCACCGGCCGGACGCCCCTGCCCGAGTACGCCGACGTCGATCGCGTCCAGGCCTGGTGCACCGGGGCGTACCGGCGCGCCTGGCGGTGGTGACACCCCGTCCCGGAGGGAGACCTCCGGGACGGGTGTGACGTAACCGGCGTGGGGCGTGTGGATCGCGGCGTCCGCTACCCCTACGCTGTGGCCGTTGGGACGAGGGCGGGAAGCTGGTGGAAGTCCAGCACGGTCGCGCCACTGTGAGCCGCCGGGCACACGCCCGAGGCGAGTCAGACCTCACCGTCGTCCTGGTTCAACCCGTCGACAGGGACGCTGGATCCCGAAGGAGAACCTCTGATGAGCAGCACGTCCGCCACCCCGGCTCCGCACGCCGCCGGCAGCCTGGCCACCCCCGTCACCACCACGCTGGACGGCGCGTTCGGCTGGCTGCTGGGCACCGCCCTGCTGGCCCTCGCGGTCCTCTACTTCGTCGGCATCGACCAGGGCATGGTCTCGGTGTTCGGCAATGACACCCACGTGCACGAGTTCGTCCACGACGCGCGCCACTTCCTCGGTTTCCCCTGCCACTGACGGCCCGGGGGTAGACCGCCATGGAGAAGAAGATCATCTGGCGGGGCACCCTCTGCGGGGTCGTCGCCGGTCTGCTCGCCTTCGTCTTCGCCCGCATCTTCGCGGAGCCGCAGATCCAGAAGGCGATCGACTACGAAGAGGGTCGCGGGGCGGCCCAGGAGAAGCTCGACGCGGCGGCCGGTCTGGCCGTGCACGCCCACGAGCACGAGGTGTTCACCCGGACCGTCCAGGAGAACCTGGGCATCGGGGTCGGCATCGTCCTGTTCGGGGCCGCCATGGGTGCCCTGTTCGCCGTCACCTACGCCTACTGCCTGGGGCGCACCGGCCGGGTCCGGCCACGACAGCTGTCGCTGCTCGTCGCCGGCTTCGCGTTCGTCGGCCTCTACCTGGTGCCGTTCCTGAAGTACCCGGCCAACCCGCCGGCCATCGGGAACGACGACACGTCGCAGGTCCGGGGCACGCTCTACCTGGTCATGCTGCTCGCCTCGGTCGCCTTCCTGATCGCGGCGGTCTGGCTGGGTCAGCGTCTGGCGGCCCGGTACGGCGCCTGGAACGCGACGTTGATCGCCGGGGCCGCCTACGTCGTGGTGATGGGCGCGATCATGGTCGCGTTGCCGTCCCTCGGGGAGCTGGCGGTGAACCGGGAGACGTTCGGGGACTTCGCGACCGAGACGCCGCAGCCCTTGACGGCGCCCGACGGCACGATCGTGTTCCCGGGCTTCCCGGCCGACGTGCTGGCCGCGTTCCGGCTCTACGCGGTGGGTGCGCAGGTCATCCTCTGGGCCACGATCGGCGTGCTGTTCGCGCCGATGGCCGAGCGGCTGCTCACTCCGGCCCCGCCCTCGGAGGCGCCGGCTGAGGAGCCGCTGACCGTCTGAGTTCCACCTGGTCGAAGGCCGCCGTCCCGCTCCGGGACGGCGGCCTTCGGTGTCTCAGGCTCGGGGCCCGGACCGCGCCACGGTGATCCCGGCACTCCAGCCCGGCGCGCCCGTCGTCCGGTGGGCCCAGGACGCCGGTGTCCACCCCGGCCCGGGTCAGCAGCCACGAGACGACGGAGTTGCTGTTCCACATCTCCCCGGCCCCCGACTCGTCGCGCCCCCACGTGAGCAGCGGGAGTTCCGCGACGAGGCGCAGCACGCGCTCGTCGAGGCCGGCCCCCTCGAGCAGGGTTGGCCCGCCGCGCGCGTAGTCGAGGTCGGGGATGGTCCCGCCCGGCTCGCAGCGGACCCGGTAGCGGAAGAGGGAGGAGCGCCCGAGAAGCCGTGACCCGACCGGCCCCTCGGCTCCCGGGCCGGGTGCCTGCCAGGCCGGGGCGAGCTCCACCGCGTAGACGGCGCCGCCGCCGGGCACCGTCAGGGCCGTGTGGAACAGCGGTTGCCGGGGCCGGCGCGCCCAGGCCGCCGCGGCCGCCTCGTAGAGGAGCCCGCTGCGGCGCACGACGTGGCCACCGGCGCCGAGCGGGATCCAGTACAGGCGCACCCGCAGACGCTAGGTCGCCCCGTTCACGACCGGCCAGGGACCAAGGTCCCCTGGGCCCGGCCCGGAGCGCCGCCTGCTTGAGCATTCAAGCTATGCGGCACCATGGACATCATGAGCGCCGACGTCGACCCGGAACCGCAGGGCCAACCGGCGGGGGATGAACCGCAGGAAGATCTCGACGAGGCCGTGCTGGAGGTGGCCGAGGACGACGCGGTCGGCGACGGACCGCACGAGTCCGAGCTCTTCGAGTCGGCGGGCCACCGGCGCCGTCGACGGGCCGTCCAGGCGGCGGCGGGGGTCGTCTTCCTGATGGTGCTCGGCGTCGGCGGGGCGGCGGCGTTCAGTGCCCTGCGCGGCGAGGTCATGCCGGGCACCCGGGTGGCCGGGGTGAACGTCGGGGGGATGGACGAGGCCGAGGCGCGGCGCACCGTGGCGGGGGCGGTGCGCGGCACGGTGGAGAAGACGGTCACCCTGACGGTGGGCACGATCGGCACCGAGCAGGTCGACCCGGCCACGATCGGCATCCGGCTCGACGTCGACGCCACGGTGGACAAGCTGCTCGACCTGGGCGCGGGCGACCTCTTCTCGCCCGTGCGGGCGCTGCTCGGACACCGCACCGACGTCGAACCCGTGCTGGACGTCGACCCGCAGGCCGGCCGTGCGGAACTCACCAAGCAGCTGGCGGGGTACCAGCGTGTGGCGCACGAGGCGGAGCTGAAGACCCCGAAGCCCAAGCCCCTGCTGCTGGACAAGGGCACGACGTCGTGGACCGCGCGCGACGCCGACGTCAGCTACGAACCGGCCGAGGGTGGTCGCTCGGTCGACGTCGGTGCCGCCTTCTCCGCCGTCCGGGCCGCGGTCGAGAAACGTTCCGGCACAGCGACCGTCGCGGTGCGGGAGACCGAGCCGAAGGTCGACGACTCGCAGGCCGAGAGGGTCGACCAGCTCATCGGCACCTTCACCACCGAGCACCCGTGCTGCCAGGCCCGGGTGACCAACATCCACCGGATGGCCGAGCTGGTGGACGGGACGGTCGTGGCGCCGGGGGCGAAGTTCTCCCTGAACCAGAAGGTCGGGCGCCGCACCACGCAGAACGGTTTCGTCTACGCGCCCGCGATCGCCGACGGCGAGCACGTCGAGCAGGTGGGCGGCGGCGTCTCGCAGTTCTCCACGACCCTGTTCAACGCCGTCTGGTTCGCCGGGTTGAGATCCGACGCGCACCAGCCCCACAGCCAGTACATCTCCCGGTACCCGCCCGGTCGGGAGGCGACGCTGGACTACGACACCATCCAGAACATCTTCACCAACACCACCGACACCCCGGTCGTCATCCGCACCGCCACGACCGCCACGTCGGTGACGGTCGCCCTGTACGGGCACACCGGTGAACGCACCGTCACCTCCACGACCGGCCCGCGGATCCCGCGCGAGAACGGCGGCTTCAGCATCTACGTGACCCGCCGGATCGAGGACGACGGCACGGTCGTGGGCACGGAGCGGATCGGCTGGGGCTACCAGCCGACCGCCCCGTAGGCCTACGTGTCCCGGAGCGTCAACACCGAGACGACGGCCGCTCCGACCACGCCCAGGACCCCGACGGCGATGAGCGCCCACAGCGCCCAGCGGGGCAGGCCGCCCGACTCGCCGGCGGTCGAGACCTGCGGCGCGGCAACCGAACTCCCCGCCGGCTCCGGCTGCCCGGCCGGGGCGCGGGCCGCGGTGCCGTCCCCGCCGCCGGCCTTCGTCGCGGTGAAGAAGAACGACCCGCCGATCGGGTGCCCGTCGTTCGACGTGACCCGCCACTCCACGGAGTAGGAGCCGGCCGGGGCGCCGGGCCGGATCGCCTCGGTGACGTCCGTGTCGACGAGGGCGGGCTTGCCTAACTCCTCGTCGCCTTCCGGGCCGACGACGAGCACCGTCGCGCCGATGCCGAGCACGGGCTGGTTGAAATGCAGCGTGACCTGGGCCGGCACCTTCGCGACCGTGGACCCGGTGGCCGGAGTGGTGCCGAGCAGCGTGGCGTGCGCGGACGCGGTGGGGGCGCCGACGAGCAGCGTCCCCACCGCGAGACCCGCCGCCAGCAGGAGGCGGACGAGACGCATCAGGCCTCCTGACTCCCCGGCTGGGCCTTCCGGCCCGAGCGGCGTAACGCCACCACGCCCAGCACCAGGCCGAAGAGACCCGCCGCCAGGCCGCCGGCCCCCAGACCGACCGCTAGACCGTCGCCCCCGTCGTCCGACGAGCCCGACGAGCCCGACGAGCCCGACGAGCCCGCGGCGGGCGCCGCGGCGTCGTGACCGTCGCCGCTAGCCGCTGTGACCGTGAAGGCGGGCACCGGGTGCTCCGGTTCCGCGGCCCCGTCGGCCTGCGGCTGATCCCACTGCGCGACCGTGCCGTCGGAGTAGGTCTGCGTGGCCGGGAACGCCAGCTGGGTCCCGGCTGCCGGCAGCGGGCCGGCCGACAGCGAGAACTCCTGGAACTCGCCGGGTTTCACGCCCTGGCCCTTCTCGGCCGTCCAGGTCACCTCCGACGGCGCCCGGGTCAGCGTGGTGCCCTCGACCGTGACGGGGGTGGCCAGCTTCGACTCCGTGACCTTCACCGTCCAGCCCGGCACGGGCTGCGCGGAGACGAAGGAGAGCGGCGTCGCCGTCGGCAGGTCGACGGTCAGTTTGACGGTGCTGGCCGTCGCCGACTCGGTGGGTACCCGGAAGGTCAGTTTGGAGAAGCCTTCCGCGGCGGTGGACTCCGGGATCACCCGGACGTGGGCCTGGGCCGCGACCGGGACCAGGACGAGACCGGCCGTGAGCAGGCCGGTGCCGATGATGCGTGGGGACATGCGAGAACTCCTGATGGGTAAGGGAAGTCGTGACGTGATCCGGGCACGCCGACGATCCGCTCCACCCGAGGGTTCAGGTCGTGCGGACGGCGGCGCGCGGCCCACCGGGCGGGCCCCGCCTGGAGACCGTGCGCAGGAAGGGGTGCGGGCGCGGCGCCCGCAGGGCCGGGACGACGGGAGCGGCCGGCGGGGCGACCGGCACCGGCCGCGGGAGGCGGGGGAGGCGGAAGGTCCAGGCCAGGTGCGCGGCCAGGGCCCACAGCGCCGACTCGCCGCGGGCCAGCAGGAGGGCCAGGGCGACGGCGGCGACGGCGTGGGTGGCCGTCATCGCGTCGAGCGGCAGGACCAGGTCGTGACCGGCTGACCGGTGGGCGGCGTGCTCGATCGTGTGCGCGGTCGTGGTCGACACGGGCATGTCCATGCCGGGCATGCCCGGCATGCTGCTCATGCTGGACCCGGGCGCTGTCGCCCCGGCCATGAAGGCCAGGTGGGAACCCAGTTGGACCACCCCGGTCAGGGCCAGGAGGGCCACGGGCCCCAGGCGCCGGGCCGCGGCCACGTCGACGAGGGCCGCGACGAGCGGGATCAGCACGGGCAGCAGGACGAGGTCGAGATGTCCGCCGGCGGCGACGTGGGCAGTGGCTGCGAGGGTGAGAGCGGCGGCGGTGAACGCTGTGACGCGCCCGGCACGCGCGACACCGCGGTCTGGACTCACGGCGGAAACCCTAGACCCAGCCGTCGTCGTGAGACTGGGCGGCACCGCCACGGGGAAGACAGTGCCGCCCAGCGGTGTCAGCTTAGGCCACTTGACAGACGTCGTGGGAAGCCACGGACGCGCTTTCAGACTCCGTTCACGACTACGGTGGCCCCAACCCGGTGCGGACCTGGCCGGGTGTTCCGGCTCGGGAGGAAATCGCATGAGAAGGCCTGCGGCGCCGACCCCCGCCGACGTCCCCGCGCCCCGTCCGGCGCCCCCGGCGACCGACGAGGTCGTCACCATCTGCCAGGACCTGCTGCGCATCGACACCAGCAACTACGGGGACGACTCGGGGCCCGGCGAGCGCAAGGCGGCCGAGCACGTGGCCGGTCTGCTCGACGAGGTCGGGCTCGACGTCCAGCTCTTCGAACGGGCGACCGGGCGCACCAGCGTCGTCACCCGGGTCGCAGGAGAGGACCCGTCCCGCCCGGCGTTGCTCGTGCACGGGCATCTCGACGTCGTCCCGGCGCAGGCCGCGGACTGGCAGGTCGACCCGTTCTCGGGGGAGATCCGCGACGACTGCCTGTGGGGGCGCGGCGCCGTCGACATGAAGGACATGGACGCGATCCTGCTGTCCATCGTGCGCGAGCGGGTCCGGCAGGGGCGCAAGCCGCCGCGTGATCTGGTGGTCGCGTTCCTGGCCGACGAGGAGGCGGGTGGCAGCTACGGCGCGCAGTGGTTGGTGCGCGAGCACCGCGACCTGTTCGAGGGCGTCAGCGACGCGGTCAGCGAGGTCGGCGGCTTCTCCGTCGACCTGCTGGGCCGCCGCACCTACCTGTTGCAGACCGCCGAAAAGGGCCTCGCCTGGCTGAAACTCACCGCCGACGGGCGGGCCGGGCACGGTTCGCAGATCAACCCCGAGAACGCCGTCACCCGGCTCGCCGAGGCGATCGGCCGGATCGGGGCGCACCGATGGCCGGTCGAGGTGCCGGTCTCCGTGAAGGGGTTCTTCACCGGGGTGCGTGACGTGACCGGGCGAGAGCTGATCACCCGGGCCGAGGACGGCACGGAGGGCGTCGACCTCGACGCGTTGACCGAGTTGTTCGGGACTGCGGCCCGCTGGCTGGAGTCGACGGTGCGCAACACGTCGAACCCGACCGTGCTGAACGCCGGGTACAAGCACAACGTCATCCCCGGCGCGGCGACCGCGCTGCTCGACTGCCGCTTCCTGCCGGGCCGCGAGGAGCACCTGATGGAGACCCTGCGCGAACTGGCCGGCCCGCACGTGCGGTTCGAGGTGGTGCACCGCGACGCCGCCGTCGAGTCGCCGTTCTCCGGGCCGCTGGTCTCGGCCATGCAGCGTTCGCTGCTGGAGGCCGACGCGGGCGCCACCGTCCTGCCGTACTGCCTGTCGGCGGGTACGGACAACAAGTCGTTCGCGAAGATCGGGATCAACGGGTACGGGTTCGTGCCGCTGCAGCTGCCGGCCGACCTCGACTTCCCCGGCATGTTCCACGGGGTCGACGAGCGCGTGCCGCTGGAGTCGTTGAAGTTCGGGGTGAAGGTCTTCGACCGGTTCCTGGACCTGTCCTAAGCGCTGCGGGTCACGCGGATGATCCTTCTGCGCAGCCAGACCTTCCGGGCGCCGCCGAACATCAGTTGGACGCGGGCCAGCTCCCAGCGGCCGTACTCGGCGTGGTCCGTGAGGACCTTCCGGGCCTCGGCCCGAGTGGTGCCCCGGGGCATCACGACGAGCCGGTACTCGTAGTCGGCGCCCGAGCGGGGCTGCTGCCCGCGACGCGCCGGTTCGCGTTCCAGATCGCTCATAGTGTCTCCATGTCATCACGAACCGCTACGGTCGTGCCATGACGACGGAGCCCCGGGCTGCGCTCGACCGGTTGGTCGCGGCCCTCGAGGCGCACCTGGAAGCGGCGGCCGCCCGCCGTGGGGACGACGACCCGGCGGTCGTGACGGCCTACGAACGGCTCGCCGCGGCCTTCGAGGTCTACGACGACTCCCTCTACCAGGCCTACGACGAGGCCACTCCGATGGTCCTGTTCGACGACGAGGCGGACGCCCGCGAGGACGACGACGAGGACGACGAGGACGACGAGGACCTCGACGACGAGGACCTCGACGACGAGGACGAGCTGGACGACCTCGACGAGGACGACCTCGACGACGAGATCGAGGACGAGCTCGACGAACTGGACGACGTCGACGAACCGGACGACGAGGACGACTACCTCGACGAGGACGAGACGTCGGCCGACGACTCGCACGAGTCGCACGAGGACGAGCTCAGCTCGGCGGCGCCGAGATCTCGTTCAGCGCGTTGACGATCTCGGCGGGCAGCTCGGTCTCCTCGGCCGCCAGCGACGCCCGGAACTGAGCCGCCGTCCGGGCCCCGACCAGCACGGCCGAGACGCCCGGGCGGTTCAGCACCCAGCCGAGGGCGACGTCCAGCGGGTCGCAGCCCAGCCCGTCGGCCGCGGTGACGAGAGCGTCCACCACGCGGCGCGGCCCGCGCTCCAGGTACGGCTGGACGAACCGGGCCAGGTGCGGTGACGCGGCCCGGCTGTCGGCCGGCGTCCCCGCCCGGTACTTGCCGGTCAACACCCCGCGCCCCAGCGGCGACCAGCCGATCACGCCCAGCCCCAGGTGCCGCGCGGCCGGCAACAACTCGCGCTCGGGCCCCCGGCACAGCAGCGAGTACTCGGTCTGCACGGCCACCGGGACGCCGGGCGCGGCGCCGCCCGTGGGGACCGCACCTCCCGAGGCGGTCGCGGTGGCCAGGGTGGCCTGCCAGCCGTCCACGTTGGCCAGCCCGGCGTAGCGGGCCCGGCCCGAGCGGACGGCGGTCTCCAGCGCCGAGAGCGTCTCCGCCAGCGGGACGTGGCTGGACCAGCCGGGCGCCGTCCAGAGGTCGACGTGGTCCACGCCGAGCCGGGTCAGAGTGGCGTCGAGCGCGGCGATCACCGAACGGCGGGACAGGTCCGGCCCGGTGGCGTAGCTGGGTACCACGGCCTTGGCGCTGATCACCAGCTCGTCGCGGTGCGCGAGTGGCCCGATCAGCTTGCCCAGGACCTCCTCGGCGGCTCCGTCGCCGTAGCCGGTGCCGACGTCGACCAGGTCGCCGCCGGCCTCCAGGAGCTCGCGCAGCTGCTCGCCGGCCTCCTCCTCGCGGGTGTCCCGGCCCCAGGTGAGGGTGCCCAGGCCGAGCCGGGAGACACGCAACCCGGTCCGGCCGACGTACCGCTGCTCCATGAGGGCTCAACCTACTGGTCGTGGGGCCTCTCGCGGGCCACTGCCACGCGGCCCCCACCGTCCGCGGTTGATCGTCCGGTCCGCACCGGTAGGGTCGCCAGCCATGCGACTGGGTCTCAATCTCGGCTACTGGGGCGCCGGTAACGACGCCGACAACCTCGTCCTCGCCCAGGAGGCCGACAAGCTCGGCTACGACTCGGTCTGGGTGGCCGAGGCCTACGGCTCGGACGCCCCGACGGTGTTGTCCTGGGTGGGTGCGCACACGCAGCGGATCGGGCTGGGCGCCGCCGTCCTGCAGATCCCGGCCCGCACCCCGGCGATGACCGCGATGACCGCCGCGACCCTGGACTCGTTGTCCGGCGGCCGGTTCCGGCTCGGGCTGGGGGTCTCCGGCCCGCAGGTCAGCGAGGGCTGGCACGGCGTCCGGTTCGCGAAGCCGCTCAGCCGCACCCGCGAGTACGTGGAGATCGTGCGCAAGGCGCTGGCCCGCGAGCGCCTGGAGTACGCGGGGGAGCACTGGACGCTGCCGCTGCCCGACGGGGCCGGGAAACCGATCAAGCTGACCGTGCATCCGGTCCGCGAACGGATCCCGGTCTACCTGGCCTCGGTGGGGCCGAAGAACCTCGAGCTGACCGGCGAGATCGCCGACGGCTGGCTGGCCATCTTCTTCTCGCCCGAGCACGCCGACGTGTCGCTGGCCCACGTGCGCACCGGACGCGAGAAGGTTTCAGGCGGCGCTCAGGATCCGATGGCAGGATTCGACGTCGTCCCCACCGTCCCGGTCGCCATCGCCGACGACCTGGACCAGGCCGCCCTCGGCATCCGCGCCTACGCGGCGCTGTACGTGGGCGGGATGGGCAGCCGCGAGCAGAACTTCTACAACGCGCTCGCCTGCCGGATGGGGTTCGAGGACGAGGCTGCGACGGTGCAGGACCTGTACCTCGCCCGGAAGTACGCCGAGGCCGCCGCGGCCGTGCCGCGCGACTTCATCGACGCCACCAGCCTGATCGGGCCGGCAGATCGGATCCGCGACCGCATGCACGCATTCGCCGAGGCCGGGGTGACGACGCTGTCCGTCGTCCCGTTCGCGCCCACCCTGGAGGCCCGCCTGGACCACGTCCGGCGGATGGCCGAGATCCTCGAGGCGAGCGGGTTGGCCGAGTGAGCGGCACGGTCAGCTATGTGGACGCGGTCGTCCTCGGCGTCGTCGAGGGGCTGACGGAGTTCCTCCCGGTCTCCAGCACCGGCCACCTGACGGTCTTCGAGGGCCTGCTCGACCTGCCCGTCGACGACAAGTCGGTGACGGCGCTGACGGCGATCATCCAGTTCGGTGCGATCGTCGCCACGTTCCTGTATTTCCGCCAGGACATCCTGCGCCTGGCCGCCGTCTGGTTCCGGGGCCTGGTCAGTGCCGAGGCCCGGCAGGAGCCGGACTACCGGTTCGCCTGGTGCGTGATCGCCGGGTCGCTGCCGATCGCCGTCGTCGGTCTGGTCGCCGAGCCGCTGATCACGGGGCCGCTGCGCAGCCTCTGGGTGGTCGCGGGCGCGCTGATCGTGTGGAGCGGGGTCCTGGTCTGGGCCGAGCGGAACCCGGCGCAGAAGTACGGCGAGGAGGACCTGTCCCTGAAGCAGGTCCTGATCATCGGTCTGGTCCAGTGCGTGGCCCTGGTGCCGGGGGTGTCCCGTTCGGGGGCCACCATCTCCGCGGGCCTGCTGCTCGGGGCCAGCCGCGTGGCCGCCACCCGACTGTCCTTCTTCCTGGCCATCCCCGCCCTGACGGGTGCGGGCGTGCTGTCCCTGAAGGACGTCAACACGGACGTCGTCGGCTGGGGCGAGCTCGCCGTCGGCACCCTCGTCTCGTTCGTGGTCGCCTACGCCTCGATCGCCTGGCTGCTGAAGCTGGTCGCCAAGTATCCGATCACCACGTTCGTGCCCTACCGGATCGGGGCCGGCATCGCAGTGATCATCCTGGTCGCCTCCGGGGTCATCTCCGCCACGGGCTGAGGCTTACCCTGGGGGTGTGCCGACCGTCCTGCTCGTCCGCCATGGGCGCACGAACGCCAACGCCACCGGGCTGCTCGCGGGCTGGACCCCGGGCATCGGGCTCGACGAGACCGGCCGGACGCAGGCGAAGGGCCTGGCCGAGCGGCTGGCCGCCGTCCCCCTGGCCGCAGCCGTCGTCAGCCCGCTGCAGCGCTGCCAGGAGACGGCCCAGCTGCTGCTCGACGCGCATCCCCGGACCCTCGACGGCGCGCTGAGCCCCGTCACCGACGAGCGGCTGGGCGAGTGCAAGTACGGCGACTGGACCGGCCGGCCGCTGAAAGAGCTTGCCGAAGAACCACTCTGGAAGGTCGTGCAGGCCCACGCCAGCGCGGTGACCTTCCCCGGTGAGCACGGCGAATCGATCCCGCAGATGCAGACCCGCGCCGTGACCGCGATCCGCGAGCACGACGCCCGCATCGCCGCCGAACACGGTGACGACGCGGTCTGGCTGGCCGTCTCGCACGGGGACGTGATCAAGTCGATCCTGGCCGACGCGCTCGGCATGCACCTCGACGCCTTCCAGCGGCTGGTCGCCGACCCGTGCTCGGTCTCCGTCGTCCGGTACACCCGGCTGCGACCGTTCGCGCTGCGGGTCAACGACGTCGGCGGCGACCTGAGCGGCGTCGTCCCGCCGGCCCGGCCGAAGGGCGAGCCGGCGGACGGGCCCACGGATGATGCGGAGGCCTCCTCCGACGCCGTGGTGGGTGGTTCGCACGGTGGTTCGCACGGTGCCGACGTGAGGCCGTAGGGTCACTGTCCATGCCCCGTGAGGTGTTCGAGTACGACCCGCCCGAGCGGTTCGTCGCCGGGACGACGGGTCAGCCCGGGTCACGCACGTTCTTCCTGCAGGCTCGCGCGGGCCGGCGGCTGACGACGGTCCAGCTGGAGAAGCAGCAGGTCTCGGTGCTCGCCGAACGGGTCGACGAACTGCTCGACGAGGTCGTGCGGCGCACCGGCGGCGAGGCCCCCGTGCCCGCCCTGGCCCCGGTCGGCGACGAGGACTCCGGGCCCCTCGACGTCCCGATCGAGGAGGAGTTCCGGGTCGGCACCATGAGCCTGGCCTGGGACGGTGACACCGAACGGGTCGTCATCGAGTGCTTCGAGGCCGGGCCGGCCGGCGAGGACGACGACGAACTGCCCGACGTCGAGGACGATGCCGAGGGCGCGGTGCTCCGGGTCAGCCTGAGCGGGGCGGTGGCCCGGGCGTTCGCCAGGCGCGCCCTGGCCGTGGTGGCCGCCGGTCGCCCGCCGTGCCCGTTCTGCGCCAACCCGCTCGACCCCGAGGGGCACATCTGCCCGCGGGCGAACGGGTACCGGCGCTGAGCGAGGGACCGGCTCCGGCCCCCGGGCAGGCGGAGCTGCTCGAGCTGCTGGCCTTCGGGCGGCTGGAGGTGCTCGGCCGGATCACCGACGCCAGCAACGCCACGCTCTACGCCACGGTCACCCTGGACGGCGCGACCGTGCCGTGCGTCTACAAGCCGGTCGCGGGGGAGCGGCCGCTGTGGGACTTCCCGGCGCGGACGTTGGCCCGGCGGGAGGTGGCCGCCTACCGGCTCAGCGCGGCCGCCGGCTGGGACGTCGTCCCGCCCACCGTCCTGCGCGACGGCCCCAGCGGCCCCGGCAGCGTCCAGTGGTGGGTGGGCGAGCCCGAGGAGATCCCCGAACCGGGCGGCGGGCTGATCGATATCGTGGAGCCCGGCCGCCTGCCCGAGGGCTGGTTGAGGGTGCTGGACGCCGAGGGCCCCGCCGGGCGTCCCGTCGTCCTGGCCCACGCCGACGACCCGACACTGGCCCGGATGGCCGTCTTCGACGCCGTCGCCAACAACACCGACCGCAAGGGCGGGCACGTGCTGCGGCACGCCGGCGGCGCCCTCTACGGCGTCGATCACGGCCTCACGTTCAACCTGGACGACAAGCTGCGCACGGTCCTGTGGGGTTTCCGGGGGCGCCCGCTGGGGGACGAGGAGCTCGCGCGGCTCACCCGGGTCGAGACCGATCTGGCCGGTGACACAAGGCTTTTCGATGACCTGTGCGAGTTGCTGGACGCCGACGAGGTGGCCCGGACGGCGGAGCGGGCCCGGCGGCTGGTCCGGCGCGGCCGGTACCCCCGCCAGCCCGGGGACTGGCCCGCGATCCCCTGGCCGCCGTTCTGAACTCCGGTCACCGACCCTCTTGCGTGGCGTTCACTCTGTGATGCAGAGTAAGCGTCACAACGAACTCTGCACCGCAGAGTAAATGATGCGAGGGGGTACGGCCATGGACGGCACCGACGCGGGAACGGCGTTCGCCGACTACGCGAGCCTCACGGCACTGCAGGGGCGGGTCCGTGCGACCCGGCGGGCGGCGTCCGTGCCGCTCCTCGTGGTCGGGGCGGGGCTGACGATCGCGGAGGGCCAGGACTTCCTGGCCGATCGGGTGCTGGCCCCGAGCGGCCCGTCGGAAGGCCTGTACGACCCGGGTTTCTTCGGGTCGACCCCGGTTCAGATCGTCGGCTGGGTCGTCGTACCGCTGGCCTTCACGGTGCTCTGGTGGCTGCGCCGGCGGGCCCGTCGCGGCCAGGGCATGGGCGTCTCCCGCCCGGCCGGAGCGGCCGCCGCCGGCGCCGTGACCTTCGCGGTGCTGCCGCCGCTGGCCATCGTGCTGTCCATCGGTGGACCGTTCCTGGCCGCCGCACCGGGGTTGCTGCTCATCGGGCTGGCCGAGAAGGTCCGCGCCCTGACGGTGTGGTCCCTGACGGTGGGGCTGCTGGGGGTGCTGGAAGGCCCGTACTGGCTGACCAACCGGCTGCCCGAGGCCGACTACGTCTGGTGGTACCACCACGCGATCATGCTGACCCTGGCCCTCCTGACGGTCGCGCTCGGCGTCGTCGCCCGTCTGCGGGAGGGAGCCGTCCGTGCCGGAGACTGAACCGGCCCACCCGGCCCACCCGGCCCTCGGGTTCGAGGAGGTGGTGCACCAGCGGGCCCGGCTCGCCGTGCTCGCCGTCCTGGCCGAGGCGGGGGAGGCGGACTTCGGCTTCCTCAAGAGCACGCTCGGGCTGACCGACGGCAACCTGGGCCGCCACCTCGCCGTCCTGGCCGAGGCCGGGCTGGTGCGCCAACGCAAGGACACCGAGGGCCGCCGCCCCCGGACCTGGGTGACGATCACCGGACAGGGCCGTTCGGCGCTGGCGGCCGAACTGGCCGGGATGCGAGCCCTGCTGGCGAGACTCGACCCGCACGGCGGTTAGGCTCCCGTCGTGAAGCCGTGGCCCGCCCCTTCCGTCCCGTCGCTGCCCGGAACCGGGTTGCCGCCGCGGTTGCACGACACCTCCTCGGGCCGCGTGCTGCCCGTCTCGGCGGGCCCCGAGGCCCGGATGTACGTCTGCGGCATCACCCCCTACGACGCCACCCACCTCGGGCACGCCGCCACCTACGTCGCCTTCGACCTGCTGTACCGGGCCTGGCTCGACGCCGGCCACACGGTGCACTACGTGCAGAACATCACCGACGTCGACGACCCGCTGCTGGAGCGGGCCACCGCCACGGGCGTCGAGTGGCAGGACCTGGCGGCCCGCGAGATCGCCGGGTTCGTCGACGACATGGCCGCCCTCGGCGTCCTGCCGCCCCAGGAGTACCTGGGCGTCACCGAGGTCGTACCGCTGGTGGTGGACGCCGTCGAGCGGCTCGTCGACTCCGGCGCCGCCTACCCGGTGGCCACCCCCGACGCGGCCGTCGAGGGCGCCCAGGACGTGTACTTCGACGTCACCTCGGACCGCCGCTTCGGGTCCGTGTCCGGCCTCGACGAGACCGCCATGCGCCCGGTGTTCGCCGAACGGGGCGGCGACCCGGACCGGGCCGGCAAGCGGCAGCCGCTCGACCCGCTGCTGTGGCGCGTCGAACGCACCGGGGAGCCCTCCTGGGACGGCGGGCGGCTGGGGCGCGGCCGGCCGGGCTGGCACATCGAGTGCTCGACCATCGCGCTGGAGCACCTCGGGATGGCCTTCGACGTGCAGGGCGGCGGGTCCGACCTGGTCTTCCCGCACCACGAGATGAGCGCCTCGCACGCCCACTCGCTGACCGGCAAGTGGCCGTTCGCCAGGCTGTACGCGCACGCCGGGATGGTCCGCTACGACGGCGAGAAGATGAGCAAGTCGCGCGGCAACCTGGTGTTCGTCGCGAAGCTGCGGGCCGCCGGCGTCGACCCGGCGGCGATCCGGCTGGCCATCCTCGCCCACCACTACCGCACCGACTGGGACTGGTCCGACGACGTCCTGGCCGCCGCCCAGGCCCGCCTCGACCGCTGGCGGGACGCATTCGCCCGCGCCGCGGGTCCCGCCCCCGACGAGACGTTGCAGCGCGTTCGCGAGCACCTGTCCGACGACCTGGCCGCGCCCGGGGCGCTCGCCGCCGTGGACCGCTGGGCCGAGCTGCAGCTGACCCGCGGCGGCACCGTCGAGGGGGCTCCCGGCGTCCTGAGCCGCGCGGTGGACGCCCTGCTCGGCGTCCGGTTCTGACCCCGGCCGGATGACCGTCCCCGCGGGTTCGAAGCCCCTGCCCGCCACCGGGATGCTGCTCGACATCATCAACGTCGGGCGCCGGCACGGGTTCTTCGACGACGAACTCCTGGCCGGTACCGGCCTGCACACGTACGACCTCCCCAACGCCTCCGAGACCATCCAGGTGGCCGCCGAGTTCGCCGTGGTGCGCTCGCTGCTGCGGCTCAGCCGCGAGCGGGTCGGGCCCGGGCCGGTGGCGCTCGGCGTGGAGGTCGGGCTCGGCACCCACCTGGCGTCGTTGTCGGACCTCGGGGCCTGGCGCACGGCGATCTCGTCCAGCGCCACGCTCGGCCAGGGGATCCTGACCGGGCTGTCGTTCATGTCCCTGACCCGGACGTTGACGCTGATCACGCCCGAGGTGGTCGGCAGGGACGTCCACCTGAGCGTGCGCAACGTGGTGGCCCCCGGCGAACTGCGCATCTTCTACGTCGTGCGGGCTGCCGCCGCCATGGCCGTGATCGGTCGCCAGCTGACCGGAGTCCCGGTGCCGCTGCAGGAGGTCTGCGTCGACTTCCCGCGCTCCGCGGACGCCGCGGTCCTGGAGAGCCTGGCCGGGATCCCGATCCGGTGGGACGCCGGGCAGTTCCGGATCGTCATCGCCGGGGAGGTGCTGGCCCGGCCCCTGCCGACCCGCAACGAGCGGCTGCACCGGGAGACGGTCGAGGAGTGCCGCCGCCAGGTCGACCTGCTGGCCGCGGGTCCCAGCTGGACGACGCGCGTGCGCGGGTTGCTGGCCGACGGCCGGGCGCCGGGGCTGGACGCCGCCGCGGCCGTGCTGTCCGTCTCGGCGCGCAGCCTGCGACGCTACCTGGCCGACGAGGGCACGTCGTTCCGGTCCCTGCAGGACGAGCAGCGGCTGGACGACGTCCGCCGCGCCTTCCGTGCGGGGCTCACCCACGCGCAGATCGCCCGTTCCCTGGGCTACGCCGACGTCACGGGCTTCAGCCGGGCGTTCCGGCGCTGGACCGGGATGCCGCCGGAGGCCTGGCGGCGGCAGAACGCCCTCGACCCGGACTAGCTGGCCGGAACTGACAACGGGCTGGCCTGGGGCGCCGCTGACCAGCGCTGATTTCGCTGTCAGGCTCTGAGGGCGTGTCCGGCCCGATGGCGATGCCGGGGCGAGGCGTCCGGAGGCCCTCGTCGCGTGCTCCCGTCACCGAGCCGGATGTCCACCTCCGTGGGGTGGGCATGCGTGGGCCGGTCATGCCTCAGGGGCGTGGCCGGCCCACGCCGCGCTTAAGCCCCCCAACTGATCACGACCAGCCGGGCGACGGCGGGGCCGGGCCGATCGCCTAGGGCAGTCGGCCCGGGCCCGCCTTGCCCGGCGGCTCGTCGTCCCCGCGGCGACGCAGGTAGCGCTCGAACTCGCGTGCGATCGCCTCGCCGGTCGCCTCGGGGAGGTCGGCCGTGTCCTTGGCCTCCTCCAGCTGGCGCACGTAGTCGGCGATCTCGGCGTCCTCCTCGGCCAGCTGGTCGACCCCCGTCTCCCAGGCCCGCGCGTCCTCCGGGAGCTCGCCGAGCGGGATCGCCACCTCGAGCATCTCCTCGACCCGGTGCAGCAGGGCCAGGGTGGCCTTCGGGGACGGCGACTGGCCCACGTAGTGCGGGACGGCGGCCCACAGCGACAGGCAGGGCAGACCGAGCGTGCCGGCCGCCTCCTGGACGACCCCGACGATGCCCGTCGGGCCCTCGTAGCGGGACGGCTCCAGGGCCAGGCGACGCATCAGGTCCTCGTCGTCGCTCGTGCTGGTCACCGGGATCGGACGCGTGTGCGGGACGTCGGCCAGCAGGGCGCCCAGCGTGACCAGCGTGCCCACCCGTAGCCGGTCGGCGTGGCCGAGCAGCTCCCGGGTGTACTGCCGCCAGCGCATGGACGGCTCGATGCCGGCGACCAGGATCACGTCGCGGCTGGCGCCCGGCGGCCGGGCCCAGTACAGGCGGGTGGTCGGCCAGGTGATCTTCCGGCGGCCCTCCTCGCCGATCGAGACGGTCGGGCGGCTGACCTGGAAGTCGTGGTAGTCCTCGGGGTCGAACTCGCCCGCGGGCTGCGCGTCCCACACCTCGCGCAGGTGGGCGACCGCACCGCTGGCGGCCTCCCCGGCGTCGTTCCAGCCCTCGAACGCGGCCACCATGACGGGGTCGCGCAGCGCCGGGACCTCGGGCTGTTCAGTCACTCGTGGTTCTCCCTCTTCTCCGCCGGTCGGCGGCCACGCCCCAGCCTACGGTGACCGGGGCCCGGTGCCTGGCATACCGGACGGCCTATCCTTGTTGCCGCCTTCCCCGACACGTGACCCTCACACGGATTCGAGATCTCCTGACGATGACCCAGCGTTCAGAGCAGTTCGCCCAGGCCCTGGCCACCCGCGTCGTGGTGGCGGACGGCGGCATGGGCACGATGCTGCAGGCCGCCGAGCCGACCCTGGAGGACTTCCAGGGGCACGAGGGCTGCAACGAGGTGCTCAACGTGACCCGGCCGGACGTCGTCCGCTCGGTCCACGACGCCTACTTCGCCGTCGGCGTCGACGCGGTGGAGACGAACACCTTCGGGGCCAACCTGGCCAACCTGGCCGAGTACGGCATCGAGGACCGGATCACGGAGTTCGCCGAGGCCGGTGCCCGGGTCGCCCGGGAGGCCGCCGACGCCTGGAGCACCCCGCAGCAGCCGCGGTTCGTGATCGGCTCGATCGGGCCCGGCACCAAGCTGCCGTCGCTCGGGCACACCACGTACGCGGCGCTGAAGGACGCCTACGCGCAGGAGGTGACCGGCCTGGTCCGCGGCGGCGCCGACGCGCTGCTGGTCGAGACCGCGCAGGACCTGCTGCAGGCGAAGGCGGCGGTCTCCGGGGCGAAGCTGGCGATGGGGCGGGAGGGGATCACCGTTCCGCTCATCGTCCAGGTCACGGTCGAGACGACCGGCACGCTGCTGCTGGGCAGCGAGATCGGGGCGGCCCTGACGGCGTTGGAGGCGCTCGGCATCGACGCGATCGGGCTGAACTGCGCCACCGGCCCGGCCGAGATGAGCGAGCACCTGCGGCACCTGGCGCGACACGCGCGGGTCCCGCTGTCCTGCATGCCGAACGCCGGCCTGCCGGTGCTGACCAAGGACGGCGCCTACTACCCGCTGTCGCCGGGCGAGCTGGCCGACGCGCACGACACGTTCACCCGGGAGTTCGGGCTGTCGCTGGTGGGCGGCTGCTGCGGGACGACGCCCGAGCACCTGAAGGCGGTCGTGGAGCGGGTGCGGGGCCGGGAACTGACGGCCCGCGACCCGCAGCCCGAACCCGGCGTGGCCTCGCTCTACCAGCACGTCCCGTTCCGCCAGGACACGTCGTACCTGTCCATCGGCGAGCGTACGAACGCCAACGGCTCCAAGGCGTTCCGCGAGGCGATGCTGGCCGAGAACTGGGAGGAGTGCGTCGACATCGCCCGCGGCCAGACCCGGGACGGGGCGCACCTGCTCGACGTGAACGTCGACTACGTGGGCCGCGACGGCGCCGGTGACGCCCGCGAGGTCGTGTCCCGCTTCGCCACCGCCTCGACCCTGCCCCTGGTGCTCGACTCGACCGAACCCGCGGTGCTGCAGGCCGGGCTCGAGCTGTGCGGCGGCCGCCCGGTGGTCAACTCCGTGAACTTCGAGGACGGCGAGGGCCCCGACTCCCGCTACGCGCGGATCATGCCGCTCGTCCGGGAGCACGGCGCGGCCCTGATGGCCCTGACGATCGACGAGGAGGGCCAGGCCCGCACCGCCGAGAAGAAGGTGGAGATCGCCGTCCGGCTGGTGGAGACCCTGACCGGGCAGTGGGGGATGCGGACCGAGGACATCATCCTCGACTGCCTGACCTTCCCGATCGCGACCGGTCAGGAGGAGACCCGTCGCGACGGGATCGCGACGATCGACGCGATCCGCGAGGTCAAGCGCCGCTACCCCGACGTGCAGACCACGCTCGGTCTGTCGAACATCTCGTTCGGGCTGTCGCCGGCCGCCCGCTACGTGTTGAACTCGGTGTTCCTGCACGAGGCGGTCGAGGCCGGCCTGGACTCGGCGATCGTGCACGCGGCCCGGATCATGCCGATGGCCCGGATCCCCGAGGAACAGCGCCAGGTCGCCCTCGACCTGGTCTACGACCGGCGCACGTTCGACGCCGAGGGCAACACGACGTACGACCCGCTGCAGCGGTTCCTGGAGCTGTTCGAGGGCGTCGACGCGGCCTCCGTGCGGGCCGGGCGCGCCGCCGAGCTGGCCGCCCTGCCGCTGTCGGAGCGGCTGCAGCGGCGGATCATCGACGGTGAGGGCAAGGGGCTCGGCGCGGACCTCGACGAGGCGATGGCCGCCGGGCAGAGCGCGCTGGAGATCATCAACGACGACCTCCTGGCCGGGATGAAGGTGGTCGGCGACCTGTTCGGCAGCGGCGAGATGCAGCTGCCGTTCGTGCTGCAGTCCGCCGAGGTGATGAAGGCCGCCGTCGCGCACCTGGAACCGCACATCGAGAAGGTCGAGGGCGACGCCGGCAAGGGCACGATCGTGCTGGCCACGGTCAAGGGCGACGTGCACGACATCGGCAAGAACCTGGTCGACATCATCCTGTCGAACAACGGCTACACGGTCGTGAACATCGGCATCAAGCAGCCGGTATCGGCCATCCTCGAGGCGGCCGAGGAACACGAGGCCGACGTGATCGGGATGTCCGGCCTGCTGGTCAAGTCGACCGTGATCATGAAGGAGAACCTCGAGGAGCTGAACACCCGGGGGATCGCCGCGAAGTACCCGGTCCTGCTGGGCGGGGCCGCGCTGACCCGGGGCTACGTCGAGCAGGACCTGGCCGAGATCTACGAGGGTGAGGTCCGCTACGCCCGCGACGCGTTCGAGGGGCTGCGGCTGATGGACGCGCTCGTCGCGGTCAGTCGCGGCACCGACGGTCCGGCCCTGCCGGAGCTGCGCCCGCGCCGGGTCCGGGCGAAGGCCGCCGTCGAGGAGGAGGAGCTGCCCGACACCCGCTCCGACGTCGCCACCGACAACCCGGTGCCGACCCCGCCGTTCTGGGGTTCGAAGGTGGTCAAGGGCATCCAGCTGGCCGACTACGCCAGCTACCTCGACGAGCGGGCCACGTTCATGGGCCAGTGGGGGCTGAAGGGCGCCCGCTCCGGCGAGGGGCCCTCCTACGAGGAGCTGGTCGAGACCGAGGGCCGCCCCCGGCTGCGGATGTGGCTGGAGCGGATGCAGACCGAGGGCATGCTGGAAGCGGCTGTCGTGTACGGGTACTTCCCGTGCTGGTCGGAGGGCAACGACCTGGTCGTGGCCCACTTCGACGGCGACGGCACCGACGGGACGCCCGGTACCGAGCGGCTGCGTTTCACGTTCCCGCGCCAGAAGCGCGGCCGGCGGCTGTGCCTCGCCGACTTCTTCCGGGCCAAGGACTCCGGTGAGCTCGACGTCGTCGGGTTCCAGGTCGTGACCATGGGCAACCGGGTCTCCGAGGTGACCGCCGACCTGTTCGCGCAGAACTCCTACCGCGACTACCTGGAGCTGCACGGCCTGTCCGTCCAGCTGGCCGAGGCGCTGGCCGAGACCTGGCACGCCCGCGTCCGGGCCGAACTCGGCTTCGCAGCCGAGGACAGCGACGACCTCGACGAGATCCTGCGGCTGAAGTTCCGCGGCTCCCGGTTCTCGCTCGGGTACGGGGCCTGCCCCGACCTGGAGGACCGTGCCAAGATCGTCGAGCTGCTGCGCCCGGAACGGATCGGCGTCGAGCTGTCCGAGGAGTTCCAGCTGCACCCCGAGCAGTCCACCGACGCGATCGTCGTCCACCACCCGGAAGCGAAGTACTTCAACACGTGACCGACACGCTCGCCACCCTGCCGTCAGCCGTGCTGTGGGACATGGACGGCACCCTGGTCGACACCGAGCCGTACTGGATCGAGTGCGAGTACGCGCTGGTCGAGAAGTACGGGGGAACGTGGTCCGACGCGCACGCGCACGCGCTCGTCGGCAACCCGCTGATCGTCTCGGCGGAGTACATCGCGCAGCACGGCGGGGTGCCGCTGCCGCCCGAGGAGATCGTCGAGACGCTGCTGGACGGTGTGATCGAGCGGGTGCGTGGGCACGTACCGTGGCGACCGGGGGCTGAGGCCCTGCTGCGGCAGCTACGCGCGGCCGACGTCCCGTGCGCGCTGGTGACGATGTCCTACCAGCGCCTGGCCAAGGCCGTGGTCGAGGCGCTGCCGCCGGGGACCTTCGCGACGGTCGTGGCGGGAGACGACGTCACGCACGGAAAGCCGCACCCCGAGCCGTATCTCACGGCGGCCGCGCGCCTGGGCGTGCCGGTCGAGGAGTGCGTGGCGATCGAGGACAGCCCCACCGGGGTGGCCTCGGCCGAGGCGGCCGGGGCGGCGGTGCTGGCCGTCGCCCACATCGTGCCGATCGAGCCGGGGCCGCTGCGCACGGTCGAGGACACCCTCAGCGGGTGGACGCCGCAACGCCTGGCCGGGCTGCTGCCCGGGGGAGTACCACCGACCTCCGCCCCCTGACCGAAACGGGGCCGGTGGTCTCCCTTCCGGAGGCCGACCGGTTCAGGCTGCTGAGCCTGAACCGGCCACCGGGCCCGCCGTTGCGTAGCGGGCCAGGATCTTGTCCCGCTTGCGCGGGTGGATGTTCGCCTGCGTCAGGTCGCCGCCGTAGTGCTGGACGACGAGCGGGTTGATGCTGTGGAACCACAGCGGCGGCACCAGGGCGAACACGATCATCCGAGCATAACCGGCCGGCAGCTGCGGGCTCTCGTCGAAGTGGCGCAGCACCTGGTAGCGGCGGGTGGGGTTGGCGTGGTGGTCGCTGTGGCGCTGCAGTTCGTAGAGGAACAGGTTGGTGGCCAGCCGGTTGCTGTTCCAGCTGTGCAGCGGGTTGACCTTCTCGTAGCGGCCGGCCTCGTTCTTCTTGCGCAGCAGGCCGTAGTGCTCGAGGTAGTTGACGACCTCCAGCAGGGAGAACCCGATGATGGACTGGGGGATGAGGAAGACCAGGGCCAGGGGGCCGAAGAAGCCGACGAGGACGGCGTAGAGCACGAGGCTCATCAGCCAGGCGTTGAGGACGTCGTTCTTGATCGTCCAGGGGTTACGCCCGCGCAGCCGGAACCGCTTCCACTCGAGGCTGACGGCGGAGCGGAGGCTGCCCCACACGGTGCGGGGCCAGAAGGCGTAGAAGCTCTCGCCCATGCGGGCGCTGGCCGGGTCCTCGACGGTGGCGACGCGGACGTGGTGGCCGCGGTTGTGCTCGACGTAGAAGTGGCCGTACCAGGAGGCGGCCAGCGCGATCTTGGACAGCCAGCGCTCCAGGTCCTCGCGCTTGTGGCCGAGTTCGTGGGCGGTGTTGATGGCGATGCCGCTGACCGTGCCGCAGGACAGGATGATCCCCACCCGCGCGAACCAGGTGGTCTCGGGCTGCACGAAGACCCAGGTGCCGAGCACCAGCCCGCCGTACTGCAGCGGCAGGTAGAGGAACGTCATCCAGCGGTAGTAGCGGTCCTCCTGCAGTGCCGCCACGAGCTCCTCGGGCGGGTTGCCGCCGTCGTCCCCGACGAAGCCGTCGATGACCGGGATGAGGATGAACACGATGGCCGGCGTCAGGTACCAGAAGATCCCGCGGCCCGAGTGACTGGCGATGCCGTAACCCACGTAGGGGAGGACCGGCACGAACAGGGCCGACGGCCACATGAAACGCTTGGTGTCACGCCACGCGCGGGCACGGGCGTCGGACAGGAATCCGGCAGCGGCGCTCATCAGGGCCTCCTCGCCTCTGCGATGCTTTGCTCTGGACGATTCCACCGCTTGATGGAACGATCTGGACGGTACACCAGCGGTGTGACCCGGACAACAGATCCGAGAGATACCAGGAGCGAGGCCGATGGCGACCGACGCGCGACTGACCGACGCCCACGAGGACGACCCGCACGGGCGGGCCTCGGCGGCCGGCATGGAGGACCACGCGAAGTACGCCGGGGCCCACACCCCGGAGCCGGTGGTGGAGGAGCATCCACCCGGCGTGCGCTACCTCCACGCCCAGGTGCGCCCGGCGTCCCCGACCTGGTTCGGGGCCATCATGTTCCTGGGCATCCTCACGATGGCCGTCATCCTGCTGACCTACACGCTGGTGGACTGGCAGTGGCAGCAGGACCTGGGGGTCTGGAACTACTGGGTGGCCATCGCGCTGATCCCGCTGCTGTCGTTCGTCATGCGCTTCTGGCAGCCCGACGAACGGGTCTGGGAGGACCAGCGGGTCGGGCAGGCCGTCAAGACCACCATGGACACCGGGCACGAAGTCGCCGGCGACGAGAAGACGGTCGGCACGTCGGAGCGCCCCAAGCACTGACCTCGTCGGGCGGGCGCGTCAGGCGATCGTGTCGCCCTCGAGCTGCGCGTCCTTCTGCTCCTGACCCACGGCCCGGGTCGTGACCTGCTCGAACGCCGTGTTCACGGCCCGGGTCAGGGACTGCGCGAACAGGGCGTGCGCAGCGGCCTGCGCGTGCGGCCGCAGCGTGGCGATGATGTCGCTGAGCTGACGCAGTTCCTCACCGACCGGCAGCCCGCCCTCGATGTCGGCGGGGATGACGTGCGAGAACACCATCTGGACGAGGCGCTCGGCCGGCAGGTCGAACTCTTCCTGCACGTGCTCGATCACGTCGATCACGGTCCGCAGCGGGATGCCGGCCTTGACCAGGTCGGACCCGGCCCGGATCAGCCCCGGGCTCGGCACGATGAAGGCGCGCAGGCCGTGCGGTTCGAGGATGTTGAGCCGCACGCAGCGGCGGATGATCGCCGGGGTGAGCTGCCAGCCGAAGAGGCGGCGCAGCTCCAGCAGGGTCATCCGGGTGGGGGTCTCCTCCGTCCAGGGGCGGCTGACGACCTCCTCCAGCCCGAGGACGTCGTGCAGGTCGCGGCCCTGGGCGAAGGCCTCGAGGAGGTCCTTGATCACGGCGAGGGTGTAGCCGCGGCGCAGGAGGCGGTCGATCAGGCGCAGCCGGACGGCGTGCTCGTCGGTGTAGATGGCCACCCGGCCGTCACGCTCGGGAGGCGGTAGGAGGCCACGGTCCTGGTACTCGCGGATGTTCCGGACGCTGATGTCCGTCTCGCGTGCCAGCTCCTCGACCCGGTACCGGGCGTCGTCCACCACGACCCTCCTTCGGCCCCGGCCGCCACCGTGGTCAGTCGGTGACGACTCAAGCAGGCCTCAGCCTAGCCCGGCCGACCCCCGCGGAGGCCACCCGGTCGTGACCGAAGGCTCACGATCCGGTGACCCCCACGGGGATGTCGCTCAGACCCGCTGCTGACCTACTCCGTCGTGATGGCTCGCAGGACGTCGAGCCGCACGGCCCGCCAGGCCGGCAGGATCGCCGCCACGACGCCGGCGACGGCCGCGGCGATCAGTACGCCGATCAAGGTGCCCCACGGGATCGCCAGGGACTCCAGCCCCTGCGTGCGCAGCCCGTGCTGGACCAGCAGGCCGAAGGTCAGACCGAGAGCGAGTCCCAGGACGGCGCCGAAGACCGCGGTGCTGATCGACTCGACCGTGATCATCCGGCGTAGCTGGGGCCGGTTGAGGCCGACGGCCCGCAGCAGACCGATCTCCCGGGTCCGTTCGAACACCGACAGGGCCAACGTGTTCACGATGCCCAGGATCGCGATGATGACGCTCAGGGCCAGCAGGCCGTACAGGATGCCCAGGATCTGGTTGACCTGGTCGGCCTGGGAGCTGGTGAACTCGTCCGCGTCCTGGACGGAGACGACGATGAACGGCTTCACGGCGTCCACCAGTTCGGTCCGCAGGGCGGCGGGGTCGACCCCGTCCTTGGCCTTCACGTACAGCAGGTAGTCACCCTGCATCGACTGCGGGACGGCCTTCAGGTACAACGCCCGGGTGAAGATGACCTGGGGGCCGTTGAGCACCTGACTGTCGGCGAAGACGCCCTTGATCGTCAGCTTCTGGCCGTTGAGGCTGCCGATGTCACCGCTGACGGTCTGGCCCACGCGCCAATCGCGATCCCGTGCAGCCGATTTGGACACGAAGATGTCGCGCGCCGAATCGGCCGCCAGGGTGCCGGAGGTGACGTCCATCTTCACCGTCGCCAGCAGACTGGCCGGGTCGGCGGCAATGGCCGAGGCCCCCTTGCCGTCGATCTTGCTGGTGACGAACCCGATGTTCGCCACCTGGGCCACGTCCGGCAGTTCGGCCACGGCCGTGCCGACCGTGGGCGGGAAGATCGAGTTCCCACCGTTGAGGACGTAGTCGGCCTTGAGTTGGCTGGAGACCAGGTCGGACACGCTGGCCTTGGTCGAGGCCGCGAGTACCGACACCCCGCCCATCAGCGCCAGGCCGATCATCAGCGCGCTGGCCGTGGTGGCGGTGCGCCGCGGGTTGCGCAACGCGTTCTCCCGGGCCAGCTTGCCGACCACGCCACGTACCGTGAAGGGCCACGCGATGATCCGCACGATGGGTCGCGTGGTCACCGGGGCGGCCACCAGAGAGCCGATCACCAGCAGCGCAGCCCCCAGCCCGACGAGCGGCCACTTCACCGGGTCGGCCAGCACGGCGGGCACGGCGAGGGCCAGGGCGACGACGAGGACGACCCCGCCGATGATGCCGCGGCGCCGGACGCCGCCCACGGGCACGGCGACGTCGTCGCGCAGGGCCGCCACCGGCGCGACCCTTGAGGCCCGCAGCCCGGGCAGCACGGCCGACAGCACGGTCACGAGCACACCGACGAGCACGCTGACGATCACCGTGCGGGGCAGCACCGGGGCGCCGTCGGTCTGGAGGCCCTGGGTGGCGAAGAGAGCCTGCAGCCCCTGGCCCAGCAGGATGCCCAGGCCGAGCCCGAGCGCCGATCCGAACAGCCCGAGCACCACGGCCTCGCCGAGCACGACCCGCAGCACCTGGCCGCGGGAGGCGCCGACGGCCCGTAGCAGGGCCAGTTCACGCGTGCGCTGGGCCACGAGCATGGAGAACGTGTTGGCGATGATGAACGCGCCGACCAGAAGGCTGACCAGGGCGAAGATGAGCAGGAAGTAGGTGATGAAGCCCAGCGCCTTGTGGATGGCGTCGCGGGTCTCCTCCCGCACCTGCGCGCTCGTCACGACCTCGGCACCGGGAATGTGGGCGTTCAGCACCGTCGCCTTGAGCTGCTGGGCGCTGACGCCTTCCGCCGCGGTGAGGGAGAACGACGGCGTGGTGCCGTCGGCCGCCCATTCGGCCCGGGCCGTGGCCGGGTCGACGAGGACCATCGTGGCGCCGGCGAGGGCGGCGTCGAACTGGGCCTCGCCGACGATCTTCACCGGGCCCGGGGTGCCGCCCAGGAGGGCGCGGGTGGAGTCGCCGACCTGGAGACCGGACTTCTCCAGGGTCGTCTTCTCGACGGCGACCTCGGTGCGGTTGACGGGCCCGCGGCCCTCGACGATGTGCACGACCGGGTCGTCGGCGGTGAAGGGGAAGCCGAGCGTGGGCGCGCCGCCGTTGCGGACCGGCGTTCCGTCCTTGCCGACCAGGACCGCGGAACCCTGAAGGTCGGGGGAGACGCGCTGGACGCCGGGCAGCGCCGCCAGTCGGGACTGCAGGCTGAGCGGCAAACCCTGGCGCACGGCGTCGAACGAACCGCCGGCGTTGCCGGCCGCTCCCTCCTGGCCGCGCACGGTGACGTCGACGCCCTCGGTGCCCTGGTCGATGAGCTTGTCGAAGGTCTGGTTGATGCTGTCCGTGAGGACGAAGGTGCCGGCCACCAGCGCCACGCCGAGGGTGACGGCGAACGCGGTGAGCAGGAACCGGACGAGGTGGGCGCGGATGCCGCGCAGGGTGACCCTGAGCATCGTCGATCAGCTCCGGCGGGCGGAGCCGTCGAAGCCGCGCATCCGGTCGAGCACCTTGTCGGCCGTCGGCTCGTGCATCTCGTCGACGATCCGGCCGTCGGCCAGGAAGAGCACGCGGTCGGCGTAGCCCGCCGCGATCGGGTCGTGCGTGACGATGACGATCGACTGGTCGAACTCGCGGACCGACTTCTGCAGGAACTCCAGGATGCCCGCGCTGGCCGAGGAGTCGAGGTTGCCGGTCGGCTCGTCGGCGAACACGATGGCCGGCTTGCTGACCAGGGCCCGGGCGCAGGCCACCCGCTGCTGCTGCCCACCGGACAGCTCGTTCGGCTTGTGCCGCAACCGGTCTCGTAGGCCGACCGTGTCGATGACCAGGTCGTACCAGTCCGGGTCGGGCTTGCGGCCCGCGATGTCCAGCGGCAGCGTGATGTTCTCCCCGGCCGTCAGGGTGGGGACCAGGTTGAAGGACTGGAAGATGAAGCCGACGCGGTCGCGGCGCAGCTTCGTCAGCGGCTTGTCCCGCAGGCCGGTGACCGTCGTCCCGTCGATCACGACCTCGCCCGAGGTCGGCTTGTCGAGGGCCGCCATGCAGTGCATCAGGGTCGACTTGCCGGACCCGGAGGGGCCCATGATCGCGGTCATCTGACCGCGGCCGAAGTCGACGCTCACACCGTCGAGGGCCCGCACCTGCGCGTCGCCCTCCCCGTAGATCTTGCGCAGGTCGATCGCCTGGGCGATCACGTCCGTTGCCACCGCAGCCACTTCCGCCCCTCACCTTCGGCGGGGTCTGCTCCCCGCCGTCCGACACCACGGTCAACTAGCGTCAACCGCGGGTTGACGCTAGCAGTTGTCGTTCCGCCGTCGCCTCCGGGGTGTCCCTGAGGCGACCCTGAAACCCTTTCCAAATCCGGCTCGGGGGGCAAGGCCATTACGGGCCTACGGGCCGACCCTTAACATCGGCCCTGATGTCCGATGATCCGCTCCTGCGGCCGGCCGAGCCGACCCCGCAGCCGCCCGCCCACCAGCAGGGTGAGGGTGTGCGCGTCGGCCGGCTCCTCGGCGTCCCGGTCTACCTGAAACCGTCCTGGCTCCTGGTCGCGCTCGTGATCACCGTGCTGTTCGCGCCCCTGGTGCGGAACTCGACCGGCCTGGCCGGCGGCGCCTACGCGGTGGCGCTGACCTTCGCCGTCCTGCTCCTGCTGTCGGTCCTCGTGCACGAACTCGCGCACGCGGTCGTGGCCCGGCTCACCGGCACCCCGGCCACGCACATCGTGCTCGACCTGTGGGGTGGGCACACCGCCTTCGCCCGGGACTCCAGCACCCCGGCGCGGGCTGCGCTGGTGGCGGCGGCCGGCCCGGTGGCCAACCTGGTGCTGGCGCTCGCCGTCCGGCCCTTCGTGGCGGCCACCGAGCGCGGTGACGTGTCCCGCCTGCTGCTGGTGGCCACCGCCTACGCGAACCTCGTCGTGGCCCTGTTCAACGCGCTGCCGGGGGCTCCGTTGGACGGCGGGCGCGTGCTCGAGGCCCTCGTCTGGCGGCTCACGGGCGACCGGTTGCGGGCCGCGACCGTGGCGGGCTGGGCGGGCCGGGGGGTGGCGCTGACCGTGGCCGTGGTCGCCGTCGGGGGTCTCCTGGCCGACCGGCTGCGGCTGCCGTCCGCGGTGTGGCTGCTGCTGATCGCCGGGATGCTGGCGCAGGGGGCGGGCGCCGCCCTGGCCGGTGTCGCCTGGTTACGCCGGGCGGCGCGGGCCGACCCGGGGACGCTGCTGCGGCCCGCCGTCTCCGTACCGTCCGGCGCGAGCGTGGCCGACGCCCTGCTGGCCGTGGCCCGCGACCAGGCGCGCGCCGTCGTCCTGCTCGACGTCTACGGCCGGCCGACGGCCGTGGTCGACGAGCGCGCGGCCGGCCAGGTGCCGCCCGCGCAGGCCGAGCAGGTGCGTGCGGCGGCCGTCGCCGAGGCCCTGGTCGAGGGCGCGGTGCTCGACGTCCGGGAGACCGGCGCGGCTTTCATCGCCCGGCTGCAGTCGGTGCCCGCCCCCCGCTACGCGGTCCTGGACGGTGCCGAGCGCGTGGTCGGCGTTCTGGAGTGGGACGACGTCGCGCGCTTCGTCGCGGAGCCCACCTGACAGACTCACGGCCGTGAGCAGCGGTATGAGCAGCGGTATGAGCACCCCCGTCGGACCCACCGGATCGGACCACCGGCGCGGCCCCTTCAAGATCGGTGACCAGGTCCAGCTGACCGATCCCAAGGGCCGGATGCACACCATCACGCTGCAGCCCGGCAAGGAGTTCCACACCCATCGCGGGCGGTTCGGGCACGACGAGCTGATCGGGCGGCCGGAGGGCTGGGTGGTGCGCAACACCGCGGGCGTCGACTACCTGGCGCTGCGCCCCCTGCTCGCCGACTACGTGCTGTCGATGCCGCGCGGCGCCGCCGTGGTCTACCCGAAGGACGCGGGCCAGGTGATCGCCATGGCCGACGTCTTCCCCGGCGCGCGGGTGATCGAGGCCGGCGTCGGGTCGGGAGCCCTGACCATGTCGCTGCTGCGGGCCGTCGGGGACGCCGGGAGCGTGCACTCCTACGAGCGGCGGGCCGACTTCGCCGACATCGCCCGCGGCAACATCGAGGCGTTCTTCGGTGCCCCGCACCCGGCTTGGAAGGTGACCGTCGGCGACCTGGCGGTGGACATCGAGGAGCGCGACGGGTCCGTCGACCGGGTCGTGCTGGACATGCTCGCGCCCTGGGAGTGCCTCGACGCCGTGGCCGGTGCGCTGGCCGCCGGCGGCGTGGTGATCTGTTATGTCGCGACCGCTACACAGCTGTCCCGTGTGGCCGAGGCGTTGCGCGACGACGGCCGGTTCACGGAGCCCCAGGCCTGGGAGTCGATGGTGCGCGGCTGGCACCTGGAGGGTCTCGCCGTCCGCCCGCAGCACCGGATGGTCGGGCACACCGGGTTCCTGGTCACCAGTCGTCGGCTGGCCGACGGCGTGGCCCCGCCGCAGCGCCGCCGCCGCCCGGCCAAGTCCTCCGCCGAGGGCGAACCGGGTGTGGCCGACGCCTGGGGCAGCTGGGCGGGTGGGGAGGGCGACACGCCCGAGGTGTGGTCCGAGGACGATCTGGGGGAGCGGCCGGTGTCCGAGAAGAAGGTCCGGCAGGTGCGCCGTCAGGTCTCGTCCGGCGCCGCGTCGGGAATGGCACCCGGTGCAGGCGCCCAGAACGTCGCAGGTCAGGCTACGGAATGACGGAACCCCCTTGCCCTGTTAGATGCCAGCAAGTGACTATTGCACCACCCAAGGTGATGCAAGGTGTCGGGAGAGTGACGTAAACGCCTACCGGGCATTGCTTCTGGGTACCTGCCGTCGTGGAGGCCGGCCGGTCGCGGGGGAGAGATACATCTCGCGCGTGCAATGAAGCACCCATCGGGGACAACCGGCGGGTGTCGAGTTAGTGTCGGGACAGCGACCCTGCCCATCTGGGCCGCCCTGGAGGTGACCGCCATGACTTCTCACGACGACAGTCACGACGACAGGTACGGCGACGGCAGCCGGTTCGAGGAGCCGGGCCGGCTGGACGAGGTGGCCCTGCGCCGCGAGATCGCGCGGCTGCAGGACGAGGTGTCCCGGCTGCGCAGCGTCCGCGGCCCGGGTGGCATGTCGGACGAGATCGAACGCCTGCGGGCCCAGGTCTCCCAGCTCAGCACCCAGAACGAGCGCCTCGCGGGCACCCTGCGCGACGCGCGTGAGCAGATCATCCAGCTCAAGGCCGAGGTCGACCGGCTGGCCCAGCCGCCGAACACCTTCGGCGTCTTCCTCGGCGGCGCCGAGGAGGGCACCGTCGAGGTGATCAGCTCGGGCCGCAAGATGCGGGTGTCCGTGAGCCCCTCGATCACCGTGGACGACCTGAAGGTCGGCCAGGAGGTCATGCTCAACGAGGCCTTCAACGTCGTCGGCACCCGCGCCTACGAGAAGGTCGGCGAGATCGTCGTCCTGAAGGAGATCCTGGAGGACGGCGAGCGCGCCCTGGTCGTCGGGCGCACCGACGAGGAGCGCGTCGTCCACCTGGGCGAGGCCCTGCGCGCCGGGGACGGCAGCGGCAAGCCGATCCGGGTCGGCGACGCGCTGACGATGGACCCGCGGACCGGCTTCGTCTACGAGAAGGTGCCCCGGGCCGAGGTCGAGGAGCTCGTCCTCGAGGAGGTGCCCGACATCCAGTACACCGACATCGGTGGCCTGGGCCCGCAGATCGACCAGATCCGCGACGCCGTCGAGCTGCCGTTCCTGCACCCCGACCTGTTCCAGGAGCACGGGCTGAAGCCGCCGAAGGGCATCCTGCTCTACGGTCCGCCCGGCTGCGGCAAGACGCTGATCGCCAAGGCCGTGGCCCGCTCGCTGGCTCAGAAGGCCGCCGAACTGCGTGGTGTGAAGGACAGCAAGAGCTACTTCCTGAACATCAAGGGCCCGGAGCTGCTCAACAAGTACGTCGGCGAGACCGAGCGGCACATCCGGCTGATCTTCGCCCGGGCCCGCGAGAAGGCGTCCGAGGGCACGCCCGTGGTGGTCTTCTTCGACGAGATGGACTCGCTGTTCCGCACCCGCGGTTCCGGGGTCTCCAGCGACGTCGAGACGACGATCGTGCCGCAGTTGCTGTCGGAGATCGACGGTGTGGAACGGCTCGAGAACGTCATCGTGATCGGCGCCTCGAACCGTGAGGACATGATCGACCCGGCCATCCTGCGCCCAGGCCGGCTCGACGTGAAGATCAAGATCCAGCGGCCCGACGCCGAGTCGGCCAAGGACATCTTCGCCAAGTACCTGACCGACGACCTGCCGTTGCACGAGGACGACGTCGCGGCCAACGGCGGGTCCAAGTCGGTCACGGTGACGGAGATGATCCAGCGGACCGTCGAGCGGATGTACTCGGAGACCGAGGAGAACCAGTTCCTCGAGGTCACGTACGCCAACGGCGACAAGGAGATCCTCTACTTCAAGGACTTCAACTCGGGCGCGATGATCCAGAACATCGTCGACCGGGCCAAGAAGGCTGCGATCAAGGACTGGCTGACCCTGAACCAGAAGGGCATCCGGCTCGACCACCTGATCACCGCCTGCGTGGACGAGTTCAAGGAGAACGAGGACCTGCCGAACACGACCAACCCCGACGACTGGGCGCGGATCAGCGGCAAGAAGGGCGAGCGGATCGTCTACATCCGCACGATCATCCAGGGCAAGCAGGGCACCGAGCCGGGGCGGACGATCGACACGGTCGCCAACACCGGCCAGTACCTGTAAGCGACGAGACCGGGGCCCACGCAGTGGTGCGGTCACCGCGGCACCGTTCGGTGCTGCTGGACCGCCTCGCCGCGGGGCCCCGGCTCGGGTCGCCCGCGGCCGTACTGGAGGAGCTGCGCCGGGTCATCCTGGACGGCGGGGCGCCGCCCGGGACGCCGATCCCCGTCACCGACCTCGCGCAGCTGCTGGGGGTCAGCCCGATCCCGGTCCGGGAGGCGCTCAAGACGCTGGTCGGCGAGAACCTGGTCCAGCACCGGCCCAACATCGGCTACGTCGTCGCCCAGCTGACCCGCGCCGAGCTGCGCGAGATCTACGTGGTGCGGGGTGTTCTGGAGGGTGCCGCCCTGAGAGCGGCGGTCCTCGAGGCCACCCCGGACGATGTAGGGGTGGCCTCCGCAGCACACAGTGCCCTCTCCGAGGCGATCGCTGTGGCCGACCCGCGGGCGTACCACGTGCACAGCCGGGCCTTCCACCTGGCGTTGATCGGGCCGTGCCGGATGCGGCGGCTGATGCGGATGTTCGAGGCGGCCTGGAACGTGACGGAACCGTTCCAGCCCATGCGGTACGTCTCGGGCGAGGACCGGCGTCTGCTGCATGAGGACCACGCCGAGATGCTCGCGGCGTTCGCGAGCGGGGACGCCGAGCGTCTGGTCGACTGCGCGGCCGTGCACCACAAGCGGCTCGAAGGGGTCATCGGGCGGCTGCCGGACGACGCCGGGCTGCTGGTCGACTGACTCTCCCCGTTCGTCAGTGCATTGCGCGTGGGTTACGCGTGCCGTAGCGGATATATGCGTCGCGATATCGGGACGCAACAGGAGTTTCCTACCTTTGAGTGAGCACTCCTGCGGCGTCATCCCGGGTAGCCGCCGTTCTCTGACCTCGCGCTTTCCCTTGTCGTATAAGGAGTTTCGTCATGTCCGAAGAGGTGGTCACGCCTGCCCCCGTGGCGGTGGAGGGCCCGCACGCCGCGGGCCTCAGCGTCATCAAGGACACCTACGACCCGCGTCTCACCAACGAGGACCTTGCCCCGCTCGCCGAGCAGAAATGGGGTTCCTACAACATCTTCGCGTTCTGGATGTCCGACGTGCACAGCGTCGGTGGTTACCTGACCGCGGGCAGCCTGTTCGCGCTCGGCCTGACGAGCTGGCAGGTCTTCATCGCCCTGATCGTCGGCATC
Organism: Spongisporangium articulatum; assembly: GCF_044465595.1. NCBI lineage: Bacteria > Bacillati > Actinomycetota > Actinomycetes > Kineosporiales > Kineosporiaceae > Spongisporangium > Spongisporangium articulatum. The sequence continues at coordinate 345,021 of NZ_JBITLV010000006.1, read as the reverse complement.
GTGATCGTCCAGTTCTTCTGCAACCTGGTGGCGAAACCCAGCCAGGTGGCGGGAGTCCCGTATCCCGTGGTGTCGCGGGCGCCGTTCGGCGTGTACGGCGCCAACATCGCGGCGATCATCCGTGGGTCGATCGCCATCGCTTGGTACGGCGTCCAGACCTTCCTCGCGGCGGGCTCGCTCGACATCGTGCTGCTGCGGTTCTGGCCCGGTCTGGCTGACTGGGCGACCGCGTCGGAGCACGGCTTCCTCGGCCTCTCGACGGTCGGCTGGGGCACCTACGCGGTGCTCTGGGTGCTGCAGGCGCTGCTCTTCTGGCGCGGCATGGACACCATCCGGAAGTTCATCGACTTCGCCGGGCCGGCGGTCTACGTCGTCATGTTCATCCTGTGCGGCTACCTGCTCTACAAGTCCGACTGGCACATCGGCCTGAACCTCTCGGAGGAGCAGCTCACGGGCTACCACGTGTTCACGACCATGCTGACGGCGATCGCGGTCGTCGTCTCCTACTTCTCGGGGCCGATGCTCAACTTCGGCGACTTCTCCCGCTACGGAAAGAGTTTCGACGCCGTCAAGAAGGGCAACTTCCTCGGCCTGCCGGTCAACTTCGTGCTCTTCTCGCTCCTGACGGTCCTGACCGCCTCGGCCACCGTCCCCGTGTTCGGCGAGCTCATCACCGACCCGGTCGAGACCGTGTCGAAGATCGACAACACGTTCGCCATCGTGCTCGGTGCTCTGACCTTCGCCATCGCCACGGTCGGCATCAACATCGTGGCCAACTTCATCTCGCCCGCGTTCGACTTCTCCAACGTCGACCCGCAGCGGATCAGCTGGCGGGCCGGCGGCATGATCGCCGCCGTCGGGTCGGTCCTGCTCACGCCGTGGAACTGGTACGACGACCCGAAGGCGATCATGTACTCGTTGAGCATCCTGGGGGCCCTCATCGGCCCGCTGTTCGGGGTGCTGATCGCCGACTACTACCGCGTCCGGGACCAGAAGATCATCGTCGACGACCTCTTCACCACGTCCGAGGCCGGGGCCTACTGGTACAAGGGCGGATTCAATCCCGACGCCGTCTGGGCCACGGCCGTCGCCGGGGCGATCTCGATCGCCTCGGTGCTGGTGCCGCCGAACGTCCACCACGTGGAGTGGATCAGCAACTGGAGCTGGTTCATCGGCTGTGGCGTCGGCTTCGGCCTGTACTACCTCCTGGCCACCCGGAAGGGTTCGGCCACGCAGGAGGCGCTGAAGGTCGGGGCGACGGCCGAGGCCACCGAGGCCTGACGATGCTCCTCAAGGTCATCAACCCGAACACCACTGCGTCGATGACCGCCACGATCGAGCGGAGTGCCCGGGCCGTCGCCGGCCCGGGCACCCGGCTCGAGGTGGTGAGCAACCCGATGGGCCCGGCATCCATCGAGAGCCACTACGACGAGGCGTTGAGCGTTCCCGGCCTGCTCGCCGAGATCCAGGCGGGGGAACGGGCGGGAGTGGCCGGCTACGTCGTCGCCTGTTTCGGCGACCCGGGACTGGACGCCGCCCGCGAGCTGGCCACCGCACCCGTTCTCGGGATCGCGCAGGCGGCCATGCACGCCGCCTCGATGCTGGGGCGTGGTTTCAGCGTCGTCACGACGTTGGGGCGCACCGTCGGCCGAGCCCATGACCTGGCCCTGTCCTACGGGTTCGAACGCGTGTGCCTCGGGGTGCACGCCTGCGAGATCCCGGTACTCGAGCTCGAGACGGACCCCGACGCCTTCGCTACCATCGTCGAGAGCTGCCGGGCGGCAATGCTTTCCGACGGGTGCGATGCGATCGTTCTGGGCTGCGCCGGAATGGCTGACCTGTGCGCTCGGATCAGTGACGCGGTGGGGGTGCCCGTCGTGGACGGTGTCTCGGCCGCCGTGGTCATGGTCGAGGCCCTGGCCCGGATGGGCTTGCGTGGAGCCTCGACGGGGGAGTTCGCCAGGCCTCCGGGCAAGCCGTACACCGGCCTGCTGTCCGGCTTCGAACTCCCCGGCGATCCCGTCCGGTTCTGAGGCCCTTCCCCATCCCGGCTTCCCCGAGGGCGGGCCCCTGGTGAGCCCTTCAAGATCACCGTCTCGGTGCGCTGATCCCGAGTCTCGCTCGGATTCTCTGCACCGAGGCGGTGATCTTGGAGCGCTGCCGGACGCCGGTGCGCAGGTGGGTGGGCCAGTCACCGTTGGCCTGGCGCAGGGCCAGCGCGCGCCACCCGACCATCGCCCCGACGAGGAACACGGTGCTGGTCACCACGAAGGCAAGGGGGACGTCGTCCCGCGCGATGCCGTACCGCAGCACCATCGCCACGATCACCAGCTTGACCGAGGAGATCAGCCCGGCGCCGAGCGAGACCGCCGGCCAGCGGGTGAAGACGACGGCCACGTAGCCGCCGAGCAGCCCGACGGCGAAGGGCCAGCCGGTCTCGAGCATGCCGCCGGGGGAGAGCCGCTCGTCGTGGCTGTACCGGCCGAGGGCCACGAACAGGAGGACGACGGCCGCGTCGGCGCCGAAGCAGGCCAGGGCCGAGTACGAGTTGAACCGCTGTCGATGTCGGTGGTGGTCCACGAGCAACACTCCGCCGGGTCGCGACTGCTGAGCACTCACGATAGGTGGATAGCCGCCTCGCAGCGCGTCGAAACCTGCGCCTCGTAGGGTAGGAGCATGACGGCACGGCGCGTGATGGGGATCGAGACGGAGTACGGGGTTTCCGCGCCCGGTGACCCCGCGGCCAACGCGATGATGATGTCCAGCCAGGTGGTCAACGCCTACGCGGCCCCGCTCGGCAGCCGGGCCGGCCGGGCCAGGTGGGACTACGAGGACGAGGCGCCGCTGCGTGACGCGCGGGGCTGGGAGATCAGCCGGGACGGCGCCCACCCCAGCCAGCTGACCGACGCGCCCGAGGACCCGGGCCTGGCCAACGTCATCCTGACCAACGGCGCGCGGCTGTACGTCGACCACGCCCACCCCGAGTACTCCTCGCCGGAGGTGACCAACGCGCGCGACGCCGTCCTGTGGGACAAGGCGGGGGAGCGCGTGATGCTCGAGGCGGCCCGGCGGATCGCGACCAACCCCGGCCTCGGCACGGTGAACCTCTACAAGAACAACACCGACAACAAGGGCGCCTCCTACGGCACCCACGAGAACTACCTGATGCGCCGGGAGACCCCGTTCGCGGACGTCGTCCGGTACCTCACCCCGTTCTTCGTCACCCGTCAGGTGATCTGCGGGGCGGGGCGGGTCGGCACCAACCAGGACGGCTCCGGCGTCGGGTTCCAGGTCAGCCAGCGGGCCGACTTCTTCGAGGTCGAGGTCGGCCTCGAGACCACCCTCAAGCGGCCGATCATCAACACCCGCGACGAGCCGCACGCGAGCGCCGACCGGTACCGCCGGCTGCACGTGATCATCGGCGACGCGAACCTGTGCGAGGTCGCCGGATTCCTGAAAATGGGCACCACAGCGCTGGTTCTCGAGCTGATCGAGGAGGGCGGGTTCACCACGGACCTGTCCGTCGAGCAGCCCGTGAACGCGCTGCACGAGGTCAGCCACGACCCGTCGCTGAAGCACACCCTGCGGTTGCGCGACGGGCGCGACGTCACGGCGCTGCAGTTGCAGTGGATGTACCTGGAGCAGGTGAACGCCTTCCTGGCCGACCGGTACGGGACCGACGTGGACGACGGCACGGCCGAGGTCGTGCGCCGCTGGGAGTCGGTGCTCACCCGGCTCGAGCAGGACCCGATGCTGCTCGCCCGGGAGATCGACTGGGTCGCGAAACTCCGCCTGCTGGAAGGTTTCCGGGACCGCGAGCAGCTGTCCTGGGACGCTGCCCGGCTGCAGCTGATCGACCTGCAGTGGGCCGACGTGCGGCCGGAGAAGGGGTTGTACCACCGGCTCGAGCAGCGTGGTCAGGTCGAGCGGCTCCTGACCGACGAGGAGATCTCGGCCGCGGTCCACGAACCGCCCACCGACACCCGGGCCTACTTCCGGGGCCGCTGCCTGTCCCGCTACGGCGAGCACGTGGCCGCCGCCTCGTGGGACTCGGTGATCTTCGACATCCCCGGGCGCGGGGCGCTGCAGCGGGTCCCCACGCTCGACCCCTGGCGGGGCACCAAGGAGCACGTGGAGACCCTGCTGAACAACTCGCCGACGGCCGCGGATCTGGTCGACGCGATCACAGCGCGTTGATCCAATCGTCACGATTGGTCGCTGGACGGGAGCCGGTCCAGGGGTCAGGATCTAGTCAGCAGCACCAGACAGAGGGAGGCGGCCATGGCCGGTCAGGAACAGCAGCGGACCACGCGCCACGAGGAAGAGCCCGACGACGCCCCGCCGCCCGCCGCCGCCCCCGCCGCGCAGTCGAGCACGGTCGACGAGGACGTGGACGCGATTCTCGACGAGATCGACGAGGTGCTGGAGAACAACGCCGAGGAGTTCGTGAAGGGCTTCGTCCAGAAGGGTGGCCAGTGAGCTCCAACCCGTCCGGCCGGCTGCCCTCCGAGTTCCTGGCGCCCGGCACGTCGTCCTTCACCGACTTCCTGACCACCCACGCCGCCCACCTGCTGCCCGGCGGGCAGCACGGCGTCTCCGGTTCGATGTTGCCGCCCGGCCCGGTGCCGGCGGTCCCGCACGGGACGACGATCGTCGCCGTCACGTTCGAGGGCGGCGCGATCCTCGCGGGCGACCGCCGCGCCACGATGGGCAGCATGATCGCCCACCGGGAGATCGAGAAGGTGTTCCCCGCCGACGACTACTCGGCCGTCGGCATCGCGGGCACCGCGGGCCTGGCGATCGAGCTGGTCAAGCTGTTCCAGGTCGAGCTCGAGCACTACGAGAAGATCGAGGGCACGCTGCTGTCGCTGGAGGGCAAGGCCAACAAGCTGTCGAGCATGCTGCGCGGCAACCTGGGAATGGCCATGCAGGGCCTGGCCGTCGTCCCGCTCTTCGCGGGTTACGACCTCGAGCGCGGCGTCGGGCGCATCTTCAGCTACGACGTGACGGGTGGGCGCTACGAGGAGCACCAGCACCACAGCGTCGGCTCCGGGTCGATCTTCGCGCGCGGGTCGCTGAAGAAGCGCTGGCGCCCCGGCCTCGACGCGGCGGGCGCGATCGACGTGGCCGTCGAGGCGCTCTACGACGCCGCCGACGACGACTCGGCCACCGGCGGTCCGGACGCCGGGCGCGGCATCTACCCCGTCGTGGCCACCGTCACCGCCGAGGGCTACGCCCGCATCCCGGACGGCGACCTCGCCGCCGTGGTGTCCAGACTGGGCCTCGGCACGGGCGGGGGTGAGTCCGCATGAGCATGCCGTTCTACGTCCCGCCCGAGCAGCAGATGAAGGACCGGGCCGACTACGCCCGGCGCAACATCGCGCGCGGCCGCCCGGTCGTCGTCCTGGCCTACGACAACGGCATCGCGTTCGTCGCGGAGAACCACTCGCGGGCCCTGCACAAGATCAGCGAGATCTACGACCGCATCGGGTTCGCCGCGGCCGGCAAGTACAACGAGTTCGAGAGCCTGCGGGTGGCCGGCGTCCGCTACGCCGACCTGCGCGGGTACTCCTACGACCGGGCCGACGTCACGGCGCGCGGGCTGGCCAACGCCTACGCGCAGCAGCTGGGGGCGATGTTCACCCAGGAGTCGAAGCCGATGGAGGTCGAGCTCGTCGTCGCCGAGGTCGGCACGACGCCCGAGGGCGACCAGATCTACCGGCTCACCTACGACGGGTCCGTCGCCGACGAGCAGGGTTTCGTCGCGATGGGCGGGCAGGCCGACCAGATCACCTCCGCGCTGCAGGAGCGGTGGACGGCGGGGCTGTCGCTGTCCGCGGCGCTGCGGCTGGCGGTCGAGGTGCTGTCCCGCGACCCGAACGGCGGCGACCCCCGCACCCTCGAGGCCAACCAGCTCGAGGTGGCCATCCTCGACCGGAACCGGCCGCGGCGCGCGTTCCGGCGCCTGGTCGGGCCGTTGTTGGAGGCGCTGCTGACCGAGAGCGACCCGACGCAGGACGCTCCGTCGTCCGACGAGACGGTCCCGGGCCGGCACGACACCCTCACCGGCGTCGACCACCAGCCCGTCGACCCGCAGCCCGCCCCGGGGCCCGGCGACCCGGCGTCCCAGGAGCCCGAGCAGGAGCCCGGGCACCCGGGCACCGAAGGCTAGGGCGAGCGCGAAATGGGTACCGCTGGGGGAGGTGCCATCGGGCAGCCGTCCACTTACAGTAAGTGGATGGATCGCCGAATTTTCGGGCTGGAGACGGAATATGGCGTGACGTGTGCCTTCGAGGGGCAGCGCAAGCTGTCGCCCGACGAGGTCGCGCGCTACCTGTTCCGCAAGGTCGTGTCCTGGGGCCGGTCCAGCAACGTCTTCCTGCGCAACGGCGCCCGCCTGTACCTGGACGTCGGCAGCCACCCCGAGTACGCCACCCCCGAGTGCGACGACGTGCGCCAGCTGGTCGTCCACGACCGGGCCGGTGAGCGCATCCTCGAGGGCCTGCTGGTGGATGCCGAGCGCCGGCTGCACGAGGAGGGCATCGCGGGCGACGTCTTCCTGTTCAAGAACAACACCGACAGCGCCGGCAACTCCTACGGCTGCCACGAGAACTACCTGGTGTCGCGGCACGGCGAGTTCGGCCGGATGTCCGACGTGCTGATCCCGTTCCTGGTCACCCGCCAGGTCGTGGTGGGCGCGGGGAAGGTGCTGCAGACCCCGCGCGGGGCCGTGTTCTGCCTGTCCCAGCGGGCCGACCACATCTGGGAGGGCGTCTCGAGCGCGACGACGCGCTCCCGCCCGATCATCAACACCCGCGACGAACCGCACGCCGACGCCGAGCGCTACCGCCGGCTGCACGTCATCGTCGGCGACTCGAACATGTCCGAGACCACGACCATGCTGAAGGTCGGCGCCACCGACCTGGTGCTGCGCATGATCGAGGCCGGCGTCGTGATGCGCGACCACACGCTGGAGAACCCGATCCGGGCCATCCGCGAGATCAGCCACGACCTGACCGGGCGGCGCAAGGTGCGCCTGGCCAACGGCCGCGAGGCGAGCGCGTTGGAGATCCAGCAGGAGTACCTCGACCGCGCCAAGGACTTCGTCGACTCGCGCGGCCTGCACACCGACGTCATCAAGCGGGTCCTCGACCTGTGGGAGCGGGGCCTGCGCGCGGTCGGCACCGGCGACCTGAGCCTGATCGACCGGGAGATCGACTGGGCGATCAAGTACCGGCTGATCGAGCGCTACCGGGCCAAGCACGGGTTGTCCCTGAGCTCGCCGCGGATCGCCCGGATCGACCTCGCCTACCACGACATCCACCGCAAGCGCGGCCTGCACTACCTGCTGGCCAACCGCGGTCTGGTCGAGCGGGTCGCGGCCGACATCGAGGTGTTCCAGGCGACGTCCGTGCCGCCGCAGACCACCCGGGCCAAGCTGCGGGGCGACTTCGTCCGGCGGGCCCAGGAGCGACGCCGGGACTTCACGGTCGACTGGGTGCACCTGAAGCTGAACGACCAGGCCCAGCGCACGGTCCTGTGCAAGGACCCGTTCCGGGCCGTCGACGAGCGGGTGGAACGGCTCATCCAGAGCATGTGAGGCGCTCCCAGGCGTGCACGTTAGGGTGGCGCGCGTGCTACCCCGTAACCGCTCGCTGTTCGCCCTGCTGAGCGCTCTGGTCGCCGCCACCCTGCTGGCCGGCTGCACCGCCGACGCCGGGGCGGACAAGGTGACCACGGACCTCGACGCCGTGCAGGTCTCCGGCAAGGTCGGTGAGCGACCCGCGGTCACGGTGCCGGCCCCGTTCCAGGTCGAGAAGACCGAGCGCCGGGTGATCAGCCAGGGCAAGGGCGCCCTCGTGGCCCCCGGCCAGCGGGTGAAGGTCGACTACGTGGGCGTCAACGGCGCCGACGGGGTCGAGTTCGACACCTCCTTCGGGCGCAGCGACCGCAACCAGTTCCTGCTGAAGCGTCCGAGCGCGCTCGCGGGCTGGATCTCGGCCCTGTCGGGGGTGCCGGTCGGCTCCCGGGTGCTGATCGCCGTCCCGCCCAAGGACGCCTACGGCGTCGGGGGGCAGCCCTCGGTCGGGATCGGCTCCAAGGACACCCTGGTGTTCGTCATCGACGTCGAGGGCACCCACTCGGTGCTGTCACGGGCCACCGGCGACGCGGTGAAGCCCAAGTCGGGGCTGCCGACCGTGAAGCTGGCCAAGGACGGCGCCCCCACGGTCACCATCCCGAAGGGCAAGAAGGCCCCCACCAAGCTGGTCACCCAGGTCCTGATCAAGGGTCGGGGCGCGCCGGTCAAGAAGGGCCAGTCCATCTTCGTCAAGAACGTGGGCGTCGTGTGGGGGACGGGTAGGGTCTTCTACGACTCGTGGAAGAAGGACGACGCCGCGCTCACCTACGTGGTCGGCGAGGGCAAGCTGATCGCCGGTTTCGACGCCAGCCTGGTCGGGCAGACGGTCGGCAGCCAGGTGCTCGTCGTCGTCCCGCCCGACAAGGGATTCGGCGCCACCGGACAGCCGGAGCTCCAGATCAAGGGCACCGACACGCTGGTCTTCGTCGTCGACATCCTCGACGCCGCGAGCTGACCTACCCGCTCCTACCCGCTTCTAAGGAGAACCGCCCGTGAGTTCCGAGCGCACCCGCCCCGAGATCGACTTCCCGGAGGGCGAGCCGCCCGCCGAGCTGGTCGTCGTCGACGAGATCGAGGGGGACGGCGGCGAGGCCACCCCGGGCCAGACCGTGACCGCGCACTACGTCGGCGTCGCGTTCTCGACCGGTGAGGAGTTCGACGCCTCCTGGAACCGCGGTCAGCCGCTGTCGTTCCGGCTCGGCGTCGGCCAGGTCATCCCCGGCTGGGACCAGGGCATCACCGGCATGAAGATCGGCGGCCGCCGCAAGCTGGTCATCCCGCCGCACCTGGGTTACGGCGCCCGCGGCGCGGGGTCGGCGATCGGCCCGAACGAGACCCTGATCTTCGTCGTCGACCTGGTCGACGCCCGCTGACCCGGGTCGGTCCGGTCGCTGAGACCGGGCCGACTCAGGTGACACTCAGGTCGGCTCAGCCGCGCGTCAGCCCCGGGCGGGCAGGCTGGTCGACGATGCATGCGGCCCCGGGCACCACACCGAGCACCCCGTCCACGCTGTCGTCCCGCTTCGAGGCGGCCCGCAGCACCCTCGTAGGCCTGCGGCTGACCCTGGCGGTGCTCGTCTGCTTCGCGCACGCGGCCGTGCTCGGCTTCGGTGGGTCGTTCGAGCTGCTCGGCCGGGACGTCGGCGGGCTGGCGGTCGACGGCTTCTTCGTCCTGTCCGGGTTCCTGCTCTGTCGCAGTCTGAGCCGCAACCCCGGCCTGGGGCGTTACGCCTGGCACCGGGCATTGCGGATCCTGCCCGGGTTCTGGGTCTGCCTGGCGTTGACGGCGCTCGTCGTGGCCCCGCTCCTCGCCGTCCTCCGGGGCCGCTCGGCGACGTCGGTGTTCACCGGCGACGACTCGTCCTGGGCGTACCTGGTCCGCAACGCCGGGCTCCTGATCCGGCAGTGGGGCGTGACCGCGCTGCCGGTCGACGTCCCGTACCCGGGCGTGCTCAACGGCTCGTTGTGGACGTTGTTCTACGAGGCCGGCTGCTATCTGGTGCTGGGTGTCGTGGCCTTCCTGGGACGGCGGCGGCGCTGGCCGCTGCTCGCAGGCCTGGCGCTCGCCTGGACTGTGACCGCTCTGCCGCTCGTCGGCGTGGCGGTCGGGCACGACCAGGCTGCCGCCCTCCTGCTGATGTTCCTGCTCGGGGCCTGCGGGCACCGGTTCGGCGACCGGATCCCGGTGCGTCCGGCCCTGGTGCTGTTCGCCGTCCTGCTGGCGCTGGGCGGCCTGGCGCTGACGAGCGACTACCGCCCGGTCGCGGGGCCGGCGCTCGCCTACCTCGTGCTGGCGGCCGCGACGCTGCGCCGCGCCGGGCCCCGGGGGTCGACCGGTGACCTGTCCTACGGCGTGTACGTCTACCACTGGCCGGTCTTCCAGGTCCTCGCCGTCGCCGGGCTCAGCGGCGCCGGGGCGCTCGTGTTCGTCGTGGCCGGGGTCGGGGTGACCGCGGCCCTGGCCTGGCTGTCCTGGCACTACGTCGAGGCGCCCGCGCTCCGGTTGCGGGACGTGTCGTTCCGACGGCCGGCCCGGGTGAGCGCGGCGCGACACCGGGCGGCGGCTCCGGCCCGCCTGCCGGTCCCGCGCGCCCCGGGCGAGACCTACGTCCCGGCCCCGGCGAGAAGGTAGGCGGCGTGGACGCCGGCCGCGGCGACCGCCAGGAAGGCGGCCGGGTCGTCGTCCAGCCCCCGGCCCATGGTCGACAGGCCGACCGGTGAAGCCGCCAGGGCCGTGGCGAGGCCGGTGACCGGCACTCTGACCAGGGTGTGCCGCCCCTGCGGGGCGACCAGCTGCGTGACCTGCGCCTCCGTCAGCCGGGCCAGTTCGGCGAGGCCTGCGTGCCCGGCCAGCTCGGGCAGGACGACGTCCGCCGGGGCCAGCGCGACCCGCCCGTAGGCGGTGAGCGAGTGGTGCGAGATGCCGCGGTGCCGCTCGCGGGGGTCGGCGCCGCTGACCCGTAGCGAGGCCACCGGGCGGCCGTTCAGGGCCGCGACGGCGTTGATCGCGTCGCCCGCCGCGACTCCCGAGAACCCCCACCGCGTACCGCTTCCCAGGTTTCCCGGGCCCTGCGCGACGATCGCCAGGTCGGCGCCGACCACGTGCCGGGCCGCCAGCAGCGCGCTGTGCAGACTGACCGCCTCCAGGTCGCCGCCGTACGCCTGGCCGGCCGTGAGGCACGAGTCCAGCCAGCCGGCCGCGCGCAGCCCGGCGACCGTGCGGGAGAACCAGGCCGGCAGGGCGCCGCCGTCCGTGTACACGTAGGCGACGCGGGCGTTGGGGCGGACGGCGCGCATCCCGGCCACGACGGCCGGTACGGCGCTGTGCAGGTCGGCGACCACCACCGGCAGGCCGTCGAGGTCGTCGGCGCCGGCCAGCACGTCGTGGTGCGGCGACTCCTGCTCGTCGACCCCCAGCACCATGGCCTGCTGCGGCGTGTACCGGGCCTTCACCAGGTGTCCGGGGCCGGTCGGGCCGGCCTGCGGGAGCCGGTCGGGGACGGCGATCACGAGCGCGTAGCCGCCCGTCCCGAGTCCGCGTTCCAGGGCCGTGGTGTTCAGCAGCACGCGGTCGCCGGGCTCCGGGCGACCCACCAGCCCCGGATAGGCGAGGGCGCGCGCCGAACCGCCGCCGTGCGGTCCGAGCAGATCCACCTCGAGCTCGAGCGCGGAGCCCGGCCCGACCTGCCACTCCCGGCCGAGGGAACGTACCCGCGCCTCGCGCCACTGGATCACGCGGCGAGGCTACCTGGGATAGCGTGGCCCCGATGTCCGCGCGTCGAACCGAACGCCTGCTGAACCTGGTCATCTGCCTGCTCGCGACCCGGCGCTGGCTGACCAAGGAGCAGATCCGCGCCGCGGTGCCCCAGTACGCCGACTGCGAGTCGGCCGAGGCCTTCGACCGGATGTTCGAGCGCGACAAGGAAGACCTGCGCGAGCTCGGCATCCCCGTCGTGACCGGCGCCTCGTCCTCCGCCTTCGAGGACGAGGTCGGCTACCGCATCGACCGCGAGGCCTACGCGCTGCCGCCCGTGCACCTGACCCGGGAGGAACTGGCCGTCGTCGGCCTGGCCAGCCGGGTCTGGCAGCAGGCGTCCCTGGCCGGGCCGGCCGCCCGCGCCCTGGTGAAGCTGACCTCGATGGGCGTCGAGACCGAGGACGTGGCGCCGGCCGGGCTCGAACCGCGCGTGCGCACGGCCGAGCCGGCCTTCGAGCCGCTCTACGCCGCCACCCGCGACCGGCAGCCGGTCGAGTTCACCTACCGGAAGCCGTCGGGGGAGGCCTCGCTGCGGCACGTCCAGCCGTGGATGGTGGCCAGCCGCGGTGGCCGCTGGTACCTGATCGGGTTCGACCTCGACCGGGACGATTCGCGGGTGTTCCGGCTGTCGCGGGTGGAGGGGAAGGTCCGGCGCACCGGCCGGCCCGGCTCGTACACGGTGCCCGACGAACACGACCTCGATCCGCGGCTCCTGCTCGGCGGCCAGCGGGCCCAGGACGAGCGGACGGCGACCGTCCGGGTCCGCGTGGGCCACGGTGCCGGGCTGCGGCGCCGGGCGCTGGGCGTGCGCAGTGCTGTCGCGGACGGCTGGGACGAGGTGGACGTGCGGGTGGGGGACGTCGGCAGCCTCGCCGACGAGTTGGCCGGGTACGGCCCGGACGTCGTCGCGCTGGCCCCGGCGGACGTGCGGGACGGCGTGGTGCGCCGGCTGCGGGCGGCGCTCGACGTGCAGGCCGGGGCGCCCGACACGGCGGTGGACCTCACGGGGGAGCTGCCCGGGGAAGCATCCGGGCCCGGCGAGGAGTTGGTGGTCCCGTGAGGATGATCAGGTGACCGTCGCCGCGACTCAACGCCTCTCCCGGCTGCTGGCCATGGTGCCCTGGCTGGTGAACCGGCAGGGCGTGGAGCTGGCCGAGGCCGCGCAGCGGTTCGGGATCAGCGAGGAGCAGCTGGTCAAGGACCTGGAGCTGCTCTTCGTGTGCGGGACCCCGGGCCACATGCCGGACGACCTGATCGAGGCCGAGTGGGACTCCGGCCAGGTCTACCTGGGCAACGCGGACCCGATCGCCCGGCCGCTGCGGCTGGAGCCGGACGAGGCGGTGGCCCTGATCGCCGGGTTGCGGACGCTCGCCGACGTGCCCGGGCTGGCCGGTGACGCGGCGGTCACCTCGGGTGATGAATCACGTGAAACGGACGGTTCCACGCAGCTTTCCGCGGTGGAGTCGGCCCTGGCGAAGCTGACGGCGGCCGCGCAGGACGCCGCCCCGGCCGCCGCCCGGCTCGCCGTCGACCTGTCGGGCGGAGCGGAGGAGGGGGTGCTGCGCACCGCCCGCGAGGCGCTGGCCGCCCGCCGGCGGCTGCACCTGCGCTACGTCGTCCCGAACCGGGACGAGGTGACCGAACGGGACGTCGACCTGATGCGGGTGCTCAGCGTTGACGGCCGCTGGTACCTGGAGGCGTGGTGTCACCGGGCCGAGGCCGTGCGGCTGTTCCGGGTCGACCGGGTCGCCTCGGCGCAGCTGCTGGACGTCGACGGGACGCCGCCGCCGCAGGCCAAGTCGCGGGAGGACGACGCGGCCCTCTTCACAGCCTCCCCGGACGACCTGCAGGTGACCCTGGAGGTGGACCCGCGCGGTCGCTGGGTGGCCGAGTACTACCCGGTGGAGAGCACGGAGGAGTTGGCCGACGGTGGCCTGCGGATCACGCTGCGCGTGGCGACGCGGGCGTTCGTGCCGCGGCTGGTGCTGCGGCTCGGGGGTGCCGGGCGGGTCGTCTCGCCCCCGGAGCTGGTCACGGGTACCGCCCAGGCGGCCCGCGAGGCGCTGGCCAGTTACTGACGCCACCTGACGCCGGTGTAGCGCGAAAACGCCTATAGCGGGAGCAAAATCCACGTCTCTCGTCCGGCTGCCCGACCCCGCGGCGACCGTTCGCACGATCTTGGCCGCCGGTCGGGGCGACACGCCGCTGCAGGTGAGGGGCAAGGTTCGAAAGCCGATGTCACTATGACGGCCTAGGGGCTACCGTCGGTGCTTAAGGAGTCACTGAGCGCGGCCGATGAACTGGTCGACGGTGAATGGTGGCTCTGCATGGAGGTGGATCGGCGATGACGACGATTAAGGCGTCGTGCCCAAGTTGCGGTGATGTGGAACTGACCCCGCAGCAGGTGCGACTCGTCGTCTGCTCGGTGAAGACGTGGTCGTACTACGCGTTCGTCTGCACCGCGTGCCACGAGGAGGTCCGCAAGCCTGCGGGCCGGGACGTCGTGGCCCTGCTGATCTCCGGCGGAGTGGTGGCGGAACCGTGGAACGTGCCGGCCGAGGCTCTGGAGGAGCACGACGGCGCAGCGCTGAACTACGACGACGTGCTCGACTTCGCGCTCTGGCTGGAGCAGGCGGACATGCTGGCGGCGGCTGCGGCCACCACCAGCGCGCGGCCGCGGACCTCCACGCCCGAGACCGCTGCCTGAGCACGACTTTCCAAGATCACCGCAATCGCGGCGTTCCGGCGGGTCCAACCCGGCGGAACGACGTCGATGCGGTGATCTTGTTTTCGGCGGGTAGCCTCGGGGGATGCTCGAGGTCGCGATCTGGGTGACGGTGTGGCTCGTCCTGCTCGCCGCGACGGCCGTGCTGTTCTTCCTGATCGGCCGGTCGCTGTGGCGCAAGGCCACCGCGCTGCTCACCGCGCTGGGCGAGGCGGGGGAGCGGTTGACCCTGCTGAACGACCAGCTGCAGGAGCTGGCCGAACGCCAGGCCGAGCCCGCCGTGTTCGAGAGCCCGAGCAAGCTGCGCCAGGAGCGATTCCTGGCCCGCCGTCGTTCACAGGGTGACAAGCGGGCCTGAGCGACTTCCGCTTCGTGCAGAAGGTCGTACGATGGCCGGGACCCGACCGGGTCGGCAGCGGGCTACGGCGCCTGGCGTCCGCCCGGTAGACCGAGAGGAACGAAACCATGGGCTTCCTTCGTGAGCCGTCGCACCTGCTGATCGTCGCGATCGTCGTGATCGTGCTCTTCGGCAGCCGCCGGTTGCCCGACGCCTCTCGCAGCCTGGGTCGTTCCCTGCGCATCTTCAAGTCCGAGATGCAGCAGATGAAGGACGACAACCCCTCGGCCGGCAAGAAGCCCGCCAACACGGATGCACCGGTCGAAGGCCGCGTCGTGAACAACACCGACAACACCGACCACTCAGCCACCTCGGCCACCCGCCCGGAGCAGGCCGACGCGCACCGCGACGCCTGAACCCCGGCCGCAGCCCTGACAGGCCCTGACCCGACCGGCCCGGAAGCCGCAGACGTATGGCCGTGACCGTGCCGCGCCGCAAACCGAAGAACCCCGAGGGGCGGATGCCCCTGCGCGCCCACCTGCAGGAGTTGCGCCGCCGGCTGACCATCAGCCTGCTGGCGATCACGCTCGGCGCGGTGCTCGGCTGGTATCTCGGGGACCAGGTGCTCAACTACCTGATCGAGCCGCTCAAAGAGATCGCCAAGGAGCGGGGCAACAACAGCACCTCGATCAACTCGGGTGACGTCCTCGGATTCCTGAACCTCAAGATCAAACTCGCCTTCTACCTGGGCCTGATCGTGGCCAGCCCCGTCTGGCTGTACCAGATGTGGGCATTCGTGGTGCCCGGCCTGACCAAGCGCGAGAAGCGCTACGGTCTCGGGTTCACGTTCACCGGCGCACTGCTCTTCTGCAGTGGCATCTACCTGGGCTGGATCTGGTTGCCCCGGGCGGTCATCCTGCTGACCGAGTTCACCCCCGAAGGCGGCACCAACTACCTCGACGCCCAGTCGTACTTCGCCTTCGTCACCCGGCTGATGCTGGCCTTCGGTCTGGCGTTCGTCGTGCCGTTGTTCCTGGTCGCCCTGAACTTCGTCGGCGTCCTGCCGGGTGCCGTGATGATCAAGCACTGGCGGATCTCGGTCTTCCTGGTGTTCCTCTTCGCCGCCATCGTGTCGCCGTCGCCGGACCCGGGAGGCATGCTCGCGCTCGCGCTGCCGATGATCGGACTGTACCTGGCGGCGGCCGGGATCGGACTGCTCAACGACCGGCGCCGGCGGCGGGCGATGGCCGACCACGAGATCTTCGACCTCGGGGACGAGGAGTCCTCCCCGTTGGCGAGGAGCGACTTCGAGCCTGGCTCCGGCGAGAGATTCACGCCGGACGACGACTCGGGCTTCGACCCCCGCGTGGACGACGACGCGACCTGACCTCCGCTCGACCCACCTCCGCTCGACTCACCTCCGCGCTCGACGGCGAGCGCCGCACGGGAAATGAGCCTGCGTTGAACGCTTCTCGGATCGCGGTGGCGGTCAACCCGACGTCCGGGCAGGGCCGCGGGGCCGCGCTCGGTGACGCGGCGGTGGCCGCGCTGAGCACCCTCGGCGCGAGCGTGCAACGGCTGGAGGGGACGAGCGCCGCCGACCTCGCCGCCCGCATCGCGGCGTCGCTCGACCACGAGGACGTCGACGCCCTGGTGGTCGTCGGCGGGGACGGCATGGTGCACCTCGGGGTGGCCGCCGTGGTCGGGACCGACGTCCCCCTCGGGATCGTGGCGGCGGGCACCGGCAACGACATCGCCCGCACCCTCGGCCTGCCGGTGCGTGACCCGCAGGCCGCCGCCACCGTCCTGCTGGAGAAGCTGGCCACCGGTGGGCGGCGCATCGACGCCGTGGAGGTGCGACCGGAGGAGACCGCCGGGGACGGCGCGCCGCGGTGGTTCGCCGGAGTCCTGGCCGCCGGGTTCGACGCCGTGGTGAACGAGCGGGCCAACGGCTGGAACCGGCCGCGGGGGCGCGCCAAGTACGTGCTGGCCATGCTCGCCGAACTGCCCCGGTTCTCGGCCCGGACGTACACCGTCACCCTGGACGACGAGGCGGCGGCGGTCGAGAAGGCGATGCTCGTGGCCCTCGGCAACGGGCCGAGCTACGGCGGCGGGATGCGGGTCTGCCCGGACGCCTCCATGGACGACGGGCTGACCGAGGTCGTGCTGGTCCGGGAGGTGCCGGTCCCGACGTTCCTGCGGATCTTCCCCCGGGTCTACTCCGGCAGCCACGTGCGCGACCCGCGCGTCGTCGTCCACCGGGCCCGGCGTGTGCGCCTGGACGTGGAACCGGTGCGCGGGCGCAAGATCGTGGCCTACGCCGACGGCGAGCGGATCGCCGAACTGCCCCTGACCTGCATCACCCACCCGGGCGCGGTGACCGTCCTGGCGTGAAGCGCGCACCCGTCACACCCGGCGGGTAGCGTGAGGGGGTGAGCGGCGAACCCTCCCCGGCCGAGCGCTATGCGGCTTCGCGTCGCTCGGCGGACACGGCGCTCGGCGCGTTCCGGACCGGGTACGAGTTCGAGCTCGACGCCTTCCAACTCGAGGCCTGCGAGGCCCTCGAGGCCGGCCGCGGCGTCCTGGTCGCCGCCCCCACCGGCTCGGGCAAGACGGTGGTCGGCGAGTTCGCCGTCCACCTCGCCCTGAGCACGGGTCGAAAAGCCTTCTACACCACGCCGATCAAGGCGTTGTCGAACCAGAAGTACGCCGACCTGGCCAAGGCGCACGGCGCCGAGAACGTCGGCCTGCTGACCGGGGACAACAGCGTCAACGGCGACGCGCCGATCGTGGTGATGACGACCGAGGTGCTGCGCAACATGCTCTACGCGAGCTCACCCGCGCTGGCCGGGCTGGGCTACGTGGTGATGGACGAGGTGCACTACCTCGCCGACCGGTTCCGCGGTGCGGTCTGGGAGGAGGTCATCATCCACCTGCCGGACGACGTCCTCCTGGTCTCGCTGTCGGCGACCGTCAGCAACGCCGAGGAGTTCGGCGCCTGGCTCGACACGGTGCGCGGCAACACCGCGATCGTCGTCTCGGAGGAGCGGCCCGTCCCGTTGTGGCAGCACGTCATGGTCGGGCGCACGCTGTACGACCTGTTCGCCGACGAGGACGTGAACCCCGCACTCGTCCGGCTGGCCCGCGAGGCGACCCAACGCGACCGGATGGCCTCGCGCGGCGGCCCGGGACGGCGGCACCCGCGAGGCCGCGGCGGGGCCGACCGCCCGCGCCGGGGCCGGCCGCCGACCGCCAGCCGCGCCGACACCGTGCTGACGCTCGACGCGGCCGGGCTCCTGCCGATGATCGAGTTCGTCTTCAGTCGGGCCGGCTGCGACGCGGCGGTCGCCCAGTGCCTGTACTCCGGCCTGCGGCTGACGACGCCCGAGGAGCAGGAGGAGATCCGCCGCCTGGTCGACGCCCGGTGCGCCGAGATCCCGGAGGAGGACCTGACGGTCCTCGGCTACTGGGAGTGGGTCGAGGCGCTCAGCCGGGGCATTGCGGCGCACCATGCGGGCCTGCTGCCGGCCTTCAAGGAGGTCGTCGAGGAGCTGTTCTCCCGCGGCCTCGTGAAGGTCGTGTTCGCCACGGAGACCCTGGCTCTCGGCATCAACATGCCCGCTCGCAGCGTCGTCCTGGAGAAGCTGGTCAAGTGGAACGGCGAGACCCACGCCGACATCACGCCGGGGGAGTACACGCAGCTGACCGGCCGGGCCGGGCGGCGCGGCATCGACGTCGAGGGGCACGCCGTCGTCCTCTGGCAGCCGGGCCTCGACCCCGAGGCCGTGGGCGGGCTGGCCTCGACCCGTACCTACCCCCTGCGCTCCAGCTTCCGGCCCACCTACAACATGGCCGTCAACCTGGTCGGACAGTTCGGCCGGGCCCGGGCCCGGGAGATCCTCGAGACGTCGTTCGCGCAGTTCCAGGCCGACCGGGGCGTCGTCGGGCTGGCCAAGCAGGCCCGCAAGCAGGAGGAGGCCCTCGAGGGGTACGCGCAGGCCATGACCTGCCACCTCGGCGACTTCCGCGAGTACGCCGCCCTGCGCCGCCGGATCGGCGAACGCGAGACGGCGCTGTCCCGCTCGGCCGGGCGGGACCAGCGCGCCGAGGTGATCGAGTCGCTGGAGAAGCTGCGCCGCGGCGACATCATCCGGGTGCCGGGCGGGCGTCGTCCGGGCTGGGCCGTGGTGATCGACCCGGGAGTATCGAACGGTCCGGACGGCCCGCGGACGACGGTGCTCACCATCGGCCGGCAGGTGCGCCGGCTGTCCCTGATGGACGTCCCGGTGCCGGTGGCCGCCGCGGGCAAGGTGACCGTGCCGAAGAACTTCACCGGCCGCGACCCGGCCGCCCGCCGGGACCTGGCCTCCGCGCTGCGCGCGGCGCTGGGGGCGTTCGCGGACGACGACGCGGGGGTCGCGCGCACCGGCAGCCACGGGCCCCGGGGCAAGCGACGGTCCAACGCCGCCGACGACGAGGAGCTGAACCGCCTCCGGCGGCAGCTGCGGTCGCATCCCTGCCACGGCTGCGCCGACCGGGAGAACCACGCCCGGTGGGCCGAACGCTGGTGGAAGCTGCGCCGCGAGACCGACTCGCTCGTCTCCCGGATCGAGGGCCGCACCAACACGATCGCCCGGGTGTTCGACCGGGTCTGCGACGTGCTGACCGAACGCGGTTACCTGGCCGGGGACACGGTGACCCCCGCCGGGGCCCGGCTGCGCCGGCTGTACTCGGAGTCCGACCTGCTGATCGCCGAATGCCTGCGCACCGGCGTCTGGGACGGGCTGGACGCCGCCGGGCTGGCCGCCGTCGTCAGCGCGGTCGTGTACGAATCCCGCCGCGACGATCGGGGTTTCACGCCCCGGGTCCCGGCCGGAGCGCCGCGCGGCGCGTTGCAGGAGATGGACCGGATCTGGTCGCAGCTCGACGACCAGGAACGGGCCCACCGGCTCGACGTGACGCCCGAGCCCGACGCCGGGCTGGCCTGGGCGATCCACCGCTGGGCGAGCGGCCAGTCCCTCGAGCACGTGCTGCGCGACGCCGATCTCGCGGCCGGTGACTTCGTCCGTTGGGGCAAGCAGGTCGTCGACCTGCTCGGTCAGCTGTCCCTGGCCGCCGACCCGAAGTCGCCGCTACGCCGGACCGCCGAGCAGGCCGTCGACGCGGTGCGCCGCGGGGTCATCGCCTACTCATCCCTCGTCTGACGCGGTTGTGGGTCAGCGGCCCAGGGCCTGCACGACCCGGGTGACGGAGCTGTTCAGGCCCCAGCGCTCGGCGAACGCGACCAGCGCCGTGTGGTCCGGCGGGGTGTCGGGCAGCGTGTCGTCGTCCAGGGTCGCCTCGACCGGAGCGTCCGGCGCCACGCGTACCACCGCGGGCGCCACGGCCAGGTAGTCGGCGGCCTCGACCAGCTTGCGGCGCTGGGCCGGGGAGAGGTCCGTCGCCGGGTCGGCCACCGCGGCCAGCAGCCCGTCGAGGTCCCCGAACCGGGACAGCAGCCCGGCCCCGGTCTTCTCGCCGATGCCCGCCACGCCGGGCAGCCCGTCGCTCGGGTCGCCGCGCAGCACGGCCAGGTCCGCGTAGCCGCGGCCGTCGGGCACCCCGTACTTCGCCCGCAGCCACGCCTGGTCGACGACCTCGGCGTTGCGCACCCCCTTGCCCACGTAGACGACGGTGACGCCCGCGGCGTCGTCCACCACCTGGAACATGTCCCGGTCGCCGGTGACCACCTCCACGGGCGAGCGCCCCGCCGTCACCTCCTGCGCGACCAGGGTGCCGATCACGTCGTCCGCCTCGTACCCGGCGGCGCCCGTCCGGCACAGGCCGAGCAGCTCCAGCGCCTCCACGATGACCGGGATCTGTGGGGCCAGCTCGTCCGGCACCAGCTCGACGTCACCGCCGGGGAACGTGGCCCGGTGCGCCTTGTACGACGGGATCGCCGCGACCCGGAACGCCGGGCGCCAGTCCTCGTCCCAGCAGCAGACCAACCGGGCCGGGCGCCGGGTCGAGACCAGGTACGCGATCGTGTCGAGGAAGCCGCGGACCGCATTCACCGGCTCCCCCTGCGGGGAGACCACCTCACCCTTCACGCCGTAGAACGAGCGGAAGTACAGCGAGGCCGAGTCGAGCAGCATCAGTCCGGGCACGCGGCGATCCTGCCAGCCCCACGGGGGATGTCGCAGACGTGACGTGGGTAACGAATTCGGCTACTGGTTGGTAGCAAACGCGCGGATAACCTTCGCGCGTGGAGGACCTCGACCGTCAGATCTTGCGGCTGCTGGCCGCCGACGGCCGCATGAGTTTCACCGACCTCGGCCGCCAGACCGGCCTGTCGACCTCGGCGGTCCACCAGCGCGTGCGCCGGCTGGAGCAACGCGGGGTGATCCGCGGCTACCACGCGGACGTGGACCCCGGCAGCCTCGGCCTGCCGCTGACCGCGTTCGTCGCGGTCAGCCCGCTCAACCCGGCCGCGCACGACGGCCTGCCGAAGCTGCTGGCCGAGTTCGAGCAGGTCGAGGCCTGCTACTCGGTGGCCGGCGACGAGAGCTACCTGATCAAGCTGCGCGCCCGGGACACGGCGGCACTGGAACTCCTGCTCGGACGGATCCGCTCCGACGTCGGGGTGACCACCCGCACCACCATCGTCCTCAGCACGTCCTTCGAGGCGCGGTCCCTGCCGGTATGACGCGAGCCGGGGTGACGCTTGCCGGTGTGAACCCAGGTGTGAGACAAACGCCGGTGTGACACAGCTGCTGCGCAACGCCCGCCTGCTCGACGGGCGGCTGGCCTCCCTCGTCGTGGACGGCGGGACGGTCGCCTGGATCGGCCCGGCCGACAGCGAACCGGTCGCCGTCGAGGATCTGCCGGCGGTCGACGTCGCCGGGCGCCTGCTCCTGCCCGCCTTCGTCGACGCGCACGTCCACCTGACCGAGACCGCGCTCCTGATGGAGGGTCTCGACCTGACCGGGGCGCGGTCGGTGACCGAGATCCTGGACGCCGTCGCGGCCGCCGCGCGCTCGGGGAGGGGCCGGACCGTGCTCGGACACGGCTGGGACGAGCTGCGGCTGACGGAGGAGCGCCCGCCGTCCCGCGCGGAGCTCGACCGCGCCGCCGACGGGGGAGAGGTCTACCTGGCCCGAGTCGACGTCCACTCGGCCGTCGTCTCGAGTGCGCTCGCCGAGCGCGCCGGGGCCCCCGTTCAGGACGGCTGGGACGACACCGGGCGGGTCGAGCGCGACGCGCACCACGTCGTCCGGCGACTGACCCGCTACTCGATCGGCGCCGACGAGCGGCGCCGGCTGCAGATCCTCGCCCTGCGGGCGGCGGCCGCCGCCGGGATCACCGAGGTGCACGAGATGTCGGCGCCGCACGTGGCCCCCGAGGAGGACCTGCGCGGGGCCATGTCGCTGACCGGGGGTGGGTTGCCCCGGGTCGTCGGCTATCACGGCGAGGCGGTCACGTCGGTCCTGCAAGCCCAGGACCTGGTGGCCCGCCTCGGGCCGGTGGCCGGGCTGGCCGGTGACCTGATGGCCGACGGTTCCCTCGGGTCGCGGACCGCGGCGCTGATCTCCGACTACGCCGACGCCCCCGGGCACCGCGGTCACCGCTACCTGTCCGAGGAGCAGGTCCGCGACCACGTCGTGGCCTGCACCCTGGCCGGCTTGCAGGCCGGGTTCCACGCGATCGGCGACGACGCGGTCGCGTGCGTGCTGGCCGGGTTCGAGGCCGCTGCCGCGATCACGGGGGAGCGTTCGATCCGCAACGCCGGGCACCGCGTGGAGCACGTCGAGGCGATCGACGAGCGCGGCGTACAGACCATGGCCCGCCTCGGGCTGGCCGCCAGCGTCCAGCCCGGGTTCGACGAGCGCTGGGGCGGTCCGGAGGGGATGTACGCGCAGCGGTTGGGCCCCGAGCGGGCGGCCGGGCTGAACCCGTTCGCGTCGATGGTTCGGGCCGGGGTGCGGGTGCTCTTCGGGTCGGACAGTCCGGTGACGCCGTTCGCGCCCTGGCAGACGGTGCGGGCCGCCGTGCGCCACGGCACCGAGGAGCACCGGATCGCGCTCGGCGACGCCCTGCGGGCACATGTCACGCCGGGCGTCGGGCTGGTCCCGCGGGTCGGGGCCCCGGCCGACCTCGTGGCCTGGGAGATGCCCGAGGAGTTCTCGGTGACGGGCGTGATCGGGCGGCGCCCGCAGTCCGATCTGGAGGAGTTGCTGACGTCCGACGGTGAGGGCGACATGCCGGTTCCGGGAGTCTTTACAGCGGTGCGCGCCGAGGTTACTATTCAGTAGCCAAATCGTGTGGTCCAGGTCACAGGCTCGTGACGGGGCACACGTGGACCGCCGGGGGGCGCGGGCATCGGCTCGGCGACACCCTGACGGTCGCCGATCCGATGCCCGCTTCGGTTTGGTTTCTCAGCCGCCACACCCTGACGGTCGGCTCCACAGCCCGATGCCCGCTTCGGTTTGGTTTCTCAGCCACCACACCCTGACGGTCGGCTCCACAGCCCGATGCCCCTTGGTGCGTTTGTGGGCCGTCGGCGGCGCGGACGGCTTGCCCGTTTCGCTCCGAACCTGTCGCGCCGACGCGCCGTAGGTGCATCGATAACCCGCCGTTCGGACGAGCGCGGCTGTCCCTCGGAAGGGTCCCGTCTGACCTGCGAAGACGTGAAACGCCGCAGGTCGGAGGTCACTTGAGGTGCCGCGCGCGGGGTGGCTAACGTTTCCGCTGCGGCCAGAGCCGTGGGGGTGGTGGCGACGCATTGGGGGGCCACCGGCCAGGGACTCTGACCGGGCCCGCCGGCTCAGTAGACAACACCGTGCGGCGTGCAGCCTGTGCGTCGGACGGTGGTCCGAAGGGTTGGGCGGGCCCGGTCGGGTCCCTGTCAGGTCTCGGTCGGGTCCCGGTCGGGTCTCGGCCGGGTCCGCGGCCCCATCTCGCTGTCGTACGCTTCGCCGATGGGCGCAGACGGCACACGGCTATGGCTCGGACGGCTCGCCCTCTCCGTCGCCTCCGGCGCCCTGCTCGCCGCCGCCTTCCCCTCGCTCGGGTGGTGGCCGTTGGCCCCCGTGGCCGTGGCCGGCCTGACGCTCGCGACGAAGGACGCCCGGGCCCGGACGGCGGCGCTGTGCGGCCTGCTCTTCGGGCTCGCCTTCTTCGTGCCCCACGTGAAGTGGAGCGGCGTCTACGTCGGCAAGCTGCCGTGGTTCGCCCTGGCGACCGTCGAGGCGCTCTACCTGGTTCCGATGGCCGCACTGTTCCCGCTGGCGTGGCGGTTGGGGGCCACGCTGCGCACCCGCGCCCCGCTGCTCTGCCTGTCCACCGGTGGCCTCTGGGTGCTGCAGGAGAGTCTCCGGGGGAGTGTGCCCTTCGGCGGTTTCCCGTGGGGCCGGCTGGCCGCCTCGCAGGCCTACTCGCCGTACGCGCCGCTGGCCGCGCTCGGCGGGATGCCACTGGTCACCTGGGCCGTCGCGGCGACCGGAGCGCTCCTCGCCCTGGCGGTCGTCGACGTGGCCCGGGCCCAGAACAGCTCCCTGGGGGCCCGCCTCGTGCCCGCGGCCGGCCTGGTGGTGCTCGGGGCGGCGCTCGGTGCGGCCGGCTACCTCGTCCCGTTGCCGACGTCCGGCCAGCCCACGGCCACCGACGCCGACGGCACGGTGAACGTGGCGGCGATCCAGGGGAACGTCCCCGAGGCCGGGTTGGAGTTCAACGCCGAGCGTCGCGCCGTCCTGGACAACCACGCGAAGACGACCGCGCACCTGGCCGAGGAGGTCGCCCAGGGCAAGGCGGCCCGCCCCGACATCGTGCTGTGGCCCGAGAACTCCAGTGACATCGACCCGTACCGCAACCCCGACGCGGCCGCAGTGATCCACGACGCGGTGACCGAGATCGGCGTCCCGACCCTGGTCGGTGCGGTCCTGCAGAACGACGACGGCACGCTCAGCAACGCCGGGATCGTGTGGACGTCGTCCGGCCCGGGCGCCTCGTACCTGAAGCAGCACCCGGTGCCGTTCGGCGAGTACATCCCTTACCGCTCGTTCTTCCGGCACTTCAGCGACAAGGTCGACCTGGTCCGGGCCGACTTCGTCGCCGGGAAGAAGTCCGGGGTCCTCCAGCTCGGCCCGGCCCGGATCGGTGACGTGATCTGCTTCGAGGTCGCCTACGACGGCCTGGTGCGCGACACCGTCGCCCAGGGCGCCCAACTGCTCGTCGTCCAGACCAACAACGCGACGTTCGGGTACACGGACGAGAGCGTCCAGCAGCTGGCCATGTCGAAGCTGCGGGCGATCGAGTCGGGTCGGGCCGTCGTGCACGTCTCGACCGTCGGGGTCAGCGCGATCATCGAACCGGACGGCCGGATCGTCCAGCGCTCAGGCCATTTCACCCGAAGCGTCTTGCAGGCCCAGGTCCCGCTGCGGCACTCTCAGACGCTCGCCACGCGGTTGGGGGCGCTGCCCGAGGTGCTCTTCGCCGGGGTCGCCCTACTGTTGCTGGCCGGCGCCTGGCGGACCGGGCGCACGGGGGCGTCGGCCGGGTCCGCGGTCGGGTCCGCGGCCCCCGAGCGGGACGGCGAGGGCCGGGTCGGCGCGAGGACCGCCGGTGTGTAGGTTTTCCCGGGGCACGGGAAGTGCACCGTATGACGGAGGGGTCTGGACGACGGTATGAGCGACGGGCAGCCGACAGTGGGCCGGGTGCTCGTGGTCGTCCCGACCTACAACGAGCTCGAGAGCCTGCCGATCATCATCGGCCGGGTGCGGGCCGCCGTCCCCGCGGCCGACATCCTGGTCGCCGACGACAACAGCCCCGACGGGACCGGAGCCCTGGCCGACGAGCTGGCGGCCGACGACCAGCAGGTCCACGTGCTGCACCGGCCCGGCAAGCAGGGCCTCGGGGCCGCCTACCTGGCCGGGTTCGCCTGGGGCCTGTCGCGTGGGTACGACGTCCTGGTCGAGATGGACGCCGACGGTTCCCACCCCCCGGAGCAGCTGCCCGACCTGCTGGCCGCGATCGGCGCCGGCGCCGACCTGGTGCTCGGGTCGCGGTACGTGCCGGGCGGCTCGGTCGTGAACTGGCCCAAGTCCCGTGAGTTCCTCAGCCGCGGCGCCAACACGTACGCCCGGATCGCGATGGGTATCGGCGTGCACGACGCGACCGGCGGCTACCGGGCCTTCCGGGCCAGCGCGCTGGAGAAGCTCGGCCTGCAGGAAGTCTCGTCGCAGGGTTACTGCTTCCAGGTCGACCTGGCCTTCCGCGCGATCCAGGCCGGGTTACGCGTGGACGAAGTGCCCATCACGTTCGTTGAACGGGAACACGGCTCCAGCAAGATGAGCCGGGCGATCATCATGGAGGCGCTGTGGCGGGTGACCGTGTGGGGCGCGGCACGCCGGGCCCAGCAGGTGAGTGGGCTGGTCCGCCGGAAAGGCTGACCGCCCGGCGCGGCCGGCGGGGACGACGGGTGCTCGCCGGGCTGCTGCTGGTTCCGGTGGTCGAGCTGGCCGGGATCCTCGAGGTGGGCCGCCTGATCGGCCCCGGCCTGACGCTGTTGGCCCTGGCGCTCGGCGTCGTGCTCGGCGTGGCCGTGGTCCGGCGGGCCGGGGCCAACGCCTGGTCGCGGGTGCGCCGGCGGGCCGCGGAGGGGCTGACGCCGTCCCGGGAGGCCGCCGACGCGGCGCTCATCCTGCTGGCGGGCGTGCTGCTGATCTTCCCGGGCTTCGTCAGCGACGTGCTGGCGCTGGCCGTCCTGTTCCCGCCGACCCGGTCACTGGTGCGGCGGCCGCTGGAGCGGCTGGTCGAGCGGATGGCCCTGATGACCGGGCCGATGGGCGGGCCGATGGGCGGGCCGATGGGCGGGCCGATGGGCGGGCCGATGGGCGGGCCGGGCGCGGGTCCGGCGTCGGGTCCGGTGGTCCGGGGCGAGATCGTGGACGACGACCGCTGACGACGCGTCGAGGCCGGCCCCCGGTGGGGGCCGGCCTCGAGGACGGGTAACCGCGCTCGCCTACTGCGTTCAGGCGGAGCGGCGGCCGTTCAGCCGCCCGGAACGCAGCAGCTCCAGCCGCTCGTCGAGCAGCAGCTGCAGTTCGGCGGTGGTCCGGCGCTCCATCAACATGTCCCAGTGCGTCCGGGCCGGCTTGGTGGCCTTGGGCTCCGGCCGGTCGGTGTCCTCGCGCAGGGCGGTCTCGCCGCACCGGCACTCCCACAGCGCCGGTACGTCGGCCTCGATCGACATCGGCACCACGATCACGTGCCCGTTGGGGCAGTGGTAGGTGATGTCCTGACGTTCGGCCATCTGGATCCCGGTCTCGGACTCCAGGCTCGAGGATCCCAGCCGCGTCCCCCGCATGCTCCGCTCGCTCATGACGGCATCCCTTCGCGTACGTCGGTCGACCTACGTATGTCAGTTGACTCCGCTGGGTGACAACGTCGCCTGGGGCGACCTTGTTCCGCTATTTCCAGATCAGATCTGGTCATGGGATGTCTCATGAGGCCCAGAGTGCTCGCCGAGGGTGTGTCCCACCCGACCGGCAGCTGGGAGAAGCCTGGGTGCCTCAGGCTGCGAGAGGCTCCTCCTGGGCCGCGTCGGCGATGCCCTGTTCGACGTCGACCCTGGTCAGCAGGGCGCCGCCCACCAGGAAGAACGCGACCAGGGCGATGATCGCGTCCCGGTAAGAGCCGGTCAGCTGGTAGACCAGCCCGAAGATCAGCGTGCCGAGCCAGCTGGTCCCGCGCTCGCAGCACTGGTAGAGGCTGAAGTACTCCGCCTCCCGGCCGTGGGGGAGCAACCGGCTGAACAGCGACCGGGCCAGCGCCTGCGTCCCGCCCAGCACGATCCCGATGAGGACGGCCAGGAGCAGGAACAGCCCGAACCGGTGCTCGGGCAGGAAGTAGCCGATGCCCACGACGACGCACCACAGCACCAGCCCGCCGAGGATCGTGTTCTTCGGGCCCGCGCCGCGGGCCACCCAGCCGAAGATCAGCGCGCCGAAGAAGGCCACGAACTGGACCAGCAGGATGGCCACGATGAGCTGGTTGCTCTCGAACCCGAGCTGTTCCTGGCCGAAGATGCTCGAGGCGTAGATCACCGTCTGGATGCCGTCGTTGAAGAACAGGTAGGCCAGCAGGAACAGCCAGGCCTGCGGGTAGCGGCGCAGCTCACGCAGGGTGTGCAGCAGCTGGGTCAGGGTGGCGGGGGAACGGTCCGCGGGGTCGTCGGAGACCCGGTGCACGGCCGGCCGGTCCCGCAGCCCGAAGTACGGGACCAGCGTGAACAACCCCCACCACAGGCCGGCCGACAGCAGGCTGATCCGGACCGCCGCCTCGGTGCTCAGGCCGAGCGAGTCGTGGGCGGTGACCACGCCGAGGTTGATCGCCAGCAGCAGCCCCCCGCCCAGGTAGCCCGCGGCCCAGCCCCGGCTGCTGACGGCGTCCCGCTGCTCGAGCGGTGCTATGTCGCAGAGGATCGCGTCGTAGACGACCAGTGAGGAGGCCAGACTGAACTGGGACAGGATCAGCAGGACGACGCCCAGCTGCCAGTTCGTGCCGCTGACCAGCACCATCGCCGAGGCCGACGCCGCGCCGGTCCAGGCCAGCCGGGCCAGGATGACGCGCTTGCGGTCGGAGCGGTCGGCGAACGCCCCGACGACGGGCAGGAACACCGCGGAGATGAGGGTGGCCGCGGTGATCGCGTAGAGCGCCACCGAACCCGGGCTGACCGGGATGCCGAGGACGTGCAGGTCGACCGGGCAGGCCAGGTCGGTGTCCCGTCCGGGGCACGCGGCGCGCTTGGCCACCACCGTGAGGTAGGGCAGGAAGAGCACCGTCGCGACGGTGGTGACGTAGGCCGAGTTGGCCCAGTCGTAGACGTACCAGGCCCGCCGTTCCCGGACGTCGGCCCGAGTCTCCGCTGTGCTCACGAGCACATCATGGAGGACCGCCGGCCGGGGAACTAGCCGCCGAACTCCCAGTGCCACGGTTCCTCGCGGCCGCCACCCTGGCGCGCCCACGACGGGTGGAACCAGCCGTAGAGCGGCGCGTTGACGAGCATCCACCGGTATTGCTTGGTGCCGTAGGAGTTGATCCCCCCGCACAGGTCGAGCGCGGTGCCCCAGCCGTGGTTGCTGGTCCCGGGTTTGGCGGCCAGCGTCGGCTTGGTCTTGGCCAGCCGGACCTGGGAGGCGTAGGAGCGGTAGGAGTCGGTGATGCAGGGAGCCGCGCCGAAGGCCTGCAGATAGGCCTTGCTGAGCCGGTTGAACCCGTAGGCCGCGTCGGCCCGCAGGTAGTGGTTGCCGTTCGCCCACAACGGGCAGAGCGCCGACAGCGGGATCTTCCCGTTGGCGTACAGCTCCATCTGGCCGCCCTTGCAACTGCCCGTCTTCCCGGTCACCGGTTTCCCACCGACCGAGGTCCCGACGCCGCCGCTCAGCGCGTCGCTCTGCCGGGCGCTCAGCAGTCGTTGCGCGGACTTCGTGGACGCCGAGTCGGCCGCGGCCAGCAGCGAGCGCTGCCGGTCCATGGCGGCGTCCGCCTCGTCCTTGGCCCGGCCGGCCTTGATCGCGGTCTCGGAGGCGGCCTGGGCGAGGTCGGCGGCCTGCTCCGTCAGCCGTTCCTGATGCGCCTCGGCGACCTCGACCGCCCTCAGCGCCGCGCTCCGCTCGTTGCCGAGGTAGCGCAGGACGCCCACGGTGGCACCGGCGTCGGCGTAGCGGGAGGTGAGGATGGCGGTGACGGTCGGGTCCCCACTGATGCCCAGGCCCTGCTGGTAGGTCACCCGGACCCACGCCCCGAGCCGTGCGCGCTGCTGCGTGACCACGTTGTGGGCCGCCGTGAGCTGGTCCTGGGCGTCGTCGGCCGCCTGCGTCGCCTGCTGCTGCGCCTTGACCGCGAGGCTGTAGGCCTCCAACCGGTCGGCGGCGACCAGCGCCGCGGCCTCGAGCTCGGCCTCCGCGTCGTCCTGGGCGTCGGCGGCCTCGCGGGCCTGCGCCTCGAGCGCGGCGACGGACGACTGCTCGGCCTGCACCTGGGCGGTCGTCGGCTCCCGCTCGG
Source organism: Spongisporangium articulatum (assembly GCF_044465595.1). Lineage (NCBI taxonomy): Bacteria > Bacillati > Actinomycetota > Actinomycetes > Kineosporiales > Kineosporiaceae > Spongisporangium > Spongisporangium articulatum. The sequence goes on along the minus strand of NZ_JBITLV010000006.1, from coordinate 315,521 downwards.
CGGCCCGGGCGGCCCCGGTGGGGGCCAGGAGGCCGGCCACGGCAACGGCTACGAGGGCCGCCCGGGTCAGCGAGCGGAGGGGGTGGGTCACCACCACCTAGTCGGCCGAACCGGCCCTCCTCATCACGCCCCCGACGGGTGACGCACGCCGGGGACGGCGAGATTCCCTCGGTCGGAGCAGCCTTTTCGCACAGCGGACACACAGCGGGACGACGCCCGTCCGGTATGTAGGACGTGTCGGATCGGTCGGCTCCGGTCAGGTCGCGCGCCCGGACGGCGGGTGACCCCGTGTGGATCCGGCCGTTTCCTCGTCCAGGCCCAGTCGCTCGCGCAGCGGCCACAGCGCGGCGAGGTAGAACCCGCCCAGCAGGACGAGCGTCCCCAGTTCGGCGGGCGAGCCGGTGACCAGGTGCCGGACCAGCAACCCGCCCGCGCCGAACACGAGCAGGGCCAGTCCGGCGACGGCGAGGAACGGGCCGCGGGCCACCCGCAGGCCCAGCAGGAACCGGACCTGGACCCAGCCCATCGTCGTGTCGACCGCCATGGCCGCGGCCCAGGCCACGGCGGCCCCGACGATGCCGTGGGTCGGGATCAGCACCAGGTTGAGGCCGACGTTGACGACCAGGGCGGTGGCGGTGTTCACCGCCGTCCAACGTGACCGCCCGCCCATCAGCAGGACCGCGGACACGTTGCCGAACGCGGTCAGGTACAGCGCCGCCACCGAGATGATCGACAGGGCGCTCGCCCCCCGGCCGAAGCCCGGCCCGAAGATCTCCAGCAGCGGCCGCGCGAAGACGGCCAGCGACAGATAGATCGGCCAGGACAGCATCGTCACGAGCGTGCCCGCCGTGCCGTACAGCTCGGCCACGGCCGACCGGTCGCCCCGGGCGAAGGCGTCGGCCAGCCGGGCCGAGATGGCGGTCCGGCCGGCCTGCACGGCCAGGGTGCCGGTGGTGACGAACCGGGAGAGCACCGCGTAGACGCCGACGTCGGCGCTGGGTCGCAGCAGCCCGAGCAGCAGGACGTCGGTCCAGGTGATCCCGATCTCGAACAGGGACGCCGCTCCACGGGGCGCCGCGAACGACCAGAATTCGCGTGCGGCAACGGGTTCCGCGACCCGGTCGGCGCGCCCGACCCCCGCCGACCGCTCGGCGGCGCGCAGCCGTCGTCCCAGGGCGACCAGCGCCACCAGGGCGACCGGCACCGCGGGGGCCGCCCAGCCGAGGACGGCCCAGGTCAGGGAACCGAAGCCGAGGGCGGCCACCGCGACGACCGCCAGCCGGGCGAGCGCCATCCCGACCTGCCAGGTCCAGACCAGGGGAGCGAGCGAGCCGAAACCCCTGACCGCACCGTGCAGCACGGTGAAGCCGAGCACGAAGAAGGGCAGGCTGACGGCGACGAGCCGGACCAGGGCCGGTCCCGTCGACGCGCGGTCGTCCACCCCGTCGAACAGCCGCTCCGCCACGGGCCCGGCGGCGGCGAACAGGACGGCCCCGGCCAGCGTGGCGGCCGCGGTCGGGGGCAGCAGCCCGACCCGCAGCTGGCCCGCGACCTGCGCCGTGCGGCTCGTGGCGAGCCGGGCGGCGACCCCGCGCAGCAGGCCGGTGTCGGCGCCGAACACGGTCAGGTAGAGCAGCAGCGTGCCCAGGGCCACGGCCTGGTAGAACGCCCCGGCGCCGGCCGCGCCGAGACCCCGGGCGACGATCAGGCTGAGCAGGAATCCGACCGCCGCCGTGACGACGAGACCGAGCAGGGAGAAGGCGCCGGCGCGGACGGTGGCCCGACGGCTCACCCCCGCCCCCGTGGTTCCGCTCGTCCCGCTCGTCCCGCTCGTCCCGGCCGCACCTGCGCAGCCTAGAGGCGGTGCGCTCCACCCTGTGTGGCACTCGGCCGGTGTCGACCGGGACGGCCCCACGCCACCGTGGCATCGCTTGGGGTGTTGCTTTGGTGCCATTATGGTGCCACTATGGCGCCATGCAGCTTGACGAGTACATCGAGAGCCTGCGCTCCGACCTCGTCGCGGTCGCCGAGGCCGCGGGGGAGGAGCAGCGGGCGCTGGCCGAACGTCTGGTGGCGCCATTGGAGTCGTCGCTGCGGCTCGCGCTGCTCGGCGCCCTGTCCGACGCGGCGGCCGAGATCAGCAGCGACCTGGCCCCGGGGTCGGTGGAGCTGCGCCTGCGCGGCCGGGAGCCCGGGTTCGTCGTCGTCCCGCCACCCGCGGCGGTGGGGGAGGAGGAGCCGGGGGACGACGTCCCGCCCGCTCCCGCGGAACCGGTCGCCGACGAGGCGGCCAGTGCCCGGATCAACCTGCGCCTGGGGGAGCAGTTGAAGGCGCAGATCGAGGTGGCCGCCGGCCAGGCGGGGCTGTCCGTGAACGCCTGGCTGGTGCGGGCCGCGGCGTCGGCGCTCGACGGCCGGGTGCGCGGCCACCAGCGCGGCCGCCGGCCGGGGGGTACCGAGTGGGGGAGCCAGGTCTACCGAGGGTGGGTGCGCTGAGATGCCGACGTACACGACACCGAGCCCGGTGCTGGCCTCGCTCGAGCTGGGCGTGGCCACGGTCAGCGTGACCGCGACCGACGCGGCCGAGAGCACGGTCGAGGTGCTGCCGAGCGATCCGGGGCGGGACGGCGACCGCCGGGCCGCCGAGCAGACGACGGTGGCCTTCGTCGGCGGGCGGATAACCGTCCGGGGCCCGAAGGCGCGCGGCCTCTTCGGCCGGCCCGGGTCGGTCGAGGTGATCATCCAGGTCCCGACCGGCTCCCGGCTCAGCGCCGAGTCCCAGGTCGGGCCCATCCGCACGGTCGGCCGGCTCGGCGAGTGCCGGGTCCGGTCCGGCTCGGGTGACATCCGGCTCGAGGACGTCGGCGCGCTCGACGCGCTGACCGGCAACGGGCTCGTCGAGGTCCGGTCGGTGACCGGGGACGCGACCGTGCGGTCCGGCAACGGCCGCGTCCAGCTGGGCCCGGTCACGGGCAACGTGGTCGTGAAGACGGGGGCCGGCGACAGTCAGGTCGGTGACGTCGGCGGCGACCTGCGGGCGGCCAGCGGGTACGGCGACATCGTGGCCGGGTCGGTCCGGGGGAGCGTCACCGCCAGCAGCGGCTTCGGGGCCGTGCGGGTCGGTGGGCTGTCGCACGGGCACGCCTCGCTGAAGACCGGCAAGGGCGACATCGAGTTCGGGCTGGTCGCCGGGACGGCCGCGAGTCTCGACGTGCACACCGGTTTCGGCCGGCTGCGCAACGCGCTCGACGAGGTGTCCGGGCCGGACGGCTCGGACCGGGTGGTGCAGGTGCAGGCGCGGACCGGGTTCGGCGACGTCGTCGTCCGGCGGGCGTAGGGCGGCGACCGTGGCGGCGATGCTCGGCGCGAACCGGCTGCCAATCCTTCTGGCCGTGCTCGTGGCGCGGCCCTCCCCGCAGGAGGTCGAAGGTCCGCGGCCGGACGACGACCGCGGGCCTTCCCCGTCGGCCTCCGGGTCCGTCTCCGGGTCGGTCTCCGAGAACCCCTCAACGGGCTGAGAGTTCGCCCACCCGCAGGTCGACGTCCAGGCCGTCCAGGGCCGCGGTGACCTGCTCGCGGTGCGCGGTCTCGGGCTCGACCAGGGGGAGTCGCACGGCCGGGGTCGGGATGACGCCGAGGTGGGCCAGCGCCGTCTTGGCCATCACCGCGCCTCCGGAGGTGCGCATCAGTGCGTCCGTGACGGCGATCAGCCCGGCGTTGATCTCGCGGGCCGCGGCCAGGTCACCGGCGTCGACGGCCGCGATGAGCCGGCGGTTGCGCTCGGCGGCGACGTTGCCGACCACGCTGACCAGCCCGGTCGCCCCGGCGGCCAGGTAGGGCAGGTTCAGCTCGTCGATGCCGCAGTAGTAGGCCAGCGGCGTGCTGCTCATCAGCGTGAGCGCCTCGAACAGGTCGCCCTTGGCGTCCTTCACGGCGCGGATGTTCGGGTGCCCGGCCAGCTCCGTGAGCGTGGCGGCCGTGAGGGCGAGGCCCGAACGGCCCGGGATGTCGTAGAGCATGACCGGCAGGTGCGTCGCGTCGGCGACCACCCGGCAGTGCGCGACGACGCCCGCCTGCGTGGGCTTCGAGTAGTACGGCGTGACCAGCAGCAGCGCGTCCGCGCCGGCCGCCTCGGCGGCCCGGGCCCGGTGCACGGTGTGCGCGGTGTCGTAGGTGCCGACCCCGGCGATCACGCGGACCCGCCCGGCCGCCCGGTCGACGACCGTCCTGATCAACCGGGCGGTCTCCTCGTCCGACAGGGTCGGCGCCTCGCCCGTCGTCCCGGCCACCACCAGGCCGTCCACGCCGGTGCTCAGCAGGTGGTCGACGAGCGCCAGGACGCCGGGTTCGCTGACCGATCCGTCGGCCTCCATCGGGGTCACCATGGCGACCACGTTGCGGCCGAAGAGATCTGCAGGGGTGCGCACGTCGGTCATGGGACGATCCTGCTATCCGGTGATTGCCTTGGTCCAGCGACGCTTTCTTGCTGGTAATGCGTAGCATTGCTTCATGATTGATGTGGCGGCGCTGCAGGCCCTCCGATCAGTGGCCGCGCTGGGCACCCTGGCCCGGGCGGCCGAGGAACTCGGATTCACGGCCTCGGCGGTGTCGCAGCAGATCAAACGGCTCGAGAAGCAGGTCGGGGTGCCCGTTCTGGCGCCCGCCGGTCGGGGAGTGGTGCTCACGCCGGCCGGTCAGGCCGTCGTCGACTCCGCACCCGAGGTGTTCCAGGCCCTCGAACGCTGCGCCGAGGCGGCCCAGTCGGTGGCCGACGGCGAGCCGCGGGGTGTCGTGCGGGTCGTCGCGTTCTCCACGGGCATCAGGGGACTGGTGGCCCCGGCCCTGACGGAACTGGGCCGGAATTGTCCGGAACTGGCGCTCCAGGTCACCGAGCAGGACCCGGACCAGGCGCTGTACAGCGTGGACGCCGGGACCGCGGACCTGGCGCTGGTGCACGATGCCGACGGGTTGCCGGCGCCGATGTCGGCGTCGCTGCGGCGCCGGCACGTGCACACCGACACGGGCGACGTCGTGATGCCGCAGGGTCATCCGCTGGCGCAGCTGTCCGGGCCGGACCGCCCGCTGACCGTCGAGGACCTGACCGGCCAGGCCTGGGTCACGTCACCGCCCGGCACCGTGTGCCACCAATGGTTCCGGCGACTGTTCGCGCAGGCGTCCGAGGAGCCGGACGTCCGGCACCTGGTCGACGACTTCGCCACGCAACTGTCCCTGGTGGCCGCCGGCGGCGTCATCGCGCTGATCCCGCGGCTGGCCCGCCCGCCGGTGCCGCCCGGGCTCGTCGTCCGGCCGCTGCTGCGCCCGCCGTCCCGCGAGGTGCACGCCGCCTGGCGGCGCAGCGCTGACACCAGCCCGGCGATCCAGGCGCTGGTGGCAGCACTGAGCCGATAATCGACATTATGACAAGAGGGCCTGTGGTGGGCTCCTCCGGCGGCCGCGCCTAGTGCCAGTCGCTGATCTGGACGTCGTGCGGTGCGGGGTGTCCGGTGCCGGTCTCGACCATCGACTTCAGGCTCATCAGGAACGAGCCCCACTTGGAGCTGCAGTGGTGCATGAACTCGACGGGCTCACGCCAGCCGCGATGCCCGAACAGGACGATCGTCCAGTCGCCGTCCTGGCGCAGCTGCCAGTCGATCGTCGTCCCGACCCACTCCTCCGGGCCGTCCACGAGGCGCCACTCCACCCGCTCCCCGGGCTTCGCCGCCAGAACCTCCATGTCGAAGCCGCCCACGGGCGGGAACCGGAACGCGACGGTGCCGCCCTCCCCCGCCTGCCCTGAGGTGTCCTCGGTCCACCAGCCGGCCAAGCCGTCGACGGTGGTCAGGGCGTCGTAAACCGTTGTCGGTGAGCTGTTCTCGATGCCGATCCGGTGCAGGATGTCCATCAGTTCGTCTCCTTCGTCGCCTTCTCGATCCGCTCCGCGAGTCGCTTGATCCGCTGCAGGCGGGCGTCCCACGCCGAACCGACCGCAGTCAGCTGCGCGACCGCCCGGGCCAGCTGCTCGTCATCCACCCGGTACCTCCGCTCGCGCCCCTCGGGGGTGCCGTGCACGAGGCCGACCCGGTCCAGCACGGCGAGGTGCTTGGCGACCGCCTGCCGCGTGACGGGCAGCCGCTGGGCCAGCGTCGTGGCGGTGCCGCCGCCGTCGGCGAGCATCAGGTCCACCATGCGCCGCCGGGTCGGGTCGCCGATCGCCGACCAGAGATCGTCGTCCAGGTCGACTCCGAGGCCGACGTCGAGGGCCGTGCTCATGACGCGACCTTCGCGGCGTAGACCGGTAGCCGGGCCAGGAAGTAGTCCCAGCCGCTCGTGTGGTCGGCGTGCTCGGCCGCGACCTTCGCCTCGGCCCAGCCGCGCTCCCGGAAGCCGGTCTCGGTCATCCGCAGCAACGTGCCGCCGTCCGCCGGTTCCAGTTCGAACACGACCAGGTACGAATTGTCCGGGGCCGCGACCTCTCCCGCCTCGTGCGTCCAGCGGAACGAGAAGAGCCGGTGCGGGACGGCGTCCGCCACCGTGAGCCGGACGCGCTTCCCGTCCGTCTCCGGGTCGCCGAACCGGACCCACCCGTCTCCCCCGGGCTCCGCGGGGTAGTGCGCCTCGTCGGGCCACCACTCCTGCACGTGCTCCGGTCTGCTGATCACGTCGAAGACGACCTCCGGGGACGCCTCGACGAAGATCTCGCGCTCGATGCTGCCGAACTCCACGACCCGACCTCCTGCAACGTTTGGTTGCATGTGAGGTTAGGGCATTCACCACCAGACGCGCAACTAATAGTTGCGCGAACGGTTCCGCGGAACCGTCAGCCGAGGCCGTCGAACAGGTCCTGCTCCGGCACGGGGGCGCCGGTCGTGTCGCGCACCCGGATGAACGTCTCGATGCCCATGTGCTCGGTGAACCGCTCGACCCCGAGACGCAGGAACATGATGTTGTCGCCCTGGCTGGCGTGGGCGCCCATCGCCTCGAACTTCCGGGCCGCGAAGGAGGTGGTGTCGACGTACGTGGTGACTTCCTCGTCGGGGGCGCCCATCTCGAACGGCGGCTCCTCGTCGGGGTTCTGCTCCGGCATCTCCTCGCCGGCCTCGGCCATGAGCTCCGCGATCAGGGTGAAGAACTTCTCCATCTGCGAGCGCGGCGCCGTGGTCCAGTAGACCTTCGCCGGTGGCTCGTCGAGCAGCTCGACCGCCGCCATCGTGATGCGGTGGGCCTGAATGTGGTCGGGGTGCCCGTAGAAACCGTTCGGGTCGTAGGTGACGACGACGTCGGGCCGGTGGGTGCGCATGAGCGCGGCCAGCCGGTCGGCGGCCTCGGCGACCGGCGTCCCCCAGAACGCCCCGGGCGCGGAGTTGGTCTCCCAGCCCATCATCCCGGAGTCGCCGTAGCCCAGCGTCTCCACCGTCCCGATGTCGAGAATGGCTGCGCTGCGCCCGAGTTCGGCCATGCGCATGGTGACGACCGCCTCGGGGTCGTGGCCCTCGTCGCCCGGTTTCACGCCGCCGGGGCCGTCGCCGCAGCGCCCGTCCGTACACGTCACCAGCACCGTGCGGTGCCCTTGGGCGGCGGCCTTGGCCAGCACACCCCCGGTCTGGGTGACCTCGTCGTCGGGGTGCGCGTGCACGGCCATGAGCGTCAACGTCATGCGCCCAGTCTGGTCCATCGGGGCGGGTGCTCCCCCGTTGCGGGGCCGGGCGGGTTCACGCGGCCCGCCCGGCCCTCGAACGCTCAGCCCACGAAGACCCGCTGACGGGCCTTCGCCAGGAGCCGCGACGAACCGCTCGCGGCCTTCTGCTCCGCCGCCGTCACGGCGGTCGGGTCGGGCTGCGGGACGGGCGGGCACTGGACGTCGGAGCCGCCGCCGGCCTTGCGGGCGGGCAGCTTCCCGGTCAGCAGGTAGTCCGCGATCGTGTCGTCGGTGCAGGACACGCCGGACAGCGAGCCGGCGTGGGTCGTGCCGCCGACACCCTCGATCAGGACCGACTTCGGGAACAGCGAGCGGGCCTTCAACGCGCCCGAGTACGGCGTGGCGGCGTCCTTCGTCTCGGCGATCAACAGGATCGGCGGGGCCTTCGAGCCGTTCACGGTGACCGGCGTGCCGGCCTTGGCGGGCCAGGTCAGGCAGGGTGCGTTGTACCAGGTGTTGTTCCAGGTCAGGAACGGCGCCTTCGCGAAGGTGGCCCAGCTGTCCCGGCGCCAGGTGCTGTACGACTGCGGCCACTTCACGTCGGTGCACTGGGTGGCGTTGTACATCGCGAAACCGTTGTCGGAACCCGGTTCCTGCGGCGTCTCGTACATCTCCTTGATGCCGCTCGCGTCACCCTCGTTGATCAGCGCGGCGAAGGCCGAGCCGATGTCCTCCCAGCCGTAGACGTAGTACCCGGCCGAGAGCATGACGTCGTTCAGCTCGTCGGGCCCGACGCCGTCGATCGCCTTGCGGTCCAGCTTCGCGTACTCGAGGTAGTACGCGGCCTTGATCTTCTTCCAGCTCGTGCCCAGGTGGTAGACGGAGTCGTACTTCGCCAGCCACTTCCAGTACACGTCCATGTTCGCGTCGAACGCGACGTCCTGGTCGAGGTTCGCCTGGTACCAGACCCGGGTCGGGTCCACGACGCCGTCGAGCACGAACCGGCGGGTCTGCGCCGGGTGCAACGTGGCGTAGACCTGCCCCAGGTACGAACCGTAGGAGAACCCGTAGAAGTTGATCTGGGACTGGCCCAACGCCTTGCGCAGGCTGTCCATGTCGTTGACCGAGTCAACGGTCTTGGCGTGGCCCAGGATCTCGGCGCCGTCGGCCTTCGCGCAGTCCTTCGAGTACCCGGCCGAGCGGTCGAGCCAGGTCTGCTCGAGTTTCTTGGTGTAGGGGATGTACTGCGGCCGGTCGAGCCCGAAGTAGGTCCCGTCACAGCTGAGGGACGGCTCGCTGAGGCCGACCCCGCGCGGGTCGAACCCGATCCAGTCGTAGGCCGCGCCGGCCTTCTTCGGCACCGAACCACCGAGGAACGAGTAGACGATGCCGGAACCGCCGGGGCCGCCGGGGTTCACGAGCATGACGCCCTGGTAGTCGGCATCCGGGACGGTGTGCTTCTTGCGGGACACGTAGAGCTTGATCTTCGTGCCGTCGGGCTTGGCGTAGTCGAGCGGGACCGTGAGGTAGCCGCATTCCGCGCTCGAACCCTCCAGGTCACCGACGCAGGCCCCCCAGGCGATGGGCGGGGGTTCGTAGGAGGTCGAGCCGCCGCTGGCCGAGGCCGGCGACGACGGGGCGGCGACCAGCAGGCCGACCGCGAGAGCTCCGACCGCGGCCGGAGCCGCCATCCGTAGGCGCATGAAAACGTGTCCTCTCCGCCGGCACGCGCCCCCCTGACGTGACGCGCGCGTGGAGGCACCCTCCGCCTGATACGCACCCTTCGCAACCTGTGACCGGATATTCACAGCTTCGGGGCTCGCTACCCTCGACGACGTGCGCCGGCCCGCCCTCCGCCTGGCCGTCCTCACGACGGCCCTGCTCGCCGTCGCGCTGCTGGTCATCCTGTTCGCGCCCGTCAGCCGGGCGGGCCTGGCCGACGCGATCGAGCCGCTGGGCTGGTTCGCCCCGGCCGCCTTCGTGGTCGTGGCCGCGCTCCTGGCCATGGCGTTCGTGCCCGGGCCGATCCTGTCGGCGGCCAGCGGGGTGTTGTTCGGCACGGGCCTCGGGTTCGTCGTCTCGGTGCTCAGCTCGGCCCTGACCTCGGTGCTGTGCCTGCTGGTGGCCCGCCGCGCCGGTGGGGCGGCGGTCGACGAGCTGTCCGGTGAGAAGGTCGCCGCGCTGGCCGATCTCGCGCGGCGACAGGGGCTGCTCGTCGTGGTGCTGCAACGTCTGGTGCCGGGTGTGCCGGACGCGCCCTTCTCCTACCTCTACGGGTTGCTGCGCCTGAAGGTCTGGCAGGTCGGGGTCGGCACGCTGCTCGGCTCGGCGCCCCGCGCCTTCTCGTACACCGCACTCGGCGACGCCTCGGTCACCGGGGACGCCGGGCTGGCCGTGATCGCCGGGGTGGTCGGGACGGCGGTCAGCGTGGTGGGCGCGGTCGCCCTGACGATCGTCGTGCGCCGGTACCGGCGCACCCACGAGCCTCAGGTGGACGACGACCGCGCGGGTGGGACGGTCAGCTCGCCGTAGCGGTGCTCGACGCCGTTCGCGATCCGGAACACGTCGTCGGCGACCACGAACCCGTGCCGCTCGTAGAACGGGACGGCGGCCAGCCGCAGGTTCCCCCAGACCAGTCCCCCGCCGTGGGCCGCGACGTGGGTCAGCGCCTCGGCCAGCAGGAGCCCGCCCAGCCCGCGGCCCTGAAACGCCGGCCGGGTGGCCATCCCCCGGACCCGCCAGACGGGCCGAAAGGCATTGCGGGGCGAGGCTTCCCGGGTCAGCGTGGCCACGGCCGCCAGGTCGCCGTCCAGGCGCACGCCGGTGTGCCGGGTCGAGGGGTCGGTGTCGCTCGCGTTCACCCCGCCCGGCGAGGCACCCAGCGCGGAGAAGGCGGCCAACCGGACGGCCGCCACCACGGCGGCCGGGACGACTTCGACGGGCCCGGTCACGCGGTCACCGTACCCTGCCTGCTTATATGTCCTTGACGGAATATTCCAGAAGGGGCATATTCATGGCCGTGACGGAGACCTGGACGGCGCTGGCCGACCCCTCCCGCCGGGCGCTGCTCGACCTCCTGCGCGCCGGCCCGATGCCCGTGGGCGACCTGGCCCGAGCGACCCGGCTCCCCCAGCCGTCGGCGTCCAAGCACCTGCGCGTCCTGCGCGATGCGGGGCTGGTCCAGGTCGAACGGGACGCTCAACGTCGCCTGTACGCGCTGGTCCCGGCCGGTTTCGCCGAACTGGACGCCTGGCTGGCCCCCTACCGGCGGCTCTGGAACGAGCGCCTCGACACGCTGGCCGCCCACCTCGACGAACGCGATCCACACGAAGGAGAGCCCTGATGGACAGGACGACGCACGACCGCGGCACCTACGTCGAGCACGAGGGACGGCCCGCCGTCCGGTTCGCACGTACCTACCTGCACCCGGTGGAGACCGTCTGGGCCGGCGTGACGCGGCGGCCCGCAACGCCACCGGGTGGACCGTCTGCCTCGGGGTGCTCGATCGCCACCTCGAGGGCGAGGACGTGCAGGGGCCGCACGCGAACGACGTCCCACCGTTCCAGCCGCTGTACGACGGCTACGTCGCGGCCGGCCTGCCGCACGGCGCTCCGGTACCGGGCCTCGGCTGAAACCCGTTCACAGCCAGGGATCTTCGCGGACCCATACTCGTGGCAGGCTCAGCCGCACGCCGTCCCGCCCGGCCAGCTCGCGCAGCACCCGCACGGTGACGTCGAGGTCGTCGCCCGCGTACGGCAGGGCCCGCAGCGAGGCTTCGAGCGGCCGGAAGAAGTCGTCCCAGTGGATCAGCACCGCCCGGCGGGCGCCGACTGCGACCACCGTCTCGTCCCAGTACCGCCGGATCTCGTCCTCCGGTCGCACTCCGAGCTGGCCCACGCCGAGGTAGACCACGTCGGCGCGCTCCCCCGCGAGCGCGCCGGGTACGAAGCCGGCGCTGCCCTGCACGAGCAGGCGGCGTCCCGTCGTCCTGTGGGCGACGACCAGTGACCAGGCCTCCCCGCACCGGTACGCGCTCGCCCGGGCCGGCGGCCGCAGCGGAGCCCCCACCGTGCCCGGGTACCGGTCGGGCGGGCAGTGCCGGGAGGCCACGAACCGGACGTCGAACCCGCCCAGCCCCACCGTGTCGCCGTCCGCGACGCCGAGCAGCTGTTCCTCGGCCAGTCCGGCCCCGCGCCCGATGTTGAGCGTCGACGTGCCCCCGACGAGCACCGCCCCCGTCCGGCGCGCCACCTCGGGAGCGTCGAGCGCGTGGTCGAAGTGACTGTGCACCGGGACGACGGCCGCCGGCGACCCGACCTCGGCCCGCTGGAATGCGGCCCCGATCCGCGTCCCGTCCGGGGCCAAGGGTCGCGTGGCCACGCTCAGCAGGCCCGGGCGGCTGAAGAACCCGTCCGTCAGCAGGCTCGAGTCGGCGGCCTCGACCAGCAGGGTCGCGACCCCGAGGAACGTGACCCGCACCGCCGCGCCGGGGGCGGCCACGGGGACGTCGAACAGGTCGGCGTAGTCGTCGATCCGCGGTCGTCCCAGGCGCAGGCGCACGGCCCCATGATGGCCCGCGATGGCCCGTGATCGCCGCCGGGCGGGCCGCACGATGGCCGGTTCCGGCGACGCGAACCCCGGGGTCAGGGGCGTTCCATCGACGTCATGGAGACGACACCCGTTGGCGTGGAGCAATACCCGTCCATCGACGCGCGGATCTTCGCCGCGCTCTACGACCCGTTCCTGGCCCTCGGCGAACGCCGGTCCGCGGCCGCCGTCCGGGCCCGGCTGCTCGGGTCCCTCAGCGGCGACGTCCTGGAGATCGGTGCGGGGACCGGGCTGAACGTCCCCCACTACCCGCAGGACCTCGAACAGCTGGTGCTCACCGAGCCCGACCCGGCGATGCTGCGCAGGCTGCGGCGACGGGCCGGGGACCGGACGACGGTCGTGGGGGCGCCCGCCGAGTCGCTGCCGTTCGCCGACGACGGTTTCGACGCCGTGGTCTCGACCCTGGTGCTGTGCACGGCGCCCGAGCCGGGGGCGGCCCTGGCCGAGGTGGCGCGCGTGCTACGTCCCGGTGGCCGGCTCGTGCTGATGGAACACGTGCTGGCGCAGGCCCCCCGACTGGCCCGGCGCCAGCGCCGGTACGCCCGCCCGTGGAAGGCGTTGGCGGGCGGCTGCCGCTGCGACCAGAACACGGCACTCCTGCTGTCGGAGGCCGGGTTCGACGTCTCGGGGCTCCGGCGCGAGGCGTGGCGAGGGATGCCGTCGATCGTCCGGCCCCTGGTGACCGGGTCGCTCGCGCTCAGATGAGGCCCAACCGCCCCGCGTGCGCCACGGCCGCCGCGCGGGACGGTTGGCCGAGCTTGGTCCGGATGTTGGCCAGGTGCCGGTGCACCGTGTGCGGGCTCAGGTGCAGCCGGACGGCGATCTCGGCGTCCGCGAGCCCCTCGGCCACCAGCATGAGTACCTCCCGCTCGCGGCCGGTGAGTACCGGATCGGCCGGGGCGCCGGGCCGGTCCGAGTGCTCGTGCAGGAACGGCAGGACGACGGCGAGCACGGCGGCGCTGTCGCCGAGCCACGGGAGGTGGATGTCGCCGTCCAGTGGCACGAACCGGGCTCCGGCCACCCCCGCCGCGAGTTCCCGGCCGGCGGCGAACGGGGTGGCGCGGTCGTCGCGGCGGTGGGTGACGAGCGTGGGCGCCGCGACGTGGGGCAGCAGGGCTCGGATGTCGGTCGCGTAGACGTCGTGCAGCGAGTCGGCGGCGACCGCGGCCGACCCGGAGGCCCGCTGGGCGCGCGCGAACCGGTCGCGGACGTCGTCGTCCGCCCCGGGGATCCAGATGTCGGCCAGCAACCGGGAGCCGGCGCCCCAGTGGGCCCGGACCAGGTCGACGACGGCCGCCCGCAGCGGTTCGGGCGCGACCTCGGTGCCGGCGACGAGCGTTCCGCTGGTGACCAGGGCCGAGACGCGCTCCGGCCGGCGGGCCGCGAAGGTGACGGCCACGCAGCCGCCCCACGAGATGCCGAACAGGGGGACCCGCTCGAGACCCAGCGCGTCGAGCACCTGCTCCAGCCGAGCGGCCTCCAGCCCGGCGTCCGCGTGAGCGCCGCGCGACCGGTCGGGCCCGGGGTCGGACAGGCCGACGCCGAGGCGGTCGTAGCGGACGACCCGGTGGTGGCCGGCGAGCCGGGTGAGGAAGGCCCGGTACTCGGGGAAGTCCCACTCGTGCCCGACGTGGCTCATCCACGGCGGCGGCAGGACCAGGGGCGGCCCCTCCCCCACGCTCGCCACGGCGACCCGCCCGCCGTCGACCCGGACGAACCGGATCTCCTGGGTGGCCGCGACCATGTCCCGGACTCTAGTCGCGCCCACGGGTCGGTGGCCTCCAGCAACTCAGGGTCACCGGAATCGGCCGACACTTCGACGTACCCGCTGGTAGTTCCGGAGTTCGGGCCGATCCGGGTAATCTGGCGCCTGATTCGCTCGTCATTGGTGACGCTGTGTCACCTGTGGCAGGCCGCGGACGACCGTGAGAGGCGGGTGACATGGGTAGGCACACGGACGGACCGTCCACCGGGCGCGTCAAGGTCCTGACCCCCTCCACCGGCGTCCAGCGCGTGGCCCGGCTCGACCCGCGCACCGATCCCCGCACCCCGGCCCGGCCCCTGCGGGCCCCGGTGACCGGCCGCCGCGGCATGGGGCTGCCCGCCAAACTCGCGCTCGTCGTCGTCCTGCTGGTGACGGTGCTGGGCGCAGGCGTCCTGCTCGGCCCGGCCGAGGCGCTCGGCAAGCTGCCGTGGGCCGGTGCGGCCCCGTGCACCGCCGAGACGGTGGACGTCGTGGTCGCCCCCGAACTCGTCTCGACCGTCACCCAGATCCTCAAGCCCGTCGACGGTGACATCGTCGACGACCAGCGGCACTGCGTCGCCGTCCAGGTCCGCGGGCAGGAGCCGCAGGACACCCTGGCCAGTGCCGACCTGCTGCCGGCCGACCGGGCGCCGAACCTGTGGGTGCCCGACTCGGTGGTCTGGGGCCAGAAGGCGACCCGGTGGGCGCCGCAGACGGTGGGCCTGCTGGCCACGACGCCGGTCGTGGTGACCACCAGCAAGTTCGCCGCCCAGAACCTGGGCTGGACGCAGAAGGACGGGGACCCGACCTGGAAGGCCGTGCTCCGCGGCAAGCAGTCGGTGGCCGTGCCCGACTTCCGCACCCAGACGGAGGGTCTCGAGGCGCTGATCGCTCTCTGGCAGTCGCTGGGCGGCGGGAAGAAGGCCGACGAGGCGGTCGTGGCCGCCGTCTTCGCCGGGGACCGCGAGGAGATTCCCTCGGTCGGGGACGCGTTGGCCAACGCCCGGTCCGGGTCGTCCACCGCTCCCCTGGTGCCGGTCACCGAACAGGCCGTGGCCTACAACAACGCCGTCAACCAGCGGTCGAACCTGGTGGCGATCTACCCCAAGGAGGGGTCGCCGCTGATGGAGTACCCGATCCTGCGGGTCGGCGGGCAGCAGCTGTCCGCCGGGCGGCAGGCGGCGGTCGCGCGGGTCCAGGAGGGCCTGATGTCGGCCCGGTCCAAGGAACTGGTGCGCCAGGCCGGTTTCCGGGGCCCCGACGGGCGCAGCGCGGTCGGAGACGGCATCGACCCGCTGCAGACGCGCAAGCTCGAACCGCCGAGCGCGTCGGCCGTGAACGGCATGGTCAGCCGCATCGAGGCGTTGGCCCGCCCCTCCCGGATCCTCGCGGTGATCGACGTGTCCGGGTCGATGCGGGCCCCGCTCGACGACGGACTGACCCGCATCTCGCTGGCCGCCGCGGCCGCCCGGCTCGGCGCGAACCTGTTGCCCGACAGCGCCTACGTCGGCGCCTGGACGTTCGCGGGCAAGGTCGACGGCAACCGCGACTGGACGGAGCGGGCCGCCCTGAAGAAGCTCGGCAGCAGCACGAAGAGCGGCCAGTCCTGGCGCAGCCACCTGCTGGAGCTGACCCAGAACTTCGAGAGCTACCTGAGCGGCGGCGGCACCGGCCTGTACGACACGACGCTGGCGTCGTTCGACTACATGCACGACCACTACGACCCCAAGGCCGTCAACGCGATCATCCTGCTGAGCGACGGCGCCAACGCCGACTCCGGCTCGGCGTCGCTGGGCAAGGTCGTCTCGGAGATCAAGAAGCGGAACAAGGGCACCGAGAAGGTCGCCATCTACACCGCGGGGCTGGGCCCCGACGCCGACTACGGCGCGCTGAAGGCCATCGCCGAGGCCTCGGGCGGCAACTGGTACCGCATCGACACGGCGGCCGAGGGGCAGGAGGCCCTGCTCGACGGGCTGCGCCGAAGCCGGGAACTCGCGAAGATCGGCAGCTGAGCAGCGGTTTCCGCAGGCCCGCTTCGACCGCGGTGGGTCAGCGGGGGCCGAGCTGCCGGCGCCGGGCCGCCAGGTCGGCGCGCTGCCGGGCGAAGACCAGCCGCACCAGGCGCTCACGGTCGCGCGGCGAGATGTCCACGAAGCGGCCGCGCACCTCACCGTCGGCCGACTCCACGATGTCGACCACGGTCGGGGCCAGCTCACCGTCCGGCAGCTCCAGCTCCAGGTAGACGCTCGACCCGGGGGTGGGCAGCGGGCCGGTGACGAACGCCGCGATCCCGCCGCCCGACACCGAGCACGTGCGGCCCCGGACCTCGGTGGCCACCGACAGCGACCCGTCGGAGCTCGCGACCGAGGTGTACGAACCGCGCAACAGGGTGCCCCGCAGGTCGAGGGCCACCTCGGCCCGGACGTTCTCGCGGCGCTGGTCGTGCAGGGCGGCCGTCGCCAGGCCCGGGTCCCGCAGCACCAGCATCCCGTCGGCGGCCCGGTCGAGCGTGGCGCGGACCCGGACCGTGCCCGTGCTGGTGGCGACGTCCGCCTCGCAGGGGCCCTCGCCGACGTCGGCGGCCAGGAGGGCCTGCCAGTCGACCATCACGGGGATGCTCCAGCCACCGCTCAGCTCCGCCGCGCGCAGCGCGCGCAGGGTCACCGGGCGGCGGCTCCCGTGCAGTTGCACCTTGCCACCGACGACCACCGTGGTCATGCGCACCTCCGCGTGACGCGACCCCAGAACCTGCCGGAGCCGACCAGCACTCGCTCCGCTCGCTGGGTAACAGTGTCGCGGCTGTCACGCTGCGTCGTCACTATGCGCCGCCCGAACCACCCGATCGCGCTAGGGGGCGGGGGCGTCGTCCGGGGTGATCGTGACCAGGTGTGGGTGCTTGGGGGTCACGGCGTCCCCACTGGAGACGCCGCGTAACCGCCGCCCCACCCAGGGGAGGAGGTGCCGCCGGACCCAGCGGACGTCGTCCCGCACCGACCGCAGCCGGCTCACCGGGGCGGCCGTCGGCAGCGCCTGCGACCACCAGCCGAGGGGTCCGCCCAGCAGGGCGGGGTCGTCGGCGCCGAGCGCCTCGAGGACGGCGGTCGCCACCCGGGCGTGCCCGTCGGCGTTGAGATGCAGCCGGTCCTCGTGCCAGAGCCGCCGGTCGCGCAGGGAGGCGTGGCGCCCGACGTCCACGACGACCGCTCCGGTGGCTGCGGCCACGGACCGCGCGGCGGCGTTGAAGGTGCCGAACCGCTCGGCCAGGGCGGCCGCCGTCCGGCCGCTGCCCCCCGAGCCCTCGATCACGGTGAAGAGGACGACCCGGGCCCCGGCGCCGGCCAGGTCCTCGACGACCCGCCGGTAGCGCGAGACCACCGAGCCGACGTCGACCCGGGGCCGGAGCAGGTCGTTGGCGCCGGCGTGGAAGGAGACCAGGGCCGGTCGCAGGCTCAGGGCAGCGGGCACCTGGTCGGTGACCACCTGGTCGAGCAGGCGGCCCCGCACGGCGAGGTTCGCGTACTCGATGCGGCCCTGCCGGGTGGCCAGGGCCAGGGCGACGCGGTCGGCCCAGCCGCGGTGGCGGCCGTCCGGCCCCCAAACGTCTTCGAGGCCCTCGGTGAACGAGTCACCGAGGGCCACGAAGGACGGGAACTGCTCGATCAGCGCGAGTAGTACTCGACGACCAGCTGCTCGTTGCAGACGATCGGGATCTCCTCGCGGACCGGGAGGCGCACCAGGCGGGCGTGCAGCTGCCCGATCAGGACCTCCAGGTACGGCGGGGTCACGGCCAGCTCGTGCGCGCCGGCCGCGGCGACCTGGAACGGGGTCTTGTTGCGGCTGCGCTCGGAGACGGCGATGACGTCCTCCGGCTTGACCCGGTACGACGGCTTGTCGACCAGGATGCCGTTGACCGTGATGTGACGGTGCACGACGGCCTGACGGGCCTGGTAGATCGTGCGGGCGAAGCCGGCGCGCAGCACCAGGGCGTCGAGGCGGGTCTCGAGGTTGACGACCAGGGCCTCACCGGTCTTGGTGTTGCTCTTGTGCGCCTGGGCGAAGGCCCGGCTGAGCTGGGTCTCGCTGATGTTGTACTGGTGACGCAGGCGCTGCTTCTCGAGCAGTCGGACCTTGTAGTCCGAGGTGGACTTGCGGGCGCGGCCGTGGTCGCCCGGCGGGTAGGGGCGCTGCTCGAAGTACTTCACGCACTTCGGGGTCAGCGGGATGCCCAGCGCGCGGCTGAGCTTGGCCTTGGGGCGAGGGTTGTTCGCCAAGGATCTTCCTCCGGTCATGAACTGTTGGGCGTCCTCCCCGGCGTGGACGCCGAACAACGCGGCACCCGTGTGTCTCTGGGAGCCGCGCCATGACGCTTCACCGGGCCGCGAACGTTCCGCAGGGCCGGTGTGCAAAGGGAGGGTGGAACTGGATGGTGCGTCCGAAAGATTACCCGGGGCGCCCGGCGAATCCCTAATCGGCGGGACTGGTGGGTGTCGCGACGCCGCGCTAGGGTCGTAATTAGGTAAGGCTTACCTACTTCTCGGAGGCTTCGTGGACACCCGACTGCACCCCGCCGTCCGGCCCTCTCCCGCCGAGCGTGCCCGCACGGTGCTCGCCGCCGCCGCGTCCCTGTCGGTGCAGTGGGAGGGCGGGCGCGTCGACCTGCTGGGTTGTCACCACGACGACCCGGTCGGTGACCTGCTGCTCACCCTCGAACCCAGCAGCGCGCTGGCCGCCGCCGCGCAGCAGGCAGCCGGGTCGGGTGAGGACCTGACGGTCGAGGTCGAGCTGACCGAGCTCTGCCCCGTGGCGGCGCGCGAGCGCGTCCGGGCCCGGGTGTCGCTGTTCGGGCGCCTCTCCCCCGTGCCCGCCCCGGGTGTGGCGACGCTGCAGATCCGGGTGCACCAGGTCCACCTGCACGAGGTCGGGCGCGACGCCGCCGGCGAGGGCACCGCCGTCGACGTCGAGGACTACCGTCAGGCTCCGGTCGACCCGCTCCAGTTCGGCGCGGCCGACCAGCTGCAGCACCTGATGTCCCACCACCCCGAGGCGATCGGACTGCTGACCCGGCTGTGCGACGCGTCGATCATGCAGGGCGCCACCCGGGTGCTGCCGATCGCCCTCGACCGGTTCGGGCTGGTCCTGCGGGTCGAGTCGGCCCGGGGCCATGTCGACGTCCGGTTGACCTTCTCCCGCTGCGTGGAGTCGGTCGCCGGGGCGACCGAGGAGATCCGCCGGTTGATGCTCGAGGCGCACCGCCGCCGTCCCTGCCTCCGCAAGCTCTGACGCCGGCTCATGCTGTCGATATGCACATTGCGAGGGGAGATTCTGCCTCCGGAACTGTGCATGTCGACAGCATGAGCGGGTCAGAACATGCCGGGGTTGGTGCCGGTGAGGCCACCGTCGACGGGGATGACCACGCCGGTGAGGTAGGCGCCGGCGCGCGAGGCCAGGAAGATCGTCGTGCCGACCAGGTCGTCCGGTTCGCCGATCCGGCCCAGCGGGATGCCGTCGCCGATCGCCTTGCGCGAGGCATCGTCGTCCAGGAAGAACGCCGTCATCTTGCTGCGGAACGGTCCGGGTGCGATCGCGTTGACCGTGATCCGTTCTCCCGCCAGGCGTTTCGCCAGGTGACGGGTCAGCATGTGCACGGCCGCCTTGGCCGCCGAGTACGAGTAGTTCTCCATGCTCGGCACCCGGATGCCGTCGACCGAGCCGATGTTGATGACGCGAGTCGGGGAGGCGTCGGAGGCGTTGGCCCGCAGCGCCGGCAGCAGCGCGACGGTGAGCGCGAAGACGGCGTGCACGTTGGTGCCGAGCACCTTGTCCCAGCCCACCGCCGGGAACTCCTCCAGTGGCGCCCCCCAGCTGACCCCGGCGTTGTTGACCAGGACGTCGAGCCGGCCGTCGAACGACTCGGCCACCGCGGAACGCACCGCCTCCACACCCTCGGGCGTGGCGACGTCCGCCGGCAACGCGCTGACGTCACCGAACTGCTTCAGGTGCTCCGCGGCGGCCGCGCATGCGTCGGCCTTGCGCGAGGTGATCAGCACCCGCGCCCCGGCCTGGAGCAGGCCCTCGGCCAGCATCAACCCGATCCCGCGCGTGCCGCCGGTGATCAGCACGGTCCTCCCGGACACGTCGAACAGCTGGCTCATGTGCTCATCCTCCGCACCTATGCTCGCCGCATGTCATCTGCGACCGATTCGAAATTCATCGCCCTGCTCCAGGAGCAGGTCGGACGGGAGTTCGCCGCCGAGCGGCAGTACGTGGCTCTCGCCGTGTGGTTCGACGCCCACGATCTGCCGCAGCTCGCCGCGAGCTTCTACCGGCAGGGCGTCGAGGAGCGCAACCACGCGATGATGATGGTGCAGTACCTCCTCGACCGGGACATCGCCCCCGTGATCCCGGGCGTGCCCGACGTCCGCAACGACTTCGACCACCCCGTCGAGCTGGTCCGCCTCGCCCTGGCCCAGGAGCAGGAGGTCACCCGGAACGTCGAGGCGCTGTTCGCCGCCGCCCGGGCCGAGAGTGACTTCCTCGGTGAGCAGTTCATGCTCTGGTTCCTCAAGGAGCAGGTCGAGGAGGTCGCGTCGATGCAGACGTTGCTCACCATCACCGAGCGCGCCGGCGACGACTACTTCAACATCGAGGACTTCATCGCCCGGGAGAGCGTCGGGGACGGCGGGGCCGACCCGTCCGCGCCTGCGGCCGCAGGGGGCACCCTGTAGCCCTCATGCTTCGGAAATGCACAGTGAGAGGCCGAAATCCGAGCCGCGAACTGTGCATTTCGACAGTATGAGCGAGGGTCAGAGCGGGATGTTGCCGTGCCCGCCGCGTACCTCGCCGGCCTTCTCGGCGGCGCGCGCGAGAGCCTCGGCGAGCGCCGAGCGGGTCCGGTCGGGGCGTACCTCGGCGTCCAGGATGCCGAGCTCCACCGCGGCGGCGACGCCGTCCACCTGGGCCGCGTGCTCGTCGGCCAGGATCTGCTCCAGGACGGCCCGCTGCCGGTCGCCCGCGACCCCGGCCAGGGCCCGCCGGTGCAGCACCCGCACCGACGAGATCGGGCTCATCACGGCGATCTCGGCGCCCGGCCAGGCGAAGCAGGCGTCCGCGCCCAACGAACGGCTGTTCATCGCGATGTAGGCGCCGCCGTAGGCCTTGCGGGTCACCACGGTGGCGGTCGGGACGACGGTCTCGGCGAACGCGTGCAGCAGCTTCGCGCCGCGCCGGACGATCCCGCCGAGTTCCTCCGCCGAACCCGGCAGGTACCCGGGGACGTCGACCAGCACGATGATCGGCAGCCCGAACCCGTCGCACAGTCGCACGAACCGGGCCGCCTTCTCCGCCCCGGCGCTGTCGAGGCAGCCGACCAGGTGCGTGGGGTTGTTGGCGACGATCCCGACGGGGCGCCCGCCGAACCGGCCCAGGGTGGTCACCACGTTGCGCGCGTACCCGGCCTGCAACTCGAGACCTGGCTCGTCCAGGACGCCGTCGACGAGCCCCCGCACGTCGTAGACGACGCCGGGCCGCCGGGGCAGCAGGGCGGCGAGGTCGCGGTCGGCCACCTGCTCGGCGTCCACCGGCGCGGGGTCGGGCGTGAGGAGGGCGCACAGGTGCCGGCCGTAGGCCATCGCCTCGTCCTCGTCGACCGCGATCACGTGGCTGACCCCGCTGCGGCTGCCGTGGGCGTCGACGCCACCGAGGTCGTCGGCGGTGACGTCCTCCCCCGTCGCCCAGCGGACGACGTCCGGCCCGGTGACGAAGATCTTGCCCGTCGGCGCCTGGACGACGACGTCGGTCAGGGCGGGCCCGTAGGCCGCGCCGCCGGCGGCGGGCCCGATCACGACCGAGATCTGCGGGATGCGGCCCGAGGCCCGGGTCATGGCGGCGAACACCCGCCCGACGCCGTGGAGGCTGCGCACCCCCTCGTCGAGCCGGGCGCCCCCGGAGTGCCAGATGCCCACGATCGGCAGTTGTCGGGCCAGGGCCTCGTCGTAGGCGGCGACGATCCCCGCGCAGGACTCCTCGCTCATCGCGCCGCCCCCGATGCGCGGGTCGCAGGCGAAGGCCACGACCTGCCGGCCGTCCACGGTGCCGATCTCGGCCACCACGGGGCGGGGTCGGTCGGGGCTCAGCCGGGCGTTCAGGCCGGCGGGCTGGGTGTCGAGGTCGCTGCGGATCGTCAGGCGCGGACCGTCGTCGAAGAACCTCTCCAGCCGCCCGGCGGGGTCTCTCGGGTCCACGGTCCGCCCGGCGTCGAGACGGCTGCTGTCCGCTGTGTCCGACGTCACCATGACATCTTGGAGCGTCAGCGGCCGATTACAAGAGGCTTTGGCGGATAGACACTCTCGGGAACTACTCCGAGTCAGCCGGCCATTACTGAGTGGTAACCAAACGGTCGTTTCGGCCCCGGGGTCAGGGGTTCATCCGGTAGAGCCGTTCCCGACCCTTCCGGGTCTTCTCGGCCCCCGTCAGCTTGCTCGCGACCGCCCCCGCGGCGCGTTCGGCGGCGTGCTGCGCCATCCGCGCGGCGGCCCACGCCTTGAGCTTCGTGTGCCCGATCGGCTTGCGCTCGGGGTCGGCCGGGAAGATCGAGCGGACCGGCCGGGGCGGGTTCGGCGTCCGGTCCTTCCACTCCCGCGGGTAGCCGAGCGAGACCTCCTCGAACCGCACCCCGTCGACGCTGATCGTCAGCGGGATGTGCAGGTGCCCGTACACCGCCGCCGCGGCCCGGAAGCGCCGGTGCCAGTCGGTCGTCCGGTCCATGCCGCACCACATCGCGAAGTGCGGCCAGCGCAGGATCGTGGTCGGGGCCCGGTGCAGCGGCCAGTGGCTGACCAGCACGGTGCGCCGGTCGGCGGGAATGTCCGCCAGCCGGGCCTCCGTGGTGAGCAGCCGGGCCTCGGCCCAGTCCTGGCGGGTCGGGTACGGGTCGGGGTGCAGGAAGAACTCGTCGGTGCACACGACTCGGGTCTCGCGGGCGTAGGCGAGGGCCTCGGGCAGGGTCATGCCCTCGGGCCGCCACGAGTAGTCGTAAAGCAGGAACAGGGGGGCGACGACGAGCTCCTCGCCGTCCTCCGGGTTGGTCCAGACCGGGTACGGGTCCTCCGGGGTGATCACGCCCAGCTCGCGGCTCACCTCGACCAGGTGCCGGTACCGGTCGTCGCCGCGCAGCTTCAGCTCCTCGTGCGGCGGCGTCCACAGCTCGTGGTTGCCGGGGGCCCAGATCACCGTCCGGAAGCGGTCTTTCAGCAGCTTCAGCGTCCACTGCAGGTCGGCCACCGTGTCGCTGACGTCGCCCGCGACGATCAGCCAGTCGTCCTCGTGCCGCGGCCGGATCGCCTCGACCACGGGCCGGTTGCCGCGGTGCGACACGTGCAGGTCGCTCACGGCGAGCAAGGACCCGTGGTCGGGCGGGTAGGAGGCGGCCATGGCCGCAGCGTAGGTGGTCAGCGGGCGCCGGTCAGGACGTCGGGGCGATCGGGAGCGGGCCGGGACGACGCCGCGCCGGCCCCCGCGGCGGGGTCACCGTGGGCGCCGGGCCCGGTGTCGCCGAGGTTGAGCAGGACGACGCCGCCCACGATCAGGGCCAGCGCGATCATCTTGACGGGGCCCATCGGCTCGCCCAGCCAGGCGGTGCCGACGACGGCGACCAGCGCCGTACCGCCCCCGGCCCACACCGCGTAGGCGACGGACACGGGCATGTTCTTCACGACGACGGTCAGCAGCCAGGTGCAGCTGGCGTAGCCGACGACCACCACGGCCGACCAGAACGGGTCGTGGAAACCCTGGGCCTTCGGCAGCACGGCGGTGGTCGCGACCTCGATCGTGATGGCGAGCGCGAGCAGGGCTGACGAGACGAACATGGTGGTACTTCCCTCTTCCAAGTCTTTGTAGCAGCTGCTACATCAGGTACTGTAGCACTTGCTACAACGCGGGCGAGGAGGGATTTGATGGCGGGCGTGGCGAAGCGTGAGGACCGGCGGGGCGAGCTCGCCGAGGCGGCCTGCGACTGGGCCCTGGAACACGGCGTGCTCGGGCTGAGCCTGCGCCCCCTGGCCGCGGCGCTCGGCACCAGCGACCGGATGCTCGTCTACTACTTCGGCACCCGCGACGCGCTGGTCGCCGACATCATCGAGCGCTCCACCGCCCGCTCGGTCGCCGTGCTGGCCGGTCTGCCCGCGCAGCCCGACGTGGCCTCGGGCGTCCGGGCGCTGTGGGCGGCCTACAAGGACGACGACGGCCAGCTCGACCGCTGCCAGTGGATCTACGCGCAGGCCGCCGCGCAGGACATGCTCGGCGCCCCCGAGGGCGGTGCGCCGGCGGCCCCCGTCGCCCGGGCCAACGACGCCTGGATCGCCGCGCTCGCCGGCTATCTGACCCGGTGCGGGGCGGCCGAGAGCGCGGCGGCCCGCTGCGCCCGGTTCGTCGACGCCGCCGTCATGGGCCTGCACCTGGACCGGCACGTCGAGCGCGACGAGGACCTGAGCGTCGTCGTCAACGACCTGGCCAGCGCCGCCCTCCTGCTGTCAGGCGTGTCGTTCAGCCGGGTCTGAGGGCCCACGCACGGCGTGCCCGCGCACGGCGTACAGGCCGACCAGCACAGCTCCCGCGCACAGCAGGGCCGAGCTGAGCCCCAGCGACCAGTGCACACCGACCAGCCCGGAGAACAGCCCGACCGTCAACCCGCTGCCGAACCGAAGCCCGTTGGCCGACACGTTGAACAGGCCGATCACGCGCCCGCGCCGGTCGGCCGGCGCGCGCAGCTGGACGACGGTCATCGTCACCGAGAGCGCGGCCAGATTGGCCGCCGAGCCGATCGCCAGCAGGGCCACGGCCAGCACGTAGTCGCCGGTCGTGGCGAACCACAGCGTCGTCCCGCCGAACAGCAGCGTTGCGACCACGGCCGACCGCACCGTGAGCGGGATCCGCCCGGCCACCTCCAGCACCAGGCCGCCCACCACGCCGCCCGCGCCGAGCGCGAAGAGCAGCACCCCGTAGGCGTTGTCGCTGTGCGCCGGGTTGAGATCGGCCGCGAAGACGGGCATCACCGACTGGAACGCGATCCCGATGAAGAACGACCCCAGCCCGGCCAGGGCGATCATGCTGACCAGCACCCGGTCGCCGGCGACGTCCTGCACCACGCGCAGTGCCTGCCAGGCCGACACCCGGACCCGCGGCGACTCGTCCCGGGTATGGCCCGTGTACCGGGTGACCAGCAGGAACAGCGTGAGTGGCAGGTAGAACAGGATGTTCACGGCGATGCCCCAGGCCGGGCCCAGCCCGATCAGCAGCACGGAGCCGAGCGCCGGGCCGATGACCAGGCCGAGGCTGCGGAACGTCGCGTTCAGCCGCACGGCGCTGGCCAGCTCGCCCGGCCCGACGAAGTCGTGCAGCATCAGCTGGTCGGCCGGCCCCCAGATGGTGCCCGCGCAGCCGTGCACGACCAGCAGCGCACAGGCCGCCCACATCGTCAGCGAGCCGGTCGCGAACAGCACGGCCCAGGCCGCCGAGACGGCCATGAACATGAGTTGCCCGACCTGGATCACGCGGCGGCAGTCGAACCGGTCGGCCAGGGCGCCGGCCTGGACCGAGAAGAACAGGAACGGCAGCCAGTGGCTGAGCACCTCGAAGGCCACCAGGGCACTGGAGTGGAAGTGCTGCCACAGGACCCAGTAGGTGATGACGTGCTCGATGTTGTCGGCGGCCATCGAGACCATGCCGCCGATCAGGAAGTACCGGCAGTCGCGGTTCCTCAGGGCCGCGAACCGGGCGGGCACGGCAGACACGGGACCGGACTCTACGGCGGTACCTACAGCCGTTCCGCCATGAGGTCGTCCCACACCGAGGAGATCGCGAAGTCGAGGCCCATCCGCTCGCTGCGGCGCTGAACCTCCTCCAGGACGACGGTCCAGCGTTCGGCCCACGACCGGGGGTCGTCGTCGGTGTGCTTCACGAACGGCAGCAGGCGACCGTAGAGGTCGTCCGTGCCGGGCGTGTAGGTCATGCGGATCAGCCTGATCGTCGCAGACCCGAATGCGCCACCCCTACCGGTCGGAATCGTCCGGAAGAGTGACAATCGTTGCCCGCCTGGAACGCACGTGTCACAGGAGCCCCAGGCCGGGTGAGCACCGCCGCGATCGGCATCGTGACCACCAGCAGGCCCACCCAGCCGTCGGCGACCGGTAGGAACGGCCAGCCCACGAGTAGGACCGGCAGCACGACCCGGGTCGGGGGCGATCCGGACGGCGCGGTCAGCACACCCGCCAGGCCGAGGGCGACCAGCGGCGTCCAGTAGTAGGTGAAGGCCTGCGGGTCGAGCGCGAGTCGGACGGCGACGACGACGAGCGGGGCCAGCCACACGGCGTCCCAGTCACGCCGGAACCGGACGACGAGTGCCCCGGCCCCGACCGCCAGCGCGGCCTGGGCGCACCGCGCCCACCAGGGCAGCCCGTCCCCGAACAGCCCGACCCGGGCGGGCAGCGAGCCGGGGGTGACCACCCACTGGTAGTCGAACATCCGGAACGGTCCGGCCAGCGTGAACGGCAGGTACAGGGCCACGGCCCCCGCGGTCGTCACGGCCAAGCCGCGCACGGCGTCGCGCCGGGTGCCGAGCAGCAGCAGGGGGACGCCGAGGGCGCCCCACACCTCGAACCCGGTGGACAGGGCCAGCAGCCATCCCGCGAGCTGCGGTCGGCGCCGCAGGACGGCCAGCCCCGTACCGACCCACAGCATCGGGATCAGACCCTGGGCGACGTGCCCGCCGAGCACGGCGCCCAGGGCGCTCTCCCAGGCCAGCGTCACGGCCGCGGCGGCCAGTTCCAGTCCGCGCGAGCGCGGGCGCCGCAGCCCGTGGCGCAGCAGCCGGGTGGCCAGGGCCGCGGCCAGGGTGGCCAGCGGGATGCCGACCATGCACACGAACGTGACGCCGCCGAGCCGGTCGCACAGGGCGGCCAGGAGAAGCGCGAACGGGCCGGCCTGCACGGTCGGGTCGTCGTAGACCTGACCCCAGCGCCCGCTCAGGATCGCGTGCCCGGCGGCGGCGAACAGCCTGAAGTCGGGCAGCCCGTCGTCCCGCGAGACCCAGCCGACAAGCGCACCCAGCCCGGCCAGCGCGGCCAGCGCCACCAGGTAGGGCCGGGACCTCATGACCAGTGGATCGGCGCCCGGCCCAGGTGGCTTGACGGGCCCGGGCCGCCGTTCAGATCCGGGAGGCGACCCGGGTGCCGTGGGCGATGGCCCGCTTGGCGTCCAGTTCGGCCGCCCGGCGGGCGCCCCCGATCAGGTCCAGGCCGAAGGACTGGCCCGGGCGTTGGCCGTGAGCGATGTCGTAGCCGATCTCGTCCAGCTCGTCGAAGAGGGTCCGCCGGGCTTCCTGCCCCGCGCAGATCACGACGTGGTCGACGTCGAGCACCCGGGCCTCCTCCCCCACCCGCACGTGCAGCCCGTCGTCGTCGATGCGCTCGTACGTGACGCCCGACAGTTCCACCACCCCGCGCTGTTTCAGCGCCGCGCGGTGCACCCAGCCCGACGTCTTGCCCAGCTTCGCGCCGATCCGGCCGGGCGAGCGCTGCAACAGGTACACCTCGCGGGCCGCGACCTCCGGCGTCCGGGTGGTGAGGCCGCCCGCGGAGAGCGGGTCGTCGTCCACGCCCCACTCGGCCTGCCACGCGCCGACCGGTACGGGCACCGGGCCGGTGTGGGTCAGGAACTCCGCGACGTCGACGCCGATGCCGCCCGCGCCGACGACGGCGACCCGGCGGCCGGGCGGCGGGTTGCGCAGCGCCTCGTCGTAGCGCAGCACCTTCGGGTGCTCGATGCCCGCGATCGCCGGGACCCGCGGCGTCACGCCGGTGGCCACGACGATGTGGTCGAACCGCTGCGCCAGCAGGCTCTCGGCGGTGGCGGTGGTGCCCAGATGCAGGACGGCGCCGAGCCGGTCGAGCTCGTACCGGTAGTAGCGCAGCGTCTCGGCGAACTCCTCCTTGCCGGGGATGCGCCGGGCCAGGTCGAACTGGCCGCCGAGGGCGTCGGAGGCCTCGAACAGGTGCACCTCGTGCCCCCGCTCGGCGGTCGCCACGGCGCAGGCCAACCCGGCCGGCCCGGCCCCCACGACGGCCACCTTCTTGCGCGAGACCGTCGGGGCCAGAACGAGTTCCGTCTCGAAGCAGGCGCGCGGGTTGACCAGGCAGGTGGCCCGCCGGTTGACGAAGATGTGGTCGAGGCAGGCCTGGTTGCAGGCGATGCACGTGTTGATCGACTCCGGCCGGCCGGCCAGGGCCTTCGCAGCCCAGGCCGGGTCGGCGAGGAACGGCCGGGACATCTGGATCAGGTCGGCGCCCCCGGTGGCCAGGACGTGCTCGGCGACCTCGGGGTCGTTGATCCGGTTCGAGGCGGCCACCGGGATCGTCACGACGTCCTTCAGCCGCCGGGTCGCCCAGGCGAACGCGGCCCGCGGCACGGACGACACGATGGTCGGCACCCGGGCCTCGTGCCACCCGATGCCGGTGGTGATCACCGAGGCGCCCGCGGCCTCGATCTCCCGCGCGAGATCCGCCGTCTCGGCCCAGGTCTGGCCCCGCTCGACCAGGTCGAGCACCGACATCCGGTACATGACCAGGAAGTCCGGGCCGAGTTCCGCGCGGGTGCGCCGGACGATCTCGACGGCGAAGGCCCGGCGGCGCGCGGCGTCCCCGCCCCAGGCGTCGGTGCGCCGGTTGGTGCGCTCGGCCAGGAACTGGTTGATCAGGTAGCCCTCGGAACCCATGATCTCGACACCGTCGTAGCCGGCCTCGCGGGCCAGGGCGGCGGACCGCACGAAGGCGTCGATCGTGCGCCGGACCCCCCGGCCGCTCAGCCCGCGGGCCCTGAACATCGAGATCGGCGACTTCCCGGAGCTCGCCGAGACCACGAACGGGTGGTAGCCGTAGCGGCCGGCGTGCAGCAGCTGCAGGGCGATCGCCGCCCCCTCGCCGCGCACGGCGGCCGTCAGCGGGCGGTGCCGGCGCGCGGTCGACGACGAGCTCATGGTCGAGGCGAACGGCGACAGCCAACCCTCGGTGTTCGGGGCGTAGCCGCCGGTGACGATCAGCCCGACCCCGCCCCGCGCCCGTTCGGCGAAGTAGGCGGTGAGCTTGCCCACGTCGCGGGCCCGGTTCTCGAGCCCGGTGTGCATCGAACCCATCACCAGCCGGTTGCGCAGTCTCAGCGGGCCGAGCTGCAGAGGTTCACCCAGGTGGTGGTACGCCGGCGTATCCGTCACGGGCGGCAGCTTGCTGGGAGGGTGTCGATGCGCACAAGGGGGTGGGTCACCCGACGTCCCGGCGCAGCTATGCTCGCCGGTGCGACGGCATCCCCGCGCGGCCCCTACCCCGGCAGGCCTAAACACCAGCAGGAGAGTTGAGTTGCGCGACATCGCGGTCTTCAGTGGCGGCGCCCACACCGAACTGGCCGAGGAGATCTGCTCCTACCTGTCGGTCCCGTTGCTGCCCTCCCGGGTCGCGCGCTTCGCGAACGACTGCCTCGAGGTCCAGCTGCAGGCCAACTGCCGCGAACGGGACGTCTACCTGATCCAGCCGCTGGTCCCGCCGGTGCAGGAGCACCTGGTGGAGCTGCTGCTCCTGCTGGACGCCGCCCGGGGCGCCTCGGCGGCTCGCATCACCGTGGTGATGCCGCACTACGCCTACGCCCGCTCGGACAAGAAGGACGCGCCGCGCATCTCGATCGGCGCCCGCCTGGTCGCCGACCTGCTGGCCACCGCCGGGGCCAACCGGGTGCTGACCATGACCCTGCACTCGCCGCAGGTGCACGGCTTCTTCTCGGTCCCGGTCGACCACCTGCACGCCCTGCGCGAGCTGGCCGCCCACTTCACCGGCTACGACCTGTCCAACACCGTCGTGGTCTCACCCGACCTGGGCAACGCGAAGGCCTCCGCCTCGTTCGCCCGGATGCTGGGTACGGACGTGGCCGCGGGCGCCAAGCAGCGGTTCACCGACGACCGGGTCTCGATCAGCTCGATCATCGGTGACGTCGGCGGCAAGGACGTGATCGTCCTGGACGACGAGATCGCCAAGGGCTCGACCGTCCTGGAGCTGCTCGACCGGCTGCGCGAGCGGGGCGCGAAGAGCATCCGGGTGGCGACCACCCACGGCCTGTTCTCGTCGGGGGCGCTGGACAAGCTGCAGGCGCAGGACGACGTCCTCGAGATCGTCTGCACGAACACCGTGCCGATCGGCAAGGAGAAGTTCGTGCCGAAGCTGACGGTGCTGTCGATCGCACCCGCGATGGCCGAGGCGATCCGCCGGATCCACAACGGCGAGTCGGTCAGCGCCCTCTTCGACCAGCCCTAGCGTCCACCGGCCGTAGCTCCGGAAGGCGGTTCGTCCGGTTCGGCTCTAGGTTCGGCCTCGGCAGCTCGCCGATCCCGTTCCTGGAGGTGGTCCCCGTGAACCGTCAGACCTGGAAGCTCCGGTCCGTCCGCGCCGCCGGTGTCGGCCTGGGCGCCGCCCTGCTGGTGGCGGGAGGGGTCGCGTGGGGCGCGACCGGCCCGGCGATCCAGACGTTCACGCCGCACCGCGCCGACCAGATCACCAACATCGATGTCCTGCGCCAGCAGATCAAGAACTACTACGGCGACCCGCTGAGCACCGGCACCTTCGCCCCCGACAGCAACTACGCCCGGGAGGCGGCGGGCACGGCGAAGGCGGCGCAGCGGCTGCTGGACAAGCCCTACAAGGGCACGAAGCAGAAGGCGATCCTGCTGGACGTCGACGACACGACGCTCAACACCTACAACTACGAGATCGCCAGCAACTTCGCCTACAACCCGACGACCAACGGGCAGTTCGTCACCGACCAGAAGTTCCCGGCCGTGCCCGGCATGGTCGACCTGGTGAAGAAGGCCCAGGCCAAAGGTTTCGCGATCATCTTCCTCACCGGTCGCGGGGCTGCCCAGGAGCCGGCCACCCTCGGGAACCTCACGACCGACGGGGTGGGCGTCGACGCCGGGTACCCCGCCCCGACGACGCTGAAGGACGGCGAGGACGGCCTGTTCACCAAGCCGGCCGTCGCCGACTACCCGGACTACCTGAAGACGGCCTGCGCCGCTGACCCGAACGGGTCGTGCACGACGCTGCACTACAAGTCCGCGACCCGGGCCCACATCGAGTCGCTGGGCTACGACATCGTCGTGAACCTCGGCGACCAGTACAGCGACCTCAAGGGCGGCTACGCCGACCACACCGTGAAGCTGCCGAACCCGACGTACTTCCTGCCCTGACGGGTCAGGACTTCGTCCAGATCACCACGCCGAGGCACATCTCGTCGGACGTCCCCTCGCCCCACAGGACGTAGCGGGGCTTGAGCGTCTGCAGGGCGGGCAGCTTGCTGCGCAGCGTGGCGTCGTAGCGGCAGCTGACCCGCAGGGTGTCGCCGGCCGCCACGGTGACCGGCTTGTCGAGCATCCGGGCACCCTGGTCGTCGAAGTTGTAGTTCGGCACGTTCAACAGCTTCCGGGCGCCCGCCGTCCCGGGGTTCTGCGTGACGCTGATGGACCGGCCCAGCAGGTGCATGTGCCCGGCGACCCCCTGGACGACCATCTGCTCGCCGACCTTCCGGTCGCAGTGGGTCTTGTTGCTCGGCACCGGCTCCCGGTTGTCGTTGCAGAGCAGGTTCAACCCGCCCACCTGCGCGCCGGCCGCCTCGCCGAACCGCCGTTGGATGTCCCACAGGGACAGGGCGCGGTCGCACAACCGGCCGGTCTCACCGGCCGGGCAGGGGATCTCGGGCGGCGCGACCAGGAGCGTGGTGTGCACCGGCTCGAGGCCGCCGCGCTTGGTGAGCCGCAGCTTGATCGCCGACTGGTCGGTGGCGACGGACTTCCCGCCGGTGGCCAGCAGGTTGTAGTGCACCTGCATCACGATCTGCTCGCCGGGTCGCAGCAGCTTGCCGGTGCCGGGGTTGGACAGGGTCTCGCCTCCACCGGGCGCCCACGCCGCGATCCAGGGCGCGGAGACGATGGCCTGCTTCGCGTCGCCGATCCCGGTCCCGGTGAAGCAGGTCCAGCCGTCGCCGGGGGTGTTCGCATCGAGCGTCTTCCCCTCGGCGGCCTCCGTCCGGGAGATCGCGTAGAAGATCGCGTGGTGGACCAGGTCGGGGTTCTGGGGCAGGAACTGGAACCCGGTCAGGAAGGTCGGCTTGGTGATCTTGGGGTCGACCAGGAAGCACCGGTAGTCGTCCGTGCCACCGGCGGTGGGCGCGACCGGCTTGTACGGCCGGGCCATGCCCAGGGTCTGGAACCGCTCCCCCGCGCGCAGCGCGATCGGCTTGGGCGTGGCGACCGTGGCGGAATGCCCGGCGTGCCCCACGACCGCCGTCTCCGCCGGCCGCGGGGACGACGTCCCCTTGTCTCCCCCGCCGCCGCAGGCCGTGGCCGCGGCGAGCACCAGTACGAGGGCCGCCAGCGGCGGGAGGAACGGGCGCCGGCGCCCGTTGTCAGACGTCATGGGCCGAACCGTACGGCCGGAGGTCACCTCGTGGCTGGTGACGGCGGTCACAAAGAGTTCTCCCGTCCCGCACAGCACCTGCATAGACTTGGCTCATGAACGAGCCCCGATGGCTGAACGACCAGGAACAACTGGTCTGGCGTTCCTACCTGGCGGCGACCCGGCTGCTCGGCCAGGCCCTGGAGCGGGAGTTGCAGCGCGGGGCCGACCTGCCCCTCGGGTACTACGAGATCCTGGTCCGGCTGTCCGAGGCCCCCGGTCGCTCACTGCGGATGAGCGACCTGGCCGACGTCTCCGAGTCCTCCCGCAGCCGCCTGTCGCACGCCGTCTCCCGCCTGGAGGAACGCGGCTGGGTGCGGCGCCGCTCGTGCGAGACCGACCGGCGCGGTGCGTTCGCCGAGCTGACGGACGCCGGCTTCGCCGCCCTCGAGGCCGCCGCCCCGACCCACCTGGAGAGCGTCCGCGCGCACCTGTTCGACCAGCTCGACGAGACCCAGGTGGAGCAACTCGGGGCGATCTGCGACCGGATCGTCGACGGCCTGCGCACCGCCTGCCTCGTCGAGGGGCACGAACTGCCGGCCGTCGTCGTCCCCTCGAGCGTGCCGGTCACGCTCGCCGCTCCCTGACCGCAGGACGCGGCACGCATCACTACCTTCAGTAGTGGCAACATCACTCGGTGTTCCATACGGTGTGCCGGTGCGCGATGCGACGGACCTCTCCGATCTGGGCTTCGCGCCGGATCCCGAGGCGGAGCTCGCGGCCCTGCTCGCCCATCCCGACCCCATGCGCAGCGTGCACGCGCCCGTCGTCGAACTGCTCAGCGGCGACTGCGCCGGCTACCACGCCGAGGTCCGCACCTCCCGCTGGAGCGGGCAGGACATCAGCGCCCTGCGCCGCGACGCCGCCCAGGCCGGGCTGACGGGTGAGTTGGGCGCGGCCTGCCTGCGGGCCACCCTGCTGGCCCGGGCCACCATGCCCGGCGACCGGTTCACGCTGCTGGACCTGCCGTCGGGCAGCCTGCACTTCGAGCCGGTCCGCCGGGCGCTCGCCGACGAGGACGACCTGCTCGGGCTCGTGCTCACCCTGGGCGCTCCCGAGGGGCGCCCGGGGGTCGTGGACGAGCCGTGCGACGCCGTCGAGACGGTCCGGGCCCGCGGCGCGCTGATCGCGATGCGGCTGCACGACGCCGGCCTGACCGAACTCGTGCAGGTGCGGCGGTGGCGGCCGAACGCCGTCCGGCTGCCGGGGCGGCTGGTCCGGGACGTTCACTCCGACGACGTCCGCCTGCGTCTCGTGCGCGCGGCCGCCGAGCTCGCGGGTGAGCTGGGGGCCGACCTGGTGGCCGAGGACGTCGAGTCGTTGGAGGAGGTCTGGGCGCTGCGCGGGCTGGGCGTCCGCTACGGCACGGGCTGGCTGTTCGGGAGGTTCCGGCCCGGGTTCGTCCCGCCGCCCGGCGATGTCTGCGCGGTCCTGGGTCAGGCCGAACCGCTGACCGGGGGCACCCGCAGGGACCACATCGCGACCGCCGCGGCCGCCGCCACGTTGAGCGAGTCGACGCCCCCGGACATCGGGATCCTGACCGACACGTCGGCGGCCGCCGTCGTGCCCGCGCCCAGGCCGTCGCCCTCCGTGCCGAGCACCAGGGCCAGCTTCTCCGGCGGGTTCGCGGCGAGCTGATCGAGGTCGACCGAGTCCTTCAGGGCCAGCGCGGCGACCGTGAAGCCTTCCGCCTGAAGGGTTTTCACGTCCTCCGGCCAGGGGCCGGTCCGGGTCCAGGGCACCTGGAACACCGTGCCCATCGACACCCGCACGGCGCGCCGGTAGAGCGGGTCGGCGCAGCGCGGGGTGACCAGGACGGCGTCCGCTCCGAGCCCGGCGCAGCTGCGCACGATCGCGCCGACGTTGGTGTGGTCGACGACGTCCTCGAGGACGACGAGGCGACGCGCCGGGCGGCCCGAGGCGGCCAGGGTTTGGAGAAGTCCGGGCACGGTGGGCAGACTCGGACGGTGCATCGCGGCAATGGCGCCGCGGTGCACGCGGAAACCGGCGATCGCGTCGACCACTGCGGCCGGTCCCGTGTAGACCGGGGCGCCCGTCGCCGAGACCTCGTCGACCAGGTCGGCCATCGGCTCCAGCCAGCGGTGCGACAGCAGCAGCGAGCGTGGCCGGTGCCCGGCGGCCAGCGCCCGCCGGATGACCTTCTCGCTCTCGGCCATGTACAGACCCTCGGCCGGTTCGCGCGCCGTGCGCAGGGCGACGTCGGTGAGGTCCGTGTAGTCGGCCAGGCGCGGATCGTCCGGTTCGTCCACCTCGATCGGGCCGGCCTGCTGCGTCACGAGCCGTCACCCTAGCCGCCGAACACGATCACTGAAGCGGGGCTTTCAGCCCCGCTGCCGGGCTGCCGATGGTCTGTGCATGGCGAGGCACCACCACCGGCGGGCGATCGGTGTGCTCCTGGCGGTGATCGTGCTGATCGTGAGCACGGCCGCGGAGGCCACCTCCGCGAGCGCCGACTCGCTGCGGGCGGCGCAGGACCGGGCCAGCGAGGCCGCCGCGAAGGTCGACGCGCTGCTCGACCGGTACCAGCAGGCCGCCGACGTCGAGGCGAAGCAGGTCGCCGTCCTCACGCAGGCGATGACCGCGCAGGAGGCCGCCGAGGTCGACAGCTCCGAGGCCGCCGCCCAGGCGTCGCGCGCGCGGGCCGTGCAGCAGCGGAGGATCCGGGCGATCTACGCCGACGGCGGCCCGGCCGGGCTGTTCGTCTCCCTGCTGGCCGCGAACTCCCCCGACGACCTGATGTGGCGGGTCGGCACCGCCGACCGGATCGCCGCCGGCGTCCTGGCCGACGACCGCACCGCCGTGCAGCAGCAGGCCGACGCCGTGGCCCTGGCCCGCAGCCGCCAGACCCTGGCCGACGCCGCTGCCGCGCGGCAGTACGCGACGTTCCAGGAACTGCAGGGGCACACCGACGACGCCGCGAACGCCCTGGCCCAGGCCCGGGCGACCCTGGCGGCCCTCGACAAGCACGCCCGCACCCTCAGGGCCGCCCGCCGGGCCGCGGCCGCCGTCGACGCCGCCGCGCAGGCGGCCCGTACCGCCCGGCTGGCCGCCGCGGGGCCGGTCACCGCCCTCGGCATCCCGGCCGAGTACGAGACCGCCTACAAGGCCGCCGCGAAGACCTGCGCCGGGATGCCCTGGACCCTGCTGGCCGGGGTCGGCCAGATCGAGTCGGGTCACGGCCGCAACAACGGCCCGTCGTCGGCCGGGGCGATCGGGCCGATGCAGTTCATGCCTGCCACCTTCCGCAGCTACGCCGTGGACGGCGACGGCGACGGGACGACGTCGG
Organism: Spongisporangium articulatum; assembly: GCF_044465595.1. NCBI lineage: Bacteria > Bacillati > Actinomycetota > Actinomycetes > Kineosporiales > Kineosporiaceae > Spongisporangium > Spongisporangium articulatum. The sequence goes on along the minus strand of NZ_JBITLV010000006.1, from coordinate 279,687 downwards.
CCTGGGACCCGCAGGACGCCATCTTCACCGCGGCCCGGTACCTCTGCGCGTCCGGCGCCAAGGGCGGCTCGGCCGCGGGCGTCCACAAGGCGTTGCTGGCCTACAACCACGCCGAGTGGTACGTCGACCTGGTGCTCGGCGCCCAGGCCGCGATCGCCGCCAAACTCATGCGGTGATCATGCAGAAACGTCCGCGCGGGGTGCGCGGACGTTTCTGCATGATCACCACAGGGTGTTACTTCGGTTCGTCCGGACGCGCGCTCTCGGCGTCCTTCACCGCTCCCTCGGCCTCGGCCTGGGCGCGGCTGAGGGCCACGGACGGGTCCTCCAGGGTGGGCGTCTCGATCGAGTCGTCCAGACCGGAGTCGCCGATCACGCCCGACGGGCCGTCGCTGCCGACCCGGCCGCCCAGGGCGCCGCTGATGCTGTTCAGCGCCTGGGTGAGCTCCGTCGGCACGATCCACAGCTTGCTCGACGCCGAGTTCGCGATCTGCGGCAGCGTCTGCAGGTACTGGTAGGCCAGCAGCTTCGGGTCGGGGTTGCCCCGGTGGATGGCGTCGAAGACCTGCAGGATGGCCCGGGACTCACCCTGCGCCTTGAGGATCGCGGCCTGCGCCTGACCCTCGGCCCGCAGGATGGCGGACTGCTTGTCACCCTCGGCCGTCAGGATCTGGGACTGCTTCACACCCTCGGCGTTCAGGATCGCGGCGCGCCGGTCCCGCTCGGCGCGCATCTGCTTCTCCATCGAGTCCTGCACCGACGCCGGCGGGTCGATCGCCTTCAGTTCGACCCGGTTGACCCGGATGCCCCAGCGGCCGGTCGCCTCGTCGAGGACGCCCCGCAGCTGGCCGTTGATCTGGTCGCGGCTGGTCAGCGTCTGCTCGAGGTCGAGCGAGCCGATGACGTTGCGCAAGGTGGTGACGGTCAGCTGTTCGATGCCCTGGATGTAGTTGGCGATCTCGTACGTCGCCGCCTTCGGGTCGGTCGGCTGGTAGTAGATGACCGTGTCGATGCTGACCACCAGGTTGTCGCTGGTGATCACGGGTTGGGGCGGGAACGAGACCACCTGCTCGCGCAGGTCCACGATGGCCCGCGGCCGGTCGACGAAGGGGACCAGGAAGTTCAGCCCCGCCTCCAGCGTCCGCGAGTACCGGCCGAGCCGTTCCACGATCACCGCGGTCGCCTGCGGCACGATCCGGATGGCCTTGGCGATGGTCGTCAGCGCGAAGATGACGATGAGAGCCAGCACGATCAAGGCGATCACTGCGCCCCCCGAAGAGTCGTCCATGATTGTCGAATGTCCTTCCTGCAGTGGTGTTTCCAGTATGAGCAAGGTCTAGACGGCGGGTACCTCGGGGCCCACCACGGCGGTCGCGCCGTCGATCCGCAGGACGACGACCCGCGCCCCGGTGGTCAGGGCCGCCCCACCCGCGGTCCGCGCCGTCCACACCTCCCCGGCGAGCTTGACCTGACCGGTGCGGTCGGTCACGGGTTCCAGGACCAGCGCCTCCCGGCCGACCAGGGCGCCGGCGTTGGTGACGTGGATCGGGGTGGTGGCCGCCCAGCGCTTGAGGATTGGCCGCACGGTGAACAGCAGCAGGACGCTCGCCACCGCGAACACCAGCACCTGGACGGCGAACGGGGCGCCCAGGGCCGCCGTCACGGAGGCGATCACCGCACCGCCGGCGATCATCACGAACACGAAGTCGAGGGTCAGCACCTCGACCACGCCGGCCAGCAGCGCGACCCCGAGCCACGCCAGCCACGGCGATTCCTGCAGCCAGTCCATGCCGCCCCCTCAGTCCTGTTCGAGCCCTTGTCGAACCCTGGTCGAGCCGACGCTCAGTCCATCTTGAGCACCGCGTACCAGCGGTCCGCGGCGTGATGCACTCTCAAAGGAACGTCGAAGGTGGCTGTCAGGTTCGCGTCCGTCAGGCCCTCGTTCAAGGGCCCCGAGTACACGGCCTTCCCGTCACGCAGCAGCAGCACGTGGGTGAACCCCGGCGGGATCTCCTCCACATGGTGCGTGACCAGGACCAGGACCGGGGACGTCGGGTCCTGGGCCAGACCCGCCAGGTCGCGGACCAGCAGCTCCCGGCTGCCCAGGTCAAGGCCCGCGGCCGGCTCGTCGAGCAGCACGAGCTCGGGGTCGGTCATCATCGAGCGGGCCAGCTGGACGCGCTTGCGCTCGCCCTCCGACAGGGTGCCGAACCGGCGCCCGGCCAGGTGCTTGATGCCGAACGCGGCCAGCAGGTCGGCCGCGCGGCCCTCGTCCATGTCGTCGTAGCGCTCCCGCCACCGGCCGGAGATCGCGTACGCGGCGGTCAGCACGACGTCCTCGATCCGCTCGCCGGGCGGGATGCGTTCCGCGGTGGCCGCGCTGGCCAGGCCGATGCGCGGACGCAGCTCGAACACGTCGGTGCGGCCCAGGGTCTCGCCGAGGATCTCGGCGCGGCCCTTCGACGGGTGCAGGTGGGCCGCCGCGATCTGCATCAACGTCGTCTTCCCGGCGCCGTTCGCGCCGAGCACCACCCACCGCTCCCCCTCGCGCACCTGCCAGCTCACGTCGTCCAGCAGGGTCGCCCCGTCCCGGACGATGCTCACGGACTCGAGGTCGAGCACAACGCTCATGGGCCCCGACCCTAGGGCACGCCCGTACGGGCGCTTCACCCGCCGTTCGGCGTTTACCCTGAACGGGTGCTGGATCTCCCCCGCTCCGTGCGTCTCGCCGCCTGGGGGACGGCTCTGCTCGGCGGTCGCTGCGACGTGGTGTCCGTGGGCCGGGCCGTGGTGCGGGACGACGAGCCGCACGACGTCCTGGTGGACGACGCCGTCGCGGCGGAGTTCGGGCTGCCCGCGGGCGGCGTCCCCGCCCGGCTGGTGGACGTCCTGCCGATGCTGCCGCCTGGTACGGAGTTCCGCGTCGTGCTACCCGCCCCGGGCGACCTGCTCGGCCTGCCGGGGCCGGCCGCATTCAACGAGGCGGCGCTGGCCGCGGGCGAGTCGGTGTTGGTCGGCGTGGGCGACGGGGCCCGGTTCGGCCTGGTCCCCGACGTCACGGAGTTCGGCTCGGTCTACGAGCCGGGCGCGATGGTCACCTGGCACGCCGTTGCGGTGGACAACCGCCCCGGCGGCGTGGCCGCCCTGCTCGCCATGTCCGTGGCGGACGCCGACCGGGAGCTGCGCTCGGCCCTGAACACCGCGATCGCCGAACTGGCCCGGCTCGACATCGCGCGCTGGCGGGAGGACGCCGCCGACCGGGTCGCCGCGATCCGCGACGGCGGGCTGGAGCCGGGGTCGCTGCCCGACGGGACGCCGGGCCGTTGCCTGCGGGTCCTGGCCACCGCCGCCCGCGTCCGGGCGATCGTGCAGCTGGCCTCCGAGGACGACGGCGCGGCCGTCACGGGGCACGAGGCGGTCTCGCGGGCCCGGACGTTGCGCGAGCTCGACTCCGTGTCCCGGCGGGCCATGGTGGCCGCGGTCAACGGCATCCTCGAACCCGCCGACTGACCCACAGTCGACTCACAGACACCAAGATCAACAAACTCCTCAAGGGTCCTCGCGAGAAGTCGATCTTGAAGGCATGACGCACGGTGGATCGGGACGTTACGACGGGTGGGACCTGCCTTACCGGCCGGACCTGGCCCGCGGGCACCGGGTCGCGCGCGCCCCGATCCGCCGGAAATCGGCCCGGGGCCGGTCGATCAGGCGCCTCCTGCTGCTCGTCGCCCTCGTGGCCGTCGTCGGCGTGGTCGGCCACGAGGCCACGCACCTGGCCGCCTGGTTCCAGGACTACGTCGCGGCCGAATAGCCCGGTCATGGGCACTGAGGGATCGACGCAGATCCGGCATTTGCCTTGCGGCAGAGGTTGTTTCGAACTATAATCGAACACATGTCGGAATGCTCCGTGGAGAGCGGGTGGGGCGACGAGCCGCCTCTCCTGGAGCCGGAGCTGACTCCGGATGAACTGGCTCATTGGCGTGAGCTGGAACGTGAGTTCGCGCGTGAGGCTCTGGTGGACGGGCGCGCGTGGGAGTTCGATTCCGCGTCCGGTGAGGCCTTGTCGCTGCGGTTGCATGCCCTGAACGACCGCGCGGCGGTGACGGATGCCGATGATCGGTTGCTGCTGGCCGGGTTGCGGGGTTTGCAACGGGCGAAGGCGGCTTTGGCGGCCCAGGAGTTGGAGTTGGTCGCGGAGCTGACCGCGCGGCGGGCGCCGGTGACCGACCGGGTGCCGGAGTTGGCGTTGCGGGCGGTGGCCGATGAGATCGCGGTCGAGACGGGCATGTCGCGGTATGCGGCGACCAAGCTGCAGGACACCTCGTGCCGGTTGATCGACCGGTTCCCGGCCACCCTCGACGCCTTGGCGATCGGAGTGGTCGATGCGCGGAAGGCCGAGACCATCGCCGACGGTCTCACCAACGTCCGGAACGAGTCGGTGCGTCGTCGGTTGGAGGCGGCCGCGATCGAGGCGGCGAGTGGGGTGACGGTGCCAGGGCTGCGGGAGTTGTTGAAGGGGTGGGTGCTCGCGGCGGAACCGGAGGTCGCCGAAGAGCGTGCGCTGGAGGCGCGGGCTTCGCGGCGGGTGGTGTTCACGCCCGTCAACGGCGACATGGTCGAACTGTGGGCGTTGCTGCCGGCCGAGGACGGGCTGCGAGTGCGGGCGGTGCTGGAGCAGACCGCGGCTCAGGTCAAGGACTCACGTACTGCGGACCAGCGCCGGGCTGACGTCCTCGTGGACCTGCTGACCGGGGAAACCACGGGGGTACAGCCGAAGACGCGGCTCATGATCACGGTGCCGTTCAACGTTCTGGCCGGGGACAGTGAGCAGCCCGCCCACCTCGACGGGTACGGCCCGGCCACCGCGCTCCTCGCTCGGCGGTTGGCTGCGGATGCCGTCGAATCAGGGACGTTCCAGTGCGCGGTCGTCGACGGCGAGCACGGGACGTTGCTCGGGTTGGGCAAGAGCACGCGCACCGCGAAGTACGTGGCGTCGGCGGCGTTGAAAGACCATGTGCAGGTCCGGGATCGGTACTGCCGGTTCCCCGGGTGTCGTACTCGGGCGTCAGCGTGTGATTTCGACCATCGCACAGCGCATTCCGCAGGTGGTGCGACGTGCGCCTGCAATGGCCAGTCGTTGTGTGGTCACCACCACCGGGTCAAGCACGAGACCGGCTGGACCGTCCGCCACGAAGACGCCGCGACGCTGGTGTGGCGGACCCCGGGCGGCACTCAGGTGCCGGACCGACCGGCCCGGCTCACGCCGTCCGCCCCACCGTTCTGAACGGTCGGCGACGCCCGCGCGACCGAGCTGCTCGATCTGGGGTACCGCGGGTTCCAGGGCGGATCGAGCCGATACCCGCCCGAAGCCTGCGGGACGAGCCGGTAGCGAGCCAGGATCTGCTGGGCCGGGCGGTAGAGCGAGAAACCCCCAGGTCGCCAGGCCGGCCAGCCGACCGCCTCGTCGATCTCCAGCACCACGAGGTCCGTCCGGGCGGTACCGAGTTCTGAAGCCAGACGTGGGATCTCGTCCGGGTCGTGCAGCCGCGGCCGGTTCCGGTCGTCCGGTTCGGCGGGCAGCCGCGCCTCGGTCTCGGCGCGGTCGGCCTCGTCGGCAGTCACGACCAGGACCCGACTGCGGGAGATTCGGACCCGACTCTGCTCGACCTGCGGGTCGGGGCGTCCCGCGTGGTGGTCCGTTCGGCCTGGGGACGGGCGATCAGGTCGCCCAGGTAGTCCCAGGCGCCGTCGTCATCCAGGACGCCCATCCCCCACGCTCCCATCCCGCGGACTGTAGTCCGCCCGGGGCGTCTGGATCGGGGTGAACGTGTGGGTTCCGTGACGTATCCGGTCACCGATCCCACACGTTCCGGGCGTGCGCTTCAAGGCGTCCGGCCCGGGTGCCGAATCCGGACCCATGTCGCAGACCAGCCCTGTACCGGGGCCAGGCTGGTATCCGGACCCGGCGAACCCGGCGGGTGCGGGTGAGCGCTGGTGGGACGGGACGACCTGGACCCAGGCGACCCGGATTCCGGCGCCGCGCCCGCCGATGCCGGCACCACCGACCGGCCAGACTCCGGTGTCCGCCGGATACGCGCCCGTGGACCCGGGACGGCCGGTCTCGCCCTACCCCCAGGGTCTCGGCGCCGCCCCGAGCCACTCCCGCCTGCCGGCCCAGCCGGTTCAGCCGGTCATGCCCGCTCAGCCCCGGCGGCAGCGGCGCAGCTGGCCGGCCATGGCCGCGCTCATGTCCGTGGGGGTGCTCGCGTTCGTCGCCACGTTCTACGGGCTGCGGGCCCTGCACCACCACGGTGACGAAAGTAGCTCGGCCCTCGACGCCACGACTCGCGCCGAGGCCTGCGCATCCCCCGTCGTCGGTGACCCGCCCGCCGAACTGAGCACACGCGCGCCGGCGCCGGGGCGCACGGTGATCACCCCGAACGGCGCCGAGAAGGTGTTCGCCGCCTTCTGGGAGGCGCGGGAACTGGCCCTGGTCGGCTGCGGGCTCGACCTGCTGAGGGAGCTGGACGACGGCCCGGCCCTGATCGGTGACGTGTCGCGGGCGCACTGCGGCTGCCTGATCCGGACCGAACCCGGTTCGTACACGGCCAAACAGATCTACCTGGAGCACCAGACGGGTTACCCGGCGACGTTCCTGGTCGAGGTGGCCACGTCGATGCATGATGCCGACCGCACGTGGCTGGAGCGCATGGTCTTCCGCCGGAACGCCCCCACGACGCCGTGGAAACTCGTGCTGGACACCGGGTACGCCTCCGACCCCGGTGCCCAGGTGACCATGGGGCGCCCGATCACGACCGAGGACGGGTACCTCGAGGTGGTCAGCGCGAACCAGCGCGCCGAGATGGTCCAGCGGTTCCGTACCTACGCGCGATACCTGCAGTCCGCCAAGGACTCCGGGAAGGCGCCGGCCGGGCAGTTCGCACCCGGCGACTGGGGTGACCGGCTGGCGGAGGAGATCGCCGCGCACCCGAACGGCACGGTCCAGAAGAACGGGTTCGTGCTGCACGAGACCTTCAGAGCGCCGCGCAACCGCGACGTCGAGGTGGTGTTCACCGGCCGGTCGATCATGGCCTGCGGGGCGCTGAGCGTCAGGTCCGTCTTCACCGGCCCCGACGGGGTGACCCAGGACGCCGGGCGGTACTGGGGTCCCGATCTCGACCCGGGCGTGTACCGCGAGGTGGTCTCGCACGGTGTCGACCAGACCTGCCTCTCCATGCCCGTCCCCGCCTTTGCCGGGGTTCTTCCGGTGGCCTCGGGCGGCGACTGGACGAACGAGGCGGTCGTCACGGGAACGCCTGTCTAGCGCGGGTTCTCAGATCGCATAGTCCAGCTCCCGGCGCGGGCGGACGACGGCCGAGGGGGCGGGGCGCGGCGCCCGGAAGGCGCCGGTCGCCAGGCCGCGGACGGTACGGGCGGCGACCAGCGACCACAGGGCGAGCAGGCCGGTGAACAGGAGCACCGCCGTCCAGCGGAACACGTCAAGCTCCGTGTGCACGGCGAGGGCGCTGGTCCCGGTGACGACGGTGCCCAGCGGGAACGTGAAGCTCCACCAGGTCAGCGAGAACGGCAGGTCGGTGCGCGCCGTCCGCAGCGTCAGGCCGAGGGCCAACGCCAGCCACAGCAGCGCGAAACCCCAGACGCAGAGCCCGAACACGACCGCCGCATCGACCGCGGAGGCGCGCAGGGCGTCCGGTACCCGGTTGGCCAGACCGTTCGCGGCGGTGATCGACTGGCCGAGCGGGCCCAGCACGATCCACACCGTCGGCACGGCCGCCGCGGCTCCCACGCCCTGCGTCGCGAGTCGCTGCCAGATCGCCGCGATCACACACAGGGCGGCGAGCAGCGACGCCCCGAACAGCGCCGCGCAGGCGGCGAGCAGCGTCGTGGCGGCCTGCCCCGACAACGACGGCGCGAGCAGCGCGCCGGTCGAGGCGGAGACCATCGGCGGGACGACGGGCATCAACCAGCCGCCGAACGCCGGCGTGGGTGCGTGCCGGGTGATGGCCAGGTACGGGACGCCGACCGCGGTCGCCAGCCCGAGCAGGGTGCCGACAAGCCACAGGCCCCAGTCGATGCACAGCGCCGGACCGGGCCCGAGGACGTCGGACCCGACCAGCAGGGTGCCCGCGCCGACGGTCAGGAGGGCCATCGGCACGGCGCCGTGGAAGTGGGCCACGACCGGGTCGGACAGGTGGGCCCGGGCCCGGTCCGGGTGCCGCACCCAGTGGCCCACGTACGCGGCGCCCACCCCGGCCAGCACCGCCACCGCCAGCAGCCAGAAGACGAGCGCCACGGCGTCCAGCAGCGGCGACGAGACGGGCAGCAGCTTCGCCCCGACGGCGACGATCCCCGTGCCCATCACGGTGGCGAACCAGTTCGGCGGTACGTGTTCCATGCCGTCCAGCCTCGGTCCGACGGCCGGAGGCCGGTAGCGGTCCCGACCTGATCAGCCCATAGAGTCGCTGGATGAGCGCCCATAGACTGGTCTGATGCCCGGCCCCGCGCTGACCCACGTCCCGGACCTCGACTCCCTCGACCTCCTGCTGCGGGTCGCCGCGACCGGCAGCCTCGGGCAGGCGGCCGCCGCGCACGGCATCAGCCAGCCCGCCGTGTCCGCCCGGATCCGCAGCATGGAACGCCAGGTCGGGTTCGCGCTCGTCCATCGGGGCCCCACCGGTTCGACGCTGACCCCGGGCGGGGCGCTGGTCGCCGACTGGGCTCGGGACGTGCTGCACGCCGCCGCCGAACTGGAGGCCGGGATCCTGTCCCTGCGCGACGAGCGTGAGGGCCGGCTGGTCGTCGCGGCGTCCCAGACGGTGGCCGAGCACCTGCTCCCCCGCTGGCTGGTGCGGTTGTCCGTCGAACGGCCGCAGACCGCCGTCCAGCTCGCGGCCATGAACTCGGCCGGGGTCGTGAAGGCCGTACTGGCCGGCGACGCCGGTCTCGGCTTCGTCGAGGGCCCCGGGGTGCCGCGCGGGCTCGGCAGCCGGATCGTCACCCGCGACCGGCTGACGGTCGTGGTCCCGCCCGGGCACCCGTGGGCGCGGCGCCGGACGCCGGTGGGGGTCGAGGAACTCGCCGCCACCCGGCTCGTGCACCGCGAGCCGGCGTCCGGCACGCGGGCCGCGTTCGAAGCGGCGCTCGAGCGGGCCCTCCCGGGCCATCCGCCGCTGCCCGACCCGTTGCTCGAGGTGTCGACCGGCAGCGCCGTCCGGTCGGCCGTCGCCGCCGGGGCCGGCCCGGCGGTCCTGTCGGACCTGGCGGTTCGGGACGACGTGGGCTCGGGCCGGCTGGTCGAGGTCGCCGTGCGCGGGGTGGACCTCGGGCGCGACCTGCGGGCCGTCTGGCCGACCGCGCAGCGCCCCACCGGGCCGGCCCAGGACCTCCTGGCGATCGCCACCGCCCGGGCCTGACGTGTGGCCCGTGGGGCGCGAGTTACGGCATTTGCCGTCCGTGGCCTGAGGGACTGGCCTAGCCTCGGCGGTGTCGAACAGGCGGCCGGGTCAGGGAAGGCCCGTCCCGCGCATCACCGGGGGAAAACAGTGTTCTTCATCGTGTGGGGTTGGAAGACGTACGTACGCCTGCTGGGCGTCATGACGTTCGTCTGCGCGTCGTGCCACAACCCGGCGGCGCAGCGCGCCGAGCAGCAGGTCCGCAAGTTCACGCTGTTTTGGGTCCCGCTGATCCCGATCGGGAAGAAGACCACGCTCACGTGCACCTACTGCGGGGTCACGACCGTGGTCCCGAAGGAGCACGTGGAGCAGCTCATGGCCGACCTGGAGACGGCGGGTTCCGCTCCGCCGGCGCAGCGTCCGGTCGCGGCGCCCGATGCCCTTCCGGGGCCGCCGCCGGCGTCGGGGACGCCCCGGCTGCCCGACGGCCCGAACGGCGGCCGGCACCGCGCCTGAGGGCCGGGTCCACGAGCCACAGCCGGGCCATCCGGACGATGCCCCGCACCCGCTGCCGGCGGCTGGGCCGGCCGTAAAGCTCAGCGACGAGCTGCAGTTCACGACGGCGGCGGCCGTCGCCGTGCGGGACCCGGCGCCACACGGCCGCGACCGCGGTGATGGCGGCATCGACCACCCGGTCGGGCAGCCTCACCGCACGGACTCGTAGACCTCGACGGTGCGGTCGGCGATGGCCTCCCAGGAGAAGTGCTCCTCGGCGCGTCGCCGCCCTGCCGTGCCGTACTCGCGGGCCCGCGCCGGGTCGGAGGTCACCTCCGTCAGCACCGCGGCCAGGTCGTGCACGAAGGTGTCCGGGTCGCGCGGGGTTCCGGTCCCGTCGTCGACCTGGTCGATGGGCACCAGTCGGCCCGTGACGCCGTCGTCGACGACCTCGGGGATGCCGCCGGTCGCCGTCCCGACCACCGCGGCCCCGCAGGCCATCGCCTCGAGGTTGACGATGCCCAGCGGCTCGTACACCGACGGGCAGACGAACGTCGTCGCGGCCGACAGGATCGTGCAGACCTCGGGCCGCGACAGCATCCGGTCGAGCCAGACCACGCCCGAGCGGGTCTCGGCCAGGCTCGCCACCAGGCCGGCGACCTCGTCGGCGATCTGCGGGGTGTCGGGGGCCCCGGCGGCGAGCACCAGTTGGACGTCGGGCGGCAGCAGCGCGGCCGCGCGCAGCAGGTACGGCAGCCCCTTCTGCCGCGTGATCCGGCCGACGAACACGACGCTCGGCCGGGAACTGTCCACCCCGAGAGCCGCGGCCTGCGTGGCCAGCTGCCCGGCGTCGTCCACCCGCTGCCAGTCCGTGAGGTCGATGCCGTTGTGCACCGTGACGACCTTGGCGGGGTCGACCTGCGGGTAGCTGCGCAGGATGTCGTTGCGCATCCCGTCGCTCACCGCGATCACGCCTGCCGCCCCCTCGTAGGCGGTGCGCTCCGCCCAGCTCGACACGGCGTAGCCGCCGCCCAGCTGCTCGGCCTTCCACGGACGCAACGGCTCGAGGCTGTGGGCGGTCAGCACGTGCGGGACGTCGTGCAGCAGGCCGGCGAGGTGGCCCCCGAGGTTCGCGTACCAGGTGTGGGAGTGGACGACGTCCGCCCCGGCCGCGCCCGCGGCCATCCCCAGGTCGACCCCCAGGGTCCGCAGCGCGGCGTTGGCCCCGGCGAGGGTCTCGGGCTCGGGATAGGCCGTGACGCCCGGTTCCGGGCGCGGGTCACCGAACGTGTGCACCCGGACGTCGAGGCGGGACCGCAGGACGCCCACCAACTGGGCCACGTGCACGCCTGCGCCGCCGTACACATCCGGAGGGTATTCACGCGAAAGAATGTCAACCCTCATGCAACTCACCGTAGTGCGGATTCGACCTTCGGGCCTATCGTCAAGACATGGCGAATCCGAAGGTGATGGCGATAGTTCTCGCCGGCGGCGAGGGCAAGCGACTCATGCCGTTGACCGCGGACCGCGCCAAACCCGCGGTGCCCTTCGGGGGCATCTACCGCCTCGTCGACTTCGCGCTGTCGAACCTGGTGAACGCGCGCTTCCTCAAGATCGTCGTGCTGACCCAGTACAAGTCGCACAGCCTCGACCGGCACATCGCCCAGGGCTGGCGGATGTCGAACATCCTCGGCAACTACGTGGCCCCCGTCCCGGCGCAGCAGCGGGTCGGCAAGCGGTGGTACCTCGGCTCGGCCGACGCCATCTTCCAGAGCCTGAACCTCGTCGGTGACGAGAAGCCCGACATCGTCGTCGTGGTGGGTGCGGACCACGTGTACCGCATGGACTTCCAGCAGATGGTCGACCAGCACGTGGCCAGCGGCGCGGCGTGCACGGTCGCGGCCATCCGGCAGCCCATCGCCGAGGCCGACCAGTTCGGCGTCATCAAGACCTACGACGACGAACCGCAGCGCATCCAGGCCTTCCTGGAGAAGCCGAAGAACCCCAAGGGGCTGCCGGACGCGCCCGACCAGGTGCTGGCCTCGATGGGCAACTACGTGTTCGACGCCAAGGCCCTCGTCGACGCCGTCACGCAGGACGCCGACAACGACGACTCCAAGCACGACATGGGCGGCGACATCGTGCCCTACTTCGTGGAGCGCGGTGAGGCCGGCGTCTACGACTTCAAGGACAACGACGTCCCGGGTTCCGACGAGCGCGACCGCGGCTACTGGCGCGACGTCGGCACCATCGACGCCTACTACGAGGCGCAGATGGATCTGGTGTCGGTGCACCCCGTGTTCAACCTCTACAACTACGACTGGCCGCTCTACACCCACCTCGGCCCGTACCCGCCGGCGAAGTTCGTGCACGGCTGGCACGGCCGCATCGGGCACGCGGTGAACTCGATCGTCTCGGGTGGCACCGTCGTGTCGGGGGCGTTCGTGGAGGGTTCGGTGCTGTCGCCGAACGTGATGGTCCGGTCATGGTCGACGGTCAGCGACAGCGTGCTGATGGACAACGTGGACGTCGGGCGGCACGCGGTGATCCGCCGGGCCATCATCGACAAGAACGTGAAGGTCCCCGAGGGCGCCCGCATCGGTCTCGACCCGGAGGAGGACAGGGCCCGCGGCTTCATGGTCACCGAGTCCGGCATCACCGTGATCGGCAAGGACGCCGTCATCACGCTGTGAGGGCCTACGGTGCCTGACATGGTTCCTCGCCCCGTGCGGATCGCCCTGGCGGTCCAACCACAGCACTCCGACTACCCGACGATCCGGCGCGTGGTCGGCGAGGCCGAGGACCTCGGCGTCGACATGATCTGTGTCTGGGACCACTTCTTCCCGCTGTTCGGCACGGACGACGGGTGGGAGGCAGGCCGGAACTTCGAGGCCTGGTCGTTGCTGGCGGCGTGGGCCGAGCAGACCTCACGGGTCGAGCTCGCCCCGCTGGTGTCACCGGTCGGGTTCCGCAACCCCGACCTGCTGGCCGACATGGCCCGCACCGTCGACCACATCAGCGGTGGTCGGCTCGTCCTCGGCCTGGGTGGGGGCTGGTTCGAGCGCGACTACGCCGAGTACGGGTACCCGTTCGGGACGGCGGGGGCCCGGCTCGGTGAACTCGAGGCGGCGGTGCCCCGGATCAAGGCCCGCTGGTCAGCGCTCAACCCGCCGCCGCTGCGCGACATCCCGGTGCTGATCGGTGGCGGCGGGGAACAGCGCACGCTGCGCCTGGTCGCCCGGCACGCCGACATCTGGCACTGCATCGGTACCCCCGAGCTGCTGGCCCGCAAGCAGCAGGTGCTGGACGACTGGTGCCGGGTCGAAGGGCGCGACCCGTCGACGATCGAGCGGAGTACTCACGGCGGCGCGCCGACGTCCCGCCACGTTCCGTCGTGGGAGCGCTCCCCCGACCCGTACGGCCCGCAGCTGCTCGAGCTGGGCTTCACCCGGTTCACGATCCGTTCCGGCGGTCCGGATTTCGACCTCGGCCCGGTGCGCGAGTGGGTCGCCTGGCGGGACGAGGTCAACCGCGACCGCCCAGTGGAACGTTCTGGCCCGTAACGACGCTCCCGGGAGCCGTTTCCGGGGCAGAACGTTCCACTCGTGGGTCAGACGGTGCGGGCGACGGCGTAGTGGGACGTCCAGATCGGGGCGCGGGTGACCCGGCGGCCGGTGCCGGGGGCGTGCCAGATCGTGCCGTGCCCCGCGTAGATGCCGACATGGGTGACGCCGTGCCGGCGGGAGCCGAACAGGATCAGGTCGCCGATCTGCCGGCTGCTCTTGCGGACATGCGTCAGGGCCCGGCTCATCGCGGCCGACGTGCGGGGCAGCCCGCTCACCCCGGCGGCCCTCAGCACGTACCGGACGTAGCCGGAGCAGTCGAAGGCGCGCGGCCCGTCGGCGCCCAGCCGGTACGGACGTCCCTTGAGGGCGGCCGCGTGGCGCAGCACCGTCGTCGCGAAGCCGTGGTGCGCCAACCGGTTCGCACTGCTGCGGGCCTTCCGGGCGGCGGAGACGTGCGCGGCGCGCGCCGCGGCGCTGCCCGCCGCCGAGGTCGCCGCCCGGGTGGCCTGCAGCCGGGCGGTGGCCCGCGCGGCCTGTTCGGCCTCCGCGTGCGCCCCGGACGGGCTGTCCGCCGCCCGGGTGACGGTGACGGTCACCTTCCGGGTGGCCTGACGGGTCGCCTTCGCCCGGGCGGTGGCGGTCGCCCGCACCGTCCGGGTCAGGTGGGCGGTGGCGGTCTCCGTGTCGGCGCGGGTCTGCGCCACGGTGACGGTGGCCGTCTCGGTCGCGACCGCGGTGTCAACGTTGTCAACGGTGACGTCGGAGGCCGCGGCGCTCGAGGCGCCGGCCGCCAGGGCGGCGGCGGTCACCAGGGCGCCGAGGGGCATGCGTGAGCGGTTCAGGGTGTGCTTGAGCAAGAGCGTGAGTCCTTCCCACGCCTACCAGGTGAGCTGACGGGCTCGGGCTGAAAGGTGCCCGGCCGGCCTCCGGTCGTGCTGGCAGGTCGGCTTCGCCCCGCGGCGAGGTGGGCGACGGCGCATGCGGCGCTGGTCGTCGTCCGGCGCCGCCCGAGGTTGGACGGCGCGCCTCGCCAGGTGGGTCCCCGGCGTCCATCGTTGGGGTTCGGGGTGGCCGGTGATGGACCTCGGCGATCCGGCCACCCGGTGCCCGTGGAGAGTGGGCACCTGCTTGGACCGTCGGCGGTCAGCCCCGGTCCGGCAAGGGATCCGGCGATCTCGTGACGTTCGACATACGGTTCGGTCCCCCGAGCGGGTGACTCAGGCCGTCAGGACCCGGCCGACCGTGTACCGGGTGGTCCAGATCCTGGCCTTGGTGACCGTGCGGCCGGTGCCCGGGGCGTGCCAGATCATGTCGTCGCCCGCGTAGATCCCGACGTGGGTGACGCCGCCGGTCGCGGTACCGAAGAAGATGAGGTCGCCGACCTGGCGGTTCTTCTTGGCCACCCGGGTGACGGCGGCGCTGATGTCCGCCGAGGTGCGGGGCAGGTCGACCACGCCGGCCGTCCTCATCACGTACCGGACGTACCCGGAGCAGTCGAACGCCGCCGGGCCGTTCGCGCCCCACTTGTACGGGGTGCCCTCGAAGGACGCCGCCGTGCGCAGGACCAGGCTCGAGAAGTTGGCCAGGGCGCGCTGCACGGCGTTCACGGTGGCGTCGGCCGTGGCGTCGGCGGCCGCCGCGTCCCGGGCCGCGTCGAGCGCCTCGTCGCCGGCCTGCGCGGTGGCCGCGTCGAGGGCGGCCTGCCGGGCGGCCTTGCGGGCCCGGACCGTGGCGTGGGCCTTGTCGACGCCGTAGCGGGCCAGGGTGAGCGAGACGGTGGCGGTCGCCTGCTCGGAGGCCGTGCCGACCCCGGTCCCGGTCCCGGCGACCGTGCTGGTCAGTCGCTTGGTGGCCTTCTGGGTGACGGTCGCGGTGCGGGCCACGGTGACGGTCGCGGCGCCGGTCTCGGTGACCCGGATGTAGCCGCGACGCTTCTCGGCCCTGACCGTGCTCGAGGAGACCGAGCTGTCCACGACGCCGTCGGTGACGGTGCTGGGGGTCGTCGCCGTGCCCGGGCTGGTGCCGGTCGCGGCCGCCGTGGCGGTCGCGGCGGAGGCGGTGGAGCCACCGGCCAGGACGAGCGCCCCGGTGGTGAGAGCCGTGGCGAGCACGGTGGTGAGCGTGGCGGTGAGCGTGGCGGTGAGGGGCAGGTGCAGGCGTTTCGGGGCGTGCAGGAGCAAGGCGGTGAGTCCTTCCCACGCCTACCAGGTGAGCTGACGGGCTCGGGCTGAAAGGTGCCCGGCCGGCCTCCGGTCGTGCTGGCAGGTCGGCTTCGCCCCGCGGCGAGGTGGGCGACGCGCGTTCGGTGCACGGTCGTCGTCCGGCGCCGCCCGAGGCTGGACGGTGCGCCTCGCCAGGTGGGTCCCCGGCGTCCATCTCGGGTCGGTGGTGACCGGCGATGGACTTCGGCGAGTCCGGCCACCCGGCACCCGGTTCCTGGGCACCTGGGTGAACCACTCGGCGGCCGGTCCGGCGCCGAAAGTGCTTCGGGGACGGCGTTCCCGGCGCCACCCGGGGTGGCGCGTCCGCTCGGGTCGGGCCCTCACGCTGCGGGGCGACCCGCCCTCGTTCGGCCCAGCGCGGGGGCTGGGCCGAACGAGAACGGTGCCACCGCCGATTCGATCAGACCGTGCGGCCGACCGAGTAGTGCGACGTCCAGATCTTCGCCTTCGTCACGGTGCGCCCGGAACCCGGTGCGTGCCAGACCTTCCCATGCCCGGCGTAGATGCCGATGTGGTAGACGCCGCGACCCGATCCGAACAGGATCACGTCGCCGACCTCGCGGTGCTTCTTGGACACGTGCTTCACCTTGTGCCCGATGCCGGCCGCCGTGCGCGGCAGGTTGTTCACCCCGGCCTTCTTCATCACGTACCGGACGTACCCGGAGCAGTCGAACGAGCTCGGGCCGTTGCCGCCCCAGCGGTAGGGGCGGCCCTTCAGGGCACGGGCCCGCTTGAGCACGAGGTTGTCGAACTCCTTGTGCGCCTTGTGGTTCGCCTTCGTGCGGGCCTTCTTCCGGGCGGCCGAGTGGGCGGCCTTCCCAGCGGACTTGCCCGCCGCCTTCGTGGCCCGGTCCTGCGCTCTCTGGTGCGCCGCGTCGTGCGCGACCTGCTCGGCCTCGGCTTCGGCCTCGGCCTGGGTGGGGGCGTAGCGGGTCACCGTGACGGTGACCGACCGCTTCGCCTTCTTCGTGGCCCGGGCCTCGGCGGTCGCCTTGGCCGAGACCTTCTTGGTGAGCTTGCGTTTCACCGTGACGCGGTCCGTGCGGGTGGCCGAGGCCGTGACGGTCTCGGTGTCCGACTCGGTGGCCGCAACCTGCCCGTCGACCGGCTGTTCGTCGAGCGAGCCGCTGGCGTTCGGGGTGGTCTGCGCCGACTCAGGTGCGGATTCCTGCGCGGAGGCCGGCGAGGCGCCCGTGAGCACGAGGGCCGCGGCGGTCATCAGCCCCACGGGCATGGCAGACCTACTGAGGGAGTTCTCCTTCAAGGGGTTTTCCTTCCCACGCCTACCAGGTGAGCTGACGGGCTCGGGCTGGAAGATGCCCGGCCGGCCCAGAGGGCTTCTCTGGGGAGCGGCTTCGCCCCGCGGCGGGTGCCCGACGTGTGTCTGTCCGCTCTGCTCGCGGTACGTCGGACGGCGACGCGCCATCCTCGGCGTCGCCCCCACCAGGTGGTTCCCCGGCGTCCATCTCGTGTCTCGGAGCGGGCGCTGATGGACCTCGGCGCGCGACCGCCCGACGCCCACGGTGGGGGCGCCTGGACCAGACGCTAAGTGATCCACTGATAGTTATCAAACCGGTACGCATCGCAGTGATCTACGCCATACGGGTGTCCCGTGCGTATCCCCGCGCGTCCCGGAGGCCCCGCCGGGGGCGCGGTAGGTTCCCGACCATGGACCTCGTCGCGATCGTTCTGACCCTGCTGGTGGCGGCCATCCACGTCTACATCGTGTTCCTGGAGATGGTCCTGTGGACGCGCCCGCGCGGGCGCGCGGTGTTCGGTCTGACGCCCGAGTTCGCCGAGGCGTCGAAGGCGTTGGCCGCGAATCAGGGCCTGTACAACGGGTTCCTGGCCGCCGGGCTGTTCGTGGGATGCCTGTTGAGCGATCCGTCGGGGTTCGCGTTCCGGGTCTTCTTCCTGAGCTGCGTCGCGGTGGCGGGCCTGTACGGCGCGGCGACCGTGAGCCCGCGGATCCTGGCCGCGCAGACCGTGCCCGCCGTCGTGGCGCTGGCGTTCGTCGTCCTGGCTCACTGAGCTCACTGAGCTCACTGCGCCCGACTCACCCGTCGGGTCGGCCCGCCGCCCGGTCGGCGTGACCCAGCACGCGGTCGGGGACCAGCTCGTCGCGGACCCGGCGCTTCAGCTCGACGATGTCGGGGAACCCACCGTCCCGCTTCCGGTCCCACACGAGCGTCGGCCCGGCGTGCACGGTGAACACCCCGCCGGTCCCCGGCGCCAGGGTCACGCCCCCCAGCTCGACGCCGAAGGTCTGCAGCAGCTCCTGGGCCACCCACGCGGCCCGCAGCAGCCAGTTGCACTGCGTGCAATAGGTGACGGTGACCACACCGGTGTGTTCTGGGGCGCCCACCCGATCGCTCATCGGCACAACCTACGCCGCTAGCCTCGAGCCGTGAGCCAGCCCAACCAGCCCCACCAGCCGGACCCGAACGCCCGCACGCTCCTGTTCACCCTCACCGGCGCCGACCGCCCCGGGGTGACCACCACGATCTTCGAGGCCCTGAGCCTCCCCGGGGTCGAGGTGCTGGACGTCGAGCAGGTCGTCGTCAGAGGCCACCTGAGCCTCGCGGTGCTGGTCACGGTCGGCGGCCAGGAGCACAAGGCGGTGGGCCGCGCCCAGCGCGCGGCGACGTCCCTGAACCTCCAGCTGGACGTCGTCCCGGGCAAGGGCGACAACGCCCCCCGGCGGGACAACCGGCTGGTGGTGACCATCCTCGGCAACCCGGTGCTGCCCGAGGCGGTCGCCGCGATCACGGGCCGCCTGGCCAAGGACGGCGCGAACATCGACCGGGTCCGGCGCATCTCGCGCTACCCCGTCACCACGCTCGAGCTCGACGTGTCGGGCGGTGACCCCGAGACCCTGCGCCGCGAGCTGAGCCTGGAGGCGGCCGCGCACAGCGTGGACGTGGCGGTCTCCCCCGCCGGGCTGGCCCGCCGCGGCCGTCGCCTGGTGGTGATGGACGTCGACTCGACCCTGATCCGCGACGAGGTGATCGAGCTGCTGGCCGCCCACGCGGGCCGGGCGCAGGAGGTCGCGGCGATCACCGAGCGGGCCATGGCCGGCGAGATCGACTTCGCGGAGAGCCTGCACGAACGGGTCGCCTGCCTGAAGGGGCTGCCGGAGAGCGTGCTGGACGACGTCCGCGCGGCCGTGCGCCTGACCCCCGGGGCCCGGACGCTGTGCCGGACGCTGCTGCGGCTCGGGTTCACGCTCGGCGTGGTCTCGGGCGGGTTCGTCGAGGTGGTGGCCCCGCTGGCCGAGGAGCTGGGGATCGCCCACGTGGCGGGCAACCGGCTCGAGGTGCGGGACGGCGTCCTCACCGGGCGGGTACTGGGTCCGGTGGTCGACCGGGCCGGGAAGGCCGAGGCGCTGCGCCGCTTCGCGGCGTCGGAGAGCCTCTCGCTGAGCCGTACCGTCGCCATCGGCGACGGCGCCAACGACCTCGACATGCTGGCCGCCGCCGGGCTGGGGATCGCGTTCAACGCGAAGCCGCTGGTCCGCGCGCAGGCCGACACCAGCGTCTCCGTGCCCTACCTGGACGCGGTGCTGTACCTGCTCGGCATCCCGCGCGCGGAGGTCGAGGAGGCCGACCTGGCCGACGCCGTCAGCTGAGCGCGTCGAGCAGGCCGGCCTCCGCCGGTTCGCCCGCGCCGTCGGGGGTCGGGAACGCCGCGACGTGCACGGCACGGACGGTCGCGACGTCGCCGGGGCGTTCGCGCCGGATCACGTGGCTGGGCACGCACCCCATCCTGGCGGGTGACCCACCGCCCCGGTCAACCGTTTTCGGATGTCGTAGGGCAGGATGGGGCGGTGGCGAAGCGAACCCTGATCCTGTTGCGCCACGCCAAGTCGGACTGGCCCTACGGCGTGGACGACGAGCAACGCCCGCTCGCCGGGCGCGGCCGCCGAGACGCCAAGGCGGCGGCCGGCTTCCTCGCGAAACTGCCTGCGCCGCAACTGGTCTTCTGCTCCCCCGCGCTGCGCACCCGGCAGACCTGGCAGCTCGCCGGGCAGGGTGTGGCCAAGGAGCCCCCGGTCCGCTACGAGGACGACCTGTACGGCGCGACCTGGAAGGACCTGCTGAACGTCGTCCGCGTGACCCCCGCGTGGGTGGAGGTCGTGCTCGTGGTCGGGCACGAGCCGACGATGTCGACGACCGTCGAGAAGCTGGCCGGGCCGGGCAGCAGCAAGCCCGCGTTGCGGCACGTGGCGACCAAGTACCCGACCTCGGGCATCGCCGTCCTCGCGGTGCCCGGGCGGTGGGCCGACCTGCGCGCCGGCGGGGCGGCGCTCAGGTCGTTCGACGTGCCGCGGGGCTGAATCCGGGGCTGACCCCGACGGCTCAGTTGCCCATCGCGTGGAACCCGCCGTCCACGTGGATGATCGACGCGGTGGTGGCGGGGAACCAGTCGGACAGCAGCATGGTGCAGGCCTTGGCCGTGGGGCCCGGGTCGCGCACGTCCCAGCCCAGCGGGGCCCGCTCGGTCCAGATCTTCTCGAACTCCTCGAACCCCGGGATCGACTTCGCGGCGGTGGTCCGGATCGGGCCGGCGGCGACCAGGTTGGCCCGGATGCCCTCCGGGCCGAGGTGCTTGCCCAGGTAGCGGTTCGTCGACTCCAGGGCGGCCTTGGCCACGCCCATCCAGTCGTAGATCGGCCAGGCGACGGTGGCGTCGAACGTCAGGCCCACGATCGAGCCGCCCGACTGCATCAGCGGGTTCACGGCCATGGCCAGGGACTTCAGCGAGAACGCCGAGATCTGCACGGCCGTGGCGACGTCCTCCCACTTGCCCTTCAGGAAGCGGCCGCCGAGGACGGACTGCGGGGCGAAGCCGATGGAGTGCAGCACCCCGTCGATGCGGTCGGTGTGCTCGCGCAGCCGGCCCTCGAGCGCGGCCAGGTCCTCGTCGTTGGCCACGTCCAGCTCGACGATCGGCGCGGGCGCCGGCAGCTTCTTGGCCACCGCCTGGGTGATCCGCATCTGGCGGCCGAAGGAGCTGAGGATGACCTCGGCGCCCTCCTCCTGGGCCAGCTTGGCCACGTGCCAGGCGATCGAGGAGTCCATCAGCACCCCGGTGATCAGCAGCGTCTTGCCCTCGAGCAGTCCCATCGCAGCGACTCTCCTTCGTGGTCTCTTCCGTGAAACCTAGTGGGTTGTCAGGGTTCCCTTACGTCTCAGTGCCCCATGCCCAGGCCGCCGTCGACCGGCAGGACGGCCCCGGTGATGTACCCGGCCTGGTCGGAGGCCAGGAACGACACGGCCGCGGCCACCTCGGCCGGGTCGGCGAACCGGTGGGCGGGGATCGCGGCCAGGTACTGCTCGCGACGCTCGGGCGCCAGCGCGGCGGTCATGTCGGTCTCGACGAAACCGGGGGCCACCACGTTGACGGTGATGCCCCGGGCGCCGACCTCGCGGCTGACCGAGCGGGCCAGCCCGACGAGTGCGGCCTTGGTCGACGCGTAGTTCGCCTGCCCGGGGGCGCCGTACAGACCGACGACGCTGCCGACCAGCACGATGCGGCCGTAGCGCTTGCGGATCATGCTGGTGGCGGCCCGACGCACGCACCGGAAGACCCCGCCCAGGTTGGTGGCCACGACCGCCTCGTACTCGTCGTCGCTCATCCGCATCAGCAGCTGGTCACGGGTGATCCCCGCGTTGGCGACCAGCACCTCGACCGGACCCTGGCGTTCCTCGACGGCCCGGAAGGCGGCGTCCACGGAGTCGGTGTCGGTGACCTCGCAGTGCACCCCGGCCAGCCCCGCGGGTGGTTCGCCGCTGCGGTGGGTGACGGTGACGGCGTGCCCGGCGTCCGTGAGGGCGCGCGCGACCGCCAGGCCTATGCCCCGGTTGCCACCGGTGACCAGAACGCTACGACCCATGGGCACGCTCCCAGGAGATCCGGCTCGACCGCGGTCCGCGACGATGCGGCCGCCCGAATGTCCACGGCACGCTAGCCGACCGGGGTCGCGGGAACGCAAGCGGCCTCGGACAGGTGTACACCGACGTACCCGCGCAGGCACGCGCGGTGACCCTCGGAGGCGGTAGCGTCGGTGGGATGCGAGCCGTGCAGATCGTAGAGTTCGGCGGGCCCGAGGTCATGCGGGTCACGGACGTCGAGGACCCCGTGGCCCAGCCCGGGCAGCTGCTGATCGAGGTGTCCGCCGCCGGCATCAACTACGCCGACACCCACCAGACCGAGAACTCCTACCTGGCCGCGCAGAAGCTGCCGATGATCCCCGGCGCCGAGGCGGTCGGCCGGATCTCCGGTGGCGAGCGGGACGGCGAGCGCGTCGTCGCGCTGCTGGGCGCCGGCGGCGGGTACGCCGAGAAGGCCCTCACGGTGCCCCAGCTGGCGTTCCCCGTCCCCGACGAGGTGGACGACGCCAGCGCGCTGGCACTGATCGTGCAGGGGACGACGGCCTGGCACCTGCTGCGCACCTGCTCCCGGATGCAGGTCGGCGAGTCGGTCGTCGTGCACGCTGCGGCGGGCGGGGTGGGCACCCTCGCCGTCCAGCTGGCCAAGGCCTGGGGTGCGGGCCGGGTGATCGGGGTCGCCTCCGGCGAGGAGAAGGCCAAGCTGGCCACGGAGCTGGGCGCCGACGTCACCGTCGACCTCTCGGGGACGACGTCCGCGGCCGAGGTGAAGGCCTCGCTGCGCGAGGCCAACGGCGGGAAGCCGGTCGACATCGTCCTGGAGATGACCGGCGGCCACGTGTTCGACGGCTCGCTGGCCGCGCTCGGTGCCCTCGGGCGGCTGATCACGTTCGGGATGGCCTCACGGGTACCGCCGTCGCCGGTCGAGGTCGGCCGGCTGATGGCGCGCTCACAGACCGTGGCCGGGTTCTGGCTGATCCACGCGCTGACGCTGCCCGGCGGGCTGGCGCAGCCGATGGAGGAGCTGGCCTCGATGGTCCGGGCCGGGCGGCTGCGGGCGGTCACCGGTGGCACGTACTCACTGGACCAGGCCGCCGACGCGCACCGCGCGCTCCTGTCGCGGAGCACGGTCGGGAAGCTGATCCTCACCCCCTGACGCCGATGCTGTTCAGATGTACAGGCAACGGCGTCCTGGAGGCCTTGAGAACGTGCATTCCGACAGCATGAGCATCGACGGGGAGTTCGCTTCGCTCCCCCTCGACGAGTTGGCCGCCGCGGCTCTCGAGGTTGCCGGGGCGGCGGGGGCGGCGCACGCGGACCTGAGGGTGCAGCGGGCGCGGACCGGGCATCTGGCGCTGCGCGACGGACGCCTGGCGTCGAGCGCGGACGGCGAGCGGCTGGGTCTCGCCGTGCGGGTGCTGCTCGACGGGGTGTGGGGATTCGCCGCCACCGACGAGCTGACCACCGACGCCGCGGCCCGCACCGCCCGGCACGCCCTCGACGTGGCGCGCACCTGCGCGCCGCTGGCCGCCGAACGCACCGAGCTCGCCCCCGAGCCCGTGCACCGAGCCACCTGGGTCGGGCCCGGCGAGGTCGACCCCTTCGCCGTACCGGCGGCCGACCGGGTGCGACTGCTGTCCGACCGGTCGGCCGCACTGCTGGCGACGTCGTCGGTGGAGCACGTCGACGCCGACGTGCAGCAGGTGAAGGAGCAGAAGTTCTACGCCGACCTGTCCGGCAGCCGGATCGTCCAGCAGCGACTGCTGATCCACCCGGAGTTCACCGTCGTCGGCCTCGGTACGGACGGACCGGAGAGCCTGCGGACCCTGGCCGGTCCGTCGGCGCGGGGCTGGGAGTACCTCACCGGCTCGGGAGAGTCGGCGGCCTGGGACTGGGACGCCGAGCTGGCCGAACTGCCCGAACTGCTGGCCGAGCGCCTCGTCGCTCCCGGGGTGGAGGCGGGCCGGTACGACCTGGTGATCGACCCGACCAACCTGTGGCTGACCATCCACGAATCCGTCGGGCACGCCACCGAACTCGACCGGTCGCTCGGGTACGAGGCCGCCTACGCGGGCACGTCGTTCGCCACGCTCGCCGGGCTCGGCACGCTGCGCTACGGCAGCGAGCTGATGACCGTGACCGGCGACCGCACCGCCGAATTCGCCTGCGCCACGGTAGGTTTCGACGACGAAGGCGTCGCCACCACGCAGTGGGACCTGGTCCGGGACGGCGTCCTGAGCGGGTTCCAGCTCGACCGGGCGATGGCCGCGCGCACGGGGCTCGGCCGCAGCAACGGCTGCGCCTACGCCGACTCAGCGCTGAGCGTCCCCGTCCAACGGATGGCCAACGTCAGCCTGCAGCCTCGGGGCGACTCGAGCACGGCCGACCTGATCGGCGGCGTCGAGGACGGGCTGTACGTCGTCGGCGACCGGTCCTGGTCGATCGACATGCAGCGGTACAACTTCCAGTTCACCGGGCAGCGCTTCTACCGGATCCGCGGCGGCCGGCTCGCCGGCCAGGTCAAGGACGCCGCCTACCAGGGCTCCACGCCCTCGTTCTGGGGTTCGTTGCGCGCGCTCGGCGGGCCGCAGACCTACGTGCTGGGCGGCGCACCCAACTGCGGCAAGGCGCAGCCCGGTCAGACCGCCTGGGTCAGCCACGGCTGCCCGAGCGCCCTGTTCAGCCAGGTCAGCATTCTCAACACGCTCGAGGAGGCGGGCCGGTGAGCGACGATCCGCAGGTCCTCGTCGAGGCGGGCCTGGAGGCCGCGCGGTCCCTGGCCGGCGGACCCTTCGGGGCGGTCGTCATCGTCGAGGAGTCGTGGCAGGTCAACCTGCGCTGGGCGCTGTCCGGCCTGACCACGAACGGGTTCACCCGGTCCCGAACCGTCACCGCGGTCGTCACCACCCCCGTCGAGGGCGGTACGGCGGCCGGTGTCCTGACCCGCCCGGCCACGGACGTCACCGCCGTGCGGGCCCTGGTCGCCGACGCCGCCGGGGTGGCCCGCACGGGGGCGCCCGCGGAGGACGCGGCGGAGCTGGTCTCCGGTGACGTGCTGCCCGGCTGGGACGATCCGGCCGAGGAGACCGGGCCGGCGACGCTGGCCGACGTGGCCGGGGCGCTGGGTGAGCTGTTCGCCCGGGACCGGGCCACCCCGGGGCGGGAGAGCTTCGGGTTCGCCCGGCACGAGCTGAGCACCAGCTGGCTCGGCACGAGCGGCGGGCTGCGCTACCGGGTGGTCGAACCGGTCGGCATGATCGAGCTGAACGGCAAGTCCGAGAACCGGTCCCGGTCGGCCTGGGCCGGGCGCGGCACCCGCGACTTCACCGACGTCGACGTGCCCGCGCTCGACGCCGAGATCAGCCAGGGGTTGGCCTGGCAGGCGAACCGGATCGCGTTGCCCCCCGGCCGATACGACACCGTGCTGCCGCCTTCGGCGGTCGCCGACCTGATGGTCTACGCCTACTGGTCCGCCGACGCGCGCTCGGCGGCGGAGGGCCGCAGCGTGTACTCCGCCCCCGGCGGCCCGCCCGGCCGCACCCGGCTCGGCGAGCCGCTGACCGACGTCCCCCTGAGCCTGCGCAGCGACCCGGCCGACCCCGCGCTCGGGTGTGCGGACCGCGTGATCGCGCGGGCGTCGTCCCCGACCGCCTCGGTCTTCGACAACGGCCTGCCCACACCGGCCGTCCACTGGCTGGACGGCGGCCGTCTCACGGCGCTGGCCGGGACCCGGCACACGGAGGCACTGACCGGCGTCCCGCGCGCCGGGGCCGTCGGCAACCTCAGCCTGTCGGCCCCCGAGGGCACGGGGACGGCGGTCGACCTGGCCGCCGGGCTCGGGGACGGGTTGCTGCTGACCTGCCTCTGGTACATCCGAGAGGTCGACCCGCAGACGCTGCTGCTCACCGGGCTGACCCGAGACGGTGTGTACGTCGTGCGCGGCGGCGAGGTGGTCGGCGCGACGAGCAACTTCCGGTTCAACGAGAGTCCCGTCGACGCGCTGTCCCGGGTGGCGGCCGTGGGGGCGCCGGAGCTGTGCCTGCCGCGTGAGTGGTCGGACTGGTTCACGCGGGCGCGGATGCCGGCCCTGCTGGTGCGCGGGATGAACATGTCGAGCGTGTCCGAGGCGTCTTGAGCCGGCCCGCTCAGCGATCGGCGCGCACAGGCGTACCGTGAACCCGTGGATCCGCACTCCCGTCCCCAGCCGGTGCAGAGCATCACGACGGCCCGGCCCGCCCGGTCCGAGGACCAGGGCGCGCGGATCAAGCGGTACCTGATCGCGATGGCGATCCGGACCGTGTGCGTCGTCCTGGCCGTGGTCGTGCCGGGCCCGGCCCGCTGGGTGTTCGCCACCGGGGCCGTGTTCCTCCCCTACGTCGCCGTCGTGATGGCCAATGCGGTCGGCTCGGGGCGCCGCAACAACGTCCAGGTCACCGAGTCGCCGCTCATCGCCCTCCCCCGAGACGCCGAGTCCTCCGCGCCTGACCGGACCATCCGGCAATCGGCAGAATGGACGAGTAATGGCTCCCCCGAACGGACCGGTTAACTGAACAATCAATGTGACACAGGAGCGTGCAATACTGATTCGGCGCGCTCTGCATCCCCCGTCGGGGCGCGCCTCAGGACGCCGGGCGGCATCCCCCGTGGCCGCCCGGCGTCCGCCTTTTGCGACACTGCCGACATGCCTCCCGCCCCGCCGGACCCTCTCGATCAAGCGGTTGACGGCGCTCGGGATCAAGCGGTTGACGACAGCCCTGGTCAGGGCCCTCGAGAGGTGGTCTGCAGCGCCCGCGGCTGCCGGGCGCCGGCCCGCTGGGCGCTGCGCTGGAACAACCCGAAACTGCACCCGCCGGAGCGCCGGAAGGTCTGGACCGCCTGCGACGAGCACCGTGAATCGCTGGGTGCGTTCCTGAGCCTGCGCGGTTTCCTGAAGGATGTCGTCCCGGTGGAGGACGCATGAGTCAGCAGGTGCAGCGGCCGCAGGAGCGGTACGGCGCGCCGTCGCGCACGATGGCCGAACGGCTCGCCGCAGGGCGCGAGCGGTGGCCGACCCGGGCCGAGGTGCGCGGCGCCCTGGGTCTCCTGCGCGACCGGCGCTGGCTGCTGGCCCTGTTCGGCGTCGTCCTGCTGTCCGTCCTGTTCGTGTTCCTCGGCCGGTGGCAGTTCCACCGGCACGAGTTCCGGGAGGCCCGCAAGAACCTGGTGGCGCACAACTACGACGCCGCCCCCGTCGACCTGGCGGCTCTCGACGCCCAGGTCGACGGCCGGCTCACCACGAGCCTGCCCGCCCACCTGCAGTGGCGGCCGGTGCGCGTCACCGGCAGCTACGTCGCCGACGCCCAGGTGCTGGTCCGGAACAAGCCGCGCGACGGGCAGGCCGGTTTCGACGTGGTCGTGCCGATCCGTTCGGACGACGGGCTCGTGCTGCTGGTCGACCGCGGCTGGGTCCCGGCCGGTTCCGACGTGACCCGGCCGGCCGTCGTCCCCGCGGTCCCCGGTGGTCAGGTCACCGTGGTCGCGCGGTTGCGCCCGTCGGAGGTCGGCGCCGAGCGGGCTGCGAACGGCCAGGTGACCCGGATCGACGTGCGGGCGCTGACGGGCTCCGGGACGGCCGGCGGTCGGGTGGTGCAGGCCTACGGGCAGTTGGTCGCCGAGACGCCCGCGGCGCCCGACACGCCGGCGCCGGCCGACCCGCCCGACTTCGGGATCGGCATCAACCTCGCCTACGCCTTCCAGTGGTGGGCGTTCGCAGCGGCCGCGTACGTGCTGTTCGGCGTGGCGATGGTGCGCGAAGTACGGCGGCTCGACCAATAGAGGGCGTTCCTCGCGCGTTCTTCACAGCCAACGTCGTAGAGTGATGGCTCAATGACGGTACGTATGTGCCGTCGATGGCGATTCATTCGACGTTGTCTGACGGGATGGGGTGTATGGACCTCGGGCTCAGCGACCGCGTGTACATCGTGACGGGGGCTTCGCGTGGCCTGGGCCGGGCGTGTGCGGAGGTCCTGGCCGACGAGGGCGCGCGACTCGTGCTGTGTGCGCGGGACGACGAACCGCTCGACGCGCTGGCCAAGCAGCTCGGCGGCCCCGACCGGGCGCTGGCCGTGTCGGGTGACCTGTCCGAGGCCGGGATCGAGACCTGCCTGGCCGCCGCCGCCATCGCGCGCTACGGCCGGCTCGACGGTGGCATCGTCAACGTGGGCGGCCCGCCGTCGGGTGAGCTGATGGACCTGGACGACGGCGCCTGGCGGGTGGCCTTCGAGACCACCTTCCTGGGTCCGTTGCGGATGGCGCGCACGATCGCGAAACTCTGCTCCCGCGAAGGGGGTTCGATCGTCCTGATGCTGTCCAGCTCGGTACGCGAACCGATCCCGGGGTTGGCCCTGTCCAACGGGCTGCGGCCCGGACTGGCGATGGCCGGCAAGACGATGGCCGCCGAGCTCGGCCCGCGCAACGTCCGGGTCAACGGCGTGCTGCCCGGCCGGATCGAGACCGAGCGGGTGCGCGAGCTCGACGCGGCGTCGGGCGATCCCGACGGGCGCCGCCGGGCGTACGAGAACCGCACTCCCCTGGGCCGTTACGGCGAACCGTACGAACTGGCCCGGCCCGCGGTGTTCCTGCTCTCGCCCGCCGCGTCCTACGTCAACGGCACCACGATCACCGTCGACGGCGGAGCTGCCTCGTCCCTCTAGTCCGTGATCATGGAAATTTCTACTGCCACCGATGCACGAAGCGTCGGAATCACGCCGAGCGGGCAGTAGAAGTTTCCTTGATCACCGACGAGTCCTGGTCGGCGAACTGGGTGTGGTAGAGGTCGGCGTAGAGGCCGCCGCGGGCCATCAGTTCGGCGTGCGTGCCGTGCTCGACGATCCGGCCGCCGTCCACGACCGCGATGGCGTCGGCGGCGCGCACGGTCGACAGCCGGTGGGCGATCACCAACGCCGTCCGGCCGGCCAGGGTGTGCTCCAGGGCGCGCTGGACGGCCGCCTCGGACTCGGAGTCGAGGTGCGCCGTGGCCTCGTCCAGGACGACGATCCGGGGCGCCTTCAGCAGCAGCCGGGCCAGGGCGATGCGCTGCTTCTCGCCGCCCGACAGCCGGTGCCCCCGGTCGCCGACGACGGTGTCCAGCCCCTCGGGCAGGGAGGCGATCAGGTCCCAGATCTGGGCCGAGCGCAGGGCCTCGCGCAGGTCGTCGTCGGTGGCCTCGGGTCGGGCGTAGAGCAGGTTGGCGCGCACGGTGTCGTGGAACAGGTGCGCCTCCTGGGTCACCACGCCGACCGTGTCGTGCAACGACTGCAGCTGCGCGTCGCGCAGGTCCAGGCCGCCGACCCGCACGGCCCCGGACGTCGGGTCGTACAACCGCGACACGAGCGCGGCGATCGTCGACTTGCCGGCCCCGCTGGGCCCGACGAGCGCGACCAGCTGGCCCGGTTCGACCCGCAACGAGACGCCGTGCAGCACCTCGCCACCGGCCCGCCGATCGGCCACCGCGACCGTCTCCAGCGACGCGAGCGACACCTCGTCCGCCGACGGATAACGGAACCGCACGTCGTCCAGCTCGACCGAGACCGCGCCCGCGGGAACGGGTTTCGCGTCCGGCTTCTCCTGGATCAGGGCCGGCAGGTCCAGCACCTCGAAGACCCGCTCGAAGCTGACCAGGGCGGTCATGATGTCGACCCGGACGTTCGACAGCCCGGTCAGCGGCCCGTACAGCCGGCCCAGCAGCGCGGCCAGGGCGAGCAGGGTGCCCACGGTCAGGGACTGATCGATGGCCAGGAGGCCGCCGACCCCGTACACCAGGGCCGTGGCCAGCGACGCGACCAGGGTGAGCCCGGAGAAGAAGAAGTAGTTGCTCATGGAGATCCGGACGCCGATGTCCCGGACCTGCCCGGCCCGCTCGCCGAACTCGGCGTCCTCCTGGGCCGGTCGCCCGAACAGCTTCACCAGCATGGCGCCCGCGACGTTGAACCGCTCGGTCATCCGCGAGCCCATGTCGGCCTGCACCTGCATCTGCTGCCGGGCCAGCCCCTGCAGGCGGCGTCCCATCCGGCGGGCGGGCAGCAGGAACAGCGGCAGCAGCAGGAGCGCCCCCAGAGTGATCGGCCAGGACAGGTAGAACATCGCCCCGGCCACCAGGATCAGCGAGACCACGTTCGAGACCACGCTCGACAGCGTCGAGGTGAAGGCCTGCTGGGCGCCGATCACGTCGTTGTTCAGCCGGGACACGAGCGCCCCCGTCTGGGTCCGGGTGAAGAAGGCGACCGGCTGGCGGAGCACGTGCCCGAACACCCGGGTGCGCAGGTCGTAGATCAGCCCCTCGCCGATCCGCGCCGACTGGTAGCGCTGCACGAGCCCGGCGGCCACGTCGACGACGGCCACGGCGGCCACGACCAGGGCCAGCCCCACGACCACGCCCCGGTCCTTCGGGATCACCCCGTCGTCGACGATGCGCTTGAGCAGCAGCGGCGAGGCGACGGTCAGGAAGGCGTCGAAGACGACGAGGGCGAGGAAGACCGCGATCCGGGTGCGGTAGGGGCGGGCGAAGCCCAGGATCCGCCGGCGGGTACCCGGGGCGAGCTTCTGGTCCTTCACGTCCTCGTCACGGCGGTAGGAGCGCATGATCTGCCACCCCGCCATGCCACCACCTGGCTGCATTCTGTCGAGCCCCTCCTGATCGGTCCCTCGAGGGACTCCAAACACGCGGACGCCGGCGAAGCTTCCCGACGTCCGTCCTACCAGGTGGTGCCGGTGGACGGGCGCCCGGAGTCTTCGCCGGCCTCTCGCGCCGGCTCCTGGGAGCCCTCAGGAGTGTTTCAGCGGCCCGCCTTCGCCTTGCCCCGGGTCGCACCGCCGCGCCCGCGCAGGGCCACGTCGTTCTCCGTCAGGATGCGGTGCACGAAGCCGTACGAGCGGCCGGTCTCCTCCGCCAGCGCCCGGATGCTGGCCCCTTGGGTGTACTTCTTCTTGAGCTCTCCGGCGAGCTTCGAGCGGTCGGTGCCCGTGATCCTGACGCCTTTCTTGACGGTCTCGGCCACGAATCCTCCTCTTCCGAGAACGGCTAGATGACCTTCATGGTGGTCAACAGATCACGGGTCGGCATCTTGAAAAGCCCCGCGGGGGTCCGTGACGCCGGGTAGCGCCCGAATCTTTGCGCCGGAGCGGTTCTCAGGCGAGGGAGACCAGGTCCAGATAGTCCGAATTCCAGAGATCCTCGGCGCCGTCGGGCAACAGCACGACCCGCTCGGGGTTGAGGGCCTCGACCGCCCCCTCGTCGTGGGTGACGAGGACGACGGCCCCCTCGTAGCGGCGCAGGGCGTCGAGGACCTCGGCCCGGGAGGCGGGGTCGAGGTTGTTCGTCGGCTCGTCCAGGAGGAGCACGTTGGCTCCGGAGACGACCAGGGTGGCCAGCGCCAGCCGGGTCTTCTCCCCACCGGACAGCACACCGGCCGGCTTGTGCACGTCGTCCCCCTGGAACAGGAACGACCCCAGCACCGTGCGGACCTGCGCGTCCTGCAGGTCCGGGGCCGCCGAGCGCATGTTCTCCAGCACCGTGCGGTCGACCTCGAGCGTCTCGTGCTCCTGGGCGTAGTACCCGATCCGCAGGCCGTGCCCGGCCTCGATCTGACCGGTGTCGGGCTTCTCGACGCTGCCCAGGATGCGCAGCAGGGTCGTCTTGCCCGCGCCGTTGAGGCCCAGGACGACGACCCGTGAGCCCTTGTCGATGGCCAGGTCGACGTCGGTGAAGATCTCCAGGCTGCCGTACGACTTGCTCAGCCCCGAGGCCATCAGCGGGGTGCGCCCGCAGGGGGCCGGGGACGGGAACCGCAGCTTGGCCACCTTGTCGGCCTGCCGGGTCTCCTCGAGGCCGCCGAGCATCTTCTCGGCCCGTTTGATCATGTTCTGGGCGGCGACCGCCTTGGTGGCCTTGGCCCGCATCTTGTCCGCCTGCTGCAGCAGCACGGCGGCCTTCTTCTCCGTGTTGGCCCGCTCCCGGTGGCGGCGCTTCTCGTCGGTCTCGCGGGCCTGCAGGTACGCCTTCCAGCCCACGTTGTAGACGTCGATCACCGACCGGTTGGCGTCGAGGTGGAAGACCGCGTTGACGGTCGCCTCGAGGAGTTCGACGTCGTGGCTGATCACGATCAGCCCGCCCGACCACACCTTCAGGAAGTCCCGCAGCCAGACGATGGAGTCGGCGTCCAGGTGGTTGGTCGGCTCGTCGAGCAGCAGGGTCTCGGCGTCGGAGAAGAGGATCCGGGCCAGCTCCACCCGGCGACGCTGCCCGCCGGACAGCGTGCCGAGCGGCTGGTCCAGCACCCGTTCCGGCAGTGACAGGCTGGCGCAGATGGTGGCCGCCTCGCTCTCGGCCGCGTACCCGCCCCGGGTGACGAACTGGGACTCCAGCCGCGCGTAGCGGGCCATCGCCTTGTCCCGCGTCTCGTCGTCCGCGCTGGCCATCTGGCCCTCGGTCTCGCGCATCCGCGTGATGATCTCGTCGAGGCCGCGGGCGGACAGCACCCGGTCGCGGGCCAGTTCCTCCAGGTCCACGCCCCGCGGGTCCTGCGGCAGGTAGCCGATCTCGCCGCTGCGGGTCACGGTGCCCGCGGCGGGCTGGGCCTCGCCGGCCAGCACCTTGGTCAGGGTGGTCTTGCCGGCGCCGTTGCGACCGACCAGCCCGACGCGCTGCCCCGGGCCGACCCGGAAGGTGGCGTTCTCCACCAGCAGGCGCGCGCCCGCGCGCAGCTCCACACCCTGGGCGACGATCATGGGTGCGGTTCTCCTGCAGGTGGTGGGGGCCGGCACGGGCGTCGGACGACGTCCGTGCCGGCCCATTCTACGGTGCCCGGGCCGGGGGTCCGGTTACGCTCCGAGCCATGAGGCGATCTTGGGCTTTCCTGGCCGTTGCGGCCCTCCCCGTAGGGCTGCTGGGCGCGGCCGCCCCCGCGGGTGCCGCGACGACCCCGGCCGGGTGCGCAGGCTGGACGGTCACGACCGTCGCCTCCGGGCTCGGCACGCTCGAGAACATCGCCCCGGACGGCGCGGGCGGGCTCTACGTCTCCGCGGTCGACCGCTCCGCGGTCGAGCGGGTCACCGCCACGGGCCGGACGACGGTCGCCACCGGGCTCGACGCCCCCGGCGGTCTCGTGCGGGCGGGCGGCACGCTCTACGTGAACACCGGCGACTCGGCACTGAACATCGCGCTGGCCCTGCCGGGCACCGTCACCGCGATCGACCTGGCCACGGGCGCCACCCGCAAGGTCGCCTCGGTGACCGCGCCGAACGGGCTGGCCGGCCTGCCGGACGGCAGCCTGGCCGCGGCGAGCAGCGCGGTGTTCGGGCTCTCCGGCATCACCCGCGTCGTACCGTCCACAGGCGTGAAGACGGCCCGCTGGTCGTCCTACGGGCACTCGAACGGCCTCGCGGTCTCACCGGACGGGACGACGCTCTACAGCGACGACACCTACACGGGCGAGATCGTCGCGATCCCGCTGCTGTCGGGCGGCGCGCGGGCCGGGGCCGCGCGGACCGTGGCCCGGATCGGCACCGTCCTCGACGCGGTCGACGACCTGACCGCCACGCCCGACGGAAGTCTTTACGTGGCGGCCAATCTCGGCAACCGGGTGGAGAAGGTCGACCCGGCCACGGGCGCGCACTGCGCCATCGCGACCGTCCCCGGAGCCAGCTCGGTGCGGGTCGGTCCGGGGGTGGTCGGGCCCGGCGGCCCCGCGCCCGCGCTGTTCACCAGCGGCTGGGACGGCACCGTGCGTGAGCTGGACCCGCCCGCAGGCGTTACCGTCGGGTGATCAGTCCCGCTGACCGACCCAAGCGCTGGAGGGCCCGATGGGTATCGAGTTCGACAACGACCGGGTGGACGTCGGGGGTCTCGACGACCGCCGGGGCATGGGCGGTGGCGGCCTGGCCATCGGCGGTGGCGCGGGCGTCGTCGGCCTGATCGTCTACGTGCTGGTCCAGCTGCTCGGCGGCGGCAACGTCGACCTCAGCCAGATCACCCCGGCGCAGACCGGCAGCAGCAGCCGGCAGGAGTCCACGGCCGAGCTGGAGAAGCGGTGCAACTCCGACGGCGCCCTCGACAAGTACGTCGACTGCCGCATGATCAAGGTCTACAACGTCGCCGACGACGTCTGGTCGGAGGAGTTCTCCCGGCGCGGGCTGTCGTACGAGCCGCCGCGCCTGGTCTTCTTCGAGAACGGCGTGAACACCGGCTGCGGCCAGGCCAGCTCGCAGGTCGGCCCGTTCTACTGCCCGCCGGACGAGAAGATCTACCTCGACCTGGGCTTCCTGGAGCAGTTGCAGCAGCAGTTCGGCGCCGAGGGTACGTTCGCGCAGGCCTACATCGAGGCGCACGAGTACGGCCATCACCTGCAGACCCTGCTCGGCACCGAACGCAAGGTCCGCTCCGCGCAGCAGAGCGACCCGGACAACGCGAACCGCTACTCGGTCGCGATGGAGCTGCAGGCCGACTGCTATGCGGGCGCCTGGGCGACCCTGGCCGACAAGGACTCCGACAACGGCATCGCGTTGACCAAGGACAACATCGCAGAGGCGGTGAACGCGGCCGAGGCGGTCGGTGACGACCGGATCCAGAAGAAGGCGCAGGGCCGCGTCGACCCGGAGTCGTGGACCCACGGCTCGGCCGCGCAACGGGCCCAGTGGTTCACCACCGGCTACACCAGCGGGGACATCGACTCCTGCAACACCTTCGCCTCGGTCTGAGCCGGAGTGCTCCCCCGGGGTCTGCGGATGACCTCAGGACGGTACGGCCGCGGGCCCGGAGGTTCGGCTACGGCTCGGTCAGCGTGATCCGCACGGCGCGCAGCCGGTCCGGCAGGGCCTTCACCACGTCGGACTTCGGGTCGCCGACCTCCAGGTAGGGGCCCGCGTCGAGCGACCTGAGGCTCGCGAGCCGGGTGTCGTTCAGGACGTCGGTCACGAGCGCCCGGTCACCGCCGGTGGCCAGTACGTCGGCCCCGGCCGGCAGCAGCACCCGCTGGGCGACCTCGACGACGTCCCCGAGCAGTTGCTTGGCCTGACCTTCGCGGCGGCGGGCGAACCGCTGCTGCGACCAGCCCCCGGCCGCCGTGCGGCCCTGCACGTAGCGGGACCCGACCTTGGAGGCGGTGACCCGGTCGCCGTGCACGACCGCGCAGGCGTACCCGCCGCGGCGGACCAGGAGGACCGCGACGACCCGGTCGGCGCCCGCGTTGGCGGCCAGGGCCGCCGGAGTCGGCGCACCGGACAGGGGCGGGTAGGTCGCGTGCAGGACGGCGGTCGCGCCGTCGGGAGCGCGCAGGGTCAGGACGTCGGACTCCAGCAGTTCGGTGGGCGGCCCGTGCCGCTCGCGGAAACCGGCCACCCACCGCTCGAGCCGGTCGGCACCGACCCGGATCTCGCGGCTACCCACGGGGGACAGCCTGCCACCGCCCGGTCCTCGGGTGCGCAGATCAGATGTGGAGAGCCGCCTCGGACTGCATGGACTCCCAGTCCTGCACCCGGTCCCGGCCGAGGGCCTTGGCCCGGTAGAGCGCCGTGTCGGCGCGGGCCACCAGTTCGACGTGGGTGCAGGTCAGGTCGGCCACCGCGACGCCGACGCTGGCCGTGAACCGGCGGGTGACGTCGTCCAGGGAGAACGGCGCGGCGAAGGCGTCCATCACCCGGCCGGCCGCCTCCAGACCTCGCCCGTCGCGGCCGTCGTCGACGAGCAGGACGAACTCGTCGCCCCCGATCCGCGTGAGCAGTTCGCCGGGCCCGACCCGCTGCGCCAGGCGGTCGGTCACCTCCAGGAGCAAGCGGTCACCGACGGCGTGCCCGTAGGTGTCGTTGACGGTCTTGAAGTGGTCGATGTCGAAGTACACGACGGCGGGCAGCGGGCCGTCGGGGCGGCGGTCGGTCATGATGTCGCGGATCCGACCGCGGAAGACGTCGCGGTTGGCCAGGCCCGTCAGCGGGTCACGACTGGCCACCTCGGCGAGCCCGGCATTGGCCTCTGCGAGTTGCGCGGCCAGCAACTCGTTGCGCCGGGCCAACGTGACTGCACCGACGACCGTGCGGTGCAGCTCCCGGTTGAGGGCGGCACCCCCGACCGTGGTGAAGGCGAGGAGCAGGGCCAGCCGCCAGTTGCCGGCCACGAGCATCCCCGTCCCGGAGGTGGCGGCCAGGGTCAGGTGGAAGGCCAGGAACGGACCGGTCGAGCCGGACGTGAAGACCAGGTTGCCGACCATCAGCACCACGCTCATGCCGAAGACGGTGACCGCCGCCGCCGACCCGTCGGTGACGGGCGGCACCACGAACGCCAGGCTGCCCCAGAGCGTGCCGGTCGACGCCAGGCTGGTGGCGAGGAGGGCGTTCTCGCGTCGGGGTGGTGCCCCGGCGCGCAGGGCCCGCAGCATGCGGCGGAGATTCGCCCCGTAGACGAGGAAGTTCACCGCCACCGCGGTCGTCCAGACCACCAGCGGGGGGTCGACCTCACCGGAGCCGGCCAATACGACCCAGATCAGGGTGACCAGGGCGGGGGCGGACAGGTTGGCCACGGCCGAGGTCCGGGCGGCGTGCTCGAGCAGACGGCACCGGGTGGTGTCGTCGATCTCGGCGGGGCGCGCGCGAAGCCAGTCCACACCGGGAGATCGGCATCTTCCCGCGCGCGGTTGAGGTGCAGGCCGGGCGACTACCGCCCGGCACCACCCGGTGAAGCCGCCGCACGCCGAACCCCGTCCCAGACCGGGACGCCGTCCCGGCCGGCCTGCCGGGCGCGGTGCCGTTACAGGTTGAAGCCCAGGGCCCGAAGCTGGTCGCGCCCGTCGTCGGTGATCTTGTCCGGGCCCCACGGCGGCATCCAGACCCAGTTGATCGTGTGGCCGGTGACGATGCCGTCCAGGGCGGTGGCCGCCTGGTCCTCGATGACGTCGGTCAGCGGGCAGGCCGCGGAGGTCAGGGTCATGTCGATGGTCGCGTGGTTGGCCTGGTCGATGGTGACGCCGTAGATCAGGCCCAGGTCGACGACGTTGATGCCCAGCTCGGGGTCGACGACGTCACGCATCGCCTCCTCCACGTCCGCCGCGTCCGCGGGGATCACCGCTGCCTCACTCATCGCCTTCTCCTCCTGCTCCCTGCGTTCCCGACTGGAGCAACGCATCCTCCAGCGCGGTCCATCCCAACATCGCGCACTTGACCCGGTTGGCGTGCCGCCCCACCCCCGCGAAGGCCACCGCGTCGCCCAGCAGCTCCTCGTCCGGTTCGACCTGGCCGCGGGAGCGGACCAGGTCGCGGAACGTCGCCAGCACCTCGAG
The DNA here is from genome assembly GCF_044465595.1 of Spongisporangium articulatum. Classification (NCBI taxonomy): domain Bacteria; kingdom Bacillati; phylum Actinomycetota; class Actinomycetes; order Kineosporiales; family Kineosporiaceae; genus Spongisporangium; species Spongisporangium articulatum. The sequence goes on along the minus strand of NZ_JBITLV010000006.1, from coordinate 242,799 downwards.
CGCCTCGCTCACCGGACGGCCCGTGACCAGGTCGTGCAGCACGGACGTCGACGCCTGGCTGATCGAGCAGCCGTCGCCGGTCCAGGCCACGTGGGCCACGGCGCCCTGGGCGACCTCGATCTTCAGGGTCACCTCGTCACCGCACAGCGGGTTGTACTGCCGGCTGGTGCCGGTCGGCGCCGCGAGGTCACCGAAACCGTGCTTCTCGCGGGCGTGGTCGAGGATCAGCTGCTGGTACAGCTGCTGCATCGCCGTGCTCGGGGTGCTCATCCGGTACTCCCTCAGCCGAGTCCGAAGAAGGGCCGGACGGTGCGCAGCGCGTCGACGAACGTCTCCACCTCGGCCTCGGTCGTGTACAGGTAGGCGCTGGCCCGGGTACTCGCCGTGACGCCGTAGCGCCGGTGCACGGGCTGCGCGCAGTGGTGCCCGACGCGGACGGCGACGCCGGCGTCGTCCAGCACCTGACCGACGTCGTGCGGGTGCACGCCGTCCACGCTGAAAGCGACCGTCCCAATGCGGCTTTCGGCATCCTCAGGGCCCAGTACGCGGACCCCGGGCACCGAGCGGACGCCGTCCAGGAGCAACCGGCCCAGGTGCAGCTCGTGCGCGTGCACGCGCTGCAGGCCGACCTTCTCCAGGTAGTCGACCGCGGCGGCCAGGGCGACCGCCTGGGCCACGGGCTGGGTGCCCGCCTCGAACCGCTGCGGCGGTTCCCGGTAGGTGGTGCCGTCGAGGGTGACGACCTCGACCATCGACCCGCCGGTCAGGACGGGCGGGAGCTCGCTGAGCAGCTCGGGCCGGGCGACGAGCGCGCCGATCCCGGTGGGGCCGAGCATCTTGTGCCCCGAGAAGGCGATCGCGTCCACGCCCAGCTCGGGGACGGAGACCGGCAGGTGCGGCACGGACTGGCAGGCATCGAGCACGGTCAGGGCCCCCACGGCCCGGGCCGCGGCGACCAGCTGCGCGACCGGCGTCACCGTGGCCAGGACGTTCGAGACATGGCTGAAAGCCAGGACTTTCGTGCGCTCGGTGACGATCGAGCCGAGGTCGGACAGGTCGAGTCGGCCGTCGTCACCGAGCGGGACGTACCTCAACGTGGCCCCGGTCCGAGCGCAGGTCTCCTGCCACGGCACCAGGTTGGCGTGGTGCTCCTGCTCGGTGGTGACGATCTCGTCGCCCGGGCCCAGCTGCCGCGGCCCGGGGAAGCTGAGCGAGAGGGCCAGCAGGTTCAGCGCCTCGGTGGCGTTCTTGGTCCAGACCAGCGCCTCGGCGGGCATTCCGACGAACCCGGCCACCCGCTCGCGGGCCGACTCGAACGCATCGGTGGCCTCCCCGGCCAGGGTGTGCGCGCCGCGGTGCACCGCCGCGTAGTGCGCCTCCGCGAACGAGCGTTCGGCGTCGAGCACCTGGACCGGACGTTGCGACGTGGCCGCCGAGTCGAGATAGACCAGCGGCCGACCGTTGACGTGCCGGGACAGCACCGGGAAGTCGGCGCGGATCGCGCCCACTTCAGCACCGGTCAGTCGACCGTGCTGAAGTGCGTCGACCTCGGCGGTGCTGAACCCGGACATCGGAGACGTCAGGCCTTCGCGGGGGTGAACTTGTCGTAGCCCTCGGCCTCGAGGGTGTCGGCCAGCTCGGACCCGCCCTCGGCCACGATCCGGCCGTCGACGAAGACGTGCACGAAGTCGGGGCGGATGTAGCGCAGGATCCGGGTGTAGTGGGTGATCAGCAGGACGCCGACGTCGGTGCCGCTGCGGGCCCGGTTCACGCCCTCGGAGACGACCTTGAGCGCGTCCACGTCGAGACCCGAGTCGGTCTCGTCGAGGACGGCGATCTTCGGCTTGAGCAGCTCGAGCTGGAGGATCTCGTGGCGCTTCTTCTCGCCGCCGGAGAAGCCCTCGTTGACGTTGCGGTCGGCGAACGCGGTGTCCATCCGCAGCTGCTCCATGGCGCCGCGGACGTCCTTCACCCAGTGCCGCAGCGCCGGGGCCTCGCCGTCGATGGCGGTCTTGGCGGTGCGCAGGAAGTTCGACACCGTGACGCCGGGCACCTCGACGGGGTACTGCATGGCCAGGAACAGGCCGGCCCGGGCGCGCTCGTCGACGCTCATGGCCAGCAGGTCCTCACCGTCGAGGGTGACGGTGCCGCCGGTGATCGTGTACTTCGGGTGCCCGGCGATCGAGTAGGCCAGGGTCGACTTGCCCGACCCGTTCGGCCCCATGATCGCGTGCGTCTCACCGCTGCGGACGGTGAGGTCGACGCCGCGCAGGATCTGCTTGGCGCCCTGCTCCGTGTCGACCTGCACCTGCAGGTCGCGGATCTCCAACGTGGACAACGTATTACTCCTTAGCCGCGAGCTTCGCCGCGTTCTCTTCGCCGATGGTGCGCGACGTGTCGACGAGGACGTCGTCGCCCTCGATCTTCACCGGGTACACCTCGACGGGGGTGATGGCCGGCAGCCCCGTGGGCTCGCCGGTGCGCAGGTCGAAACGCGAGCCGTGCAGCCAGCACTCGATGGTGCAGCCGTCGACGTCGCCCTCCGACAGGGAGATCATCGCGTGGGTGCAGGTGTCCTCGATGGCGTGGATGGTGCCCTCGGAGTCCTTGACGATGGCCAGCATCTCGCCGCCCACGAACACCTGGTGAGCCGAACCGGGCTCGGGCACGTCGCCGACGCTGCAGGCGCGCTCGAAATCACTCACGACTCACTGACCTCCATGTCCAGTTCCTTCTCGATCTCGGCCATCAACCGGTCCTGAACGGCCGGGACGCCGATCTTCGCCACCAGGTCGGCGAAGAATCCTCTGACCACGAGCCGCCGCGCCTCGGCCTCGGGGATGCCCCGGGCCTGGAGGTAGAACAGCTGCTCGTCGTCGAACCGGCCCGTGGCGCTGGCGTGGCCCGCGCCGACGATCTCGCCGGTCTCGATCTCCAGGTTCGGCACCGAGTCGGCCCGGGCCCCGTCCGTCAGGATCAGGTTCCGGTTCAGCTCGTACGTGTCGGTGCCCTCGGCCGCCGCCCGGATCAGCACGTCACCGACCCACACGGTGTGCGCCCGGTCGCCCTGCAGGGCGCCCTTGTACGTCACGTTGCTCCGGCAGTTCGGCACGGCGTGGTCGACGAACAGCCGGTGCTCGATGTGCTGGCCGGCGTCGGCGATGTAGACGCCGTTCAGGTCGACGTTCCCGCCGGGGCCCGCGAACTCGGCCGTCTCGACCACACGCACGACGTCACCGCCGAGGCTGACCTGCGTCGAGTGCACGGTCGCGTCGCGCCCGACCCGGATCCCGACGTGGCCGAGGTGTACGGCGTCGTCCGCCCACAGCTGCAACGAGGCCAGCTGGACCCGTGCGCCGTCCCCGACCAGCACGGAGACCTCGGAGGCGTACCGGGCCGAGCCGTGGTGCTCCAGGACGATCGTGGCCTGAGCATGCGCCCCGACCTCGACGATCGTGTGCCCGTGCACGAGCTGCGGCAGCCCGTCGGGGCCCGGCTCGCCGTCCAGCCGGATGGTCACCGGCGCGTCGAGCTCGGCCTCGGCCGGGACCCGGACGACGACCGCACCGTCGCTGTGCGCGTAGGCCAGCGCGCCGACCCGGTCGACCGGCTTCGGCACCTGGCGGCGCAGCGGGTCGTCCGCCCCGACGGAGGTGAGCACGACCCCCTCCGGGAGGTCCGTCGTCCACTTGAGGTGGCCGCCGGACGTCGCCGGTGCCTCGAGCAGGCCGCGGAAGCGGTCGAGCGGCGTGAACCGCCAGTCCTCCTCGCGACCGTTCGGGGTCGGGAAGTCGGCCAGGTCGAAACTGGCGCGGTGGAGTTCGACGACGCCGGTCGTCTCGACCGCGCCGCTGACGGGGTTGCTCAACCCACCGCACCTTCCATCTGGAGCTCGATCAACCGGTTGAGCTCGAGGGCGTACTCCATCGGGAGCTCCCGGGCGATCGGCTCGATGAAGCCGCGCACGATCATCGCCATCGCCTCCTCCTCGGTCATCCCGCGGGACATCAGGTAGAAGAGCTGGTCCTCACTGACCTTGGAGACGGTCGCCTCGTGACCCATCGACACGTCGTCCTCGCGGACGTCGACGTACGGGTAAGTGTCGGAGCGGCTGATCGTGTCGACCAGCAACGCGTCGCAGCGCACCGTGCTCGCCGCGTGGTGACTGCCCTCCAGGACCTGGATCAGGCCCCGGTACGACGTCCGGCCGCCGCCGCGGGCGACGGACTTCGAGACGATCGAGGACGACGTGTGCGGGGCCGCGTGCACCATCTTGGCGCCCGCGTCCTGGTGCTGGCCCTCGCCGGCGAACGCGATCGACAGCGTCTCGCCCTTGGCGTGCTCGCCCAGCAGGTACACGGCCGGGTACTTCATGGTGACCTTCGAACCGATGTTGCCGTCGATCCACTCCATGGTGGCGCCCTCGGCGGCGGTGGCCCGCTTGGTGACCAGGTTGTACACGTTGTTCGACCAGTTCTGGATGGTCGTGTACCGGACCCGGGCGTCCTTCTTCACGACGATCTCGACGACCGCCGAGTGCAGCGAGTCGGACTTGTAGATCGGCGCGGTGCAGCCCTCGACGTAGTGCACGTACGAGCCCTCGTCGGCGATGATCAGCGTCCGCTCGAACTGGCCCATGTTCTCGGTGTTGATCCGGAAGTAGGCCTGCAGCGGGATCTCCACGTGCACGCCCTTCGGCACGTAGATGAAGCTGCCACCCGACCACACCGCGGTGTTCAGGGACGCGAACTTGTTGTCCCCCACCGGGATCACGGAGCCGAAGTACTCCTGGAACAGCTCGGGGTACTCGCGCAGACCCGTGTCGGTGTCGACGAAGATGACGCCCTTGCTCTCGAGCTCCTCGTTGATCTGGTGGTAGACCACCTCGGACTCGTACTGCGCGGCGACCCCGGCGACCAGGCGCTGCTTCTCGGCCTCCGGGATGCCCAGCCGGTCGTAGGTGTTCTTGATGTCGTCGGGCAGCTCGTCCCAGCTGGCCGCCTGCTTCTCCGTGGAGCGCACGAAGTACTTGATGTTGTCGAAGTCGATCTCCGACAGGTCGGAGCCCCACGACGGCATCGGCTTGCGGCCGAACATCTTCAGGCCCTTGAGCCGGAGGTCGAGCATCCACTCCGGTTCGTTCTTCTTCGCCGAGATGTCGCGGACGACGGCTTCGGACAGCCCCCGCTGAGCGGAGGCGCCGGCGGCGTCCGAGTCGGCCCAGCCGTACTCGTACTTGCCGAGCCCCTCGAGCTCAGGATGCGACGCGGTGGTCATCGGCTCTCTTCTCCCTCGAAACGGGTGCTTCCAGTGGTGCGGGTACGTGGGTGGTGCAGACGTGCTCTCCGTGCGCCAGGGTGGCCAGGCGCTGGACGTGCACGCCCAGCAGGGTCGAGAACGCCTGTGTCTCGGCCTCGCACAGCTGGGGGAACCGGGCGGCCACGTGCTGGACCGGGCAGTGGCCCTGGCAGAGCTGCGTCGCACCCCGTGGGTTGGAACGCACCGCGGCCGCGTATCCATCCTCGCTCAGGACACCGGCCAGCGCCTGCGCCCGCGAGCCCGGTCCGGGGCCGGCGGCCTCGACCGCGGGACGGTACCGCGCCGCCAGGCGCTCGGCCCGCTCCCGGGCGAACCCCGCCACGGCCTCGGGACCGGCCGTGCGGGCCAGGTACTCCAGGACGTGTGCGGCGAGGTGGTCGTACTCGGCCGACATGGTCGCGTGACCGGAATCACTGAGCACGTACCGCCGCGCGGGACGGCCGCGACCGCGCGGGGAGCCGTCGGAGGCTGTCGACGACGAGTGGACCTCGACCAGGCCCTGCGCCTCCAGCCCGTCCAGATGCCTCCGGACGGCCGCCGGAGTCAGACCCAGCGTCTCCGCGAGGTCACGCGCGGTGACGGGCCCCTGCTGAAGGATCTCCCGGCTGACCCGGTCACGGGTCGGCTGGTCCACCTCCTGCATTTTCACCACATCAGTGTGTCGTTATTACCCGCCCGGCTCAAGTCGTCGACCCGGGTGCCTAGTCTGATCCCGTGGCAGCCACCTTCTCGTCGCGCGAGGCCGCCCCCGACCTCGTGCGGCCCCGCTCCGTCGCCGTCGAGGTCACCGGTCTGGTCAAGGCCTACGGCGGGCACAAGGCGGTCGACGGGGTGAGCCTCACGGCCCGGGCCGGTGAGGTGACGGCCGTGCTCGGCCCGAACGGCGCCGGCAAGACCTCCACCATCGAGTGCCTCGAGGGTTTGCGCCGACCGGACGACGGGGCGCTGCGCGTACTCGGCCTCGACCCCCAGCGCGACGGCGCCGCGCTACGCCCCCGGGTGGGCGTGATGCTGCAGGGCGGCGGTGGACTGCCCGCCGCGGCCCGCGCGGGCGACGTCCTGTCCCTGATCGCCGCCATGCACGAGAACCCGCACGAGCCGGGGGTCCTGCTCGAACGCCTCGGGCTCACCGGCAGCGCCCGGACGCCGGTCCGCCGGCTCTCGGGGGGCGAGCGGCAACGGCTCGCGCTGGCCGCCGCCCTCGTCGGGCGCCCCGACGTGGTGTTCCTGGACGAGCCGACCGCCGGGCTCGATCCGCAGTCCCGGGTCACCGTCTGGGAGCTGGTCGCGGGGCTGCGGGCGGCGGGCGTGGCCGTCGTCCTGACCACGCATCTGCTCGACGAGGCGGAGAAGCTGGCCGACCACGTCGTCCTCATCTCCGGCGGCACCGTGGTGGCCTCGGGCAGCGCGGCCGCTCTCACCGCGACCGAGGGGCACGTCGTCCGGTTCAACGCCCCCGCCGCGCTGCCGGCGGCCGCGCTGGCCGCCCGGCTGCCGGCCGCGGTGACCGTGACCGAGCCGCAGCCCGGCCAGTACCTGGTGCGGGGCACCGCCGAGTGCCCGCTGACGGCCGCGGACGTGGCCACCGTGACCGCGTGGTGCGCGGAGCTCGGCGTGATGCCGGAGGGGTTGAACCTCGGCCGGCGCAGCCTGGAGGACGTGTTCTTCGAGCTGGCGGGCACCGGGGTCGGCACGGAGGTCGACCGGGCATGAGCGCGCTCGACCTCTCCCCCGCCGGTGCGGCGGCCCCGGCCCGTGCGCGGGTCCTCGCCCAGGCCCGGTTCGACCTGCTGGCGATGCTGCGCAACGGCGAGCAGTTGCTGCTGACGCTGATCCTGCCCTTGCTGGTGCTGGTCGGTCTCGCGCGCAGCTCGTTCGTCGAAGTCACTACGGCCGCAACGGGTTCCGCGGCGCGCATCGACATCGTGACGCCTGGGGTGCTGGCCCTGGCCCTGATCTCCACGGCCTTCACCGGGCAGGCGATCGGCACGGGGTTCGACCGGCGGGCCGGGTTCCTGCGCCTGCTCGGGACGACGCCGCTCGGGCGTTCCGGTCTGCTCGCCGGGCGGGTGCTCGCCACGGTGGCGGTGCAACTGATCCAGATCGTCGTGCTCGGCGCGGCGGCCCTGGCCCTCGGCTGGTCGCCCGCCGCGTCGGGGGTGCTGCCCGCACTCGGAGTGTCCGTGCTCGGTTCCGCCGCCTTCGTGGCGCTCGGGCTGCTGCTGGCCGGGACGATGCGCGCCGAGGCCGTCCTGGCCGTGGCCAACCTCGTCTGGGTGCTGCTGCTGGCCGGTGGTGGCGTCGTGCTCTCCTCCGACCGGCTCGGCGGGTTCGGCGAAGGGGTGCGCTGGCTGCCCTCGGCGGCCCTCGGGGACGGGCTGCGAGCGGCGCTGGAGTACGGCGCCTGGCCGGGGCGCGAACTGCTGCTGCTGGCCGCCTGGGCCGTGATCATCGGGGCCGCTGCGACGCGGTGGTTCCGGTGGGATTCCTGAGGTTTCGCTCACTCTGAGCAACACGCCCCGCGGCGTCCTGTTCGGCGGTGATTCGCACCGTTACGCTGGCCCGCAGGAGGTGGGCTGATGCGGACGGACAGGTACAAGGAGTCGCCGGTCCCGGGTGCGCAGGCACTCCGATTGACCGCCCTGGCCGCGGTGCTCACGCCGCCGCGGGGCATGCACCTGCCGAGCGGGCTCGACGCCCCTCCGCGCCCGGCCGCGGAGGTGCCCCTGCCGGTCCTCGTGGCCGAGCGGTTCGCCGCCGGTGAACCGGCCGCCCTGGCCCTCGCCTATGAGCGGTACGCCGCGCTCGTGCACGGGTACGCGGTCCGGGCCCTGGGCGCCGGCCCCACGGCCGAACTGGTCGTCGAGCGCGTCTTCATCACCGCCTGGGCGCAGCGGCACACCTTCGACCCGGCCCAGAACTCCTTCGGCACCTGGCTGGTCGGGCTGACCCGGCGCGACCTGACCTGGACGCTGGTCCGGCTGGTCCCGGTCTCCACGCGTTCGGCGTCCGCCCAGGCCTCCCTGGCCCTGTCGCGGGTCGACGCGGCGCCCCTGGCCTCGGTCACTCCGATCCGTACGGGTCGGTTCACGCGGCTGCGCAGCGCGTTCGGAGCGGTCCGTGCCGCGTGACGTCTTCCCGGTCGACGCCACGGAAGGCACCGAGGTCCATCTGGTCGCCCCGCGCGACGAGGTGTGGGCGCGGATCGCGGCCGCGACCGGCGTCCCGGTGGACGCCCGGCCCGAGGAGGTCCGCCGCACCGTGACGGAGGCGTCGGTCACGGTGCTGGCCCCCGAGCTGGACCCCACCCTCCGGCCGCGCCGTCCCTGACTTCTAGGCTGTTCGCGTGACGGCGGTGCGACGGCTCCTCTCCCTGGCGGCATCCCGGGCCCACGGCCTGGGGCTGCGCCGGGTGCTGGTCTTCAACCTCGTGATGCAGGTCGTCATCATCTTCACCGGTGGCGTGGTGCGGCTGTCCGGTTCGGGGCTCGGCTGCCCGACGTGGCCCGAGTGCGTGCCGGGTTCGTACACGCCGACCGTGACGCAGGCCCAGGGGTGGCACAAGTACGTCGAGTTCGGGAACCGGCTCCTCACCTACGTTCTCGTCGCCGCCGTGGTGCTGGCCGCCCTCGCCGTCTGGCACGAGGTGAAGCTGCGGGCCCGGGGCGGCACCCCGCGCGACCGCGGGCTCGCGCGGCTGGGGCTGGTGCCCCTGCTCGGCGTCCCGGCGCAGGCCGTGATCGGCGGGGTGTCCGTGCTGACCGACCTGAACCCGTGGGTCGTGTCGCTGCACTTCCTCTGCTCGGCCCTGCTGGTCGCGGTGTCGACCTGGCTGCTGCTGCAGGCGGTTCCGTCGCGTGTCGAGCTGTCCGACGCGGCCTCCCCGCCCGCCCGCGCCGAGGTCCGGTGGCTGGTGCTGGCGGTGAGCGCGGTCGCCGCGCTCGTCGTCGTCCTGGGGACCGTGGTGACCGGCAGCGGGCCGCACTCCGGCGACGCCGACGTCTCGCACCGGTTCGGGTTCGACGTGCGGACCGTCAGCTGGTTGCACGCGGACGCCGTCTGGTTGTTCGTCGGGCTGGTCTGCGCGCTGATCCTGGCCCTCCGGCTCACCGACGCCCCTCGGGCGGCCCAGCGGCGTTCCCTCGAGCTGCTCGGTGTCACGCTGGCCCAGGGGTTGATCGGCTACGTCCAGTACTTCACGGGCGTGCCCGCCGTCCTGGTGGCCGCCCACATGGTCGGCGCGGCGCTGCTCGTCGCGGCCGTCACAGCGACGGCGCACGCGGTGCTGACCACCGGCGCCGACGTCCCTCGTCCGGCGGCGCCCGTCGCGGTGTGAGTCCTGGCGGATGAGCACGGTGTCACACAGTGCTCATCCAACGGTCGCGGTGTCACACCGTGCCCACGGTGGCGCGCAGGCTCAGAAGTGCAGGCCCACCAGCGGGTCGACGGCCACGGCGACGAAGAGCAGCGACAGGTACGTGATGGAGCCGTGGAACAGCTTCATCGGCTCCAGCGGCTCGTCCCGCTTGGCCCGGCCCAGCAGCCCGTAGGCCCCCGCGAGGAACCCGGCGCCCAGGAGCACGGCCGACACCGCGTAGATCGGGCCCGTGGGCGCGGTCGGAATGAGCAGCAGCGACCAGGCCACCATCACCCACGAGTAGACGACGATCTGCCGGGCCACGGTCACCGTGTCGGCCACCACGGGCAGCATCGGCACGCCGGCGGCGGCGTAGTCGTCCTTGTAGCGCAGGGACAGCGGCCAGTAGTGCGGCGGCGTCCAGAGGAACACGATCCCGAACAGAACGAACGGGGCGACGTCGAGCCGGCCGGTGACACTGGACCAGCCGATCAGCGCGGGCAGGCAGCCCGCCACGCCGCCCCAGACGATGTTCTGCGGGGTGCGGCGCTTGAGCAGCAGCGTGTAGAAGAAGACGTAGAGCAGGATCGCGGCGAGGGCGAGCACCGCCGAGATCAGGTTGACCGTCCAGGTGAGCTGGACGAACGACACGACGCCCAGGACGACGCCGAAGACCAGCGCGCCGCGCGGCGACACCTCACCGGTGACCAGCGGCCGCCCCTCGGTGCGGCGCATCTCCTTGTCGATGTCGCGGTCGATGTACATGTTCAGCGTGTTGGCGCTGCCGGCGGCCAGGCTGCCCCCGACCAGCGTGGCCAGGATCAGCCACACCGACGGCAGGCCCTGCTGGGCCAGGATCATCGACGGGACGGTCGTCACCAGCAGCAGCTCGATGATCCGCGGCTTGGTCAGCGCGACGTAGGCGTTCACCTTGCGCAGGGCGCGGCGGCCGGGGCTCTGCCGGGCGCCCGCGACGACCTGGAGGGACTCCCCCGAGGGCGCCGACAGCTCCAGACCCGGGGCGGCGGGCGGGACGACGGGCACGTGCCGCGGAGTCGCGGTGAGCCCGGTCGCCGCCTCGCGGCGCGGTTCGACTGCGGTCACGGTCGCACACTGTACGCGGGGGCGACTCCGGTCGGGTGACCCCCCTGGGCATGTCCGGGGGCATCTCTCACCGGACGTTCATCCTCCGTCCGCCCGAGCCTGACTGGACAGGCGCCCCGCCACCAGGAGACTAGGCTGATCACGTAGCGCGAGGGGCTTTCTATGGAAAGGATCCGAGATCGCCGTGACTGACACCGCGACCGGTACGCACAGCACCGACTCCGCAGCCGAACTGGACTGGTCGAAGCTCGACGAGCGGGCGGTCGACACCGTCCGGCTGCTCGCCGCCGACGCGGTCCAGAAGGTCGGCAACGGCCACCCCGGGACGGCGATGAGCCTGGCCCCCGTGGCCTACCTGCTGTTCCAGAAGCTGATGAAGCACGACCCGACCGACCCCCAGTGGCCGGCCCGCGACCGGTTCGTGCTCTCCGCCGGCCACAGCAGCCTCACCCTGTACATCCAGCTCTACCTGGCCGGGTACGGCCTGGAGCTGGAGGACCTGAAGGCGCTGCGCACGTGGGGTTCACTCACCCCGGCGCACCCCGAGTACGGGCACACGGCCGGCGTCGAGATCACGACCGGCCCGCTGGGTCAGGGGCTGGCCAGCTCGGTCGGCATGGCGATGGCCGCGCGCCGCGAGCGCGGGCTGCTGCAGCCCGACGCCCCGGCCGGTGAGGGTCTCTTCGACCACACCGTCTGGGTGATCGCCTCCGACGGCGACATCGAGGAGGGCGTGACCTCCGAGGCGTCGTCGCTGGCCGGCACCCAGGAACTGGGCAACCTCGTCGTGATCTACGACAAGAACCACATCTCCATCGAGGACGACACCGACGTCGCGCTGTCCGAGGACACCGCGGCCCGCTACCGGGCCTACGGCTGGGACGTGCACGAGGTCGACTGGACGGCGGGTGGCGACTACCACGAGGACGTCGCGGGTCTGTACAAGACGCTGCTGAAGGCGAAGGCCACGACCGACAAGCCGTCGATCGTCGTGCTCCGCACGATCATCGCGTGGCCGGCGCCGAACAAGCAGAACACCGGCGCCTCGCACGGTTCGGCGCTGGGCGCCGACGAGATCGCGGCCACCAAGGAGATCCTGGGCTTCCCGACGGACGAGAGCTTCGTCGTCGAGCCCGAGGTGATCGAGCACACCCGGAAGGCGCAGGAGCGAGGCCAGGCGCTGCGCGCCGCGTGGCTCGAGGAGTTCACCGCCTGGCAGAAGAGCGACCCGGAACGAGCCGCCCTGCAGGAGCGCCTCGCCGTCCGGCGGCTGCCCGACGGCTGGCAGACCAACCTGCCCACGTTCGAGGGCGGGAAGGACGTCGCGACCCGCAAGGCGTCCGGCGCCGTGCTCGACTCGCTGGCCGCGGCGCTGCCGGAGCTGTGGGGCGGCTCGGCGGACCTGGCCGAGAGCAACAACACGACCATGAAGGGCGAGCCGTCGTTCCTGCCGGACGCCCGGCAGACGGACATGTGGAAGGGCTCGGTCTACGGGCGCACGCTGCACTTCGGCATCCGTGAGCACGCCATGGGTTCGATCATGAACGGCATCGCGCTGTCGGGCGGGACGCGCGTGTACGGCGCGACGTTCCTGACCTTCAGCGACTACATGCGCCCCGCCGTCCGGCTGGCGGCGTTGATGCGGCTCCCGGTCACGTACGTCTGGACGCACGACTCGATCGGCCTCGGCGAGGACGGGCCGACCCACCAGCCGGTCGAGCACCTGGCCGCCCTGCGGGCGATGATCGGGCTGGACGTCGTCCGCCCGGCCGACGCCAACGAGACGGCCTGGGCGTGGCGCACCATCCTCGAGCACACCGACCGGCCCGCCGGTCTCATCCTCACCCGCCAGAACGTGCCGACGTTCGAGCGTGGCCCGGACGCCTTCAACGCCGCCGACGGGACGGCGCGGGGCGGCTACATCCTCGCCGAGGCCGACGGCGGCGCGCCGAAGGTGATCCTGATCGGTACCGGTTCCGAGGTTCAGCTGGCCGTCGAGGCGCGCGAAACCCTTCAGGCGGAGGGCATTCCGACCCGAGTGGTCTCGATGCCGTGCCGGGAGTGGTTCGACGAGCAGGACGCCAACTACCGCGCCAGCGTCCTGCCGCACACCGTGCGCGCCCGGGTCTCGGTCGAGGCCGGGATCGCGCAGGGCTGGCGGGAGCTGGTCGGAGACGCCGGTCGGATCGTCTCGCTGGAGCACTACGGCGCGTCGGCCGACTTCAAGACGCTGTACCGGGAGTTCGGGATCACCGCCGAGGCGGTGGCCGCGGCGGCCCGCGACAGCATCGCCGCGGCCGAGGCCTGAGCTTCGAGAACTACTCCGCGGTCGAGACTTTCAGGAGGAATGACGATGTCGAACTACCCAGCGATAGATGCCCTGGCCGAGAACGGCGTGTCCGTGTGGCTGGACGACCTGTCCCGCGAACTCCTCGAGGGCGGTGACCTGAAGCGGCTCATCGCCGAGAAGGGCGTCGTCGGGGTCACGAGCAACCCGACGATCTTCGCCAGCGCGCTGGCCAAGGGCGACCGCTACGAGGAGCAGGTCAAGGGCCTGGTCGGGGCCGGCGCCGACACCGAGCGGGCCGTCTTCGAGATCACCACGGACGACGTCCGCGCGGCCTGCGACATGTTCGCGCCGCTGTACGAGTCGACCGGGCACCTCGACGGGCGCGTGTCGCTCGAGGTCGACCCGCGGCTGGCCCACGAGTACGAGAAGACGATCGAGTCGGCGCGCCTGCTCTGGCAGACCGTCGACCGGCCGAACCTGATGATCAAGATCCCGGCCACCGTCGAGGGGCTCCCGGCGATCCGCGACGCGATCGGCGACGGGATCAGCGTGAACGTGACGCTGATCTTCAGCCTCGAGCGGTACCGGGCCGTCATGGAGGCCTTCCTCGAGGGCCTCGAGCGGGCCCGGGAGAAGGGCCTCGACCTGGCCGAGATCCAGTCCGTGGCCTCGTTCTTCGTCTCCCGGGTCGACACCGAGATCGACAAGCGGCTGACGGCGATCGGCACGGACGAGGCGAACGCGCTGAAGGGCAAGGCCGGCATCGCCAACGCCCGGCTCGCCTACCAGGCCTACGAGGAGGTGTTCGGCACCGCCCGCTGGGCGGCGCTCGAGGACGCCGGGGCGCGGGCCCAGCGCCCGCTGTGGGCCTCCACGGGCGTCAAGGACCCGAACTACCCCGACACGATGTACGTGACGGAGCTGGTCGCGTCCAACACGGTCAACACCATGCCGGGGGCCACGCTCGACGCGGTGGCCGACCACGGCGAGATCACCGGCGACACCGTGCACGGCACCTACGAGGAGGCCGCCGCGCTGCTCGACCGCCTCGACGGGCTGGGCATCAGCTACGACGAGGTCGTCGACCTGCTCGAGGTCGAGGGCGTGGAGAAGTTCGAGAAGTCGTGGACCGAACTGCTCGCCACGGTGACCGACGAGCTCGACCGGGCCAAGGCCCAGGTCGAGGGCAACTGAGCAGAGCGGAGAACCGGGGAATGAACGACAGCACCGACTGGCCGGCCGACGACGCCGCCGGCCTGGCCGTCTTCACGGCCGGGGACGACGCCCGCGCGGCTCTGGCGACCCACCTCGCCACCCTGGTGGCCGACAAGGTGGCCGGCCGCATCGCGGCCCAGGACGCCACGCTGTGGGGGCCCGAGGCCGAGTCCGAGGCATCCATCCGGCTGAGCTGGGTCGGCCTGGCCGACTCGTCGCGACCGCTCGTCGAGCCGATCCTGGCCCTGCGGGCGGAACTGCAGGCCGAGGGCGTCGACCGTGTCGTGCTGTGCGGCATGGGCGGCTCGTCGCTGGCCCCCGAGGTGATCGCGGCCGAGGCCGGGGTCGACCTCGTGGTGCTGGACAGCACCGACCCGGGTCAGGTCGCGGCCGCGCTCGTGGAGCTGGAGCGCACGGTCATCGTGGTCTCCAGCAAGTCCGGTTCCACGGTCGAGACGGACAGCCAGCGGCGGGTGTTCGAGAAGGCGTTCACCGACGCCGGCATCGACGCCGCGTCCCGGATCGTCATCGTCACCGACCCGGGCTCGCCGCTCGAGGCCGCGTCGAAGGAGGCCGGGTACCGGAAGGTCTTCAACGCGGATCCCGGGGTCGGCGGCCGGTTCTCGGCGCTGACGGCGTTCGGGCTGGTGCCCTCGGGGCTGGCCGGGGTCGACATCGGCGGGCTGCTCGACGAGGCCGCCTCGGTCAGTGACCTCCTGGCGGAGGACTCGGAGAGCAACCCGGCGCTGGTCCTCGGGGCCGTGCTGGGCGCCTCCCCCGCCTCCGACGGCGGGCTGCACGACAAGATCCTCATCACCGACTCCGGTTCCGGCCTACCGGGTTTCGGCGACTGGGCCGAGCAGCTCATCGCCGAGTCCACCGGCAAGGACCACACTGGCGTGCTGCCGGTCGTCGTCCCGTCCGGCCGGGCGCCGGAGTCCGGCGCCTTCGACGTCGTCCAGGTCTCGCTGCTCGCCCCGGAGTCCGACGGGCTGCCCGACGGGGACGGTGCGGCACGGGCCGGGGTCCGGGGTCCGTTGGGCGCCCAGTTCCTGCTCTGGGAGTACGCGGTCGCGGTGGCCGGGCGCCTGCTCGGCATCAACCCCTTCGACCAGCCCGACGTCGAGAGCGCCAAGAAGGCCGCCCGCGGCCTGCTCGACGCCACCCCGGCGCCCGAACCGGCCCTGGCCACCGACGCGGGCATCGAGATCCGCGCCCACGGAGACTTCCTCCCCGCCTCGACGAGCGGTTCGGTCACCGTCGTGGACGCCGTCTCGGCCCTGCTCGGGCAGCTCGGTGACCGCGGTTTCGTCGCCGTGATGGCCTACCTGGACCGGCTCACGAACGCCCGGCTGGCCGACGTCCGTGACGGCCTGGCCGCGGTCACCGGACGCCCGGTCACGTTCGGCTGGGGGCCGCGGTTCCTGCACTCCACGGGCCAGTTCCACAAAGGCGGCCCGCCGGTCGGCGTGTACCTGCAGATCACCGCCGACCACCCGGACGACCTGGCGATCCCGGACCGGCCGTTCACCTTCGGGCAGCTGATCTCGGCCCAGGCCGCGGGTGATGCGACCGTGCTGGCCGAGCACGACCGGCCGGTGCTACGGCTCAACCTGACCGGGGCGGGAGCGCTCGAGCAGTTGATCGGGGCGCTGGGTCAGGCCCGGCGCGCGTGAGCCCGTCGACCTACCGGTCCAACCCGCTCCGGGACGAACGCGACCGCCGGCTGCCCCGCATCGCCGGATCCTGCGGCATGGTGATGTTCGGGGTGACCGGCGACCTCGCGCGCAAGAAGCTGATGCCGGCCATCTACGACCTGGCCAACCGGGGCCTGCTGCCGCCGGGGTTCTCGCTGGTCGGGTTCGCCCGCCGCGACTGGGCCGACCAGGACTTCGGCGAGGTCGTGCACGAGGCCGTCAAGCAGCACGCGCGCACGCCGTTCCGGGAACCGGTCTGGCGCCAGCTCGCCGAGGGATTCCGCTTCGTACCGGGCTCTTTCGACGACGACGACGCCTTCGACCGGCTCGCCGACACGGTCCGCGAGCTGGACGAGGTCCGCGGCACGGGCGGCAACCACGCCTTCTACCTGTCCATCCCGCCCGGTGCCTTCCCGACCGTCGTCAAGCAGCTTTCCCGTTCGGGGCTGGCCGACGCCGGGACCGGGCCGGACGGCGAGCACTGGCGCCGGGTCGTGATCGAGAAGCCCTTCGGGCACGACCTCAAGTCGGCCCGGCAGCTGAACGAGATCGTCGAGTCGGTGTTCCCGCAGGACTCGGTGTTCCGGATCGACCACTACCTCGGCAAGGAGACGGTCCAGAACCTGCTCGCGCTGCGGTTCGCGAACCAGCTGTACGAGCCGATCTGGAACAACAACTACGTCGACCACGTGCAGATCACGATGGCCGAGGACATCGGGATCGGCGGCCGGGCCGGCTACTACGACGGCATCGGGGCCGCCCGGGACGTGATCCAGAACCACCTCCTGCAACTGCTCGCCCTGACGGCGATGGAGGAGCCGGTGTCCTTCGACGCGCGCGACCTGCGCGCCGAGAAGCAGAAGGTGCTGTCCGCCGTCCGCCTGCCCCCGGACCTCGACAAGCACACCGCCCGCGGGCAGTACGCCGCCGGGTGGCAGGGCAATGAGCAGGTGATCGGGTACCTCGACGAGGACGGCATCCCGCAGGACTCGACCACCGAGACGTTCGCGGCGATCCGGCTGGACATCGACACCCGCCGCTGGGCCGGGGTGCCGTTCTACCTGCGGACCGGTAAGCGGCTCGGGCGGCGCGTCACCGAGATCGCGGTCGTGTTCAAGCGGGCCCCCCACCTGCCGTTCGACAACACCGCCACCGAGGAACTCGGCCACAACGCCATCGTGATCCGGGTCCAGCCGGACGAGGGCGTGACCATCCGGTTCGGCTCGAAGGTGCCGGGCACGTCGATGGAGGTCCGCGACGTGAACATGGACTTCGGGTACGGGCATTCGTTCACCGAATCCTCGCCCGAGGCCTACGAACGGCTCATCCTCGACGTCCTGCTCGGCGACCCGCCGCTGTTCCCGCGGCACGAGGAGGTCGAGCTGTCCTGGCGGATCCTCGACCCGATCACCGCGCACTGGGCCCGCCGCGGTCAGCCCGAGCCGTACACCAGCGGTCGCTGGGGGCCCGACTCCGCGCACGCCATGCTGGAGCGCGACGGACGGACCTGGAGGCGGCCGTGATCATCGACCTGCCGAACACCGGCACCTCCGCGCTCACCCACCGGCTGGTCAGCGTGCGCGGGGACGGCGGGGCCTCGGCACTGAGCCGGGTCCTCACGCTCGTGGTGGTCACCGAGGACGACGTCGCCGACGCGGCGATCGAGATCGCCGTCGACGCCAGCCGGGAACACCCGAGCCGCGTGATCGCCGTCGTGCGGGGCAACCGGCGCGGCACGTCACGCCTCGACGCGCAGATCCGGATCGGCGGCGACGCCGGGGCGTCGGAGGTGATCGTGCTGCGGATGTACGGGCCGCTGGCCGAACACGGCGACAGCGTCATCGTGCCGCTGCTGCTGCCGGATGCGCCCGTCGTCGTCTGGTGGTCCGGGGCCGGCCCGGACGTCCCCTCGGAGGACCCGATCGGCCGGATGGGGCAGCGCCGCATCACCGACGCGGCCCGGGCCAAGAACCCGGTGAAGTGGCTGCAGCAACTGGCGGTCGGGCACGCCCCCGGGGACACGGACCTGGCCTGGAGCCGGATCACCCGCTGGCGGTCCGTGCTGGCCGCCGCCCTCGACACGCGCCCCTACGAGCGGGTCACGAAGATCTCCGTGACCGGTGGGTCCGACTCCCCCAGCCTCGAGCTGCTGGCCGACTGGCTCGGCACGGCCCTCGACGCGCCGGTGACGAAGCACCGGGGGGACGCCGGGAGCGGGGTGACCGCCGTGACCCTCACCCGGGCGTCCGGTCCGATCACCCTGGAGCGCCCCGGCGGCACCGTCGGAACGCTCACCCAGCCCGGGCGTCCCGAGCGGCGGATCGCCATGCAACGGCGGACCGACACCGACTGCCTGGTCGAGGAGCTGCGCCGGCTCGACCCGGACGAACTGTTCGGCGAGGTCCTCCGGGCCGGGGTGCCGCAGAAGCGGACCGCGGCGAAGAAGTCTCCCGCCCGGAAGACGTCCGGAAAGGTGCAGGCATGACCCGGCAGCTCCTGGTGCACGACACCCCGCAGACCCTCGCCGCGGCGGCGGCCGCCCGTCTGGTGACCGAGGTCGTCGACGCGATCGCGGCGCGGGGCCGGGCGCACGTCGTCCTGACCGGCGGATCCAACGGCAACGCGCTGATGGCAGCCCTGGCCGCCTCGCCCGCCCGGACGGCCGTCGACTGGCACCGGGTCGACTTCTACTGGGGGGACGAGCGTTTCGTGCCCGCGGACGACGACGACCGGAACGAGAAGCAGGCTCGCGCCGCCCTGCTGGACGCCCTCGACCTGGACCCGCGCACCGTGCACGCCATGCCGCCCAGCGACGGCCCGGACGGGGACGACGTGGACGCGGCCGCCAACCGGTACGCCGCCGACCTGGTGGCCGCGGGCGGCGGCGCGGTACCCGAGTTCGACGTCGTCCTGCTCGGCGTCGGTCCCGACGGGCACGTCGCGTCGCTCTTCCCGGGGCACCCCGGGCTGGCCGTCGGCGACCACTCGGTGATCGCCGTCCGGGAATCCCCCAAGCCCCCGCCCACCCGGATCACCCTGACGATGCCGGTGCTCTGCTCGTCCCGGCAGGTCTGGCTGCTGGCCAGCGGGGCCGGGAAGGCCGAGGCGGTGGCCAAGGCGCTCACCCCGGTACCCGGGGAGCCCACCCTGCCCGCCCGCCGCGTCCACGGCGAGCAGCGCACCCTCTGGTTCCTGGACCGCGAGTCCGCCCCTGCCCCCTGAGTGCGCGGTGATCATGCACAAACGCATGATGCCCCGCGCCGGGTCTGAACCCGGTCAGCGGGGCATCATGCGTTTGTGCATGATCACCGCAGGAGTCAGCGGATGAGCTTGCGCGCCCGCAGCGAGGCCAGCGCCTCATCGAGGATGGCCTGACCGTCGGCGTCGCTACGACGCTCCTTCACGTAGGCCAGGTGCGTCTTGTAGGGCTCGTTGCGCGGGGGCGACGGCGGGGTGGTCTGGTCCTGGCCGGCCGGGAACCCGCAGCGCGGGCAGTCCCAGGTCTCCGGCGGCTGGACGCCGACCTCCTCCGAGAAGCTCGGGGTGGTCTCGTGGCCGTTCGCGCACCAGTACGAGATACGGAACCGGGGAGCTGCGTCGCCGCGCTCCGCCTCGCCCATCGGCCCTGCTCCGACCCGGCTGCCGCGAATCGCGTTGCCACTGGCCACGTCTGACCCTCCTTGAAAGCTGTGTAGCTGAACGGTCTCGTCAGCTGGTGGTCGGGAAGAAGCGGGTGAGCAGGTTCAGCAGCACGATGGCGGTGCCCCACACCAGCCCGGTCGCGACGGTGAACCGGTTGAGGTTGCGCTCGGCTACGCCGGAGCTGCCCATGCTGGAGCTCATCCCACCGCCGAACATGTCCGAGAGGCCGCCACCCCGACCCTTGTGCATCAGGATCAACAACGTGAGGATCAGGCTGGTCACGGCCAGCAGGCCCTGGAGGATGTAGCGAAGCGCGGTCACGAGGTCCTCGTCGGTCGAAGTGCCTGGTCGAACTCTTGCGGTCTGCGGCCCGTTCCGGGTCGCAGACACACAGCGTAAGCGATTCCGGGAGCTTATCCGGACAGGTTGCGGCAGGAAGAATCGGGCAATCCCCTTGACACCTGTTCAGTTCGAGCAGGTTCAGCGGGTGACGTGGTCCCGGTACCGGGCGATCGACGCGAACTCGGCCGGGTCGATGCTCGCCCCGCCCACCAGCGCGCCGTCCACGTCCTCCTGGGCCATGATCCCGGCGACGTTGGCCGCCTTGACCGACCCGCCGTAGAGCACGCGCACGCCGTCGGCCAGCGACTGGGAGTACAGCTGGGCCAGTTTGTCCCGGACCGCCGCGCAGACCTCCTGCGCGTCCTCCGGCGTGGCCACCTCGCCCGTGCCGATCGCCCAGACCGGCTCGTAGGCGATGACGATCGTGGCCACCTGCTCGGCGGTGAGATCGGTCAGCGCCGCCTCGAGCTGGGCCGTGCAGTGGTCGACGTGGGTGGCCGCCTTGCGGACCTCGAGCCCCTCACCGATGCACAGGATCGGGGTCAGCCCGTGCCGGAACGCCGCGACCAGCTTGGCGTTGACCAGGGCGTCGGTCTCGCCGTGGTACTCGCGCCGCTCGCTGTGCCCGACCGCCACGTACGAGCAGCCCAGCTTCGCCAGCATCGCGCCCGAGATCTCGCCCGTGTAGGCGCC
Source organism: Spongisporangium articulatum (assembly GCF_044465595.1). Classification (NCBI taxonomy): domain Bacteria; kingdom Bacillati; phylum Actinomycetota; class Actinomycetes; order Kineosporiales; family Kineosporiaceae; genus Spongisporangium; species Spongisporangium articulatum. The sequence continues at coordinate 222,140 of NZ_JBITLV010000006.1, read as the reverse complement.
GGCCTCGTGCTGGGACAGGTCCTGGGCGCCGAACTTGAGCTTCAGCTTGTCGCCGTCGATCAGCGTCTGCACCGAGCGCAGGTCGGTGAACGGGGGCAGGACGGCGACCTCGACGGCGTCGAAGTCGTGCTTCGCGTCCTGCAGCGACCAGGCCAGCTTCTGCACCAGGTGCGCCGCCTGCTGGTGGTCCAGGTTCATCTTCCAGTTCCCCGCCATGAGCGGGGTGCGTCCTGAATCTGCAGTCGTACCAGTGGCCACGGGCTCAGCTCTCCAGAACGGTCAGGCCTGGGAGCGTCTTGCCCTCCAGGAACTCCAGGCTGGCCCCGCCACCGGTCGAGATGTGACCGAAGGCGTCCTCGTCGAATCCGAGGGTCCGCACGGCGGCGGCGGAGTCACCGCCGCCGACCACGCTGAACCCGGACGACGACGCCAGGGCCTGCGCGACGGCGCGGGTTCCGCCGGCGTAGGCCTCCACCTCGAACACGCCCATCGGGCCGTTCCAGAACACGGTCCGCGCGTCGGACAGCTTGTCGGCGAACAGGGTCGCCGACAGGGGGCCGATGTCCAGGCCCATCCGGTCGGCCGGGATCGCCTCGGCCGCGAACACCTCGGCGCCCTCCTCCGAGAAGCCCGGTGCGGCCACCACGTCCACCGGCAGGATGACCTCGACGCCCTGCGCCTCGGCCCGGGCCAGGTAGCCGCGGACCGTCTCGAGCTGGTCCTCCTCGAGCAGGCTCTGGCCCACCTCGTAGCCCTGGGCCTTCAGGAACGTGAAGAGCATCCCGCCGCCGATCAGCAACCGGTCGGCGACCTCGAGCAGGTTGTCGATGACCCCGAGCTTGTCGGACACCTTCGACCCGCCGAGCACGACGGCGTAGGGCCGGGCCGGGTTCTCGGTGAGCTTCTTCAGCACCTCGACCTCGGCCAGCACCAGGCCGCCGGCCGCGTGCGGCAGGCGCTGCGCGACGTCGTACACCGAGGCCTGCTTGCGGTGGACGACGCCGAACCCGTCGCTCACGTACGCGTCGGCCAGGGCGGCCAGCTCGTCCGCGAACGCGCCGCGCTCGGCGTCGTCCTTGCTCGTCTCCCCCGCGTTGAACCGCAGGTTCTCCAGGACGACGATCTCGCCGTCGGCCATCGCCTCGACCGCGGCCTTCGCGGACTCGCCGACGGTGTCCTCCGCGAGCGTGACGCTCACGCCCGGCAGCAGCTCGCAGGCCCGGCCGACGGCCGGCTGCAGCGAGTACTTCGGGTCGGGCTCACCCTTCGGACGCCCGAGGTGGGCGCACACGATCACCTTGGCGCCGGCGTCCAGCAGCCGCTGCCAGGTGGGCACGGAGGCGCGGACCCGGCCGTCGTCGGTGACCGCCCCCGTCTCCTTGTCCAACGGGACGTTCAGGTCGCTGCGGACCAGAACGCGCTTGCCCTTGAGGTCACCGAGGTCGTCGATGGTCAGCATCGGCGAGATCCGTCCTTCGTCGCGGGGGGCGGGTCAGAGAGAGGCGCCGACGAGGACCGTGAGGTCCACGAGCCGGTTCGAGTAGCCCCACTCGTTGTCGTACCAGCCGACGACCTTGACCTGGTCGCCGATCACCTTGGTCAGGCCCGAGTCGAAGATGCACGACGCCGGGTCGGTGACGATGTCGGTGGAGACGATCTCGTCGGTCGTGTACTTCAGGAAGCCCTTGAGAGCGCCCTCGGCGGCGGCCTTCACGATCTCGTTGACCTCCTCGACCGTCGTCTCGCGGGACGCGGTGAAGGTCAGGTCCGTGGCCGAGCCGGTCGGCGTCGGCACGCGCAGCGCGTAGCCGTCGAGCTTGCCCTTCAGCTCCGGCAGCACCAGGCTCACGGCCTTCGCCGCACCGGTGCTGGTCGGCACGATGTTCAGGGCGGCGGCGCGGGCCCGGCGCAGGTCCTTGTGGGGGCCGTCCTGCAGGTTCTGGTCCTGCGTGTAGGCATGGATCGTGGTCATCAGACCGCGCTCGATGCCCAGGCCGTCGTTGAGGGCCTTGGCCATGGGGGCCAGGCAGTTCGTGGTGCACGAGGCGTTGCTGATGATGGTGTGCGCGGCCGGGTCGTACAGCTCGTGGTTGACGCCCATCACGACCGTGATGTCCTCGTTCTTGGCCGGCGCCGAGATGATGACCTTCTTCGCGCCGCCGTCGACGTGGGCCTTGGCCTTGGTCGCGTCGGTGAAGATGCCGGTCGACTCGATGACGACGTCGGCGCCGAGGTCCTTCCACGGCAGGGCCGCGGGGTCGCGCTCGGCGAGCGCCTTGAAGCTCTTGCCGTCGACGGAGATCTCGTCGCCCGTGAAGCTGACCTCGCCGTCGAGACGGCCCAGGATCGAGTCGTACTTCAGCAGGTGCGCCAGGGTCTTGTTGTCGGTGAGGTCGTTGACACCGACGATCTCGATGTCGGCACCCGCCGCCCGGGCGGCGCGGAAGAAGTTGCGGCCGATTCGGCCGAAGCCGTTGATCCCTACGCGAACGGTCACGCGACTGTTCCCCTTCGAAGCTGGACGTCTGCCCACGGTCTGCGAGCACCGCCAACCCTACCGTCGCTGCTCAGGCGGCAGATGTCCGGTCACCGTGTCCGGACACACACTTGAGCCGCGCCTCAGGCGTCGAGCATCTCCGGGGTCAGGTTCGCCTCGGTGCCCGGGATCCCCTGGTCCGAGGCCCGCTTGTCCGCCATCGCCAGCAGGCGCCGGATGCGCCCGGCCACGGCGTCCTTGGTCATCGGCGGGTCGGCGAGCTGGCCGAGCTCCTCGAGGCTGGCCTGCTTGTGGGCGAGGCGCAGCTGGCCGGCGATCTTCAGGTGGTCGGGGACCTCCTCGCCGAGGATGTCGAGGGCCCGTTCGACCCGCGCGCCCGCGGCGACCGCGGCGCGGGCCGAGCGCCGCAGGTTGGCGTCGTCGAAGTTGGCCAGCCGGTTGGCGGTGGCCCGGACCTCGCGGCGCATCCGCCGTTCCTCCCAGGCCAGGACGGCGTCGTGGGCGCCGAGGCGGGTCAGCAGGGCGGCGATCGTGTCGCCGTCCCGGATCACCACGCGGTCGACGCCGCGCACCTCACGGGCCTTGGCCTGGACGCCGAGCCGGCGGGCCGCGCCGACCAGGGCCAGGGCGGCCTCGGGGCCGGGGCAGGTGACCTCGAGGGCCGACGACCGGCCCGGTTCGGTCAGGGAGCCGTGGGCCAGGAAGGCCCCGCGCCAGGCGGCCTCGGCGTCGCAGGTGGCGCCGGAGACGACCTGCGGCGGCAGCCCGCGGACGGGCCGGCCCCGGCCGTCGACGAGCCCGGTCTGGCGGGCCAGGGCGTCGCCGTCCTTGGTCACCCGGACGACGTACCGGCTGCCGCGGCGCAACCCACCGGGGGCCAGGACGACGACGTCGGAGCCGTGGCCGTAGACGTCGGCGATGTCCCGGCGCAGCCGCCGGGCGGTCTGGCCGGTGTCGAGCTCGGCCTCGACCACGATCCGGCCGCTCACGATGTGCAGGCCGCCCGCGAACCGGAGCAGGGCCGAGACCTCGGCCTTCCGGCAGCAGGGCTTCGTCACCTGGAGCCGGCTGAGTTCGTCCTTCACCACTGCGGTCAGAGCCATGTGAACCATCCTCGCACCGGGGTCAAACACCCCGCTCGGCCGACCGGTGGACGCCCCGCGTCCCCCGAAGGGGGTGCTCGGGGCGTCCGGTCAGGGTGCCTGCAGCACCGACCGGACCGGGAACCGGACGACGACCCGCAGGCCGCCCCCGGGCCGGGGCCTCACGTCGAGGTCGGCCCCGTGGGCGCCGACCACGGCGGCCACGATGGCCAGGCCCAGCCCGCTGCCGGGCGCTTCGCCGACCCCCGGGGACCGGGTCCGCCCGGTCCCCCGCACGAACGGCTCGGTGAGGCGGGGCACCAGGTCGGGGGGCACGTCCGGCCCGGTGTTCTCGACCGACACGAACGAGCGGCCGAGCGGGTCCCGACCGGTGACGATCCAGACGGTCCCTCCGGACACGTTGTGCACCAGGGCGTTCCGGAGCAGGTTGTCGGCCAGCGCGCCGAGCTGGGCGCGGTCGCCGAGCACGGTCGCCGAGTCCGTCGACGTCTCCACCCGGACCCGGTCGGGCGGGACCTGGGCCTCGAGGCTCTCCTCCATGATCAGCGCCAGGTCGCACGGCCGGGGCCCGGCCACCCCGTCGGTGCGCTCCACCCGGCTCAGCTGCAGGAGCGCCTCGAGCGTGTCGATCGCCCGGTCGTTGGTCTCGGCCAGGCGGCGCAGCAGTTCGTCGACGTCGCGCCCGGCCGGGTCGGCCCGGGCCACCTGGAGCATCGTCTTCATCACCGCGTGCGGGGTGCGCAGTTCGTGCGAGGCGTTGGCCGTGAACCGGCGCTGCTCCTCGAAGGTGCTCTCCAGCCGGTCCAGCATCCGGTCGAAACCGTCGGCCAGGCGGCGGAACTCGTCGTCCCGGCCGGGCATCCGGACCCGGTTCCAGAGCCAGCCCTGCCCCGCCGTCCGGACCGCCGCGCCGAGCAGCTCCAGGGGTCGCAGCACCCGGCCGGCCAGCAGCCACCCGCCGGTCAGGCCCACCACGGCGAGGAAGCCGATCATCAGCAGGCAGAGCGGGACGGCGACCGCCAGCAGGTCATGGCGGTCGGGCGCGAACCCGCCAGGCCGCGCCGGCACGAGACGACCGGTCGGTGCGTAGCGCAGGAGCAGCAGCAGGACCACACTGAACAGGGCGCCGGCCGCCACCAGGAACCCGGCGTAGCTCAGGGTCAACCGCCACCGGACGCTCAGACCCGGGGCGCGGGGCACCGGGGAATCCGGGGAATCCGGGGAATCCACGGGCCGGCCCGTCACGGCGCCCCGAACCGGTACCCGGAGCCGGGCAGGGTGTGGATCAGCTGCGGTTCGCCGAGGCGGCGGCGCAGGGTGGAGATGGTGATCCGGACGGCGTTGGTGAAGGGGTCGGCGTTGGCGTCCCAGGCCCGCTCCAGCAGGTCTTCGGCGCTGACCACACCCCCGGCCGACTCCATCAGCACGGTGAGCACGGCGAACTGCTTGCGGGTCAGGGCCACGTACCGGCCGTCGCGGAACACCTCGCGTCGGAACGGGTCGAGCCGCACCCCGGACCGTTCCAGCACCGGCGGGCGTCCGGTCGCGGGCCGCCGGGCCAGGGCCCGCAGCCGGAGCACCAGTTCGCGCAGCTCGAAGGGTTTGGTCAGGTAGTCGTCGGCCCCCAGCTCGAACCCGCTCGCCTTGTCGTCGAGCCGATCGGCCGCGGTCACCATGATGATCCGGGGGCCGTCGCCCCCGGCCGCGACCGCCCGCGCGACGTCGTCCCCGGGCACCGTGGGCAGGTCCCGGTCGAGCACCACCACGTCGTAGGTGTTGACGGCCAGCAGTTCGAGGGCCTGCGCACCGTCGAGGGCGACGTCCGCGGCGATCGCCTCCAGCCGCAGCCCGTCGCGGACGGCATCGGCCAGGTAGGGCTCGTCCTCCACCACCAACACCCGCACCCCGGCCACCCTAGGCGAGGGGGCGTATCGCCGATGTATGCCGAACGCGGGACGCCCCGGTGGTCGCTCAGGCGGTGCCGAACAGGTCCCGGTAGGCGGCCGCGAGCCGCAGCGGGTCGTGGTGGTCCGCCCCCGCGGCGACGTGCCGCAGCAGCAGCCCCGCGCCCAGGTCGTTCGCCACGCGCGCGAGCGCGCGCCCGTCGTCCACCGAGGACGGGTCGGCGAGGACGGCGTCGATCCGCAGCTGCGGGGCGTGGGCGGCGAGCACCTCGAGGTGCGCCTCGGGTGAGAAGCCCTCGGTCTCGCCCTGCTGCGGGGTCAGGTTCAGGGTCACGCACCGGCGGGCCTTCGTGGTCCGCAGCGCCTCGGCCAGACCCGGGACCTTCAGGTGCGGGATCACGCTGGTGAACCACGACCCGGGCCCGAGCACGACCCAGTCGGCGTCGAGGATCGCCTCGACCGCCTCCGGGCAGGCCGGCGGGTCCTCCGGCAGCAGCCGGACCGCGTCGACGTGCCCGGACGTGGTGGCCACCGCGACCTGCCCGCGCACGACGGTCAGGTCGTCCGGGGCGCCCGGGTCGAGGCCGCGCACGGTGGCCTCGATGTCGAGCGGCACCGACGTCATCGGCAGTACCCGGCCGCGCGCGTTGAGCAGCCTGGCCACCGTGTCCAGCCCGGCGACCGCGTCGCCCAGCACCTCCCAGAGCGTGACGATCAGCAGGTTGCCCATCGCGTGGTCGTGCAGGCTGCCCGCGCTGGCGAACCGGTGCTGCAGCACGTCCCGCCACAGCAGGCCCCACTCGCCGTCGTCGCACAGCGCGGACAACGCCATCCGCAGGTCGCCGGGCGGCAGGACGCCGAACTCTCGCCGCAACCGCCCGCTGGAACCCCCGTCGTCCGCGACGGTGACGACCGCGGTCAGCTGGTCGGTCAGGAGGCGGAGCGCCGCGAGGCTGGCGGCGAGGCCGTGACCGCCGCCCAGCGCGACGACCTTCGGGCCCCGGCGGCTGGGGATCGGCCCGGCTTCGGGTTGCACCATTCCCCTACTCCCGCCCCAGGTCCCGGTGGACGGCGGTCACGGCCACGACGCCCGGGACGGCGAGCCGCTGGCTGAGCTGCTCGACCATCGCGACCGAGCGGTGCTTGCCGCCCGTGCACCCGACGGCGATCGTCGCGTACCGCTTGTTCTCCCGGACGTACCCCTTCAGCACGGGTTCGAGCGCCGCCGTGTACCGGTCCAGGAACTCGACGGCCCCCTCCCGGCTGAGCACGTACTCGGCGACGTCGGGGTCGAGACCCGTGTGGGCCTTCAGCTCCGGCACCCAGAACGGGTTGGGCAGGAACCGGATGTCGGCGACCAGGTCGGCGTCCAGCGGCAACCCGTACTTGAAGCCGAACGACATGACCAGGAGGCGGATCTGGGGGTCGCCGGGGTCGCCGAACAAGGTGATGATCTTGCTGGAGAGTTCGTGCACGTTGAGCCGGGACGTGTCGACCACGGTGTCGGCCTCACCGCGCAGCTCGCCGAGCATGATCCGTTCCTCGACGATGCCGTCCAGCGGGGCGCCGGCGCCCTGCAGCGGGTGCGGCCGGCGGACCGACTCGAACCGCCGGACCAGGACGTCGTCGGTCGCGTCCAGGAACAGCAGCCGGGTGCGCGTGCCCCGGGCCCGGGCCTGCGCGAGCGCCGCGTTGAGGGCGGGGAAGAACGTGCGCCCCCGGACGTCGACCGCCACCGCCACCCGCGGCAGCGCCGGCGCGGCCTTGGCGGTCAGGTCCGCCAGGTCGCCGATCAGTTGCGGCGGCAGGTTGTCGACCACGTACCAGCCGAGGTCCTCCAGCGCTTTCGCGGCCGTGCTGCTGCCCGCGCCGGACATACCGGTGATCACCAACAGCTCCGGCCGCAGCGTTTCGTCCACGCCGTCGGCGGCCACCCCAGTCGTCACGGTCCACAGCCTGTCAGACGCCGGGGCCCGGACTGCGCAGGTCGGTCAGTCGAGCAACTCACCCGTGGCCATGTCGATCGCGGGCTGCGCCGCCGGCTGCTCCTCGGGGTGCAGGGCCCGGACGACGGCCAGGGCCACCTTCGGGCCGACCCCCTGGACGGCGGCGATGGTCTCGGCGTCGGCGGCCTTCAGCTTCTTCACGGAACCGAACGCGGCCAGCAGGGCCTTCTTGCGGGCTGGGCCCAGGCCGGGGACCTCGTCGAGGACGCTGGCCGTCATCTGGGTGCTGCGCCGCTGCCGGTGGTGCGTGATCGCGAACCGGTGCGCCTCGTCGCGCACCCGCTGCAGGAGGTACAGCCCCTCGGAGGTGCGGGGCAGGATGACCGGCTGGTCGTCGTCCGGCAGCCAGACCTCCTCGAGGCGTTTCGCCAGCCCGCACAGGGCCACGTCGACGATGCCCAGCTCGGCCATCGCGGCGGCCGCGGCCGCGACCTGGGGCGCACCGCCGTCCACCACGACCAGCTGGGGCGCGTAGGCGAACTTGCGGGGCCGGCCGGTCTCGGGGTCGATCGCGGCCGGGACGCCGGGCTCCTCCGACTCGGCCTCGGGGGTCAGATCGACCGGGGCGTCGGCATTCTCGGACAGGTAGCGCCGGAACCGGCGGGTGATGACCTCGCGCATGGCGGCGACGTCGTCCGAGCCGTCCTGGCCCTTGATCGTGAACCGGCGGTACTCGCTCTTGCGGGCCAGGCCGTCCTCGAAGACCACCATGCTGGCCACGATGTTGGTGCCCTGGACGTGGGAGACGTCGTAGCACTCGATCCGCAGCGGGGCCTCGGGCAGGTCGAGGGCCTCCTGGATCTCCTGCAGCGCCTTGCTTCTCGTCGTCAGGTCGCCCGCGCGCTTGACCTTGTGCAGGGCCAAGGCCTGCGTGGCGTTGCGGGCCACCGTCTCCATCAACGCGCGCTTGTCGCCGCGCTGCGGGACGCGGACCTGGACCTTCGACCCGCGCAGGCCGCCCAGCCACTGCTCGACCTCGTGGGCGAACGGGGGCTCGGTCGGGACCAGGACCTCACGCGGGACGGCGTCGGCGGTGGTGTCGCCGTAGACCTGCTGCAGGAGGTGCTCGACCAGGCCGGCGGTGTCGACCTCTTCGACCTTCTCGACGACCCAGCCGCGCTGGCCGCGCACCCGCCCGCCCCGGACGTGGAACACCTGGACCGCGGCCTCCAGGTCGTCCTCGGCGAGGGCGAAGACGTCGGCGTCGGTGTCGTCGGGCAGGACGACGGCGTTCTTCTCCATCGCCCGGGTCAGGGCCTGGATGTCGTCGCGCAGCCGCGCCGCCCGTTCGAACTCGAGATCGTTACTGGCGTGCCGCATCTCGCGTTCGAGGCGCTTCACGTAGCGCTGCGTGGAGCCGCCCATGAAGTCGCAGAACTCCTCGGCCAGGGCGCGGTGGTCCTCTTCCGAGATCTTGCCGACGCACGGGGCCGAGCACTTGTCGATGTAGCCGAGCAGGCACGGCCGCCCGATCTGCCCGGCCCGCTTGAACACGCCCGCGCTGCAGGTGCGGACCGGGAAGACGCGCAGCAGCAGGTCGACGGTCTCGCGGATCGCCCAGGCGTGCGCGTACGGCCCGAAGTACCGGGTGCCCTTGCGTTTGGCCCCGCGCATCACCTGGACCCGCGGGAACTCCTCGCCCATCGTGACTGCGAGGTAGGGGTACGACTTGTCGTCGCGGTACTTCACGTTGAACCGCGGGTCGAACTCCTTGATCCAGGCGTACTCCAGCTGGAGCGCCTCGACCTCGGTGGAGACCGTCGTCCACTCGACGCTGCCCGCGGTGAAGACCATCGTCTGCGTGCGCGGGTGCAGGTTGGCCGGGTCGGCGAAGTAGGAGTTGAGGCGCTGCCGCAGGCTGATCGCCTTGCCGACGTAGATCACCCGGCCCGACGGGTCCCGGAACTTGTAGACGCCGGGCTGCTCCGGGATGGAACCGGTGGCCGGGCGGTAGGTCGCGGGATCGGGCACGTACTCACTCTAGGTCGGGCGGGCGACAGTCGCCGTCAGCGCTGACGTGGGGGCCGGCGGATCCTGCACCACAGGGCGCACGGCTGGGCCGACCGCGGCCCCACCCCTGGACAGGCCGGGCGTTCGCCGCGATGGACGGCTCGCGGCGCGTCCAACCGCCAGCCGTTGCGGAAGAGCCGGCAGTCGCAGAACGCGCCGGCGCCGTCGAGCCGCCGCTCCAGGCCCGTGGCGTGCCGGGCCCGGGTCTGGCGCCAGTGTCCGGTGAACCGTCGGGTGTGGTCGCAGCCGAACTCGTTGACCATCCGGAACACGTAGCAGGCCAGGCACTCGGGCCGCGGGCTGCCGAGCAGCTCATGACTGAGTTGCCGGAGGTAGTCCTCGGCGCCGTATGCGGTCACGACGCGTTCCAGGCCTTCCGCGTGCTCGTCCATGACGTTCCCTGCCTCCGTGCTGCCCCCTCGACACCCACCGTAGGAGGGACCACCGACAGTCCGGACGCGACCTTGATCAATGAATGGATGACTGAATGATCTGGCCCTGATGACTGCACGTCCGATTCAGCGATCAATACATTGATCTTGGTCCGGCGCGTGAGGTGAGCGGGCACGCCGATGGAGACAGGCGTGGTGGCAGCGCTCGCTCTACAAATCAGCGCCGTGCCTGCCATCACGGCTGCCATCACTTGCGAGGACCTGTTGCCCCGGTCGGGTTCCGCGGAACCCGACCGGCAATCATGGGGCGCATGACGTTCGACGCCGACGATGTCGTCGCTGCCCTGTCCGACGCCGGCGTACGGGTCGACCGCCCGTTGACCGAGGCCGACGTGAAGCGGATCGAGAAGAAGTACGGCTTCACGTTCGGCGAGTTCCACCGCGCGTTGCTGCGCACGGGGCTGCCGGTCGGGGACGCCTGGATCAACTGGCGCCACGCGACGCCGGCCATGGTGAGGCAGCGTCTCGACGCCCCCGTCGAGGGCGTCGTCTTCGACGTGCACAACAACGGGTTCTGGCCCGCGTCGTGGGGGCCACGCCCCCGGGATCCGAAGGCTGCCGAGACGGTCGCTCGGGAGTACCTGGCCGACGTACAGGTGCTGATCCCGCTCTACGGGCACCGGTACGTCCCGGCCTCGCCCTTCACAGGTTCTGAGCCCGTCCTGTCAGTGCATCAGACGGACGTCATCCACTACGGCGGTGACCTGCTCGACTACATCAGTCGCGAGTTCGGTCGAAACGAGCAGCCGCCCACTGCTGACCATGCACATATCCCGTTCTGGTCGGACCTCGCCCTGGGGGCCGAGAACGAGGACCTCTGACGGTTCCGCAGAACCGCCGAAGACTCGGCAACCACGCGGGACCCTGCCCGACAGGACGGCTTCGTCACGCATTGCCGAGTCTTCGGAAGGACTCGCTGATCAGGCGCGCGCCGCGACCTTACGGGTCGTCGTCTTGCGCGCGGTCGTGGTCTTGGCGGCGGCCGCCTTGGCCGGTGCCTGGGCCGCGACCTTCTTGGCAGCCGTCTTCGCCGCCGTCTTACCTGCTGTCCTCCGGACCGGCTTCGACGGCTTCAGGACCTCGGCGAGGAACCTCCCGGTGTGGCTCTCCGGCACGGCCGCGACGTCCTCTGGGGTGCCTTCGGCCACCAGGGTGCCGCCGCCGCTGCCGCCCTCGGGACCGAGGTCGACCACCCAGTCCGAGCTCTTGATCACGTCGAGGTTGTGCTCGATCACGATGACCGTGTTGCCCTTGTCGACCAGGCCCTGCAGGACGCCGAGCAGCTTCCGGATGTCCTCGAAGTGCAACCCGGTCGTGGGCTCGTCGAGCACGTAGACCGTCCGGCCGTTCGACCGCTTCTGCAGTTCCCCGGCCAGCTTCACGCGCTGCGCCTCACCGCCCGACAGCGTCGGAGCGGACTGCCCGAGCCGGACGTAGCCCAGCCCGACGTCGACCAGCGTCCTCAGGTGCCGGGAGATCGCCGGGACCGCCTCGAAGAACTCCGCGGCCTCCTCGATCGGCATGTCCAGCACGTCGGCGACGGTCTTGCCCTTGAAGTGGACCTCCAGCGTCTCCCGGTTGTACCGGGCGCCGTGGCACACCTCGCAGGGGACGTACACGTCGGGCAGGAAGTTCATCTCGATCTTGATCGTCCCGTCGCCGGAGCACGCCTCGCAGCGGCCGCCCTTGACGTTGAACGAGAACCGGCCCGGCTGGTACCCGCGGACCTTGGCCTCGGTGGTCTGCGCGAACAGCTTCCGGACGTGGTCCCACACCCCCGTGTAGGTGGCGGGGTTCGACCTCGGCGTGCGGCCGATCGGGCTCTGGTCGACGTGCACCACCTTGTCGAGCTGGTCGAGCCCCTTGACGGTCCGGTGCCGGCCGGCGACCTGCCGGGCGCCGTTCAACTTGTTGGCCAGGGTCGTGTAGAGGATGTCGTTGACAAGCGTCGACTTGCCCGACCCGGACACCCCGGTGACGGCCACCATGCAGCCCAGCGGGAACGCGACGTCGATGCCCTTGAGGTTGTGCTCGCGGGCGCCGACGACGGTCAGCTGTCGCTTCGGGTCGCGCGGGCGCCGCACGGCCGGCATCTCGATGGACCGCCGCCCGGACAGGTACATGCCCGTCAGCGAGTCGGCGTGCGAGAGGAGGTCGGCGACCGGCCCCGAGTGCACGACCTGACCGCCGTGCTCCCCCGCGCCCGGCCCGATGTCGACGGCCCAGTCGGCCACCTTGATCGTGTCCTCGTCGTGCTCGACGACGATCAGGGTGTTCCCGAGATCCCGCAGCCGGGTGAGGGTTTCGATCAGCCGCCGGTTGTCACGCTGGTGCAGCCCGATGGAGGGCTCGTCGAGCACGTACAGGACACCGACCAGGCCCGACCCGATCTGGGTGGCCAGCCGGATGCGCTGCGCCTCGCCGCCGGACAGTGTGCCCGCGCCCCGGTCGAGCGAGAGGTAGTCGAGCCCGACGTCCAGCAGGAAGCCCAGTCGGGCCTGGATCTCCTTGAGGACCTGAGCGGCGATCTGCCGCTCCCGCGCGCCCAGTTCCAGCGCGTTCAGGAACGCCGCCGACTCGTCGATCGACATCCGGCACACCTCGGCGATCGACGCACCGCCGACCTTGACCGCGAGCACCTCGGGCTTGAGCCGGGCGCCCTGGCACGCGGGGCACGGGATCTCCCGCATGTAGCCCTCGTAGCGCTCGCGGCTCCACTCCGACTCGGTCTCCGAGTGACGGCGCTGGATGAACGGGATGACCCCCTCGAAACCCGTCGTGTACGAGCGTTCCCGGCCGAAGCGGTTCTTGAACTTGACGTGGACCTTGTAGTTCTGGCCCTCGAGCAGCGCGTTCTTGGCCCGCGCGGGCAGCGCCCGCCACGGCGTGTCGACGGTGAAGCCCAGGTCCTGGCCGAGGGCCTTCATCAGGCGCAGGAAGTACTCGGCCGACCCCTGCGTCCACGGCTGGATGGCGCCCTCGGCGAGAGTCAGCTCCTCGTCGGGGACGATCAGCTCGGGGTCGACCTCGAGCTTCGTGCCGATGCCGGTGCACTCGGGGCAGGCGCCGAACGGCGCGTTGAACGAGAAGGTCCGCGGCTCGACCTCGTCGAGGGCGATCGGGTGCTCGTTGGGGCACGACATCTTCTCGCTGAACCGACGCTCCCGCTCGGGCGACCCCTCGGGCTCGTCGACGAACTCGGCGACGACCAGCCCGTTGGCCAGGCCGAGCGCGGTCTCCACGGAGTCGGTCAGCCGCTGCTTCGACGACGCCTTGGCGCTGAGCCGGTCGACCACCACGTCGATGGTGTGCTTGAGCTTCTTCTCCAGCGTCGGCGGCTCGGCCAGCGACACCACCACGCCGTCCACGCGGGCCCGCGCGAAACCCTTCTGCTGCAGGTCGCGGAACAGGTCGGCGTACTCACCCTTGCGGGCCCGGACGACGGGGGCCAGCACCTGGAACCGGGTGCCCTCCGGCAGCTCCAGCAACCGGTCGACGATCTGCTGCGGCGTCTGCCGCTGGATCGCCTCGCCGCAGACCGGGCAGTGCGGGGTACCGGCCCGCGCCCAGAGCAGGCGCAGGTAGTCGTAGACCTCGGTGATCGTGCCGACCGTCGAGCGCGGGTTGCGCGAGGTCGACTTCTGGTCGATCGACACCGCCGGCGACAGGCCCTCGATGAAGTCGACGTCGGGCTTGTCCATCTGGCCGAGGAACTGCCGCGCGTACGCCGACAGCGACTCCACGTACCGCCGCTGCCCCTCCGCGAAGATCGTGTCGAACGCCAGCGACGACTTGCCCGACCCGGACAGGCCGGTGAAGACGATCAGCGCGTCACGCGGCAGGTCGAGCGACACGTCCTTCAGGTTGTGCTCTCGGGCCCCGCGCACGACAAGACGGTCGTTGAGCCGGTTCGGCTCGGTCAGCTCGGTCACTCCGGTAATGGTAGGTGCCCCCTCCGACAATCTCTGATTCGCGACCGTCCCTGGCCCCTGTCGTCCCGCGAGTCACCAACGCCCCGCCCGCGCCCACGCTTCCCGTCGATGGCAGGGTGGCCCTGTGACTTACACCGGTGACGTGACCCCCGGCGGTCCGGCGGACGTCCGCGTCCTGCCCGACGTGGTGATCTACAAGGCGAGTGTTTCCGAGATGGACAACAACTGCTACCTGATCACGTGTCGGGAGAGCGGCGAGCAACTGCTCATCGATGCTGCGGACGACGCCCCGCGCCTCCTCGCGCTGGTCGCCGAGTCCACCGCGACAGGAGGCGACGGTCTCGCAGCCGTGGCGACCACGCATCAGCACTGGGACCACGTCCGCGCGCTGGCCGACGTCGTCGCGAAGACCGGCGCCACCACGCTGGCCGGCGCGGACGACGCCGACGCCCTGCCCGTCCCCGTCGATCGCCGGCTCGCCCACGGCGACACGGTGACCTTCGGCGAGACCGCGCTCACCGCCGTCCACCTGCGCGGCCACACCCCCGGCTCGATCGCCTACGTGCTGAGGAGCACCGACGGTTCGGTGCACGCCTTCACCGGGGACAGCCTGTTCCCGGGTGGGGTCGGCAACACGCAGGGGGACGCCGCCCGCTTCACGTCGCTGATCGACGACGTCGAGGCCCGCCTCTTCGGCGTGTACCCCGACGGGACGTGGGTGTACCCGGGGCACGGCCGGGACACGACGCTCGGCGCGGAGCGCCCGCACCTCGCCGAATGGCGCTCGCGCGGCTGGTAGACGACGCCCGGCCCGCGACGGGATCAGGCCGCAGGCGCCAGCGTCCAGAACTGGCCGGACACGTCCTGGCAGGCGTCCATGAACACCGAGCCGGTGTGCACGGTCGACTTCGCGTCGTTTTACACAGGAAATGGCAAGATTCGGGTTTCCCGGAACAGTTCGAGGGGTAGAGCGGGTCAGCGGGTGAGATAGCCCGCTACCCGGGCGCTCTCACCGGTTCCGACGCTGTCGGCCACGCCGGCCCGGACCAGTCGCACCTGTTCGGCGGGGTCCGCGGCGTGCAGGGTGAGCTGCTGCTGGGCGATCGGCGCGGGCAGGGTGCGGAACAGTTCGGGCCAGTCGAGCGCGCCCGAGGCGAGCCGGGTCAGCGCGATCCGCAGCTGGTCGGCGGGGCCGCCGGTCACCGGGCCCATGGCCTGGGTGAGGACGGCGAAGGCCTGCGGGTCGAGGGTCAGCACGTAGTCGGGGGCCGGCACGGCCCGGTGCACGGCCCGCCAGCTCGCACCGCGGGGGTGCACCGACTGCACCTGGAGGGCGCCGCGCTCGGCCCGGACCACCCCGTAGGCGCCGACCCGGTCACCGGTCCCCCGCTCGAGCAGGACGACCCAGGTCCGCGGGCCGGAGGCGCCGAACAGGGCGGGCAGCACGCTGAGGGTCGGGCTCGTGGAGCGCAGGGCGGCCCGAGTCAGGTCGAGGGACGCGCGGGCGTCGGCGACGGTCGCGGCCACCGGAACCAGCAGCCCGGACGTCGGGAGCGCGGCCAGGTCGCGCGAGGCCGCGTCGAGCGCGGCGGTCAGGCCGGGCAGGGCCGCGACGACCGCGCTCAGGGCAGCCGTGTCGACCTGCGAGGTGCTCGGGACGGGCTCTCCGGTGGCGGTCCTCGTGGCCAGAGCGGTGAGTTGGGGCAGAGCCTCGGCGACCGGACGGGCGGCGCGGGTGACGGCGGCCAGGTCGGTGGCGACCCGCTGCTGGGCGGCCGCGTCGTCACCCACTCCGGGCAGCCGCTCGGCCAGCGACCACAGCGGCCCGGACGTGCGGTCGGCAGCCCGCTGGGCGTCGTCCCCGAACGCCGCGAGCGCCGTTCCGGCGGCGGGCCACTCGTACCGGACCAGCCGGGTGGTGACGTCCGCGTGGGACGCGCGGGCGCCGTCCAGGTCGTTGCTCACCTGCCGGGCCCGATAGACACCCGCGCCCCCGACGACCAGGCCGAGCAGGACGGCGGCCACCAGCCACCGACGGGCCCGGGCCGTGCCGCGGGCCGCGTGCCGGAAGACCTGCGAGCGCCGCGAGCGGCGTACGGAATCCCGCGCCGGCCGGGCACTGTCGGGCCCGATGATCACTTCGAGGTGATCGACGGCCGGACGTTCCACGGTGTCGACGAACGGATCGGCCCACTGCGGCGACCCGGCCACGGGCGAGCGCAGGGCTCGGCGGTCCCGCAGCGGGGCGGCGGTGCGCAGCGCGTCGCGGTCGCGCAGGAGGAGCCCTTCTCGTGGGGCCGGGACCCTCATGCCCGCCGTCCGCGGGCTCGTTCTCGGATCGGTCGGTCGTCGCGGCTCGGTCCGGGTTCCCACGAGCCCAGTCTGTCACAGAGTGATCACGCGTTCACTGATCGTCAGCGTGTCCCTCAGGACCAGTGCGGGCCGGCCCCGATCAACGTCCGGGACAGTGCGCGCGCCACGTCGGCGGCCGTGTGCTCGATGCGGCGCAGGACCCGTTCGTGCTCGCGCGGGTCGGACTCGACCATGGGCGGCAGGTCGTCCTCGCCGGCGTCGACCGGGCGGACGGCCGCCCGCAGGCCGGCGGCCTGGCGCACCAGCCGGCGCGGCTCGTCGGCCGGTTCGGGCAGGGCGCTGACCAGGCGGGCGAACTCGACGGCGGTGAAGGCGACCGGCCGCACGGCGGGCCGTAGCTCGACCGCCCGGCGGCGCTCGTCGCGCCCTACGGCAAGCACGAGATCGGCCTGCGCGAGACGCCTTTCGGAGAGCCGGTGGGCCCGGTGCAGCTCCAGTTGCTCAGCGTCCTCCACCATCCCGAGCTCGAGCAGCCCACGCGCCGTCTCGAGTTCGATGCAGGTGCCGGGGGAGGCGATCGTGCCCGCACTGGAGACCACGGTCTCGTTCTCGCTGCGGGCCAGGGTCAGGTGACGGCGCAGCACGTGCTGCAGGCTGGGACCGCGGGCCGCGTCGAAGGCCGAGACCACCACGATCCGGAACGGGCCCTCGACATCCTCGGCCGCATGGTCGGCATGGGGCGTTGCGTCGGTCAGGTCGACAGTCATCACTGCTAGTTCCCTCACAGACACGATCGGTAGTTGTCCCACCGTAGCCCGGGTCGACCGTCGAGCGCTGGCTTAGCGTGAAATAGCGGTCACTCAGGGTGCTCGCCGTCGCTCGCGTCGCTGCGGCCCCGCCAGAGCATCGACTCCACCAGGCGCTCCAGCCGCTCTCCCGCGGCCGGGCCGTGCAGCCGGGCGCGGGCGAACTCCTCGGCCGTCGCGGCCATGGCTGCGCGGGACGCGTCGTCCGCCAGATCGGCCAGGGCGTCGGCGAGCGCGGCGGGGGCGTCCGGGGCGACCACGCGGACGGCGGTCCCGGCGCGGGCGGCCTCGGCGGCCGCCTTCCCGTCGGCGTGCAGGGCGGCGACCACGGGCCGCCCGGCCGCCAACCCGGCCAGCAGGCGACCCAGCGCGGCCGGGTCCGGGCGGTCCGGCGGTTCGGTGACGACCAGGACGTCGGCCGCCGCCAGCAGGTACGGGTAGGTCGCGCTGTCGGGCGGGGTCACGAAGCCGACCCCGGACAGGCCCTCGGCGGCGGCCCGCAGCCCCTCGTGCCGGCGTCCCTCGCCGACCAGCACCAGTCGGGGCCGGCCGCCGCGGTGCGCCAGCAGCCGCGCGGCGCGCAGCAGCGTGCCGGCGGCCGGCTCCGACATCAGCGGACCGGTGCGGACCGCGAGCAGGTCGGCGGCCGGCCAGCCCAGGCGGTGCCGGGCCGCCG
This sequence comes from Spongisporangium articulatum, assembly GCF_044465595.1. Lineage (NCBI taxonomy): Bacteria > Bacillati > Actinomycetota > Actinomycetes > Kineosporiales > Kineosporiaceae > Spongisporangium > Spongisporangium articulatum. The sequence continues at coordinate 204,441 of NZ_JBITLV010000006.1, read as the reverse complement.
AACGCTCCAGCGGCGTCGAGGCGCGCGGGTTGGCGACCACGTGGATGCGGTCGGCGTCCACCCCGTGCGCACGGACGCCGGCCCGCAGGAAGGCGTGCTCCACCGCCACCTCGTCGGCCTCGCGCAGGGCGATCCCTTCGGCCCGGTTCAGCACCGCCCGCACCGCACCACCGCTGCGCGGGTCGGCGGACAGCACGTCCTGGACGACGATCAGCAGCCGGGCGTCGAAGTGCCGGGCGAGGCGGGCGGCGGCGACCGCCGCGCCGACCGTGGGGGTCACCCCCACGACGACGTCCGGGGCGTCCAGAACCGGCGACCGCCCGACCCGGCGCACGAAGGTGAACTCGTAGCGGGCCAGTGCGGCACCGTCGAAGCGGCGCGGCACGGCCAGCCGGTGCCGGACGACCGTGACGTCGCCGTCCTCGCCGACGACCCGGCGACCGCCGGGCGCCTCCCCCAGCGCCGGGTCCCCGGGACGGGCGGCGGTGAGCACCGTGACCCGCTCCGCCACCTGGGCCAGTCGGCGCGCGGCGGCCACCTGGTACGGCGCGGCCGCGACGTCCCGCGACGAACGACGGGTGGCCGGGTACGTCGGGGCGACGAGCAGGATCCGGGCCCCGCCGAGCGGCCGGCCGAGCGGGCGCCGGGGTCGCGGGAGGCGCGAGAGGTCCGGCGCGACAGGGGTTCCGGTGACCTCGAGTCGCTCGACCCGGACGTCGTCCGCCGGCTCCAGGCCCTGGTCCGCCTGCGGCTCGGGAGTCACCGTGACCTCTGCGCGAGGGTGGCCGAGACCGTCGCTTCGAGTGCGTCGGCGGCGGCCTGCGGGTCGAGCCGCACCGCCGCGTACTCGCGCGCCGCGGCCGCGAGCTGATCGCGGGTGTGACCGCTGTCGGCGAGCATCTCCAGCGCCTCCGCCACCTGCTCCGGGCCGCCGGCGCCCACCCACACGCAGCAACCGTCGACCTCGGCGAGGTCGACGGGCGCGGGACCGTCACCGACCCCCGCGACGATCGGGCGCCCGGCCAGGAGCGCGGCGGCCACCCGGCCGGGCAGCGACGCGTCGGTGCGACCGGCCCCGGGCGGGTGCAGCAGGACGAGGTCGGCGGCCCGCAGTGCGTCGAGGTAGCGGTCGGAGGCGACCTCGTGCACGGCGTCGGAACCCACGTCCCCCCGGTCACGGACCCGGCGCAGGCTCCCCCCACTACCGGTCAGCACCAGACGCACCCCCTCGCCCCGCTTCTCCAGCAGCGCCGAGGCCGTCAGCACCGTGGACACGCTGCCGAGGTCGGCCCCGACTGGGCAGGCGACGACCAGACCCTTTGTGGGCCAACCCAGTTCGGCTCGCAGAGCGGCTTGGCCGGGGTCGCCGGCTCGCGCGGCGGGGTCGCTCCAGTAGGGGATGCGGTCGATCCGGTCGGCCGCCACCCCGTGCAGGACGAGCTGTTCGGCGACGGCGTGCCCGGTCACCGCCCACCGGTCGGCCCGGGCGGCGAGGGCGTCGTCCAGCCGGGCCGCGAGGCGTTCACCCACCCCGCCGCCGGGACGGGGCGGGATGTCGCTGCCCTGGCCGACCACGAGGAGGGGGGCGGCGTGCTTCTCGGCCACCGCCGCGGCTGCGGCGGCGCCGGGGCCCGGGGTCACGGCGATCACCAGGTCGGGACGCGCGCCGGGCGGCGGTGCGGACGGCGGGGGCGCGCCGTCGGCCGCGGGACGCGGGGCGGGCGGCACCGCCAGAAGTTCCTCGACCTCGCAGTCCTGGGCTCGCAGCAGGGCGACCAGGGCCGAGCTGAAACCCGGGAAGCCCGTGACGTGCGGGCTGGCGTCGGCGCCGACCAGGACCACCCGCAGTCCCGCGAGGACCCCCCGATGACCGGCGCGGGACGGTTGTCCCGTGGTGCTGCTGGCCACCGAAACCCTCCCGCCCTGCTGATCGTCCGACGCGACCGACAGTAGGCAGGTGTTCCGAGCCGGTGGTGAGCGCAGGTGGGAACCGGCCCAGGCGGGCCCCCGGAGCGTGATCCCGGGCGACGGCTCGAGGGCCGGGACGATGCCTACCCATCCGGTCGCGCACCGCGCATCCGGGACAGACCGCGACTGCGGTGCGTGACGCCGCCGCGCGATGGTGGCCACGCCGATCACGAGCCGTGGGTACTCGGCCCGTTCACGCCGATGATCTGTGACCTACCTCACATCGTGAGTCTCGGGCGCGTCCCTCCGGTGACCGGTCGGAACACCCGCCCCGCACGCCCCACCAGGCCCAACCGCCTCAGGCGCCGGCGACGCGCATGCCCCGCAGTTCCTTCTTGAGCTCCTGGATCTCGTCGCGCAGGCGGGCCGCGAGCTCGAACTGCAGCTCGGTCGCGGCCCCGTGCATCTGGTCGGTCAGCTGCTGGATGAGGTCGGCGAGATCCGTGGCCGGAAGGTTCGCCGCGGAGGCCGGCAGGCCGCCGCCCGCACTGCTCATCCCCGGCACCGGGGCCTTCCCCCGGCTGCGCTGCCGACCCCCGCCACCGATGAGTTCGGCCGTGTCCTCGTCCTCGCGGGCCAGCAGGTCGGTGATGTCGCGGATCTTCTTGCGCAGTGGGGTCGGGTCGATGCCGTTGGCCGTGTTGTAGGCGACCTGCTTCTCGCGCCGCCGGTTGGTCTCGTCGATGGCCGTCTCCATGGACGGGGTGATCTTGTCGGCGTACATGTGCACCTCGCCGCTGACGTTGCGGGCGGCCCGGCCGATGGTCTGGATCAGCGAGGTCGCCGAGCGCAGGAAGCCCTCCTTGTCGGCGTCGAGGATGCTCACCAGCGACACCTCGGGCAGGTCGAGGCCTTCCCGCAGGAGGTTGATGCCGACCAGCACGTCGTAGTCGCCCTTGCGCAGCTCGCGCAGCAGCTCGACCCGGCGCAGAGTGTCGACCTCCGAGTGCAGGTACCGGACCTGGACGCCCTGCTCGAGCAGGTAGTCCGTCAGGTCCTCGGCCATCTTCTTCGTCAGCGTCGTGACCAGGACCCGCTCGTTCTTGGCCGTGCGTTCGCGGATCTCGCCGATCAGGTCGTCGATCTGGCCGCGGGTCGGCTTCACCACGACCTTCGGGTCGATCAAGCCGGTCGGGCGGATGATCTGCTCGACGACGCCGTTGCTGCGGCCCAGCTCGTAGTCGCCCGGCGTCGCGGACAGGTAGACGGTCTGGCCGATGCGGTCCGTGAACTCCTCCCAGCGCAGCGGCCGGTTGTCCATCGCGCTCGGCAGCCGGAACCCGTGCTCGACCAGCGTGCGCTTGCGGGACATGTCGCCCTCGTACATGCCGCCGATCTGCGGCACCGTGGCGTGCGACTCGTCGAGGACGAGCAGGAAGTCGTCGGGGAAGTAGTCGAGCAGGCAGTTCGGCGCCGAGCCGGGCGCCCGCCCGTCCATGTGCCGCGAGTAGTTCTCGATGCCCGAGCACGACCCGACCTGCCGCATCATCTCGACGTCGTAGGTCGTCCTCATCCGCAGCCGCTGGGCCTCGAGCAGCTTGCCCTGCTGCTCCAGCTCGTGCAGCCGGTCGGCCAGCTCGAGCTCGATGCCCGTGATCGCCTTCTCCATCCGCTCCGGGCCGACCGCGTAGTGCGTGGCCGGGAAGATGTACATCTCCTCCTCCTCGCGCACCACCTCGCCGGTGAGCGGGTGCAGCGTGAAGATGCGGTCGATCTCGTCGCCGAAGAACTCGACCCGGATGGCCAGCTCCTCGTACACCGGGATGATCTCCACGGTGTCGCCGCGCACCCGGAAGGTGCCCCGGGTGAAGGCCAGGTCGTTGCGCGTGTACTGGATCTGCACGAACCGCCGCAGCAGGTCGTCCCGGTCCATCGAGTCGCCGACCTTCAGCTTGACCATGCGGTCGACGTACTCCTGCGGGGTGCCCAGGCCGTAGATGCACGACACCGTCGAGACCACCACGACGTCGCGCCGGGTCAGCAGCGAGTTGGTGGCCGAGTGCCGCAGCCGCTCGACCTCCTCGTTGATCGAGGAGTCCTTCTCGATGTAGGTGTCCGTCTGCGGGACGTAGGCCTCGGGCTGGTAGTAGTCGTAGTACGAGACGAAGTACTCGACCGCGTTGTGGGGCAGCAGCTCGCGGAACTCGTTGGCCAGCTGCGCCGCCAGCGTCTTGTTGTGGGCCATCACCAGCGTCGGGCGCTGCAGCTTCTCGATCAGCCAGGCCGTCGTCGCCGACTTACCGGTACCCGTGGCGCCCAGCAGGACGACATCCCGCTCGCCGGCCGTGACCCGCTTCGCCAGCTCCTCGATCGCGGCGGGCTGGTCGCCGCTCGGCTGGTACTCCGACTCCACCCGGAACGGAGCGACCGTGCGCTTGAGATCGGTAACTGGACGCATGACACCAAACTAAGCGCGCCCACCGACAGAATGCTTCCCGTGGCCTTCAGCGGCCGATTCTCGCGAGAACGACCGCAACGACCCGTTCGACGCTCAGGCCGTCGGTGTCCACCCGCAGGTAGTCGTACTCGTCAGCGTGCGCCGCCAGGGTCCGGTCCTCGGGCACGGCGTCATCCGCCGCGTGCCGCGCCGCCCGGCTGGTGGGCTTGGCGCGACGAGTCCGCCGCCGGTCGCGTTCCGATCGCGAGGCGCACAGCTGCACGACGATCAGCTCCGGTTGCCCGCCGAGCAGCGCGAGGAAGTCGCGCAGCTGTGGGTGGGTGTCCACGAAGCTCGCCGCCAGGACGGTCCCGTACCCGGCCTGCCAGAAGTTGCGGGTCAGGTCCGCGACGTTGCGTCGGTGCAGGGCCCGGAAGGCCTCGTCATAGGTCCAGGGATTCACCTGTCCCACGTCCTCGGCGTCGATCTGCGCCGAGCCGGGCAGGGCCCTCAGCAGAGCCCTGACCACGGTCGACTTGCCGACGCCCTCCTGGCCGGTGATCACCACGAGGCGGTTCCGCGGAACCGCTCCCCCGATCACTGCGCGGTGTCGCGCAGCGGTTCGACCCGGTCCCGCCAGCAGGCGTCGACCTGCGCGACCGTCTCCTCACGGGTGCCGGAGTTGTCGATCCAGACGTCGGCGACCGCGCGGCGCTGCTCGTCGGTGGCCTGGGCGTCGATGCGGGCCTGCGCGTCCTCGACGCTCATCCCCCGGTCCTCGACGAGCCGGCGCAGCCGTTCCTCGACGGGCGCGTGGACGACGACCACCAGCTGGTAGGCCGGGGCCAGACCGCCCTCGACCAGCAGGGGGACGTCATGGACCCACACCGCGTCGGGGGGCAGATCGGCCAGCAGTTCGGCGGTGCGGGCCCCGATCAGCGGATGGATGATCCCGTTCAGTCTCGCCCGGGCCTCGTCGTCCCCGAAGACCACCCGCCCCAGGCCGGGACGGTCGAGCGACCCGTCGGGCAGCAGGATCGAGTCGCCGAACGCCTCGACCAGCGCGGCGAGCCCCGGGGTACCCGGTTCGACCACCTCCCGGGCGATCTTGTCCGCGTCGATCACGGTCGCCCCGAGCTCGGCGAACCGCTGCGCCACGGTCGACTTGCCCGCGCCGATGCCTCCGGTCAGTCCCACGCGCACCACGGCTGCGATCCTAGGGCGCGTGTCCACCGAACCGGTCCTGCTCACGGCCGCCGAGGCCGACGCCCGCGCCGGCGGGTTCGCCGTGAGCCTGGCCGCGCGCCGGGTGGGCCGGGGCGAGCGGGTGCTGCTCGCCGTCCCCACGTACGCGCCGGGCCCGGCGGCCGACCTGATCAGCGCCGTGCTGGGGGCGCTGCGGGCCGGCGTCGTGCCCGTGGTCCTGGACGCGGCGACGCCCGCGCGCGAGCTGGCCGAGATCGTCGCCGACTGCACCCCGGCGTGGACCCTCACCGACCCGGACGAGGTGGCGGACGCCGTCCGCGCACCCGGGGTGCCGCAACTCGGCCCGCCCCTGGGGCGGGCCATGCACTACACGTCCGGGACGACGGGCCGCCGCAAGGGCGTCGCCTCCGGGGTGCTCTCCCCCGAGGCCGGGGCGGCGTTGTGGCGCGAGGAGTCGGACCTGTGGGGCATGACCCCCGCCGACGTGCACCTGGTGATGTCACCGCTCTACCACTCGGCACCGCTGCGGTTCGCCCTCGCGACCCTGCTGGTCGGCGGAAAAGTGTTGTGCGCCGGGAAGTTCGACCTCGACTCGTTCGCGGCCGCGGCCGCGTTCCGGCCCACCACGACCTTCACGGCCCCCGCCCAGCTGGCCCGGCTGCGCGAGGCCGGCGTGGTGCCGAGCGGGTTCGACTGGATCGCCCACGCCGGCGCCCCCTGCCCCGAGCCGGTCAAGCGCTGGCTGATCGAGGCGATCGGGGCGGGGCGGGTCCGGGAGTTCTACGGTTCGACCGAGGGCCAGTTCACGGCCTGCACGGGTGAGGAGTGGCTCGAGCGCCCGGGCACCGTGGGTCGGGCCCGGCCCGGGCGGACGCTGCGCGTGGACGACGACGGCGTGATCTGGTGCGCGGTACCGCCTTTCGCGCGGTTCACGTACTGGGGCGCACCGGAGAAGACGGCCCGGGCCTGGCACGGGGACGAGTTCAGCGTGGGCGACGTCGGCCGCCTGGACGACGACGGCTACCTGTACCTCGTCGGCCGCCGGGAGGACCTGATCATCTCCGGCGGGGTGAATGTGTATCCGGCCGAGGTGGAGCGGGTGCTCGGCGAGCTGCCCGGCGTCCTGGAGGTCGCGGTGTTCGGGGTGGACGACGACCGCTGGGGTCAGCGGGTCGAGGCGGCGGTGCGCGGGTCGGTCACCGAGCAGGAGGTCCTGGACGCCTGCGCGGAACTCCTGCCACCGGCCCGGCGCCCCAAGCGCGTGCACGTCCTGGACGACCTGCCCCGGACGTCGACGGGGAAGATCCTCCGCAGAGAACTCAGTACGCGCCGTCCCGGGCCAGGACGGCCATGACCGTCCGGGTCATGATGACGAGATCGCCCAGCAGCGACCAGTTCTCGACGTAACGCAGGTCGAGCCGCACGGCGTCGTCCCAGGACAGGTTCGACCGCCCGGAGACCTGCCACAGCCCGGTCATCCCGGGCCGCACGCGCAGCCGCCGGCGCACGTCGTCCTCGTACAGCTCGACCTCCTGCGGCAGCGGCGGCCGCGGGCCGACCAGCGACATCCGCAGGGTGAGAACGTCGAGCAGCTGGGGCAGTTCGTCGAGCGAGAACCGGCGCAGCCACTTCCCGACGGGAGTGACCCGCGGATCGTCGACCATCTTGAACAGCGGCCCGGACGCGCCGTCGGCGGCCCGCTGAGCCTCGAGCTCGGCCCGGCGCTCCTCGGCGTCGGTGTACATCGAGCGGAACTTGGTCATCTTGAACCGGACCCCGCCGCGGCCGACCCGCTCCTGCCGGAACAGCACGGGCCCGGGCGACGAAGACTTGACCGCGACCGCGCAGACCAGCAGCACGAGGCTCAGGAGAAGAAGCAGGGTGGCGGCCACCACGACGTCGAACGTGGCCTTGACCAGCCCGCGCAGCCCGTCGAAGGCCTGCTCCTCGACGTGCACCACGGGCGAGGAGTCGATGGTCCGGATCTGCAGCCGGGGCGTGCCGACCCCGGTCAGGCGGGGCGCGACGAGCAGTTGCACGCCGCTGCCCTCCAACTCCCAGGTGACCCGGCGCAGCTGCTCGGGGCTCAGCTCCGAGAACGCGCTCACCAGCACGGTGTCGGCCCCGGCGCGCCGGACGGCCTCGACCAGGTCGTCGGGTGAACCGAGCACGGTCACGCCCTCCACCTCGGCACCGCGGGCCCCCTGACGCCGGACCTTGGTCAGGCAGGCGCCCGTGACGACCAGCCCGCAGCCGGGATCGCGGCGTACCGCGCGCACCAGTTCGGAGACCGACCGCTCCATGCCGACGACGATGGTCCGGTGCTGGAACCGGCCCCGGCGCCACAGCAGCCGCAGGCCGATCCGGCCCGCGACGTGCACGAGCAGGGAGATCGCCGCGGCCACGGGGACCCCGGTGAGTGCGAACTGCTTGAGCAGACCGGGGGCGCCGGGCAGGTCCGCCCCGGCGAGCGCCGCGGTGGAGGCGGCGGCCAGAGCGACGGCGGCCGAGACGAAGAGGCGGTGGAACTCGGCCGTGCCGTGTCCGCGGTGCCGCTGGTCGTAGACGCCGGCCCGGGCGGCCAGCAGCGGCCAGGCGGCCGCCGCGACCAGGATCATCAGCCAGGACTCGGCCGCCCCGGGCGGGTTCGGGGCCGCGATCAGCGTGACGATCCCGGCGACCCAGCCGGCCACCAGGTCGGCGCCGGCCAGGAGGACGCCGGTCCGGCGGGTCCGGCGGGCGCTGTCGACGGGGACCTGCTCGACCGGGCGCGAGTAGTCCGGGCCCGGGGTGCGGGCCTCCTCCCCCGGGCCGGACGCCACGCCGTCCGGGCTGGGCGAGGGCGCCGGAACCCCGGGCGCGCTGTCGGCCGAGGTGCGGAGAGTGTCTGCCACGTCGTCTACATCGGCGCGCCACACCCTCTTCTCCACCGGTGTGCCCCGCTTATGGGTGTGAAATCCGCGCGCAGAACGGCTCATTCACCCCCACAAGCGGGGCATAGGGCGACAAACGCGAAACCGGGGCCCCGCGGATGCACTTCCCGCGGGGCCCCGGTTTCGCGTACTACTCAGGCGCCGGTGAGCTTCTCCCGCAGCGCGGCGAGGGCCTCGTCGGTCGCCAGCGTCCCCTCGGCGGCCGGGGCCTCCGAGCTGTAGGACGCCGGAGCGTCGCCGGCCTCGGCGCGAGCCTCGGCGTCGGCCGTCTTGGCCTCGTCGATCTGCTTGCGGTGCTGCTCCCAGCGCTCGTGGGCGGCGGCGTACTGCGCCTCCCACTCCTCGCGCTGCTTGTCGAAGCCCTCGAGCCACTCCTGGGTCTCCGGGTCGAAGCCCTCGGGGTACTTGTAGTTGCCGGCCTCGTCGTACTCGGCCGCCATGCCGTACAGCGCCGGGTCGAAGTTGTCGCCCGCCGCGGCCCCGGCCTCGTTGGCCTGCTTCAGCGACAGCGAGATGCGCCGCCGCTCGAGGTCGATGTCGATGACCTTCACGAAGATCGAGTCGCCGACCTGGACGACCTGCTCCGGGATCTCCACGTGACGCTCGGCCAGCTCGGAGATGTGGACCAGGCCCTCGATGCCCTCGTCGACGCGGACGAACGCACCGAACGGCACCAGCTTGGTGACCTTACCCGGCACGACCTGGCCGATGGCGTGGGTGCGCGCGAACTGCTGCCACGGGTCTTCCTGGGTGGCCTTCAGCGACAGGGACACGCGCTCGCGGTCCATGTCGACGTCGAGCACCTCGACCGTGACCTCCTGGCCGACCTCGACGACCTCGCCCGGGTGGTCGATGTGCTTCCACGACAGCTCGGAGACGTGCACCAGACCGTCGACGCCGCCGAGGTCCACGAACGCACCGAAGTTGACGATGCTGGAGACCACACCGGAGCGGACCTGGCCCTTCTGCAGGGTCTGCAGGAAGGTCTGGCGCACCTCCGACTGGGTCTGCTCCAGCCACGCGCGACGGGACAGGACCACGTTGTTGCGGTTCTTGTCCAGCTCGATGATCTTGGCCTCGATCTGCTTGCCGACGTACGGCTGCAGGTCGCGGACGCGCCGCATCTCGACCAGGGAGGCGGGCAGGAAGCCGCGCAGCCCGATGTCGAGGATCAGGCCGCCCTTGACGACCTCGATGACGGTGCCGGTGACGATGCCGTCCTCGTCCTTGATCTTCTCGATCGTGCCCCAGGCGCGCTCGTACTGGGCGCGCTTCTTCGACAGGATCAGCCGGCCCTCCTTGTCCTCCTTCTGGAGAACCAGGGCCTCGATCTCATCGCCGACGCTGACGACCTCAGCCGGGTCGACGTCGTGCTTGATGGACAGCTCGCGAGAAGGGATGACCCCCTCGGTCTTGTACCCGATGTCGAGCAGGACCTCGTCGCGGTCGACCTTGACGATGACGCCTTCGACGATGTCGCCGTCGTTGAAATGCTTGATGGTCTCGTCGATCGCGGCGAGGAGCTCTTCCTCGCTGCCGATGTCGTTGACTGCGACCTGAGGGGTGACGCGGGCCTTCTCGGCCGTCGTGGTGGTCATGAAGTAGGGGCTCCGATGTGGACTGGTCGTCGTGGTGGGCTGAAATGAGGTTGTTCAGCACACGCCGCGAACACAGGCCGTAGCCCCGAGTCGGTGGCGAAAACCACCCGGGCCAGGAGCCGGGGTACCGCGCCAGTCGGATCAGAGACAAACACACGTCCGCGCACACAGCATGCGCTTCGTCACAGGATAGCCACCGCGCCTCGGGAGGGTCAAAGCAGCACCGGAGCGGACACGCGGGCCGACCTGCGGGATCATCAGGCCCGTGAGCGAACGGTGAGCGACCTGGGCGACGCCGGTTACCGCGCCGCCGGGGCCGAGGAGACGGTCCGGGCGAACCGGTCCTGGTGGGACGGATCCGCCGTCGGCTACCAGGAGGAGCATCGGGGCGACCTGGGCGGTCCGGACGGCTTCGTCTGGTGCCCCGAGGGGCTGCGCGAGGACGACGCCCACCTGCTCGGCGACGTCCGCGGGCTCCGCGTCCTGGAGGTGGGGGCGGGGGGTGCGCAGTGCTCGCGCTGGCTGGCCGGGCGGGGCGCGCAGGTGGTGGCCACCGACCTGTCGGCGGGGATGCTGCGCTCGGTCCAGTCCCCGCCCGGGAGCGCGCCCGTTCCCCTCATCCAGTGCGACGCCCGGATCCTGCCGTTCGCGGACGGCTCGCTCGACGCGGCCTTCACCGCGTACGGCGCCGTGCCCTTCGTGGCCGACCCGGGCCGGATCTACGCCGAGGTCGCGCGGGTGCTGCGCCCAGGCGGCCGGTGGGTCTTCGCGATCACCCACCCGATCCGGTGGGCGTTCCCCGACGACCCGGGCCCGCGCGGCCTGAAGGCCACCCGCTCCTACTTCGACACCACGCCCTACGTGGAGACCGACCGCCGGGGCGTCGTCACCTACGCCGAGCACCACCGGACGCTCGGCGAGCAGGTGCGCCTGCTCAGCGCCGCCGGGTTCCGGCTCGTCGACCTCGTCGAGCCGACCTGGCCGCCCGAGCTCCGGCGCACCTGGGGTGGCTGGAGCCCGCGTCGGGGCGAGATCATCCCCGGCACCGCGATCTTCGTGTGCCGCCGGGAGGACGAGCTGGAGGACTAGGAGCGGGCGAAACTGCGGTCGTCCGCCTCGTCGTCCTCGTCCTCGTCGTCGTCGTCCCACTCGTCCCAGTCACGGGACTCGGTGCGCCCGAAGTACAGGATCGTGATGCCGATCAGCGCGAGGATCGGCCCGGCCACCCAACCGCCGACCGGGCCCCAGGTCGTCACGAAGGCCAGGCGCCACGCCAGCGGCTTGTACTCGTCGACCTCGTTCTGGACGGTCTCCGGCGTGAACTCGAGGTGGCCGTAGATGATCGGCGCCGACTTGCCCTCGTAGGACAGGCGCTGGTTCACGTCCTCCGCGCCCTTGACCACGGCGCCGGTGTTCGGCTCGACCCACAGGGTGCGCTTGGTGGCGTAGATCCGGTCGGCGTTGACGCTCTGCTCGTCGGAGCCGACCATCGCGCCCGGGACCGCCTCGGTGCCGACGACCTCGTCGGTGATCACCTGGATGAAGCGGTAGGTGACCAGCCCGTTGATCTTCTCGGTGCCGTCGTAGCGGGCGGTCGCGGTGGCCTTGATCGTGCTGTCCCACCACTCGTAGTTCTTGCGCTCCGTCTTGAACGGGAACTTGAACACCAGGCCGCGGTGCTTCACGGACTCTCCGACGTCGTCGGTCGGGTCCTCGATGACGTAGTCGCCGCAGCAGTTCGTCGCCTCACCGGTGAAGCCGTCGAACGAGGCCGCCTCGATGTTGGCCTCGAGCAGCGTGTCCGCGGGGTCGATGCTCGGGTTGTCGACGAAGGCGTTGTAGGCCTGCCGGTAGAAGGCCTGCCCGTCGGGCACCTTGGAGCCGTTGGGCGGCACCTGCCCCTGGACGTACCGGGTCGAGATGACCGTCTGGTCCGTGAGCAGGCCGTTGCCGCCCTTCACGACCAGCGCCGGCACCAGGACCGTGAGGCCCGTGCCCTTCGCGACGATCTTCTCCTGCGGGTTCTCCGGCACCTTGGCCACCCGCGGGTACACGAAGTTGGGCAGCGCGATCGCGAACGCGACGCAGAAGACACCGAACCCGATGAGGGCCAGACCGATCAACCTACGCATGGGGACCAACAACTCCAGGGCGGGGTCGGGGGCGGCGGGGCCAACGGAAGTGCACTGAACCAGCCACAGCACTGACTACACGACGTAATGTGGCCCGCGGCACATTACCAGCCGATTCATAGGTAGTCGCCACTCGTTCGGCGTCACTTTGCGTCACACCTGCGCCCGAGGGGTGGCGCACGGCACACTGAGAGTGTGCAGGAGGTGGACAGGGTGGCCGTGCGGCGTCCCGGGTTGATCGACGACGTCGACGACCCCTACCGCTACGAGGCCGACTCCGACCTCACCCTCGGGCTGCCCGGCTGGCTGGCCGCCGTCGTCCGGCGCCGCCGCGAGGCGTTCACCCGCACGGACGCCGTCGCGGGGGCCCTCCTGCTGGCCCAGGTCGCGGTCCTCGCCCTGCTCGTCGGCCGGGGTTCGCTGTACCTGGACGACCTGCGCGCCCAGGCGGCCACGCTGAACACGTCGTTCGTCTCCTTCGTGCTCTCCCCCGCCGACGGTCCCTTCGCCCCGGTACCGCGGCTCGTGGACTGGGTGCAGGCCACCCGGTTCCCGCTCGAGCACTGGCCGGCGACGTTCGTGGCCCTGTTCGTCCGGGTCGCCCTGGGGGTCGCCTTCTACCGGCTGCTGCGCCGCCTCGTCGGGCCCCGCCTCCTGATCACCGTGCCGTTGGCCGTGATGCTCTTCACGCCCGCCCTGCTCACGGCGACCGTCTGGGAGCGTCCCGCGCTCACCGTCCTCGCGGCCACGGCCGCCGGCCTGTGGGCGGTCGACGCGTTCGCCGCCTGGCAGCTGCAGCGGCAGGCCCGCAGCCTGGTCGTGGTGGCGGCGGCCACCCTGCTGGCCTGCGCCTGCCACGTGAGCGGGATCGCCGTGCCGGCCGTGCTCCTCGCGCTCCAGCTGACCGTCCTGGCCGGCCGCTCCCGGTGGCCGGGAGCCCTCCTCGGCCTGATCGCGTCGGCCGTACCGGCGGCGGCGTTCCTCGGCCTGTACCTGACCCGCTCGGGCGCGGCGGGGACGCCGGCCGCGCCGCACGCCCCGGCCGACGTGGCCGGTGCCGTAGGCCGGGCCCTGCTGCACCAGGTCGTGCCCGGGCTGCTCGGCGGGCCCTACGGCTGGGACGGCGCCCGGGCCTACGCGGTCGTGCTGTCGCCGGGGACGACGCTCACCGTGCTGTTCTGGGCCGTCGCCGTGGTGGGGTTCGGGGTCGCGGTGCGCCGGGGCCCCGGCCGGACGGCGCGCGCCGCCGGCTTCTTCGCGCTGGTACTGGTGGCCGCGGCGGCCGTCGCGTCCGTGGCCCGCACCGACGCCGTGGGGGTCCTGTTCAGCCGGGCCGACCTGCTGACCGTGCTGCTGGTCCCCTACCTGGTCCTGGCCGCCTCGATCGCGGCCTTCCCGGCCGCCGACGCATCCGAAGCACCGGAGGCGGGCGAGGCGAGCGACGCCGTCCGGTACGACCACCCCGCCGAAACCCCGCTCCCGCCGGCCGAACTCGCCTCCGGCGTGCCGATGACCCGGCGCGAGCGCCGGCTGGCCGAGGCGGCGGCGCAGACGGGCCTGACGAGCCAGACGAGCCAGACGAGCCAGACGACGCGGACGACCTGGACGACCCGGACGGCTGGGGCGCCCGCCCCGAGGACGGCCGCGACCGCCGTCCCGGAGCGGCCGCGCGAGATCGGCACCGGCGGGCTGACCCTCGCCGTGGTGGTCGCCGCGGTGCTCGCCGGGTCGCTCGTCAGCACGGTCACCTACGGGATCGCCTGGTGGGACAACCCGACCGGCCGGTGGCTGTCGACGATGCGCGGCTACGTCGGCGACGCCGAGGCCTACCCGCGCATCCTGGCCACCCCGCTGCCGCGGTCGATCCAGCCCGACGCGCAGAGCCGGGTCTTCCCGAGTTCGGCGCCGCTGGTGCTGCTGATCCGCCCCGACGCCCGCTTCCACGACGCCGACGGGCAGTCCCGGTCCGTGAACGACACGGGCGCCCTGGATACCCCATTGACGGCTAATCTGGGCATGAGCGAATCGTCCGGATGTGTCGGCAGCATCCGCGGCGGTCAGCGGACCACCCGGTGGCTGCGCCTGTCGCGGGACGTCCCGTACCAGGCGGGTGCGCAGATCGAGGTCGGTTTCCTGTCCGCCACCGGAGGCCGGGTGGAGGTGAGCATGCAGACCCCGCAGGGCCGGCAGCTCACGCCCGTGCGCTACAGCGACGTCGAGCTGCCCGCCGGCGCGCACCGGATGCACGTGGCCGTGAACTACGGCCGGACGGTGCACGCCGTGAAGGTCGGGTTCTCGGGTGGCGGCAACTTCTGCGTCACGTCCCTGTCCGTCTGGGTGCCCTACCGATGAGCGCGCCGACGGACGCCTCGGTGGACGCGCCGGTGGACGACCCCCGGACCGGGCCCGAGAGCGCGCTCGGCAACCACGACCTGCCCGTGCTCGAGGCGTACCGGGGCATCGCGGCGATGATGGTCGTGGTGACCCACGTCGGGTTCACGACCGCCGCCGGCATCTACGGGCCCTGGGCCGGGTGGCTCGCACGCCTCGACTTCGGGGTCGCGCTGTTCTTCCTCCTGTCCGGGTTCCTGCTGTTCCGGCCCTTCCTGCTGGCCGCCTACGGCCGGCGCACACCGGTCGCAGTGGGCAGCTACCTACGTCGCCGGTTCGTGCGCATCTACCCGGCCCTGCTGGTCGCGATCGTCGTCAACTACCTGCTCCTGGCCAAGGCCCGCGAGGCATCCGGCGGGGTCTGGGTGGCGACCACCTTCCAGCTGCAGAACTACTTCTACGACTTCGGCGAGCAGCTCGACGGCCTGGTCCAGCTCTGGAGCCTCGCGGTCGAGGTGTCGTTCTACGCGGTGCTCCCGCTGCTGGCCTACGCGATCCTCGGCCGGCCGCGGCGCACACCGGGGTCGCGCCCGGTCGCCGCGGACCCGGGGGCCGGCACCCCGCGCCGGATCGCCCCGGCCCCGCTGGTCGAGACCGGTCCGATCAAGCGTCCGCTCGACGCGCCGCGCCCGATGAGCCGGCGTGAGCTGCGTGAGCAGGAGGCCCGGGAGAAGTCGCTGGGGCACCGGCTCCGGCGTGCGGTCCCGGCCGCGCCGGCGGCCCGCGCCCGGGTGGACCTGGCGGTCGCGTCGACGGACCGCACGACGACCCGCAGCGCCGCGCCCACGCCGTCCGGGCGGGCCACCCAGCGAGCGGAGCGAGCGCCGGTCGTCTCCGTCCTGCCCGCCGAGGCCCCGTCCGAGGGGCCCTCGGATCGTCGAGTGGCCCTGGGCCTCCTGGCCATGATCGTGATCGCGATCGTCTGGCGGGCCGCCTTCATCCACGAGCCGGCCTTCTCGGCCAAGCAGCTGCTGTGGCTACCGGCCTTCCTCGACTGGTTCGCCGTCGGCATGGGCCTGGCCTGGATGCGGGAGCGCCCGCACGTCGTGCCGTCGTGGCTGCGCAGCCTGGCCGCCCAGCCCGGCGTCTGCTGGGCGATCGCGTTCTGCGGGTACTGGCTGATGACCACGAGCCTGGCCGGGCCGTACGACCTCGAGGCCGCGACCCGGGGCGAGAACCTGACGAAGCACATCTGCTTCATGGTCATCGGGGCGCTGCTGCTGCTGCCCGCCGTTCTCGGCGAGGAGTCCCAACGCTGGCGGGCCGTGGCCGGCAACCGCTTCTTCACCTGGCTCGGCCGGGTCAGCTTCGGCGTCTTCCTGTTCCACCCGATGCTGATGGAGACCATCCGCAACCTGCTGCGGATGAAGGTCTTCGCGGGCGGGTTCTGGGTCACCCTGGTGCTGACGATGGCGGCGAGCGCGGCGGTCGGAACGCTGTCGTGGAAGTACGTCGAGGCGCCCCTGCAGCGCCGGTTCCGCAACGGGTTCGACCTGGGCGGCCTGCGCCGGCCGGCGCTGGGCCAGGCGCTGCGCCCGTCGTTGCGTCCGTCGTTGCGCCCCTCGCTGGGCGCCCTGCGCCGCAGGACGCGGGACGGTCACGACGAGTGGGGTGGCGACTGGGGCGCCGACGACCAGTGGACCGACGAGGACCTGGCGGACACGTCGGCCATCCCGCTGGTCATCGACCTTCGGGATCCGGCTCCGCACCCGGAGGATCCTGCGGCAGAAGGCCTTCCTCCGACGTCTCCGTCGGTGGGGGTTCCGGTGTACGCCGACCGGCCCCGGGGAGCAGGCGCACCCTAGGCACGGTCCTCGGGCGGCGGGCCGGGACGAACCGGCCGACCACCGAGCCGATGCGGGCCAGCGGGCCCGCGCCCCCGTCGTCCAGGACGAGCACCAGCACCGCCAGCAGAACGAGCGCCCCGAAGATCGCCACCTGGGACAGGAAGGCCGTCTCCACCGACCGGGCGCTGAGGGCCGCCGTCAGGCCGGTCACGCCGCCCACCCCGATCACGAGGGCGCGGACCGGGTACCGGCGCAGCAGCACGAGCGTGCCGAGCGCGACCCCGACCCCCCACAACCCGGTCATGAAGACGAGGGCGCCCGCGGCGAGCAGACCGTCGGTGAACCGGCCGGGCGCCTCCTCGAGGGTGACGCTCAGCGCCCGGCGGGCCCGGCGCGCCGCGGCCCGACCCCCGGGCGGCTGGACGGCGGCCACGGCCCGGCCGTCGGGCGAACCCGGGGCCGGGCGGCGACGCCGGCGCGGGAACGCCATCGCGGCCAGCAGGGCGACCATCAGCATCCCGGTGATCAGGATGAGCCGGTAGGGGCGGCCCGGGGTGAACCGCAGGTCGACCGTGCCGCCCTGCCCGGCGGGCACGACGTACCCCTGCTGCCAACCGTCGAGCCGGATGGTCTCGAGTTGCCGACCCTTGAGCTCGGCCCGCCAGCCGGCGTTGAAGTTCTCGTGCACCACGAGGATCTGGGCCCCGGACCCGGGGGTGACCTGGACGGTGCGGTGCTCCTGGGACAGGTCGTCCACCACCGGCGTGGGGGCGGCGGTGGTCTGCGGCAGGCGCGCACCCGTACTGGCCGGGACCATCGTCAGCGACTCGGGCGTGACGGTGTCGCTCTCCTGCAGGACGATCCGGTTCTCCCCCGCGCGCAGGGCCGGCATCGCACTGCACAGGCGCACGGTCATCGGTGCGCGGCGCAGCACCTGGTCGGTCGTGCCGGTCAGCCGGGTCTGGATGCTCTGCCCGTTGACGTCCAGGGCCGGGCCGGAACCACAGGACAGTTGCACGGTCCGGTAGGCGGGCAGAGGGATCCGGGTGGTGTCGGCCGAGCCCGGCACGACGATCTCGCTGGCCCCCACGGGCAGGTTCACCGGGAACCCGGAGACCCGGTCGAGGGACTGCAGGCCGATCACGCCCCGCACGATCAGGGTGATCCGGTCGGTGGTGGCCCGCGGGAAGCTGATCCAGCCGTCGTCGTCGGGTTCGACGGTGGTGCTCCGGTTCCCGATCCGCACCTCCAGGCTGGCCGGCTTCGACGCCGCCAGGACCGGGCTGACCTGCCATCGCAACCGGTCGACGACTCGCTTCCCCGGCCACGAGATGGTCAGGGTCGGGGTGAGGTCGTTGATGCCGGCGATCCAGGCGGTGGACGGGTCACGGTCGACGGCGGCCTGCGGGCGGCCGGCCGGCTCCAGGGTGCGCCGCGACGACGCGGTGGCCGTCATCGCGTTCTGCGACGGCACGAGCAGGTCGTCGAGCTGCGCGGTCGCCTTCAACCGGGCCGTGCCGACGGCCGCGTAGTCGGCGGTCGCGGGCAGCGTGACCGTGCGGTCGATGTCCGAGTCCTGGCTCTGCTGGACGAGTCTCGGCGAACAGAGGGCGTCGTTGTCGGTGAACATGCAGCCGTCGACGCCGTCCCGGGCCGAGCGCAGCGAGATCACCGACGGGGTGCCCGTGGTCCGGGGCATCACGTAGGTCCGGGTGGGCGTGATCCCGGGGAGCCGTAGGGCGGAGAGGCTCACCGGCAGCAGTTCGTCGTTGCCCCCCTCCGGCACACCGGCGATGCGGAGCTTGAGCGTGCGCGTCGCTCCCGCCGGGATGCGGACCGACTGCGCCGTCCCGGCGCCCTCGGGGTTGAGCGTCGAGGTCTCGGCCCCCGAGTCGGTGATCACCTCGACCGCGGACACGCGCGCACCCGTCGAGCTGAAGGTGACCTGCAACGGCTGCGTGAAGCCGACCCGGTCCGGGAAGGTGACGGAGATCCACTGGTCGACCGCGAACCGGCCGCTCGTCCAGGCGGTCGAGCTGTCGCCGTCCAGGGCGTACCAGCCGCCCGTCGTGGTGCCGGCCTCGGTCGACGTGCTGACCCCCGAGATCCCGCTGTAGCGGGCGGTGACCTCGGTCGTGTCGAACGGCAGCCAGTCGTGCACCTTGCGCTTGTTCACGTACGGCTGGTCCGCGGTCATGACCAACGAGTAGTTGTCCCGGACCTGGGCGAAGTTCGCCTCCCGCCGCTGCACGCCGTCGGTGGCCACCAGCGGGGCGTCCTGCAGCTGGGGGGCCAGCGGGTCACCCTCGAGGACGACGGGCCGGTCGTCGAGCTGGTCGGCGTCGGCCAGCGCCAGGAGGGCCTCGGGGCCACCCTGGACCTTCACCGCCCCCGAGGCGGGCAGGACGTCGGCGAGCCGTGCGGACGGCGTCACGTCCCAGATCTCGATCGCCGACTGCGCGACGTCGAGCCCGTCGTCCGCGACCTGGAAGATGTTCCGGGTGCCCTGCAGCTGCGGACCGAACCGGGCCACCGGTTTCAGCCCCGGAGAGGCCTTGAGCGCCGAGCGCACCGTCACCGGCAGCGGCGGCGAGCCGGGCGTGAACGAGCGCTGCAGGTCCGAACGCAGCAGGATCCGGGAGATCCCGGCGCGGGCCAGGTACTCGGCGAGACCCGGTGAGCCACGGCCGGTCTCGAGCTGCTCTTCGATCGTGTTGAGCACCCGGATGTTGCCTGCCGACGACAGCGGGACGCTCGAACGGGTGGCCCAGCTGGTCCGGGCCAGGGCCTGGAACGGCTCGTCGTGCGGGTCGCCCCAGATGCTCGTGGCGAAGGACGACCCGGGCACGATCAGGGTGCGGCCGCCGTCCTGGGCCTGGTGCGTCTCCAGCCAGGCCGCGGCCTGGCGCCAGTAGTTCGGGACGCCGGTGAAGCTGCCCTGCGCGGGCAGCTGACCGGCCAGCGCGGGCGCCGCACTCCCGACGAGGGCGCACACGGCGATGAACTGGGCGATCCGCGGCCCCCGCGGGATCGACGGCAGCCCGCTGATCCGCACGGCCGGGATGTTCACCTTGCTCAGCGCGTGGGCCAGGGCCAGGGCCATCGGCACGCGCAGCACCAGGTCGAACTTGTGGGTGTTGCGCAGCGGGGCGCCGCCGTTGTCGAGGAACGTCTGGACGGCCGCCGACCACGGGGCCGTGAAGGGGCCGGTGTGCCCGAGGGTGAGCAGCGCCAGGCCGCCGATGCAGCCGCCGACCAGGAACCGGCGGTGCGGGGTGTCCGGGCGGAACATCCCGACCAGCGAGATGACCAGCAGCACCCAGGTCAGCAGGACGCCGCCGGGCGAGGTGATGACCGCGAAACCCGAGCGCCACAACGGTTCCGGGACGGCCAGCCAGGCCACCCACTGCGTCGTCCCCCGGAAGGCACCGGTCAGGCTGCCCTTCGAGGTGCTGACGGCGGAGCTCTCCACCCAGTCGAGGAACGGTGGGCTGTAGCGGCCGAGCAGCAGGAGCGGCCCCACCCACCAGAAGGTGGCCAGGACGGCGGCCAGGGACCACCAGCGGGCCAGCGAGCGGCGTACGGGCCCCTTCTCGCGGGTCATCAACCACCAGACCGGCAGGGGCAGGACGGCGCCCACGGCCACCGCGTTGACCCCGCCGCACAGCGCGATCATCAGGCCCGACCGGGCCGCGGCCGTGACCTCCCCGCCGCGGCGCACCTTCACCAGCGGGGCGAGCACCCAGGGCGCCATGGCCATCGGCCAGGCCTCGATGCTGACCGGCCCGACCTCGGTGATCATGCGCGGGCTGAGGGCGAACGTCAGCGCCGCGATGATCTGGATCGGGTGGGTGCCGATGTCGAGCCGCCGGCACAGCCGGTACAGGCCGTGGAACGCGACCAGCAGGACGACGGCCCACCAGGCCCGCTGCACCATCCAGGCCGGGAAGCCGAGCAGGTGGCCGGCGACGTAGAACGGGCCCATCGGCAGGAAGTAGCCGTAGGCCTGGTTCTGCAGCTGACCGGAGTCGCCCAGCGGCTCCCACAGGTGGCCCGCGCGCAGCAGGAAGCCCAGCGGGTCGATGCTCAGGTCGGCCTTGGTGTCCGGGGCGATCTGGCCCGGTGCCTGGACGAACGCGAGCGCCGTCAGGGCGACGCTGACCGCGAGCAGGTGCAGTCGCTGGCGCTGCGTCAGGGGCTGCGTCGAGGGCTGCGCGGAGGGGCTCATGGGCGGTTCACCGGTGGCTCACGTCTTGCGCAGCACGATGACGACGTTCCAGCAGAACGTCTCGCGCAACCCCGGCACCCGGGCCATCCACTTCGCCCAGGCCGGGTGGTACCGCGGGCGGATGTCGAGGACGGACGCCGTCCCGGCCCGCTGCGTGGCCTTGGCCCAGCGCACCATCTCCTCGGCCGAGCAGTTGAACAGCGACCGGCCGAAGTCGTTCTTGGGGCGTCGCCCGTGCTTCGCCGCGAACCGGTCGGCGGCGTACCGGCCGCCCAGGAAGTGCCACGGCGCCGTCTCGTGCCCGCCCCAGGGCGACAGCCACGTCGTCCAGGACAGCCAGACCAATCCGCCCGGGCGCACCACCCGGACCATCTCCGAGGCCATCCGTCGCGGGTCCGGCACGTGCTCGAGGACGTTGCTCGAGATGCACAGGTCGAGCCGGCCGTCGGCCAGGGGCAGCTGGAGTCCTGAGGCCCGCAGGAAGCCCTCCGGCGTGTCGCCGCGCAGGCTCAGCTCGCCGACGTCGGGGTCGATCCCCGCGTAGCGAGCGCCCGCCGCCCGGAAGGCGTCGGCGAAATATCCCGGTCCGCCCCCGACGTCCACGATGGAACGGCCCGCCAGGGGCCCGTACCGGCCGATCTCCCGCACCGTGTCGGCGGCCAGCAGCGAGTAGAAGCGGTCGGGGTCGGTCTGCTCGACCCGGAAGGCCTGGAACAACGCAACGCTACGGGCCAGCGACCCCATGGGCGGGAGCGCGGGGCCGTCGGTCGCGTCGGGTGACGGTCGGGTAGCCGACATGGGCTAAAAAGCTACCTGTAGGTAGCGGAGCGTACCGAGGGCGCCGTAACGTTCGTCACCTCGCGTCATGCCGGACATCGGCGGGAGCTTACGGCACAAGGATGTGCTCGATCGTCGCTGCCGCAGATGTCGAGGCCGCAGAAGGAGGAGTACGTGCAGACTCGCCCGCTCAGGGTCGCAGTACTCAACTGGCGCGACACCACGCATCCCGAGGGCGGCGGGTCCGAGCGGTACATCGAGCGCATCGCGGCCGACCTGGTCGCGGACGGCTGCCGGGTCGAGGTGCTCTGCTCCAAGCACCCGGGCGTCCCGCGGCGGCTGCGGCGCGACGGGATCCTGTTCCGGCATGCCGGTGGCCGCTGGAGCGTGTACCCGGCGGCCCTGCTCCGGCTGCTCGGCCAACGGCTGCGTGGGAAGGGGCCCGACGTCGTCATCGACGTCCACAACGGCATCCCGTTCTTCGCCCGGCTGGTGGCCGGGCGGCCCGTCGTCGTCCTCGTCCACCACGTGCACCGCGAGCAGTGGGGCGTCGTGTTCGGGCGGGCGATGGCCGCTGTCGGTTGGGCCCTGGAGTCCCGGCTGTCGCCGCGGGTGCACCGCGGCTGCCAGTACGTCGCCGTCTCCGACGTGACCCGCCAGGAACTGGTCGGGCTGGGCGTCGCCGAGCCCGCGATCGCCGTCGTCCACAACGGGACCCGGCCCGTACCGGCCGGTTTCGGCGTGCCGCGGGATGTCGACCCGAGCCTGGTCGTGCTCGGCCGGCTGGTCCCGCACAAGCGGGTCGAGCACGCCCTGCAGGTGCTGGCCGTGCTGCGCGACGAGTTCCCCGGGCTGAACCTGCGGGTGATCGGCGACGGCTGGTGGCGCGAGGAGCTCGAGGCCGAGGCCGCCCGGCTCGGGGTGGCCGACGACGTGCACTTCACCGGGTTCGTCGACGAGACGACCAAGGAGGAGCTGCTGGCCCGCTCCTGGCTGATGCTCGCCCCCTCGGTCAAGGAGGGGTGGGGCCTGATGGTCGTCGAGGCGGGCGCCCACGGCGTCCCGGCCATCGCCTACGCCAGCGCGGGCGGGCTCGCCGAGTCGATCAGCCACGGCCGGACCGGCCTCCTCGTCGACGACCTCGACGGGCTCGTCGAGGCCACCCGCGCCCTGCTGCGCGACCGGGCCCACCGCGAGGCCCTGGGGGACGCCGCCCGGGCCCACGGCGGCCACTTCAGCTGGCGGACGGCGTCCACCTCCATGCACCTGCTGCTGCGGCGGGCCGCCGCCGGGCTGCCCCCGACCAGCGTGGTGGACCCGACGGCCGCGCCGAACCAGCGGGTCACCGACGGCGTCCGGATGCATCGGCGGGACGACGGCAGCATCGTCGTCGATCTCCGGGACCCGTCGCGCCACGCCGACGGCACCCTGGTGGACCTCACGACCCTGGAGGCGGCCGCCGAGCAGGAGGCCCGCACCGAGTCGGAGTAGGTGCGCCCGTCGCACCCGCCAAGGCCCGGTTCACCCACCACGACGAAGCCCCGCGACCCTGGAGGGTCGCGGGGCTTCGTGAGGTCTGGGGCTGCTACTTGGCCGTCTCGCCGTACTGGACGTCGGTCGGCGTCAGGTTCTGGGCGGCCGGGCCCGGGTCGGAGTTCGAGGGGGCCAGGTTCACGATCTGGGTCGCACCCAGGATCGCCACTCCACCACCGATGATCGCTGCCGCGATGGGGGCGATGACCGCCATCCCGATGGCGCCGCGCTCGCGACGGCCCTTCATCGTGCCTCCTGCAATACCTGTCCGACTGGCCGGTAGCAACGTTAGCAGTCGGTGACCGGAATGGGGGCCACCACACACGTAATATCGCCCTTAAGCGGTGTCAAATGCTAACAGTGAGTGATCGTTGCGCTGCGTAGTGACGGCGTCGGCGACCGAGCGCCAGGCCGGCCGCCGTCACCAGTGTGACCCCGGCCAGCCCGTGGGCGCCGACCACGGCCACCACCCGCCACGTCGCGACGGCGGGAGCGTTCGGCATCGGGCCGGTCGTCCGGAGCAGGGCGAGCGTCGGCGTACTCAGGACGTACGCGAAACCGGCGGGCACGGGCGGGACGACGCCCGGCGTCTGCCGCTCCACCAGCACCCACCCGACGTCGAGTCGGCGCAACAGCAGGCCCCACGCCTGCGCGGTCTCCTCCGGTGTGCTCTGCGCCGTCTCGGCCAGGAGCCGCTGGACGGCCCGGGCGGCCTCGCCCTCGGCGGGCAGGCGGGTGCCGTCGACGGTCAGCGCGTCGGAGACGATCGTCCGGCGCGGCAGGACCCGGGGGGCCGGGTCGAGCACCTGGGTCGGTCCGGTCCACGGGAACTGCCGGAACGGCTGGAACGGGACGACCAGGAGCCGGGCGTCGTCGGGCTGCCGGTCGAGGTGTTCGCGGACGACCTGCCACTCGGCCGGGTAGTGCGCGGCGCGCAACCGGCCACCGAGGCCGTAGGCCAGGTCCGGCATCGTCGCGAACAGCAGCGCGCCCGCCAGCCCGGCCGTGGCCCAGCGCGTCACCGTTCCGGCCAGGTCGGCCTCCGTCCCGCCGGCCGCCCGTCCCCGCAGGCCGACCGCGGTGGCCAGGCCCGCCGTCCCGTGCCCGGCCAGGACGGCGATCAGCAGAGCGGGCGCGGCCAACCACCGGTGCCCGTCGCGCAGCAACCCGGCGCCGGGCACGAGTTCCACCAGCCCCCGCAGCAGCGCGGTACCGCCCGGCAGGACCGGCAGGAGTGCCACCAGGTAGCCCACGGCGGCGCCCAGCCCGACCACCGTCGTCCACCGCCGCGGCCAGCCGCCGGCCCGCCACAGCGCGAGGGCGCCGGACAGCGCGAGCCCCAGCAGGAGGACCGTTCCGGCCGGCCCGAGAATCGTGGCCCGCGAGTCGGGTACGACCGCCTGGTTCCACATCCCGCCCAGCCCGAGGACGTCGACCACCCGGCCGAGCCCGCTCTCCGCGACCACCGAGAAGTCGGTCAGCCCCGCGGTCTCCTCCCCACCCGCGGCCAGGCCGGGATGCACGAGCGAGGCGACCAACCAGGGCAGCTGCAGGACGACGGTGGCCGTGACCGCCGCGGCCCGTGCCCGGCGCGTCCCGGCCCCCGCCGCGGCGGTCAGGACGACGACCAGCAGGCACAGCACGCCCCCGCCCGGGGTGACCGAGCCCAGCCCGGCGGCGAACACCGCCCCGGCCCAGCGCCCGCGCACCGCCCCGAGCACGATCCAGGGCAGGGCCGCGTACGCGACGAGGTGCGGGACGTGCCCGATGGCCAGCTGCTCCATCACGAACGGGTTCCAGATGGCCACGGCGGCGGCGACCAGCTGGGCGGGCAGCCCGGCGAGGCCGTCGCCGCGGGTCAGGGCGACCAGCCGGGCCGCGCCCCAGCCGGCCAGCGTCAGGGTGAGCAGCGCGGCGGCCTGGGTGAGCCAGGCGTCCGGCCAGACCGTGGCCAGCAGGGCCACGACCGAGTCCAACGGAACGGCGCGGGGCAGCCGGTCCCCCAGCCCGAGCTGGTCCAGGCCCAGCACCGGCCGCGGCACGGACACCAGGTCGACGCGCAACGGGTAGCCGGGAGCCAGCATCGGGCCCAGCACCACGGCGGCGACGGCGAGCGAGAAGAGCAGGGGGACCGCCGTCCGGACCGTGCGCCGCCGCGGGCCGGACGCCGCCTCGGTCACGGCCTCGTTCCGGAACTCGTTCAGTGCGCGGCCTCGTGCCACGAGCGGCCGACGCCGACGGAGACGTCCAGCGGCACGGTCAGCTCCGCCGCACCGCTCATCGCCTGCACCGTCAGCTCCTCGACCACGGCCCGCTCCCCCGGCGCCACCTCGAACACCAGCTCGTCGTGCACCTGGAGCAGCAACCGCGACTTCAGCTCCCGGTCGCGCAGCGCACGGTCGACGTCGAGCATCGCGACCTTGATGATGTCGGCCGCCGAGCCCTGGATCGGCGCGTTCAGGGCCATCCGCTCGGCGGCCTCGCGGCGCTGCCGGTTGTCGCTGGTCAGGTCGGGCAGGTACCGCCGCCGACCGAGGATGGTCTGCGTGTAACCGGTGCGGCGGGCCTCGTCGACGACGCCGCGCAGGAAGTCGCGCACCCCGCCGAAGCGGTCGAAGTAGTCGTCCATCAGGCCCTGCGCCTCGCTCGGGGTGATGGTCAGCTGCCGCGACAGCCCGTACGCCGACAGTCCGTAGGCCAGCCCGTACGACATCGCCTTGATCTTCGAGCGCATCTCGGCCGTGACGTCGGCCGGTTCCACGCCGAAGACCCGTGAGCCGACGAACCGGTGCAGGTCCTCGCCGGAGCGGAACGCCTCGATCAGACCCTCGTCACCCGACAGGTGGGCCATGATCCGCATCTCGATCTGCGAGTAGTCGGCGGTCAGCAGGCACTCGCCGGCCGGCCCGACCACGAACGTCTCGCGGATGCGCCGCCCCTCCTCGGTGCGGATCGGGATGTTCTGCAGGTTCGGGTCGGTGCTGCTCAACCGGCCGGTCGCGGCGATCGTCTGCTGGTAGGTGGTGTGGATGCGCCCGTCGTCCGCCACGGACTTCAGCAGGCCCTCGACGGTCTGGCGCAACCGCGACGCGTCGCGGTGGCGCAACAGGTGGAGCAGGAACGGGTGCTCCGTCTTGCCGTACAGCTCGGCCAGCGCGTCGGCGTCCGTCGTGTACCCGGTCTTGGTGCGTTTGGTCTTCGGCATGCCGAGCTGGTCGAACAGCACGGTCTGCAGCTGCTTCGGCGACCCGAGGTTGATCTCCGTGCCGATGACGGCGAACGCCTCCTTCGCGGCGTCCGAGACGGCGGCGGCGAAGTGCGCCTCGAGGTCGGACAGCGCGTCGGTGTCGACGGCGATGCCGACCTCCTCCATCTCCTGCAGCACCGGCACCAGCGGCAGCTCGAGCGTGGTGAGCAGGTCGGCCGCGTTGCGCTCGTGCAGCTCCGGCTGCAGCGACTGCCACAGGTCGATGACGGCGCGCGCGTGCACCATCGCCACCTCGGCCTCGTCGGGGCCCTCCGAGACGTCGAGCGTCAGCTGGCCGTCGTCCTCCGCCTCCACCTTCAGCTCACGGCCCAGGTGGCGGAGGGTGAGGTCGCCCAGGTCGTAGCTGCGCTGGTCGGGCCGGCACAGGTAGGCGGCCAGGGCCGTGTCACCGAGCACGCCCGCGACCGGCAGGCCGCGCTGGGCCAGGGCGCCGAGCGGCCCCTTGGCGTCGTGGAACACCTTGTGCCGCAACGGGTCCGCGAGCCAGGCGGAGAGGGCCGCGAGGTCGCCCGGGGCGACCGTCTCAAGGTCCATGAACGCCGCCGCGCCCGCCGCCCCCTCACCATCTCCCTCGGAGGCCTCCGGCGTGGCGACCGCCAAGGCCCGGGCGTCGCCCCGCCCCGCCCGCCAGCCACCCAGCAGGTGCAGCCCGACGACGCCCGTGGCGTGGGCCTCGAGCCACGGCCCGACGGTGCCCTCGCCCAACCGTTCCCCGGTGAGCTCGAACCCGCCCTCGGCCTCGGGCTCGGGGCTCTTCAACGTCTCGAACAGCCGCTCGCGCAGCACCCGGAACTCGAGGCCGTCGAACAGCTTGTGCACCTCCTCGCGGTCCCAGCCCGGCAGCCGCAGCTGCTGCGGGGTCAGGGGCAGCTCCAGGTCGCGGACCAGCCCGTTGACGCGGCGGTTCACGATCACCTGGTCGAGGTGGGCGCGCAGGTTCTCACCGGCCTTGCCCTTCACCTCGCCGGCCGCGCCGATCACCCCGTCGAGGTCGCCGTACATGCCGATCCACTTGGCGGCCGTCTTCGGGCCGACCCCCGGGATGCCCGGGAGGTTGTCGCTCGTCTCCCCGACCAGCGCGGCCAGGTCGGGGTACCGCTCGGGCGGCACGCCGTACTTCTCCAGCACCGCCTCCGGCGTCATCCGGGCCATGTCGGAGACGCCCTTGCGCGGGTAGAGCACGGTGACGTTCTCGGTGACCAGCTGCAGGCAGTCACGGTCGCCGGAACAGATCAGAACATCGAACTCCTCGCGACCGGCCTGCGTCGACAGGGTGGCGATGATGTCGTCGGCCTCGTAGCCGGGCACCTCCACGGTCGGGATGCGCAGGGCCGCAAGGACCTCCTTGATGAGCGAGACCTGCCCGGAGAACTCGGCCGGTGAGGAGCTGCGGTTGCCCTTGTACTCGGCGTACGTCTCGGTGCGGAAGGTCTGGCGGGACACGTCGAACGCGACGCAGACGTGGTCGGGCGCCTCGTCGCGCAGCATGTTGATGAGCATCGAGGTGAAGCCGTAGACCGCGTTGGTCGTCTGCCCCGTCGTCGTGGAGAAGTTCTCGACCGGCAGCGCGAAGAACGCCCGGTAGGCCATCGAGTGACCGTCGATCAGGAGCAGTCTCGGACGGCCGGGTGCAACGCTCTCGCTCACGGGTGCCACCCTATGACCCATGTCCGACAACCAGCTGTTTCCCGGTACCTCCGACCCGTTGGGCGCGTTGAACCGGACGATGGGCGTGCAGATCCTGGAGGCCTCGGCCGAGAAGGTCGTGGCGACGATGCCGGTCGAGGGCAACACCCAGCCCTACGGCCTGCTGCACGGCGGCGCCTCCTGCGTCCTCGCCGAGAGCCTGGGCTCGACCGGTGCGGCGCTGCACGCGATGACGATGGGAAAGATCGCGATGGGGGTCGACATCAACGCCACGCACCACCGGGGCGTCACGTCGGGGACCGTCACCGGGACGGCGACGCCCGTGCACCTCGGGGGCAGCGTGGCGACCTACCAGGTGTCCATCACCGACGAACAGGGCCGAGCGGTGTGCACCGCCCGGATCACCTGCACCCTGCGCGAGATGCGCTCCTAGGAGAGCTTTTTTCAGCCCCAGCCGGCCGCCGCGTCGGGGCCGCCGGCCGGGTACTCCTCGACCCCCAGCGGACGGCGGCGCCCTCGGGCCCGCATCGACCGTCGCCGCGAGAGCAGGTCCTCCAGCGCCCCACGGGGCGCGTCACCGCACAGCCGACGGCGCAGGACGGCGGGCGCGACGGCCCGGCGTACGGTCAGCGGGGCGAAGCCCAGGCGGGCGAAGAAGCGGTGCGTCTCGCGGGCCAACGGGTTCACGCTCGAGACGATCTGGTCGGCCCCGCTGGCCTCGGCCCGGCTGGCGACGTGGGTGAGGATCGCGCGGGCCACCCCGTGGCGGCGGTGCTCATGGGCGACGAACAGCTCGTCGATCGACAGGGACGGTTCCAGCAGGAAGCTCAGCGGCGTCTCGCGCAGGACGACGAAGCCGACGGCACGCCCCTCCCGACGAGCCAGGAGGACCTCCAGCCGGCCGTCCCGGATGCCCTGCTCCAAGCGGGGGGCGATCTGCTCGACGGGGGCGGTGGCGCGGCCGAGGCGGACCATCTCGTCGCGCGCGTCGGACCACAGCCGTAGGACGTCGGCGAGTTCGTCCGGGCCGGCGGTGAGTACCTCGATCGCCACGCGGGACACGGTCAACCTCCTGTCGGACTCCCCGTCGGACGGTGCCGAACTCTCTTCTCGACCCGCCGTCCCGGGTCCCCCCGGAACGACTCTCGGAATGCTACGGCCGATCCGGGCCGTAGCGGGACAGACGACGGAAAACGTCATCTGATCGAACCTCTACCGATGCCTTCGGCGGTGGATTCCCGCCTCGACAACACCCCTGCCTACGCACCGTGGTCGTGGCCTCACTGTGGTCGTGATCAAGGAATTCATTGCACGGCAGGGACGACGGCCCCGGAGCTTCCGCTCCGGGGCCGTGGAACGAATTCCTTGATCACGACCTGGGGTCAGCCGCCGAGGTAGGCGTTGATCACCTCGGGGTCGTTGAGCAGGTCGCGGGCCAGGCCCTCGGTCTTCACCTGCCCGGTCTCCAGGACGTAGGCGTAGTCGCCGATCCGCAGCGCCGCGAGGGCGTTCTGCTCGACGACCATGACCGTCGTGCCCTGGTCCCGGATCGTCCGGATCGTGTCGAAGATCAGGTCGACCAGCACCGGGGCGAGGCCCATCGACGGCTCGTCGAGCAGCAGCAGGTGCGGCCGCCCCATCAGGGCCCGGCCGACCGCGAGCATCTGCTGCTCACCGCCGGACATGGTGCCCGCCTTCTGGCTGATGCGTTCCTTGAGCCGTGGGAAGAGCTCGAGCACGCGATCGAGGTCGGCCTCGATCTCCGCCTTGTCGTTGCGCAGGAAGGCGCCCAGCTCGAGGTTCTCGTGGACTGTCATCTTCGGGAAGATCCGCCGGCCCTCGGGTGACTGCGTGATGCCCGCACCGACGACCTTGTGGCCGGGCACGCCGACCAGGTTCTTGCCCTCGAACACGACGCTGCCCGACTTCGGCCGGATCAGGCCGGAGATGGTGCGCAGGGTCGTCGACTTGCCGGCCCCGTTGGAGCCGACCAGCGCGACGATCTCCCCTGGCTTGACCTTGAGCGAGATGCCCTTGACCGCGGCGATCGCGCCGTAACTGACGTGCAGGTCCTCGACGACGAGCAGGTCCTCACCGGTCTTGCGGGCGGCCGGCTTGCCCTCGGTCGACGTGGTCACAGGTCCACCCCGTATCCCTCGGTCCCGGTCTTACCCAGGTACGCCTCGATGACCTGCTCGTTCTCGCGGATCTCCTGGGGCAGACCCTCGGCGATCTTCGTTCCCCGGTCGAGCACCGTGATCCGCTCACTGACCTCCATGACGACGCTCATGTCGTGCTCGATCAGCAGGACCGAGACGTCGTAGTCGGTGCGCACCTTGCGGACGAACTGCACGAACTGGGCCGACTCCTGCGGGTTCATGCCCGCCGTCGGCTCGTCCAGCAGCAGGACCTTCGGCCGCAGCGCGAGAGCCCGCGCAACCTCGAGCCGGCGCTGGTCGCCGTAGGAGAGGTTGCGCGCGTACTCGTCACGGGTCTTGCCGATGCCGACGTAGTCGAGCAGTTCGCGGGCGAACTCCTTGCCCTCGCGCTCCTCACGGCGCTGCCGGGGGGTGCGCAGCACGGTGCCGACGATGCCGGACTTCATGTGCGAGTGCATCGCCACCATGACGTTCTCCTCGGCCGTCATGAGGTTGAACAGCCGGATGTTCTGGAACGTCCGGGCCAGCCCGACCTGCGCGATCCGGTGCGGGGGCAGCGCGGTGACGTCCTTGCCGTCCAGGAAGACCCGGCCCAGCGTCGGGCGGTACAACCCGGTGAGGACGTTGAAGAACGTGGTCTTGCCCGCCCCGTTGGGGCCGATCAGGCTGACCACCGACTTGTCCGGGACGGTGAACGACACGTCGTCGACGGCGGTCAGCCCGCCGAACCGGATCGTGATGCGTTCCGCGCTGATGCGGTTGACGTCCGACAACGGCGCGCCCGCCGGTGCCGCGGTCTCCTCGACGGTCATACCGGGTCTCCTTCCAGGTCGGCCCCGACCGCTTCGACCTCACCACGCTCCGGTTCCTGGAGCACCTGCCTCGTGCGGGCCTCGGGCAGCAGGCCTTCGCGCCGGAACAGCATCATCAGCACCAGGATCAACCCGAAGAGCAGGAAGTTCTGGGCCGGGAAGTTGATGTTCGTCCCGAGCGTGCTGTTGACGGTGTCACCGAACTGGGCCAGACCCGTGTTGTTGATCCAGGCGATCAGCACGGCCCCGAGGGTGACACCCCAGACGTTGCCCATCCCGCCCAGCACGACCATTGCCAACAGGGTGATGGAGGCGGAGAACTTGAAGGTGTCGGGCAGGACGCCGTTGACGTGCTCGGCATAGGCCACGCCCCCGATCCCGCCGGCGGACGCCCCGACCGCGTAGGCGGCGAGCTTGGTCCGCATCAGCGGGACGCCCATCATGCTGGCCGCCAGTTCGTCCTCGCGGATGGCCAGCCAGGCCCGGCCCAGCCGCCCCTCGCGGATCCGCAGCGAGACGAACATGCAGAAGGCGGCCAACAGGCAGAAGATCACGAACTTGGCGTTCAGGTTGAAGGGGCCCAGCTGCTCGGGGACGTTCGGGATGTTCGACAGCGGCCCGAGGGTGATCCGGTCGACCGGGCTGATGCCCTTGACCCCGTTGCTCAGGTTGAAGCCCTTGATGTCCTCGGCGTTCATGAAGATCTGCGGGATGATCTCGCCGAACCCGAGGGTCACGATGGCCAGGTAGTCGCCCTTGAGCCGCAGGGTCGGGGCGCCGATCAGTACGCCCCACAGAGCGCAGAACAGGCCGGCCAGCGGCAGCACCAACCAGAAGCTGAGGTGGATGCCGCGTTCCTGCCCGGGCCAGGGGTTGCCCAGGAAGTTGATCTTGACCTGGTTGAAGAACGGCGACATCACCCAACCTGCGAAGTAGCCGCCCAGCGCCCAGAAGGCCACGTATCCGAGGTCGAGCAGGCCCGCATACCCGACCACGATGTTCAGGCCGAGGGCGAAGATGACCCAGATGATGCACTCGTTGATGGCGGCCTGGTTGAACCAGCCGCGGATGAAGTCCTTGAACTCCGGCGAGGAGTTAGGCACGACCCACTGATACAGCGAGAAGATCAGCAGCGCGGCGATCAGGAACCCGATCGGCCAGGCCCGCTCCCGCAGCCAGCCGACCGGGCCGGCGGACGAGGCCCCGTTGCCGCTGCCGCTGCCGCTGCCGCTGCCGGGACCGTTGCCGTTGGTGGTGTCCGTAGTGGTCGTCACGTCACACCTTCTCCGTCGTCGCGTTGCCGAGGATGCCTTCGGGCCGGAACACCATCAGCGCGATGAGGATCGTGAACACGACGCTGTTCGACCAGTTCGGCCCCAGGCCGAGACCGTCGTTCCAGGCTTCGATCAGGCCGATCAGGAACCCGCCCAGCACGGCGCCGTTCAGGTTGCCGATGCCGCCCAGAACCGCCGCGGTGAAGGCGATCAGGCCGAGCTTGAAACCCGCGTCGTAGCGCGTGGTCGCCACCGACTCCAGCCACAGCAGGCCGGCCGCCCCGGCCATGGCGCCACCGAGAGCGAAGGTGAAGGCGATCGTGCGGTCCACGTCGATGCCCATCAGGCGGGCGGCGTCCTGGTCCTGCGCGGTGGCCCGCATGGCCTTGCCCTGGCGGGTGCTCTGGACGATGTAGGTCAGCCCGAGCAGCAGCGGGATGGTGACCGCGATGACGATGACGGTGCCCCAGGGCACCGTCACGTTTCCGACCTCGAAGGAACGGTTGCGCAGCAGGCTCGGCCAGTTCTTGGGAGCCGAACCACTCATCCAGGACTGCTGTCCGAGCCACTGGTAGATGAAGCTCAGGCCGACCGCCGTGATCAGCGGGGCGAGCTTCGGGGCCCGGCGCAGCCGCCGGTAGGCGACCCGTTCGGCGGTGGTGTTGACGGCCGCGGCCGCGAACATGGCGACCACCAGCGCGACGAACACCGCGACGATCGAGCCCACGGAGATGGTCGAAGCGGCGCCGAGGAGGGTGACGGCGACGATGCCGCTGACCACGGTGGACAGCATGAACAGGTCACCGTGGGAGAAGTTGATCAGCTCGATGATGCCGTAGACGAGCGTGTAGCCCAGGGCGATCAGGGCGTAGAGCGCCCCGTTGTTCAGCCCCGCCAGCGTGTACTCGGTGAACTGCGACGGCTGGCCGACGAACTCGACGATCAGCCACAGGGCGGCCAGCCCCAGGAGTGCGAACCCGATGACGGGGACGACGATGTCGCCCGCCCGCCGAGGCGGTGTGGCCTCGACTTCCTCGACCGTTGCCTGTGCCATCTGCTGGGTGCCTTCCTTGCCGCAGAATTGTTGGAGCCCACGACTTTCCGCGAGTTGCAGGACGGCGGGGGCCGGAATCGAAGCCCGGCCCCCGCCGTCCGTCGTTCAGCAGGTCGTCAGCTGACGGCCTGGGCCTTCAGGAACGTCTCCTTGCCACTCTTGACGAGCTCGATGGAGATGTCCTTGTTGTTGGTGTCACCGGTGGCCGGGTCGATCTTGATGTCCTTGCCCAGGACGGACTCGGCGGCGGGGATCGTGATCCCGTCACCCTCGAACACCGCGTCCCGGACACCCTTGCGGGTGCCGTCCGACTTGGCGATGGCGGCCAGGATGACCTGGACCGCCGCCACGCCGTACAGCGGGTACGAGCCGACCGGGTCGGCGCCGTACTTCGCCTTGTAGGCCTCCAGGAACTTCTGGCCCGCGCCCGGGGTCTTCAGCAGCACGTCGCTGGCGAGGCCGGCGAAGGAGAGGTAGACACCCTCCGACTCGGGCTGCTTCAGGAAGTCGGTGTAGCCAGTCCAGCCGTCGGGGGCCATGAACTTGACCTTGCCGTCGTTCTTGCCGAGGACGGAGACCTTGTCCTTGATGACCTGACCGCCGTTACCGGCGTCGTACACGCCACCCATGAAGATCAGGTCCGCACCCGAGGACTTGATCTTCTGCATCAGCGCGGTGTAGTTGGCGGCCTTGGGGTCGATCGCCTCGTTGGCGATGACCTTGATGCCCGCCGCCTGGGCCGCGGTGGCGAAGGTCTTGGCGACGCCCTGACCGTAGGTCTGGTTGTCGTTGAGGACGTAGACCGACTTGGTCTTCAGCGTCTCGGCCGCGAACTGGGCGTCGGCCAGACCCTGGGTGTCGTCGGTGGTGACCACGCGGGCGAAGGAACGCTCACCCGACGGGAAGTACTTCTCGGGCTCGCCCGGGTCGTACTTCTGGGTCAGACCGACGTTGGTGTTGGCGTGCGACACCATGAGCATCGGGCCGTCCGGGTCCTGGTTCAGGGTCGGCACGATCAGCTTGGCGCAACCCGAGTTCAGCGTGCCCATGACCGCCACCTCGTTGGTGTTGGCCACGTGGTCGGTGCCGTTCTTCGAGCAGGTCGCCGGGTCCCAGGCGCCGGTGGCGGCCGTGGAGTCGTCGTACTGCTTCAGCTGGATGGTGTAGTCGCCAGCCTTGTTGCCCTGCTGCTCGAGGTAGAGCTTGATCGCGTCGACGGTGGACTGCGACGCGTCCTTGTTGGACCCCTGCATCGGCAGGTCGGTCGAGATGACGAGCGTCTTGCTGCCGTCGCCACCCTCACTGCTCGAACCGCCCCCGCAGGCCGCGACCGCGAGCGTCGCGACCACGACGACGGCGAGCGCACGTACCGGCTTCACCATGTCCTACCTCTTCGCCTACGCGCCGCACCGACTGTGCGGGCGCTATTGGCCGGTGAAGCTACCACCGCAGCGTTGCGCGCAGAACAGGCTCGGAGCGGTGAAAGGTCAAGGCTTGACAACGATTTCCTAGAAGATTTCCGGTGTCGCCGCAGGTGCCGGGGATATGCCCTCTGACCGGGCAACGTTGTCGTTTCCGCTGCGTTACGAAAGCGGTGCCCGCCCCCCGGTCCAGGGGACGGGCACCGTCGAACTCTTAACCCGGCGTGCCTCAGGCCTCGTTGGCGGAGGCGATCACGGCGGAGGCGACGTCCTTCATCGTCAGTCGCTTGTCCATCGAGGTCTTCTGGATCCACCGGAAGGCCTCGGGCTCGGTCAGCCCGTACTTGGCCTGCAGCAGGCCCTTGGCCCGGTCGACCAGCTTGCGCGTCTCGAACCGCTCGGCGAGGTCGGCAACCTCGTCCTCGAGGGCCTTCAGCTGGGCGTTGCGGGACAGGGCGATCTCGAGGGCCGGCACCAGGTCGGCCGACGTGAACGGCTTCACGACGTAGGCCATCGCGCCGGCCTCGGAGGCCCGTTCGACCAGCTCACGCTGGGAGAACGCGGTCAGCAGCACCACCGGGGCGATCTTTGCGCCGACGATCCGTTCGGCCGCCGAGATGCCGTCGAGGACCGGCATCTTGATGTCCATGACGACGATGTCAGGGCGGTGCTCCTCGGCGAGCTTCACCGCCTCCTCGCCGTTGGTGGCCTCGGCCAGCACCGTGTAGCCGGACTCGCGGAGCATCTCGACGATGTCGAGCCGGATCAAGGCCTCGTCCTCGGCCACCAGCACGGTCCGGCCGGCCGGGGCGGCCGCCGGTTCCGCCGTCACGTCGGCCGTGGGGACGGCGTCGGCGGTGGGCTCGAGAACGGCGCCCTCGTCCGCCAGGTCCGAAGGGGACTCACCAGTGGTCATGACACTCAGAGTAGTCGGCGAGGTCCCGCGGTGCGCGGACCGGGGCCAATTGCCGTTAGGCTCACATCCGGTCGCGGCATCCACGCCGGGTTGGTGGAATCGGCAGACACAGCGCACTCAAAATGCGCCGCTCGAAAGGGCATGGGGGTTCAAGTCCCCCACCCGGCACCATTCCTCGCAGGAGGTCAGGAGTTCTGCCGGCGGTAGGCCGGCGCCCGGCCCGAGACGGCGTCACCCATCCGGTGCACGCGCATCGCGTTGAGCGACCCCGGCAACCCGGGCGGTGACCCGGCCGCGATGACCACGAGGTCGCCCTCCTGGCAGCGGCCCACGTCGAGCAGCGTCCGGTCGACCTGCATCACCATCTCGTCGGTGTGCTCGACCATCTCGGTCGTGAACGTCTCCACCCCCCAGACGAGGGCCAGCTGCGAGCGCACGGCCGGGTCGGGGGTGAAGGCCAGCAGCGGGATCTCCGAGCGCAGCCGCGACAGCCGGCGGGCCGAGTCGCCGGACTGGGTGAAGGTGACCAGGTACTTCACCTTGAGCAGCGACCCCGTGGTGGCCGCGGCCAGGGTGATGGCGCCGCCGGTCGTGGAGGGGGCCGTGCCCAGCGGCGGGATCCGCTCCAGGCCGTGGTCCTCGGTGCTGGTGATGATCCGGGCCATGGTCTGGACGGCCTCGAGGGCGTAGGAGCCCACGCTCGTCTCCCCGGACAGCATGATCGCGTCGGCGCCGTCCAGGACGGCGTTCGCGCAGTCCGACGCCTCGGCCCGGGTCGGGCGGGGCAGCGAGATCATCGATTCCAGCACCTGGGTGGCCACGATGACCGGCTTGGCCAGGCGCCGGGCCAGCGAGACCGCCTGCTTCTGGACGATCGGGACGTCCTCCAGCGGCAGCTCCACGCCCAGGTCACCGCGGGCCACCATGATCGCGTCGGCGGCCCGGGTGATCTCCTCGAGATTGTCGATGGCCTGCGGCTTCTCGATCTTGGCGATGATCGGGAGCTTGCGGCCGACCTCGGCCATGATCCGCCGGACGTCCTCGATGTCGGAGGCCTGCCGGACGAACGACAGCGCGATCATGTCGGCGCCCAGCTTCAGGGCCCAGCGCAGGTCGGCCTCGTCCTTCTCCGACAGCGCGGGCACGCTGAACATGACGCCCGGCAGGTTCAGGCCCTTGTTGTTCGAGACGGTGCCACCCACGGTCACCTCGGTGACCACGTCGTTCCCGCGGACCTCGGTGACGACCAGACCGACCTTGCCGTCGTCGACCAGGATCACGTCGCCCACCGACGCGTCCCGGGCGAGCCCCGAATAGGTGGTGGAGCAACGGTTCACGTCACCCGGGACGTCGTCCGTGGTGATCGTGAAGGTCGCCCCGGTGGCCAGGTCGACCGGGCCCTCGGCGAACCGGCCGAGCCGGATCTTCGGCCCCTGCAGGTCGACGAGCACGCCGACCGCGCGCCCCGTCGAGTCCGAGGCCTCGCGGATCTCGGCGTACATCTTCTCGTGGTCCGCGTAGGACCCGTGGCTGAGGTTCATCCGGGCGACGTCCATACCCGCGGAGACGAACTCGACCAGCCGGCCCTGCGTGGAAGGCCCCATCGTGCAGACGATCTTGGCTCGACGCATGTAGTCGACTTTAACCCTGCGCGATGACACCAACCTGTCCGGACCACTTACGGGTCGTGATCATGCAGAAACGTCCACGCCCTGCGACGCGACCCGAAGGGCCATGCCGGATCGGCGCGGACGTTTCTGCATGATCACGACCGGCTAGACGACGACGGGCCTCGCGGTCGGCGGGATGGGCCGCGGGAGGGTCGTCGAACCCGACAACCAGGCGTCGACCCCGGCGGCCGCGGACCGGCCCTCGGCGATCGCCCAGACGATCAGCGACTGGCCACGCCCTGCGTCCCCGGCCACGAACACGCCCGGCACCGTCGACATGTAGCTGTCGTCGCGGACCACGTTGCCGCGCCCGTCCAGCTCGACGCCGAGCTGCTCGACGAGCGAACCCTGTTCCGGGCCGGTGAAGCCCATGGCCAGCAGCACCAGCTGGGCCGGGATCTCCCGCTCGCTGCCCTCGACCGGCGTGAACCGGCCGTCGGCGAACTCGACCTCGACCAGCCGCAGGGCCCGGACGTTGCCGTCCTCGTCGCCGAGGAACTCCTGCGTGCTGACCGCGTAGACCCGCTCGCCGCCCTCCTCGTGCGCGGACGAGACCCGGTACAACATCGGGTAGGTCGGCCAGGGCTGACCCGAAGGCCGCTCCTCGGTGGGGCGCGGCATGATCTCCAGCTGCGTGACGGACCGGGCGCCGTGCCGCAGCGACGTGCCCAGGCAGTCGGCGCCGGTGTCGCCGCCGCCGATGATGACGACGTCCTTGTCGGTGGCCACGACCTGGCCCTCGACGGTCTCCCCCACGGCGACCCGGTTGGCCGGCGGCAGGAACTCCATCGCCTGGAGGATGCCGCCCAGCTCGCGGCCGGGCATCGGCAGATCGCGCGGGGCGGTGGCGCCCACGGCCAGCACGATGGCGTCGTACCGGTCGCGCAGCTGCTGGCCCGTCACGTCGACCCCGACGTCGACCCCCGGACGCATCCGGGTGCCCTCGGCCTCCATCTGGGCCAGGCGCCGGTCGAGGTGCTTCTTCTCCATCTTGAACTCGGGGATGCCGTAGCGCAGCAGGCCGCCGATCTTGTCGGCCCGCTCGTACACCGCGACCGTGTGGCCGGCCCGGGTCAGCTGCTGCGCGGTCGCGAGTCCCGCCGGGCCCGAACCGATCACGGCGACCGTCTTGCCGGTCAGGCGCTCGGGCGGCAGGGGCGTGACCCAGCCGTTCTCGAAGGCCTGCTCGATGATCGTGGCCTCGACCTGCTTGATCGTCACGGCGGGCTGGTTGATGCCCAGCACGCAGGCCGTCTCGCACGGCGCCGGGCACAGCTTCCCGGTGAACTCCGGGAAGTTGTTGGTGGCGTGCAGCCGCTCGATCGCCTCGCGCCAGTCGCCGCGCCAGGTCAGGTCGTTCCACTCCGGGATCAGGTTCCCGAGCGGGCAACCGTTGTGACAGAACGGGATACCGCAGTCCATGCACCGCCCGGCCTGGCGCTGCAGGGTCTCACCGCTGGTCGGGTCGTAGACCTCGCGCCAGTCCATCAGCCGGATCGGCACCGGACGGCGCGGGGGGAGCTCGCGCTCACGCGTCTTCAGAAAGCCTCTGGGGTCTGCCATTACTTCGAAGCCTCCATGATTCGCGACCACACCTCGTCGCCGTCCAGGTCGAGCCCTTCCGCCTCGGCCTGCGCCCGCACCGCGACCACGCGGGCGTACGCACCGGGCAGCACCTTCGTGAACCGGGCGGCGGCCGCGGGCCAGTCGGCCAGCAGCTTCCCGGCCACGGCCGACTCCGTCTCGTCGCGGTGCTTCTGCAGCAGCCCGCGCAGCACCTCCGCGTCCGTGTCGTCCAACGGCAGCAGGTCACCCGCCAGTTCGGCGTTGACCCGCCCCTTGCGCAGGTCGAGCACGTACGCCGTTCCGCCCGACATCCCGGCCGCGAAGTTGCGCCCGGTCCGGCCGAGGATCACGACGGTGCCGCCGGTCATGTACTCGCAGCCGTGGTCGCCCACGCCCTCGACGACCGCGGTCGCGCCCGAGTTCCGCACGCAGAACCGCTCGCCGACCTGGCCGCGCAGGAAGATCTCCCCGGACGTCGCGCCGTAGGCGATGACGTTGCCGGCGATGATGTTCTGCTCGGCCGCGAACCCCGCGACCCGCTGCGGCCGCACGACGACCCGCCCGCCCGACAGGCCCTTCCCGACGTAGTCGTTGGCGTCACCCAGCAGCCGCAGCGTGATGCCGCGCGGCAGGAACGCCCCGAAGGACTGGCCCGCCGACCCGTTCAGCGTCAGGTCGATCGTGCCCTCGGGCAGGCCGTTCTCGCCCCACCGCTTGGTCAGCTCGTGACCGAGCATGGTGCCGACGGTCCGGTTGACGTTGCGCACCGCGACCTCGCCGCGCACCGGCTCGCCCCGCTCGAGGGCGTCCGCCGCGATCTCGATCAGCGTGTGGTCCAGGGCCTTCTCCAGGCCGTGGTCCTGCACGGTGACCTGCCGGCGGGCCGGGCTGTACGGCGCGCTGGGCTCGGCCAGGATCGGCGCGATGTCCAGGCCGGCCGCCTTCCAGTGCTCGACGGCCTGGGTCGTGTCGAGCGAGCCGACCTCGCCGATGGCCTCCTCGAGGGTACGGAACCCGAGCGAGGCCAGGATCTCGCGGACCTCCTCGGCGATGTACTCGAAGAAGGTCTCCACGAACTCGGGCTTGCCGCTGTAGCGCGAGCGCAGCTCGGGGTTCTGGGTGGCGACGCCGACCGGACACGTGTCGAGGTGGCAGACGCGCATCATGATGCAGCCGCTGACCACCAGCGGAGCGGTCGCGAAACCGAACTCCTCGGCGCCCAGCAGGGCCGCGATGACGACGTCCCGCCCGGTCTTCATCTGCCCGTCGGCCTGCACGACGATGCGGTCGCGCAGCCCGTTCAGCAGCAGCGTCTGCTGGGTCTCGGCGAGGCCGAGCTCCCAGGGCGCGCCCGCGTGCTTGAGCGAGGTGAGCGGGCTGGCGCCGGTGCCGCCGTCGTGACCGGAGATCAGGACGACGTCCGCGTGCGCCTTGCTCACCCCGGCCGCGACCGTGCCCACCCCGACCTCGGCGACGAGCTTCACGTGCACGCGGGCCGACGGGTTGGAGTTCTTCAGGTCGTGGATGAGCTGGGCCAGGTCCTCGATGGAGTAGATGTCGTGGTGCGGCGGCGGCGAGATCAGGCCGACGCCGGGCGTCGAGTGCCGGGTCCGCGCGACCCACGGGTAGACCTTCGGGCCGGGCAGCTGGCCGCCCTCCCCCGGCTTGGCCCCCTGCGCCATCTTGATCTGGATGTCGTCGGAGTGCGTCAGGTACATCGACGTCACGCCGAACCGGCCCGAGGCGACCTGCTTGATCGACGACCGGCGTTCCGGGTCGAGCAAGCGCTCGACGTCCTCCCCGCCCTCGCCGGTGTTCGACTTGCCGCCGATCCGGTTCATGGCGATGGCCAGCGTCTGGTGCGCCTCGAGCGAGATCGACCCGTAGGACATCGCACCGGTCGAGAACCGCTTCACGATCTCCGAGACCGGCTCGACCTCCTCGAGCGGCACCGGGGGTCGCTGCGCCAGCTCACCGGTGCGGAAGCGGAACAGGCCGCGCAGCGTCATCAGCCGCTCGGACTGCTGGTCCACGCGGTTCGTGTACTGCTTGAAGATGTCGTAGCGCCGGTTGCGGGTGGAGTGCTGCAGCCGGAAGACGGTCTCCGGGTCGAAGAGGTGCTCCTCGCCCTCGCGCCGCCACTGGTACTCGCCGCCGGTCGGCAGCCGCCGGTGCGCGGGCTGCAGGCCGTCGGCCGGGTAGGCCAGCGCGTGCCGCATCGCGGTC
Source organism: Spongisporangium articulatum (assembly GCF_044465595.1). NCBI lineage: Bacteria > Bacillati > Actinomycetota > Actinomycetes > Kineosporiales > Kineosporiaceae > Spongisporangium > Spongisporangium articulatum. The sequence continues at coordinate 163,498 of NZ_JBITLV010000006.1, read as the reverse complement.
TCGGCGGCGATCACGTCGATCCCGACGCCACCCAGCTGGGAGGTCGTCCCGGTGAAGTAGGTGTCGACCAGCTCCGGACCGAGCCCGATCGCCTCGAACACCTGGGCCCCCCGGTAGGAGGCGACGGTCGAGATGCCCATCTTGGACATCACCTTCAGCACACCCTTGCCGAGCGCCTTGATGACGTTGGCGACCGCCTTCTCGGGCGTGACGCCCTCGATGACCCCGCGCCGGACCAGGTCCTCCGCGGACTCCATCGCCAGGTACGGGTTCACCGCGGCGGCGCCGTAGCCGATCAGCAACGCCGTGTGGTGCACCTCGCGCACGTCCCCGGCCTCGACGATCAGGCCGACCTGGCTGCGGGTCTTCTCCCGGATCAGGTGGTGGTGCACGGTGCTGGTCAGCAGCAGCGAGGGGATCGGGGCCAGCGCGGCGTCCGAGTCGCGGTCGGACAGGACGACGAACCGCGCCCCCTCGGCGATCATCTGCGAGACCTCGGCGCAGATCTCGGTGAGCCGCTCGACGAGCGCCTCGCCCCCGCCGTCCACGCGGTACAGGCCCTTGATCGTGCCCGTGGTGTACCCGGGCAGGTCGCCGTCGGCGTTGACGTGCACGATCTTGGCCAGCTCGTCGTTGTCGAGCACCGGCCACGGCAGCACCAGCTTGCGGCAGTGCGCCGGCGACGCCGACAGCACGTTGCGCTCCGGGCCGATCGAGGTGGCCATCGCGGTGACCAGTTCCTCGCGGATGGCGTCCAGTGGCGGGTTGGTCACCTGCGCGAACAGCTGGGTGAAGTAGTCGAACAGCAGGCGCGGCCGCTTCGACAGGACCGCCACCGGGGTGTCGGTGCCCATCGACCCCAGCGGCTCGGCCCCGGTGCGGGCCATCGGCGCCACGAGGAGCTTGAGCTCCTCCTCGGTGTAGCCGAAGGTCTGCTGCCGCCGGGTGACCGACTTGTGCGTGTGCACGATGTGCTCGCGCTCGGGCAGGTCCTCGAGGTGGATACGGCCCGCGTGCAGCCACTCGTCGTAGGGGTACTCGCCCGCGAGGGCGGTCTTGATCTCCTCGTCGTCGACGATGCGGCCGTGGTCGGTGTCGACCAGGAACATCCGGCCGGGCTGCAGCCGGCCCTTCTTGACGACGGTGGCCGGGTCGAGGTCGAGGACTCCGGCCTCCGAGGCCAGGACGACGAGCCCGTCGTCCGTGACCCAGTACCGGCCGGGGCGCAGGCCGTTGCGGTCGAGGACCGCGCCGATCAGCGTCCCGTCGGTGAAGCAGACGGCGGCCGGGCCGTCCCAGGGCTCCATGAACATCGAGTGGAACTCGTAGAAGGCCCGCCGGGCCGGGTCCATCTCGTCGTGGTTCTCCCAGGCCTCCGGGATCATCATCAGGACGGCGTGGGGCAGCGAACGCCCGCCGAGGTGCAGCAGCTCCAGCACCTCGTCGAAGGTCGCCGTGTCGCTCGCGTCGGGCGTGCAGATCGGGTAGAGCCGGCTGAGGTCGCCGGGGATCAGCTCGGTCGCGAGCATGCTCTCCCGGGCCCGCATCCAGTTCCGGTTGCCCTTGACCGTGTTGATCTCCCCGTTGTGGGCCATCATCCGGAACGGGTGCGACAACGGCCACGACGGGAACGTGTTGGTGGAGAACCGGGAGTGCACGATGGCCAGCTCGGTGGCGAACCGGCGGTCGGACAGGTCGGGGAAGAACGGCTCGAGCTGCCCCGTGGTGAGCATGCCCTTGTAGACGAGGGTGCGACAGGACAGCGACGGGAAGTAGACGTTGACCTCGCGCTCGGCCCGCTTGCGCAGGCAGAAGGCCCGCCGCTCCAGCGCCATGCCGACGACCCGGCCCGGGCGGGAGGCGACGAACAGCTGCCGGAAGACCGGCTGGCAGTCGCTGGCCGACTTGCCGACCAGGCCGTTCGTGACCGGGACGTCGCGCCAGGCGAGGACGGACAGGCCCTCCTCGTCGGCGATCTCGGCGATCCGCCGCTCGGCGACGGCGCGTTCAGCGTCGTCCTGCGGGAGGAAGGCGGTGCCGACGGCGTAGCTGCCGGCCGGGGGCAGGTGGACGTCGTGCTCCTCGGCCATCACGGCGCGCAGGAAGGCGTCGGGGACCTGGGTGATGATGCCCGCGCCGTCGCCGGTGTCGACCTCGGCGCCGACGGCGCCGCGGTGGTCGAGGTTGCGCAGGGCGGTCAGCGCCATGTCGACGATGTCGTGCCCGGGCTCACCACGCATGGTGGCCACGAACGCGACGCCGCAGGCGTCGTGCTCGTGCGCCGGGTCGTACAGCCCCTGCGCCTCGGGCAGGGCGGAGAACCGCCGGTTCAGCGGCGGCGGGTACTGCGACGAGACCATGGGGCACACCTCGTGGTCGCTGGGCTCAGGGAGCCGGCTCAAAGAAAACTGGCCGCGCCCGACCGTGCGCCACATCGAGGCGAACCGGCGGTTACGGAACGGAACGGTGCTGCGTCCGACGTGGGACGCCGCTGGCCCTCGTGGTGGAGAACGTCACTGTAACTGGTGGGTACGACAGGAGGAAACCTCGGCGAAACGTGGATTTCAACCGGTTATTCGGCGCTGTTCGTGCCGACGTCCTTGTCGGCGGCCGGAACCGCCTCCGTCAGGTCGGCAGGCTCCTTGGCGGGAGTATGCACGTCCGCGCCGGTGGCGGTGGCATCAGGTTCCCCTTCGGCCTCCCCGTCAGCCTCCACTGTACGTCGGATCTCGGTCTCCCGTCCCGGGCGCAACCGGGCGGAAATCACCAGATACAGGACCGCCCCGAGGCCGACCACGATCGACGTCCAGACGTTCAGGCGCAGACCCAGGAAGTGTTCGGCCGGGTCGATCCGCAGGGCCTCGATCCAGCCGCGCCCCAGCACGTACAGCAGGCAGTAGCTCGCGAAGACCCGGCCGTGACCCAGCTTCCAACGCCGGTCGATCAGGATCAGCAGGACCGCCACGCCGACGTCCCACAGCGCCTCGTACAGGAACGTCGGGTGGAACGTGCCCAGCACCACGGGGTTCCCGCTGCCGTCGACGACGGCCCGGCCGGCGGCCTGGTCCCAGACATGGATCTGCAACCCCCAGGGCAGGTCCGTCGCCTTCCCGTACAGCTCGTTGTTGAACCAGTTGCCGAACCGGCCGATGGCCTGGGCCAGGACGATGCCCGGGGCGATGGCGTCGGCGAACGGCGGCAGCTTCATGCCGGCCCGGCGCACCGCGATCCACGCGCCGACCCCGCCCAGGACGACGGCGCCCCAGATGCCGAGCCCGCCCTCCCAGATGTAGAACGCCTTGACCGGGTCGCCGTCCGCGCCGAAGTACGCCTCGGGCGAGGTGATCACGTGGTAGATCCGGCCGCCGATCACGCCCAGCGGGACGGCGTAGGTCGCGACGTCGAGGACCAGCGTCGGGTCGCCGCCGCGGGCCGCCCAGCGCTTGCGGGACAGCCACACCGCGACCGCGATCCCCAGCAGGATGCAGAACGCGTAAGCCCGGACCGGGAACGGCCCGAGGTGCCAAACCCCTTGGGAGGGGCTGGGAATCGTCGCCAGCACCGTCGTCATACCCGGGTCTCCTGCCCGCGCCGCACGCCGGCGGCGAGATCCTCGGCGAGCCGGCGGACGCCGTCCACCCCACCCGAGTCCAGGGCCCGCACGAACGCCGAGCCCACGATCACCCCGTCGGCGAAGCCGGCCACCTCGGCGGCCTGGTCGGCCGTCGAGACCCCGAGACCGACGCACACCGGCACGTCGGTGACGGCCCGGGTGCGCGCGACCAGCTCGGCCGCGGCACCGCCCACGCTGGCCCGGACCCCGGTGACGCCCATCGTCGAGGCGGCGTAGACGAAACCCCGGCACGCCCGGGTGGTGGCGACCAGGCGCTCCTGCGTCGAGCTCGGAGCGACCAGGAACACCCGGTCCAGGTCGTGCTCGTCGCTGGCCGCGAGCCACTCGGCGGCCTCGTCGGGGATCAGGTCGGGGGTGATCAGGCCCGACCCGCCCGCGGCGGCCAGGTCGGCCGCCCACCGCTCGACGCCGTACCGGTCGACGGGGTTCCAGTAGGTCATCACGAGGGCGGCGGCCCCGGCCTGGGCCACCACCGTCGCGGCGTCGAGCGCGTGCCGGGGGCGGGCTCCGCCCCGCAGGGCCGCCTCGACCGCGTGCTGGATGACCGGGCCGTCCATCAGCGGATCGGAGTACGGGACGCCGATCTCCACGATGTCGACGCCGCCCTCGACCATCGCGCGCAGGGCCTCCAGCGATCCGGCGTGGTCGGGGTACCCGACGGGCAGGTACCCGACCAGCGCCGCGCGCCCCTCGGTCCGCGCCCTCCGGAGGGTCTCTTCTACGCTCACCCGGCGATCCTAGTGGTCGTCAACCGGCGAGCTGACCCGCATGATGGCGGCCGATGGGCAGCACGATCGGCGTGCCCGAGACCGGGTCGGGCATGACGTGGCTGCGCATCCCGAACACCTCCTCGACCACCTCGGCCGTGAGCACCTCGGCGGGCGGCCCGGCCACGTGCAGCCGGCCCCGGCGGACGGCGACGAGGTGGTCGGCGTAGCGCGCGGCCAGGTTCAGGTCGTGCAGCACCATCACGACCGTCGTGCCGCGCTCGGCGTTCAGGTCGGTGAGCAGGTCCAGCACCTCGACCTGGTGGCTGACGTCCAGGTAGGTGGTGGGCTCGTCCAGCAGGAGCAGGTCGGTCTCCTGGGCCAGGGCCATCGCGATCCAGACCCGCTGGCGCTGCCCGCCGGACAGCTCGTCGACGACCCGGTCGGCCAGCTCGGCGGTGTCGGTCGCGTTCAGCGCCGCGGCCACCGCGGCGTCGTCCTGGGCGCTCCACCGGGTCAGCATCCGCTGGTGCGGGTGCCGGCCCCGGGAGACCAGGTCGGCGACCACGATGCCCTCGGGGGCGATCGGGGTCTGCGGCAGCAGCCCCAGGGTGCGGGCCACGTCCTTGGTCGGTAGCCGGTGCAGCTCCTTGCCGTCCAGCAGCACCCGCCCGGACTGCGGCGCCAGCAGGCGCGACATCGCCCGCAGCATAGTCGATTTCCCGCATGCGTTGGCCCCGACGACGGCCGTGATCCGTCCCGGCGGGACGCGCAGGTCCAGGTCCGTCACGACGGTCCGATCGCCGTAGCCGAGGGTCACGCCCTCGACGTCGAGCGTGTGGTCTTGCGTCACAGGGAGCCTCCGGCCCGGTTGGTGCGCACCAGCAGGTAGATCAGGTAGGGGGCGCCGAACGCGCCGGTGACCACGCCGACGGGGTACCGGTTGGCGAGCGCGTACTGTCCGACCAGGTCGCCGCCGAGCACCAGCAGCGCACCGACCAGCATGGCCGGGACCATCATCGATCCACCGCCGCCGACCACCCGGGCCGCGATCGGGCCGGCCAGGAAGGCCACGAACGCGACCGGCCCGGCGGCCGCGGTGGCGAAGGCCAGCAGGGCGACGGCGGCCACCACCGCCAGCAGCCGGGTGCGCTCCACCGGGACGCCGAGCGCGGTCGCCGAGTCCTGGCCGTGCTGCATCAGCGCCAGGCGACCCGCCTGGGCGATCAGCAGGGGCGCGATCAGCACGAAGGCCACCGCGAGCGGCGCGACCCGGGCCCAGTCGGCCGAGTTCAGGCTGCCGGTCAGCCACCGCATCACGAGCTGCACGTCCCAGGCCGCGGCCTGCAGGATCACGTACGAGATGACGCTGTGCAGCATGGCTGCGAAGCCGATCCCGATCAGGATCATCCGGCTGTCGGCCGCCCCGCCCCGCGACCACGACAGCCCGTAGATCAGGACCGTGGTGACCAGCGCACTGACGATCGCCACGACCGAGGTCACCGAGGCGCTCCAGTCCAGCAGGACCAGGCCCACCACGGCGGCGGCGCTGGCCCCCGACGAGATGCCGATGATGTCGGGCGAGGCCAGCGCGTTGCGCAGCATCGTCTGGAAGGTCACGCCGGACAGCCCGAGCGCCGCCCCCACCAGCAGGCCCAGGACCGTGCGCGGCAGGCGCAGCTCCCCCACGGTGAACGACGCCCCCGGCACGGTCTCGCCGAGGACCACGCGGACGACGTCCACCGGGCCGTAGAACGTCCGGCCGACCATCAGGCTGACCGCGAACAGGACCAGCACGAGGACGGCGAGCAGCGCCACCCGGGCGTGGCGGCGCAGCGCCCGCCGGGCGCGGGCCCGGGCCACGGCGGCCCTGTCGACGGACACAGACTCCAGGACGGTCACAGCGACCTCACCCGCTGCCGCCGCACGATCCAGATGAACAGCGGCGCCCCGATGAACGCGGTCACCACGCCCACGTCGATCTCCTCCGGGCGGGCGATGACCCGCCCGACGACGTCGGCCACGGTCAGCAGGACGGCGCCCACGAGCGCCGACGCGGGCAGCAGCCACCGGTGGTCGACACCGATCAACAGGCGGACCGAGTGCGGGACGAGCAGTCCGACGAAGGCGATCGGACCGGCCATCGCGGTGGCCGCACCGCACAGCACGACCGACCCGACGAAGGCCACGGACCGGGTGCGTCCGGTGCGCTCGCCCAGCCCGGCGGCCAGGTCGTCGCCCAGGGCCAGGGAGTTCAGGCCCCGGGCGGTGGACAGGCTGAACAGCAGCCCCACGGCGAGGAACGGGAGGATCGGCCCGATGCGCTCGAAGGTGGCGCCGCCGACGCCGCCGATCTGCCAGAACCGGAACTGGTTCACCAGGTCCTGGCGGGGCAGCATGACGACGCTGATCAGGGAGACGAAAGCGGCCGAGGTGGCCGAACCGGCCAGCGCCAGCTTGAGCGGGGTGGCCCCGCCCCGGCCGAGCGAGCCGACCGCGTAGACGAAGGCGGCCGAACCGGCGGCGCCCCCGATCGCGATCCAGGTCTGGACGGCCGCCGAGCTCACCCCCAGGTAGGCGATCGAGGCGACGACGGCCAGCGACGCACCGGTCGTCACGCCGAGCAGGCCGGGGTCGGCCAGGGGGTTGCGCGTGACGCCCTGCATCACCGCCCCCGACAGCCCGAGCGCGGCCCCGACCAGCATCGCGAGAAGCGTTCGCGGTACGCGCTTCTCGACCGCCGCGGCCTCGACCGCGTCCGCCGCCGAGGCACCCGTGCGCCACCCGAGAGCGTGCGCGACGCCGTCCTGCACGGCATCCCAGCCGACCACCCGCGTGCCGAGGGCCACCGAGGCCAGCACGGCCAGGCCGAGCAGGACGGCGAACAGCGCCACCCAGCCGGCGCGGGCCGCGACGGCGGGGCGCCGTCCGGTCAGGACAGCGCCCCGCAGTGCGGTGATCGTGCTCACCTGGAGATCAGGCCTTGCCCTTGTCGGCGGCCGCCGCGATCAGGGCGAAGTAGTCGTCGATGCCCCAGGGGATGGACAGCGGCGACGGGTTGGCCGAGGCGGCCAGCGGCGTGGAGTCGGCGAAGACCGCCACTGCGCCGCTCCTGACCGCCGGGATCTTCCCGATCAACGGGTCGGCCTGGATCGCCTTGACGCCGTTGCCCTGCGCGTCGCCGTAGGTGATGAACACGTCGACGTCGTCGAACTCGTCGGCCTTCTCGGAGCTGATCGTCTTGTAGAACTCCGTCGTACCGGCCGAGCCGTCGGCGACGACCTTCGCGTGCTGCATGCCGGTCGAGGCCAGGAAGCCGGGACGGGTGTCGAGCGAGGTGTAGTAGCCGATCTCGCTCATCTTCTTCGGGTCGATGTAGGTGAAGGCCATCTTCTTGCCCGCCAGCTGCGGGTACTTGGCGAACGAGTCGGAGACCTGCTTCTCGAGGTCGGCCACCAGCGCGTCACCCTCGGCCTGCAGGCCCAGCGCCTGGCTGCTGATCCGGATCATCTCCTGGTACGTGGTGCCCCAGGCGACCTTGGGGTAGGCGACGGTCGGCGCGATCTTGCTCAGCTTGTCGTAGTCCTCCTGGGTGATCCCGGAGTACGTGGCGAGGATGACGTCGGGCCGGGTGTCCGCGACGGCCTCGAAGTCGATGCCGTCGGTCTCGTCGAAGAGCACCGGCGTCCGGGCGCCCAGCGCCGTCAGTTTCTCCTGGACCCAGGGCAGGACGCCGTTGCCGTCGTCGTCGCCCCACGTGGCCTTGGCCATGCCGACCGGGACGACGCCGAGCGCGAGCGGCACCTCGTGGTTGGCCCACGCGACGGTGGCGACGCGCTCGGGCTTCTTCTCGATCGTCGTCTCGCCGTAGACGTGCTTGATCGTCACGGGGAAGGAGGCGGCGCTCGAGGCGCCGTCGGTACCGGTGTCGCCGCCCTCGGAACCGCTGCCGCAGGCCGTCGACAGGAGCGCGACGGCCGCCAGCGTGGCGGAGAGGACGAGCAGGCGTGCAGAACGCATGGATGCTCCTTGGGGTTAGGTGAGGCATACCTAACCGGAGCATTCAGCGATACGTCAACTTCCGGACTTCTCCTCGTCGGCGGCCACGACCCGCTCAGCCTCGGAGACCACCAGGTCCACCCCGTCGATCAGGCCGAACCAGCGGGCCGCCGTGTCGACGTCCTTGTCGCCGCGGCCCGAGAGGCTGACCAGCACCACGCCGCCCTCGCCCAGGCGCTTGCCCTCCCGGAGGGCTCCGGCCAGCGCGTGCGCACTCTCGATCGCCGGGATGATGCCCTCGGTGCGGCACAGCAGCCGGAACGCATCCATCGCCTCGGCGTCGGTCACCGGCTCGTACCGGGCCCGGCCGATCTCGTGCAGCCACGAGTGCTCGGGGCCGACGCCCGGGTAGTCGAGGCCCGCCGAGATGGAGTGGCTCTCGATGGTCTGCCCGTCCTCGTCCTGCAGCACGAAGGTGCGGCTGCCGTGCAGCACGCCCGGGTCACCCCCGGTGATGGAGGCCGCGTGCCGACCGGTGCTCACGCCGTCCCCACCGGCCTCGAGACCCAGTAGCTCCACCCCGGCGTCGTCGAGGAAGGCGTCGAAGATGCCGATCGCGTTCGAGCCTCCGCCGACGCACGCGCAGACCAGGTCGGGCAGTCGGCCGACCAGGTCCAGCACCTGGGCCCGGGCCTCGTCGCCGATCACCCGGTGGAAGTCGCGGACCATGCTCGGGAACGGGTGCGGCCCGGCGACCGTGCCGATCAGGTAGTGGGTGCGGTCGACGTTGGTCACCCAGTCGCGCATCGCCTCGTTCATCGCGTCCTTGAGCGTCCGCGAACCCGAACTCACCGGGACCACCTCGGCACCCAGCAGGCGCATCCGGGCCACGTTCAGCGCCTGCCGGCGGGTGTCCTCCTCGCCCATGTAGACGACGCACTCGAGGCCGAGCAGGGCCGCGGCGGTCGCGCTGGCCACGCCGTGCTGGCCGGCGCCGGTCTCGGCGATGATCCGCGGCTTGCCCATCCGCTTCGTCAGCAGGGCCTGGCCCAGCACGTTGTTGATCTTGTGAGAACCCGTGTGGTTCAGGTCTTCCCGCTTCAGCAGGATGCGCGCCCCGCCGGCGTGTTCCGCGAACCGCGGCGCCTCGGTGAGGATGCTCGGCCGCCCCGTGTAGGTGCGGTGCAGTTCGTCGAGCTCGGCCTGGAAGGCCGGGTCGGCCTGGGCCGCCCGGTACTCGCGCTCCAGCTCCTCGAGGGCCGCGACGAGGGCCTCCGGCACGAACCGGCCGCCGAACCGGCCGAAGTAGGGACCGTAGGCGTCGCGCAGGGAGGCGGGCGTCGTGTCGGGCGTCGTGTCGTGCGTCGTGTCGGTCATTCGCGCGGCTCCCGGGCCGGCTGCCCCGCCCGCAGCGCCGGGTGCGAACCGGCCGCGACCAGGTCGGCGACCGCACTGCGCGGGTCCTTGCCGATCACGAGGCTCTCACCGACCAGGACGGCGTGCGCCCCGGACCGCGCGTAGTCGAAGACGTCGTGCGGGCCGCGGACGCCGGACTCGGCGATCCGCACGATCCCGCTCGGGATCTTCGGGGCCAGCTCGGCGAACACCTCGCGCCTGACCTCGAGCGTGTGCAGGTTGCGCGTGTTGACGCCGATCACGCGGGCCCCGGCGTCGACGGCTCGGGACAGTTCCTCGGCGTCGTGCACCTCGACGAGGGCGGTCATCCCGAGGGAGTGAACCCGTTCGGTGAGGGAGACCAGGGCCTCCTGCTCCAGGGCCGCCACGATCAGCAGGACGACGTCCGCACCGTGCGCCCGGGCCTCCCAGACCTGGTAGCTGGAGACCACGAAGTCCTTGCGCAGGATCGGCACGTCCACCGCCTGCCGGACCGCGGCCAGGTCCTCGAGGCTGCCCCCGAAGCGGCGCTGCTCGGTCAGCACGCTGATCACGCTGGCCCCGCCCGACTCGTACTCCGAGGCCAGGCCCGCCGGATCGGCGATGACGGCCAACGCGCCCTTGCTCGGGCTGGACCGCTTCACCTCGGCGATGATCTTGACCGTGTCGCCGTCGCGCAGCACCGACTCGGCGGCGAGGGCTTCGCGCCGGCCCTGCGCCTGCTCCTGCAGCGCCTCCAGGGAGGTACGGCTCTGTCGCTCGGCGAGGTCCTCACGAACCCCGTCGAGGATGTCCTCGAGCACTGTCACACGACACTCCCTCGGCTACCGGATGGCCGCCACGATCGTACCCACCCGTCAGGGGTGCTCCTGACGCCCCTAAGCCCCCGACCGCCGAAACAGCAGGTCAGGGGGCCAGTACGGCCCCGAAGGGGAGGTTGCGCAGCACCCAGAAGGCCAGCACGAGCACGGGGACGGCCACCGGGACCCACCCGGGCACGGACGGCGGGTGCCCCGGGCCGTAGCGGCCGGTCACCAGGCGCCGCCACCAGTTGAGGTACAGACCCAGGAGCACGGGCAGCAGGACGACGAACAGCGGGTTCATCCCCAGCGCGCCGGTCAGGTCGCCGCGGGTCAGGTCGTGCACGGCCCGTAGCGACCCGCAGCCCGGGCAGTACCAGCCGGTCAGCGCCAGGAAGGGGCACGTCGGGTAGTGGCCCGCCTGATGGGGGTCGACGACGGCCAGCGTGGCCACCGCCCCGGCGACGACGGCCGTGAGCCCCGCGACCGGCAGGTAGCGGGTGAGCGGTGGGGCCGGCTCAGAAGGTCGAGCCGCTGTCGGCGAAGGCACCGAGCAGGCCCAGCAGGAACAGCCCGACGAAGAACACCGCGGTGGTCACGGCGCCGATGATCGTCCAGAGCCGGGCCTTGGACGACGCGTCCTGCGCACCGGCCACGTCACCGACGTTCCACTTCGAGCTGACCTGGGCGCCGTAGACGATGCCGACGACCCCCGGGATGGCCGGCAGGAGGCAGCACAGGAAGCCGAGGACGGTCAGGATGATCGACCAGACCAGGTAGTTCGGCGGCGTCGGACCCGCTGCGGCGTAAGGGTTCCCGCCGTAGGGGTAGCCGGGCTGGCCGTACTGCCCCGGCTGCCCGTAGCCCGGCTGCCCGTAGCCCGGCTGGCCGTACTGGGGTTGCCCGTACTGGGGCTGCCCGTACTCGGGCTGCGCGGGCTGGCCGTACGCCGGCGGCTGCCCGTAGGTCGGCTGGTTCGGGTCGGGCTGGCCGTACGCCGGCGGCTGCTGCGGCTCCGGCTGCGAGCCGTAGGGCGGCTGCGAACCGTACGGGGGCTGACCGTTCGGGTCGTTCGGCTGGTCGCTCACGGGGGCCCGGTCTCAGCGGGTGGAGCCGTGCGACGAGCCCAGGCCCATGGCGCCCAGGATCTTGCCGATCGGCCCGCCGGCCAGCGCGATCACGCCACCGACGATGGCCAGCGGCACGTTCGGGATCACGAAGCCGATGCTCGCCACGCCGAAGCCGACCATGACGATCGTGACGGCCGCCCACGCGGCGATGGAGTGACCGTGCCCGTACGGGTCGTGGGGCAGCACCCGCGCCGGGTCCACCACGGGCTGGTCGGTCGTCTTGGCCATCGGGTCTCTCCCCAGAGTCACGGTCGTCACGAGCACAGGCATTCTGCCAGGGCGGCGATCACGTCGGGTCCTCGCCCCGCGAGAGGCTGGCCCACGCATCGCTCTCCGGGGCGGAACGGTCTGCCGAACGATCTGCCGAACGGTCGGCCCGGGACGGCGGTTCCGCGGGACCGCCGGTGCGCTCGTACCGCCGGGTCGGTCGTGGCCAGCGCCCGGCCAGCGCGAACGCCGCCACCCCCGCCACCAGGAGCGGGACCCCCGCCGCGGCGGTCACCCACGCCCACGCGGAGACCGGTCCGGCGGCGTCCCCTCGCGCCTGCAGGACCGCCGCCGGGATGCCCACGCCGGCGACCACCAGCAGGGCGGCGGCGATGTACCGGCCGGCGCGGCCCGCCGTCCCGAGCACGACGACCGCGGCGAGGGCGACCAGCGCGAGCGCGGGCACCGAGGGGGCGGCCGAGTCGCCGCTGACCTGCGTGGCCGCGGCGTCCGGCAGCCCGGCCACCCGTTCCGTCACCCAGGTACGGTTCACGGCCGCGAGGGCCAGGAGGCCGCCCAGCAGGCCGAGCGCGACGGTGAGGGCCCGCGAACGGGTCATCGGGCGGGTCGCAGCGTGTTCGCGGCCTGCACGGCCCGCAGGACGGCGGCCGCCTTGTTGCGGCACTCCTCGTCCTCGCGTTCGGGGACCGAGTCCGCGACGATCCCGGCCCCGGCCTGGACGTGGGCGACGCCGTCGCGCAGCAGCGCGGTCCGGATCGCGATGGCCATGTCCATGTCGCCCGCGAAGTCGAGGTAGCCGACCACGCCGCCGTACAGCCCGCGCCGGACCGGTTCCAGCTCCTCGATCAGCTCCATCGCCCGGGGCTTGGGGGCCCCCGACAGCGTGCCCGCCGGGAACGTGGCCTGCAGGACGTCGTACGCGGTGCGGCCCGGGGCGAGGTCGCCCTCGACCGTGGAGACCAGGTGCATGACGTGGCTGTAGCGCTCGATCTCCATGAAGTCCACGACCTCCACGGAGCCCGCCCGGCACACCCGGCCCAGGTCGTTGCGGGCCAGGTCGACCAGCATCAGGTGCTCGGCCCGTTCCTTCTCGTCGGCCAGCAGCTCGTCCCCGAGGTCGGAGTCCTCCGCGGCCGTGGCCCCGCGCGGCCGGGTGCCGGCGATGGGGTGCGTGATCGCCCGCCCGCCGGTGACCTTCACCAGCGCCTCGGGTGAGGAGCCGACGACGGCCAGCGGCCGGCCGGTGCCGTCCTCGGTGCGGTACAGGTACATGTAGGGGCTCGGGTTCGAGGCTCGCAGCACCCGGTACACGTCGAGCGCCTCGGCGGTGCAGTCGAGGTCGAAGCGTTGCGACAGGACCACCTGGAAGACCTCGCCGTCGACGATGGCCACCTGGCCCGCGCGCACGGCGTCCAGGTAGTCGGCCTGCGCGGTGCGCTGCCGCGGGCGCGGCGGCGCGTCGGCCCGGTCGTGGACGGCCACCGAGCTGGGCGCGGGTTCGGCCAGCGCCGCGGTCATCCGGTCGAGCCGGGCCACGGCGTCGGCCCACGCCTCGTCGACGCGCTCGTCGGTGTCGTCGTAGTTGACGGCGTTGGCGATCAGGAGGAGCGAGCCGTCGGCGTGGTCGAGCACGGCCAGGTCCGTGGCCAGGCTCATCGCCAGCTCGGGTACCTGGAGCTCGTCCTCGGTCCGGTCGGGCAGTCGTTCCCACCGGCGCACGGCGTCCCAACCCAGGTAGCCGACCATGCCGCCGGTCAGCGGGGGCAGGCCCGGCAGGTGCGGGGTGCGCAGGGCGGCCACCGTGTCGCGCAGCGCGGCCAGCGGGTCGCCGCCGGTCGGGACGCCGACGGGCGGGTCGCCGATCCAGTGCGCCTGCCCGTCGCGGGCCGTGAGGGTGGCCCGGCTGGCGGCCCCCACGATGCTCCAGCGGGACCACACGCCGCCGTGCTCGGCCGACTCGAGCAGAAACGTGCCGGGCCGGTCGCCGGCCAGCTTGCGGTACACCCCGACCGGCGTCTCGGCGTCGGCCAGGAACCGGCGCACGACCGGGACCACCCGGCGATCCTTGGCCAGCACCCGGAAGTCGTCGACGCCGGGCCAGGTGGCGCCGGGGGCCAGGTCGGGCGTCGGCTCGCTCACGCGGCGCCCTCCGTCAGGGGCAGGGGGTGCGCGTCGAAGCAGGTCCGGTCGCCGGTGTGGCAGGCGGCGCCGACCTGGTCCACCTGCAGCAGGAGCGCGTCGCCGTCGCAGTCGAGCGCGACCGCCTTCACGTGCTGCACGTGACCGCTGGTGTCGCCCTTGCGCCAGTACTCCTGCCGGCTGCGGCTCCAGTAGGTGGCCCGGCCACCGGTCAACGTCCGGTGCAGGGCCTCGTCGTCCATCCAGCCGACCATCAGCACCTCGCGGGTGTCGTACTGCTGGACGACGGCGCAGACCAGGCCGTCGGCGGTCCGCTTCAGCGCCGCGGCCAGGTCGGCGGGCAGCGGGGAATCAGCCGGGGAACCGGCACCGGGCGTCGTCTCGTTGGGCACGTCGAGGATTCTCGCACTGCGGGCGGGGCCGCACGCCGTAGGCGTACCGCCGGTTGGCGGGGCGCTCACAGTAGGCCCACAATCCATACCCAGGCACACGCGGCGATTGTGCGGTAGTAATTCACCGTGACCGAGAACGTACGCGGGGTGAAGACCGAAGGGCTTGAACTGCTGGTGGAACCGCGTATTCCTGCCGACGCCGTCGGGGACACTCAGGGCGACTCCCCTGTTCCCCCTGTTCCCCCTGTTCCCGAGGGCGCCCTGCTGCTGCACATCGGCGTCCCCAAGACCGGGACCACGGCCATCCAGAACGCCTTCGGCACCCTGGCCCAGCAGAGCCCCGGACGGCTCGCCGAACTCGGCATGAGGATGCCGGGCACCCCGCTCCAGCAGGCCCGGGGTGCCCTGTCGGCCGTCGGGTCGCTGGTCGGCTACGGCGGCGCCGGACGCAAGCCGTACGGGGCGCACCACTGGCAGGGACTGCTCGACCAGCTCGCCGAGAACGGGCCCGCCCGGCCGGGGGCGCTGCGGCAGTTCGTCTCCAGCGAGTACTTCTGCGAGGCCCGGCCCAAGCAGGTGAAGCAGGTGGTCGCGGACCTGGCCGGGTACGACCCGCACGTGGTGGTCACCCTCCGGCCGCTGGCCAGGATCCTGCCGTCGGCCTGGCAGCAGTACCTGAAGAGCGGGCACCAGCTGCCGTACGAGGAGTGGCTGCACGCCGTCCTCGACGACCCGCCGCGCAAGGACGTGACGCCCTCGTTCTGGCGCCGGCACGACCACGGCGCGGTCGTGTCCCGCTGGGCCGGCGCCGTCGGCGCCGACCGCACGGTCGTGATGGTGCTGGACCCCACGGACCGGGAGCTGATCTACCGCTCGTTCGCGCACCTCATGGCCCTCCCGGACGGGCTGCTGCGGGAAGGCGGCGCGACCCGCGAGGGTCTCGAGAACCGGTCGATGACCGCGGCCGAGAGCGAACTCTTCCGGCAGATCAACGTCGTGCTGCGCAGCTCGGCGATGCCGTGGGACGACTACGCCCACCTGGTCCGCTACGGGGCGATCGCCCGGGCCGTGCGCAACGGCACCCCGCCCGACGCCGAGACCGCCCTACGCACGCCGCAGTGGGCGCTCGACCGGGCCGCGGAGCTGGGCGGGCGGTACGTCGAGGCGATCCGGGCCAGCGGGGCGCGGGTGATCGGCGACCTCGAGCTGCTCGCCGCGCCCCCGGCGCCCGCCCGGCCCGCCGTGGACGTCGAGACCGTGCCGGTCACGGTGGCCGTCGAGGCCCTGCTGGGTGCGGTGGCCCGTTCGACCCGGGGTGAGTCGTGGTTCGAAACCGAGCAGGTCGAACCGTCCGAGACCGACGGGCTCGGGGCCGGCGCGGCCGACGGCGAGGGCGACGCCTCGCGCACCGAGGTCCGGACCCACGGCCGGGCCGTCCGGGACTCGACCCCCATCGGCCGGCTGACGACCGGTGAACTGCTCACCGTGGTCCGGGCCCGGGTGGCCCGCGGCGTGCGGCGGCGCTACCTCAAGGCGAAGTTCACGGCCCGCCGCCGGGGCCGCTGAGACCCGGACGCCACCTGAGGGTTCAGACCGCCGCGGTGTGCGCCGTCCAGGACGCGTGCAGCCCCTGGTAGATCTCGCTGCGCCCGAGCAGCTCGCGGTGCGACCCGGCGTCCACGACCCGCCCGGCGTCCACCACCACGACCAGGTCGGCCGCCTCGGCGGTGCTGAGCCGGTGCGCGATCGTGACCGACGTCCGACCTCGGGTGACCCCGTCGAGCGCGCGCTGCAGCGCGACCTCGGTGGCGGGGTCGACGGCGGAGGTCGCCTCGTCCAGGACGAGCAGGTCGGGGTCGGCCAGGGCGGCGCGGGCCAGCGCCACCAGTTGCCGCTCCCCCGCCGACAGCGACTCACCGCGCGGGCCGACCGCGGTGTGCAGCCCGTGGGCGAGCGACTCGGCCCAGCCGAGCAGGCCGAGCTGCGCGAGGACCCGGCGGACGTCGTCCTCGCCCGCCCCGTCCCGCGCCCACGCGACGTTGGCGGCCAGGTCGAGGTCGAACAGGAAGCCCTCCTGCGGCACCATCACGACCCGCTCGCGCAGGCTGCGGGTCGCCACCCGGCGCAGGTCGACCCCGTCGAGCAGCACCCGCCCCTGCGTCGGATCCATCAGGCGGGTCAACAGTTTCGCGAGCGTGGTCTTGCCGGAACCGGTCTCGCCGACCACGGCGACGCGCGACCCGGACGGCAGGTCGAGCGTCACGTCGGTCAGCACCGGCGCGCCGCCGGGGTAGGCGTAGCCGACCTCCTCGAACCGCACGGTCACGGGCCCGCGGGGCAGCTCGACGGCTCCGGTCTCGGGTTCGGTCACCTCGGCCGGGGTGTCCATCACGCCGAGGATCCGCCGCCACCCGGCGGCCGCGTTCTGCAGCTCGTTGAGCACCTCGGTGCCCATCTGCACGGGCGTCGTGAACAGCTGGAGCAGGAACAGGACGGCGACCAGCCGGCCCAGCGTCAGGTCGCCGTCGACGCCGACGAGGGTGCCGACCAGGACGACGGCCGCCACCACCAGACCGGACGTCAGGGCCCCCGCCGTGGTCGAGAACGCCACCAGGAACTGGGCCCGCGTGGCCGCCGAGCGCTGGGCGTCGATCGCCTCGTCGATGCGGCTCTGGGTGCGGTCCTGGACGCCGTAGGCCCTGATCGTGTCGGCGCCCACCACCGACTCCGCCACCGCCCCGAGCGTCTCGCCGACCCGGCGACGGACCAGGCCGTAGGCGAGCGACACCCGCTTCTGCAGGCGGGGGATGACGAGGAACAGCGGCAGGAACGCGGCCCAGACGAGCAGCGTCAGCTGCCAGGAGTAGACGGCCATCAGCACGGTCGCCACGAGCAGCTGCCCGGTGGAGAGCACCAGCAGCAGACCGCCCCACTGGACGAACGTCGAGATGGTGTCGACGTCGCTGGTCACCCGCGAGACGAGCGCGCCCCGGCGCTCCGTGTTCTGAGTGAGCACCGACAGGTCGTGCACGTGCCGGAAGGCCGTCGTGCGCAGGGTGGCCAGGCCCGACTCGGTGGCCCGGAAGAGGCGGACGTTGCTGAAGTACGAGGCGACGCCCGTGACCACCAAGCCGGCCAGCGCGACGAGGACCAGGACGAGGACCAGGCCGGGGCGGGTCTGCTCCGGCGTCACCCCGCGGTCGAGCGTCTGCTGCACGGTGATCGGCACGAGGACGCGGCCGCAGGTGGCCAGCAGGGCGAGACCCACGGTCCAGCCCAGGCCCTGGACGAACTCCGGGGACAGCCGGAACCCCTGGCGCAGGACGTCGAGCAGCCCGCGCTCGGCGCCGGAGCCCAGGCCGGTCCCTGAGCCGGTGCCGGTGCCGGTGGTGTCGGTGGCGCTCATCGGGCTCCCTCCAGCTCACCCTCGAGATCGGACGAGTCGTCCGCGTCGTCCGCGTCGTCCTGGGAGTCGTAGGCCGTGACCAGCTTCCGGTAACCGTCGCTGCGCTCGAGTAGCTCGTCGTGCGTCCCCCGGTCCAGCACGCGGCCGCCCTCGACGTAGACCACCTCGTCGGCCAGTGCGATCGTGGCCCGCCGGTAGGCGACCACGAGAACCGTCACCGGTGGGGCGTCCTCGGCTCCCTGCCCGTCGCCGGAGGGGCGCAACCCGGCCAGGATCTCGGCCTCCACCCGGGGGTCGATGGCCGAGGTGGCGTCGTCCAGCACCAGCAGGCGCGGCGAGCGGACCAGGGCCCGGGCCAGGACGAGCCGTTGGCGTTGCCCGCCCGACAGCGTGGCCCCGCGCTCCCCCACCACGGTGTCCAGTCCGTCGGGCAGCGCGCGGACGAACCGGGCCGCCCGGGCGACGTCGAGGGCCTGCCAGACGCGGTCGTCGTCGAGCGCCGGGTCGCCGAGCCGGACGTTGTCCCGGATGGTGTCCGCGAACACGAACGTCGACTGGGGCACGTAGGCGGCGGCCTCGGCCACCCCGCCCGCGCGCAGGGCCCGCAGGTCGACGCCGTCGAGCAGGATCCGCCCGTCGGCCGGGTCGACCAGCCGCACGAGCAGCGAGCTCAGCGTGGACTTGCCCGAGCCCGTCGGCCCGACGATCGCCACCGTGCGCCCCGCCGGCACCTCGAAGGTCACGTCGTGCAGCACCGGGAACCGTTCGCCGTCCGGTCCCGAGTAGGCGTAGTGCACGCCGTCGGCCCGCAGCCCGACGGCGCCCGCCCCGGCCGGCGCCACGTCGCCGTACGTCATCGGCTCATCCCCGTCGGGCCCCTCGGGCCCCTCAGGCCCCTCAGATCGTGCGTCGCGGGCCCCGGCGTCCAGCACGATCGACATCCGCTCCCAGCCGACCGCCGTGCGCGGCAGCTCGCCGAGCACCCAGCCGGTGGCCCGCAGCGGGAAGGCCACCAGCTGGAGCAGGTAGGCCACCTGCACCAGGTCACCGATCTGCGCGGCCCCCCGGGACACCCGCCAGGCCCCGACGGCGAGCACCAGCAGGGTGCCGACCGTGGGCAGCGCCTCCATCAGCGGGTCGAACTGCGAGCGCAGCCGGCCGACCCGGACGTTCGCGTCCCGCAGCTGCCGGGCGGCGGCGCCGAACCGCTCGGTCTCGGCCGTCTCCCGGCCCAGCGTCTTGACGACGGTCGCGGCCTCGAAGCTCTCGTGCGCGACGTCGGACACCTCGGCCCGCAGCGCCTGCGCGTGCATCACCGCCGGGGACATGTGCCGCTGGTACCAGGCGTTGGCCAGCACGATCAACGGCAGGACGAGCAGGCCGATCAGCGCCAGCACCGGGTCGGCCGCGAACATCGCGACGACGGCGACCACCAGCATCACCACGACGCCCAGGGCCATCGGCAGCGGCGCGAAGATCTGCCAGGTGGCCTCGACGTCGGCGTTGGAGATGGACAGCAGCTGGCCGGCCGGGTGGCGGTGGTGCCACTGCAACGGCAGCCGCAGGAACTGGCGGGTCAGTGCCCGCCGGTAGCGGGCCTGCAGCCGGAACATCGTCACCCCGGCCGCCACCCGCCGGCTGGCCACGCCGGCCGCCGTGACCACCGCGACCAGGGCGATCAGCCCGGCCGCGCGCAGGAGCTCCCCGGTGGCGATGTGCCCGGCCGCGAACGCCGGCGTGAGCACCGTCTCGACCACGTGACCGAGCAGCCAGCCACCGGCCGCCGTCCCGACGCCGTAGGCCGCGCTGCCCACCACGGCGGCCACGAACACCGGTTTCTCCTGCAGGGCGCCCTTCGCGACGACGCGCATTCCGCGCCGGAGCGTCCCGGCGTGGGTCGGTTCGGGCACCCGTGTCTCCTTCGTCCTGGGGGCGGTTCGACCGCCGCGTATGACAAGGTGCTCCGATGCCGACGCATTCCGCCCTCGAGCGCAGCAACCTCGCCGACGCCATGCTGTCAGCCGGGCCCGACAGTCCCACGCTCTGCACCGGCTGGACCGTCTCGGTGATGGCCGCGCACCTGGTGACCCGCGAGTGGCGCCCCGACGTGGCGGCCGGCAACGTCATCCCGCCGCTGTCCGGCTGGATGGACCGCGAGACCCACCGCTACGCGCGCGGCCACGACTTCGAGAAGACCGTGGCCAAGTTCCGCTCGGGGCCGCCCCTGCTCGGCTGGTCGAACCTGCCCAAGATCGACGCCAACCTGAACCTCGCCGAGTTCCTCGTCCACCACGAGGACGTGCGGCGCGGCAGCGGGGACTGGGAACCGCGGGAGCTGCCGGACGACCTGAATCGCCGGGTCTGGGCGACCGCGGTCGGCGCCGGGCGGTTCTTCCTGCGCCGGGCCGGTTTCCCGGTGACGCTCGAGTGGGCGTCGGCGGGCAAGTCGAGGACGATCGGCAAGGGTGAGGGCGGCGTGGTGATGCGCGGCGAGCCCCTCGAGCTGCTGCTCTTCACCTACGGCCGGCGCGGCGCCGCGGACGTCGAGCTCGACGGTCCGGAAGCCGGTCAAGAACGCCTGCATTCGATGAAACTCGGTCTTTAGGAGGGCTTCTGGCGCCGCTAACGCACGGGGGCGCCCGTCGCCCGGATCGCGTCCTTGACCTGGCCGACCGTCAGCTCACCGAAGTGGAACACGCTGGCCGCCAGCACGGCGTCCGCGCCCGTCTCGATGGCCGGCGGGAAGTGCTCGACGGCCCCGGCCCCGCCGCTGGCCACCAGCGGCACCGCGACCCGTGACCGCACGGCCGCGAGCATCTCCAGGTCGAACCCGGCCTTGGTGCCGTCGGCGTCCATCGAGTTGAGCAGGATCTCCCCGGCCCCCAGCTCGGCGCCGCGGGCCGCCCACTCGACGGCGTCGATGCCGGTTCCGGTGCGCCCGCCGTGGGTGGTGACCTCGAACCCGGAGGCGGTCGTCGTCCCGGGCGGGCAGCGGCGCGCGTCCACGGACAGCACCAGCACCTGGGCCCCGAACCGGTGCGCGACCTCCGAGATCAGCTCCGGCCGGGCGATGGCCGCGGTGTTGACCCCCACCTTGTCGGCGCCCGCGCGCAACAGCCGGTCGACGTCGGCAGGCGTGCGCACGCCCCCGCCCACGGTGAGGGGGATGAACACCTGCTCGGCGGTGCGGGCCACCACGTCGTACATGGTCTCCCGGTTGCCCGAGGAGGCCGTCACGTCGAGGAAGGTCAGCTCGTCGGCGCCCTCCGCGTCGTAGCGGCGGGCCAGCTCGACCGGGTCGCCCGCGTCGCGCAGGCCCTCGAAGTTGACGCCCTTGACGACGCGCCCGGCGTCCACGTCCAGACAGGGGATGACACGGACCGCGACCGACACCCCGCCAGCGTAATGTGCGGTGCTGATGCCTGATCACGCGGCTGCGGTGCTGGAACTGGCCCTCTCGGTCGCCCCGAGCGCCGGGCGGACCCGCGTGGTCGCCGTGGACGGCCCCAGCGGCGCCGGGAAGAGCTCGCTGGTGGACGCCGTCCCGGCCCTTCTCGAGGCGGCCGCCCCCGGGACGTCGGTCGCCGTCGTCCACCTGGACGACGTGTACCCCGGGTGGAACGGTCTTGAGGCCACCCCGCCGCTCATCACCCGATGGCTGCTGGAGCCGCTGGCCGCGGGCGAACCGGCCGGGTACCGGCGCTACGACTGGGCCGCCGAGCGTTACGCCGGACGGGTGGCGGTGCCCGCGGTCGACGTCCTGCTGCTGGACGGCGTCGGCAGCGGCGCCCGGGTCTGCAGCCCCTACCTGGCGGCCCTGGTGTGGGTGGAGGCACCGCCGGCAGAGCGGTACCGCAGGGCCATGGTCCGCGACGGAGAGGTCTACCGGCCCTACTGGCACCGCTGGGCGCAGCAGGAGGCTGAATTCCATGCCGCCGATCGCACGCGTGAGCGTGCCGACCTCATGGTCTCTACGGAGAGTTCCGAGGATTTTCCCAGCCACGGTTCCTAGCGTTCGGCGGGCGCAGGAAGGGGAGATCGCGATGAGGCGCTGGGCGGACAGCCCTTGGGTCGGGACACTGGCCCGATTGGTGGTCGGCGGCGTGTTCGCCGTGTCCGGCTGGACCAAGATCACCGACCTGGACGCCACGATCCGATCGGTGCGCAACTACCGGCTGCTGCCCGAAGCGTTCGTCCCCGCGTTCGGGACGGCGTTGCCCGCGGTCGAACTGGCCCTGGCCTTCCTGCTGCTGGCCGGTCTGCTGGTCCGGGTGGCCGCCCCGGTCACAGCCCTGATGAGCGTGATGTTCATCGTCGGGGTGTCCAGCGCGTGGGCCCGCGGCCTGCAGATCGAGTGCGGCTGCTTCGGCAACAGCGGGCCGTCGGCGAACCCCGTGCCCGGCTACGTGCGGGAACTGGTGCTGAACACGGTCATCGTCCTGGCCTGCGCGTGGCTGGTCCGGCGCCCGATGACGCGGCTGTCCCTGGACGGCGCCCTCGGCCTGAACGTCCCGCTCGACGAACTGGACGACGACGAACTACCCGACGACGAACCCACCCCGAGGAAGACGACGACCCGATGAGCAGCCCGACCGGTCAGAACCTGACCAAGAAGCAGCGTGTGCAGCTGTCCCGCGAGCAGAAGGCCGCCAAGCTGCGCGCCGAGGCCGCCCGCAAGCGGGCTCAGCAACGCACCCTGTACGTGTCCGTGGCCGTCCTGGCCGTTCTGGCCGTCCTGATCGGTGTCTTCGTGATCGTGCAGAACGCGCAGCGCGACACCACCGCCGCGTCGGCCGCGCCTCCGGCCAACATCGGGTCGGGCAACTCGTTCGTGGTCGGGAACGCGGACGCCAAGGTCACGCTGGTCGCGTACGAGGACTTCATGTGTCCGTACTGCGGCCAGTTCGAGAGGACCAACCGCGCCCAGATCAACGCCTGGGTCAAGGACGGGACGCTGAAGGTCGAGTACCGGCCGATCGCCTTCCTGGACGGCAGCTCGACCACCAAGTACTCCACGCGAGCGCTGAATGCGGCGGCGGCGGTGGAGAACTCGAGCCCGACGGCGTTCCCCAAGTTCCACGAGCTGCTGTTCGAGAACCAGCCCGAGGAGGGTTCGGCGGGGTTGTCCGACGCCGAGCTCGCCAAGCTGGCCGGTGAGGCCGGCGCCGACGAGGACGCCGTGGCGACCGCCCTGAAGAACAAGACCTACGAGGCGTGGGTCGCCAAGGCCACCGAGGACTCGTCGAAGGCCGGGATCAGCGGCACCCCGACGCTGCTGGTCAACGGCACCAAGCTGAACGGTTTCGACGCGGCGACCGTGAAGCAGGCGGTGGACGCCGCGGCGGCCGCCGCGAAGTGACCCCCTGAACGTGCCCTGCACCGGCCGGGGACCCGGACCATCGGGTTCAACGTCGGTGCAGGGCCACCAGGGTGGCCAGGCGGTTGGCCTCGGCCCGGCCCCACACGCCGTCCGCGCGCTGGATGGCCATCACCGCGAGCCGGTCCTCCCCGGCGGTGCCGACCAGGTCGAGCGTGACCCACGGGTCGCCGCCGCCGAAGTTGACCTTCTCCACCTGCTCCCAGGTCAGCCGCGTGGTCACGAAGATGTTCCGGACGACGATCCCCTCCTGGCTCGGCCAGGCCGCCACCCCGCCCAGCCGGGACAGGAACCAGGCGACCGCACCGGCCACCAGGACGAATCCGGCCCGGTCCAACCACGTCAGCCCCTCGCCCAGCCCGGTCATCGCGGCCAGCAGGACGACGGCCTGTGCCGCCGCCACCCCGTAGGCGACCCGCTGCGAGCGCCGCCCGTGGAAGGGGGCGTGGAGCGCGGTCAGGTCGGGCGACACGGATGACTCCTCAGAGTCGGCAGGCGTGGATGCTGGTGACCAGGATGCCCCGGGCGCCGAGGTCGTACAGGTCGTCCATCACCTGGTTCGTGCGGGAGCGCGGCACCATCGCGCGGATGGCCACCCAGCCCTTGTCGTGCAGCGGCGACACCGTCGGCGACTCCAGGCCGGGCGTGATCGCGCAGGCCTGCTCGACGGTCTCGACGCGCACGTCGTAGTCCATCAGCACGTACTGCCGGGCCACGAGCACACCCTGCAGCCGCCGGACCAGGACGTCGACCGCCGGGTCGGGGTCGGCTCCACGGCGCCGCACGAGCACGGCCTCCGACTCGAGGATCGGCTCGCCGAACACCGCGAGACCGGCCGCGCGCAGCGTCGTCCCGGTCTCGACGACGTCGGCGATCACGTCGGCCACGCCCAGGTTGACGGCGGTCTCGACGGCCCCGTCGAGGCGCACCACCTCGGCGTCCACGCCGCGGTCGGCCAGGTACTGCCGGACCAGGCCCGGATAGCTGGTGGCCACCCGGCGGCCCGCGATCTGGCCGAACTCGGTGACCGCCGACGGCGGGGCGGCGAACCGGAAGGTGGACCCGCCGAAACCGAGCGAGACGACCTCGTCGGCCGGGGCCTCGGAGTCCAGCAGCAGGTCGCGGCCGGTGATCCCGAGGTCGAGGGTGCCCGTGCCGATGTAGACGGCGATGTCGCGGGGGCGCAGGAAGAAGAACTCGATGTCGTTGGCGGGGTCGGCGAGCATCAGCTCCCGGCCCCCGTCGGAGCGCTGCCGGTAGCCCGCCTCGCGGAGCATGGCGGCGGCGGACTCGCTCAGCGATCCCTTGTTCGGGACGGCGACGCGCAACATTCTGGTTTTCCCTTCAGGGCGTGTGGCTGGGGACGTTGCCGTTCTCTACGCGCGGGGCCGGGTGACGCGCCGGCGTCACCTCGGCCCTACAGATGCGCGTAGACGTCGTCCAGCCGCAGCCCGCGGGCGATCATCAGCACCTGCAGGTGGTACAGCAGCTGCGAGATCTCCTCGGCCGTGCGCTCGTCGGACTCGTGCTCGGCGGCCATCCAGACCTCGGCGGCCTCCTCGACCACCTTCTTGCCGATGGCGTGCACGCCGGCGTCCAGCTCGGCGACCGTGCCCGACCCCGCGGGACGGCTGGTCGCCTTCTCGCTGAGCTCGGCGAACAGCGCCTCGAAGGTCTTCACGGGGTAGAGGTTATCGACCTCGCAGGAGGGACGATGACCGGGTGACTTCAGGGTCACCCGATGGCACCGGATTCACCCGATCAGGGCCGCCGGCGTGTGCGTCGGCAGGTGATGCAGGGCCCCGGCGGTCGCCACGGCCGCGGCGGCCGCCTCGAACCCCTTGTCCTCGCTGGAGCCGGGCAGGCCCGCCCGGTCGAGGGCCTGCTCGACGGTGTCGCAGGTCAGCAGGCCGAACCCGACCGGGACGCCGGTCCGCACCGACACCTCGACCAGCCCCTGGGTGGCGCCCGCGCACACGTAGTCGAAGTGCGGCGTCCCGCCCCGCACCACGACGCCCAGCGCCACGACGGCGTCGTACCCGGCGGCCGCCATCCGGGCGGCGGCGACCGGGAGCTCGAAGCTGCCCGGTACCTCGAGCAGGGTCACGTCGGTGACACCGCAGGCCGACAGGGCCCGGGACACGCCGTCCTTCAACCCGCCCATGACCTCGGCGTGCCACGTCGCGGCGACGACCCCGACCCGCAGGCCGGTGCCGTCGACGACCTGGACCTCGGGTGCTCCTGCGCCGCTCATCGCGTCATCCCCTCCAGATTCGGTGCGAGCTGGTGACCCATCAGGTCACGCTTGGTGGCCAGGTAGGCCGCGTTCTCGGGCGTGCGGCCCACCTCGATGCCGACGCGAGTGGCGGTGACGCCGTGCTCGGCCAGCCCGGACACCTTGGCCGGGTTGTTGGTCAGCAGCCGGACGTCGTCCAGCCCCAGGTCGGTCAGGATCGCCGCCGCCGCGCCGTACTCGCGGGCGTCGACGGGCAGGCCCTGCACCGTGTTGGCGGCCACGGTGTCGAGACCGGTGTCCTGCAGGGCGTAGGCGGTCAGCTTGGCCAGCAGGCCGATCCCCCGGCCCTCGTGGCCGCGCAGGTAGACGACGGCCCCGCCCTCGACCGCGATCTGGTCCAGCGCCGCGTCCAGCTGCGGGCCGCAGTCGCAGCGCAGCGATCCGAAGGCGTCGCCGGTCAGGCACTCCGAGTGCACGCGGACCAGGGCTCCGTGCGCGGCCGGGTGGCCCGACACCAGCGCCACGTGCTCGTGGCCGGTCACCGTGTCGCGGTAGGCGATGGCGCGGAACTCGCCGTGCTGCGTGGGCAGGCGGCTCTCGGTCACTCGCTCGACCCGGCCGACGGGCTGAGGTTCCCGGACGGCGGGGGCCGGGACGGCGGGGGCCGGGACGACGGGGGCCGGGACGACGGGGGCGGGCCGGGCTCCGGCCGGCGCCTCGTGCGCCAACCGGTAGGCGGCCAGGTCGGCGATGCTGATCAGCGGCAGCCCGTGCTCGTCCGCGAGCTCACGCAGGCCGGGCAGGCGGGTGGTGGGGCCGTCGTCGTCCACGACCTCGGCCAGCACCCCGACGGGGGCCAGCCCGGCGAGCACGCACAGGTCGACGGCCGCCTCCGTGTGGCCGCGGCGTTCGAGCACGCCGCCGGCGCGGGCGCGCAGCGGGAAGACGTGCCCGGGGCGGGTGAAGTCGCCGGGGCCGGCCTCGGCGGCGGCGAGCAGCTTCAGCGTGGTCGAGCGGTCCTGCGCGGAGATCCCGGTGTGCACGCCGTGGCGGGCGTCGACGGAGACCGTGTACGCGGTGCGCATCGAGTCCTCGTTGCGCTCGACCATGTGCGGCAGGTCGAGCGCGTCGGCCCGGTCGTCGTACATGGGGGCGCAGAGCATCCCCGACGTGTGCCGCACGGTCCAGCCGACCCATTCGGGGGTGGCGTGCTCGGCGGCGAGGATGACGTCGCCCTCGTTCTCCCGGTCGGCGTCGTCCACGACCAGCACCGGCAGGCCGCGGCGCATCGCCTCGATCGCGGCCTCCACGGTGTCCAGGCGGACGACGCCGCCCTGCTCCCGGGTCGTCTCGTCGAGCGCCGGGGTCCCGTCGGTCTCGTCGTCGTCGAAGCCGAGGGAGCTGCCGAGCACGGAACTCAGCCCGGCGGCGATGGCGTCCTGCCCGATCACAGCGCGGCCTCCAGAACCTTCGTCTGCATGCGTTCCACGTACTTCGCGAGCACGTCGACCTCCACGTTGAGGATGTCGCCGACGCGGCGCCGGCCGAGGGTGGTGCGGGTGAGGGTCTCGGGGATCAGCGAGACGGTGACGAGCGCGGTGCCGTCGGGGGCGTCGACCAGCTCGGCGACGGTCAGCGACACCCCGTCGAGGGTGATCGAACCCTTGGCCACGACGTAGCGGGCCAGGTCGGCCGGTACGGAGACCCGCACCAGCTCCCAGTTCTCGCCCGGGACGCGCTCGACGACCGTGGCCACGCCGTCCACGTGCCCCTGGACGACGTGCCCGCCGAGGCGGCCGCCGGCCTGCACCGGCCGCTCGAGGTTCACCGTCGCGCCCGGCTCGGTGTCGGCCAGGGAGGTGCGGCGCAGGGTCTCGGCCATCACGTCGGCCGTAAAGGTGTCGCCGTCGAGCGTGACGACCGTCAGGCAACAGCCGTTCACCGCGATCGACGCGCCGAGGAAGGCGTCCGAGGTGACCAGGGGCCCTCGAACCGTGACTCGCGCGGACTCGCTGTCGCCGTCGCGGGCCACGACCTGGCCCAGCTCCTCGACGATGCCGGTGAACATCCGACCCCTCCTGCCTCGCTCCGTGAGCGGGCTCCGGGGTAACGGGACGCACCGGACACACCGGTGCGGGACGACCCGAGGGAGAGACCTCTCCTCAAGCCGCCGCGTGCTGCCTCCCATCCGGACTTTCACCGTCGGTCCTGGAATTCCACCAGGTCAACCGGTCGCTGGCTGCGATCGGGTCGCGGACTGTAACCGCCGGTTCGGAATTACACCGACCCCGGAGCACGCATTGCTTGTTTCACTTGCCGGTAACAGTGTCACACCGGGGCCCATTCCCGCCAAGGGTGGGGAAATGAGACCCACGCCTCATCGCGCGCCTGACCCGTGCGATCACCCGTGCGCAGCAGCGCTCGCCAGTTCCCGCAGGCGGGTGATCTCCGCGGCGGCGTCCGGCGCGCCGTAAACAGCCGACCCGGCCACGAACACGTCGGCCCCGGCCTCGGCGCAGCGCTCGATCGTGGTGGCCGACACCCCGCCGTCCACCTGCACCCACACGTCCAGGCCGGAGGACCGGACCGCCTCGCGGGCCTGCCGGATCTTGGGCAGGCACACGTCGAGGAAGGCCTGGCCGCCGAATCCGGGCTCCACGGTCATCACGAGCAGCATGTCGACCTCGGTCAGCACGTCCGCGACGGCTGAGACCGGCGTCGCCGGTTTCAGCGCCACCCCGGCCCGGGCGCCGCGGGTGCGCAGCTCGCGGGCCAGCCGCACGGGTGCGGCCGCCGCCTCCAGGTGGAAGGTGACGCTCTGCGCCCCGGCCTCCGCGTAGGCCGGGGCCCATCGGTCCGGGTCCTCGATCATGAGGTGGCAGTCGATGGGCACCGGCGAGACCTTGGCCAGCGCCTCGACCACCGGCAGGCCGAGGGTCAGGTTCGGGACGAAGTGGTTGTCCATCACGTCGACGTGCGCCCAGTCGGCCGTCGCGATGCGGCCGAGCTCGGCGTCGAGCCGGGCGAAGTCGGCGGACAGGATGCTCGGCGAGATCTGGATACCCACGCGCTAAATCAACCACCCTTCCGCAGGAGGGCCAGGTACATCGCGTCCGTGCCGTGCCGGTGCGGCCACAGCTGGACGGCGGGGCCGGCGCCGAGGTCGAGCTCGGCGACCGGCCGTCCGGTCGCCGTAGCGACTGCTTCACGAGCATCGAGCTGGACGACGTCCGCCCGCTTCCTGAGGACGTCCGCCACCACGACCGCCGTCTCCGCGGGGTGCGGCGAGCAGGTCACGTAGGCCAGCACTCCCCCGGGCCGGACCGCGTCGAGCCCCGCGTCCAGCAGGTCCCGTTGCAGTCCGGTGAGCCCGGGCAGGTCACCCGGGCTGCGCCGCCACCGTGCCTCCGGCCGGCGCCGCAGCGCCCCCAGGCCGGAGCACGGCGCGTCGACGAGCACCCGGTCGTAGCAGTCCTTGTCGCTGTCGGGGATCTGGCGTCCGTCGGCGGTGAGCACCTCATGGGTGACCGGGACGGCGGCGAGCGCCTGCTCGACCAGCCCGGCCCGGTGGGGCTGCGACTCGACGGCGACGAGTTCGCCGTCCGGCTGCTCCTGCGCGAGCACGGCGCCCAGGAGCGCGGCCTTGCCGCCGGGCCCTGCGCACAGGTCGAGCCACGCTCCCGTGTCGTCGCCCTCGACGGCGGCCGCGGTCAGCGCGAGCGTGACCACCTGGCTGCCCTCGTCCTGCACCCGGGCCCGACCGGCGCCGATGGCGGGCAACCCCTCGGGTGAACCGTGCACGGTCACGGCGTAGGGCGACCACCGCCCCGGGCCGGCGCCCCCCTCGGCGCGCAGTTCCTCGGGGGTGCTGAGCCCGGGCAGCGCGACGGCGCTGACCGTCGGCCGGTCGTTGTCGGCGGCCAGCAGGTCGGGCAGCTCGGCGGCCGGGCGCCCGTGGGTCACGAGCGCGTCGCGCAGCGCCCGGACGACCCAGGCGGGGTGCGAGTGGACGACGGCCAGGTGGCCGTCGGGGTCGCTCACCGCGTCGGGGGCGACCTCGCCCAACCAGGTGTCGAGGTCCTTCTCGGCCACCCGGCGCAGGACGGCGTTGGCGAACCGGGCCGACCCCTGGCCGGCGTGCAGCCGGACCAGGTCGACGCTCGTCGAGACCGCCGCATGAGCGCCGATCCGGGTCGCCAGCACCTGGTGGGCGCCCATCCGCAGGGCGTCGAGCAGGCCCGGGTCGACGTCGTCGAGCGGCCGGTCTATGCACGCGGCGATGACGGCGTCGTAGCGGCCCTGCCCACGGAGGGTGCCGTAGGTCAGCTCGGTGGCCAGGGCGGCGTCGCGCGCCGACAGGCGGGCCCGCCGGATCGCGGTCGGCAGCAGCAGGTTCGCGTAGGCGTCGCGTTCCCGGACGGCGGTGATCACCTCGTACGCCACCTCCCGCGCCCCGGTGACCCGGGCCGCGGCCCCGGCCCGTCCCCCACCCCGGGGCGGGTTGGGTCGCTTCTGCCGTGCCTGCGTCACGAAAAAGTCTCTCCTGCTTCGATTCTCACACCACGCGCCCAGTCCGCGGCGGCCATCAGCCGCTTCCCGGCCGGCTTCACCTCGCCGAGCTCGACCAACCCGTAGGCGGTGCCGACCCGCACCGAACGCTTGGTGACCAGCAGCTGTCCCGGGCGGACGTCATCCGCGCCCTCGTCCTTCCGGACCGGGAGCACCGGGCCGAGGCCCAGGCGCTCGCCGCGCAACGTCGTCCAGGCCCCGGGGTTCGGGGTGCAGCCCCGGACCCGCCGGTCGATCGCGTCGGAGGACTGCGACCAGTCGACCTCCGCGTCGGCGACGGTGATCTTGGGGGCCAGGCTGACGCCCTCGTCGGGCTGCGGGCGGGCCTCGATCTCGCCGGACTCGATGCCGTCGAGCGTGGCGACCAGCAGGTGCGCGCCGCCCTCGGCGAGGCGGCCGAGCAGGTCACCGGCGGTGTCGCGCGGGCGCACCACCTCGGTCATCACGCCGAAGACGGGCCCGGTGTCGAGGCCGGTCTCGAGCCGGAACGTGCTGGCGCCGGTCATCGCGTCGCCCGCGATCAGGGCGTGCTGGACCGGTGCCGCCCCGCGCCAGGCGGGCAGCAGCGAGAAGTGCAGGTTCACCCAGCCGTGCTTCGGGACGTCGAGCGCGACCTGCGGGACCAGCGCGCCGTAGGCGATCACCGGGCAGCAGTCGGGGGCCAGGTCGGCGAGCGCGGCGAGGAACTCGGGTTCGGACGGCCGCGCGGGCTGCAGGACCGGGATGCCCGCCTCGTCGGCCCACAGGCCCACCGGCGAACGCTGCGCCTTCCGGCCGCGCCCGGCCGCGGCGTCCGGGCGCGTCACCACGGCGGCGATCTCGTGCGATGAGGCGGCCAGCGCGGCCAGCGAGGGGAGCGCGACCTCGGGGGTCCCGGCGACGACGAGGCGCATGGCCCCATCCTACGGAGCGGCGTTGCCGTCTCGAGCCCAGTAGGTAACCACCTCGGAACACGCCGAAATCTGCAGGCAACTGGTCCTACCTATCGTCGGCCGTCCCTGGGGCGATCGCGCCTGCGACCAGCCTCTCCGCGTACCGATCGGAGCAAGATGTCCGCCTTCCGTAGCTCCCGCACGCCGTCCGGCCTCGTCGTCCCCGCGGGCGCGCAGCTGGGCCGCCGCCGTCTCCTCCAGGCCGGCGCGGTCGCCGCGCTCGGCGCGCCCCTGCTGGCCGCGTGCGGGTCCGACTCCGACTCCAGCCCGAGCGCCTCGGGCGGTGCCGCCGACTACGGCGACCTGTCCGTGCAGCTGTCCTGGATCAAGAACATCGAGTTCGGCGGCGAGTACTTCGCGATCGAGAACGGCTACTACAAGGCGGGGGGCTTCTCCAGCGTCAACCTGATCGCCGGCCCGACGTCGGCCGAGGGCGCCGTGCAGAGCGGCAAGGCCCTGGTCGGTCTCTCCGCACCGCCCACCACGGCCGCCGCGATCGCCGAGGGCGCCACGCTGAAGATCATCGGTGCGACCTTCCAGAAGAACCCGTTCTGCATCGTGTCGCCGGCCAAGAGCCCGATCAAGACGCCGCAGGACATGATCGGCAAGAAGATCGGCGTGCAGGCCGCCAACACCTCGATCTTCGAGGGCTTCCTGAAGGCCAACGGCATCGACAAGTCGAAGCTGAAGATCGTCCCGGTGCAGTTCGACCCCACGGTGCTCACGACCGGCGAGGTCGACGGCTTCACCGCCTACCTGACCAACGAGCCCATCACCCTGGCCGAGAGCGGCTTCAAGAACGAGACGCTCAGCTTCGCCGACAACGGCCTGCCCCTGGTGGCCGAGACCTTCACCGTGCTGCAGTCGGAGATCGACGACAACCGGGAGAAGCTCAAGGCGTACCTGACCGCCGAGATCAAGGGCTGGAAGGACGCGCTGGCCGACCCGGCCAAGACCGCCGACCTGGCCGTGAACAAGTACGGCAAGGACCAGAAGCTCGACCTGGCGGAGCAGCAGAAGGAGGCCGAGGCACAGGCCAAGCTGATCCAGACCGACGACACCAAGGCCAACGGTCTCTTCACGATGACCGACGAGCTGGTCGCCTCCAACATCGAGGCACTGGGCCGCTCGGGTCAGACCATCACCGCCGACAAGCTGTTCGACCTCAGCCTCCTCAAGGAGATCTACGAGGCCGACAAGACGCTCATCGGCTGATCCTCCCGCCCGCACGTTCCGCAACGTCACCGACAGGGAGCCATCGTGACCTCCGAAACCTCGGAAGCGCCTGAACTCGACGCCCACGGAAGGATTCTCGGGACGGGGATCGACCTTCAGGGTCTGAACAAGACCTTCACGATGGGTCGCCGCTCGGTGACCGCGTTGCACGACGCCAACCTGAAGACCGGGCAGGGATCGTTCCTGTCCCTGCTCGGTCCTTCGGGGTGCGGCAAGTCCACCATCCTGCGCATCCTGGCCGGGCTCGAGAAGCCCACCGGTGGCGTCGCTCTCGTCAACGGCGAGACACCGCTGGAACTGCGCCGGCACCACGAGCTCGGGATCGCCTTCCAGGACAGCGCCCTGCTGCCCTGGCGGTCGGTGACGTCGAACATCCGCCTGCCGCTCGAGATCTCGGGCATCAAGCCGGATCCGGGCTTCATCGAGGAGCTGATCGAGCTCGTCGGATTGAAGGGCTTCGAGAAGGCCAAGCCGGCCCAGCTGTCCGGCGGGATGCGGCAGCGCGTCTCGATCGCCCGCTCGCTCGTCGTCAAACCCTCGGTGCTGCTGCTCGACGAGCCGTTCGGGGCCCTCGACGACATGACCCGGCAGCGCCTGAACCTCGAGCTGCTGCGGATCTGGACCGAGAAGCCCGCCACCACGCTGATGGTCACCCACGGCATCAGCGAGGCGATCTTCCTGTCCGACACCGTCGCGGTGATGAGCCCGCGCCCGGGCCGGATCGTCGAGGTCGTCGACATCGACCTGCCCCGCCCCCGGGTGCCGGAGATGCAGCGGACTCCGGAGTTCCACGCCTACCACGACCAGCTGTCCGACCTGCTGTTCGGCAAGGGCGGCGCCGCCATGGGTGGGCACTGATGGCGGTCTCGGCGCCCGAGGCCCCCCAGGCCCCCGACGCCCCGGCCGCTGCGGCCGCGGCGCGGGAGCCCCGCGAACGTCCGCAGTGGCTGGGCGGCCTGCTCGGCACCGTCGGGCTGATCGCCCTGTGGTGGTTGCTGGCCGACACGCTGCTGCGCTCCACGAAGGCCGTCCCCACCCCGTGGGAGGTGGTCGCCCAGTTCCCCGAGGACGGGTGGGACTTCTACTGGTCCAACGCCTCGATCACGCTGGCGGGCGCCGGCAAGGGCTTCCTGTGGGGCAACGTGGCCGCGCTCGCCGTGGCCGTGCTCGTGCTGCTGCTGCCGCCCCTCGAACCGGTCGCCACCCAGCTGGCCGTGATCAGCTACTGCATGCCGCTGACCGCCATCGGGCCGATCATCCTGGTCATCTTCGGCGGCCGGACCCCGACCATCTTCCTGGCCGCGATCTCCGTCTTCTTCACCACGCTGATCGGCTCGCTGCTCGGCTTGAAGGCGGCCGACAAGACGAGCCTGAACCTGATCGAGGCGTACGGCGGAGGCCGCTGGCAGCAGCTGGTGAAGGTCCGCGCGATCGCCGCGCTGCCCGCCATCCTGTCCGCGCTGAAGATCGCGGCACCGGCCGCGATGCTGGGCGCGATCATCGGCGAATACCTGGGCGGCATCGACAACGGGCTCGGCGTCGCCCTGACCGTCGCCCAGCAGCACTTCCTGGTCGAGCGCACCTGGGCGCTGGCCTTCGTGACCGGCGGCCTGGCGGGCCTGGGCTACGCGGTCTTCGCGGTCATCGCCCGCTTCGTCACCCCCTGGTCGTCCGGTTCGGCGGGAGGCGCCTGATGAGCGACAACACCACGGCCGGCTCGATGGCAGCGTTCGCCCACGAGGAGGACGCCATCGCCCAGCCGCCGCTGCCCGACGGCGGGCCGACCCGTTCGGCCCTGCGGGTATGGGCCATCGGTAGCTGGCGGGCGTTCTCGCCGCTCGTCGTCTCCGGCGTCGTGGCGGTCGGGGCCTGGGCCCTCTTCCTCAAGGCGTTCGACATCAACCCGCTGCTCGGCAAGAGCCCGAAAGCCGTGTACGAGTACCTGTTCACGGTCGAGGCCGCGGCCGACAACCGCTCGTCGGTGCTGTCCGCACTGGGCATCACCCTGAAGGACGCCGCCTACGGGTTCGTCGGCGGGATGGCCGCGGCCGTGGTGGTGGCGATCCTGTTCGTGCTCTACCGCAGCGTCGAGCAGGCGTTCATGCCGATCGCCATGCTGCTGCGGTCCGTGCCGCTGGTCGCGATGACCCCGATCATCGTGCTGATCTTCGGCCGCGGCCTGTGGGGGGTGGCCGTGATCGCGGGCATCGTCGTCTTCTTCCCGGCCCTGGTCACCATCGTGTTCGGGTTGCGTTCGGTGGCTCCGCAGACGCGCGACCTGGTCGTCGCGTACGGCGGCAGCAACTGGACGGCGCTGCGCAAGGTGGCCTTCCCGACCGCCCTGCCGTCGATCTTCGCGGCCGCGCGGATCTCGGTGCCCGGGGCCCTCATCGGCGCCCTGGTCGCCGAGTGGCTGGCCACCGGGCAAGGCACGGGCGGGCAGATCATCACCGACATCCCGAGCTTCAAGTACGCCGACGTGTGGGCCAACATCGCGGTGCTGACCGGCACGTCGATCGTGCTGTACACGATCGTCGGCCTGTTCGAGGCGTTCGTCCTCGCCCGCTACGGCCCCGCCCCCGAAGCGCACTAGGCCCCGTCAAGGAGCGTCACGGAGGGCATTCGTCCCCCTATGCTCGAGCGATGTGGCCTCACGGGGAGCCGCCCGGTACGCGGGCGCCGGCGACGATGCCCACCCGGATGGCGCGGCTGGTCCGGCGCGCGCTGGCCCAGGTCGGGATGGACGAGTTCGCCTCCCAGGAGATCCAGTTCGACGAGGACTCCCGGCTCGGCCGTGAGCTGCTCTACCTCGGCGCCAACGACGAGTGGATCCGCGCCACCCGGGAGATCGTGACCCTCCAGGCCGCCGACTCCTTCGACACCCGGCTGCGGATCCACGTCGACCTGGGCCGGATCTCGCACGAGGCGTTCCACAACCGGACCGAGCGGCTCTGGCTGCCGCTGGCGCTGCTGCCCCCGCCGTCCGCCGACGCGCAGGACGACCCCGCGGCCGACCGCGACCGCCTGGCCCCGCTGCCTGCCGTCCGCGACGCGGGCGGCACGATCCTGCCGTCGGTGCCGCAGTCCGAGGCGCGCCGGTGGGCCGCGGCGGCCCTCGCCGAGATCATCATGAACATGGCGCCGGTCATGGTCCGGGACCCGCAGCTGTTCCCCACCCACCTGCGCCGGGAGCAGCGACTCCTGTTCAGCGCCGCCCTCTTCCGCGTGCTGCGCGACCCCGACCCCGACCCGGCGCCGCTGGCGACCGACGGGTTCGTCGCCAACGAGGTGGAGGCCGGCTACCGCGAGACGCGGATCCAGCAGGCCCGCTCGGCGCTGCTGCAGTTCGTGCACGGCATCGAGGCGGGGTCGGACGCCGGCTCGCACGGCGCCCCCGACCGCAACGTCGTCCTGCTGCAGCGGGCGGCGCAGATCGTGGACGCCCTGCGGGCGCCGTCCATGCTGGTGGTCGTCGGTGAGGACCCGCAGACGACGTCCGCGGTCTTCTCGGTGGACGTCGTCGGGCGGCCGTTGGCCCGCGAGCGCCGCCGCCGCCCGTACGGCCCGCGCGCCCGCCTGAACATCGACCTGCTGCTGCCCACCACGGACGCCGAGAACACGGTCATCGTCGACCTGCCCTCGGGACTCTCCTTCGCCCCCGGCCGCAGCAGCTCCTCCGTGTCCGGCGAGATCGAGGTCCTGCAACCCCCAGCACTGGCCGACCTCGAGGAGCTGAGCCGACAGCTGTCGCCGCCGGACCCGCTGTCCGAACCCGTGGCCCGGTGCCTGGTCGACCTCACGCTGAACCGGATGGAGGCGGCCCGGGACACCTACCGCCACTACGCCTCCGGCGTGCGCACCGGCGAGGACACCGTCATGCACGAGATCGGCCCGGACGGGATGCCCGCCGCCCTGGCCACCTTCCGCCAGGCGCTCGACCGGGTGCGCAAGCTCGAGTTCGGCCCCCACCACGACGTGGCGACCGCGGCGGCCGCCGCCGCGCGGGAGTACCGGCAGGCGGTCGGCATCACCCCCGGGTCCCGACCGGTGTACCGGCGCACCGCCAGCAGCGGCACCGTCAGCCCGCACCGCGCGCACGTCCGGCTCCCGGCGGTGGAGAACCGGTCCGTGCGGGCCACCGCCCGCCGGGCCCGGGTGCACCTCTACCTGAAGGCGGACGCCTCGGCCCCGCTGCGGGCCGCCCGCCTGGCCGCGTTCCTGAGCGTCGTCCTGCTCGGCACGCTCGTGCTGGCCGGTCGCTGGCTGGGCACCGACTCCGACCACGGCGACGCCCAGGTCCTGGCCAGCGTGCTCACCCTGTTCGCGGCCATCCAGGCCTCACGCATCTCCAGCCCGGACAAGTCGTCGCTGCGCGGGCTGATCGTCTCGTCGGGCTCCTGGATGGTGGTGCTGTCCGTCCTGCCGACCGTCGTCCTGGGCATCCTGCTGGCCTTCCGGGACGTGCCGGCGTGGACGTCGCTCGTCGCGCTCGCCGTCCAGTCGGTGCTGCTGGTCGTGATGTTCCTGCCCGCCCTGACCGGCCGGCCCTGGCGGCACGACACCGAGCCCACGCTCACGCTGCGCACCGGGGCGCTGCTCGACTACGGCCGCACGGACGTCGTGCACTCCGCCTGGTGGCGCAGCACGACGGCCGGTGCGCTCGTCCTCGGCGCCACCGCGCACGCCTACGTCATCCCCCAGACCGGGGCCGGGATCGGCGACCTGATCACCGGCATCGACCAGCTGAGCCCCGCCCCCGTCGTCGAGCGTGGGCTGGCCCGCTGGCGACAGGAGTTCAGGAACCGGGTCGAGACCGCCCGCTCGACGCTGGCCGCCCGGGTCGACGCGACCAACGGCTCCGGCGCCGCCCCGGACGGCCTCACCCCCGGCGCCCCCGCCACCATCGACCCCGGCCAGGGCGACCCCAGCGGTGACGACCCGGCCGAGCACCTGGCCGCCAACATCCTGGCCGTGCTGCGGGCCGGCACGGCCAACAGCTCGCTCACCTTCATGGTCTTCCGGGAGGAACCGGCCCGCGAGCAGCTGGGCGAGGACATCCGCCCGGTCTACCTCGACGTGGACCGCCTGATCGTCAACGAGACCCCGATCAGCACGGTCGACGTGCACCTCGGGTTCCCGGCCGACGTGTTCCTGCCGCTGGCCGGTCACCCGGTCCGCACCCTCCTCGACGTCGTCGTGCAGCTCCAGATGTTCCTGCTCGACGTGCAGATGCCCGCCCCCGCGCCCCGCGGCGGCGACCCGACCCGGCGCTGGGCGCGGATCCGGATCGGGGTCCGCGCCGACGAGATCGTCCGCGTCGGTGACCTGCTGTCGGGCATCTCGACCGGGGTCGGCCCGGCGATGCACCGCGGCTTCGACCTGCTCGTCGACATGTCGACCCAGACCCCGCCCCGGCGGTTCCTCGGCACCCAGCACGCCGCGACGACCGTCACCATCCGCCCGGTGGACCTCGACGTGACGCGCACGGTCGGCGACGGGCTCCCGGAGCGTGAGGACGACGACCCGGGCTGGGTCAGCCTGGCCGCCTACGACTACGTCCACACCGACGTCGAGGAGAAGCTGCTGCAGGTGTTCGAGAACGAGCACCCCGACGTCCTGCTCGCGGGCCTCACCACGGCCCGGCTGCACGGCGCGGCGCTCGTCTTCATGCTCGGCCGGCACCCGGACCCGGCGGCCCCCACCGTGGCCCGCGAGCCGACGCCGGTGGACGGGCAACTGCTGGTCGACGAGCACCTGGCCACAACGCAGCTCGGCGAGTTCGCCGCGGACGGCGTGCTGCTGCGGGTGCACACCCGCTACAGCGACCGGCCCCGCCTGCTCTCGGAGCTGACGGCCGAGCTGGCCCGCGGCTTCGGCGACATCACGGGTACCCCGCGCCAGGCCGCCGAGTTGCAGATCGTCTACCTGCACACCGAGGTGGCCGACGGCCGGATCGCCGAAAGCCGTTTCATGGTGGTCCTTCCCGACGCCGAGGCCGACCAGTTCACCGACGAGGCCCTCGAGCGGGTGGAGGCTTCGGCCCGGCGGGTGCTGACCCGGGCCTACGCGCAGGCGACCCTGGCCGACCTCGGCGCGCGGCAGGCGGCCAAGGCCCACGTGAGCATCCAGTTGCTCACCCGCCCCGAGCCGCGGCCCGCCCCGACGGACCGGACGCTCACCCTGCCCGAGCCGGCCTCCGAACCCGACCCCGCCTCCGAACCCGACCCCGCCTCCAAACCCGACCCCGCCTCCAACCCCGACCCCGCCTCGGACGGGGTCAGCCGATCCGGTCCGGGTCGACCTGCACCCTGACGGCCACCTCGCGCCGGGCGCTGCGCACCGACGCCGCCTGCGCGACGGCCCGGGCCAGCGCGGCGCGGTCGGCCCGCGCGGCGCGCAGGAGCAGCCGGACGTCGCCCGTGGGCCCCTGGGCGTCCTCCAGCGGAATGGGGCCGAGCCGGTCGGCGCCCTCGGGGAGGCGGGCCAGGTCGGCGAACCCCTGCACCGCCGCGCCCGGCCCGGTCAGCGACACCATCGCGGCCGCGGGCGGGAAGCCGAGCTCGGCGCGTTCGGCCAGGTCCCGGGCCGCATGCCAGGCCGGGTCGAGCCGGACGAGGGCCTGGACGGGCGGCGACTGCGGGTCCGCCGCGATCACCACCCGGCCCCCCTGGTCGCGCGGCCTGACCAGGGCGGCGGCGGCCAGCCAGCGCCGCAGGGCGTCCTCGGCGGCCCGCAGGTCGAGCCGCTCCAGCAGTTGGTGGGCGTCGAGCAGCGCGGCCGCCGCGTACCCGGCGCCCGGCGGCGCGGGTTCCAGGCCGGGAGTGCTCACCACCAGGGCCTGCTGCGGGACGTCGGGGGCGGGCTGGCCGGGGGCCGGCACCACGACGGGGACGCCGGGGAAGCCACGCCCCAGCTCCTCCGCCGTGCGGTGCACCCCGACGGTGACCGCCCGGACCCGGCGCCCGCCGCATGCGGGGCAGGCCCAGCCCGTCGCGTCGCGGCCGCACCAGCGGCAGGCCGGGGCGTCGCGGGTGGTGAGCCCCGCCCCGAGGGGGCCGTGGCAGTGGGCGCAGCGGGCCGGCGTCCGGCACTGCTGGCAGGCGAGCGTCGGGACGTACCCCGCCCGCGGGACCTGCACCAGGACGGGCCCTTCCGCGAGACCGGCCCGGACCGCCCGCCACACGGCCGCGGGTAGCCGGCCGCGCGCGGACGGGTCGTCGGCCCCGCCCGGCTCCGTCCCGGCCACCGTCACGTGCGGCCAGGCCGCGCGCACCGTGCTCCGGTCGGCCTGTACCGGGCGGGCCCAGCCGGCGTCGACCCAGGCCTGCGCCTCGGCCGTGCGCGACCAGGAACCGCAGATCAGCGCCGCCCCCTCGAGCTGGGAGCGCAGGGCCAGCACCTCCCGGGCGTGCGGGTAGGGCGAGCGGGGTTCGGCGTGCGAGTCGTCGCCGTCGTCCCAGATCAGCACCAGCCCCAGGTCTCGCACGGGCGCGAAAGCCGTTGCGCGCGTGCCGATCACGGCCTGTACGTGGCCTCGGGCCAGTTTCAGGAAGGCCCGGTAGCGGGCCGCCGGGCCGAGGTCGGCGGTGAGCGCGACGTGCCGGCCGCTCCCCCACCGGGCGGTCAGTGCGGCATCCAGGGCCGCGACGTCGCGCGCATCCGGAACCACGGCCAGCGCACCCCGGCCCGCCGCCACGGCCGCGGCCATCGCCTCGGCGACCGCCGCCGTCCAGTGCCCGGCCCCGGGCATCGCCGTCCACACCGCACGGACCGGGTCGCCCTCCGCGATCCGGTGCAGCAACGCGGGCCCCGCGGGGTACCGCCCCCAGTGCGTGCTCTCGCCCGGCGCGAGGGGTGGCAGAGGGTCGGCGTCCGGCACCGGCTCCTTCTCGACCCGTGCGTGACGCGGGGGTACCGCGAGCCGCGTCACGTCGATCAGCGTCCCCGCGTACCGGTCGGCGACCGCGCGGGCCAGCGCCGCCACCGCGGGCGTGAGCACGCGCTCGGGCGAGACCAGCCGGCCGAGCCGGGCCAGCCGGCCGTCGTGCTCGCTCTGCGCGGCCCGCTCGAGAACGAACCCGTCCACCTCCTGGCCGGCGAACCGCACCCGGACCCGGGCCCCGGGCTGCGCGCCGTCGGCCATCGACGCGGGCACCGCGTAGTCGAACGGCCGGTCCAGGTGCGGCAGCGGGACGTCGACCAGCACCCGCGCGACCGGCAGCTCCTCGGCCAGCCCCTCGGGCGGCTTCGGCTTGCGCCCGCGCGTGGCGGTGCGCAGCAGCTCCAGCTGCCCGTCGGTCATGCGGCCCAGGCTAGATGGCCGGTCCGACGCAGCACGAAGCCCCACTCAGGAGCTGTGGACAACTCCCGGCGGGGCTTCGTGAGAGAACTGATCAGGCGCCGACGGCCGACTTCAGGGCGTCGACGCGGTCGGTGCGCTCCCAGGTCAGCTCCGCGATCTCCCGGCCGAAATGGCCGTAGGCGGCGGTCTGCTTGTAGATCGGGCGCAGCAGGTCGAGGTCGCGGATGATGGCGGCCGGGCGGAGGTCGAAGACCTCCTTGATCGCGGCGGTGATCTTCTCCGGCGCGACGG
Source organism: Spongisporangium articulatum (assembly GCF_044465595.1). NCBI lineage: Bacteria > Bacillati > Actinomycetota > Actinomycetes > Kineosporiales > Kineosporiaceae > Spongisporangium > Spongisporangium articulatum. The sequence goes on along the minus strand of NZ_JBITLV010000006.1, from coordinate 122,725 downwards.
TCTCGGTGCCGAACGTCTCGACGTACAGGCCGACCGGGTGCGCCTTGCCGATCGCGTACGCGACCTGCACCTCGCACCGCTTGGCCAGACCGGCCGCGACGACGTTCTTGGCCACCCAGCGCATCGCGTAGGCGGCGGAGCGGTCGACCTTCGACGGGTCCTTACCGGAGAAGGCGCCGCCACCGTGCCGGGCGAACCCGCCGTAGGTGTCGACGATGATCTTGCGGCCGGTCAGGCCGGCGTCGCCCATCGGGCCGCCGATCTCGAAGCGGCCGGTCGGGTTCACCAGCAGCCGGAAGTCGCTGACGTCGATCAGGTCGGCGACCCGGTCGAGGACCGGCTTGATGACGTGGTCTGCGACGTCGGGCTGGAGCAGGTTCTCCAGCGAGATGTCGGCGGCGTGCTGCGACGACACGACGACGGTGTCGAGCCGGACCGCGCGGTCACCGTCGTACGCGATGGTCACCTGGGTCTTGCCGTCCGGGCGCAGGTAGGGCACCTCGCCCGACTTGCGGACCTCGGTCAGCCGCTCGGCCAGCCGGTGGGCCAGCCAGATGGGCAGCGGCAGCAGCTCGGGGGTGTCGTCGTTCGCGTAGCCGAACATCAGGCCCTGGTCACCGGCACCCTGCGCGTCGAGCGGGTCCTCGTCGCCCTCGACCCGCGCCTCGTAGGCGGTGTCGACACCCTGCGCGATGTCGGGCGACTGCGCACCGATCGAGATCTCGACCCCGCACGAGTTGCCGTCGAAGCCCTTGGTCGAGGAGTCGTAGCCGATGTCGAGGATGGTCTTGCGGACCAGCTGCGGGATGTCGACGTACCCCGCGGTCGTCACCTCACCGGCGACGTGCACGAGACCCGTCGTCACCATCGTCTCGACCGCGACCCGGCTCGTCGGGTCGGCGGTGAGCAGGGCGTCCAGGATGGAGTCGCTGATCTGGTCGCAGATCTTGTCCGGGTGGCCCTCGGTGACGGACTCGGAGGTGAACAGACGGTCGGACACGGCGCTCCTACGGGTACTGCTCGGGAATCGGCTCAGGTCGCGGCCACTCTAACCATTGCTCCGGGCGGCGCGCTGCCCGGTTCGATCCGTTGACTGCGGGTAACTCTACCGATCAGGTCGACAATTCGTGAATCAGGGCGACGACCTCGTCCCAGATCGCCTCCGCGACCTTGGTCTTGGAACCCGCCGGGACGGCCACCCCCACCGAGTCCGCACGGTCCGCACGGTCCGCACGCAGCAGGACGACCTCCGTGTCGTCGCGACCGAACACCTTGCCCGCGGACACGTCGTTCACGACCAGCAGGTCGCAGCCCTTACGGGCCAGCTTGGCCCGGGCGTGGTCGAGCACGGAGGAGTCGGCGTCGCCGGTCTCGGCGGCGAACCCGACGACGACCTGACCCGCGGGCGCGCGGCCCGCACCGCGGTTCTCGACGACCTCGACGAGGATGTCGGGGTTGCGGACCAGACGGACGACGGGGGCCTCGTCACTGCCCTCGGTCTTCTTGATCTTGTGGTCGGCGACCGCGGCGGGCCGGAAGTCGGCGACGGCGGCGGCCATCACGACGACGTCGTGCTCGGGGGCGGCGGCGAGGACGGCGTCCCGCATCTGCAGCGCGGACTCCACCCTGACCACGGTCACCGACTCGGGCAGGGGGACCTCGACCGCCCCGGCGACCAGCGTGACGCGCGCCCCGCGTGCGGCGGCGGCCTCGGCGAGCGCGACGCCCTGCCGCCCGCTCGACCGGTTCCCCAGGTATCGCACCGGGTCCAACGGCTCACGGGTGCCGCCCGCGGTGACCAGCACCCGTCGTCCGGCCAGATCCTGGGCCGTCGACGGCTCGCTCGCTACGACCGGGGCGACGAGATCCAGGGCAGCGGCGTAGATCTCCTCGGGTTCGGGCAGCCGGCCCGGGCCCGTGTCGGTGCCCGTCAGCCGCCCGCTCGCCGGGTCGAGCACGTGCAGGCCCCGGGCCCGCAGGGTGGCGACGTTGGCGACGGTGGCGAGGTTCTGCCACATCTCGGTGTGCATGGCCGGGGCCAGCAGCACCGGACAGGTGGCCGTGAGCAGTACGTTGCCGAGCAGGTCCGACGCCAACCCGGCGGCAGCCCGGGCCAGCAGGTCGGCCGTCGCCGGCGCGACGACCACGAGGTCGGCGTGCTTGCCGAGCAGCACGTGCGGGACCCGCGGGACGTCGTCCCACACCGTGGTGCTCACCGGGTGACCGGAGAGGGCCTCCCACGTCGGAGCCCCGACGAACCGCAGCGCGGAGTCGGTCGGCACGACGTGCACGTCGTGCCCGGCCTCGGTGAACAGGCGCAGCAGGAGGGCCGCCTTGTAGGCGGCGATCCCCCCGCCGACCCCGAGGACGACGTTCAGCCGCTGCGTCACGGCAGGCCCGCTACCGGGTACTACTCGGTCGGCTGGGCGACGAGGAGGCCCTCGTTGATCTCGCGCATGGCGACGGACAGCGGCTTCTCCTGCACGTGGGTCTCCACGAGCGGGCCGACGTACTCGAGCAGGCCCTCACCGAGCTGCGAGTAGTAGGCGTTGATCTGCCGGGCGCGCTTCGAGGCGAAGATCACCAGGGCGTACTTCGAGTCGACGGTCGAGAGCAGGTCGTCGATCGGGGGGTTGGTGATCCCCTCGGGCTGGGCGACGGTTCCGGGCAACAGAACTCCAGACGATTGTGGTGTTTCTTCGGTTTCGTCAGCTCTCGCCGACGGGTGCCGGTGACGGCACACCCATCCATGATACGAGCTCATCGGTCGCCTGGTGCACATCGACGTTCACGATGGACACGTCGAACTCGGACTCGGCGGCCATTTCGACCTCGGCGGTGCGCAGCCGGCGGGCCCGCTCCTCGCTGTCCTCGGTGCCGCGGCCGACGAGCCGGCGGACCAGTTCCTCGATGCTCGGCGGCTTGAGGAACACGAAGAACGCGCCCGGCATGTTCTGCCGGACCTGCCGGGCCCCCTGGAGGTCGATCTCCAGCAGGGCGGGGCGGCCCTCGCGCAGGGCCTGTTCGACGGGCCCGCGCGGCGTGCCGTAGCGGTGCCGGCCGTGGACCTGAGCCCACTCCAGGAGCTCACCGGCCTCGACCATGCGGTCGAACTCGGCCTCGTCGACGAAGTGGTAGTGCACGCCCTCGACCTCACCGGGCCGGGGACTGCGGGTGGTGGCCGAGACGGAGAGCCAGACCTGGGGGTACCGGGTGCGGATGTCGGCGGCGACGGTGCCCTTGCCGACGGCGGTCGGACCGGCGAGCACGGTCAGGCGGCTGCTGGTGCCAGCGACCCGACCGTGCTCACGAGGGGTGCCCTGCGACGGCACGGGAACCCCCTCTCCGACCATTGCCTCGGCTCAGCGGTTGTCTCGTCGGACCAGGCTCAGCGGGCGAACCGGTCGACCAGGGCGGCGATCTGGTTGGACCCGAGGCCCCGCACGCGGCGGGACTCGGAGATGCCGATCTCCTCCATGATCTGCCGGGCCCGGACCTTGCCGACGCCCGGGAGGGCCTCCAGGAGCGCGGAGACCTTCATCTTGCCGATCACCTCGTTGTCCTGACCCTCCTTGATGACATCGCCGAGGGAACCCTGGGAGTACTTGAGCTTGTTCTTGATCTCGGCGCGGGCCCGCCGAGCTTCGGCCGCCTTCTGCAGGGCGGCGGCGCGCTGCTCGGGGGTCAGGGGGGGCAGAGCCACTTCGGTCACCTCGGTCAACTCGTGCTGCTCTCAACGGTGGTTGCGGGGCGAGCCGCATGGAAGATCCCATGAGCTGCACTCCCCGATGGCGAACCTAGCGACTCTGCGTACGGTCCAGCAACGCGGGGTCCCGTGAAGTCGGCTCGTAGACACGTGCTTCACCACATCTGCCGGTCGTCATACCAGCGCGCCAGGAAATCCGCGACCGCGGCCTCGCTGAGCGGGGCACCGTCCCAGCGACCGGTCACCGCGTCACTGCCGACGTGCGCGTACTGCCGGGGAACATCGGCCAGGTCCCCGCTCAGGGGTGGCGCCGGTTCCCAGGCCGTGCCGTCCGGCCATGCGAAGGCGAACCGTTGCCGTCCCTGCGCCAGGATCGTGAAGGCACCTTCGTGCAGCAGCCTGTGATGCTCGCCGCAGAGCAGGACGAGGTTGTCCACGGTCGTCCCCCCGCCGCGCCCCCAGTGGACCACGTGGTGGGCGTGCAGGAAGCGGTCCCGTCGGCACCCCGGAGCCCGGCATCCGCCGTCCCGGGTCCAGAGCACCGCCAGTTGTCGCGACGTCGGACGCCGACGGGAGCGGCCCAGATCCAGCGTCCGGCCGTCGCCGGCCAGCACCGCCGTCCGCAGCGCGCCGTCGTCGATCAGCTGCCGCAGGAGCGCAGGTCCGACGGGCGGCCCGTCGCAGAACCGGGCCGGGTCAGGCGTGGGCCGGGGCAGCGCGGACGGCGACGCCGGTCGGTCGCCGCCGACCATCGGTTCCTGACGCACCTCGCGGTCGGTGAGTGCGGTCCGGAGCTCGTCCAGAGGGGCCAGGACGACGACCTGCGCGGCCGGCGCGAAGCGCGGGGCCTCCGGTGCGGCGAGCACGGTCTCGGCCATCGCGACGACGGCCGGGGCGAGGTCGGCCGGGGCTCTTCCGGTCAGCTCGGAGACCGACGCCGCGGGCGGTGACGGTTCCGCGGAACCGTCGCCCGCGACGTGCAGCAGCTCGGCCTGGGCCCGCGCGGTCGCGGCCAGGAACGCCGCTCCGCCGGCCGCGTCGAGGCGGCCCCACACCACCAGCTCGCCCTCGTCGTTCCACCGCCACTGCAGCGACGGGCCCGACTCCCGCGGCGCCGGGACGCGCACGCCGGGGTTCCCGATGACCGCCGCCTCGCCGGCCCTTCCCTGGGCGACGTCACGGTCGAGGACGGCGACCTTCCGCAGGCCGCGGGCGAGCCGCTCGACCTGGGCGGCCGTCGAGTGCAGGGCGGCGTCGACCAGCTCCCCCTCGCTCAATGGCGTGGCCACGCGGGTGATGGCCCGGACCTTCGAGTACGAGAGTCGACCAGCGGCGAAGTTCTCCCGCACGCTCGGCAGGACCGGCTCCCCACCGTCGCCGTGCACGGCCCGGGCGACCCGCAGGTACTCCCGAGCCGTGCGCTCGTCCAGCGCGCAACGCCACGTCAGCCAGTGGACGCACGAGACGACCCCCGGCAGTTGCCACCCCCGGCGCCGGTCGAACTCGGCCAGCAGTTCGAGGAACCGGGCCGTGGCGGCCGCGATCTGCCCCGCCAACGTGCACAGCTGCGTCTCCACCTCGGCGATGGGCACCTGCTCCGGCGACGCCGTGACGACGACCCGGCCCGGCCGGTTCTCCTGCTGACTCAACTGGTGCATGGCCACGCCCCCGCGCGATCGGCGAACATTTGTTCGAACCTAACCCCGGGGTCCGACAGTCGCGGTTCCGCGGAACCGTCCGCGTCCGTCCCGTCGTCGCATGGACGACGCGCAGCTGTGGGAGTCGGCGGGGCTCCTTCGCCCGCTCGGGGCACGGCATGACGGCGGCCGCCGCCGGCGCCACCTACAGCGCCGGGCGCACGACCGAGGACGAGATCGACCTCGGGGTGAGCATTCTCGACCAGGCCATCGGCGACCTGACGTCGGGCTCAGGCCAGGACCGCGCGCACCGAGTCGACCGTGCGCAGGGCCGCATCGCGCAGGGCCCGGACGTCGGGGCCCGCGGCCAGGACCTCACGGCTGCTGTTGGGCAGCACGTGCGGCAGGGCGGCGCCGAACACCTCGCGCAGGTCGGCGGCGGTCGCACCCTGGGCGCCGATCCCGGGCGCCAGGATCGGGCCGTTGAGCGCGCCCAGGTCCACGGAGCGGGCCTCGCCGGTGACGGTGGCCCCGATCACCACGCCGACCGACCCGAGCGGCGCGGCACCGGCGTTGCGGGCCGCGACGTCGTCCACCACCGCCTGGCCCACCGTGCGCCCGTCCGCCCCGCGGGCGAGCTGCACCGACCCGCCCTCGGGATTGGACGTCAGGGCCAACACGAACACCCCGCGCCCGGTCTTCGCGGCCAGGTCGAGCAGGGGGCTCAGCGACCCGAACCCGAGGAACGGGGAGGCGGTCACGGCGTCCCCGGCCAGGGGCGAGCCCTCCCCCGCATAGGCGTCGGCGTAGGCGGCCATCGTCGAGCCGATGTCCCCGCGCTTGGCGTCGACGACCGACAGGGCACCGCCGGATCTCAGATCCGCGAGAACCCTTTCCAGCACGGCGATCCCACGAGAACCGAACCGCTCGAAGAACGCCGCCTGCGGCTTCACCACCGCGACCGAGCCGGCCAGGGCCTCGACGCAGGTCAGGGCGAACCGCTCCAGCCCGCTCACGTCGTCCGGCAGGCCCCACGCGGCCAGCAGGCCCGGGTGCGGGTCGATGCCCACGCACAGCGGCCCCCGGGACGCCGTGAGCTCGCTCAGGCGCGCCCCGAACGTGAGGCTCACGCCTCGCCCCGCAGGGCCCGCAGGGTGGCCGCGTGCTCCTGCAACGACGCCACCTTGACCTCCTCGTTGCGGGCCGCCTCGATCGCCTGGACCGCCGCGGCGAACTGCTGCACGGTGGTGATCATCGGCCGGTCGACCGCCGTGGTGGCCGCGCGGATCTCGTAGCCGTCGGCCCGGGCGGCGGGCCCGGACGGCGTGTTGACCACCATGTCGATCTCGCCGGCGGCGATCCGGTCGACGATTGTCGGTTCGCCGTCCGGCCCCTGGCCGGCGCCGAGCTTGCGCACCACCGTCGACCCGATCCCGTTGCGGCGCAATACCTCTGCCGTTCCCTCGGTGGCCAGGATCTCGAACCCGAGCTGGGTCAGCCGCTGCACCGGGAACACGATCGAGCGCTTGTCCCCGTCGGCCACGGAGACGAAGACCCGCCCCGCGTCGGGCAACCCGCCGTAGGCGGCGGCCTGCGACTTGGCGAAGGCGTGCGGGAAGTCGGCGTCGATGCCCATCACCTCACCGGTGGACCGCATCTCGGGTCCGAGCAGCGAGTCGACCACCGAACCCTGCGGCGTCCGGAACCGCTTGAAGGGCAGCACGGCCTCCTTGACCGACACCGGCGCCTCGAGCGGCATCCGCCCGCCGTCGCCGTCGGCCGGCAGCAGCCCCTCGGCGCGCAGCTGCGCGACGGTGGCCCCGAGCATGATCCGGGCGCACGCCTTGGCCAGCGGCACGGCGGTCGCCTTGGACACGAACGGTGCGGTCCGCGACGCCCGGGGGTTGGCCTCCAGGACGTAGAGAACGCCTGCGGCGAGAGCGAACTGGACGTTCAGCAGCCCGCGCACCCCGACCCCGCGGGCGATCGCCTCGGTCGACGTCCGGATCCGCTCCAGCTCCCCCGCGCCGAGCGTCACGGGCGGCAGCACGCACGAGGAGTCGCCGGAGTGGATACCGGCCTCCTCGATGTGCTCCATGATCCCGCCGAGGTACATCTCCTCGCCGTCGAACAGGGCGTCGACGTCGATCTCGATCGCGTCGTCCAGGAACCGGTCGATGAGAACCGGCCGATCGGGCCCGATCTCGGTCGAGCGGGACAGGTAGTCGGCCAGCTGCGCCTCGTCGTAGACGATCTCCATGCCGCGCCCGCCGAGCACGTACGAGGGCCGGGCCAGCACGGGGTAACCGATCTCGTCGGCGATCCGCCGCGCCTCACCGAAGCTGACCGCCGTCCCGTGCTTGGGCGCGGGCAGCCCAGCGTCGGCCAGGACGACCCCGAAGGCACCGCGGTGCTCGGCCAGGTGGATCGCCTCGGGCGACGTGCCGACGATCGGCACCCCGTTGGCCTTCAGCCGCGCCGCGAGCCCCAGCGGCGTCTGCCCGCCCAGTTGAACGATGACGCCGACCAGCTCACCGGCGGCCTGTTCGGCGTGCACGATCTCGAGCACGTCCTCGAGCGTGAGCGGTTCGAAGTACAGCCGGTCGGAGGTGTCGTAGTCGGTCGACACCGTCTCGGGGTTGCAGTTGACCATGATCGTCTCGTACCCGGCGTCACGTAGCGCGAAAGACGCATGGACACAGGAGTAGTCGAACTCGACGCCCTGCCCGATCCGGTTCGGACCCGACCCCAGGATCACGACCTTGCGGGCGTCGGACGGCACGACCTCGGTCTCCTCGTCGTACGACGAGTAGTGGTAGGGCGTCGAGGCCGCGAACTCGGCCGCGCACGTGTCGACGGTCTTGAACACGGGCCGGACCCCGAGCGCGTGCCGCACGCCACGGATCACGTCCTCCCCCGTCGGGCTCGAGCCGAGCCCGCGCAGGGCGGCCAGCTGGACGTCCGAGAAGCCGTGCCGCTTGGCCTCGCGCAGCAGTTCGGGGGTGAGCTGATCGGCCTCCCGGACGGCGGTCGCCACCTCCTCGAGGAGGAACAGCTGGTCGAGGAACCAGGGGTCGATCTTCGTGGCCTCGAACAGCTGCTCGGGCGTCGCGCCGCCGCGAATGGCCTGCTGCACGTTGAGCAGTCGGTCCTCGGTGGGCCGCTTCACCGACTCCAGCAGCACGGCGAGCTCGGCACCCGCGGGTGCGGCGCCGTCCCAGTGGAACGTCGAGCCCTTCTTCTCCAGGGAGCGGAGAGCCTTCTGCAACGCCTCGGTGAAGCACCGGCCGATCGCCATGGCCTCACCGACCGACTTCATGGTCGTGGTCAGCGTCGGATCGGCCGCCGGGAACTTCTCGAAGGCGAACCGGGGCACCTTCACGACGATGTAGTCGAGCGTCGGCTCGAACGACGCCGGGGTCTTCTCGGTGATGTCGTTGGGGATCTCGTCGAGGGTGTAGCCGACCGCCAGCCGGGCCGCGATCTTGGCGATCGGGAACCCGGTCGCCTTGGAGGCCAGGGCGGACGAGCGGGACACGCGCGGGTTCATCTCGATCACGACGACGCGCCCGTCGGCCGGGTTCACCGCGAACTGGATGTTGCAGCCGCCGGTGTCGACACCGACCTCGCGGATCACGCCGATGCCGATGTCGCGCAGGTTCTGGTACTCGCGGTCGGTCAGGGTCAGCGCGGGCGCCACCGTGATCGAGTCGCCGGTGTGCACGCCCATCGGGTCGAGGTTCTCGATCGAGCAGACCACCACGACGTTGTCGTTGCGGTCGCGCATCAGCTCGAGCTCGTACTCCTTCCACCCGATGATCGACTCCTCGAGGAGGACCTCGGTGGTCGGCGAGTAGTGCAGCCCGTCCCCGGCGATCCGGCGCAGGTCGGCCTCGTCGTAGGCGATGCCCGAGCCCAGGCCGCCCATGGTGAAGGACGGCCGGATCACGACCGGGTAGCCGAGCCCCTCGGTCGCCTTCAGGCAGTCGTCCATGGAGTGGCAGATCACCGAGCGGGCCACACTCGCGTCCAGCCCGTACTTCTGCGACACCCGTTCGACGACGCCCTTGAACAGCTGCCGGTCCTCGCCCGCCTCGATGGCGGCGACGTTGGCGCCGATCAGCTCGACGCCGTACTTCTCCAGCACGCCGGCCGCGTGCAGGGACATCGCCGTGTTCAGCGCGGTCTGCCCGCCCAGGGTGGCCAGCAGCGCGTCCGGGCGCTCCTTGGCGATGATCGCCTCGACCACCTCGGGGGTGATCGGCTCGACGTACGTCGCGTCGGCGAACTCGGGGTCGGTCATGATCGTGGCCGGGTTCGAGTTCACCAGGACGACGCGCAGCCCCTCGGCGCGCAGCACCCGGCACGCCTGGGTGCCGGAGTAGTCGAACTCGCAGGCCTGCCCGATGACGATCGGCCCGGAGCCGATCACCATGACCGACTGGATGTCGTCCCGCTTCACTTGCCGTTCTCCATAACCTCGACGAACCGGTCGAACAGGTAGGCGGCGTCGTGCGGTCCGGCCGCCGCCTCCGGGTGGTACTGGACCGAGAAGGCCGGCAGGTCGAGACAGTTCAGCCCCTCGACCACCTGGTCGTTCAGGCAGACGTGGCTGACCTCGACGAGCCCGAACTCGGCCCCGGCGGGGGCCTGGACCGAGCCCTCCAGCGGCGCGTCCACGGCGAACCCGTGGTTGTGGGCCGTCACCTCGACCTTGCCGGTACGCCGGTCGAGCACCGGCTGGTTGATGCCCCGGTGGCCGTAACCCAGCTTGTACGTGCCGAACCCGAGCGCGCGGCCCAGCACCTGGTTGCCGAAGCAGATGCCGAACAGCGGCACCCGGCGGGCGAGCACCTCGCGCACCAGCGCCACCTGAGCGTCGGCGGTGGCCGGGTCCCCCGGGCCGTTCGACAGGAAGACGCCGTCCGGGCTCACCGCGAGGACGTCGTCGATCGAGGCCGTCGCGGGCAGCACGTGCGACTCGATGCCCCGCTGGGCCATCCGGTGGGGGGTCATCGATTTGATCCCGAGGTCGATCGAGGCGACCGTGAACCGCTTCTCGCCCTGCGCCGGGACGACGTACGCCTCCCCGGTGCTGACCTCCTCGGCCAGTTGGGCACCGGCCATCTGCGGCGACCGGCGAACCTCCTCGACCAGCTCCTCGACCGGCCGGACGAGCGCCTGCCCACCGGAGAAGATCCCGACCCGCATGGCCCCCCGCTCGCGCAGGTGCCGGGTGATCGAGCGGGTGTCGACGTGGCTGATGCCGACGACCTCCTGGGCGGCCAGCTCCTCGCCGAGCCCGCGCCGCGAGCGCCAGTTGGAGGGGCGCCGGGCGGGGTCGCGGACGACGTACCCGGACACCCAGATCCGGCGGGACTCACCGTCCTCGTCGTTCACCCCGGTGTTGCCGATGTGCGGGGCCGTCATCACGACGACCTGGCCGTAGTAGGACGGGTCGGTCAGCGTCTCCTGGTAACCGGTCATGCCGGTGTTGAAGACGGCCTCGCCGACCGTCGTCCCGAGGGCGCCGTAGGCCTGGCCGCGCCAGACCGAACCGTCCTCGAGGACCAGGACCGCGGGGATGTCTGCCGAACTCATACGAGAACCTCCTGTAGCTCCCCGTCCTGCAACTGCCCGTCGAGCACCGTCGCCCGGCCGGCGAAGAACGTGTGCACCACCGCGCCGTGCAGCTCGCGGCCGCGCAGCGGCGAGTTGCGCCCCTGGGTGGCCATCGCCGCCGGGTCGCACTCGTACCGGGCGGCCGGGTCGACCAGGGTCAGGTGGGCCGGTTCGCCGACGGCGATCGGGCGGCCCTGCCCGGCGACCCGCCCGATCCTGGCGGGCGCGGCCGACATCCGCTCGGCGACGCCGGCCCAGTCGAGCAGCCCGGTCTCGACCATCGCCTCCTGGACGACGGCCAGCGCGGTCTCCAGCCCCGTCATCCCCATCGCGGCGGCCCCCCACTCGCAGTCCTTGTCCTCCACCGGGTGCGGCGCGTGGTCGGTGGCGACGATGTCGATCGTGCCGTCCGCCAGCGCCTGGCGCAGCGCCGACACGTCGTCGGCGGTGCGCAGGGGCGGGTTGACCTTGAAGACCGGGTCGTAGCTGCGGGCGTTCTCGTCGGTCAGCAGCAGGTGGTGGGGAGTGACCTCGGCGGTCACGGCGATCCCGCGCGACTTGGCCCACCGCACGATCTCGACCGAGCCGGCGGTGGACACGTGGCAGACGTGCAGGCGCGAGCCGACGTGCCCGGCCAGCAGCACGTCCCGCGCGATGATCGACTCCTCGGCGACGGCCGGCCAGCCGGTCATCCCGAGCTCGGCCGAGACGACGCCCTCGTGCATCTGCGCGCCCTCGGTCAGCCGCGGTTCCTGCGCGTGCTGGGCGACGACGCCGTCGAAGGCCTTGACGTACTCGAGCGCCCGGCGCATCAGCACGGCGTCGTGCACGCACTTCCCGTCGTCGCTGAAGACCCGCACCCCGGCCGGGGAGTCGGCCATCGCGCCGAGCTCGGCCAGGCGCTCCCCGGCCAGCCCGACGGTGACCGCGCCGACCGGGCGGACGTCGACCAGCCCGACGGCGCGGCCCAGTCGCCAGACTTGCTCGACGACGCCCGCGGTGTCGGCCACCGGATCGGTGTTGGCCATCGCGTGCACACAGGTCCAGCCGCCGCGGGCCGCCGACCGTGACCCCGAGGCGACCGTCTCGGCGTCCTCACGCCCGGGTTCGCGCAGGTGCGTGTGCAGGTCGACGAGGCCGGGCAGCGCAACCAGCCCGGCGGCGTCCACCACCCGCGCGTCGCCCGAGTCCAACCCCGTGCCGAGCTCGGCGACCACGCCGTCCACGACGAGGATGTCCCGGGCGTCCCCGCCCAGCGGCGCGGCGCCGCGGATCAGGTAGCTGGTCACGAAAGGGTCCCTCCAGCAGTCGTTTCGGTCTTGCCGGCCAGCAACAGGTAGAGCACGGCCATCCGGACGGCGACGCCGTTGGCCACCTGTTCCACGACCGTCGAGCGGGTGCTGTCGGCGGCCTCGGCCGAGATCTCCAGGCCACGGTTCATCGGCCCGGGGTGCATCACCAGCGCATGGTCGGGCAGCTTGGCCAGCCGGGCCCCGTCGAGGCCGTAGCGGCGCGAGTACTCGCGCGCGCTCGGGAAGTAGGCGGCGGTCATCCGTTCGCGCTGGACCCGCAGCATCATGACGGCGTCCAGGTCGCCGTGCTCGCCGCGGACCACGGCGTCCAGGTCGTAGGACGTCGCGCACGGCCACGTCTCGACACCCACCGGCAGCAGGGTCGGCGGGGCGACCAGGACGACGTCCGCCCCCAGGGTGTGCAGCAGCCGGACGTTCGAGCGGGCCACCCGGGAGTGCAGGACGTCGCCGACGATCGCCACCCGTCGGCCGGCCAGGTCCTGCCCGATCCCGTGGATGTCAGGGACCAGGTGGCGGCGCAGGGTGAAGGCGTCGAGCAGGGCCTGGGTGGGGTGCTCGTGGGTGCCGTCGCCGGCGTTCACCACGGCCCCGCCGATCCAGCCGGCGTGGGCCAGCCGGTGCGGGGCGCCCGAGACTGGGTGCCGGACGACGACCGCGTCGGCGCCCATCGCCTCCAGGGTGAGCGCCGTGTCCTTCAGGCTCTCCCCCTTGGACACGCTGGAGCCCTTGGCGGAGAAGTTGATCACGTCGGCCGACAGCCGCTTGGCCGCGGCCTCGAAGGAGATCCGGGTGCGGGTCGAGTCCTCGAAGAAGAGGTTGACCACGGTCCGCCCGCGCAGGGTCGGCAGCTTCTTGATCTCCCGGCGCTGGGTGGCCGCCATCTGGTCGGCGACGTCGAGCACCTCGATCGCGGCGGCCCGGTCCAGGTCGTCGGCCGAGAGCAGGTGCCTCACAGTGGCCCTCCTGATGAGTCGAGACCCTTGCTGATGAAGACGCCCTCGGAGTCGTCGGACTCGTGCAGCCGGACCCGGACCCGCTCCGACTGCGACGTCGGGAGGTTCTTGCCCACGTAGTCGGCCCGGATCGGCAGCTCCCGGTGCCCCCGGTCGACCAGTACGGCCAGCCGGACGGCGTTGGGCCGGCCCAGGTCGGAGAGGGCGTCGAGGGCGGCCCGGATGGTCCGGCCCGAGTAGAGGACGTCGTCCACCAGGACGACGGTCCGCTCGTCGATGCCGCCGGGCGGCAGTTCGGTGGCGGCCGGGGCCCGGACCGGGTTCCGGTGCAGGTCGTCCCGGTACATGGTGACGTCGAGGGAGCCGACCGGGACGGCGCCCTCGCCCAGGTTCTCGAACTCGGCGATCCGCGCGGCCAGCCGGCGGGCCAGGTGCACGCCGCGGGTCGGGATGCCGAGGAGGACGAGGCCGTCGGCGCCCTTGTTGCGCTCGATGATCTCGTGGGCCATTCGGGTGAGGGCCCGGGAGATCTCCGGGGCCTCGAGAACGGTCGCCAGCTCGACAGGCTGGGGCTGGGCAGGGGGCACCCGCCGCACCTCCCTTTCCCGCCTCACGGGACGGGTCGTTAAAGGATGGTCCGTAGGTCGTTCACGATCGGTTCGACACTACCAGCCGGTGACCGGGGGTGAGCCTCCCGGGTGCGGCGCCTACGCCGAGTGGCGACTTCAGGGGACTATTTTCGGCATTGTGCTTGACGAAGCCTGTAACTCTCCGTGACCATCGTCGTCATGGCATCTGATTACGCCCGCGCTCTGGGATCCCGCCTCCGCGGCATCCGGACCCAACAGGGTCTGTCCCTCCACGGCGTGGAGGAAAAGTCCGAGGGCCGCTGGAAGGCAGTGGTCGTCGGCTCGTACGAGCGCGGCGACCGTGCGGTCACGGTCCAGCGTCTCGCCGAGCTCGCCGACTTCTACGGCGTCCCCGTCCAGGCGCTCCTGCCGGACGCCGCCCCCACGGGCAGTAGCGAGCCGCCGCCGAAGCTGGTGCTCGACCTCGAGCGCCTGCAGTCGGTGCCGGCCGAGAAGGCCGGCCCACTGGCCCGCTACGCGGCCACCATCCAGGGGCAGCGGGGGGACTACAACGGCAAGGTGCTCTCCATCCGCACCGACGACCTGCGCACCCTCGCGGTGATCTACGACGTCCCGCCGGCCGTGCTGGCGGAGCAGCTGATCACCTGGGGGGTCCTCAACGCGGACGCCCGCCGGGCCGTCGCCGCGGAGGACTGACTCTCCACTTCGTGATCATGGAAGAAAGCGGGGGCGGTTGCGTGCCCGTCACCCGGGTGCGCCGCTTTCTTCCATGATCACGAACGGGGTTCCTTCACCTCGAGCAGGCGGGCCAGCAGGCCGTTGACGAACCCGGGCGAGTCGTCCGTGGACAGCGTCCGCACCAGCTCGACGGCCTCGTCGATGGCGACCGCGTCGGGCACGTCGTCGTTGAAGAGCATCTCCCACGCCCCGAGCCGCAGCACGGCCCGGTCGACCGCCGGCATGCGGTCCAGGGTCCAGCCCTGCGAGTAGGTCGAGAGCAGCTCATCGATCCGCTCCCGCCGCTCGACCACGCCTTCGACCAGCGTCACGGCGTACTCGGGCAGCGGGACGCGCTCGGCCACGGGCTCGGCCAGGCGTTCCTTCACCAGGACCAGGGGCTCCAGCCCGCGCTGGTCGGCCTCGAACAGGACGTCGAGGGCGCGCTTGCGGGCCTTGCTGCGGGCACCCATTCAGTCGTTGACCCGACCCAGGTAGTCGCCGCTGCGGGTGTCGACCTTGACCTTGGTGCCGGTCTCGACGAACAGCGGGACCTGGATCGTGGCGCCGGTCTCGACCGTGGCCGGCTTGGTGCCGCCGGTGGACCGGTCACCCTGCAGACCGGGCTCGGTGTAGGTGATCTCGAGGACCACCGAGGCGGGCAGCTCGATGTACAACGGTGACCCATCGTGAGTGGCGACGACGGCCTCCATGTTCTCCAGGAGGTAACTGGCGGCGTCACCCACAGTGGCCTCGGGGACGGGCAGCTGGTCGTAGGTCTTGGTGTCCATGAACACGAAGTCGCTGCCGTCCTTGTACAGGTACTGCATGTCCCGCTTGTCGACGTTGGCGGTCTCGACCTTGGTGCCGGCGTTGAACGTGCGGTCGACGACCTTGCCGGAGAGCACGCTCTTCAGCTTGGTCCGGACGAACGCGCCGCCCTTGCCGGGCTTGACGTGCTGGAACTCCACCACGGACCACAGCTGGCCGTCGATGTTCAGCACGATGCCGTTCTTCAGGTCGTTCGTCGTCGCCACGTCGCGTTGTCTCTCTTGTCGAGTCCGTTGGGGCCGGTAGAAGTCTGCGCTCATGCTACCGAGAGCCGGGAGGCGGCTCGGACCACCGGTCGTCGAAACACATCGGGCGGCAATCCGGAACCGGCCGTTCGACCGATGCCGGTGAATAGTTCCCGAGTTTCACTCTCATCCCTGACCGGCGTCGTTCGTCCCGTTCGTCGGTCTCCCCTGACCCCACCCTGACGAACGAGGAGATCCGCCATGCGCCGACGCCTGGCCCTGACCACCGGGGCGCTCATCGCCGCCGGGGCCGCCCTGATCGGGACGGCCGTACCCGCGAACGCCTACTACTTCATCGTGTGGGACTGGGGCAGCCAGTTCGTGTCCCACCTGCCCACATCGGCCACCCCGCCGCCCGGCGCCGAGAACGTCTCGGACGGCCACAAGTCGACCTGCAACTGGAAGAACAGCCCCGACAAGCTCCCGCTGATCCTGGTGCACGGCACCTGGGAGCAGCAGTCGGACAACTTCCAGGCGCTGTCGCCGTACTTCAAGAACGAGGGCTTCTGCGTCTACACGTTCAACTACGGCGGCAACCCCGGCGACACCATGTGGGGCTGGAAGTCCATCGCCAACAGCGCCGGTGAGTTCGGCACCTACGTGAACAAGGTGCTGGCGTCGACGGGCGCCACGAAGGTCGACGTCGTGGGCCACTCCCAGGGCGGCATGATGCCCCGCTACTACATCAAGAAGCTGGGCGGCATGAGCAAGGTGAACAAGTTCGTCGGGCTGGCCGCCTCGAACAACGGCACCACGCTGTCGGGTCTGGCCAAGCTGGGCAAGGCGATCGGCATCACCGACCCGCTCTCGAACGTCCAGCCGGCCGCGATCGACCAGACCATCGGCTCGGACTTCCAGAAGGCCATCGACGCCTGCCCCGGCACGACGGCGCTCTACAACGTCTGCAAGGGCGACACGGTGAAGTACTGGTCCATCGAGACCGAGGGCGACCAGGTCGTCACCCCGTACACGAACGCCTTCCTGACCAAGCAGCCCGGCTCGACGACCTCGGTGACCAACATCGACGTCAACAAGCAGTGCCCGCTGGAGCTGGCCGAGCACCTGGGCATGTCCTACAGCCAGAACGTGGCCTCGCGGGCCCTGGTCGCGCTGGCCCCGCTGGGCAACTTCGCGATCTGCAAGACCTCGACGCCCTACTCGGGCGGCTGAGCACTCACCTCGCGGTGATCATGCAGAAACCTCGCGCCCCCAGGCTGGGGCGCGAGGTTTCTGCATGCTGGGCGCGAGGTTTCTGCATGATCACCGCCTAAAGGGTGACCAGGGTGTAGGCCTCTTCCAGTTGCTCGGGCGTCGGGCCCTCGAGACGGCTGACCCGGCCGACGCCGTCCAGGACGACGAACCGCACCGTGTCGCCCCGGTTCTTCTTGTCCCGGCCCATCGCGGCCAGGAGCGCCGGCCACCGGTCGCCCCGGTAGGTGCTGGGCAGACCGAGGTGCCCGACGACGGAGCGGACCCGGGCCACCAGCTCGGGCGGCGTGCGCCCGGCCAACCGGCCCAGCTCGGCCGCGTAGACCATGCCCACCGCGACCGCCTCGCCGTGCCGCCAGCCGAAGTGCTCGACCTGCTCGACGGCGTGGCCGAAGGTGTGGCCGAAGTTGAGGATCTCCCGCAGCCCGGCCTCGCGGAGGTCGTCGGTGACGACGCGGGCCTTCACCGCGACACTGCGCTCGACCAGCTCGCGCAGCTGCGGGCCGTCGACGTCGAGCGCGGCGGCCGGGTCGGCCTCGAACAGGTCGAGGATCGCCTCGTCGGCGATGAACCCGGCCTTGACCACCTCGGCCATCCCGGCCCGCAGGTCGGCCGACGGCAGGGTGCGCAGCGCGGCCAGGTCGCACAGCACGGCCCGCGGGGGGTGGAAGGCGCCGACCAGGTTCTTGCCCTCGGCGGTGTTGATGCCGGTCTTGCCGCCGACGGCCGCGTCGACCATGCCGAGCAGGGTCGTCGGCACCTGGACGACGGGCACCCCGCGCAGCCAGGTGGCCGCGACGAACCCGGCGAGGTCGGTGACCGCTCCCCCACCGAGCCCGACGATCGCGTCGCTGCGGGTGAACCCGGCCCGGCCCAGCTCACCCCAGCAGCCGGCCAGGACCTCGACGGTCTTGGCGCCCTCGGCGTCCGGCACCTCGGCGGTCAGGGGTCGGAAACCGTGCTCCTGCAACGCGTCCCGCAGATCGTGGGCGGTGGAGCGCAGGGCCCGCGGATGGACCAGGAAGACCCGGCGGACGCCGCCACCCAGGGCCTGCGGCAGCAGGCCGAGCAGCCCCGAACCGATGAGGACGTCGTACCGGCCGGGTTCGCCGTCCCGCCCCACCGGCACCGTGGTCGCCGTCGTCCCCGTGCTCATGAGGTCGCCTCCTGCTCAGTCAGCTCCGCCAGCGCCGCCTGCACCGCGTCCGCGACCTCCTCGACGCCGAGCCCGTCGGTGGCCACCCGGACGGTGGCCACCTCGGTGTACACCGGGCGACGGGCGTCCATCATGATCGTCCACTGCGCGCGGGGGTTGCCGATCAGCAGCGGCCGGTCGCGGTTGAGGCCGATGCGGGCGGCGGCGTCGGTGATCCGGACGTCGAGGAAGACGACCGTGTGCCCGCGCAGCGCCTCCTGGGTGCGCGGGTCGAGGACGGCTCCCCCACCCAGCGCCAGCACGCCGTCGTGCTCCTCGAGGGCTCGCACGACGGCCGCGTGCTCGAGCTCGCGGAAGGCCGGTTCGCCGTCGTCCACGAAGATCTCGCTGATCGTGCGCCCCTGCGCCGCCTCGACGTCGGCGTCGGTGTCGCGCACCTGCTGGCCGAGTCGCTGCGCGAGAACCCGCGCCACGGTGGACTTCCCGGCTCCCGGGGGGCCGATGATCACCACGGACGGGCTCACGGCTGATCGCTCACGGCTGCTCGATCCGGGTACGCATCGACTCGGGGATCGCGGCCAGGTAGCCCTCCACGTTGCGACGGGTCTCGGCCACCGAGTCACCCCCGAACTTCTCGCTCACGGCCTCGGCCAGGACCAGCGCAACCATCGCCTCCGCCACGACCCCGGCGGCCGGCACCGCGCAGACGTCGGAGCGCTGGTGGTTCGCGACCGCCGTCTCGCCGGTGGCCACGTCCACGGTGTCGAGCGCCTGCGGCACCGTCGCGATCGGCTTCATCGCCGCGCGCACCCGCAGCACGTCGCCCGTGCTCATCCCGCCCTCGGTGCCGCCGGCCCGGCCCGTGCGGCGCCGCAGCACGCGCCCCTGCCCCGGCTCGTCACCGAACTCGATCTCGTCGTGTGCGACAGACCCCCGGCGGGCGGCGGTGCGGAAACCGTCGCCGACCTCGACACCCTTGATCGCCTGGATGCCCATCAGGGCCCCGGCCAGCCGCGAGTCGAGCCGGCGGTCCCAGTGCACGTGACTGCCCAGCCCGGGCGGGACGCCGTAGGCCAGGACCTCGACCACTCCGCCGAGCGTGTCGCCGTCCTTGTGGCACTGGTCGACCTCGGCCACCATCGCCGCCGACGTCTCCGGGTCGAAGCAGCGCAGCGGGTCGGCGTCCAGCGCCTGGACGTCGTGCGGGTGCGGCAGCGGGACGTCGTCGGGCGTCGCGACCGGGCCGATCTGCACGGTGTGGCTGACCAGCTCGATGCCCGCCACCTGCTCGAGGTACTTCGCCGCTACCGCACCGAGGGCGACCCGGGCCGCGGTCTCGCGCGCCGAGGCCCGCTCCAGCACCGGACGGGCCTCGGTCAGGGCGTACTTCTGCATGCCGACCAGGTCGGCGTGGCCCGGGCGGGGCCGGGTCAGGGCGCCGTTGCGGCCCGTGTCCTTCAGGAGCGAGGGGTCGACCGGGTCGGCCGACATCACCGTCTCCCACTTGGGCCACTCGGTGTTGCCGATCTCCACGGCCACCGGGCCGCCCATGGTCCGCCCGTGCCGGACGCCGCCGACCACGCGGACCTCGTCCTGCTCGAACTTCATCCGGGCGCCCCGGCCGTAGCCCAGCCGGCGGCGGGCCAGCGCCGCCCGCAGGTCGTCCGACGTCACGGACACCCCGGCCGGCAGGCCCTCCAGGACTCCGACCAGCAGCGGACCGTGCGACTCACCCGCCGTCAGCCAACGCACCATGCCCCAATCCTTGCACGCACGGGCGCCCGGTCCGGCAGGTGGCCGTCAGGAGGACTGGGCGAGCTTGCTGGTCTCCTTCTTGACGTCGGCCAGGGTCGTCGTCCCGTCCAGGAGCACGTAGACCTTGCCCGTCAGCGTCATCGAGATGTTCGTCGCGGTGGGGTCCGCCGTGTCGGCCGCCGTCGGGTCCGGCGTGCCGGACCCGGAACTCGCTCCGGCCGCCAGCTGGATGCCGCTGACGAAGAACGACCGGGTCATGGTCGTCTGAAGCGACTTCAGGAACAGCGAGGACTCGAAGAAGTCCCCGTTGGTCTGCAGCGACAGCGGGATCTCGACGAGCACCGGCTGGGAGGTCGACGCGGAGGCCGCCGTCCCGCCGGTCGCCGTGGACACCGTCGGGGTGCCCGGGGTCAGGCCGAGCAGCTGCACCCCCGAGGAGGAGGCGTAGCCCGAGACGTCCTTGACCAGCTGGGGCATCTGGGCCGACGACGGCATCTGGCTGCGGATGGTGCTCAGCTGCGCCTTCTTCTTGGCCAGGTCCGCGAACTGGGACTTCAGCTGCGCCACCTTGGTCTGCTGCACCTGGACGTCGTTCTGGGCGGCCTCCGCCTGCATCCGCAGGTCCGACGCCTTCGTCCGGCTCGGGTCGACGAGCAGGAACCAGGTGGCGGCCAGGATCAGCACGCCGGCGACGGCCGTGGCCGCCCACCACCGCTGGGTACGGGTCTTCAGCATCTCAGCTGGCCTCCTTGTCGAAGCGGTGCGAGAGGGCCTCCGCGTTGATCACCGCGGTGGTCGTGAAGCTCACCGACCCGGCCGTGGCCGCGTCGCCGGTGCCGGCCGCTGTCGCGCTGACCAGCGTGACGTCGGAGACCCCGGTCACGGTCGCCATCGCGTTCAGGAAGTCGGCGACCGCCGAGTAGGACGTCGCGAGGCCTCCGACCTGCAGCGACCCGATCCCCGAGGTGCCCAGGACGCCGGCGCTGGTGGTGGTCGTCGACGAGGAGCCGCTCGAACCGTCCGAACCCGAGGACGACGAGGAGGACGAGGACGACGACTCGGACCCGGAGTCCGCGGACCCCGAGGACCCGGAGGAGCCCGCGGAGTCCGTGCCCTGGCTGAGCGTGGCGTTCACGAGGGTGAGCGTCACGCCCGAGGGCAGCGACCCCTGCATGTCGTTGACGTAGCGGTACCAGAGCACGTCCTGCGAGAGGGCCGCGGAGCGCGCGTCGTAGGCGGCCGACAGTTGGGCCTCCAGCTTCGGCACGTCGGCGTACTTGTTCTGCGCCGAGATCGCGGCCTGCTTCTGGGCGTTGGCGGTGTCGAGGTCCGACTGGGCGTCCGACACGGCCGACCGGCTCCACAGGGTCCCGGCCGCGGCGAGGACGAGGATGCCGGCCAGCGTGCCGATCACCATCCGCCGCGTCCGGCCGAACCGGCGGGTGGCGACGATCTCCAGCGGCAGCAGGTCGACCCTGGCCATGGACGAGATCGGCAGGGGCGACGACGCGACACCCTCGAGGGCGCCGTCGGGCGCCGGGACGCCGGGGGCGGCCGTGTCGAGGTCGGCGGGGGCCTGCAGCTGGTCCATCATCAGATCGCTCCCAGGGCCAGGCCGACCGGCACGGCGGCCAGCGGCTTGATGAACTCCAGCTGGCTCTCCTCGAGCCCGGTCCGGCCGACGTGCAGCGGGCTCAGCGGGTCGCCGAGCACCACCGGGCGGCCGAGCGCCGCGCTCAACCGGTCGACGAGACCGGCCAGCTGGGAACCGCCGCCGGAGAGGACGATCCGTTCGATCATCGGCCCGGCGTTCGAGGCGGCGTAGTAGTCGAGGGAGCCGCGGACCTCGTCGACGAAGTCCTGCGAACTCTGGGCGACCGAGTCCTCGATGGTCGCGGACTCGGCGCCGTTCTGCAGCCGGGCCAGCTCCTGCTTCATGGCCTCCGCGGTGTCCTGCGGAACGCCCAGGCTCTCGGAGACGGCGTCGGTCACGTCCTGGCCGCCCATCAGGAGGATGCGGACGAAGTGGGGTACGCCCGCGCTGTGCACGACGACGTTGGTCACGCGGGCGCCGACGTCCACCAGGGCTTCGGTGCCCACCGTGAGGTCGGTCTGGCGGCCCATCGAGCGCAGCACCGCGAAGGACGACAGGTCGACGCTCTCGACGTGCAGGCCGGCGGCCTCGACGCAGCGGACGCTGTTCAGGACGGAGTCGCGGTCGGCGGCGACCAGCAGGCCGCGCAGCATCCGCGCCCCGGAGGGGTCGAAGAACTCCTCCATCGGGAAGAAGTCGGTGACCGACTGCTCGACGTCGAAGGGCAGCACGTCCTGCACCTGGAAGGCCAGGCTCTCGCGCAGCTCGGCCCGCTCCATCCAGGGCAGCTCCAGGCGCCGGACGACGACCCGCTGGTTGGCGACGCCGATCATCACCTTCTTGCCGCCGAACCCGGTGGCCGCCCAGAGGTGCTTCAGAGCCTCCGCGACCCGGTCGGGGTCGACGACCTCGCCGTCTCGCACCGCGCCGTCCGGCAGCACGACCTGGCCGAACCGCTCCAGCGTCGTCCCTGACCGGCTGAACGACAGCTCCGCGGCCCGGACCACCGATGTCCCGATGTCCAGGCCGATCGCCGTGCGTCGTGCCATCTTGTGCGGCCTCCCTGTTCGTCCGTGGGTGAGGCCCGGCCGCCGATCGGTTGCCAGGCGGATGTCACCCAAAGGCAGGATCGGGCGGCGTGGAAGGTGGCTTTACGATTCGCCCCGGCCCCGGGGCCGCTGGCCGGGCGAGTTCCCTCGAACGGGCTAAGGGTGGTTCAGGGCCGAGCTGCGGGCCGAGCTGCGGGCCGAGCGGAGGCCTCGATCAGAGACCCATCGAGCGCAGGTACCAGTCCGCGACGGGCCCACCCACGACGAGGCCGACCCAGGCGCCGGCGATCATGTACGGGCCGAACGGGATCTGGCTCTTGCGGGTGGCCAGCCCGAGCGCCATCAGGGTGATGCCCAGCACCCCGCCGAGGACGAAGCCCGCCATCCAGCCGACGAAGGCCTGCCCCACGCCGAACCAGCCCAGGTAGAGGCCGAGGACACCGGAGAACTTCACGTCGCCGAAGCCCATCCCCTGCGGGTACAGGAACCAGAGCAGGAAGTAGCAGAGCCAGAAGCCGGCGCCGCAGGCCAGCGCGCGCAGCAGGGCGGACAGCTGGTCGTCCGCGACGGAGGGCAGGACGAGCAGCACCAGCCCGACGCCGTAGGAGGGCAGCGTGAGCGCATCCGGCAGCCGGTAGTGCTCGAGGTCGATCGCGGCCAGCGCGATGCACACCGCGACCAGGTACAGCAGGGCCGGCAGCACCCAGAGCGTGACGTCACCCGGGCCCGCCACCCACCCGGCGACGGCCGCGAACGACACCGCGGTGAACGCCTCGATCACCGGGTAGCGCACGCCGATCGGCGCCCCGCAGCACCGGGCCCGGCCGCGCAGCAGCAGCCAGGACAGGACGGGGACGTTGTCCCGGGGCGCCACGGGTTCACCACAGACGCACGTGCTGCCCGGTCGGACCACCGAAAGTCCTTGCGGTACCCGGACTATCACGACGTTGAGAAACGACCCGATGAGCAGGCCGAGCACGCCGCACGCGGCTACGAGCACCAGGGTCACGTCGGTCAGGCTAGTGGCATCAGCAGCTGCCGCCGGTGAACAGACCACTCAACATCTTGGTGATCTGGGCATCGACGTCGATGAACGTGTACCCGGTCGAGGCGGACGTCAGGTTGGCCGTGACGCACATGTCGGTCAGCCCCGGGATGGACAGGATCACGCCCAGCTCGTTCCAGGGCACCATGATGACCCACTTGCCCAGCGGCAGGTACGCCTTGTTGTCGCCGATCAGCGAGAACATGTACCCGATCTTGAACGTCGTGCCGACCGTGCAGCTGAAGTCCCCGGAACCCGTGGCGGGCCCCTTGTAGACGGCCGTGACGGCACCGATGCCCTTGATCGTGGTGATGCCCGCGACCTGCACCCCGGCCGTCGGGATCTGCAGCGTCTGCGAGGTCGGCACCCCGCTGCTCATGTCCTTGGACCCGAGGGTGCACTTGCCCGACGTCACCGTGTAGGTGGCCGGGTACAGGCCCGTCACGCTGCCCGGGATGCTGACGGTCTTCGACCCCTTGGTGCCCGAGACCGTGGCCGTCTTGAGCTCGAGAGGGAGCTGGTCGTCGTCCGCCTTGGACAGCGTCTGCCCCGAGTTGTCGACGTACTTGATGGCCAGGGACACGCCCTGGTCGTAGCCCATCGAAACCGTCGAGACGGTGTCCTTGGTGACGTTCACCGGGTCGCTGGTGGTGTGCTGGCTGCCGTCGCCGCCGACGTAGCCGGCCTGGTCGAGGACGACCGTGTACGTGCCCGGCGGCAGGTTCGTGAAGATGACACAGCCGTTGCTGTCCGTCGTCAGCACGTTGCCGTTGCTGAGCTGGACGGGCAGGTTCGGGACGGGGTTGCCGGACGAGTCGATGATGGTCACCGCCAGGCCCCCGGTGCCGGACGCCGTCCCGCGCACCACCGTGTCCGAGCGGACCGGCCGGACGCTGCCCATGCTGGGCCAGGTGACGTTGACGGTGACCAGCTTGTAGACGGCCGGCAGGGTCGCCGAGGAGCAGGTCACCAGCGTGGCGGAGGCCGTGGACGTCGTCACGGTCTGCGCGATCGTGTAGGTCACCTTGCCGACCACGCGGGTGGTGGTCTCCGAGGCCACCGAGGCCGCCTGGCTGCGGGCCATCTCGATCTGGCTCGAGGCCAGGCTCGCGGCGACCACGCGGGAGCGGTTGTCGGTCACCCCGCCCGTGGTGCTCGCCATCACCGAGACCGTGGCCGGGACCATGATCGCGAACAGCACCATCGCGACGACGACCTCGATGATCCCGAACCCGCCGTCGTCACCCGTGCCCGGACGCCCCGCCGACAGCCTTCTCTTCCTGAGAAACGCTCGCACTCCATGCCTTTCGCGCATCGCCCTATCCGTCCGTGAGTCGGGTCAGCGACCAGGTCGCCAGTCCCGGGTCGATGAAGTACGGCGGGACCTGGTTGGGCAGCCGGCTGTCCAGGGTGTAGTTCGCCAGGTAGCCGGTGCTGATGGTCGCGCCGGTGCTCGAGATCGTGGAGATCGGGCCGCGCCACTTCTGCGAGATGGATCCGGTCACGGCCAACCGGTTCGTCGTCGTGGTGCTGATCGCGGCGCCGCGGTTGAAGTTCTGCACCAGGAAGCTGCCGCTGCCGGTCAGGATCGACGCCTGGATGGTCGTCACCGGCGTCGTCAGGAGGTTGGCGTAGGACGAGGAGGTGGTGACCGTCGTGGTCGTCTTGTCGTAGCCGTAGGCCAGGCAGAAGATGAACCACGAGGTGCAGTACTGCGAGCTGCAGGTGATCGTCGTGGTGGTGTTGCCCGTCGTCGACGTGCCCGTGGTGCAGGAGCTGACGCCGGTCTGCGTGGTCGGGCCGACGGTGCTGGTCGTCGTGTTCGCCTTCAGCGGGTGGTAGACCCAGACGTCCTGACCGGCGTTGAGGCCCACCATGTTGGTCGTGGTGTTGGCGGTGGTCAGGTCGCCACCGACCACGATGTCGTTCTCGGTGCCGACGGTGACGTTGCCGTTGACCGTGCCCGAGACGTAGGCCGTGCCGCGGGTGCAGGCGTAGCTCGGGGTGTACTGCACGCCGCCCGTGGCGTCCGTGTAGTACCCGGTGGGGCTGACGTACTCGTTGCTGGCCGGGTAGCCCAACGACCCGCACGACGTGTTGGTCGACGACTGCACGTAGATCACCGGCGGAATGCTCGTGAACGTCTGCGCCGCACTCGCGTTCGTCGCGTTGAAGCAGCCGGTGGTGGTGGTCGTGGTCCCCGGGCTGTAGACGGTGAACGACGTCCCGCTGAACGTGATCTTCGTGGCGCCCTTGTAGAGGCAGCCCGGGCCCGGGTCGCCGCCGTCCGGGCGCGGGTTGACGTCCTTGAGCAGATAGGTGTTGTCCGAGGGCAGGTTGCTGACCACGGTCCCGGTCTGCGACGTCTGGCTCGGCGTACCGGACCCCCAGTACCACTTGCTGGAGGCCCCGGCCCAGGCCGACTTCGGCTTCACGCTGAAGGTCGGGTTGCCCGGGATGTACAGCGGGTCGTTGCTGACGATCTGCCCGGTCACGGCGTCACCGGTCAGCCACGGGATCTCGGGGCACGCGGTGGCGTTGCTCGCCACGCTGTTGCGGCCCGAGCTGGACGCCGTCCCGGCCACCGTGCCGTAGTAGTAGTTGCCGCACTTGCTGTTCGCGGAGGCGAACTGGCTCGGGTCGCCGACCTCGTAGTCGCTGAAGTACGCGTACTGGGGGGTCCACGCGCCGGACGTACCGGTCTTCTGCAGCTGGGCGCGTAGCACCCGCTTCACGACCTTGCCGGTGGCGCTGGGGCTGCTGATCCCCGTGACCTCCAGCTGGATCGGGTTACCGGCGTCGATGTCGGAGATGCTGTTCAGCACCCGGTACGAGTACTTGGCCCCGCTCGTGTTGCCCGGCAGGTACGTGCCGGCCGTGTCGAACGCGGAGTTGGTGGAGTCGACGTTGTTCCGCCGCCAGTACTCGGAGTCGTTCTGCAGCCGCCCCAGGTACTCCTCGATCCCGCCCTGGGCGGCGGCCACGGCGGCCTTGGAGTCCTGGTCGGCCCGCGACGGGACGCTGTTCTGGATCACGGCCGCCAGGCTGACCGTCATGAAGAGCATCAGCACCGACATCGAGATGAGGACGAGCATCATCGCGAAGCCGGCGTCCATGTCCTCACCCGGAACGTGCCGAGCCCGCAGCCGCCCCACCGTGAACCTCCCTGAGTTCTTGTGCCCGTCCATCAGCAGCTCGCCAACTGGCAGTTGGTGAGGACCACGCGGTCGCTGACCGTGGCGATCGCCGACCGGCCGCTGCTGTTGGTCTTGGAACCCGTGAGGGTCACCTCGATGCTCTTCACGCTGCGCCGCGTGGCGTCGTCCAGCCCGTACGCCGGCACCGTGAGCGGCGTGGTCGAGCTGCCGCTGGTGTAGTAGCTGAACACCGGGGCCGTGGTGGTGCGCATGACGCACGCGGTCTGCGTGACCCCGGAGACGGTCTGGGTCCGGTTCAGGCAGCCGTTGCTGTACGCGAACGTGACCGTGGTCAGCGCCGTGATCGGGGTGGTGCTCGTGTAGTTGCTGCGGTCGAGGCTGGCGGTGAACGTGATCGTGTCCGACTTGGCCACGGTGATCGCGGCGGTCGCGCCGTCGGGGGCCGCGACCCGCAGGACCCGGCTGATCGCCTCGGCCGCGACCCGCGCCTCGGCGGTGCTGTCCATCGTGCCGTTGAGGAAGCTGGTGGAGCGCATCAGCCCGAGGAAGAGGGCCGTCACCGCGATCGCCAGCACCGAGGTGATGGACATCGCGACCATGAGCTCGACCAGCGTCATCCCGCGGTCGTCGACGGCGCGCCGGCGCCGGATCGCCCTGAACATGCTCAGCACCCCCCGCCGGTCAGCAGGCCGCCGATGACGCTGGAGATGATCACGCCGACGTCGACCAGGATGTCGACGAGCGAGTTCAGGGTCAGGTTCACGTTGATGCAGAACACCGTCAGACCCGGGATCGGGATGAAACCGACCGGGTTCCAGGGGAACTGGAGCTTCCACTCCCCCAGCGGCAGCTGCGCGCTGTGGTCACCGAAGATCGAGAAGACGCTCCCGATGTCGACCGAGGTGTTGGTCGGGCAGGTCACCCCGGAGCCCACGGTGGCGCTCTGGTAATAGGCCTTGATCTGGCCGATCGCGGAGAACGTGGTCAGGTTGGTCAGGCCGACGGTCCGGGTGGGGATGTTGACCGACTGCGACGTGGGACTGCCGCTGGTCATGTCCTTGGTGGCCATGGTGCAGGCGTTGCCGGTGCCGCTCTTGACCGTGTAGACGGCCGGGTACAGGTTGCTGGCCGAGCCCGGCAGGGACACGCTCACCGTCTTGTTCGTGCTGGTCACCTGCCCGGAGCGGAACTCGCTCGGGATCTCGGCCAGCTCGGCGCTGGTCAGGGCGGTGCTGCCGTCGGCGGCCACGTAGTTCATCGCGAGGCTCATCGCGATGTCGTAGGTCATCGAGATCTTGGTGATGGTCTGCGCGGTGACGGTGGCCGACGGGCTGGTCACCGACTGCAGGCCGTTCTGCCCGACGTACCCGGCGCTGTTCAGCGTCGCGGTGTACGAGCCGGGGGTGATGTTCGTGAAGATGACGCAGCCGTTGGCGTCGGTGGTCCCGGTCTGCCCGTTGCTGAGGGTCACCGGGAGGCTGGCCACGGCGCCACCGCTGGAGTTGGTCACGCTGACCGACAGCGCACCCTTGCCGGCGGTGGTGGCCTGGACCAGGGTGTCGGCCCGGACGGGCTGGATACTGCCCATGTTCGGCCAGGTCGCCTTGACGGTGACCAGCTTGTAGAGCACGGGCACCTGCGACGCGGTGGTGCTGCAGGAGATAGTGCTGCCGTTGGCGCTGGCCGTGGTCACGGTCTGGGCGACCGTGTAGGTGACGCTGCCGATCGTCCGCGTCGTGGACGACGCGGAGATGTTGTCGGCCGTCAGGGTCCGGACCTGTTCGATCTGGCTGGCCACGAGGCTGGCCGCGACGACACGCGAGCGGTTGTCCGTGACGCCCGACGTGGTCTTGGCGACCACGGACATGGTGGCCGGCACCATGACGGCGAAGATCGTCATGGCCATGACCACTTCGAGAATGGTGAACCCACTCTCGTCCCCCCGGCTGAACCAGGTACGCAGTCGTGTCATGGCGGTCCCTCTGTCGACGGGGCGGTGGCGGCCGGGGGGGGGCCCCCCCGCCCGCCCCCCCCCCCCAAGAAATCGGGGGGGGGGTATAAAAAAGCGGGGGGGGGCCCCGGGGCGAGCCCCGCGGGGGGCGGGG
>NZ_JBITLV010000006.1:0-94030 GCF_044465595.1 Spongisporangium articulatum | reverse complement strand
CCCACTCCCCCCCCGCGCTATCCCGGCGGGGCGGGCGGGGGGGGGGGCCCCCCCCGGGGGGGGGGGGGGGCGGGGGGGGGGCCCCCCCCCCCCCCCCCCCCCGCCGACCGATCACTGCTGGTGCGGATCAGACACAGGCGGTCGGAGCCGACGTGCTCAGCCCGGCGGTGGCCGAGTAGTAGTACGTCTGCTGGCTGCCGCTCGGGTTCTTCAGCCCGACGATCCAGTTACCGGCGTAGTTGGTGCAGGACGCCGGGAAGGTGATCGCCGTGCTACCCGACGTGATCTCCGCGGTCCCGTTGCTCAGGGTCACGGTGGTCACCGCGGTACCGGAGTACGAACCGGTCCGGATGGTCAGCACGTTGCCGCTCACCGAGGCGTACAGCTGCGCGGTGTTGTCCACGTAGTAGGTCGCGACCTCCTTGCCCACCGTCGTCACGTCGGACTTGGTGGCGGTGTCCCGGGCCTTGGCGCGCTGGCTCAGGAAGACCGGGATCGCGATCGCGGCCAGGATGCCGATGATGATCATGACGACCAGAAGTTCGATGAGCGTGAAGCCCTCGTCCTTCTCCTTCATCGCCTTGTGGATTCGAGCGAGCATCAGATGCTCTCCGTTCATGAGTGAGTGCGATCAGAGACGTATGAGGGAGCGCCGACGCTGGTAACTGAAGGAATCGCCGCTCTATGACCTCTCGGGTATCGCCCCCCGACGGCCGCGACTTGAGCGGTGGTCGCTCTCCGTGGCCGGAACCACCCGGAAGGCCTACTTGATCAGGTTGAAGACGCCGAAGATCGGCATGTAGAGAGCGATGATCATTCCGCCGATGATCGCGCCCAGAACGGCGATCATCAGGGGCTCGATCAGGCTGGTCAGGGCCTCGGTGGCCGTCTCGACCTCCTGGTCGTAGAAGTCCGAGACCTTGTGCAGCATCGTGTCCATGGCGCCGGTGTCCTCACCGACCGCGAGCATCTGTACGACCATCGGGGGGAACACCCCGCTGTCGGCCAGCGGGGCGGCCAGCGAGTCACCGCGCCGCACGCTGTCCTCGACCGACTTGGCCGCGTCGCTGATCACGATGTTGCCGCTGGCCTGTCCGACGATCTCCAGGCTGCGCAGGATGGGCACCCCGGCGGCCAGCATGGTGCCCAGGTTGCGGGTGAACCGGCTGATCGCCACCTTCTTGAACAGCGGGCCGAAGACCGGCACCTTCAACTTCCACGGGTCGATGGCCCGGCGCACCCGCTCGTCGTTCTTGATCTTGCGCCAGCCGAAGAAGCCGCCGATGGCGAGCACGATCAGCAGGGGCAGGCCCCAGCGCATGGCGTGGGACATCCAGACCAGGATCCGGGTGGGCAGCGGCAGGGTGCCGCCCAGCGACGCGAACATGTTCGAGAACGTCGGGACGATGAACAGCAGCATGCCGATCACGGACAGGATCGAGATGCCGAACACGACCGACGGGTAGGTCATCGCCGACTTGATCTTGCCGCGCAGCCGGACCTCGGCCTCGAGGTTGTTGGCGATCTGCACCAGGACCTTGTCGAGGAAGCCGCCGACCTCACCGGCCCGGCACATGTTGACCATCAACGGCGGGAAGACCTGGCTGCGCTTGGCCAGGGCCGCGGACAGCGACGAGCCGCCCTCGACGTCGGTCCGCACCTCGCCGAGCACCTTGGCCAGCGCCTTGTTCTCGGTCTGCGTGGCGAGGATGTTCAGCGCCCGCAGCAGCGACAGGCCCGACTCGATCATGACCGAGAACTGCCGCGACATGACGGCCAGGTCCTTCATCGGCACCCGGTCGCTGCCCGGCAGCCTGATCTCGCGCTGCAGACCGCTGTCGGCCCGGCGGATGTTGATCGGGGCCAGCCCCTGGGAGCGCAGCTTCTGCGCCACGGCCTCCTGGGTGGGCGCCTCGAGCCGGCCGGTGACCTTCCCGCCCCGCTTGTCGCGGACGGTGTACTCGTACGTGTTCATGGTCGCGGAGCTCATCGTCGTGAATGTCCCGTCTCGTCCGTCAGCTGAGGTCAGGCCTGGGTGAGGCGGCGGTAGTCCTCGACGTTGTGGCAGTGCTCGAGACCCTCCCGCCAGTCGATGACGCGGTGGCGGGCCAGGTGGGCCAGCGACTGGTCCGCGGTGATCATCCCGTGCTGGGCACCGGCCTGCATGAGCGAGTGGATCTGGTGGATCTTCCCTTCGCGCACCAGGTTCCGGATGGCCGGGGTGCCGACCATGATCTCCGTGGCGGCCACCCGGCCCTTGCCGTCGGCGGTCTTGCAGAGGGTCTGGCAGACCACGCCCTGGATGGTGGCGGCCAGCTGCACCCGCACCTGTTGCTGCTGGTGGGCCGGGAACACGTCGATGACGCGGTCGATGGTCTGGGCGGCGTCCTGCGTGTGCAGGGTGGCGAACACCAGGTGGCCGGTCTCGGCCGCGGTCAGGGCGGTCGAGATGGTCTCCAGGTCCCGGAGCTCACCGATCAGGATGACGTCGGGGTCCTGCCGCAGCGCGTGCCGCAGGGCCAGCGTGAAGGACTTGGTGTCCTCGCCCACCTCACGCTGGTTGACCAGCGAGAGCTTGTGCTGGTGCAGGAACTCGATCGGGTCCTCGACGGTCATGATGTGGCCCCGGCGGGTCCGGTTGACCAGGTCGATGATCGCGGCCAGCGTGGTGCTCTTACCGGAACCGGTGGGCCCGGTGACCAGCACCAGACCGCGGCTCATGTCGGCGAAACTGGCCACCACGGGCGGCATCCCGAGCTGCTCGAGGGTCTTGATCTCGTAGGGGATGACCCGGAAGACCGCCCCGAGCGACTCGCGCTGCCGGTAGTAGTTGACCCGGAACCGGGCCAGGCCGTGGACGGCGTAGCTGAAGTCCAGCTCCATCTCGGCCTCGAAGGTCTCGCGCTGGCGCTGGGTCAGGATCGCGTAGAGCGAGCGCTGGATGACGGCCCGGCTCAGCGGCGGGTAGTTCGGAATGCCCTGAAGATCCCCGAAGACGCGCACCTGGGGCGGTGCGCCGACCGAGATGTGCAGGTCCGACCCCTTGCTCTCGATCAGGTGCCGCAGCACGTCGTGCAGGTCGAGATCGTTCGCGAACGGGTCCTCCGAACCGTCGACCCCGGCGGTCGCCGGGCCGGGCTCGATGTGAGCGGGGCGCGGGGCGGGCGGCTGGACCGGCGCCGGCGCGTAGGTCGGCGACTGGACGGGGGCCTGCACGGGAGCGGCCGCCGGGACGACGGGCGCTGGGCGGACGGGGGCCTGCATCGGAGCGGGGGCCGAGGCCGGAGGGACGGCGTAGGCCGGCTGCGCGGGGGCCGGCGCCGGGGGCGCAGGCTGCTGCGGCATGGGGTTGACACCGGCGAACGGCGTGGAATCCACGGATCTCCTCCTCAGGGGCAGGCACGAGGCGCACCTGAGGTAACCGATCGGCTCAGCGGAGCCGCCCCTTAACCCCCGACTACCCGCCGAGGAGCGGTTCGGCGGCGGTTCGCATCGCCCCGAGGGGGACGGGGACGCCGTCCGGCAGGCCGACCTGGAGGCGGACCTGCTCCCCCGCCTGGTGCAGGAGCATCTCGAACCCGCCGCTCGCCGTCCCGCCCAGCTTCTCCCAGCGCTGGACCAGAGCCGTGGGCCACGGGTGGTAGGACACGTCCAGGAGCGGCCCGGCGGGTGTTGCGGTGCCCCGGGCCACCGGGCCGGCGTCGTCCAGCTGCTGCGCCCAGGGCGCGGAGGCGGCCGAGGGCAGCGTGCACACCACGACGTCGGCCGCCAGCACCCGGTCGAGCCGGTCCAGGGGCTGGACGGCGGCCGCCAGCCCCAGGCGGCCGGCCAGGTCGAGGATCCCGCCCGCCCGCTCGGCGGAGCGGGCCAGTACGTCGAGCCGGGTGACGCCCAACCGGGCCAGGGCCGCGACGGCCGAGGCGGCGGTGGCCCCGGCGCCCACCAGGCAAGCGGTGACCGGGGCCCGCGCCCCGAGGGTCGTGAGGGTCTCGACG
The DNA here is from genome assembly GCF_044465595.1 of Spongisporangium articulatum. Taxonomy (NCBI): domain Bacteria; kingdom Bacillati; phylum Actinomycetota; class Actinomycetes; order Kineosporiales; family Kineosporiaceae; genus Spongisporangium; species Spongisporangium articulatum. The sequence continues at coordinate 90,035 of NZ_JBITLV010000006.1, read as the reverse complement.
ATGCCGTGCACGTCGGTGTTGTCGCCCCGGGAGCGGCCGTCGGCGTCCCAGTAGACGCAGTTGGCCGCCCCGGTCACCCGGACCAGCTCCGAGACCTCGTCCAGGAGCGGGATGACGACCTGCTTCAACGGCATGGTCAGGGCCAGGCCCGCCCAGGGCGGCTCCCCGGCGCGCGCGACCTTCAGCGACCGGAACCAGTCGGGGAAGCGTTCCTCGGTGCACTCCATGGCCCGGTACGTCCAGCCCCTCAGGCCGAGCGCGGCGTAGGCGGCCAGGTGCAGGGCGGGAGACAGCGAATGCCCGATCGGGCTGCCGAGCACCGCCGCCTGGTGGACGGCCCGATCGAGGGTCGGCGGCAGGGGCGGCTGCTGGTGCGGGGAGGTCATCTTCCGTCGGGGTGGGCCCGCAGCCAGGCCTGGAACTCGGCCACGTTCCTGGCGTGCCCGGCGGAGGTCGTGGCGAACTTGGTCTCCCCCGTCGAGGGGTTGGTGGTCACGAAGAACAGCCACGAACCCTTCGGCGGGTGGAGCACCGCCTCGAGGGCCTCCTCGCCGGGGTTCGAGATCGGCCCGACGGGCAGTCCCTCGTACCGGTACGTGTTGTAGTGCGACGTCGACGCGCGGTCCTGCTTCGTCGTCGTCACCTCGAAGCGCTGGACGGCATAGCTGACGGTCGAGTCCAGCTGCAGCTTGTAATGACCCTTCAACCGGTTGTCGAGGACCCGCGCGACCGGGCCCATGTACTTCTTGTCGCCCGCCTCGGCCTGCACGATGCTCGCCTTGATCACGACCTCGCGCAGGTCCGACTTGCTGATGCCCAGCTTCACGTACGCCTCGTGGCCGCGGTCGACCATGTCCGAAAGTGCTTGGGCGGCAGTCGTGTCCGGCTCGAACTCGTAGGTCGCGGGGAACAGGAAGCCCTCCGCCTGGCCCTTCGCCGCGGCGGGCAGGCCGATCGCGTCGTCCGCGACGGCCCGGGTGAAGTCGCTCCTGGGCAGGTCGAGCGCCTTGGCCAGGGTCGCGTAGACGTACTTGGCCCGCGCCCCCTCCGGGATCGTCACGACGACCTCCAGCCGCGAGTCCGGATCGAGCAGCAGGCTGACGGCCGAGGCACCGGACATCTGCTTGCGCAGCTTGTAGGTTCCGGGCTGGATCGAGGCGGCCTTCGGGTTGGCGTTGAACGCCGTCACGAACGCGACCTGCGTCTTGGTCACCCCGGCCTCAGTGAGCACCTTGGCGATGGTCCGGCCGGAGGCGCCGGGCGGGATCTTGACCTGGACCTCGCCCGTACCCGTCCCGGTGTAGTCCTTGGGCGCGGTCAGCTTCCGGACGACGGGCGCCAGGCCGATGTAGGCGGCCGCCCCGCCGCCCCCCATCACCAGGAGGAAGATCAGGACCGTGAGCAGCGCCCGCCGCCGGCGCCGGGTCTTGCGCTTCTTCTTGGCCTTGCGCCAGTCGCCCCGCCACTGCGGGTCCTGCTGGGGCTGGAACCCGGGCAGCACGTGGGACAGCTGGTCGCTCACGGTCCGCCCGCCTCCTGTCCGTCCGCAACCACCAGAGCCCCGGGCACGCGACCGGTCGCCCGTTCGCCGTCCAGCGCCGCCTGGAGGAAGACCACCGCGGCCACCTGATCGACGACCGGACGCGCTCGCCGCCCTCTCACGCCTGCCTCGCGCAGCTGCTGGTTGGCCGAGACGGAACTGAACCGCTCGTCGACCAGACGCACCGGCACCGGTGCCACGAGCCGCGCGATCTCCACAGCGTACTTCCGGGCGAGGCCCGCGGAAGGTCCTTCCCGGCCCGAAAGTGACCTCGGCAACCCCACCAGCACCTCGAGGGCTGCCGTTTCGTCAACGATTGTCCCGATTCGCAGCAGGTCGGCCCGGCGCGTCGGACCGTCCACCAGCTCCTCACCGGTGGGCACGGCGACGGTCTCCACCGGCGTGGCGAGCAGCCCGTCGGGATCGCTGCGGGCGACCCCGACCCGGACCGTGCCGACGTCGACGGCCACCCGCACCCCCCGGCGCACGGGACCGACCGGACCCTCGGGGCTCAACCGGCGGAGACGCGTTCGCCGACGACGGCCTCGATCCGGCGCAGGGCCTCGTCGATGCGCGCCGGCTGCGTCCCGCCGCCCTGGGCCACGTCGTCCTTGCCGCCGCCGCCCCCGCCGAGGACACCGGCCGCCTCGCGTACCAGCTCACCGGCCTTGACGCCGCGCCGGCGGGCCTCGTCGTTGGTGGCGACGACCACCAGCGGTCGCGACTTGGCCACCCCGGCGACCGCCACGACACTCGGGCGCGCGTCGCCCAGGCGACCCCGGACGTCGAGCGCGAGCGCCCGCAGGTCGTCGGCCGGGACGTCGCCCGCCGAGTCGTCGACGGCGTGCGTCACGACCGAGACGCCCTGGATGTCGGCCGGCGAGCCGGCCAGCGACTGCGCCCCGGACAGCATCTGGGCGCGCCGCGCGCGCTCCAGCTCCTTCTCCGCCTCGCGCAGCCGCACGACCATCGCGTTGACCCGCTCCGGCAACTCCTCCGGGCGGACCTTCAACGTCTCGGACAGCTGACTGACCAGCGCCCGCTCGCGGCCCAGGTAACGCAGCGCGTCGAGCCCGACGAAGGCCTCGACCCGTCGCACCCCGGCGCCGACCGACGACTCGCTGGTCAACGTGACCGCGCCGACCTGCGAGGTGTGCTCGACGTGGGTTCCGCCGCACAGCTCGCGCGACCACACGCCGCCCATCTCGACGACGCGGACCTCCTCGTCGTACGTCTCACCGAACAGGGCCAGCGCGCCCAGCTCACGGGCCTTGCCGAGCGGCATGTAGCTGGCCGTCACCGGGTAGTCGTAGCGCAGCGCGAGGTTGGCGACCGACTCGACCTCCTCGCGGGTGGAGGGGTCGAGCGCGCTCGGCCAGGCGAAGTCGAGCCGCAGGTAACCGGGCCGGTTGTACGAGCCGCTCTGCAGCGCGGAGGGGCCGAGCACCTGTCGCAGGGCGGCGTGCACGACGTGGGTGCCCGAGTGCGCCTGGCAGGCCGACAGCCGCCACTCGCGGTCGACGCTGGCCAGCACGTCGGCGCCGGAGCGCAGCGAGCCCTCGACCACCTCGACGGTGTGCACGATCAGGCCCTTGATCGGGCGCTGCACGTCGAGCACCCTCAGCCGGGCGCCGTCGGCGGTGATCTCGCCCTCGTCGGCGATCTGGCCGCCGGACTCGGCGTAGAACGGTGTGCGCTCGAGCACCAGTTGCACGGTGGCGCCCTTGTCGGCCGACTCGACCGGCGCCCCGTCGGCGATCAGGCCGCGCACCGTGGAGTCGGTGGACAGCTCCCGGTAGCCGGTGAACTCCGTCGGGCCGGGCTCGCGCAGCGCGCGGTACACCGACGTGTCGGCGTGCCCGTGCTTCTTCGCCTTGGCGTCGGCCTTCGCCCGGTCGCGCTGCTCCTGCATGAGCCGCCGGAAACCGGCCTCGTCGACCGAAAGCCCTTGCTCCCCTGCCATTTCCAGGGTCAGGTCGATCGGGAAGCCGTACGTGTCGTGCAGCGCGAACGCCTTGTCGCCGGCCAACTGCGGGCTGCCCGCGGCCTTCGCGTCGCGCACCGCGACGTCGAGGATCGTCGTCCCGGCGGCCAGGGTGCGGCCGAACGTCTCCTCCTCGGCCTGCACGATCTGGCTGATCCGGGCGAAGTTCTCCTCCAACTCGGGGTAGGAGGTCTTCATCCGGTCCTTCGACACGGTGACCAGGTCGAGCAGCGTCGGCTCCTGGGTGCCGAGCAGCCGCACGGCCCGCACGACGCGGCGCAGCAGGCGGCGCAGCACGTAGCCACGCGCCTCGTTGGACGGCGTCACACCGTCACCGATCAGCATCAGGCCCGACCGCACGTGATCGGCGATGACCCGCATCCGCACGTCGTCGTCGCGGTTGTCGCCGTACCGGCGGCCGGTGAGCTGCTCGACCCGCTCCAGGACGGGGAACACCTCGTCGATCTCGTACAGGTTGTCGACGCCCTGCAGCACCGTGGCCATGCGCTCGAGACCCATGCCGGTGTCGATGTTCTTGCTGGGCAGCTCGCCGGCGATGTCGAAGTCGGTCTTGGAGCGGACCGCGGACAGCTCGTCCTGCATGAAGACGAGGTTCCAGAACTCCATGTAGCGGTCCTCGTCGACCGCCGGGCCCCCCTCCGGGCCGAACTCGGGGCCGCGGTCGATGTACAGCTCGCTGCACGGACCACCCGGCCCGGGAACGCCCATGTTCCAGTAGTTGTCGGCCAGCCCACGGCGCACGATGCGCTCGTCGGGCAGCTCCGCGACGCGGCGCCAGATCGCGGCCGCCTCGTCGTCGCCGTCGAGGACGGTCACCCAGATCTTGTCCTCGGGCAGGCCGAACCCGCCGTCCGACTGCGGCCGGGTGACGAGCTCCCAGGCCAGCTCGATCGCCGTCTCCTTGAAGTAGTCCCCGAAGGAGAAGTTGCCGTTCATCTGGAAGAACGTGCCGTGCCGGGTGGTCTTGCCGACCTCGTCGATGTCGAGCGTGCGCACGCACTTCTGCACGCTCGTGGCGCGCTGGAACGGCGGCGTCTCCTGGCCCAGCATGTACGGCTTCATCGGCACCATGCCGGCGTTGACGAACAGCAGGGTGGGGTCGTCGTACAGCAGCGACGAGCTGGGCACCACGGTGTGACCGCGCGTGGAGAAGTAGCGCAGCCACCGACGGCGGATCTCGGCCGTCTCCATCAGATAGTCGAGCCTCTCGAGAGTTGACGCAGAAGTGAAGGGGTTCAGCGGGTGGGGTCGTCCATGAGGGATTGTGCCGCCTCCGGAGGCAACGACCCGGCGTCGACACCCAGGGCGACCCGCAGCTCCTGCTCGCGTTCGGCCATGCCCTCGCGGATCACGGCTGCGACCTCGCGCAGCCCTTCACCCAGCTCACCGACCGACCGGGCCACCCCGGTCGGCGTGTAGGACTCGGCGACCTTCGTCACCTTGCGGACCAGCAGGACGCCGACGACCGCGCCGAGCGCCACCCAGAACAGCCGTCGCACGTGTCTACTTCTTCCCTCGTGAGCGCCCGGCCATCGCCTGACGCACGCCGTAGCTGAAGGCCGCGACCTTGACCACCGGGGAACCGAGCGTCGCCGCGAACAGCGCGGTCAGCGCCGAGACGTTCGTCGAGACCTGGGCGACGTTGTCGGTGATGGTGTCGACCTTCACCAGCTGATGGTTCGTGGAGCTGACCGTCGTGGTCACCTCGGTGAGCAGCGGGACGGTGTTGTCGGAGATCTCCTTGACCCCGACCGCCGCGTTGTCGAGCAGCTTGCCCAGCTTCAGCAGCGGTACCGCGAGGACCCCGACGAGCGCGGCGAAGACGATGACGGCCGCCAGGCCGATGACCTCACCCATGAAACGTTCCCTCCATCACCCGCTGCTGTGCTCACCGCGACCCTATCGCGCCGGCTCAGCGAGTCTTACCACGCAGGAGTCCGCGCAGCCGGGCGAGGCGTTCGGCCATGCCGCGCTCGCCGCCGCGGTCGGTGGGCGCGTAGTAGTCGCGGCCCACCACGTCGTCGGGCGGGTACTGCTGCCGGACGACGCCGAGCGGGTCGTCGTGCGCGTACCGGTAGCCCTGGGCGTGGCCCAGTCGTTTCGCGCCGGCGTAGTGCCCGTCGCGCAGGGCGGGCGGCACCGGACCACCGCGCCCGGCCCGGACGTCGGCCAGCGCGGCCGCCAGCGCCATGTACGACGCGTTCGACTTGGGCGCCGTGGCCAGGTGGACGACGGCCTGGGCCAGGATGATCTGCGCCTCCGGCATGCCCACCAGTTGCACCGCCTGGGCCGCGGCCACGGCGGTCTGCAGCGCGCTCGGGTCGGCCATCGCGATCTCCTCGCTGGCCGCGATCATCAGCCGCCGGGCGATGAACCGCGGGTCCTCCCCCGCGACGACCATCCGGGCCAGGTAGTGCAGGGCCGCGTCGACGTCGGAGCCGCGGATCGACTTGATCAGCGCCGAGGTCACGTCGTAGTGCTGATCGGAGGCCCGGTCGTACCGGACGGCGGCCTGGTCCAGGGCCTGCTCGGCGTCGGCCAGGGTGATCGACTCACCGCCGCGGTCGATCGCCACGCCCGCGGCCGCCTCCAGCGCGGTGAGCGCGCGCCGCGCGTCGCCCCCCGCGATGCGGACCAGGTGTGCCAGCGCGTCGTCGTCCAGGTGAGGCTGCCCACCCAGCCCGCGTTCGTCGTCCACCGCCCGACGCAGCAGCCCGCCGATCGCGACGTCGTCGAGCGGGCGCAGCGTGAGCAGGAGTGAACGCGACAGCAGCGGCGAGACCACGGAGAAGCTGGGGTTCTCGGTGGTGGCGGCGATCAGCACGACGAGCCGGTTCTCGACGCCGGGCAGGAGGGCGTCCTGCTGGGCCTTGGAGAACCGGTGGATCTCGTCGAGGAACAGCACCGTCTCGCGCCCGTGCAGGTCGCGGGCGTCGCGGGCGGCGTCCATCACCACCCGCACGTCCTTGACCCCGGCGGTGACGGCCGACAGCTCGACGAACCGGCGGCCCGTCGCCCGGCTGACGACGTGCGCCAGCGTCGTCTTCCCGGTGCCCGGCGGGCCCCACAGGATGACGCTGGCGGCGCCGGCCGCACCGCTCGTGCCGGACTCGGCCAGGCGGCGCAGTGGTGACCCCGGGGACAGGAGATGGTCCTGGCCGACGAGCTCGTCGAGTGACCTCGGGCGCATCCGGACGGCGAGCGGATAGCGGGCCTGGGTACCCTCAGCCCCTGCCGACGCAGAACCAGGCTCGATATCAGGCTCGAAGAGGTCAGACATGACCCACGGAGGTTAACCCGGATGCTGGACGCGATGGGCCGCGTCATCAGCCGGCACCCGTGGTGGGTCATCGGCGCCTGGGGCGTGGCCGTGCTGCTCGCCTTCGGCCTGGCCATCGGCGGCTGGGCCGGCGACCCCCTCTTCAAGCGGCTCAGCTCGGGCATCGTCTCCGTGCCGGGTCCGTCCAAGGACGGCCAGGCCATCCTCGACGCGACCGCCACCGTCGGGCCGCAGGAGTACATGCTGGTCGAGGGCATCTCGCCTCGCGATCCCAGCCTGAAGCCCGCCTTCGACGCCGCCCGGGCCGACATCCTGAAGATGCAGGGCGTCAAGTCCGTGCGCGACGCCTGGTACCTGAACGGCCGCAGCCTCGACCCGACCAAGCAGAGCGACTGGGTCGACTCGTTGCCGCTGCTGTCCGACGACCAGACGGCCGCCCTCATGGTGGTCACGCTCGATCCGGACCTGCCGGTCGCCCAGAACAAGTCCCGGCCCGAGGCGGGCAGCCGGACGTACGTGCTGCACCAGGTCCGGGACCGGATGCAGCAGGTCCACATCGAGGGCGCGACCACGCTGACCAGCAGCGTCAACGACATCGTCGAGGAGGTCACTCAACAGGTCGAGCACGACCTGCGGACCGGGGAGGGCATCGCCCTGCCGATCAGCCTCCTGATCATGGTCGTCGTGTTCGGCGGGTTCCTGGCCGCCGGCCTGCCGATCATCGGCGCCATCGCGGCCATCGGCGGTGCGCTGGCCACCCTGCTCGGCTTCTCCTACGCGCTGTCCCTCGACCCCAGCACCGTGAACGTGGTCACCGTGCTCGGACTCGGCCTGTGCATCGACTACGGGTTGCTGCTGGTCAGCCGCTACCGCGAGGAGATGCTGTCGCTGCCCGGCGACCCGACCCTGCCGCCGACCCGCCGGCAACGCGAACTCGCGCTACGCCGGACCATGACCTCCGCCGGGCGGACCGTCACGTTCAGCGGGGTCACGGTGGCGATCGCCCTGTCGGGGCTGATGTGCTTCCAGTTCACGCTGCTGCGCGGGATGGGCGCCGCCGGCGTCAGCGTCGTCCTCGTCGCGCTGCTCGTCGCGTTGACGTTGGTCCCGGCGCTGCTCGCCGTGGTCAAGGTCCGGATGATCCGCCCCGGCCTCGTGCACCGGTTGCCCGTGCTGGGCCCGATCAGTACCGCGCTCGGTGACAGCACCCGCGAGGAGGGCTTCTTCTCCCGGCTGGCCCGGCTCGTGCAGCGGTTCCCGCTCATCGTCGTGGCCATCGTCGTCGGCACCCTGTTCGTCCTGTCGCTGCCGGTCCTGGCCATGCAGATGGTCAGCTCGAACGCCGCCCTGCTGCCCATCGACAACCCGCAGCGGACCCTGGTCGACACGGTCAACAACGACTTCTCCTACGCCTCGACCCCGACGATCCAGGTGGTCACCACCCACTACGTGCCGCAGCGCGTCCCCTCGAGCCAGGGCGAGCACACCTCCGTGGACTGTGCGACCGCCCCGGCGAACGACGACCGGTGCACCCTGATCAGCGCCCGCCCCGAGGCCGACTCGTACTACAAGTCCCTGCTCGGCGTGCCCGGCGTCGCACGGATCGACCCGCCCGAGTACCGGGGCCAGAACGCGTCCAACCGGTCGATCAGGGCGGGGCGGACGCCGCAGTACACCGTGCTGAGCATCCGGGTGGGCGGCACCGACTCGTCGCCGACCGCGCTGCAGGCCGTCCGGGACATCCGGGCGCTGGACCCACCCTTCCCGGCCTACACGACGGGCAACGCCTCGTCGCTCGTCGATGCCATCATCGACCTGGAGAACCGGACGCCGTACGCCATCGGCGTCGTCGTGCTCACCACCCTCGTGCTGCTGTTCCTGATGACCGGGTCGGTCCTGGTGCCGATCAAGGCGCTCGTCATGAACGTCATCTCGCTGGGCGCGTCGCTGGGCGTCGTGACCTGGATCTTCCAGTTCGGCGAGCTGTCCTGGCTGCTCGACTTCACCTCCGCCGGGGGTGTCGAGGTGTTCATCCCACCCATGACGCTGGCCTTCGGGTTCGGACTGGCCATGGACTACGAGGTCTTCCTGCTGTCGAGGATCTCGGAGTACAAGCAGCAGGGTTACTCGAACGACGAGTCCGTGGCCCTGGGCCTGCAGAAGTCGGGCCGGATCATCTCCTCGGCCGCCTTGATCATCGTGGTGGTGTTCCTCGGCTTCGTGGCCGGGAAGCTCCTGATGATCAAGGAGACCGGGACCGCCCTGGCCGTGGCCGTGGCCATCGACGCCACCCTCGTGCGCATGCTGCTCGTGCCCGCGACCATGACGCTGCTGGGTGAGTGGAACTGGTGGGCGCCGCCGTTCCTGCGCCGCCTGCACGACCGCTACGGCATCAGCGAGTAGCGGCGGAGGTCGGCCGGGATGCTCGACGCGACGGGGCGCGTCATCAGCAGGCACCCCTGGGCCGTGATCTCCGCCTGGTTGCTGATCGTCGTCCTGGCCTTCGGCGCCGCGTTCGGCGGCTGGTTCGGCGACCGGTTGTTCTCCCGCCTGGCCAACGGCAGCGTGACGGTGGACGGACCGTCCCGCGAGGGGCAGGCCGTCCTCGGCCAGACCAGCCGCGGCGGCGGCACCGAGGTGATGGTGCTGGACGGCATCCAGCTCTACGACCCGCGGGTGCGCACACAGATCGAGGCCGCGCACGCCGACATCCGCCGGATCTCCGGGGTCACGTACATCCGTGACCCGTGGTCCGACGGCAACGACCTGGTCTACGACGCGGGCTCTTTCGGGTTCATCTCGGCCGACCAGCGAGCCATCCTCATGGTCGTCGGCATCCAGCGCGGGTTGCCGCCGGCGGCGGCCGCCGCGACCTACGAGGAGGTCCGCGAACGGCTGGAACAGGTCGCCCCGCGGATCCCGGGGGCGGTCGGGCACGTCGGAGGGGCCAAGGACATCGTCGCGGCCGTGACCGAACAGCTGGAGAGCGACCTGCGCACCGGGGAGGGTGTGGCCCTGCCGATCAGCCTCCTGATCATGGTCGTCGTGTTCGGCGGGTTCCTGGCCGCCGGACTGCCGATCATCGGCGCCATCGCGGCCATCGGCGGCGCGTTGGCCACCCTGCTCGGCTTCACCTACGTGTTCAACCTCGACCCCAGCACGGTCAACGTGGTCACCGTGCTCGGGCTGGGCCTGTGCATCGACTACGGGTTGCTGCTGGTCAGCCGCTACCGCGAGGAGATGCTGCGGCTGCCGGGTGACCCCTCGCTGCCCCCGACCCGCCGGCAACGTGAGGTCGCGCTACGCCGGACCATGACCTCGGCCGGGCGGACCGTCATGTTCAGCGGCGTGATCGTGGCCATCTCGCTGTCCGGGTTGCTGGTCTTCTCGAACACGCTGTTGCGCGGGATGGGCGCGGCCGGCGTCAGCGTCGTCCTCGTGGCCCTGCTCGTCGCCCTGACCCTCGTGCCCGCTCTGCTGGCCGTCGTCAAGGTCCGGATGATCCGGCCGGGCCTGGTGCACCGGGTACCCGGGCTGGGCCGGGTCGCGCGGGCCCTGGGCGACACCCCCAGCGAGGACGGCTTCTTCGCGCGGCTGGCCCGGACCGTGCAGCAGTTCCCGCTGATCGTCGTGTCGATCGTGCTGGGCGTGCTGTTCGTGCTGTCGCTGCCCGTGACGGCCCTGCACGTCGTCAGCTCCAGCACGGCGCTGCTGCCGATCGACAACCCGAACCGTCAGCTGGTCGACGCCCTGCAGCAACGCTTCCCGTACGCGGCCTCACCGATCATCCAGGTGGTGACCGAGCACTACGTTCCGCAGAAGGTGACCGACGGCCAGGGCGGGACCGTCGACATCGCCGAGAGCCCCGGGGCCGACCCGTATTACGACGCGCTCGTGCACGTCGCGGGGGTGGCGAGCATCGACCCGCCCTCGTACCGCGGTGAGCGACGCGCCGACGGCTCCTACCCGTGGACCGTGCTGAGCCTGCGGGTCGGCGCCTCGGACTCGTCGCCGACGGCGATCCGCATCGTGAAGGAGATCCGTGGCCTCGACCCACCGTTCGCGGCGTACACCGTCGGCAACACCGCCACCCTGGTCGACGCCAACGCCGACCTGGTGAACCGGGCCCCCTGGGCGATCGGGATCGTCGTCCTGGTCACCCTCGTGCTCCTGTTCCTGATGACGGGGTCGGTGCTGGTCCCGGTGAAAGCCCTGGCCATGAACGTGGTCTCGCTGGGCGCCGCGCTCGGCGTCGTCACCTGGGTCTTCCAGTTCGGCGAACTCTCCGACCTGTTGGACTTCACGTCCACCGGAGGGCTGGAGACGTTCATCCCGCCCATGACGCTGGCCTTCGGGTTCGGCCTGGCCATGGACTACGAGGTCTTCCTGCTCTCGCGCATCGCCGAGTACCGGCGCGAGGGTTACTCGAACGACGAATCGGTCGCGCTGGGACTGCAGCGTTCGGGCCGGATCATCTCCTCGGCCGCCGTGATCATCATCGTGGTCTTCCTCGGCTTCGTGGCCGGCCAGCTGCTGATGATCAAGGAGACCGGGACGGCGCTCGCGGTGGCCGTGGCCATCGACGCGACCCTCGTGCGCATGCTGCTCGTGCCCGCGACCATGACCCTGCTCGGCGACTGGAACTGGTGGGCCCCACCGTTCCTGCGCCGCCTGCACGACCGGTTCGGGATCACCGACTAGCGCACGCGGATCTGCGACCGCTTCGGTCGCCACGACGCCCGCCAGAGGCCAGGTGGCGACCGAAACGGACGCGGATGTCGGTCTCAGCCCGCGGCGACCTTGCCCGCTGCGACGGCGAGCGCGTCGACGAGGTCGTTCATCTCGTCGCCCGAATGTCCCTTCACCCAGCGGAAACTGATGTGGCCGCGCGCGTTCACGGCATCGATCAGCGGCTCCCACAGGTCGCGGTTGGCAACGGGCTTCTTCTGGCTGTTCACCCAGCCGCGGGCCAACCAGCCCTTCCACCAGCCGTCGCGGAAGCAGTTCACGACGTAGGTCGAGTCGCTGACCACGACGAGCGGCCCCTCGAGCGCCGTGACCGCCTCGAGGGCGGCCTGGATCTCCATCCGCTGGTTCGTGGTCAGCGCGTCCCCGCCGCTGCCCTGCCGCCCGTCGCGGGTCGCCCAGGCCCAGCCGCCGGGCCCCGGATTGCCCGAGCACGCGCCGTCCGTCCAGACCTCGAGCGCGCCGTCATGGGCCGCCATGTCCGCCGGGCGGGGCTTGCTCTTCTTCGCCGGCACCGCGGCACCGGCCGGTTCCGCGGAACCGCCGACGCACCCGGCATGCGCCCACCCGGTGGGCGATTTCGCGATCTCCTCGCCGGGCGTCACGCGCTCCCGGCAGACGGCACAGGTGGTCGCGTACTTCGCGGTCATCGGCACGGGAACAGCCTAGGGTCAGGACTTCTGCGGCTCCGGCGGGACACCGGGCTTGGGGTCGGGACCGGTCGCCTGCTTCGGCGCGGCCGGCTTCGAGTCGATGCCGGCCTCCTTGCGCTGCTCCGGCGTGATCGGGGCGGGGGCGCCGGTCAGCGGGTCCTCGCCGCCGCCGGACTTCGGGAACGCGATCACCTCGCGGATCGAGTCGTAGCCGCCGAGCAGCATGGCGATCCGGTCCCAGCCGAACGCGATGCCGCCGTGCGGCGGGGCGCCGAACTTGAACGCCTCCAGCAGGAAGCCGAACTTCTCCTGCGCCTGCTCGGGCGTGATGCCCATCATCGCGAAGACGCGCTCCTGCACGTCGCGGCGGTGGATACGGATCGACCCGCCACCGATCTCGTTGCCGTTGGCGACGATGTCGTAGGCGTAGGCGAGCGCGTTGCCGGGGTCGGACTCGAACCGGTCGATCCACTCGGGCTTGGGCGACGTGAAGGCGTGATGCACCGCAGTCCAGGCACCGGACCCGACCGCGACGTCCCCCGAGGCGACGGCGGCCGAGGCCGGCTCGAACAACGGCGCGTCGACCACCCACAGCAGCGACCACTGCGACTCGTCGATCAGCCCGCACCGGGCGCCGACCTCCAGCCGGGCCGCCCCGAGCAGCGCCCGCGCCTCGCTCGTCGTCCCGGCCGCGAAGAACACGCAGTCGCCCGGCTGGGCGCCGACGTGGGCCGCGAGACCCGCGCGCTCGTCGTCCGACAGGTTCTTGGCGACCGGCCCGGACAGCTCGCCGTCCTCACCGATCAGCACGTAGGCCAGACCGCGCGCCCCGCGCTGCTTGGCCCAGTCCTGCCAGGCGTCGAGCGTGCGGCGCGGCTGCGACGCCCCGCCCGGCATGACGACGGCGCCGACGTACTCGGCCTGGAACACCCGGAACGGGGTGCCCGCGAAGTACTTCGTGCAGTCCACGAGCTCCTGACCGAAGCGCAGGTCGGGCTTGTCGGAACCGAACCGGGCCATCGCCTCCGCGTAGGTCATCCGGGGCAGCGGCAGGGGCAGCTCGACGCCGATCAGCGCCCACAGCGCCTTCAGCACCGCCTCGGACATCTCGATGACGTCGTCCTCCTCGACGAAGCTCATCTCGATGTCCAGCTGGGTGAACTCGGGCTGCCGGTCGGCGCGGAAGTCCTCGTCCCGGTAGCAGCGGGCGATCTGGAAGTACTTCTCCATGCCGCCGACCATGAGCAGCTGCTTGAACAGCTGCGGGCTCTGCGGCAGGGCGTACCAGGAACCGGGCTTCAGCCGGGCCGGGACGAGGAAGTCACGCGCGCCCTCGGGGGTGGAGCGGGTCAGCGTCGGCGTCTCGATCTCGGTGAAACCCCGCTCGTAGAGCGCGTTACGGGCCACCCGGCTCATCTCGCTGCGCAACCGGATGGCGCTCGCGGCGGCCGGTCGGCGCAGGTCGAGGAACCGGTACTTCAGCCGGACGTCCTCACCGACGGTGGTGTGCTCGTCGAGCTGGAACGGCAGCGGCGCCGCCTCGTTCAGCACCTCGACGGTCGTCGCGATGACCTCGATGTCGCCGGTCGGCAGGTTCGGGTTCTCGTTGCCCTCGGGCCGCTTGCTCACCTCGCCGACGACGCGCAGGCAGTACTCGTTGCGCAGGCCGTGGGCGACCTCCTCGTCGCGCACCACCACCTGCGCCACGCCCGAGGCGTCCCGCAGGTCGAGGAAGGCCACGCCGCCGTGATCGCGCCGCCGGCCCACCCAGCCGGTGAGCGTGACGGTCTGGCCGGCCTGGTCGGCACGCAGGGTGCCGGCCTCGTGGGTGCGTAGCACGAGCGGGGTCCTTAAGGGCTAGGCGGACGACGGGAGCCCCCGTCGGGTCGGTCAGCCGATCCTACGGCGCGGGCCGGGACCGGTTCGAACCCATTCCCGTGGCGATCCCCCGTGCCGATCGCCGAGCCGATCGCAGGGCCGTCCCAAGTCCGCCGCAAGCCGCCGACAAGGGGGTTGACCGAGGGTTTCGACCAGGACAAGACATCCAGACCTCGGGAGCATCGCCATGAGCGCCACGTCCAGCACGAAGCCCGCCCCCTCGTTCAAGCCCCAGATCCTGCTGCCCGGCCAGTCCTCGGTGGCCGAGGGCCCGCACGACCAGACCGGGATGTACCTGATGCACCACGCCTTTCGGCGCGACCTCAACCGGTTCGTGGCCGCCGTCGCCGCCACCCCGACCGCCGAGCGGGACGTCTGGGCGGCGCTGCCCCCGCGGTGGGCCCGCTTCGCGGAGATCCTGCACCACCACCACGGCGTCGAGGACGACAACATCTGGCCGGTCATGCTCCGGCACGCGGACGAGACCGGCTCCGCCGAGGACCGGGCGACGCTGGAGGCGATGGAGGCCGAGCACGCCGTCATCGACCCGTCCCTGGCCGCCGTCCGGGCCGCGTTCGGTCACATGGCCGCCTGCCCGTGCGAGACGCACCGCACCCTGCTGCTGACGACCCTCACCGACCTGCGCGACGCGCTGGCCCGGCACCTGCGGCACGAGGAGACCGAGGCCCTGCCACTGCTGCAGCGCACCCTCACCGTCGAGGAGAACCACGCGGTCGACGCCGCGGCCGGTAAGGCGTACCCGGCGAAGCTGTACCCGTTCCTGCTGCCGTGGATCGTCGACGGGCTGCCCGCCCGGACGCAGGAGAGCCTGGCCGAGTTCGCCGGCCGCCCGATGCTCGTGCTGGCCCGGCTGTTCGGACGCCGGTACCGCCGCCGCGAGGCCGTCGCCTTCCGGCACGCGGGCGACGTCGGGGCCGCGGGCTGAGGCCGAGGGGGCGGTTCCGCGGAACCGTCACCGTCGCCGCTGCCGCGCAGCTCACCGCCCGACGACCGGTCGAGCCCGTACGCGGCGACCATCGGCGCCACCCGGGCGGCCAGCCAGCGGCGGTACTCGGGCAGCACGTAGGAGCCGCGCCCGTACAGCCGCCGGTACATCCGCATCAGCGCCGGGTGGGTGCCGGCCAGCCACTCCAGGAACCACTCTCGGGCGCCGGGGCGCAGGTGCAGCGGGAACACCGTGATCCCCGTCGCCCCCGACTCCGCCACGGCCGAGATCGCGCGTTCCAGATGCTCTTTCGAGTCGGTCAGCCCCGGCAGCACGGGCGCCATGAACACCCCGCAGGGCAGGCCGGCGTCGGTGATCCGTCGGACCAGTTCGATGCGCGCCTTCGGCGAGGGGGTGCCCGGTTCGAGCGAGGCGTGGAGCTCGTCGTCCCAGATCGCGATCGAGACGCCCACGCCCACCGGCACGTCCCGCGCCGCGGCGGCCAGGCGCGGGAGATCCCGGCGCAACACGGTGCCCTTGGTCAGGATCGAGAACGGCGTACCCGACCCGGCCAGCGCGTCGATGATGCCGGGCATCAGCTTGTACCGGCCCTCGGCGCGCTGGTAGGGGTCGGTGTTCGTCCCGAGCGCGACGTGCTCCCGCTTCCACGAGCGCTTCTTCAGCTCGGCCTTCAGCACCGGCGCCACGTTGGTCTTCACGACGATCTCGGAGTCGAACCCCCGCCCGGTGTCGAGCTCCAGGTACTGATGGGTGCCCCGGGCGAAGCAGTTGTGACTGACCACGCCGTTGGCGATGAAGTCGCCCGTCCCCGTGGTGATGTCGTACATCGGCAGGACGACGCCGAGCGGCTCGACCGACACCACGTCAAGAGGCGCCTTGCTCTTGATCGCCTGACCGCCCAGATCGAACTTCCGGCGGATCGCTGGGTCGACCAGATGAGCGAAGCGCATTACCTCACGGAGACCGCCTCGGACGCGGACCACCTTGATCCCGTTCGCCAGCTTGCGATCCTCGATCGCTACGTCGAAACCGAAGTGCTCGAAGGCCTCGCAGGTCGCTGAAATGATCTCTGGATCAGTGTTGGGCACTCTGATCACGTTGGCGCTGGCCGAACCCTCCGCATCGAAGACTCCACCCAGGAAGCCGCGCCTCCACTCGGGATCCGGATTAGTTCGAAGCCGAGCCAGCTCGGTCACGAGGGCGAAAGCTGACGCGGAGTAGTTCCTGATGGCCCACATCGGCCTGCGTACAGCCGTCGCCGCCGAGAACGCGAACCGATCGGTCGACACACCCAGTTCGGCGAGGTACTTCTGGCTTCGGTCCAACGCCTCGGTGTCCGCCAGGGCCAATCTGAACCGGTGGTGGCGATCGACATTGCGGCCGGGACGGTCGTACTCGTATCTCTTCATGAGGGCGTCACCGCGGAGCATCCCGGCGAGATAACCCCGGATGTAGTCCGGTGTCTCCTCCGGCGTGTCGCAGGTCGTCCCGAAACCGAGCAGGGAGTCGTTCAGAGTCAGGTGCGGGCGTCGATGCTCGCCGCAGTCGGCACCGGTTACATGCTTCCAGCCGCGACCGGTCAGGAAGCGGTGGTTGCCGCTGGCGATCAGCTCCGTACCGTCGGACAGACGAACCCGGTAGGCCTCCCGCTCAGTGCGCCAGTGCGCCTGAACCGTCGTTCTCACGTAGTGCCGGTACGACGCCCGCTTCTCGGTGCCATAGATCTCGTCCCCCACGCGCACGTCCCGGATCGGCTTCTGGGAACCGTCAGCCATCAGGACCTTCGTGTCGCCGTCCAGACAGTACACACAGGCGTGTGAGCAGCCCCGGTAGGGGTTGATGGTCCAGCGGAAGGGCATGGGCGACTCGCCGGGGACCTTGTTCAGCGCCGACCGGGCGATCACCTCGTGGAACCGGACACCCTCGAACTCCGGCGTCGTCACGGTCCGCAGCAGGCCGCGCATCTCCAGGCCCGGCAACGCGTCGGGACCAGCCGAACCGGCCCGCCCGATGCGGGGAACCGCGAGTCCGGCTCCGTCACCGAGATCGGCCTCGCCGAGGACCTGCCCCTGCCAGCGCATACCCGAAGTCGAACACACGTTCGACCCCGGATGCAAGCACCTCAATCCCGGGCGAGCCACTCCCGCAGCGCGACGGCGGCCCGCGGCAGGTGCGCCGGATCGTCGGCCGCGAACACCAGCGACCAACACACGCCCTGCCAGCGCCGCAGCCGCACGCAGGCGGCCAGCACGTCGTCGTCCACCAGGAACTCCCGCGCGCACAGCTCGCGGTAGCGCGCGACGGCCGCAGCGCCGTCCAACCGGCTCGTCTCGTGCAGGCAGGCGAGGTCCCACTCGAGCGGGCCGCGCCAGGTGTCCTCGAAGTCGGTCCAGCGCAACCCGTCCGGGGTGCGCAGCAGGTTCCCCGGGTGCGCGTCGCCGTGCAGCGGGAAGGCCCCACGCGGGATCTCGCGGGTGAACCGCAGCCCGGCCGCCTCGAGCCGCTGGGCGTCGTGGCGGGTCACGACCCCCGCGTCGCGGGCGAGCGCGACCCCGCGCAGCGCGTCGCTGATCAAGGGCTGGACGCCGGGCAGCGCACCCTCATAGGCCACCGAGAGGCGGTGGAGGTCAAGGAGTTCCGCGGCGGCGACGTCCGGCTCCGAGACCGTGCCGAGCACCTCGACGAACCGCCAGTAGGTGAGCCCGAACCCCTCCGCCTGGTGCGGGCCGGGCGGCAGCTCGTCGGCCGGAGCCACGACCCGGGCCCCCTGCGCGGCCAACCAGCCGGCCAGCTGGACGTCGCGCTGCAACGCCTCCGCCGGCCGCATCCGGACCCGGGCGGTGACGGCGGCGACGCGGGCCACGAGAGGCTGCGGCGCGAGGGCCACGAGCACGTTCGAACCGTCGTGCAGCACCCGCGCCGAGGTCGCGGGTACGCCCAACGACTGCGCCAGCCGCAGGGCGGCCGAGCCGGCCCGCCCGGACGGCGAGCTCACGCCTGGACGATGCGCGGGCGCAGGTCGTCCGCCGGCGGTTCCCAGCCCTGCGGATCCGCGGGAACCTGCTCCCCGGAACGGATGTCGCGCACCTCGTGCACCGGTTCACCGTCGTCGTCGGCCGACGGGAACCACACGAACGGGATGCCGCGCCGGTCGGCGTGCCGGATCTGCTTGCCGTACTTCGTGGCGGTCGGGGCCACCTCGGTGGCGATGCCCCGCAGCCGCAGGTCGGCGGCCACCGCGTCGGACAGCGCGCGGGTCTCCTCCGAGGCGACGGCGACCAGGACGGCGGTCGGCACCGACCGCGACGCCGTCACGAGCTTCTGCGAGAACACCCGCGACAGCAGGCGGGTCACGCCGACGGAGATCCCGACGCCCGGGTACACGTCGGAGCCGGAGCTGGCCAGGTTGTCGTAGCGCCCGCCCGAGCAGACCGAGCCGAGGTCCTCGTGCCCGACCAGCGACGTCTCGTAGACGGTGCCGGTGTAGTAGTCGAGTCCGCGAGCGATCTTCAGGTCGGCGATCAGCATCCCGGGGGCCGCCTGGCGGGCCGCCTCGACGACCCGCACCAGTTCCTCGAGCCCCTCGTCGAGCAACGGGTCGCTCCCCCCGAGCGCCCGCACGCGGTCGGCGACGGAGCCGTCCTCGGCCGTGATCGACGCGAACTCCAGGACGGCCTTGGCCTGGGCGTCGGTGGCCCCCAGCTCGGCGACCAGCGCCTCGCAGACCCGAGCCGGTCCGATCTTGTCGAGCTTGTCCACCAGCCGCAGCACCCCGGCCAGGTCCTCGAAGCCGAGCGAGCGGAAGAAGCCCTGCGACACCTTGCGGTTGTTGACGTGCATCTTCACCGGCGGCAGCCCGACGTCCAGCAGCCCCGACAGGGCGTCGAAAACGACCAGCGGGAGCTCGGTCTCGTAGTGGAACGGCAGCTCCCCCGCGCCCACGACGTCGATGTCGGCCTGGGTGAACTCGCGGTAGCGGCCCTCTTGCGGGCGCTCCCCCCGCCAGCACTTCTGGATCTGGTACCGCTTCAACGGGAACTGCAGGTGCCCGGAGCGCTCGAGCACGTACCGCGCGAACGGCACCGTGAGGTCGTAGTGCAGCGCGAGACCGGAGTCACCGGCGTCGTCCGGGTCGGCCTGCAGCCGGCGCAGGACGTAGACCTCCTTGTCGATCTCGCCCTTGCGCAGCAGCTGGTCCATCGGCTCGACGGCGCGGGTCTCCAGCGACGAGTAGCCCCACAGCTCGAAGGTGTGGCGCAGGCGGTCCAGCACCTGCTGCTCGACGATCCGTTCGGCCGGCAGCCACTCGGGGAAGCCGGACAGGGGGGTGGGACGGCTCATGTCTGGCTTACCTCAGTGCTTCCTCGCGCAGGTACGGGTTGGAGGCGCGCTCGCGCCCGATGGTGGTGGCCGGGCCGTGGCCGGGCAGGACCAGCGTGTCGTCGGCCATCGGCAGGACCCGCTCGCGCAGGCTGCGCATCATGGCCGCGCCCGACCCGCCGGGCAGGTCGGTCCGCCCGATGGACCCGGCGAACAGCACGTCGCCGGCGAACGCCGTCGACGTCAGGCCGTGCCCGGCGTCCAGGGACGACGGCACCCCCGGCACCGTGAAGATCACGGACCCCTCGGTATGCCCGGGGGCGTGGACGACGTCGAGCTCGATCCCGGCGATCGTCAGCTTCTGCCCGTGCTCGAGTTCCACGACGTCGTCCGGCTCGTGCCAGCCGTCCTTCCCGAACTGCTGCTCGAACATCGCCCGCAGTTCGGGCCCGAGCGTGGCGGCCGGGTCGACGAGCCGGTACGTGTCGGCGCCGTGCACGCGCACCGCGACGCCGTGGGCCTGGCACACGGGGGTCACGGAGTAGACGTGGTCGAGGTGGCCGTGGGTGGCCAGGACGGCGGCCGGGCGCAGCCCGTGCTCCTCCAGCACGGCCGACAGCTGGCCGAGCACCCCGATGCCCGGGTCGACCACCAGGCACTCCTCACCGGCCGCGGGCGCCACCACGTAGCAGTTGGTGCCGAACACCTGGGCCGGGAATCCGATCACGAGCACTGGCCGAGCCTATGTCAGGGGCGTCGTCGCTGGAGCACAGGCTCACCCCCCTAGACTGGCGCGCGCACTCACAGGTCACCCGACGGGTAACGAGACCGGGTATCGAGACAAAGGGGCTGCGCAGGTGTCGAAGGCGCGCGAGCGGGCGTACGAGCGCCGTCGCTACGAGGAGTGGCAGGCGAAACTGAGCGAGCGGAAGCGCCGTCGCCGCCGGGTCCAGCAGATCGTCCTGGCCTCGGGCAGTTCCCTGGCCGCGGTGGCCGTGATCATCGGCGTCGCGTTCCTGGTCACGCACAACGGGGACGACGCGACCGACGCGAGCACCGCGGCGTCCGTCGCGCCGAGCGCGAGCGCCACGGCGTCGAGCGCCGCCACGCCGGTCAAGGGCGGCTGCACGCCGTCCACGCTCGGCGCGGTGAGCTCCCCGAAGCAGATCGCGAAGGTCCCGAGCAAGTCGCTGGCCCAGAACACCACGTGGACGGCGACGTTCAAGACCACGTGCGGCACCATCGAGATGGAGCTGTACGGCAAGAAGGCCCCGCAGGCCGTCTCGTCGACGATCGCCCTGATCCGGTCCAAGTTCTACGACGGGACGCCGTGCCACCGGCTCACCACGTCGGGCATCTTCGTGCTCCAGTGCGGCGACCCGACCGGTACCGGTACCGGCGGCCCCGGCTACTCCTACGGCCCGCTGGAGAACGTCGGCAACGGCAAGATGCCCCCGGGCACCGTGGCGATGGCCCGCGGGTCGGACGTGAACAGCCAGGGCAGCCAGTTCTTCCTGGTCTACGACGACACCACCCTCGACCCGGCCCAGACCGGCGGCGGGTACACCGTGATCGGCAAGATCACGAAGGGCCTCGACGTGGTGAAGAAGGTCGCCAAGTCCGGCGTCAGCGGCGGTAGCGGCGACGGGGCACCCACGACCGCGGTGTCGATCACCTCGGCAACGGTGAAGAAGGGCTGAGTCTCGTGACCGAGCAGGCATGGGGACGCGCGGACGACGACGGCACCGTGTACGTGCGGACGGCCGACGGGGAGCGGGCCGTCGGGTCCTACCCCGGGGCCACGCACGAGGAGGCGCTCGCCTACTTCGTCCGCAAGTTCGAGGACCTGGAGGCCCAGGTCAACCTGCTCGAGCAGCGGCTGAAGGCCGGGCAGGTCTCGGCCTCCGACGCCGACCACACGATCAAGCGGCTCGAGCCGACGATCCTGGAGGCCAACGCCGTCGGTGACCTGCAGGGCCTGCACGACCGGTTGACCGGGCTCGCGCCGCTGGCCGACGAGGCCCGGGCCAAGGCCCAGGCCGCGAAGGCCGAGGCGAAGGCCGAGGCCCTGGCGAAGCGGACGGCCCTGGTCGAGGAGGCCGAGGCGCTGGCCGAGCCCGAACCGGCCCGCATCCCGTGGAAGTCCAGCGGCGACCGGCTGCGCGTCCTGTTCGACGAGTGGCGCACGCTGCAGCGCGACGCGAAGCTCGACAAGGCGTCCGAGGACGAACTGTGGAAGCGGTTCAGCCACGCGCGCACCGCGTTCGACCGCAAGCGCCGTCACCACTTCGGCGCGCTGGACGAGCAGCGCTCGCACGCCAAGGCGGAGAAGGAGCGGCTGGTCGCCGAGGCCGAGAGCCTCAGCACGTCGACCGCCTGGGGGCCGACCTCGGGCGCCTACCGGGACCTGATGGCGCAGTGGAAGGCCGCCGGCCGGGCCTCCAAGAAGGACGACGACACCCTGTGGGCCCGGTTCCGGGCCGCCCAGGACGCGTTCTTCGCCGCGCGGGACGCGGCCAACACCGCGCAGAACGAGGAGTTCGCGGGCAACCTGGTCCGCAAGGAGGAGCTGCTCGCGGAGGCGCAGAAGCTGCTGCCGGTGAAGGACGCCGCCGCCGCGCGGGCCGCCCTGCGGGACCTGCAGGCACGGTGGGACGCCGCGGGCAAGGTCCCGCGGGCCGACCTCTCCCGGCTCGAGGGCGGGCTGCGCAAGGTCGAGCAGGCCGTGCACGACGCCGAGCAGGAGCGCTGGCGCCGCTCGGACCCGGCGGCCCGGGCCCGGGCGCAGGACATGGTCGGGCAGCTGGAGAAGGCCGTCGCCGGCCTCGAGGCCGAGCTGGCCAAGCAGCAGTCGGCCGGCAACGAACGCAAGGTCAAGGAGGCCGAGCAGGCCCTGGCCGCGCGCCGCGAGTGGCTCGACCAGGCCCGCCGCGGCCTGGAGGAGTTCACCGGCTGACGGCTCCCCCGCTCGCCGCAGGGTGACAGGGATGGTGGCAGCCGACGCGCCGCAATCGGCGACGTCTGCCTGCCACCAGGCATAGAACTCATTCATCACCAGGGGTTTTCGAGTTCCTCCCACGCACGGACCACAGGCCGCGCCCGGGCTGATCCTCGCGCGTAGCGCATGCGTGAGAGCTGCCGCAACACCTGCGCGGGGCGCACACCACAGTGCCGACCGAGCTGCACCAGCCAGGACTGTGCCTGATCCGCCGGAAGATCCCGGGCCAGGTCGGCGGCAGTGCGCACGGCATGCGTGAGACGCAGCCCGTGGACGACGGTCGTCTCCCCCGCCCCGAGCGCCACCTGCCGGCCCGTCACGCCGGCGTCCGCCGGGCGCCGTTCACCGGCCCCGACGATGACGTCGATCGACCCGGGGAGTCCGGGTAGTTCGGCACCCGGAGCGCCGGCCTCGCCCAACAGCACCCACGCGGCGGCCCGGAAGGCGACCACCCATCGCTCCCGAGCACTGTGGGGCACGAACAGCCCGGCAGTCAGCGCGCGGCACAGCCCGTCGTCGGGGACATCGATGGCGACCACGGCGTCGCCCAGGACCGGACGAACCAACTCCTCGCGCAGCAGCACCTCGACCTCGGCCCGATGCTGCGGTGCCACCCGGAACGGCATCGACGCCAGGTCGAGTTCGCGCGGCGGTGCCTGCCCGGCGTGCCGAGTGAGCTGGTGTGGGATCGAGCGGTTCGTCTGCACGCGCCCCATCGTGCCCGCGCTCGACCACGCTGAGGGGCGGCCGTCGTCCAGCTGTGGAAAACCCGCCCTGTGGGTGGCAGGACGAACCCGCTACAGCGGGCTCGGTGAGCCTCAGTCGCCGCGCGAACCGGTGATGCGGTAGGCGTCGTAGACCCCGTCGACGCGGCGCACCGCGGCGATCACGTGCCCGAGGTGGGCCGGGTCGCCCATCTCGAAGGTGAACCGGGAGATCGCCATCCGGTCGCGTGAGGTCTGCACCGTCGCGGCGAGGATGTTCACGTGGCTGTCGGAGAGCACCCGGGTCACGTCGGACAGCAGCCGGTTGCGGTCGAGCGCCTCGACCTGGATCTGCACGAGGAACACGCTGGCCTGGGTGGGCGCCCACTCGACCTCGACGATCCGGTCGGGCTCCTCGCGCAGGCCGACCAGGTTCACGCAGTCCTCGCGGTGGACGGAGACGCCGCTGCCCTTGGTCAGGAAGCCGATGATCGGGTCGCCCGGCACCGGGGTGCAGCAGCGGGCCAGCTTCACCCAGATGTTCTCCATGCCCGGGATCACCACGCCGGGGTCGCCCATCTTGGGCCGCCGCGGGCGCATGGGCGAGGTGACCTCGGCCATGTCCTCCTCGGCCCCCGCCTCGCCACCGGCGGCCTCGAGCAGCTTCTCGACGACGTTGGCCGCCGACACGTGCCCCTCGCCGACCGCCGCGTACAGGCCCGCGACGTCGGTGTAGCGCATCTCGGAGGCCAGCGTCAGCAGCGCCTCGTGCGACAGCAGCCGCTGCAGCGGGAGGTGCTGCTTGCGCATGACCTTGGCGATCGCCTCCTTGCCGGACTCGATCGCCTCCTCCCGGCGCTCCTTCTGGAACCACTGCCGGATCTTGTTGCGGGCCCGCGCGCTGCGCACGAAGGTCAGCCAGTCCTTGCTGGGCCCGGCCGCGTCGGTCTTCGAGGTGAAGATCTCGACGACGTCGCCGTTGTCGAGCGCGCTCTCCAGCGGCACGAGCCGCCCGTTCACGCGCGCCCCCATGCACCGGTGGCCGACCTCGGTGTGCACGGCGTAGGCGAAGTCGACCGGCGTCGCCCCCGAGGGCAGCGCCACGACGTCGCCCTTGGGCGTGAAGACGTAGACCTCCTGCGCGTTGATCTCGAACCGCAGCGAGTCGAGGAACTCGCCCGGGTCCGCGGTCTCCCGCTGCCAGTCGAGCAACTGGCGCAGCCAGGTCATGTCGGTGCCGCCGTCGGGCGCGCCCGTCAGCTCGTCCTTGTACTTCCAGTGCGCGGCCACGCCGTACTCGGCCCGGCGGTGCATCTGGTGGGTCCGGATCTGGATCTCCACCGGCTTGCCCTCGGGCCCGATCACCGTCGTGTGCAGCGACTGGTACATGTTGAACTTGGGCATCGCGATGTAGTCCTTGAACCGGCCGGGCACCGGGTTCCAGCGTGCGTGCAGTGCACCGAGGACGGCGTAGCAGTCGCGGACCGAGTCGACCAGCACCCGCACCCCGACCAGGTCGTAGATGTCGGCGAAGTCGCGACCCCGCACGATCATCTTCTGGTAGACGGAGTAGTAGTGCTTCGGCCGGCCGGTCACCTCGCAGCGGATCTTCCCCTGCCGCAGGTCGAGCCGGACCTGGTCGCGCACCTGGGCCAGGTAGTCCTCACGGGCCGGCGCGCGCTCGGCGACGAGCCGGACGATCTCGTCGAACACCTTCGGGTAGAGCGTCGCGAAGGACAGGTCCTCCAGCTCCCACTTGATGGTGTTCATACCCAGCCGGTGGGCCAGCGGGGCGTAGATCTCCAGCGTCTCCTTGGCCTTCTTCTCGGCCTTGTGCGCCGGCACGTACCGCCAGGTCCGGGCGTTGTGCAGCCGGTCGGCGAGCTTGATGACGAGGACCCGGATGTCCTTGGACATCGCGACGACCATCTTGCGCACGGTCTCGGCCTGCGCGGCGTCGCCGAACTTGACCTTGTCGAGCTTCGTCACGCCGTCGACCAGCATCGCGACCTCGTCGCCGAAGTCCTCGCGCAGGCTCTCGAGCGTGTAGTCGGTGTCCTCGACGGTGTCGTGCAACAGGGCCGCCGCCAGCGTGGGCGGCGTCATGCCCAGTTCGGCCAGGATGGACGCGACGGCCACGGGGTGCGTGATGTACGGGTCCCCGCTCTTGCGCTTCTGCCCGGCGTGCGCCTTCGACGCCACCTCGAAAGCCCGCTCGATGACGGTGAGGTCGGCCTTGGGGTGAGCGGTGCGCAGCGTCCGCAGCAACGGCTCGAGCAGGGGCGACGTGGTGGTCCGCGGGCTGCCCAGCCGGGCGATGCGGGCGAAGACACCGGTCGGGGACAGTTGGACGTCGCCCGCGGGCGGAGCGGTCGGGCGCGCCTTCTCCCCCGGCATGACGGGCGCTGGGACCGGGATGCCGAGCGGCGGCGTCGACGCCGGGTTCGCCGCAGCGTCGGGAGCCGGGTCGGCCCGCTCCTCGTCCTCGACCGGCGCCACCTCGGCGTGGGCCTCGGTGACGGAGGGGTCGCCCGTGGGCACGGCCTTCAGGGCGGGGACGGGCGGCTCGTCGATGAGGTGGCCCTTGGCGGGCAGCGACGTGGAGGCGGACTCTCCGGGCCGGGTCGACGGGACGGGCACGACGTCGGGGACGACCGAGGGCGTGGCGGCGGCGGGCGTGGCGGCGGGCGCGGCGGCGGGCGCGGCGTCAGGCGCGGCGTCAGGACCGGGGTTCATCCCGGCCTGGTGGTCCGCCCTGAGCGCTGCCTCGTCCGGCACGGAGCCTCCCGTCGCTGGAGACCTCGGGTGAGGTCTGGAGGGACCGTCAGTCTAGGCCCCACCGATCGGCACGATCCGAAAGCCGCTGAAGCGACCGATGAGGAGGTTTCATTCCCGGCCTCGGACCAAACGTCCCATAGCGGACGCCCCGGGTGTGGGAACCCGGCCGACGATCAACGGGCGATCAGTACGTGACGAGCGACGTGACGGGCAGGTCCCCCAGCGCCTTGCGCCCCTCCAGCGCCTCGAGCTCGATCAGGAACCGGGCCCCGATCACCTTCCCGCCCAGGCCCTCGACCAGCTCGCGACCGGCTCGCGCGGTGCCGCCCGTGGCGAGGACGTCGTCCACCAGCAGCACCCGCTGGCCCGCCTTGACGGCGTCCTTGTGCACCTCGATCGTCGCCTCGCCGTACTCCAGCTGGTACGACTTCGACTCGGTCTCGTACGGCAGCTTGCCGGCCTTGCGGATCGGCACGAAGCCGACGCCGAGGGCCAGGGCCACCGGGGCGGCGAGGATGAACCCGCGCGCCTCGATGCCGGTCACCAGATCGACCTCGCCCTCCAGTCCGGCGACGAACTGGGTGATGACCTCCTCGAACATCTCCGGGTCGGCCAGCAGCGGCGTGATGTCCCGGAACATGATCCCGGCCGAGGGGTGGTCCGGGATGTCGCGGATGCCCTCCGCCAAGGAGATGCTCATCGGTTCGGCCCCCGGTTGGCGCGGGTGGAACGCTTCGGTTGCCGCCTCTGCGGGCCGTCCGGTTCACCGAGGGCGCGCCCGGACGACGTCCGTACGGTGGTCGGGACGCCCGCCCCGGCCGGGCCTTCGGCCTCCGGCTCACCGGCCGGGCCGGCGCTGCCGGCTCCGACGCCGACGAGTGCCTCGGCCGGCGCCTTCTCCGCCCGGCGCTTGAGCAGCTTCTCGGCGTGCACGCGCAGCGGCTCCTCGCGCATCCGCATCGACACCAGCAGCGGCGTGGCGATGAAGATCGAGGAGTAGGTGCCGGCCGCGATACCGACGAACAGCGACAGGGAGAGGTCACGCAGGGTGCCGGCCCCGAGCAGGAACGCGCCGATGAACAGGATGGAGCCGACCGGCAGCAGCGCCACGACGGACGTGTTGATCGACCGGACCAGGGTCTGGTTGACCGCGAGGTTGGCCGCCTCGGCGTAGGTGCGCCGGGTGGACGTCGTGATGTGCTCGGTGTTCTCCCGCACCTTGTCGAAGACGACGACCGTGTCGTAGAGCGAGTACCCGAGGATCGTCAGGAAGCCGATCACGCTGGACGGCGTGACCTCGAAACCGGCCAGCGCGTAGACGCCGACCGTGATGACGAGGTCGTGCACGAGCGCCACGAGCGCGGCGGCGGCCATCTTCCAGGTACGGAAGTAGATGCTGATGACGGCGGCCACCAGGATCAGGAACGCCACCAGGCCCTGGATCGCCTTGGTCGAGACGTCGCGGCCCCAGCTCGGGCCGACGAACGATGCGGTGACGTTGGTCGTCGGCACGTCGTAAGACTTGGCCAGGGTGGCGGCGACCTGCTCGGTCTGCTCGTCGCTGAGCCGGTCGGTCTGGATCCGCAGACCGTCGCGGCCGATCTTCGAGACCAGCGGCTCGCCGGCCTCCGGCGCGGCCGACTTGACGATGTCTCCGGCCTTGATGGTGTCGGTGTTGGCGACCTTCGAGATGCGGAACTCGGACCCGCCGCGGAACTCGATGCCGGGGTTGAGGCCCGGGTAGAACAGCGCGATCAGCGAGATCGTGCAGGTGACCAGCGCGATCGAGTACCAGATCCGCCGCTTGCCGACGAAGTCGATCGACCGGCGGCCGCTGTACAGCTCGTTGCCGAAGGTGGCGAAGCGCCCCATCAGACGTCCCTCCCGCTCGCCCCGGACGTACTGCCCGAGCTCGTGGCGCCGACTGTGTCGTCGTCGGTTTCGGCCTCGGCCGCTGCGGCCCGCCGGGCGGCGATGCTCTCACCGGGCTGGCGGACCCGCCCGCGGCCCGCGTAGGCGGGCGTGAGCCGACCCAGCTGCTCGGGCGAGAAGCCCGACCAGGTGTGGCCCTCGCCGAAGAACTTCGACTTGGCCAGGAGCGTCACGGTCGGCTTGGTGAAGAGGAAGACGACGATCACGTCGATCGCCGTGGTCAGGCCCAGGGTGAAGGCGAAGCCCTTCACACCCCCGACCGCCAGGAAGTACAGGACCACGGCGGCCAGCAGGCTGACCGTGTCGGAGGCCAGGATCGTGCGCCGGGCGCGCGTCCACCCCGTCTCCACCGCCGCCCGCAGGGGGCGGCCTTCACGTACCTCGTCGCGGACGCGCTCGAAGAAGACGATGAACGAGTCGGCCGTGATGCCGATCGAGACGATGAGGCCGGTGACCCCCGGCAGGCTGAGCCGGTAGCCCTGCTGCCAGCTGAGCAGCAGCACCATTCCGTAGCTGAGCGCCGCCGCCACGAGCAGGCTGAACACCGTGACCAGGCCCAGCCCGCGGTACTGCAGCAGCGAGTAGATGACGACCAGCACCATGCCGATCAGGCCGGCCAGCAGGCCGCGCTCGAGCTGCTCGGCGCCGAGCAGGGCGGAGATCGTGTCCTGGGTCTGGACGTTGAACGACAGCGGCAGCGCACCGAACTTCAGCTGACTGGCCAGCTGCGAGGCCGTGTCGGCGGTGAAGTTGCCGGAGATCTGCGCCTGCCCGTTCGGGATCCGCTCGTTCACCGTCGGGTGCGTGACCACCAGGTTGTCGAGCACCACGGCGAACTGGTTCTGCGCGCCGGTCAGCGCGGCCAGCCGCTCGGTGACGTTCGAGAAGGCCTTGGCGCCGGTGCTGTTGAACGTCAGGTTGACCTGGTACTGCCCGGTGGAGAAGCCTTGCGAGTTGGTGCCCAGACCGTAGGTGGCGTCCTTGATGTCCTTGCCGTACACCTCGATCGGGCCGAGGATCAGCTTCTCGGTGCCGTCGTTCGAGCAGGTGACGATGGCTTTCTTCGGGTCCTGGACCGTCTTCTGGACGGCCTCCAGGTCCTGACAGTTCAGCGCGGTGAACTCGTTGTAGAGCGCCTCGGTGATCTGGTTCAGGTCGCTCGGTGTCCCGGCGGCGAGAGTGGTGTTCGAGTCCGTCGAGCTGCCCGAGCCGGTCGAGTCGGTGCCCGGATCGCTGCTCGCCGTGCTCGGGGCCGCCGAGGGGTCGGTCGTGGCGGCCGCCTTCACCAGGGCCTGCGGCACGATCCGGTTGCTGGTGGCGCTCGGCGTCGCAGCGTTCACGGAGGCCGACGCCTTCGCGCTGGCCTTCGGGGTTGCGCTGGACGACGGGCTGGACGACGCCGACGGCGTGGCCGTCGCGCTGGCCGTCGGGGCGGCACTCGCGACGTAGAGCACCGGTCGGAAGTTCAGCTCGGCCGACTGCTTGACCAGGTCGATCGTCTTCTGGTCGGCCTTGCCGGGGATGCTGACGACGATGTCCTGGTTGTTCTGAGTGGTGACCTCGGCCTCGGCCACGCCGGAGCCGTCGACGCGCTGCCGGATGATGTTCACGGCTTCGGTCAGCTGGGCAGTCGTGATCTTGGCGCCGCCCGACTGGGGCACCGGCCGCAGGATGATCTGCGTGCCGCCCTCGAGGTCGAGCGCGAGCTTCGGGGTCCACTGTGCCGTGCCCCAGATCGTCCCGGCTCCGACGACTCCGAAGATGACGGCCAACAGGACTGCGAGAGCCAGCAACGACCTACCTGGTCGGGTGGCTGGGCCGGAACGTGCCACGGGAACGGATCTCTTCTCTGGGTTGGACAGGGATTGACGGCTTACGGGCTGTTCGGTTCTTCAGGTTCTGCAGGTTCAGACGTGTCGGTGGGTTCGGAAGGTTCGATCACGCGGGCGATCGCCGGGCGCGCCCACGTCATGTGCACCCCCGGCGCCACCTCGAGGACGACCGTGTCCTCGTCTTCCTGTACCGACACGATGTCGCCGTAGACCCCTGACGTCATCATGACGCGCCGACCCGGCTCGGCCGCAGCCTGCGTGGCCACCATCTCCTGCTGCTGCCTGCGCATCCGCCGGAAGGGGACGACGAGCAGCAGCACGAGAACGCCGAGCACGATCAGGCTACCGATGTCTGGCACTCCAGACCCCGCCTTCCCCACTCGTGCCGACATCCGCGACGGCGCGTCCACTCCGTCGCGGATGCTCTCACACTCTCAGCGCTCTTCGGGCAACAGAGGTTCCTGCACGGCGCCGCCCGCTGCGGGAGGGCCGTGCGGGGTGGGGTGGGCGGGGGCGCTCAGGCCCAGATGTGCCCAGGTGGCGGGGGTTGCGACCCGCCCGCGCGGGGTGCGCCCGAGCAGGCCCTCGCGCAAAAGGAACGGTTCGGCAACGGTCTCCACGGTCTCCGGTTCCTCGCCCACGGCGACGGCCAGCGTCGACAGGCCGACCGGGCCGCCGCCGAAGCGCAGGCACAACGCCTCGAGCACCGAACGGTCGAGCCGGTCGAGGCCGCGCGCGTCGACCGCGTACACCTCGAGCGCGGCGCGGGCCGCAGCCAGGTCGAGCGTGCCGTCCCCCTTGACCTGCGCCCAGTCCCGGACGCGGCGCAGCAGCCGGTTCGCGATCCGCGGGGTGCCTCGCGAACGGCTCGCGACCTCGGCCGCCGCCTCACCGCTCAGGTCGACGCCGAGCAGCGACGCCGACCGGCGCAGCACCTGCTCCAGCTCGTCGGGTTCGTAGAAGTCGAGGTGCCCGGTGAAGCCGAACCGGTCGCGCAGCGGCCCGGGCAGCATGCCGGCCCGGGTCGTCGCCCCGACGAGCGTGAACGGCGGTAGGTCGAGCGGGATGGCCGTCGCCCCCGGGCCCTTGCCGACGACGACGTCGACCCGGAAGTCCTCCATCGCGACGTACAGCATCTCCTCGGCGGGCCGGGCCATCCGGTGGATCTCGTCGAGGAACAGCACCTCGCCCTCGGTCAGCGAGGACAGGACGGCGGCCAGGTCGCCGGCGTGCGTGATGGCCGGCCCGCTCGTCACCCGCAGCGGCGCGCCGAGCTCGTGCGCCACGATCATCGCCAGGGTCGTCTTGCCCAGCCCGGGCGGCCCGGACAGCAGCAGGTGGTCGGGCGCCGACCCGCGGGTCTTGGCGGCGGCCAGCAGCAGCGACAGCTGCTCGCGGACCTTGCGCTGCCCGACGAACTCGGCCAGACGCTTCGGCCGCAACGCCGTCTCGACGACGCGTTCCTCCTCGCCCGCGTCGGTGCCGACCAGCCGGACCTCCTCGGCGTACGGCTCCGTCACGTGCGCCCCAGCTCCTTCAGCGCGGCGCGCAACACCTGCGCCACGTCGGGCGGCTCGGTCACGTCGAGCACCCGGTCGTCCTCCGCCGACCCTGCGACCGCGACCACCGCATCACCGGCCGCCTTGACCGGCCAGCCCAACCCGACCAGGGCCTCGACGACCTGTTCCCGCCACGGCTCGGCGGCGACGGTGGGCGCCGCACCACCCCCGGCCGTCACCAGCGCCACGCCGGTCGGCGCCCCGAGCCGGTCGGTCAGTTCGAGGACGATGCGCTGGGCGCCCTTGCGCCCGATGCCGGGCACCTTGGTGAGCGCCGTCAGGTCCTGAGCGGCCACGGCGGCCCGCAACCCGTCGGGGCTGTGTACGGCGAGCATGGCCAACGCCAGGCGCGGACCGATGCCCGAGACCGTCTGGACGGTCTCGAACACGTCGCGCTCGTCGGCGTCCGCGAAGCCGAACAGCGTGAGCGAGTCCTCCCGGACGACGAGGCTCGTGGCGAGCTCGGCCTCCTGGCCCGTGCGCAGCCCGGCCAGGGTCGCCGGCGTCGCCTGCAGCAGCAGCCCGACGCCACCGACCTCGAGGACGCACGAGTCGAGCCGGACGGCGAGCACGCGCCCGCG
This sequence comes from Spongisporangium articulatum, assembly GCF_044465595.1. Classification (NCBI taxonomy): domain Bacteria; kingdom Bacillati; phylum Actinomycetota; class Actinomycetes; order Kineosporiales; family Kineosporiaceae; genus Spongisporangium; species Spongisporangium articulatum. Next base: position 58,262 of record NZ_JBITLV010000006.1, on the reverse strand, counting down.
CACCGAAGCGATCACCGGAACCTCCGAACAGCCCAGCCGAACAGGTGTACGAAGGCTAGCGCCGGGTGCCGACATTCCCGGCGCGACGCGCCGCCTCGGCCCACTTCTGCTGCGCGGGGGTGAGCTCGCCCGCGGACCCCGCGGACGGCGTCCCCCCACGCCACAGGTGGCACACGGCGAGGGCCAGCGCGTCGGCCGCGTCGGCCGGGGTCGGGCGGGCGGGTAGGTGGAGGATGCGGGTGACCATCTCGGCCACCTGGTCCTTCCCCGCCCGGCCCGACCCGGTGACCGCGGCCTTCACCTCGGACGGCGTGTGCACCGCGACCGGGATGCCGAACCGCGCGGCGGCCAGGAACGCGACCCCCGCGGCCTGCGCCGTCCCCATCACGGTGCGGACGTTGACCTGCGCGAACACCTGCTCCACGGCCAGGACGTCGGGCCGCAGCTGGTCGAGCCAGCCGTCGAGCGCGTCGGCCAGCCCCCGCAGCCGCTCGGGCACCGGGTCCCCGGCGGGCGTGCGGATCACGTCGACCGCGACGAGGGAGACCCGGCGGCCGGGCAGCCCGTCGACGGCACCCACGCCGCACCGGGTCAGACCGGGATCGATCGCCAGCACGCGCACCCCGCCAGCATGCGGCACCGTCCGCCGCTCACCGCCGGACGACACGCGGCTCAGGCGTCGATCGCCTCCATGACCTCGTCGGACACGTCGAAGTTGGCGTAGACGTTCTGCACGTCGTCGCAGTCCTCGAGGGCCTCGATCAGCCGGAAGACCTTGCGCGCGCCGTCCTCGTCGAGCGGGACGGCGACGCTGGGCACGAACTGGGCCTCGGCCGAGTCGTAGTCGACGCCCGCGTCGACGAGCGCGGTGCGCACCGGCACCAGGTCCGTCGCTTCGCTGACCACCTCGAAGCTGTCGCCGAGGTCGTTGACCTCCTCGGCGCCCGCCTCGAGGACCGCCAGCAGGACGTCGTCCTCGGTCAGGTCGCCGGCCTTGGGCACCACCACGACGCCCTTGCGGGTGAACATGTAGGCGACGCTGCCCGGGTCGGCCATGGTCCCGTTGTTGCGGGTCATCGCCGTGCGGACCTCCATCGCGGCCCGGTTCCGGTTGTCCGAGAGGCACTCGATCAGGAGGGCGACGCCGTTCGGGCCGTACCCCTCGTACATGAACGACTGGTAGTCGGCGCCCCCGGAGTCGGCGCCCGAGCCACGCTTGACCGCGCTGTCGATGTTGTTGTTCGGCACCGACGACTTCTTGGCCTTCTGGATGGCGTCGTAGAGCGTCGGGTTGCCGGCCGGGTCACCACCGCCGGTGCGGGCGGCGACCTCGATGTTCTTGATCAGCTTGGCGAACATCTTGCCGCGCTTGGCGTCGATGACGGCCTTCTTGTGCTTGGTGGTGGCCCACTTTGAATGGCCGGACATCTGAAACGCCTCCCACGTGCCGGAACAACTGCAACTTTTCCCCGACCGATCCTACTCAGGCGTGAGCAGGCTGAGGATCCGGCGCAGCTGGGCCAGGTCCTCGGTGCTCAGCCGGGACATCTCCTCCGGCGGTGCGACGACGATCCGCCGGGCCCGCTCGGCCTGCTCGCGGCCGGCCGGGGTCAGGGACACCAGCTTGGAACGGCCGTCGCTCGGGTGCGGACGTGACTCCACCAGGCCCCGCTCCAGCAGGTCCCGGATGATGACGGTCGTGTACGGCTTGTCCGTGAGGAGTTCGGCGGCCAGCTCGTGGTGGGCCAGCTCCCCCGGTTCGAGGTGCAGCATCGCCTTGATCCGGCTGTAGCCCATCCCGAGTTCCTCCGAGGCGGCCCGTCGGTGGTCGCCGCGGCCGAAGACCAGGTCGCGCATCAGCAACCACACCTCCTGGGCCGTCGCCGGATCGCCCGCCGGATCGCCCGAGGCAGGCGGTGACCCGCTCATGCCGTCACGCCCACCTTCGCGGCCCTCGCCATCGACTCCTCCTCGTCCGCGGCCCCGATCAGCTCCGCCGTCCGGGCGGCGGTGGCCCGCGCCCACCGGCCCGTGCTCAGCACGGCCAGCACCAGCACGAGCAACCCGCAGCCGGTCACGATCCACCAGCCGGCCCCGGCGGCCAGCACCCGCACCGCCAGGGTGGACCCGGCGACCGAGCTGACGACAGTACCGATCACCGCCACCCCGAGGAGCTGTCCCACCTGCCGGCTGGTCGAGGCGATGGCCGCCGCCACCCCGGCCCGGGCCAGCGGCATGCCGCTGACGGCCGTGTTGGTGATCGGCGCGTTCACCGCGCCGAAGCCGGCGCCGAACACCACGTAGGAGGTGACCAGCCAGGCCCGGGACGTGTTCTCGTCGAGCCCCGTCAGCATGAGCGCGCCGGCGGTGAGCAGGACACCGGCCACGACCAGCGGCAGCCGCGGTCCCCGGGCCGCGACCAGGCGCCCGGACAGCGGTGAGCAGAGGATCACCGGGAGGGCCATCGGCAGCGTGTACAGGCCCGCAGCCAGGGCGGACATGCCCCGCACGTCCTGCAGATAGAGGGTGTTCAGGAACAGGAAGCCCGAGAAACCGCCGAAGGCCGCGACCGCGATCAGGGTCGCGCCGCTGAACGGGGCGCTGCGGAAGAACCGCAGCTCGAGCAGGGGCTCCCGGCGGCGCAGTTCGTAGGTCACGAACGACACCCCGGCGAGCAGACCGAGCCCGGCCAGTCCCAGCGTGCCCGGTGCGGTCCAGCCCAGCCGGGGCGCCTCGATGATCGACGCGGTGGTGGCGGCCAGGAGCGCGATCATCAGCGCCTGACCGACCGGGTCGAGACGGCGGGCCCGCGCGGCGCGCGACTCGGGGACGAACCACCAGGTCAGGACCAGCGCCGTCACCCCCACCGGGACGTTGATCCAGAAGATCGACGGCCAACCGACGGAGCTGACGAGCAGCCCTCCGACGACCGGGCCGAGGGCCATGCTGATCCCGACCACGGCCCCCCACACACCGATCGCCCGCGCCCGTTCGCGTCGGTCGACGAACGTGTTGGTGATGATCGACATCGCGACCGGGTTCAGCATCGAGGCACCCATGCCCTGGAGCACACGGAAGCCGACCAGCCATCCGAGACCGGGCGCCAGGCTGCACAGCAAGGACGCCGCCGAGAAGGTCGTCAGGCCGATCCGGAAGACCCGGCGCCGGCCGAACCGGTCCGCCAGCGACCCGCCGAGCACCAGTAGCGAGGCGAAGGCCAGGACGTACGCGTCCACCGCCCACTGCAGGCCCGCGACGTCGGCATGGAGGTCCCGCCCCAGGGACGGCAGGGCGACATTCATGATCGTGTTGTCCAGGCCGACGATCAGCAGGCTCAGGCAGCAGGTCGCCAGCACGGCCCACCGCCGGCGCCGATGGAGCTCAAGATCAGTTGTGGTCACACAACTATTATAGACCTACAACTATTGGGTCGCTACAACCATCTCGGCGAAGAGCCGGTGCACACGGTGGTCGCCGGAGATCTCCGGGTGGAAGGACGTCGCGAGCAGGTTCCCCTGCCGGACGGCGACCGCCCGCTCCCCCGCCTCGGTCGCCACGGAGGCCAGCACCTCGACGTCCGGCCCGACCGCCTCCACCCACGGGGCTCGGATGAAGACGGCCCGGAACGGGCCGCCGTCCAGGCCCTGGACATCGAGGTCCGTCTCGAACGACTCGACCTGGCGCCCGAAGGCGTTGCGGCGCACCACGATGTCGAGCCCGCCCAGCGACTCCTGACCCGGCGCGATGTCGCGGATCTCGTCGGCCAGCATGATCATGCCGGCGCACGACCCATACACGGGCAGCCCCTCGGAGATCCGCTTGAGCAGCGGTTCGCGCAGCTCGAAGATCTTCGTCAGCTTGTCGATGGTGGTCGACTCGCCCCCGGGGATGACGAGCCCCTGGACGTCGTCCAACTCGGCCGGGCGGCGCACCCCGACGGCGTCCGCCCCCGCCTCCCGCAGGGCGGCCAGGTGCTCGCGGACGTCGCCCTGGAGCGCGAGAACGCCGATCCTGGGCCGGTTCTCGCTCACCAGCCGCGTTCGGCGAGCCGGTGCGGCTCCGGGATCTCGTCGACGTTGATACCGACCATGGCCTCGCCCAGCCCGCGGCTGACCTTGGCGATCACGTCGGGGTCGTCGTGGAACGTCGTGGCCTTGACGATCGCGGCGGCCCGGGCCGCCGGGTCGCCGGACTTGAAGATGCCCGAGCCGACGAACACGCCGTCGGCACCCAGCTGCATCATCATCGCCGCGTCGGCCGGGGTGGCGATGCCGCCCGCGGTGAACAGCACGACGGGCAGCGCCCCGCGCTCGGCGATCTCCTGGACGAGCTCGAGCGGGGCCTGCAGCTCCTTGGCGGCCACGTACAGCTCGTCCTCGCTCATCGAGGACAGCCGGCGGATCTCGCCGCGGATCTTGCGCATGTGGGTCGTGGCGTTGCTGACGTCGCCCGTACCGGCCTCACCCTTGGAGCGGATCATGGCCGCGCCCTCGGCGATCCGGCGCAGCGCCTCGCCCAGGTTCGTCGCGCCGCACACGAAGGGCACGGTGAACTTCCACTTGTCGATGTGGTTCGTGTAGTCCGCCGGGGTCAGCACCTCGGACTCGTCGATGTAGTCCACGCCGAGGCTCTGCAGCACCTGGGCCTCGACGAAGTGCCCGATCCGGGCCTTGGCCATCACCGGGATCGACACCGCGGAGATGATCCCGTCGATCATGTCCGGGTCGCTCATCCGGGAGACGCCGCCCTCGGCGCGGATGTCGGCGGGGACGCGCTCCAGGGCCATCACGGCCACGGCACCGGCGTCCTCGGCGATCTTGGCCTGCTCGGGCGTGACGACGTCCATGATCACGCCGCCCTTGAGCATCTCGGCCATGCCGCGCTTCACACGGCCGGTACCGGTGGCGGTGCCGCTCGACGGGGTGGTGGGAGTGCTCACGACTGGGACCTCACAGCAGGATTGGCCGTCTTCGGGGATGCCACAAACTCTACGCTCACCAGCGTAGGCCGCCGATTGGCCTGATCAGGGGGCTGATTGGCCTGAATTGAACGTCACTCAGCCCGTCACTGGCCGGTCTCGACCGCGAGCGCCGCCGGCACCTCGTCGTCCAGCTCGACCATCCGCGGCCAGGCCGCCCGGCCGGCCAGCCGGGCCCAGCGGACCACCCGCTTGCGTCGCATCCGCTGGGCGTGGGCCACCGCGTCGTTGTGGAACCGCCGGGCCAGCTGGGCGCGCCGGGCGGCCGAGGCCAGGTCGACCAGCAGCCCGTCGATCTGCGGGTCCAGCCGCCAGGCGTGCACGGTGTCCGGGTCGGCGAAGGTCGCCTGCAGGCACCGGGTCAGCGCGCTCTCGACCTGCTCGGACAGGGAGTCCCGACCGCGCAGCGGCTCCCCCGCGTCGACCGGGTCGGTGGCCGCCGCGGCCGCGGCCAGCAGCGGCGGCCCACGCTCGGCCGGCAACCGGTGGGCCACCTCGCGCGCGACGGCGGCCCGGCGGGCCAGCTGCGCGTCGAGCGCCGCCCACGACGCCTCGACCCGGTGGTGCAGCCGGTCCAGGCGCCCGGCCAGGTAGGAGAGGTACCAGCCGACGGCCAGGGCCACGGCCAGCGCCAGCAGCCCCCAGGTCAGCGGATGGTTCACGCTGGAAGACTAGGGCCCACCCCGGCCGGCGCGGGTCGCACCAGAGCGACCACGACGACGAGCAGGGCCCCGAGGGCCGCCCAGCCGCTGGCCACCAGAACGACCAGACTCGCCGCGAAGGCCACGGCCGCGGCCACCCGGACCGGGCCCTCCAGTTGCTGCACGGCCGAGGCGGTGCAGCCCAGGTAGACCGTCAGGAACAGCGCCACCGGGACACCAGCCACATCGGCCAGCGAGAGCTGCCCAGCCCCCACGAGGGTCAGTAGCGCGGCGCCGGCGACCAGCACCGCGAGCTGCACCACCGTCCGCGGTGCGCTCGCCCAGGCTCGGGAGGCGAGTTCGGCCGCGGCCGAGAGGTAGGCGTTGATCCCCGCCAGGGTCAGGACGACGGCGGCGACCGCGGCCACCACCGGACCCGCCCGGCCCACGGCGACATCGAGCAGGCCGGAGAGCGCGGTCGCTCCACCGCGCGGGCCGAGGACCCCCACGACGCTGACCGCCAGCCCGAGGTAGAGAACGGTCGTGACGGCGAACGCGAGACCCAGAACGCGCGGCAACCGGCGGGGGTCGCGCAGCTGGGCCGCGACCGACGCGGACACCTCCCACCCGACGAACGACAGCATCAGGACGACGGACGAGCGGGCGATCGAACCCGTGCCGTGCGGCGCGAACGGCGTCCAGTTCTCCAGGCTCAGACGCGGCGCACTTCCGACGACCGCCACGACGATCACCACCAGCAGCACCGCGACCAGCACCAGCTGAACCGCGGACGACTGCCGCGCCCCGGCCGACGTGAGACCGGCCGCGGTCAGGAGCAGGCCGCCGGCCGCCAGTAGGGCCGTGTCCCGCCCTCCACCGGTGGCCGCCGCCACGTAGCTGCCCCCAGCCAGGGACACGAAGGGCGCGCCGAGCACCACCCCGACGAGGAAGGCCCACCCGACGGCGCGGCCCCCGCGGGGCCCCAGCCCGGCGGCCGCGTAGTCCGCCACCCCGGACCCACCGGTGGCCCGCACCCGCGACCCGAGCACGGCGAAGACCCAGGCCAGCAACCCCGAGAGGGCCAGCAGGGCCGACCAGCCGAGCAGGCTCGCAGGCCCCGCGACGGCGGCCGCCAGGCCGGGGACGACGAGCAGGCTGGGCCCCAGCAGGGCACCGACGGTGAGAGCTGCGGCCCGGGTCGTGGTCATGCCTCCAGGCTGCCGCGAAGGGCGCGGCAGCCGATTGCCGATCCACGCCCCGATCGGTCTATTCGAGCAATAATCGAGCGCGCATCAAGCGATATGCTGCATCTCGTGCCGCCCCTTAAATTCGACGCGACTGATCGTGCCATCGTCGAACATCTGCAGCGGGACGGCCGCGTGGCCAACGTCGACCTCGCCGACGCCGTCTCCCTCTCCCCCTCGGCCGCCCTGCGACGCACCCGGGCCCTGGAAGCGGCGGGCGTCATAAGTGGGTACCGGGCCGAGGTCGACCGCGCGCGGGTCGGGCAGGGCCTGACGGTCTTCGTCTCACTGCGGGTCGACCAGCACTCGCGCGAGACGTCCCGCGCGGTCGAGGAGGCCCTGTCCCGTATCCCGGCGATCGTGGCGATCCACGTGGTCTCCGGCGAGTACGACTTCCTCGTCGAGGCCGTGGTCCCGGACCTGCTGGCCTATGAGCGGGTCCTGCTCGACCAGATCCTGGCCATCCCGCCGGTGCGCGACGCCCGCTCGACATTCGCGATCCGCACCGTGCTCGCCCGCGGGCCGGTTCCGGTCGACGGGTTGAACTGACGCTTATCACGCAGGGGCGTGCCAGCACCCTGGGACTCGGGCCGAGCCCGCCCTACGGTGCGATCATGACGCGCAGCGAGTTCTTCGGAGTCGGGGTCGTGGACGACGGCCTGTCGGTCGAGGCGGCGCTCGCCGCCACGAACGCGCTCGGGCGGGACGTCGGGGCGCTGGTGACGGCCGAGGAGCCGCCGACGCTGCTGGTCGAGGGCGAACTGCTCGTCGAGGTGCCGGACGAGGCCGTCTACCGGAACCTGCAGCGGCGGACGGACCTCGTGGTGGGCCCCGTCTGGACCGTCCCGGAGCCGCCGGCCGGTGTCGATCCGGGCCGGATGCGTCCGACCGACGACCTGCCCCGGCTGTGCACCGTGCGTCCCGCCGAACCGCTCAGCGCCGAGAACCTGTCCGCGGACGCGGTCGTCCCGCACGACGGCCTCGTCGTCGACCTCGTGCCGGCCGCCGCACGGCTGCTGGCCGACGCCGGGACTGCCGTCACCTCGCCGGGGGTCGTCGGTACGTTGGCCCTGGCCGAGTCGTTGCGCCGCTCGGGTCTCGCGGTCGGGGTGAACACCCTGCACGGGCCCGCGACCGTGCCCCAGCCGACGTCCCAGGAGGGCGTCGACCCTGCCACGGGCGCCCCGTTCGACCCGTACACGTGGCCCGAGATCAACGGTCTGGCCCGCATCGACCGCGCCTGGCAGCTGATCGAGGGATACCGGCAACTCGGGGGTGTCCTGGCGCCGGTGACGCTCGCCGTACTCGACCGGGACTTCTGGATCGGGGCCGACGGCACGATGCAGGCCCCGCCCGGCCTGGCCCCGGAGTTCCCGAACCCCGTCGTCAGCTTCCGGGTCGGGGACACGGTGCTGCCCTTCCCGGTGGGCGGCCCGGGCCCCGCCCCCGCCGTCAGCTGGCACGGCCAGAAGGTGGCCTCGGTGGCCGCGGCCCCGCACGACGACCGGGTCGGCGTCGCCGGGGCCGGGGGCCAGGTGGCCGTGCCGTGGTTCGGTTCCATCGGCGTCGACTCGTTCTCCATGGCCACCGCGGTGCTGTGGAGCACCGCCTGGGGAGCGGACGTCATCAACATCAGCCGGGGCGGGCTCGTGGAGGGTCTGCTGGCGAAGTGGTCGTACGCGGAGACGGTGGCCACGGCCTTCGAGTGGGCCCGCGACCAGGGCGTGGTCATGGTGGTGGCGGCCGGGAACGACGACAAGCGCCTGCCCGACTACGACGTCCGGCCCGCGACCCGCACGCCCGGGGTGATCACCGTGGGCGCCCTCGACGGGAACGTCCGCTGGTACGGCGGCCCCTCCGTCGGCAGCAATTTCGGCGAGTCCGTCGACATCTGGACGCAGGGCAAGGACGTGCACGTCGGGCCCACCCCGCTCGCCGCGTCGGTCACCACCGACACGGGGACCAGCCTGGCGGCGCCGCTCGTCAGCGGGGTCGCCGCGTTGCTGCGGGCGCTGCGTCCCGGGATGACCGGGGCGCAGGTGCAGCAGCTCCTGCAGGACACCGGGGTCAAGAACCTGCCCGACGCCAGCACCGGTATCGCCATGAATGCCGGGGCGGCGGTCTGGGAGCTGCTGGCGCACCGGTTCCCCGACGACGCCGGGGAGGGGGACGACGCGACGGGCCGGCCGCGGAGGCTGGTGCGCGACGGCGGGGTCGAGGAGCCGCTGTACCGGCCGGAACGCGGCGGGCCGCAGGCGATCTCGGTACCAGGAGACGCCGACTGGTACGGCTTCACGCTGGACACCTTCGCCTACCTGCGCACCGTCTGCCGCTACGCCTCAGGCCTCGGCACCGCCCGGGTCGAGCTCGTCCCGGACGACCCGGACAGCCGTGCGCTCGACGAGCTGAGCACGATCGACGTCAACCACGGCGTCCAGGTCAGCGTGATGACCGCCCCGGGCACGTACCGGCTGAAGGTCGTCGGGCAGCAGACGCTCTACGACCTCGAGGTCGGGCTGCGGCCCACGACGCTGCAGCCCGACGAGTTCGAGGGGAACGACACGCAGGCGTCCGCGGTCGGGTTCCTGCTCGGCGACGATCCCGCCGCCGGCGACCCGTTCGGCATCTTCGACGTCACCCGGCTCGGGCCCGGCACACACGACCTGACCCTGAAGTCGTCCGGCGACGCGGACTGGATCCGGGTCGACAACTTCGTGAAGGCCGGCGGCCACCGCGAGCCGATGATCATCGTCTCGGACACGGACGCACCGGTGTCGGTCGAGTTCTACGACGCCGACGGCCGCCGGCTGAAGGCGCTGCAACCGGGCCGGCAGGTGCTGGTCACGCTCCCCCCGGGCAGCACCTGGGTACGGTTCAGCACCGCCCAGGCCGCCGGGACGCGGTTCCGGCTGCGGGTCGACCTCGCGGTCGACGTGACCAAGCTGCCACCGCACGACGACATGATCGATGTGTCGCTGTTCGGGCACTGGTGGGAGCGCGAGGGCGTGCACATCACGCACCCGCCCGTGGACGAGACCGAGATCCAGCACGGGTTCACCGGGGCCGACGGCGCCGCGGAGCAGTTCGAGGTCGACGAGAGCTAACGCCAGCGGGAGATCAGGCTGGCCCGCGGGTCGGGCCCCACCCGGTCGGCGCCCAGGCGCACCGTCTCGTACACGTCGAGCACGGCCGCGGCCACGCGACCCCAGTCGTAGCGGCGGACCTCCACCGACGCGGCCTCCGCCAGCGCGGCCCGGCGCGGGGCGTCGTCCAGCAGGTCCCCGAGGGCGGCACTCAGCGCGTCCGGGTCGTCCACGGGCACCAGGACGCCGAACCGGCCGTCGCCGAGCACCCGCCGGAACGCGCCCAGGTCGGAGGCGACCACGGGCGCGGCCGCGCTCATCGCCTCGACCAGCACGATGCCGAAGCTCTCGCCGCCGGTGTGCGGGGCCACGTACACGTCGGCCGAGCGCAGCAACGACATCTTCGCGGCGTCGTCCAACGGCCCGAGAAGTTCCAGGTGCGAACGGGTCTCGTCGCGCAGCCCGGCGAGGGCGTCGTCCCCCTCGCCCCGGCCCAGGACCAGCACGCGCACCCCCGGGTGCGTCGCGACCAGGGCGGGCAGCGCGGCGGCCAGCACCGGCAACCCCTTGCGCGGCTCGTCGATCCGCCCCACGAACGCCACGGTCGGCCGGTCGGGCGTGCCCTGCCAGGCCGGGTTCACCGGGGCCTGCGCGAACCGGTCGACGTAGACGCCGTTGGGGATCACCACGGCGTCGCCGCCGAGATGGTCGACCAGGGTGCGGCGGGCGTCCTCGGAGACGGCGATCCGGGCCGAGATCTTCTCGAACCCCGGGCGCAGGAGCGGGTAGGCGGCCTGCATCGCCCGCGACCGGATGTTGGCGGTGTGAAAGGTGGCCACGATCGGCCCGGTCGCCGCCCACATGGCCAGCATGGACAGCGACGGACTGGCCGGTTCGTGCACGTGCAGGACGTCGAAAGCGCCCTCGGACAGCCATCTCTTGACCTTCGCCGAGTGCACCGGCCCGAAGCTGATCCGGGCCACCGAGCCGTTGTACGGCACCGGGAACGCCTTCCCGGTCGCCTCCACGTAGTCCGGCAGCGGTGTGTCCTCGTCGGCCGGGGCCAGCACGCTGACCGTGTGGCCGTGCCCGATCAGGTGCTCGGCGAGGTCGCGGACGTGGAACTGCACGCCGCCGGGCACGTCGAAGGAGTACGGGCTGACCATCCCGATCCGCAGCGTCACCGCAGGTCCCTGGTGAAGACCTTCTGCAGCATGTGCCAGTCGGCCGGGTGGGCGCGCACGGTCTCGGACAACCGGTCCGCGCAGGCCTGGGTCATGGCCTGCAGCTTCTCCTCGCGCGTCCCGTCCGCGGGTTCCGGCACGGGCGGGTGGACGACGAACACGGACCGCCAGCCGCTGGGGCCGGGTCGGACCTGCTCGTAGTGCAGCATCACCGGCAGCAGCACGGCCCCGGTGGCCAGTGCCAGCGCGGCCGGCCCCGCGGCCACCGACGCCTCCTCGCCCAGCAGCTGGACGCTCACCCCGCTGTGGGTCAGGTCGCGGTCGGCCAGCAGCGGGACGAACCCGCCGCCCTCGAGAGTGCCCTTCAGCCGGGCGAACACGTCCTCCCCGCCGGTGCTGCCCGAGCGCGGGGTGAGCGCGAGGATCTCCATGCCCAGCTGCTCGCGGTAGGCCACGAAGGCGTCGAACAGCTCCTCGGGCCGCAACCGCTCGGCGACCGTGGTCACCTTCGCGTACTCCAGGCCCGACCAGGCGCCCGCATGGTCCCAGTTGCCCAGGTGGCCGAGGAACCCGACCACGCCCCGACCGGCGGCCAGCGCGGCGTCCAGGTGCTCCCGGCCGACCAGCCGCTTCCCCTCGACGATCCGGGCGCGCGACCAGGACGGCAGCCGGAACGACTCGCACCAGTAGCGCAGGTACGAGCGCATCCCGGCCCGGGACAGCTCGCGCAGGCGGGCCTCGTCGGCGTCCGGCACCGCCCGGGCCAGGTTGGCCTCCAGGCGCCGCACCCCGGGGCCGCGGCGCCACCAGGCGACGTCGGCGATCAGCTCGAACAGCCGGTAGGCGGCCCGCTCGGGCAGCAGCCGGACCAGGCGCCAGCCCGCCGTGTACCCCAGCAGGACCAGGCGCTCCATGATCAGGCGGTCGGGTCGGGGACGGCGGCCAGGGCCTGCCGGCGGACCATCAGGATGCGCTGGACCACGGTGACGACGCTGGCCACCGCCAGGAGGGCCAGGACGACGAGCAACGTCTGGTCGGGGATCCACTGGGTACCGACGAACCCGGCGCAGACCAGGGTGGAGACCAGCCGGTCCGCCCGTTCCGCGATGCCCACGTTGGCCTGCATGCCCAGCCCCTCGGCGCGGGCGCGGGCGTAGGAGACGATGCTGCCCAGGATCAGGCAGGTCAGGGCCAGCACCTCGCCGACCTGGTTCCAGTCGTGGCCGAGGTCCCCGTGGTCGTTGCTGTAGTAGAGGATCAGGCCGCCGAACACGGCGGCGTCGCCGAACCGGTCCAGGGTGGAGTCGAGGTAGGCACCCCACGACGACGAGCGCCCCTGCATCCGGGCCATGATCCCGTCGACGGTGTCGCTGAACACGAACGCCGTGACCACCATCGTCCCCGTGAACAGGTGCCCGCGCGGGAACCAGATCAGGGCCCCGGCGCAGACGCCGAACGTGCCGACCAGCGTGACGACGTCCGGGCTGACGCCCAGGCGCAGCAGCAGGCGGGCGACGGGCGTGAAGATGCGCGTGAACAGGGCACGGGCGAATCGGTTCAACATGGCGCTGGTGAGACTACTGGGGCGTACCCGGTGCGGGCCACGCCCCGGCCAGCAGCCCGCGGGCGTCGTCCAGCAGCTGCGGCAGTGCCTTCGTGCGGGCGATGATGGGCAGGAAGTTGGCGTCCCCGCCCCACCGGGGCACGACGTGCTGGTGCAGGTGGGCGGCGATCCCGGCGCCCGCCACGGCCCCCTGGTTCATGCCCAGGTTGAACCCGTGCGGGGCGCTGACCTGGCGGAGCACCCGCATCGCGGTGCGGGTCAGGTCGGCCACCTCCCGGACCTCCTCGTCGGTGAGGTCGGTGTAGTCGGCCACGTGCCGATAGGGCAGCACCATCAGGTGGCCCGGGTTGTACGGGAAGAGGTTCATCACGACGAAGGCCACGTCGCCGCGGTGCACGATCAGACCCTTCTCGTCACTCAGCGTGGGCGCCCGGCAGAACGGGCACTGCTCCTCGCTGCCGTCGCGGGGCCGCTCCTCCCCGTTCAGGTAGACCATCCGGTGCGGCGTCCACAGCCGCTGGAACCCGTCCGGCACCCCGGGCAACTCGCCCTCGGGCACGATCTCCACGTCGTCGGGCGGGTCAGGGTTCACGGTTGTCAGCTTAGAGGGAACGCGCGAGTGGAACCTTCCGCCCCGTAAGGACCTGCTGAGAGCCGCTTTAGGGGGCAGAACGTTCCACTCGGCGAGAACTCAGACCTGCGCCTTCGTCCGGATCGCCTCGACGATGCGCGCGACCGCCTCGTCGACCGGTACCCCGTTGTCCTGTGAACCGTCGCGGAACCGGAACGACACCGCGTCCTTGGCCACGTCGTCGTCGCCGGCGATCAGCTGGAACGGGACCTTCTGCTTGGTGTGGTTGCGGATCTTCTTCGGCATCCGGTCGTCGGAGTCGTCGATCTCCACCCGCACGCCGGCCGCACGCAGCTTCGCCGCGACCTCCTGCAGGTACGGCACGTGCGCGTCCGAGACGGGGATGCCGACCACCTGGACCGGCGCGAGCCAGGGCGGGAACGCGCCGGCGTAGTGCTCGACCAGGACGCCGAAGAACCGCTCGATGGAACCGAACTTGGCGGAGTGGATCATCACCGGCTGCTGCCGGGAGCCGTCGGCGGCGTCGAACTCCAGGCCGAAGCCCTCGGGCTGGTTGAAGTCGTACTGGATGGTCGACATCTGCCAGGTCCGGCCGATCGCGTCCTTGGCCTGCACGGAGATCTTGGGGCCGTAGAAGGCGGCGCCGCCCGGGTCGGGCACGAGCTCCAGCCCGGACTCGACGGCGACCGAGCGCAGGACCTCGGTGGCGACCGCCCACTGCTCGTCGGTGCCCTTGAACTTGTCCTGCTTGGCGGGGTCGGTGCCCCGGTCGGACAGTTCGAGGTAGTAGTCGTTGAGCCCGAAGTCGCTGAGCAGCCCGGTGACGAAGTCGAGCAGGTGCTTGATCTCGGCGGGCGCCTGCTCGGGGGTCACGTACGAGTGCGAGTCGTCCTGGGTCAGGCCCCGGACCCGGGTGAGACCGTGCACCACACCGGACTTCTCGTACCGGTACACGGACCCGAACTCGAACAGGCGCATCGGCAGCTCACGGTACGAGCGCTGCCGCGACCGGTAGATCAGGTTGTGCATCGGGCAGTTCATGGCCTTCAGGTAGTACTTCGAGTGCTCCAGCTCCATCGGCGGGAACATGGTGTCCTCGTAGTACGGCAGGTGCCCCGACAGTTCGAAGAGGTGGCCCTTGGTGATGTGCGGGGTGCCGACGTACTGGAACCCCTCCTCGATGTGCCGCTGCCGGACGTAGTCCTCCATCTCCCGCTTGATCACGCCGCCCTTGGGGTGGAAGACCACGAGGCCGGAACCGATCTCGTCGGGGAAGCTGAACAGGTCGAGCTCGGCACCGAGCCGCCGGTGGTCGCGGCGCTCGGCCTCGGCGAGCCGCTCGAGGTAGGCCTTCAGCTCGTCCCGGGTGGCCCAGGCGGTGCCGTAGATGCGCTGCAGCTGCGGGTTCTTCTCGCTGCCCCGCCAGTAGGCGGCGGCCGAGCGCATCAGCTGGAAACCGTTGGCCAGCAACCGGGTCGACGGCACGTGCGGACCCCGGCACAGGTCCTTCCAGGCCACCTCGCCGGTGCGCTTCACGTTGTCGTAGATGGTCAGCTCGGCCCCGCCGACCTCGGCGGAGGCGCCCTCGGCGGCGTCCTCCACGTCGCCCGACCCCTTCAGCCCGATCAGCTCGAGCTTGTACGGCTCGTCGGCCAGCTCGGCCGCCGCCTCGGCGTCGGTCACCACCCGCCGCCGGAAGGTCTGCCCCTCCTTGACGATCCGCTGCATCACCTTCTCGAGAGCTTTCAGGTCCTCGGGGGTGAAGGGCACGGCGACGTCGAAGTCGTAGTAGAAGCCGTCGCGGATCGGCGGGCCGATGCCCAGCTTCGCGTCGGGAAACACCTCCTGCACGGCCTGCGCCAGGACGTGCGCGGCGGAGTGCCGCAGGACCGCGAGCCCCTCGGGGTCGGCCGCGGTCACGCCCTCGACGACGTCGCCGTCGGCCAGCGGCTGGTCGAGATCCTTCAGCGCGCCGTTGACGCGGGCGACGAGCACCGAGCGGTCGTCCGCGAACAGGTCCGCGCCCGTCGTCCCGGTGTCCACCTGACGCTCGACGCCGGCGACGGACACGGTGAGCTGGGCTGACACGGAACTCTCCTCAGGACGTACAGACACGGAATGTGACCCGTCGGATGCTATCCAACGGGCGGTGGTGAACCCTCATGAAATACCAGCGGGACGACGGGCAGGTGCGTCGGGTGGGCGGCGCGCCGGAGAACGTCCGGTGCGAGGGCCGCCAAGGCGCCGGCGACCAGGTCCAGGTACTCCTGCGTCACCACGGCCCGTTCGGTCCGGCACGCCTCCTCGAGCACCCGCTCCGCCTGCGGGTGCTGCACGTAGGTGACCGCGGCCAACCGCTGCCCCGCCGTGTCGGCCAGGGTCACCGGCATCCGCGCGTAGTCCCGTTCGCGGGCGTCGAGCGCCGGCAGCAGCGAGTCGGGGATGTCGTGCACGGCCCCCGGGCACCCGTACTCCCCCGGCCGTTCGACGAGCCCGTAGCTCGCGATCACCCCGTCGAACACCGTCCCGTCCGGCCGGGTCCAGTACCGGTCCGTGAGGCCGCGCGTGTCGGTGCCGACCACGAGCTCGGCCACGTACCCGGGCAGGAACGCCGGACGCGGCGCCGGCAACGCCCGACCGAGCGTCGCGGCCAGCGACCCGGCGCTGATCAGCGAGCCGTACCCGAACACCTTCACGTCACAAGCAGCTTCACCACGGCCGCGCACCCGACGATCACGATGAACCCACGCAGCAGGGGCGCCGGGAGCCGCCGGCTCAGGGCGGCGCCCACCACCCCGCCCACCGTCGAGCCCACCGCGATCAGCCCGGCCACGGCGAAGTCGAGCTGGCCGGGTGCCGCTATCACGAAGACCAGCGCGGCGACGCCGTTCACGACCGCGGAGAGCACGTTCTTGACCCCGTTCGCGTGTTGCAGCGAACTGGTGAGCAGCCAGCCGAGCAGGCCGATCAGCAGCACGCCCTGAGCGGCCCCGAAGTACCCGCCGTAGACCCCGGCGATCAGGACGCCGAGCATCAGCCCGACGCCCAGCGGGCGGACCGTCGTCCCGGCGGCCTCGGCGGCGGAGGAACCAGGGCGCGCGGCCACGCGCCGCGCCAGGTACGGCTGGGCGACGACCAGCACGATCGACAGCACGATCAGGACGGGCACGATCGCGTCGAAGGCGCTCGAGGGCAACGTCAGCAGGGCCACGGCGCCCAGGGCGCCGCCCGTGGCCGAGCAGAACAGCAGGGGGACGACGACCCGCGCCAGGGCGCGCACCTCACCGCGGTAGCCCCAGGCGCCCGCGACCGATCCGGGCACCAGGCCGACGTTGTTGGAGATGTTCGCGATCACGGGCGGGTAGCCGAGGGCGAGCAGGGTCGGGAAGGTGATCAGCGTCCCGGAACCGACCGCCGCGTTGACGGCCCCGGCCACCGCGCCGGCGGCCAGGATCGCGACGGCGGGCCAGAACTCCACCCCGTCACGCTACGGCAGGGCCCGTCAGGGGTTGACCACCGTCCAGGTGAACGTCGCGGTCGCCGGGCTCGCACCGTTGTCGGCGGTGAGGGTCACCGTGTCGACCTCGGGCTTGGTCAACCGGCCGTAGATCACGCCGTCCTTCGCGTAGACGTCCACGCCGCTGGGCAGCTTCTTGGCCGACCAGGTGATCGGCAGCCCGGAGGCGTCGGTGGCCTTCAGCGGGAGGGTGACGACGTCGCCCACGACGTCCCGGCGGTCGGCCACCGGGGTGATCACGGGGATCTGCGGCCCGGCGGCGGGCCCGAAGACGGCCTTCACGGCCGTCGCCTTCGTGACCGGCAGGGTCAGCACCCGGGCGGTGGACGTCGAGGCGCCCGCCCAGCGCAGGAAGACCTGGCCGGGCTTCGGAGTCGCGGTCAGCGTGACGGGGGCCTGCGGGTAGTAGCCACCGGTCCAGGACGGCTTGGCCGCGGTGACCAGCGGGCCGAGGTCGACCGAGTTGACCTGTACGGAACCGGCCGAGGTGTCGTTGACCGAGACCGTCAGCGGCTGCCGGGCCGAGACGCCGAAGTAGCTGCGCACCCAGCCGTCGAACCACGGCGACCGCTGGGCCAGCCAGGAGCGTTGCCCCGACACGTTGCTCTGCCAGGCCATCAGGCTGGGGGCGCCGAGCCACCGCTTGGCGTTCTCGGCCACGTAGGGCTTCATGGCCGCGGCTTGCTGGTCCAGGACGGCGGTGGCGTGCGCGGAGGTCAGCCGGGTGTTCAGCTCGTCGGCCGCCGCGTTGAGGAACACCGCCTTGAACGTCGGGTTCTTCAGCAACGGCCCGATGATGTCGTTGCCCGGCCCGGCGAAGGCCGCGACGTTGTTCAGCTGGGGCGCCGAGATCGAGGCCCCGACCACGCCGGTGTTGCCCTGGGACGTGTCGAAGTCGTGCGGCTGCCACTGCCAGCGACCGCCGTCCACCGTCGGGGCGCGCCAGACGTTGACGTTCTTGCCCGGCCAGTCCCAGTTGAGCGCCCACAGGTGCAGCACCCAGTCGTGGGCGAGGCTGACCGGGTTCAGCTGCGCTACGGCGGCCTGGTAGTTGGCCGGCACGGTCAGGTCCTTGCCGACGACCAGGCGGCGCATCGCCGCGTAGTGCGCCGCGGCGTCCTCACCGTTCTTGACGTCCTGGGTGGAGTAGGCCGGGTCGGAGACGTAGTCGACGTCGTCCTTGTCGGCGCCGGTGTACCGCTCGACGGCCGTCTCGTCGTCCTTCTCGCGCAGCTCCATCAGCCCGTAGTAGGCCCCGTTGACATACGTGGCCACCGGCACCATGCCGTTGCCGAGATTCGGCCCGCCGTAGGCGAGTTCACCCGCCACGGAATCCCTCAGGCGGGTGCCGTAGAAGTCGTTGGACCCGTTGCGCAGCCGGAACTTCTTGTACGACGTCGCCGGCCGCCCCGGGATCAGCTGGGCGCTCACCGACTTCGTCCCGAGCGCGGACTTGAAGCTGACGTCCAGACCCTTCTCGAGCACGCCGGTGCTGCCGGACTGCCCGGGTACGTCGGTCTCGGCGTCCGCGGCGAACAGCGACTTCCCGTCCGGACCGATCATCTGGACGGCGGCCGCCCACTTGGCGTCCTTGGTGCCGGCCGCCTGCGCGGCGGCGTCCGCGGGCGACATGGTCACCAGGACGACGCGCTGCCCGGCCCGGGCCGTCGTCACGCCGCTGCCCACGACGTAGGAGGCGGTGGTCACCGGGCTGCTGATCGCCCCGGTCGCGAACGCGGCCACCCGCAGGCTGCCGGAGGTCTTCATGGCCAGACCGGCGGGCATCACCGGGGAGGCGGCGGTCGGCTCGGAGCCGTCGATCGTGTAGCGCAGAGTGGCGCCGGCCGGGCCCGTGGCGCTCACCGTGAAGGGGGCGTCGTAGAGGCCACCGGGCTGGGAGAGCGTCGGCGCGGCCAGCAGGGTGGCCGACATCGCACCGGAGTTGGCGGCCCCGGCCGTCGGGGCCGCGCAGTACTGCCAGGCGGCGGCGAGCGACGGCGTGGCCCGGCACCACGAGGTGTCGCGCTTGCCCGCCTTGGGCGTCGTCACCGAGTCCAGCTGCGTGCCGTCGGGGGCGGTGAGCAGCACCGGGTCGCCGCCGTCGATGTCGAAGGAGGCGTGCGGCTGCCCACCGAGGACGCGGTCCTTGCCGCTCAGCCAGACCAGGAGGTAGCCACCGGCGGGGACCGTCGTCCCCTGTGGGAGCCGCCAGCGGTAGGGCGAGTTGGTCTTGTTGCTCAGCCCGAAGCCGGAGACGTCGACCGCCGAGCCGGGCGCGGCGAGTTCCACCCAGTCGCTCCGGTCGCCCTCGGAGTCGAGCGCACCCGCCCAGTCGGTCCAATCGACCTCGGAGATGAGCACCGAACCGGGCGCGGCCGCCGCCTGAGCGGTGCTCCACCCGGGGACGACGAGCGCGGTCAGCAACGCCGCCACGGCGGTCGCGGCCCATGCCGCCCGTCGGACCCGACGTCCCTTGCCGGGGTGCTGCTTCGGCCCTCTGGACACGTCCCGCTCCCTCGCTGGGTGTACCGGCCGGTAACAACCGATCCAGCAGTATCCGCACCGGTCGCGTACACCTGTCCACCGCCTCGACGACATGTGACGTAGGGCACGTAACTCTGCGGTGACCAGGGCTGGCGCTCAGTCCACCGTCTGTGCTCAGTCGATCTTCGGTCGACCGGCAGTGATCAGGAGTCGAAGCCCAGCCCCAGGCGGTCGAGCACCCGCAGCCACAGGTTGCGCCGGCCGGTCGCATCGGCGCGGGCCAGGGAGCGGGTGGTGATCCGGATGCCGATCCAGGCGAGGGGTTCCGGCGGGAACGGGACGGGACGGCGCCGGACCATCCGCAGCCGGGTGCGCTCGGTGTCGGCCCCGGCCAGCAGGTCGAGCATCACGTCACCGGCGAACCGGCTGGCCCCGACCCCGAGCCCGGTGAACCCGAGCGCGTACGCCACCCGACCGCGGCGGGCGGTGCCGAAGAACGCGCAGAACCGGGTGCACGTGTCGATCGCGCCGCCCCAGCGGTGCGTGAACCGGACACCGGTCAGTTGCGGGAACGTCTCGTCGAAGTGCCGGGCCAGCACCCGGAACGTCTCCCGCCGGTCCTCGTGTTGCGGGCCGAGTGAGCGGCCGTAGTGGTAGATCGCGTCGTAGCCACCGAACACGATCCGGTCGTCGGCGGTCAGGCGGTAGTAGTGGAACTGGTTGCCCGAGTCGGAGACCCCGGGGCGACCCTCCCAGCCCAGAGCCGAGAGTTGTTCTGCGGTGAGCGGTTCCGTGGCCAGGACGTAGTCGTAGACGGGGACCGTGTGGAACCGCAACCGGCGCAGCAGCGGCCGGTAGGCGTTGGTGGCCAGGGCCACCACCCGGGCGTGGACGACGCCGGTCACCGTCTCGACGTCGACCCCACCGCGCGCCGGGCGCAGGCTCGTGACCGGCGTGCCCTCGACGACCCGCACCCCCAGCGACTCGGCGGCCGCGGCGAGACCCCAGGCCAACCGGGCCGGGTCGACCAGCGCGCACGGGTCGGGCTGCATGCGCCCGGCCAGGTAGGTCGGAGAAGCGAGCCGGCGGCGCACCGCGTCGGCGTCCAGGAAGCCGGGTTCACCGGGTTCGAGGTCGGCGACCTCGTGCGGCCGGGTGGCCACCGACAGCGCGCCGGACAGCTCGAAATCGCAGTCGATGCCGTACTTCTCGATCGTCGCGGCGATGCCGCGCAGGTTCTCCTCGCCCAGCCGGGTCAGGGTGTCGAACTCGTCGGGCCACCGGTCGCGGCCGTTGGTCTCGCCGTGGGTCAGGCTCGCCTCGCAGAACCCGCCGTTGCGGCCGGTCGCCGCGTCGGCGAGGCGGCCGGCCTCGAGCAGGACGACGGAGCGCCCCGGTTCGCGCTCGACCGCCTGCAACGCCGTCCACAGGCCCGTGAAACCGCCGCCGACCACGACGAGGTCGGCGTCCAGGAGTCCGCGCAGGCCGGGGCGCGGAGCCGGCCGGGCCGCCGAGTCCAGCCACAGCGGGACGGGCGCGGCGTCGTCCACCCGGCGGTCGAGCTCGTCGAGCTCGGGCCCCGAGCTCATGACCGGGTCGTGAAGACGACGTCGTGCCAGTCCTTCTGCACCGCGCCGGTCAGCTCGGTCATCACGTGCTTCAGCTGCGTGTAGTCGTCGAGCGAGTAGGCCGACATGTCCTTGCCGTACCCGGACGCCTTGTACCCGCCGTGCGGCATCTCCGAGATGATCGGGATGTGGTCGTTGATCCACACCGTGCCCGCCGCCAGTTCACGCGCGGCCCGGTGGGCGCGGAACACCGACCCGGTCCACGCCGAGGCGGCCAGGCCGAACGGGCAGTCGTTGGCCAGCGCGAGGCCCTCGTCGTCGGTGTCGAACGGGATGGCCACCAGCACCGGCCCGAACACCTCGTCCTGCACGATCGACGAGTCCTGCGCCGCGTCGACGATCAGGGTCGGCTCGTAGAACGCCCCGTCCGCCAGCGCGCCGCCGGGGATCGTGCCCCCGCACACCGCGCGGGCGCCCTCGGCGACGGCCTTCTCGACCATCCCGGCCACCTTGTCCCGTTGCCGGAACGACACCAGCGGCCCGAGGTCGGTGTCCGGGTCGTCCTGCGTCCCGAGCCGGATCCCGCGCATGAGATCGGCCACGCCTGCGACGAATTCGTCGAACACCGAGCGGTGCACGTAGGCGCGGGTGGCCGCCGTGCAGTCCTGCCCGGTGTTGATCAGCGACCCGGCGACCGCACCGTGCACCGCCGCGTCCAGGTCGGCGTCGTCGAACACCACGAAGGGCGCCTTGCCACCCAGTTCCAGGTGCAGCCGGGTCCCGTTCACCGCCGCCAGGCCGGCGATCACCCGGCCGGTGGCGGTCGACCCGGTGAACGACGTCATCGCGAGGTCCGGGCTCGACACCAGCGCCGACCCGACCGCCGGCCCCGTACCGTTCACCACGTTCACCACCCCGGCCGGGATTCCCGCCGCCTCGCAGGCCTCGGCCAGCAGCATCGTGGTCAGCGGCGTGTTCTCCGCCGGCTTCAGCACGATCGTGTTGCCCGCCGCGATCGCGGGCAGCACCTTCCAGACCGCCATCTGCAGCGGGTAGTTCCAGGGCGCGATCGACCCCACGACCCCGATCGGCTCGCGACGGATCGACGACGTGTGGTCGCCGGAGTACTCACCGCTGGCCATCCCGTCGAGCCGCCGGGCCGCCCCCGCGAAGAACTGCACGTTGTCGATCGACCCGGGAACGTCGAACCCGGCTGCCAACCGGCGCGGCTTGCCGGTCTGCAGGCACTCCTGGGTGACCAGCTCGTCCTCACGCGCGGTCAGTTCCGCGGCCAGCGCGTGCAGCGCCCCCGAGCGCTCGGCGGGCGTGGCGCGCGACCACTCCGGGTAGGCCGCCGACGCCGCGGCGACGGCCGCGGCCACCGAGCTCGCGTCGTCCGAGCCGTACGTCCGCACGACGGCACCGGTGGCCGGGTCGATCACGTCGAGCGGTTCCGCGGAACCGCGCCCGAACGAACCCCCGATGTAGTTGCTCGCCTCAGACACCGTGCCTCCTGGATCGACCTGTGAAACGGACCGATTCGCATGCGACGTCCGATTCGGAATGCCCATACTGACCCGTCACGCCGCAGAGCGTGAAGCGCCAAATCTAGAGGGGGAAGCATGCCCACGAAGGCCGTGCACCGGGCACTCGTCCGAGTCGCCGTTCTCGTCGTCGCCGCCGCGTCACTGACCGCCTGGTCCACCGGACCGGCATCGGCCGCTCCGACGACCTACCAGGTGAAGCAGCTGCCGCTGCCGAGCGGCTGGCAGACCGGCACCACCGCGCGCGGCGACGGCGGCAAGTTGCTGGCCGGCGCCGGCCAGGATCCGGACGGCGTCGAGCGCCCGCTGCTGTGGAAGAACGGCAAGGTCTCGGCACTGCCCTCGCCCGGTGGTGTGACCGCCGGCGGTAGCGACGTGAACAGCAAGGGTGTGGTGCTGGCCAACACGCGGCCGACCGACGACGCCTGGCCGCTGCCGTTCGTGGTCACGAAGAAGGGTGGGGTCGTGACGTTGGCCGTACCGCCCGGAGCGAGAACCACGATCGGATACGCGATCAACGACGCAGGACTCGTCGTCGGCTACTCCTACGTCGGCGGCGCATACCACGGCATCGTCTGGTCGATCGCAACACCGAACACCTACCAGGATCTCGGCGCCGGGGACGGCACGCTCTTCTTGACCGGTCTCACAGAGTCGGGTGTCATCGTCGGCACCACCCAGAACGCCCACGGTGACACGCGGGCCCTGCGCGGCACCCTGGCCACTGGGCTGTCCCCTTTGCCCGGCGTCGACACCCACAAGTCGTCGGGTGCGTCCGGCGCGGCCGGGGCGTACGTCTTCGGTACCGGCGCTCTTCCGGGGACCACGGGCGGCTGGGGCATCCTCTGGAACGGTGACACCCCCGTCGCGCTACCGCCGTCGCTGAGGGCCAACGGCCTGAACAGCCAGGGCCTCGTCGCGGGCTACGACGTGTCCACACCACTGTCGGCCACCGCCTGGGCGAACGGCACGTCGTGGGTGCTGCCCGGGGTCGCCGGGCCCGACACGCTTGCCTACAGCACGTTCGTCACCGACGTCTCCGAGACTGGCGTCATCGCCGGGAGCAGCGGCAACGCCGACGGCACCATCGTTCCCGTGGTCTGGAAGCGGGGCTAGGGCGTCGCCAACCGCGGGCAGTCGAGTTCCGTCGCGGCGACGGACAACCACAGCTCGGGCAGGGAACGGCCGACCACGACGCCCGGCGGGGCGAGCAGGGCCATGCCCATCCCTTCCATGAGCAGGGCCAGACGCAGGGCGATGTCGTTGTCGTCGCCGGGCCCGAACGAGCCCTGCGTCTGACCGAGCCGGACGCAGCGGCGGATGAGCGCGACCCACGACCGCGTCAGGCGCGACCGCAGCTCCATCAGGTCGGGGCGGCGGCGCGACTCGACGCCCAGTTCGAGCCACATCGCCCAGTAACCCACCGATTCGTCGGCGTGCAGGGCCAGTTCGACCAGCCCGCGCAGCCGGCTGATGGCGTCGTCGTGGCGGGCCTCGACGACGGCGAACTGCCGGTAGTAGTCGGCGTCCGAGAACTCGAAGGCCGCCAGCAGCACCGCGTCGAGGGTGCCGAAGTAGTAGGAGATGAGCCCCGGGCTGGTCCCGGCCCGCTGGGCGATGTCCCGGACGCGCGTGCGCCCCACGCCCCGTTCCACGATGCAGTCGCGCGTCGCGCGCACCAGCTGCGCGCGCGTCAGCCTGGAGCCGGGCTCCCCCGGCATGTCTCCCCGTGCCACCCGTTCACGGTAGTCCCGAGCTCTGGACGGGCGTCCAGAGCACCGTGTGACTTCGGCCCCGTCCGGCCACCAGGGACTCCACACGAGATCGGCCGGACCATCGAAGGATGATCCGGCCGTATGACCTGCAGTGATGCGGTGGGCGATACTGGGATCGAACCAGTGACCCCCTCGGTGTGAACGAGGTGCTCTCCCGCTGAGCTAATCGCCCGGGATGGACCGTTCCGCGAACTTCCGCAGCCCCGGCCGAGCCCGATCGTAGCGAATCACCCAGGCTGAGAACCAATCGCCCGCACTCAAGGGCGCGTCCTGGACCTCCGACTACAAAACCGTGCTGACCGGTGCGCGCGACCTCAGCCGTCGCCGCGCCGGGCGGGCGCTGCGACGGCGCGGGCTGGCGTCCGTGAGCCCGGTCTGGGCGGTCAGCATCGTCCTGGTGACGCTCATGGTGGCGGCCACGATCGGCGTGGGCACGCTCAGCCTGCGGGCCGCCAAGCAGGACCGGGTCACCGAGCGCGCGCAGATGCTGCAGAAGCTCCTCCAGTACGTGGAGGGTGCCTACGACCCGGCGGCCCTGCTGGCGGACGCGGCCCGAGTGCCCCTGACCCGTGACGACATGCGGGGCAACCGGCGGCTCCTGGCCACGTTCCTGACCAACAGCACGGGTGACCCCGTCACGTCCGTGGCCCTGTACGACCGGAAGGGGCACCTGCTCACGTCACGGCCGTCGGGGGTCACGCCGCCGACGCCGCGGGAGTTGGGCGAGACGTGGCGTCTAGCGGCCGACGGGGCACCGGTGCGGTCGGGTGCGGTCGAGGTGGGCGACGAGACCGGGGTGGCCATGGCCGTGCCCGTCGGCGGCCTGCGCCCGTGGGGCGTCCTGGTGGTCACCCAGGGGTCGCGCAACTCGTCGACGCAACGGTTCGTCAGGGACCTCGGGTCGCTCGGAAAGGGTCCCGGCGGGCTGATTCTCGCCGACTCGGAGGGGACGGCCGTCGCCGCCTGGGACCCGCGACTGCTGAGCCACCGGGTCGTCGATCCGACCGCGATCGACACGCTCGCCGAGGGCACGCTGCGCGTCACCCGCTCCGGCGGCGGCGCCGCCACGACCACCACGATCCTGTACCGCAGCGGCGACTTCACGGTCCTGTTCCGGCAGCGCGACGCCCTGCTGTACCGGGACCTGGAGGCCGGGCAGCGGCAGCGCGACCTGGCCCTGGTCGGCGTCCTCGCCCTGGCCGTCGCGGGTCTCCTGACCGTCACGGTCCGCCGGTTGCGCGAGGCCCGTCGCGACCGGGTCCGCCTGCACGCCCTCCTGTCCGGCGCGCACGACCTCATCCTCGTGGTCGGCTCGGACGGCCGGCTCTCGTTCGTCAGCCCCAACCTGGAGCCGCTGCTCGGGTACGCCGCGGCCGACTGGGCGGGCGCCCGCCTCGACGACTACCTGCACCCGGACGACGTCCCCCGGCTCGAGCGGCTTCTGGCCGACCCCGCGTCGGCGGGTCCCGCGCGCGACGTACGCCTGCTGACGCCGGCCGGCGACTACCGCTGGTTCGACCTGCAGGCCGGCGACGTCTCCAGCGAGAAGCTGCTCACCGGCGTCCTGCTCACCTGTCGCGACACGGGCCAGCGCAAGGAGCTCGAGGACGAACTCTTCGAGCAGGCCCGCCGCGACCCGCTGACCGGGCTGGCCAACCGGGCCGTGCTCGGCCGGGAGCTCGCGACCCGGCTGAGCGGGCGGACCACCCCACGGATCGGCCTCCTGTTCGTCGACCTCGACGGCTTCAAGGGGGTCAACGACGAGCACGGGCACGAGGCGGGCGACCGGTTGCTGGTGGCGCTCGCGGGCCGGCTGCGCCGCCTCACGCGGGACGACGAACTGGTCGCCCGCTACGGCGGGGACGAGTTCGTGCTGGTCCTCGGCGACGGCGACGAACAGACTGCGCGCGAGACGGCCCAACGGGTCGTCGACTCACTCAGCCGGCCGGTCTCCCTGGGCACGGGCCGGATGGTGACGATCGGCGCGAGCGTCGGAGTGGCCGTGGCCGTGCCGGGCCTGCGCTCGGCCGACGCCCTGCTGCGCGCCGCCGACCGCGCCATGTACGAGGCGAAACACGGCCTCGGTCAGGAGAATTCGCACATCGCCGTGGCTCCGGCCGGATGGCTGCTCGACCCGGACCGCGAGTTGCAGTCTCCGGGTGCGCCGCCGATGTTCCCATCGGCGGACGCCCTGATGGGGGGCCTGGTGACGGCGGGCGGCGCCCGCAGCGAGCGGGCCCGGACCCCGGCCCGGGAGAGCGAACCGGCCCGGCAGGGACGGCGGGGCGGTGGCATCCTCCCGGCGCTCGTCGCGACCGGGACGGCGATCGTCGCCGTGGCCGGGATCGGCCTGTGGAGTGCCGCCCAGGCCCAGGGGACGGCCGAGCAGCAGCGCATCGCCGAGCGGTTGGACATCACCGGCCGGGTCGCGGACTACGCGTCGGTGCTGGCCGGCGCCGACCGGCTGCAACGACCGGTCAGCGACGCCCCCTGGGCCCTGGACGGATCGCTGACCGACGTCCTCGTCCTGCAGGCCGTGCTCCAGTCGGACCTGGGCGGCACGGGGGCGCAGGCGGGCCTGTACCGCACGGACGGCACGCTGCTGACCGGCGAGCCCGGGCCGGCGCTGCAGGCCCTGCGGCCGGGAACCGCCAACTTCGCCACGGCCGCCGGGGGCGCCGTCGCCTACGTGCCGTACCTGGAGTCGGCCGGGGTCAGCTTCGCCGCCTACGCCATCCCGATCGAGCGGACGCTCCACGGCGCACGGCGCACGGCCGCCGTCCTGCTGGTCGCGCAACGCCTGGCCGACAGCACGTCGGAGCGGCTGCTGCAGCTCCTCGGTTCGCTCGGGCTCGGTGAAGGCGGCATCTCCTCGGTGCTGCCCAGCGGCATCACGACCCACTCGTGGAGCGAGCACCTGATCGGCCGGCGGGCGGCGACCGCCGCGCAGCTGGCCTCGGTCCGGGCCGGGCATCCGCAACTCCTGGACGACGGGACGGCCAGCGGCCAGGTCACCCTGGCCGCCCGGATGGACATCCCCTCCACCGCCGACCCCGACATGCACAAGTACGTGCTCCTGCAGCAGCCGGCGGCCAGCTTCTACGCCGGCATCCGTGACCGGGGCGTGGAACGCAACGTGGTCCTGCTCGGCGGCGTGCTGCTCTGCCTGCTGGTCATGGGCCTGGGCGGCTGGCAGTGGAGCCGGCAGGAGACCCGCGCCCACCGCCGGTTCAACGCGCTGCTGCGCAACGCCCACGACATCGTGCTGGTGCTCGACCCGGACGACCGCATCGTGTTCGCCAGCTCCGCGATGGACCATCTGCTGGGCCGCGATCCGCACTCCGCGATCGGGCGCTCCTCCCTCGACCTCGTCGTCGGGGAGGACCGGGCCCGGGTGACGGCGTTCCTGGACGGGCGCGCCGGCGATCACCTCCAGGACGTCCGGCTGCTGTCCGACGACGGAGTCGTCGCCTGGTTCGACCTGCACCGCACGGACATGCGCGGCGACCCCGACCTGGACGGCGTGATCGTCACGTGCCAGGAGATCGGCGAACGCAAGGAACTGCGCGACCAACTGGCCTACCTCGTGCTGCACGACGCGCTCACCGGCCTGCCCAACCGGGCCCGGATCCAGGAGGCGCTGACCGAGGTGCTGGACGCGACGTCACCGGGGTGGCCGCGTGGGGGCGCCGGTCGAGGGACCTGGCTGCTGTTCGTGGATCTCGACCGGTTCAAGCCGGTCAACGACACCTTCGGGCACGAGGCGGGCGACGCCGTCCTGCGGGCCGTGGCCCGTCGACTCGGCGAGGCCGTGCAGGACGTCCCGGGGGCCGTGGCCGGGCGGCTGGGCGGCGACGAGTTCGCGCTGCTCCTGCCCGCCATCACCGCCGAGGAGGCACTGCAGGTCGCCGACCGGGTGCTGACCGTCGTCCCCGAGCCCGTACCGCTGTGGACCCTGGAGGGCCGCCCGGCCACGGTCGGGGCCACCGTCGGGCTGGCCCTGGCCGAGCCCGGGGACACCCCGGCGACCCTGTTGGCCCGGGCGGACCGGGCGATGTACCGGGCGAAGGAGGCCGGCCGCGGCCGGTACGCCGTCCACACCGACTGAGGCAGCCTGCGCCCGCTCGGCTCAGTCGAGTTTCGGCAACCAGTCCGGGATGGGGTCCAGCCACGAGTCGGGCACCCAGCCGGGCACCCCGATCACCAGGAACACCGCGTACAGGACGACCACGACCGAGGCGAAGGTCAGCAGGCCGATCAGGATGCGCACCGGCCAGGACTGGTCGCTCACCCAGTCGGTCCACTTCTTCACCTGCGCGCGGGCGAACCGCTCCAGCCGCTGGGCCCAGGTGAACTCGGTGGCCAGCACGGCCAGTCCGATGAACACGATGACCCAGCCGGGCCCCGGGAACGGGATCAGGATCAGGCCGCCGATGACGATCGCGCCGCCTAGCACTCCGACACCGATCCGATACAGCCTGTAAGCATGAGGTCGCTGCCGGACCGATTCCCGCCAGGCCCCGAACCGGGTCAGCGGGTTGTCGTCCGAATCGTGATCCTCGTGCTCGGAAACCGCTTCGGTTCCCCCCTTATGCGAGTCCGTCACGGCCTCTACTCTATGACGCACCGGGTAGGGGTGATTGGCAGAGAGTAGGCATGTCGACCTCCTTCACCCTGTTGCTCGTGCACTATGAGTCAGCACCACCCTTATGGCGGGTTTCGGCTACGCCCGTCTGGGGAAAGCTTCGGCCGTATCCCCCAGGAGAGCCCCCCGAGCCGGTGATCGGTGACCTACAGTCGCCTTGCCGGGAGACAGCAGTGACCGAAGGAGAGAGATGCAGCCGCAAGTTGACGTAGAGGCGTCGGTACAGCTGCGTCTCGTGGTGGCGGACGCCGATGCGGTGCCGCTGCCGGTGAGCCTGCGGTACAGCGCGGCCGACCCCTACGCGGTGCGCGCCGTGTTCTCCGGGGACGGCATGGAGGTCGAGTGGGTCTTCGCCCGCGACCTGCTGCGCACCGGGCTCGTCACCCCGATCGGCGACGGCGACGTGCACGTGTGGCCCTCGTGGGGCACCGGCCGGGAGCTGGTCATGATCTCGCTGACCTCGCCCGACGGGCAGGCCGTGCTGGAGGCCGCCGCGGACGACGTGCGCACCTTCCTCGACCGCACCGCCCTGGTGGTGCCGGACGGCGAGGAGAGCCTGTACCTCGACCTGGACGCCGCGGTGGCGCGCCTGCTCACCTGAGCCCTTCATACCCGTCAGAACGGGCCGGCCCTCCCAGGAGTGCCGGTCCGTTCTGTTTTGCCCGCGCCGACCTCGACCAAGATCACCGGCTGGGTGCAGGGAGTGCGAGTTCGACTCACCATCCGCGCACCCTCGCGATGATCTTGACCTGCGGGTCAGGGGTCGATGCCCTCGGCGGCGCGCCGGTCGTACAGCTCGCGCGCCTTCTCCCCCGCCTCGGTGCGCTCGAGCGGGCGCCCGTCGATCGCCGCCAGGGGCTGGACGCCGCGGGTCGAGCTGGTCAGCAGCACGCCTTCGGCCTCGGCCAGGACGTCGAACGGCAGGTCCTTCTCGACCACCGCCAGGCCCTCCTGACCGGCCCACTCGAGAAACAGCTCCCGGGTGATGCCCGCGAGGCAGCCGGAGCTCAGCGGCGGGGTGAGCAGTTCGCCGTCCAGCACCACCACGACGTTCGAGCCGGTGCCCTCGCACAGCTCGCCGCGGGTGTTGGCCAGCAGCGCCTCGTGCGCGTCGCGCCGGTGCGCCTCGGCCAGAGCCACCACGTTCTCGGCGTAGGAGGTCGTCTTGGCGCCGGCCACGGCCGAGCGCTCGTTGCGGGTCCAGGGCACGGTCACGGCCCGGACCTCGGCCGGCCAGGCGCCCGTCGGCACCACGCCGACGATCAGGGACGGCGCGGCGTCGCCCCGGTCGGAGCCCAGCGGCCCCACGCCCGAGGTGACCGTGATGCGCAGCCGCCCGTGCGTCACCGGGCTGGTCGCGGCCGCGGCGGCCAGGGTCTCCTCGATCGCGGCCCGGATCTCGGTCTCGGTGGGTGTGCTCATCCCGACCAGCGCGGCCGACCGCTCCAGGCGACGCAGGTGCCGGGTGAGCGCGAACGGGCGCCCGTCGTCCACCAGGGCCGTCTCGAAGATGCCGTCCCCGACGGTCAGACCGTGGTCGAGGGCGGATACGCCCGACTCCCCCGGCGCCACGATGCGCCCGTTCACCCACAGAGTCGTCACGGCTGTCCCTGCCTCGCCATCCCGCCGGCCACCCTGACCAGGTGGCGAGCCTTCAGTTCCGTCTCGTCCCACTCGCGTCGCGGATCCGACCCCCAGGTGATGCCGGCGCCCGTCCCGAAGTGCAGGCGCCCGTCGTCCCACCAGAACGTCCGGATCGCGACGGCCAGCCTCGCACATCCGGCGTCCGCATCGACGAATCCGACCAGACCGCAGTACGGCCCGCGCTCGACGGGTTCCAGCGCCCGGATCGCGGTCAGGGCGCTCGACTTCGGCGCTCCCGACACCGAACCCGCCGGGGTCAGCGCCTCGAGGATCGCCCGCCAGCCCGTACCGGGTCGCAGCGTGCCGCTCACGGTCGAGACCAGGTGCACCAGACCCGGGTGGTGCTCGACGGTCAGGAGGGCCGGGACGGCGACCGTGCCCGGTTCGCAGACCCGCTGCAGGTCGTTGCGGACGAGGTCGACGATCATCACGTTCTCGGCCGTGTCCTTGGGCAGCAGCTCGGCCGCCGTGGGGGCGGTTCCCTTGATCGGCGAGCTGGTGAGCTGCAGGCCGTCGCGGGCCAGGCCCAGTTCGGGGGACGCCGTCACGAGCCGGGTCGCCCGGACGTCGCCACTCGCCGGGGCGTCGATCACCCCCGCCCAGGGGGCCGGGTTGTGGTCCGCCAGGGCGGCCGCCAGGGCCCACGGGTCGTCGTCCGGGTGCTGCGGCGTGCTCAGCGTGCGGCAGAGGTTGACCTGGTAGACGTCGCCCTCGCGGATCCGGTCCCGGATCTGCCCGACCGCGCGCTCGTAGGCGGGCCGGTCCAGCGAGGACACCCACGGTTCCCGCGGCGGGAGGGGCGTGGACGACGGGGGCCGGGCGGACGGCGTCCGGTGGTCGAAGCGGTAGAACCGGCGCTCCCCCTCGAAGGTGACCAGCACCGCCCACCAGCCGCCGCTGTCCAGTTCGTCCGGGTCGTCCGTGACGCGCGAGAGTCCGGTGGCCAGGGTGCCGCCGAACCAGGCGGCGGGGCCGCTCGGACGCCGGCCGGGGGTGGTCACAGCCACAAGGTAGCCAGGGCGTGCGCGACACCGGCGATCCGGTTGGACTAGTGCTCGGCGGTTCGGCTAACGTTACGGAGCGCTCGGAGGGCGCCCCACGATCTTGGTGGGGTCCTGTTGCGCGCATGCGGACGTGGCTCAGTTGGTAGAGCATCACCTTGCCAAGGTGAGGGTCGCGGGTTCGAATCCCGTCGTCCGCTCGGAGGGTCTAGCCGAGGTTGGACAAGCCTCACGGTGGAGTGGCCGAGAGGCGAGGCAACGGCCTGCAAAGCCGTCTACACGGGTTCAAATCCCGTCTCCACCTCGTTCCCATCGCGACCGGTTCCGCGCCGGTCACGGGCGATTAGCTCAGTGGGAGAGCGCTTCCTTGACACGGAAGAGGTCACAAGTTCAATCCTTGTATCGCCCACCAAGAACCCCCAGCTCAGCTGGGGGTTTCTTCGTTTGGCGACTGCGGCCGGGCACGTACTGGGCTCATACTCCCCGAAACCACCGCTAGGCGGCGGCCTCCGACCCTTTAGCGGTGGATACCGGGTGTATGAGCGAGGCAGTTCCAACCGCCGGAACCACAGACTGAGCGCTCTGCTCTTCTGCCTAGCTGCTGCCCGTCAGGACGGGAGCAGTTCGGCGATCAGCCCCTCGACGCGGCGGCGGATCTCGTCGCGGATGGGTCGCACGGCCTCGATGCTCTGACCGGCCGGGTCGTCGAGCGTCCAGTCGAGGTAGCGGGTGCCCGGGTAGTACGGGCACGTGTCGCCGCAGCCCATGGTGATGACCACGTCGCTGGCCTGAACGGCTTCCCCGGTGAGGACTTTCGGGGTGGCGGCGGTGATGTCGATGCCGACCTCGCGCATCGCCTCGACGGCGACCGGGTTGACCTGATCGGCCGGGGCCGTGCCGGCGGAGCGGACCTCGATCGCGTCACCGGCCAGGGCGGTGAGCCAGCCGGCGGCCATCTGGGAGCGGCCGGCGTTGTGGACACAGACGAACAGGACGGACGGCTTGGAACCGGGGACGGCCGTGCTCATGATGCGGTCCTTTCGGGGTAGAGGGCGATCACCAGACCCGCACCCAGCAGGGCCCCGACGAGCTGGGCGCCGAGGAAGCCGGGGACGGAGGCCGGCGCGATGCCTGCGAAGGTGTCGGAGAACATCCGCCCGATCGTCACGGCCGGGTTGGCGAACGACGTCGAGCTGGTGAACCAGTAGGCGGAGCCGATGTAGGCGCCGACGGCGGGGGCGGCCAAGGCGCTGCGCCCCGTCCGGGCGAGGGCGAAGACGAGGCTGACCAGCCCGGCGGTGGCCACGATCTCGGCCAGCCCGGTCGCGGCGGTGAACCGTTGGTGCGCGGAGATGCTGACCGGGTTCAGGTCGTACATCGCGTTGGCCAGGATGGCGCCGAGCACGGCGCCGGCGATCTGGGCGGCCCAGTAGGCGACGACCTCGACGCCGGGGAGGCGACGGCCACCCGCCCCGCCCAGCAGCCGCTCGACGAGCGTGACGACGGGGTTGAAGTGGGCGCCGGAGGCCGGACCGAACAGGACGATCAGCACGGCGAGGCCGAACACGGTCGCGGTGCTGTTCTCCAGCAGCTGCAGCCCGAGGTCGCCGGGCGACAGCCGCTGCGCGGCGATCCCCGAACCGACGACCACCGTGACCAGGAGGGCGGTCCCGACCAGCTCGGCCAGGAGGGCCCGGGGGCTCAGCCTCACGCGACCTGCGGCCTGCTGTCGAAGCCGGCCAGCAGGTCCCCCATCGCTGTCAGGACCTCCGGCCGGATCCAGTAGTAGACCCAGGTCCCCCGGCGCACGCAGTCGACCAGGCCGGCCTGCCGCAATGTCTTCAGGTGGTACGAGATGGTCGGGCCGGTGAGGTCGAAGGCGTCGGTCAGGTCGCACACGCACGCCTCGGGGGCGTGTGCGGCGATCAACGACAGCAGGCGCAGGCGCACCGGGTCGCCCAGCGCCTTGAACATCTTCGCCAGGTCGACGGCTTGTTCGACCGGCATGGCCGCGCCGTTCGTCGGCGTGCAGCACGCCGGGCTCGGACCGGATTCACCGGGGCGAGACGTCAGCTGAACGGCCTGCTTCGACATGTTTCTATCTTGACAGATATCTAATCATCGATCCACCCTTCTGCTTAGATAATCTTCTAGACAAGGAGTCGGGACATGTCCCTACCTGCTTCGCTGCCCGTCGCCGTGATCGGCGCCGGGCCGGTCGGTCTGGCGGCCGCGGCCCAGCTGCACGAACGCGGCCTGCCGTTCGTGGTCCTCGAAGCGGGCGACGGTCCCGGCGCCGCCGTGCGCGAGTGGAGCCACGTCCGGTTCTTCAGCCCGTGGCGGTTCAGCACGGACGCCGCGGCGCGACGCCTGCTGGAGCCGACCGGCTGGCAGGAACCGCCCGCCGAGGACCTGCCCACGGGCGCCGACCTCGTCGCCCGCTACCTCCGGCCGCTGGCCGAGCACCCGGCCCTCGCACCGCACATCCGGTACGGGGCCCGCGTCACGGGCATCGCCCGGGAAGGCCTCGACCGGGTGCGGACCGCCGACCGGGACGGCGTCCCCTTCCTGGTGCGCCTCGAGGACGAGTCCGAGCTCCTGGCCCGGGCCGTGATCGACGCGACCGGCACCTGGTTCACACCGAACCCGTTGGGCGCCAACGGTCTTCCGGCCCGCGGTGAGCGCGCCCTAGCCGGGCGCCTCGACCCGGCCATGCCCGACGTGCTGGGCGCCGACCGAGGTCTCTTCGCCGGGCGGCACACCCTGGTCGTCGGCGCCGGACACTCGGCGGCCAACACCCTGCTGTCCCTGGCCGAGTTGGCGCAGGCCGAGCCCGGCACCCGCATCACCTGGGCCCTGCGGCGCGACTCCGCCGACAAGGCGTTCGGTGGCGAGACCGCCGACGAACTGCCCGCCCGGGGCGAACTGGGTCACGAACTCCACCGGCTCGTCGACGCCGGCCAGGCCGAGGTCGTCACCGGGTTCCATGCGGTCGCCGTCCACGAGCAGGACGGCCGACTGCTGGTCACCGGTCGTGCGCCGGGCGGCGACACGAGCACCGAACGCACGCTCGCCGCCGATCGGGTCGTCGTGGCCACCGGCTTCCGGGCCGACTTCTCCTTCGCCACCGAGCTACGCATCGACCTCGACCCGATTCTGGAGTCGACCCGCGACCTCGCACCCCTCATCGACCCCAACGAACACTCCTGCGGGACGGTCCCTCCGCACGGGGTCGACCAGCTCACGCATCCCGAAACCGGCTACTACGCGGTCGGTATGAAGAGTTACGGCCGCGCCCCCACCTTCCTGCTGGCCACCGGCTACGAGCAGGTCCGCTCCGTCACCGCGGCCCTGGCCGGCGACTGGGGGGAGGCCCGCGACGTGCAGCTCGACCTCCCCGAGACAGGAGTCTGCTGCGCCGACCCGATCCCGGAACCGGTGAGCCTCGGTACGCCCTCACACGCCGCGGTTATCGCGGTGGGCACCAACCTGCTCACCGTCGGCGCAGCACGCACCGACGGTCGATGCTGCGGCTGAGCACCGCCCTAGCCATCGGCCACATCACTCTGCGTCGGGTGCTCGTTGACCATGCTCTTGGCCGTAGATCCAGACATGGTTGGCTGGCGGTAGGGCACCCAGAATGCCAAGCTCAGTTCTTGCCGCCGCGTAGAAATGCTCTCTTGTGATGGAGTTTTCCGCGATCAGATTCGCGAACGCTTCATGGCTTGGAAGCTCGGTCCCCCGGGCGATTCGTTCAAGAGCCCATACGGTTTGATGCCACCTCCGGGCAGCTGCTACCGACTCTGGGCCACCAAGTAGCAGAACGCGCTCCCACCGTGCCGCTCGCTCAGACTCCAAGGAATCCATGCGCACTAGACCGTCTTCTGGTGTCATCATCTGGCCCGGATATGCGTAACCACGACTCTTCGTGATCCGTAGCGCGACTTCCATGACGGCTTTCACTGCCTTGGCATAATCGTCGTAAGCGTCGAGTGTGTGAACGTTCCACCTTAGAGGGAGCTCTCGCTGCCAGCGCGCCTTCTCTCCGGCACGCAGGGTCACGTACGACGACACCGCACCTACAACCACGGCAACTACCGCTGCAAGTTGCTGCCATACCCAGTCCATGGGCTCCCCGTAACGTCGTCACTTCAGGCCCCAGTCCTCGAGAATCATGCGGACGGCGGACTGTGTCCAGCGGCCAAGACGCGCTCTGTCAAGCGAGCAGGTCTGCGTGGTGGGCGGCGGCGACGTCCGGGTGGGCGCGCAGGCGGGACTTCAGCATGTTCGCGCCCAGAGTGCCGGTGATGACGTTGTCCGGGTCGTCGGTCACGCCGCGCGCCTGAGCGGCCAGCTCGGGCGGCAGGGTCAGCGTGGGGAACGTCGAATCGAGGGCCGGGTTGAAGAAGAACGGGATCGACACGCGCGTCTGATCGAGCGGCGGCGAGACGACCCGGTGCACGGTCGCTTTCAGGTACCCGCCGGTGGCGTGTTCCATCAGCTCACCGATGTTCACCACGAACGCACCGGGCACCGCCGGCGCGTCGATCCAGCCCTCCTCGTAGCCGACCTGCAGGCCGTCCTTCCCAGGTTCGACCATGAGCAACGTCAGGACGCCGGTGTCCTTGTGCGCCCCGACGCCCTGCCCGTCCTCCTCAGCGCGCCCCGGGTAGCGGATCAACTTCATCAGGTACGACGGGTCGGGCGCGAACGCGGCGTCGAACACGTCCTGGGGGCTCCCGAGAGCCAGGGCCCACGAGCGCATCAGGCGGATGGCCACCTCCGAGCACCGCTGCGCCCAGTCGGTGAACACCTCGCGCAGCTCGGGTTGGGCCGCGGGCCACTGGTTGGGGCCCTGCAGCCGCATGAACGCCGGCGCGCCCCCGTCGTCCACGGCCTCCCGGTCCGGACCGAGGTCGATCTGTTCCCGCCAGTCGACGCGCCCCTGCGTGAACTCTCCCCCGGTGCGCGTGTACCCGCGGAAGTGCGGGCTGTTCAGCATCTGGACGGCGGTCTTCTCCTCGAGCGGGAGCGCGAAGAACCGCTCGGCGGCCGCGAACGCCCGCACGGTGACGTCGTCCGGGATGCCGTGCCCCACCAGGTAGAAGAAGCCGACGTGGTGCGTCGCCTCACGCAGCGCGTCCCGAAAGGAGGTCGCGGCGGCCTCACCGGCGTCGAGCTGGGACAGGTCGAGGATCGGCAGGTGCATGGTGCGATGATCGCTCACGTGACCGACCTGGCCCGACAGACCGACCCGACTTGGCAGCCCGACATCCTGGGCGCCGGGTACGAACAGCACACGTTCGACCTCGGCCGGGACCCGGACGGCGAGGGCCGCGTCGCGGCGGTCGTCGTCCGGCGCGCCCCTTCCGCACCGGACGACGTCACCGGCGTCGCGCTCTACGTGCACGGGTTCTCGGACTACTTCTTCCAGAGGGAGTTGGCCGACTTCTTCGACGCGCGGGGCCAGGCTTTCTACGGGCTGGACCTGCGCAAGTGCGGCCGCGCCCGGCGTCCGGGCCAGACGGCCCACTACTGCTCGACGCTCGAGCTGTACGACGACGAGCTCGACCGCACCCTGGCCCTGATCGAGGCCGCTCACCCCGGCCTGCCGGTCACGCTGGTCGCACACTCCACCGGCGGGCTGATCGCCCCGCTCTACCTCGACCGGCAACGCCGCGCGGGCCGCCCGTCACCGGTCAGGCGCCTGGTGCTGAACAGCCCCTGGCTCGACCTCCAGGGACCGCCCGTGATGCGGGGCCCGGTGACCTGGCTGCTGCGCGTCCTCGCCCTGGTGCGACCCTTCCGCGCGCTGAAGCTGCCCGAGAGCGTCTACGGCGACACGCTGCACCTCAGCAAGAGCGGCGAGTGGGATTACGACGTCGACCTGAAACCGCTGTCCGGGTTCCCGGTCACGATCGGCTGGCTCAACGCCGTGCGCCGGGGCCATGCAACCGTGCACCGTGGGGTGGAGGTCGGCGTCCCGACCCTGGTGCTGCACTCCGACAAGACCAGCTTCAAACCGACGTACACCGAGGCCAGCGACCGGGCCGACCTGGTGCTCGACGTGCGCCAGATCGCGCACTGGGCGGGCAGTCTCGGTGCCGACGTCACGACGGTCGCCGTCCCGGACGCCCGGCACGACATCTTCCTGTCCCTCGCCGAACCGCGGCGGCAGGCCTACGACCGCCTCGACGCCTGGATGAAGGAGCACCCGACGACGCCGTGACGTCGCCGGGCGCTCCTCACCGTCAGAGCGGCGACGTCAGCGCAGTGCCCGCAGGACCTTCAGGCCCGCGCCGACGACGGCCACGCCCACGACGGCGGTGAAGACCAGCACCACGGGACGGGTCTCGAACTGGCTGAGGGCCGCGCCGATGAGCAGCACCGGTACCGCCAGGCCCACGTAGGCGATCAGGAAGAAGGCGGCCATCGTCTCGCCGCGCGCCTGCGGGGCGGCCAGCCCGGCCGCCGTGGCGGCGGCGGCCTTGAACACCAGCCCGAGGCCGACGCCCGCGACGACCGCCCCGGCCACGAAGAGCCAGGTGACCGCGGCGGCCACGCTCGCGGCGATGAGCACGAGACCGGCCGGCATGACGACGAGGCCGATCGACAGCTGGCGGCGCGGGGTCAGGCCACCGAGGGCCAGTTGCGCGACGGTGGCCGCGGCCAGCACGGAGAAGGCGACCGCGCCGGCGGCCAGCCGGGACGTTACGTGCAGAGTGCCGGCCAGGACGGTCGGGGCCAGCGACATGAAGAGGCCCATCACGGAGAAGGCCGCGGCGGCACCGACGGCGGCGGCCGCGAACGTCGACCGGGTCTCGCCCGGTAGCCGGACCTGCTGGGGGCGGTAGGCCGGGCGTTCCGCGGGCCGCTCGACGGTCTCGGGCACCACGGCCACGGCGAGCGCGGACACGACCAGCAGCACGAGGAAGATCGCGTAGGGCGTCTCCAACGGGCGGGTCACGTACTGGGCGAGGACGCCGCCGATCAGCGGGCCGACCGCGAGGCCGCCCAGGTTGACCCCGGTGGCGACGGTGACGGCCCGGCGGCCCCGGCCGGGACGTGCGGTGGCGTTCAGTTCGGCCAGGTGGGCGGTGGCCGTTGCGGTCAGGACGCCGATCCCGAGTCCGCCGACGAAGCGGGCGACGACAAGCGCGGGAACCGACTGCCAGAGCAGGAAGACGGCCGCCGAGAGCACCTCGGTCAGCAGCGCGATCAGGACGACGGGCCGCCGTCCGAACCAGTCCGAGAGGTGACCCGCCAGGTACAGGCTGGCGGAGACGCCGACGGCGTAGGAGGCGAAGACGATGGTGACGACGTACGTCGGGAAGCCGTCCCGGGCCTGGTAGATCGCGTACAGCGGGGTGGGCACCGTCGAGAAGGCCATGGCCACCAGGAAGGCCCAGCCCACGACCCAGAAGCCGGCGCCGTGCGTGACGAGCGGACGCGGCCGGGCCGGCGCGGCCGCACGAGTGAGGGTGTCAGTGGACATGCGACGAGCATCCTGCGATCCGTCGATCGAGTCCAACGAATGTCGCTCATGGCAGCAATCGGCGACACCGATATATTGCTCTCGTGGACACCCGTCAGATCGAGTACTTCCTGGCCGTCGCCGAGGAACTGAACTTCACGACCGCGGCCGCCCGGGTCTTCGCGGCCCAGTCGACGGTGTCGGCAGGGATCAAGGCGCTGGAAGCCGATCTCGACGCCAGCCTGTTCGACCGGTCCACCCGCCGGGTCACGCTGTCCGCCGCCGGCGAGGCGTTCCTGCCGGAGGCCCGGGCCGTGCTCGCCGCGGAGGCCCACGCCCGCGACGCCGTCCGGGAGTCCTCCGCGGTGCTGCGCGGGCACGTCCGCGTCGGCACCCTGACCGGCCTGGGTCTCGTCGACCTGCCCGGGCTGTGCGGCGACTTCCACGCCCGGCACCCGGCGGTCGACGTCCAGTTGCGAGCCTCACCCACCGGCTCCAGCGGGCTGGCGGAGGATCTGCGCAACGGCCGTCTGGACATCGCCCTGATCGGCCTGCCGGCCTCCGAACTGGGCGGCCTGACCTGCCGGGAGCTGGCCCGGCTGCCGTTCGTCGTCCTGCTCCCCCACGACCACCGGCTCGCCGGTGAGGAGAGCCCGCTGGCCCTCGACGAACTGGCCGGGGAGGCCTTCGTCGACACCCTCAGCGGGTTCGGCAACCGGATGGAGGTGGACCGGCGGTTCCGGGCCCTGGGCGCGACCCGGCACGTGACGGTGGAGGTCTCGGACCTGACGGTGGTGCCCGACTACGTCGGCGCCGGGTTGGGCGTCGCCGTCGTCCCGCGCGTGCTCCACCCGCGTGAGGAGCGGGTCGTCGAGCGCCGGCCGGACCCGGAGATCGAGTGGTCCCTGTACGTCGCCACCGCGGCCGGCCGCCCGCTCAGCCGGGCCGTGCAGGCGTTCCTGGACCTGCTGGCCGAGCGCGAACCCCAGCCCGGGGCGTTCTGACCCGGGCTCGCCACCAGCGTCAGACCAGACGCCCGACGTCCTCGCGCAGCACCGTGTCGAGGCATCGTTCGACGAGCGCGGCGATGGTCCAGGTGGGGTTCACCCCACCGGTCGAGGCCGGGATCAGCGCCGCGTCCATGACGTAGAGCCCGGGGTAGCCGCGCAGCCGCCCGTGGTTGTCGCAGGCCGCGTCCAGCACCGCACCGCCCAGGGGATGCCCGGTGA
The DNA here is from genome assembly GCF_044465595.1 of Spongisporangium articulatum. Classification (NCBI taxonomy): domain Bacteria; kingdom Bacillati; phylum Actinomycetota; class Actinomycetes; order Kineosporiales; family Kineosporiaceae; genus Spongisporangium; species Spongisporangium articulatum. The sequence continues at coordinate 18,095 of NZ_JBITLV010000006.1, read as the reverse complement.
ACCTCACGGAGGTGGCGTCCACGCCGCCGCGCGGGATGCCGAGCAGCGCCCGCAGCACGCCGTTCTGGGACGGCGAGAGCCCGAGCCTGTCGGTCAACCGGCCGACGTCGCCGGCCAGTCGGGCGAGAGCTCCCTCCAGAGGAGCCAACGGTCCCGGTCTCGTCGAGTGCGAGCCCGCCCGGAGCGTGAGGGCCATCCGCCGCAGACCCGCCGCGTCGGTCGGCTCGACCGCGGCGGGCCAGGTCGGGCGAACGGCACCGGTGGCCGGGTGGAACCGGAACTCACCGGCGGGCGCGCAGAAGCCCATGCCGAGCACCGGCATGGCATGCGTCTTGAGCGGCACGGGGACCCCGGCCTGCTCGAGCGTCACCGGCGCGGCGGGGTCGCTCTCGTCGCGGACGGCGGCACTGATGCCACCGCCCTGCCGTCCTCCCCCGGCTCCGGGCACGTTCAGGTAGAACCAGCCCGCGTCACCGTTGCCGCCCCAGTGGCGCCCGACGTGCTCGTTCAGTTCCGGCAGCGCGCCCGTCTGCCGAGCCGCGACCAGCAGCTGGGCCGTGCCCACCGAGCCGGCCGCGCAGAACACACTGCCGGCCGTGACGGTGAGGTACTCGGCCACCGCGCCGTGCTCGTCGAGCCGTTCGACGGCCACGCGATACCGGCGCCGGGCGGCGTCGAAGGTCAGGCCGGTCACCCGGTGCAGCGGAGCCACCGTGACCAGGCCGGTGCGCTCGGCGTCGGCCAGGTACGTCCGGTCCACCGAGTTCCGGGCCCCGCTGTTCACCCCGAGCAGGTACTGGCCCGCGCTCAGGGCCGGGACCCGCGTCCCGGCCAGTTCCTGCCGGACGACGTCCCAGTCGACGGTCTGGCGCACCAGCTCCGTCCGCAGCCCGGCGGCCCGCCCCATGGCCAGGAACTCGCGCACCCCCGTCCAGTGCGGGTGGTTCAGCAGGTCCTGCGGCAGCGGGGTCGCGCGCAACCGGCGAGCCGCGCGGGGGTAGTACTCGGCGTCCATCGACTCCCAGCCGACGGTGGGCAGAATCCGCCGGAACACGGCCTCCCCCGGCCTGATCGTGGCGCCCGCGTAGACCAGGGTGCCGCCCCCGACGCCGGCCCCGCGCACCACCGGCAGGCCGTCGCCGGGCACGATCTCCACGACGCCCAGGTTCGTCCGGCCCTTCATCCGGCCGTGCCGACCGGCCCGCGGCTCGAGGTAGAGGGCGCGCCCGTCGAGCCGCTCGGTGCTGGCGAAGGTGTTACCCCGCGGGGTGACGGCCCAGCGGCGGCCGCGCTCGAGCACCAGGGTCTGCACGCCCGCCTGCGACAGCCGGAACGCGGTGATGGCGCCCCCGACGCCGCTGCCGATGACGAGGGCGCGAGTCGTCACCTCCCGGTGGGACGGCCCGCGCCGCGCCGAACCGGACGGCCGGGCGAGACCGGCCCGGGCCGCGACCTCCGCCGCCCCCAGACCCAGCCCCGCGAGCGCGGTGCGCCTGCTGACCTCCGGCATCCTGCCCACCTCTTCCGCCGACACCATTCGGCGGCCGTCTTCGTTGACTCGTCAGTAACCAGCGGACGGCAACTGTGCCAGACCTCGTGGACCAGGGAGCGACGATTGAGCGAGACCAGCACCCGGAGCCGACCGCGCGCGCGGGCCGCCCTCGCGTTCCTGCGGTCCGAACCGCTCCTGGCCGTCACGCTGGGCGCCGGCCTGACGCTGGTCCTCCTGCTCACCGCCGCCGCCGCGGAGGTGTACGACGCCGTCGTGGAGGCGGACGGGGTCGCCTCGCTCGACCCGGCCGTGCTGCAGGCCGCGGTCTCGCTGCGGACGCCCGCCGCCGACCGGATCATCACCGACTACACCTGGCTGGGCGGCACGGTCGGAATGCCGGTGCTGGCCACGGTCGCGGCCCTCACGCTCGCGGCCTGGTGGCGTTGGTGGCTGCCGCCGGTCCTGACCCTGATCACCGGTCTGGGCTCCCTGGCGATGACGATGGTCGGCAAGGCGGTCGTCGCCCGCCCGCGCCCGCCGTTCGCCGACGCCGTCCCGCCGTTCGAGACGACCTACTCGTTCCCGAGCGGGCACGCCCTGAACGCCTGGGCCCTGGCCGGGATCGTGGCCTATCTCGTCGTCATCCGGCAGCGCCGGACGTGGTCGCGCACCCTGACGGTCGCGGTGGCCGGCGGATTCGCCGTGACGATGGGCCTGACCCGGATCTACCTCGGCCACCACTGGCTGACGGACGTCCTGGTCGCCTGGCTGCTGGCGACGTCCTGGTTGGCCGTCGTGATCATGGCCCACCGGGTCTACGTGACGAGGAGGGCCCAGTCAGGTTATCGGCAGCAGCCGGGGCTCATCGTGGGGTAACGCCCGACGACAGGAGCACCATGACCAACCCCCGTGACGCCGCGACGATCCGGCGCCGATCGGCCGCCGCCCGCACCGCCCAGGCCCGGGTCGCCCTCATCGGCGGGGCCGCCCTCGGCTCGCTGGCCCTGGCCGCCGGGCTCGGCGCCCAGTCGGTGCTCGCCGCCTCCGAACCCGCCGGCACGACCGGCACGACGGGCACGACGGGCGGCAGCACCGTGACGGCCGGGGGTGACGACGGGGCGAGCAGCACCTCCGGCACCTCACTGACCGCGAGCTCCGCGCACAAGAAGAAGACCAAGAAGAAGCACAAGCCCGTGGTCAGCGCCCCCAAGGGCTCCTCGTCGCACGGTTCGACGCACGGCTCCTGACCCGTGACCGTCACCGCCCAGCGCCCGCGCACGGTCGTCGGGGCGCGCACCTGGACCCGCTGGACCTGTGCGTGCCGGCTGGTCGTCACCGACGTCCTGGCGACGTCGGCGGCCTACGCGGCGGCGAACGACCTGATGGACGAGATCACCGCCGCGATCGACACGTTCACCGCCGACAGCGAGCTCAACCGGCTGGCCGCCGGCACCACCCCGGTGTCGCCGCTGCTCGCCTCGTTCCTCGAGGTGGCGCTGCGGGCGGCGGCGGACACCGACGGCCTGGTCAGCCCGACCGCCACCGGTCCGGCCCCCGAGGCCTGGCGAGACATCTCGGTGCGGGACGGCGTGGTCACCCTGCCTGCGGGCGCCCGGCTCGATCTGGGCGCCACCGGCAAGGCCCACGCCGCCGACCTGGTGGCGGCCAGGGTCCAGCGGGAGTTCGGCTGCGGCGTCCTCGTCGGCCTGGGCGGCGACCTGGCCAGCCGCGGCGGACCGTCGTCCGGCTGGCAGATCGACGTCCAGGACCACCCGGACGACCCGGCGGCCGGCGTCTCCCTCGCCGCGGGCGGGGCGGTCGCGACGTCGAGCACCGTGCACCGGCGCCGGGACGGCTCCCCGGATGGCGGCCACCACGTCGTCGACCCGCGGACCGGGCGCAGCGGCGACGGGCCCTGGCGCACCGTCACGGTCGCCGCGCCGACCTGCGTGGCGGCCAACACGGCGTCCACAGCCGCCCTCGTGCTCGGGGACGACGCCCCCGAGTGGATCGCGGACACCGGCCTCGCAGCGCGGCTCGTCGCCCGCGACGGCCGGATCCTGACCCTGAACGGCTTCCCCGAGGAGGCGAACCGATGAACACCGTCACCGACCAGGCGGCCTGGATGCTGGCCCGCGGCACGGGCGTCGTGGCGCTGAGCGTGTTCACGCTCGCCCTCGTCCTCGGCGTCGTGGCCCGGTCGGGCCGTCCGCTGGCCGGTCTGGGCCGGTTCGGCGTCAACGAGCTGCACCGGACGGCGGCCCTCACGGGGACCACGCTCGTCGCCGTCCACGTCGGCACCCTGATGATCGACCCCTACGCCCAGCTGCGCTGGTTCGACGCCGTCGTCCCGTTCGCGGGCCAGTTCAAGCCGCTCTGGCAGGGCCTGGGCACGCTGGCCGTGGACCTGCTCGTGGTGATCACGGTGGTCAGCCTGCTGCGCCACCGGCTCGGTCCGCGCGTGTTCCGCGCGGTGCACTGGGCCACGTACGGGTTGTGGCCCGTGGCCGCGCTGCACGCCCTCGGGAACGGGACCGACGCGGGCGCGACCTGGCTGCGCGTCCTCGTCGGGGTGTGCACCGTGTCGGTGGTCGCGTCCGTGGGTTGGCGCCTGAGCGGCCACCACCGCGAACGCGGCCGGAAGCGCACACCGCGCACGCTGCCCCGTCGCCAGGGGGTCCCGGCATGACGACCGCCGTGGACACCGCCGCGACCCACGCCACCGGCTGGCTCCTGCTGCCGGGCCCCGCCCCGCGCCTGCTCGCCGCCCGCCCCGGGCGGGTGACGGCCCGCCCGGACCTGACCCGGCTGCTCGACCTCCTCCAGACCGCGGGCCTGACCGGCCGCGGCGGCGCCGGGTTCCCGACCGCCCGCAAGCTGGCCGGGGTCGCGGCGCAGAGTCGTCGTCCGGCCGTGGTGGTCAACGCGATGGAGGGCGAGCCCCTCGCCCGCAAGGACGAGGCGCTGCTGTACCACGCCCCCGACCTGGTCGTGGCCGGCGCCGACATCCTGGCCACGGCCCTGGGCGCCCGCCGGGTGGTCCTGGGGGTGGGCGAGCAGATCGCCACGACCGCCCTCGAGGACGAACTGGCCCGGCACCGCCGTCGCATCGAGTTCCGTTCCGTGCCGGACGGTTTCGTCTCGGGACAGGAGTCGGCCCTGGTGGCGGCCCTGGACGGTCGCCCCGCGGTGCCGACCGACCCGGCCGTGCCCGTCTGGCAGCGGGGCCTGGACGGCCGCCCGACCCTGGTCGTGAACGCCGAGACCAGCGCCCAGCTGGCGCTCCTGGTCCAGCACGGCGCGGCGTGGTTCCGTCAGGCGGGCCGGCCCGACGACCCCGGCACGTTCCTGCTGAGCGTGACCGGGTCCAGCCGTGAGGTCGTCGCCGACGGGGTGACCGAGGCCGACCGCGGGACGGCCGTGGGCGAGGTGCTCGCCCGCCTGCACCTGCGGCCCGACCTGCTGGGCGGCGTGCTGGTCGGCGGCTACCACGGCGCCTGGCTGCCCCCGTCCGCGCTCGGCACGCCCCTGGACCGGAGCTCGCTGGCGCCCTGGCATGCGTCGACGGGCGCCGGCGTCCTGCACGTGCTCGACCGGCGGCACTGTCCCGTCGAGGCGACCGCCCGGATCGTCGCGTACCTGGCCGGGCAGAGCGCCCGGCAGTGCGGACCCTGCGTGAACGGCCTGCCCCGCCTCGCGACCACGCTCGGCGACCTGGCCGCCGCACCGAACACAGCACCGAACGATGCACCGCGCGCCGCGCTCGACCCGCACCTGCCCGCCCGGGTCGAGCACCTGGCCGCGCTCGTCGAGGGTCGCGGCGCGTGCGCCCACCCCGACGGCACGGTGCGGCTGGTCCGCAGCCTGATGCGGACCTTCGCCCCGCACGTGCGGGCCCACCTCGACGGGAGCTGTCCACTGTGAAGACGACCCGCGAACGACCCACCGCCGCATCCCGCCGAGCCCCTCGGACCGTCCTGCACGTGGACTGGACCCGCTGCGACGGGCACGGGTCGTGCAGTGAGCTCCTGCCCGGACTCCTGGTCGCCGACGAGTGGGGCTACCCGTTGCCGACCGGCGAGCGGGTCCGCGGGGACGCGGTGCTGCCGCCGGAGGACCTGCCGCACGCCCGCCGGGCCGTGGCCGCCTGCCCGCTGATGGCCCTGCGGATCAACGAGACCGCCTGAGGAATGACGGTTTTCAGCGTCGCGGGAGACGCACCTCGAACGTCGTCGGGTGCGCCGCCGACGTGAGGAGGACGTCCCCGCCGGCCGCCGCGGCCACCCGCCGCGCGAGGGTGAGGCCCAGGCCCGCGCCGTCCCCGTCGTCCGCCCGCACCCCGGCGTCGAAGACCGTCTCCGGGTCGACCCCCGCCACGCCGGGCCCGTCGTCCGAGACGATGATCCGGACCTGCGTGGGACTCAGAGCGGCGTCCACGGACACCCGCCGGTGGGCGAAGCGCACGGCGTTGTCCAGCACGGGCGCCACCGCACGCTCCACCAGTTCGGGGGCCGCGGCCGCCAGGAAGGCCCCGGGGGGTAGGTCCACGACGACCTCCACACCGGCGGCGGGCAACGACGACACCAGGTCGGTGACGACGTCGTGCACGTCGCACCGCCGGTGACCGCCCCCCTGCTGGCGCGCCACCGCCAGCAGCGTGGTGATGGTCGCGGACATCCGGTCGGCCAGCGCCACGATCCGGGCGTAGCGGCTGTCCGGCGGCCCGGCCAGCTGGCCGAGTTCCGCCTCGCCCCGAATGGCGGTGAGCGGGGTGCGCAGCTCGTGCGCGAGTTCGGCGGTGAGCCGCTGCTCGTCCCGCAACGCCGTGGCCACCCGGTCCAGCAGGGCGTCGAGGGTCCGGCCGAGTTCGGTGAACTCGTCGCCCCCTTCGCCGAGGGCGAACCGGGTGTCCAGGTCCTGGTCCGACCACTGCGCGGCGAGCGACGTCATCCGGTGCACCGGCCGCAGCGTCCGGCCCACCGTCCAGGCCGTCAGCAGCGCCGTCCCGACCACGACGAACACGCCGAGCGCGACGACGCCGCCGATCGCCACGTCCCGGGTGTCCCGGTAGACGGTGGTGCTCTGCGAGGCGACCAGCACGGCGACGACCGGTCCACCGGGCCGGGCGCGCACGGGGCTGGCCAGGTAGCGGCGCCGGTCGTCCTCGAGTGCGGTCTCCCGGCGGACGTGGGCCAGCGACGAGCTCAGGGGCCCGACGGCACCCCGCGGGCTGCTGACCAGCGCCCCGGCCGCGTTGAACACCCAGACGGCGTCGTCGGCGTCCTCCTCCTGGTCGGCGTCGACGTGGGGAGTGCCGTCGGCGGCGACCTCCAGATTGGCTGCGGCCGCGTCGATCTCGGCGCGCAGGTCGGCGTCCACCCGGGCCACCGTCAGCCGGGCCACCGCGAGCGCGACCAGCACGACGGTGGCCAGCATCGCGGCGGTCGTCACGGCCACCGTGCTGCGCACCACCCGCGCCCGGACCCCGCCCCGCCGCAGGGTGAGCCCCCGAAGGCGCCTCATCGCAGGACGAAGCCGACGCCGCGGACGGTCTCGAGCTCCACCGGCGAGGAGGCGGCACTCAGCTTCACCCGCACCCGGCGGATGTAGGAGTCGAGGGTGTTCTCCGAGACCATCGCCCCGTCGGGCCAGCCGGCCGCGACGACCGCCCGGCGGCGGACGACCGTGCCGGGCTCCGCGGCGATGGCGGCCAGGATGCGGAACTCGGTCGGCGTCAACCGCGCCTCCCCCGCCTCGGTGCGCACCGAGAACCGTTCGGGGTCGAGGACCAAACCGGTCGCGGCGGCGGGCGCGGGGCGGGTGCGTTTCAGCAGGGCCTCGATGCGCACGAGCACCTCGCCGACCGCGAACGGCTTGCCGACGTAGTCGTCACCGCCGGCGTGGAAGCCGGAGATCCGGTCGTGGACGCCGTCCAGGGCCGTGAGGAAGAGGACCGGCGCCTGCTGCCCGGCCGCGCGCAGGGCCTGGCACACGTCGCGGCCGTCGGCGTCCGGCAGGCCGATGTCGACCACCAGGGCGTCGACGGCGGCGGACTCCCGGAAGGCGGCCATCGCCTCGCGGCCCGTGCGGGTGGTGACCACGTCGTGGCCGGCGTAGCGCAGCGCCTCGACGAGCACGCGCCGCACGTCGGGATCGTCCTCGCAGATGCCGACGCGGGCCATCGTCCGATCGTGCCCGATCTTGGGCGCGTTCGCGCTCACGGCACGCTCGCGGCTCCCGGCCGCTCCATCACGTGGCGGGTCACTTGGGGGCGACCTGGTCGGCCCAGGCCGCCCGGGCGCCGGAGTCCCCGACGCGGTAGACCTGCACGCCGGCGGCCAGGGCCGCGACCACGGCCAGCACCGCGACGACGCTCGTCAACCGCCCCGTCGTGGCGGCCGTCCGGTCCGCCGCGACGTCCTGCGGCGAGAAGTGCAGGGCGGCCCGCACGGTCGTGGGCCGGCCCCGGGCCAGCCACACCATGGCCACGTCGAGCACGAGCAGGGGTAGGGCGAACCAGATCAGCTGGTCGCCGAGCTCTGCGTGCCGACCGGGGTCGCCGACGTGCCGTTCGAGGGCCTCACCGCTGGAGGTCGCCACGGGGATCATGAGGTTGGCCGCCGCCGTGACCAGGACCAGCAGCGGGCCGTAGACCACCCGCCACGCGGGGCGGACGGCGAGGGCCACGGTGCCCACCACGGCCAGCGGCAGGAGCACCACCACGGCGTGCACCACGAGGGGGTGGACGGGCAGTCCGTTGATCAGGTCGAACATGAGGTTCCCTTCGGCTCGGTGCACCGAAGAATGGAGCCTCCGACCTGCCGAAAACCTGACTAGCCGTGCCGCGGCAGGGGCGCCGTCACCGCTGCGTTTCGACGAGTTCGGGTGCGACCGTCAACACCCGCAGCTCGTGGCCCACCCGGACCCGGTCCACGGCCTGCTCGGGCACGTCGTCCATCACGATGAGCGTCGGGATCGAGCACCGGTCGACCAGGTCCCGCACCGCCCCGATGGTCTTCGCGTCCTGCGCGGGGGCCGAGCTGACCTCGAACGTCTCGACCAGCGCGTAGCCCTCTTTGAGGGCCCAGGCGCCGAACCGGACCTTCCCCCGGAACCGTTCCTGCATCGTCTTGCGGGGAGCCGCTCGCACCAGACCGACGGCGAGCGGGGCGGGTCGTGCCATTCCTGGATCCTCCGAGGAAGTACTGCGTCCGGCCGCTGTCGGGCTCGGGTGGCTCAGTCTGTCCGGTATCTCCGCATGCGCATGTCCGGGTCAGCGGCGCCAGACCCAGATGATGAGGGCCAGGGCCACGGTGCCGATCGCGGCGGGCTTCCAGTAGGCCCGGGCCAGGGCGGGCAGGACGGCGGCGCCCAGGTCGAGCGCCTCCGCCTGCTGAGGGGCCGGGCGGGACGGGCGCAAGGGCGGGGCGTCGGCCGGGCCGGAGGGCTCGCTGGAGGACGCCGGGGCGGGGAGCTCGCCGGACGGCGCCGGGCCGGTCGGCTCCGCGGGCGCCGGTTCGGGTGGCGCGGGAGCCAGCTGCTGTTCGAGGCAGTCCACGAACTGGCCGAGCAGCTTGTCGGACACGTCCTGGATCAGGCCGCGACCGAACTGGGCGGGCTTGCCGGTGATGGCCAGGTCGGTGAGCACCTCGACGTCGGTGCCGCCTCCCCCGGCCGGGCCCATGGTCAGAGTGGCTGTGGCAGCGGCGGTTCCGTTGCCGCGCTTGTCCTTGCCCTTGGCCTCGACGACCAGTCTCCGGGCGCCCGGGTCGCGTTCGGTGAACCGCCCCGTACCGGTGTAGACCAGGGCGATCGGGCCCAGCTTCACCTTGCAGGACCCGGTGAAGTCGTCGCCGTCGACGGACAGGACCTGGGCCCCGGGGAAGCAGCCGGCGAGGCCCGCGACGTCCTGGAAGTGGGCCCAGGTCTCGTCGAGGTCGCTGGGGACGTGGAACCGGTGGGTCAGCTGCACGGTCAGGCCCCGGCGGCGGCGAGCACGGCCCGGCGGGTGAGCACCGTCGCGAGGTGCCGGCGGTAGTCGGCGTCGCCGTTCAGGTCGGACGGCGGGCTGGTGCCCTCGGCGGCCTGCGCGGCGGCCGCTCCCACCGCCTCGGGCGTGGCAGCCGCCCCCACGAGCGCCGACTCCACGGCCGCGGCCCGCAGCGGCGTCGACCCCATGTTGGTCAACCCGATCCGGGCCTCGGCGATCGTGCCGCCCTCCATCCGCACGGTCGCGGCGACCGCGACGATGGGCCACTGGTGGGCGACGCGCACGAACTTCTCGTAGTGCGCACCCCAGCCGGTCCGCTTGGGAATGCGCACCTCCGTGAGGATCTCGTCCTCGCCGAGCACCGTCTCGAAGAGCCCGACGAAGAACTCGTCGGCCGGCACGGTGCGCGGGCCACCGGGTCCGGCGATGACGAACGACGCCCCGAGGGCCAGGGCCGGCGCCCCGAGGTCACCGGCCGGGTCGGCGTGCGCGAGGGCACCCCCGAACGTGCCCCGATGCCGGACCTGCGCGTCGGCCAGGTGCTCGACGGCCTGGGTGATGAGCGACGCATGGGCGGCGACCAGCGGGTCGGACCCGACCACGGCGTGCGGGGTCATGGCCCCGATCACGAGCGCGTCGCCGTCCTCCCGGATCCCGCGCAGGGCGTCGATGCGCCCGAGGTCGACGACGACATCCGGCGCGTTCAGCCGCATGCGCAGCACCGGCAGCAGGCTCTGCCCGCCGGCCAGCACCTTCACGTCCTCGCCGTTGGTGGTGAGGGCCGTCAGCGCCTCCTCCACGGTGGTCGGCGCTACGTAGTCGAACTTCGCCGGGATCACCGGTCCGCTCCTTCCGTCGAGTCGGCTCCGGGTTCGGCCTCGTCGAAGTGCGGCATGGCCGCGCCCTCCGTCGACATCGACTCCGCGGAACCGTTGCCCTGGATCGCCTTCCAGACCCGCTCGGGCGTGCACGGCATCTGGATGTCGTGCACCCCGAGGTGCCGCACGGCGTCCACGACGGCGTTGACCACGGCCGGGGTCGAGGCGATGGTCCCGGCCTCGCCGACGCCCTTGGTGCCGAGACTGTTGGTGGTCGACGGGGACGTCGTGTGGTCGATGTCGAAGCTGATCGTGTCGGCCGCGGTCGGCAGCAGGTAGTCGACGAACGACCCGCTGACCAGCGTGCCCGAGTCGTCGTAGACGGCCTCCTCCCACAGGGCCTGCGCGATGCCCTGCACCAGCCCGCCGTGCACCTGCCCGGAGACGATCAGCGGGTTGATGATGTTGCCGATGTCGTCGCAGGCCACGTACTTCCGCATCCGCAGCGCCCCGGTCTCCGTGTCGACCTCCATCGCGCACAGGTGCGTGCCGTGCGGGAACGAGAAGCTCACCGGGTCGAAGGTGGCGTCCGAGTCCAGCGACGGCTCGACGCCGTCCGGCAGGTCGTGGGCGGCGAAGGTGGCCAGGGCGACGTCGGCGATGCCGGTGCCCTGATCGGTGCCGCGCACCGTGAACCGGCCGGCGGCGAACTCGATGTCGTCGACCGACGCCTCCAGCATGTGTGCCGCGATCACCTTGGCCTTCTCGATCACCTTGTCGGCCGCCCGCACGATGGCCTCGCCACCGACGACGAGCGACCGGGAACCGTACGTGTCCAGGCCTTTCGGGGCCGTCTGGGTGTCGCCGTGCAGGACCTCGACGTCCTCGAACGGCACCCCGAGCCGGTCGGCGACGATCTGGCTGAACGCCGTCTCGTGGCCCTGCCCGTGCGCCGACGCGCCGGTGATCACCTCGACGGTCCCCGTCGCCAGCATCCGCACGCTGGCCGACTCCCAGCCGCCCGCGCCGTAGTCGAGCGAGCCGAGCACGCGCGAGGGGGCCAGCCCGCACATCTCGGTGAAGGTCGAGATGCCGATGCCGAGCTGCACCGGGTCGCCGGACTCGCGCCGGGCCCGCTGCTCGGCGCGCAGCTCGTCGTAGCCGAACAGCTCCTTGGCCTTCGCCGTCGCCGCCTCGTAGTTGCCCGAGTCGTACTCCAACCCGGCCACGGTGGTGAACGGGAACTCCTCGTGCCGGATCCAGTTCTTCTCCCGGATCGCCAGCGGGTCGACGCCGACCTCCACCGCCAGCTCGTCCATGATCCGTTCGATCGCGTACGTCGCCTCGGGCCGGCCGGCGCCGCGGTAGGCGTCGGTCCAGGTCTTGTTGGTCAGCACCGTCTGACAGGCGAAGTGGTAGGCCGGGAACTTGTAGATGGCGTTGAACATGAACGCCCCGAGCACCGGCACGCCCCCGCCGACGATGGCCACGTACGCGCCGAGGTCGGCGAGCAGTTCGACCTTCAGCCCGGTCACCGAACCGTCGGGGGTGGCCGCCAACGTGAGCTTCTGCCACTGGTCGCGCCCGTGGTGGGCCGCCAGCAGGCTCTCCGAGCGGGTTTCGGTGTACTTCACGGGCTTGCCGATCCGGCGCCCGACCGCCCAGGCGATCCACTCCTCCGGGGTCACCTGCAGCTTGCCGCCGAACCCGCCGCCGACGTCCGGTGCGACGACCCGGATCTTCGACTCGGGCACGCCCGTCGTGGCGGCCAGCGCGAACCGCACGATGTGCGGGATCTGCGTGGCCGAGTACATGACGTTCTGCTCCCCCGTCGGGTCGACCACGACCGAACGCGGTTCCATGAAGGCCGGGATGAGCCGCTGCTGGCGGTACTCGCGCTCGATCACGATCCCGTCGGCGCGGGCCGCCGCGATCGCGTCCTCGACGTTCCCACCCGTGCCGGCGTTCGCCGAGTCGAACACCCACAGCGCCGACCTGTTGGTGCCCAGGTCGGGATGGGCCAGGGCCTTGCCGTTCTCGGGCGTGGCCGCGGCCGCGTCCTTCAGGTCCAGGGCCGCGGGCAGTTCCTCGTAGTCGACGTCGACCAGCTCGGCGGCGTCGCGCGCGGCGGCCGCGGTGCGGGCCACCACGACGGCGACGATCTCGCCGGCGAACGCGACCCGGTCGGCGGGCATCGGCGAATGCGTGGGCGTGACCTGGTCGGGCGTGATCGGCCAGGCGTTGATGCACACGCCGAGTTCGTCGCCGAAGTCGGCGCCGGTCCACACGGCCACCACGTGGGGCGCGGCCGCCGCCTCGGAGGTCTCGATGCCGTTGATCCGCGCATGGGCGAACGGGCTGCGCACCATGGCCAGGTGCAGCATGCCGGGCAGGGTGATGTTGTCCGTCCAGCGGGTCCGCCCGGTGATCAGGCGCTGGTCCTCCTTGCGCCGGCGGTCGCGGCCGATCTCGGCGGCCGGTGCGGCGGCCCGTTCGTCGACGGCGGTCACTGCGCACCTCCGGCGGTCGCCTCGGCCGGGGCGTCGGCGTGCTCGGCGGCGTACTGCACCGCCCGCACGATGTTGTGATACCCCGTGCAGCGGCACAGGTTTCCCTCCAGCCCGAGCCGGATCTCCTGCTCGGACGGGTGCGGGTTCTCCCGCAGCAGGTCGGTGGCCTGCATGATCATCCCGGGGGTGCAGAAGCCGCACTGCAGGCCGTGGCACTCGCGGAACGCCTCCTGCACGGGGTGCAGTTCGCCGTTGCGCGACAGCCCTTCGATCGTGGTCACCTCACCCCCGTCGGCCTGGACGGCGAGCACGTTGCACGACTTCACGCTCGTCCCGTTGAGGTGCACGGTGCAGGCACCGCAGTTGCTGGTGTCGCACCCGACGACCGTCCCGGTCTTGCCGAGCACCTCGCGCAGGTAGTGGACGAGCAACGTCCGAGGCTCGACGTCGTCGGTCACCGACATCCCGTCGACCGTGAGACTGATCCGCGTCATGGAACTCCCTCGTTCACAAGAGCCGTGTCAGACGGCTCACGCTAGGCGCGGAGCGGTTGGCGGAAGGTTGGGCTCAGTGCCCGGCCACGACCAGGCGCGCCTTCAGCAACGGAACGGCGGGATGCGCCGGGTGCGCGGCCAGTCGGCGCAGGCACACCTCCACCACCTCACGGTCGTAGGGCGCGAGTTCCTCGCTGTAGCGCAGGACGGCGTCGGGGTCGGGGTCGGCCAGCAGCGCCTCGCGCAGGGCGACCGCCACGTAGTCCGCCAGTTCGTTCAGGGCGGGCGAGTCCGAGCCGGGGAACAGGTCGCCGCCGTAGGCGTCGACGGCGGCGCGGACGTGGCCGCCGCGGATGAGGGTCAGGACGTGCTGGACGTCGGTCGCGGCCGGCATCAGCAGCCGGTACGGCCGCGACGACAGCTGCCCACCGAGGGCCTGGCGGAGGTGGCTGACCTCGGCCTTGAGCGTCGAGAAGGTGATGGCCGCGTCGCCGTAGACCATGGCGTGCAGCTGTTCCAGCGACAGCCCCTCGGGATGCAACGCGAGCAGCGCGAGCACCTCGGACTGCCTGCGGCTCAACAACAGTCGCTGCCCGTCGAGGCGCGTCTCGACCGTGCCGAGCAGGGTCATGACGAGGCCGGGGTCGTCGGTCTCCTCGAGCGCCGACGGGTGGTGGGCCGAGTCCGGGATGGCCGCCTCGATCAGCTTGGCCATCACCCGCGCGGTGGCCAGTCCGATGGGGTGGGTGCGGTCCCACGTCGTCGACAGGTCGACGACCCCGAGCTGCTTGCCGGAGACGGGGTCGTGCAGCGGGGCGGCCCAGCACACCCAGTTCTGCACGATGCGGGCGTAGTGCTCGGCGCTGAACACCATCGACGCGACATCGAGGCGGTTGGCGAGGTCGAGGGCGTTGGTGCCCACCGACTCGTCGTCCCAGCGCCCGCCCGCGACGAAGTGCACGCTCTCGGCCTTGCGGCGCATCACCCGGCCGCCGTAGGTCCACAGGATCCGGGTCCGCGCGTCGGTCACGGCGATCACGAGGTCGCCGTCCTCCGCGGTCCGCCGCAGGTCGTCCTCGACCGACTCGACCGCCTGCTGGAGGGGCGAGTCGCACCACACCGCGGCCGTCTCGGACTCGTCGGCCATGGGTGCCGCGCTCACGTCGGCCGAGACGTCGGCCTCCCGGGCCCGGCCCCAGCTGCTGAGGATCTCGGGCCGCACGCGCGCGGCCGCATCGCCCTGTTCGATGAACAAGGTCCAGTCGCGCACCGCCTCGACCCGGCGGTCCTGCAGGTCACCGTCGCTCATCCGCGACCCCCTGGTGTGCGGCCTCGTCGCCGACCCGTTCACGGTAACACCGGGTGACGCAGGCCACAGTGCGGCCGTTCAGGCGCGCGCGACCAGCTCGGTCAGCTCCGCGAAGGCGGCCAGGGAATGCCCGGCCACGAAGTCGTCGACGTGCGGCAGCACGGCCCGGACCCCGACCTGCACCGCCTCGTAGCCGGCCTTGCCCCGGTGCGGGTTGACCCACACGACCCGGTGCGCGACCAACCGCAGCCGCGCCACCTGCTCCCCCAGCAGGCGCGCGTCGCCGCGTTCCCAGCCGTCCGAGAACACCACGACCACGGCCCCGCGGGCGAGTCCCCGCCGGCCCCACCGGTCCAGGAAGGCCTTCAGGGTCTCGCCGAGCCGCGTCCCACCCGACCAGTCCGGGACGGCGGCTCCCGCCGCGACCAGCGCCCGGTCCGGGTCGCGCACGGCCAGGGCCCGGGTCAACCGGGTCACCCGCGTCCCGAGGGTGAACGTCTCGACGGCCGGCCCGGCCTGGGCGAACCGGTGGGCCAGCCGCAGCAGGGCGTCGGCGTACGAGCTCATCGAGCCGGAGACGTCGACCAGCAGGACGACGGGACGCGGCCGGTGGGCCCGCCGTCGCCAGGCGATGGTGGCCGGCTCGCCCATGCGACGCAGGCTGGCCCGTAACGTGCGCGACGGGTCGACCGCCCCGCGGTGCCACGGGCGGCGGCGTACCGCCCGGCGCCTCGGCAGCCGCACGTCGAGCGTCGCGAACAGGGCCGCCAGCCGGGCCTTCTCGTTCGCGGTGAGGGTCGCGACGTCCCGGTGCCGGAGCAGTTCGGTACGGCTGGCGGCCACCCGCCGGGCCTCGGCGTCCGCATCCGGCCCGGCGGCGTCGTCCCCCTCCCCGCCCAGCTCGAGCGCCGGGGCGTGCGTGGCCCGCGGCACCGGGACGACGTCGCGCGGCAACCCGGTGCGGCCGTCGAAGTACGACTCGTAGACCTGGTCGTAGCGAAGGAGGTCCGCGGGTGAGGCGCAGAGGGTGGCGCGGCCCGCGTGGTAGACGCCCCGCACGGAACCGAGGTCCACCAGCGCCGCGGCGGCGAGGTAGCTCTGGGCCCGGTCGTGGGTCACCGGGACCCCGGCGGCCCGCAACGCCACGGTGAACCCGACCAGGATCTCGTCCGGCCCGCGCACGGTGGCGGTCACGGTGGCGGTCACGGCGGCGGTCACGACGTCAGCATCCGGTCCAGCGCGTGCCGCACCTTCTCGGCGTCCTCCCGGTACTTCACCAGCGCCCCGAGCGTGCGGGCCGCCGCCTCCAGGTCGAGCCGGGTGACGCCGAGCAGCTGCAGGGCCCGCGCCCAGTCGAGCGTCTCGGCCACACCGGGCGGCTTCTGCAGGTCGACCTCGCGCAGCTGCTGGACCAGCGGAACCACCTGCTGCGCGAGCGATTCCGACACCTCGGGGGCCCGCGACCGGACGATCGCCACCTCCCGCTCCAGACCCGGGTGGTCGATCCAGTGGTACAAGCAGCGGCGTTTCAGCGCGTCGTGCAGCTCGCGGGTCCGGTTCGATGTGAGCACCACGACCGGCGGCTGCGCGGCCGTGACGGTGCCCAACTCGGGGATGCTCACCTGGTACGTCGAGAGCACCTCGAGCAGGAACGCCTCGAACTCGTCGTCCGCCCGGTCGACCTCGTCGACCAGCAGGACGGCGGGCGCCTGCTGCAGCGCGGCCAGCACCGGCCGGGCCAGCAGGAAACGCTCGTCGTAGAGGGACTTCTCCGCCGCCTCGGCGCTCGTGCCACCCGACGCCTCGAGGGTGCGCAGGTGCAGGATCTGACGCGGGAAGTCCCAGTCGTACAGGGCCTGCGTCGCGTCGATGCCCTCGTAGCACTGCAACCGCACCAGCGGCAGCGCCAGGGCCTCGGCCAGGGCTTCGGCGAGCGCGGTCTTGCCGGTGCCGGGCTCGCCCTCCAGCAGCAGCGGCCGGTGCATGCGCAGGGCCAGGAACGTGACCGTGGCGAGAGCGTCGTCGCTGAGGTACCCGGTCCCGTCCAGGCGCACCGCGACGTCTCCCGGCGATCCGGGGACGGACTCAAAGCCCATGAGCCGAGGCTACGCAGGCGATCGTTGGCCCGCGGTTGGGAACCCTTCGACAGGTACGCCGCACCACACACCGAACCGCGACTGGACGAAAGACCTGCGCGAGGCAGAAGCACCTCCGCTGGTCACTCCACGCCGCGCTGACCAGCAAGTTCGCCGCAGCCACGGCTTCTGCCAGGGACCTGCCGGCGGCGCAAGAGCCGCTGTGTACCCCCGTGACACTTGGACCCTTAGAACGTCGGTGAAACCCGCCGAGCGATCGGAATCAAGGCCGTCCGGAGGAGGTCCCGCTCATCCCCCAGCGGCGCGAAATCGCGTAGTTGCGAGCAGATGATGACCGCCGTCGTCCGCTGCCTAACGATCGACTCTGGCCGTCGAGCTGGTGGGCACCGGGCAAGTTCGGCGCGCAGTCGCAGCCCCGTTCGATTGCCCTATCGGCGATCACAGTGGGCGGTCGTGGTCTGCGCTCACCAGTAGGTGGACCTGCTGGTGAGAGGGGCCGATCAGCCAGACGGCCCGAAAGCCGGCCTCAGCCAGTTCGACGCGATAGTCGGCGCGCAGGCGCTGGACCACCCCATCGAGGGCGAACCCAGGCGCCCGTATGGCATCCACCGCAAGAACCAGTCGGGCACGTTGCTCCATGGGGTACTTGCCGTGCTTGTGTTTCACGGCATCGACCACGGCGAGGGCCAGCTCTGCATCCGTCGTCATGCTGCTGGCCTGTCCCTCGCGGCCAAGCTGTCGCCACACCTGCTCTTGCGCGGCCCGAACGACCTGCAACTGAATGGTGTCGCCGTCAGCAGTGTCGGCGGTCGCATCGACATCGTCTACCCGCCCGCCGTCCACGACGAACGGGCCCAGGCTGAGGCCCAGTCCCACGAGCGCGGCGCGCAGCAACGCGCAGACTTCGAGTACGTCATCCTCGTGACGCGGCGGACGACCAGCGAACGTTTGGCGTTCGCCGCTCTCAGCCGAGTTCGCAGTCGAACGCCAACCCACCGAACCTGTCTCCAACCGCTGCGAGCCGTCCGCAAGGTTTGAGGCCGCCACGACACGAGGCGGCTCGACCGCCCCGGGAGCCACAGCGGTCGAGGGGTACACGTTCGCCGAACGGCGACTGCCGCTGCAGCCGGGACAACTGGAGCCGACCGGCACCTCGTCCAATCCGGTACCGCAGTCAGGGCAGAACATCACCCACAAACTGTAGGACTCCACGGAACATCGAGTGCTCCGACCTCGCAGACCTCCGCCGGGTCGCCGCTCACCAGCCTCTACTACGACGAGGTCGTTCTCTCGTCGAGACTGTCCGATTTCCGGTGTAACCGGGTCTGACGGTTTCAGTTGGTGGTGCTCGGTGTGAGCCGTCCTTCGAAGGTGATCGCGAAGGCG